>NZ_JPOL01000002.1:2363946-3672893 GCF_000733945.1 Flavimarina sp. Hel_I_48
ATCCCTAAAATTCTAATAGCAATAAAAATTACAATAGTAAAACATGCGTACAATCATTCAACGCGTTAGCAAAGCTTCAGTAAGTATTGACGGAAAAGTGCATGCCGGTATCAAAAGCGGTTTTCTTGTTTTATTGGGCATAGGTCACGATGATACGGAGGAAGATATGGATTGGCTCGTTCGGAAAATCTGTGGTTTGCGGATATTTAGTGATGCTGATGGTTTAATGAACGAATCTATTCTTGATCAGGATGGAGAAATTTTAGTGATTAGTCAGTTTACCCTTTTTGCAAGTACAAAAAAAGGAAACCGACCTTCTTTTCTAAATTCTGCAAAACCCGAACACGCCATCCCGCTTTATGAAATGTTCATTAATAAACTCTCAGATATGCTTAAAAAACCGGTAAAAACGGGCATTTTTGGGGCAGATATGCAGGTTTCTTTAGTTAATGATGGTCCCGTAACGATTTCCATAGATTCAAAAAATAGAGAGTAAGTATTTGATTAAGTGGGGTGTTTTTACTTTATTTGCAAAGACCCCAAATTTTATGAAATATTTAATACGTTTTTTTCTTCTTTTAAGTGCGTTTCATTCCTATTCTCAGAATGTTGAATTCTCCCCGGTAACCGTAGATCCCTCTTTACTTGAAAATGCCGATAGCGTGGTTCGCGAAGAGCGTATCACCTATGATATCACAGATCCCAAAATTCTTATAGAAAAGGTCTATAAAGTTGTTTCGGTTTATAACAAATCAGGCAATGGGGATGTGGGCGCGTATGTTTTTTACGATGACGATCGTAAAATAAAAGACATCAGGGCAACCATTTATGATATGATGGGCAATGAGAAGGAGGTCTTTAAAGAAAGGGATTTTAAAGACGTGAGCGCTGTTTCTGGCGGTACACTCTACGCAGATGACCGCGTGCTCGTTTTTGAGTATACACCCACGGCCTATCCATATACCGTAGTTTTTGAATACGAGACAAAATCCAGAACGACCGCGTTTATACCTCGGTGGATCCCGGTGGCAAACTATGGCAGTAGCACCGCCCACGCCACCCTGGAGATTTTATATCCTGAAGAGGAGTCTATACATATCAAACAAGAACGGCTGAAAGAATTTGATGTTTCACATAAGCATGAGCCGGGAAAAGATGTCTGGGAAGCCCAGAACATCAAGGCAGTAAAAAAAGAATACCTATCTCCATCATTTGATAAAATTTTACCCGTGGTAAAATGCGCGTTACATTCATTTTATCTCAAGGGTGTACAGGGCAATGCATCCAGTTGGGAAAACTTTGGCGCCTGGATGAATGACAATCTAATAAGGGGAACAGAAGCATTGCCGGTTGAAACGGTACGCATGGTTCAAAATATGGTCAAAGACCTCCCTACGGATACTGATAAGGCAAAAGCCATTTATCAGTTTGTACAGGATAAAGTTCGCTATATAAGTGTACAGGTAGGTATAGGTGGGTGGAAACCCATGCTCGCAGCAGATGTGGATCATCTGGGATATGGCGACTGTAAAGCACTCAGCAATTATACTAAAAGCCTGCTCAATGCAGTGGGCGTGCCATCCTATTATACAGTGCTTTACGGTGATACCGAAAAAAGATCCATAGATAAGGATTTTATCGCCATGCAGGGCAACCACGTGATCCTGGCGTTGCCCCTTGATGATCAATATACCTGGTTAGAATGCACGAGCCAGACGGTTCCCTTTGGGTATTTAGGTGATTTCACAGATGACCGGGACGTGCTGGTCATCACAGAAGAAGGGGGGCAGTTGAAGCACACAAAAAAATATGATAAAGAGGATAATATAGCGCGTATTGCGGCAACCTTCAACCTTGATCTTCAGGGTGGTTTTGAAGGAAAGCTTCTAAAAACATCAGAAGGGATTTTCTATGGTGATCAACTTGGACTCCAGCGGTATGATGATAAAGCCTTTAAAAAGTATTACCTAAACGAATGGGGCAGGGTCAACAGGTTGGAGATCGTTGCAGTCGATCTGGAAAATGACCGTGACGCTGTATTGTTTACCGAAGATTTAAAGCTAAAAGCTCAGGCGTATTTAACAGCTATTAATACAGATTTTCTTTTTAAACCCAATGTTTTTGGGATGGATCCCAAAGATATCCCTGCCCGGTACGATAACAGGAAAACACCTTTTGATATAGACCGTGGTCAACAGAACAAAATACAGCTTTCATTCAATTTACCAGAAGGGTGTAGCATAGATGCCTTGCCGCAGCCTATTATTATAAACGCCCCATTTGGGAGTTATGAGGCTCATTTTTCCGCAGAAGGATCCTATTTAAACTACACGCGCACGCTAAGCCTTGATGAAGGGCATTATTCCGCAGCAGCCTATGACGCTTATAGGGATTTTTACAAGGAAGTGGTGCGCGCAGATGCTCAGAAAGTATTAATCAAAACCAAATCATAATGCGTAAATTTTTATTTTTAATTACCCTGCTTTCAGTGCTGCAGGGCATGGCCCAGGATTTTAAATATGGAAGGGTTTCCAAAGAAGAGCTTGAGGAAAAGGTTCATCCCAAATTTCCAGATGCCAATGCCGCGATACTCTTTAGGGATAATTATTCCCATTTCAACTATAACGATCAAGATGGTTTTATCCTGGTAACCGAAGTGCAGGAGCGTATAAAAATCTACAACACAGACGGGTTTAAAAATGCTACAAAGAGAATAAAGCTATATAAAGGTTCTAAGGACGAAGAGAATGTAAGCGGTTTATATGGGGTAACCTACACTTTAGAGAATGGCAAAGTAAAAGAAACCAAACTGGATAAAGACGGGATTTTTAAAGAAGAGCAAGACAAGTATTCAAATGTTCTGAAATTTACCATGCCTAACCTGAGCGCCGGGGCAGTGATTGAATATAAGTACACCGTACATTCCCCTTATTTAGGAAATTTAGATGAAGTTCGTTTTCAGGAACGTATTCCCTTAAATAAAGCCGAAGCGCGCTACTATTTCCCGGAATATTTCGGGTTTAAGATGCATTCCCGCGGAAGTCATTCCGTAGATATAGATAAAAGTTCAAGTACAAGAAAGATAAATCTGGGCTCTACTTTTAAACGAAGTTCAAATGGTGGATTTACCGGTACCACGTCGAAAGTGCAAAATAGGTCACTGGATTTTATGGAAGAAATTTACATGCTTGGCGCAAAGGATGTTCCACCCATGAAAGAAGAAAGTTTTTCTGGCAATCTCGATAATTATTTGACTGCTGTAAAATTTGAACTTTCTTATATACATTATCCCAACCAGCCCTTTGAATATGTATCATCTACATGGGAGGACGTAGCTAAGACAATTTATGACTCTCCATCCTTTGGCGGTGAATTGTCCCGATCTGGTTATTTTGATGATGCCCTTGCCCCCCTTTTAAAAACAGCTAAAACTGCAGAAGCTAAAATCAATTTGATCTATGAGTTCGTAAAGCAGCACATGACCTGGAATTCCTATATAGGGATCTATACGGAAGAAGGCTTGAAACAAGCTTATAAAAAACAATCTGGTAACGTTGCAGATATTAATTTGATGCTGGTGGCCATGCTGCGCCATGCAGGCCTTGAGGCAAATCCTGTACTTATCAGCTCAAAATCAAATGGCATTCCCTTATTTCCCACGCGCAATGGGTTTAATTATGTCGTGGCGTCAGTAGATAGCGGGGACTCCCGTTTATTGCTGGATGCTACCAGTAAGCAGGGTGAGATAGACATGCTTGAGCAACATTTGATCAATTGGAATGGCAGGCTTATAAGAGAGGATGGTACTTCTGAATGGACCAGTTTGCTTACGACCAAACCGTCTACAGAAAATATCATAGTTAATATAGATCTAAAAGAAGATTTAACGGTTACAGCCCATGCTAAAAACAGATTTATAGGATACAGTGCAATGGATTACCGAAATGCCTTTAGGGGATTATCGCAGGAAGAAACCCGTACCAAACTGGAAGCCATGAACAATGGTATTGAACTTTCAGATATTGAACTGGTGAATTTAAATGCTTTGTATGAGCCTGTCTCACTTTCCTATTCTTTTGAGCCGCTGACGTCTCTTGAGCAGGTGGGGAATAAAATTATCATATCCCCGCTTTTCCATCTAGCCATGACTGAGAACCCCTTTAAGGGTGCAGAACGTAAATATCCTATAGATTTTAAGTATCCCAGAAAAGAACGCTATATCATCTCAATTGTAATACCAGAAGGGTACCAGGTTGAAAGTTTGCCAGAAAGCACTGTGGTAAACCTTTTTGATGGTATGGGTAAATTCAGTTATTATCTCAAGGAGAACCTTGGTATGATACAACTAATTTGCGAACAGGCTATGAACACAGCTATGATGAGCCCTGATATGTACACAGAACTTAAGAACTATTACACTATGATCGTTGAAAAAGAGCAGGAGAAAATCATTCTTTCCAAAATCTAATAGGTATGATGCGTCCATTCTTCTTTTTTTTAAGCTTTGTACTTTTAGTGTATTCGGCACAGGCGCAGGAATTGAAACTTGGGAAAATAAATGCGAAAGAATATCATGATTTAGCAATTATCAAAGACAGTTCTGCCGCTGCCATCGTCTTAAAACACTACCGGGAAACTTATTTTAAATACGATGGGACAAAAGGCTGGATGATCATTACTAAAGTACAGCAACGCGTCAAAATTTTAAAAAAAGAAGGAATGCGTTATGCGACCCATAAAGTAGGTGCGTATAGGCGAGACGGTAAAGAAGAGTTCGTTAATGATATAGAGGGTTTTACCTATACGCTGGAAAATGGGCTTTTAGCAGAAGAAAAACTGAGTAAAGAGGCCGTTTATGAACAAAAGGAATCAGATCGCTGGGACAGTTATTCATGGACCATGCCTAATGTTCAAGTGGGCTCTATCCTTGAATGGGAATACACCCTTAATTCGCCATTTTATAAAGTTGATGATTTAATACTACAGCAGGACATTCCTGTCAAGGAGTACGAGGGAGTCATCCGTACGCCTATTGTTTTTCAATTTAACAAACTTAAGAAGGGCTATTTTGAGGTAACACCAGAAACGGAATTTAAAAAACGTAGTGACGGTGTCATTGTAGGTCAGGATACAGGTTATGGCCTATCGTTAATCAATTCTAAATCTGGTAATATTACTTTTACGGAGCAGGTTGATTCGTATACGCTGAAAGACATCCCGGCCCTTCAAAAGGAAACTTATGTAGATAATATTGAAAATTATAGATATACCATTGTTTATGAATTAAAATCGATTGAATATAATGAAGGTAATAAACAAAATTACGCAACCTCCTGGGATGATGTCGCAAAATCCATATTCAAAGCAGATCGTTTTGGCAAGCAGCTGGAAAAGACCAATTTTCTGAATGTTGATGCAGATGTTATAAAAAGAAAGGGAACTGGGATAGAATTGTTGGTAAAAAATTCATTTGATTTTATTCGCGATTCTTTTACCTGGAACGGTAAGTATGGTAAATATGTTGAAGAAGATCTCAAAGATGTTTATAAATCACGTTCTGGAAATGATGCAGAAATAAACCTTACGCTAATTGCCATGTTAAATGCATGTGGAATAGATGCCAGCCCTGTTCTGGTAAGTACAAAAGAAAACGGTATCCCTGTATTTCCTACGCTGGAGGGGTTTAATTATGTTATTGCTGCGGTAATGATAAATGAGAAACTCATACTCCTTGATGCCACCGAAAAAAATGGCCTGCCTAACCTGCTACCCAGTCGGGTATATAATTGGGAGGGCCGCCTGGTCAGAAAAAATGGATCTTCCAAGGCTGTAAACCTTTATCCTGAGCAGCCCACACAGCAAAATAGTATCGTAAATTATACCATTGCTGAAGGGGGCAAGATTTCGGGCATAGTAATGGAGCGTTACACGACACTCAATGCGCTTGACTTTCGTAAAAATAACAAGGGGGAGGCCATTGATGATAGTAAACAGAAGCTTATAAATGAACTTCACTTAGATGAAGTAAAAAACCTAAAGGTTCAAAATTTAGATGCTTTAGAGGAACCTATAGTGCAACAGTATAATTTTGATTTAGAAAATGCCTACGATCAGGTAGGGAATACTATTTACCTATCTCCCTTACTGTTCATGAAAATAAGTGAAAACCCATTCAAATCAGAAAATCGGCAGTTTCCGGTGAATTTCAACTATCCGTTCACTGAAACCAAAAACTTAAATATACGCCTGCCGGAAGGCTATCAGGCAGAACACTTACCGGAACAGATGAATATCGCGCTTCCTGAAAAAATGGGTAGTTTTAGCTATAAAATCGGCCAAAGTCAAAATACGCTAAATTTGAGTATTGATTTTACCATTAATAAGGCAGTTATTCCCGTTTTCTACCACGATGCTTTAAAAGATTTTTATAATGCCCGTATGGATAAAGAAAACGAGAAGATCGTGCTTACTAAAATAGAGCAATGAGTATAAAAAAATCCCAACAAGTAGTTGATAAATGGATCAATGACCACGGTGTTCGTTATTTTAATGAACTTACCAATATGGCCCAACTCACAGAAGAAGTAGGGGAGGTGGCCCGTATTATCGCCCGTCGTTATGGTGAACAGAGCGAGAAGGAAAGCGATAAAAATAAAGATCTGGGAGAAGAACTGGCAGATGTGCTTTTTGTTGTGCTTTGTCTTGCAAACCAGACCGGGGTAGATCTGCAGGATGCTTTTGACAAAAAACTGGACATAAAGACAAAACGCGATCATGATCGCCACCATAAAAACGATAAATTAAAGTAAATTTCCAGTTCAAAATAATTGAGACTTGAAACTACGACTCCACAAAAAAGAAGCACCTGTCCTTTCGGGAGCTATAAAAATCACAGGTTCAAAAAGCGAATCCAACCGTTTACTTATTCTACAAAAACTCTACGGTGACCTGACCATAGAAAATTTATCCAATAGCGATGACAGTCAGGTAATGCAAAAAGCCCTTATTTCTGAAGAGCCAGAGGTAGATGTGCATCATGCCGGTACGGCAATGCGCTTTCTTACCGCTTATTTTTCAATACAGGAAGGTAGGGAAACAATCCTTACCGGCAGTAAACGTATGAAGGAGCGACCTATTGGCATTTTGGTCAAGGCGCTTCGCGGTCTGGGTGCAGATATTACCTATTTAGAAAATGAAGGATACGCGCCTTTAAAGATTAAAGGTAAGATTTTAGAGACCAGTGCCATTGCCCTGGACGCCCATGTGAGCAGCCAGTATATTTCAGCATTGATGATGATAGGCGCTGCCTTGCCAAAGGGATTAACCATAACATTGATAGGTGAACCCACATCAGTGCCTTATATAGAAATGACGCGGGACCTACTGGGTCAACTGGGTATTTCTACTCATTTTGAGAACAACAAAATTTCCGTAGCGCCCGTTCAGAAAGCTGAAAAAAAGACTATTGTGGTCGAATCTGACTGGAGCAGTGCATCCTATTATTATGGTCTGGTGGCGCTGTCTGAAGAGGCCGAAGTCACATTGAGCAGCTACAAAAAGGAAAGTCTGCAAGGAGATTCCGCACTGGCCGGTATTTATAGAAAACTGGGTGTTGAAACTGTATATGGAGAAACTTCAATCAAGCTGATAAAAACCAGGGATTTTCAGCCAAAACATCAAAAAATTGATCTGGTGAACAGCCCAGATATTGCCCAGACCATCGCGGTAACCTGTTTTGGTATGGGTATAGGTTGCGAACTTACCGGCCTTCATACGTTGAAAATCAAAGAAACTGACAGGCTTGAGGCTTTAAAGGTTGAACTTTCCAAGCTAGGGGCAAACATATCGGTAACGCAAGATAGCCTACATCTGGAACCTACGGCGGTAATTAATCCAGATATCATTATTAAAACCTATCAGGACCACCGAATGGCCATGGCTTTTGCGCCGCTCGCAATGCGCGTTCCCATATACTTTGAAGATGCTGAAGTAGTCAATAAATCCTATCCTGATTTCTGGAAAGATCTAGCGACTCTGGGAATAAATTCTGAAGAGGTTTAAAAGGGTTTTAAATTAAATGGCCAAATACTTGACAACCCCTATGTTGAGGTTGTATATTTGCACTCTTTTTTAAAACACAAAAAAACCAGACTTCTATGGGAATGAAACTCTCGCAATTTAATTTTGATCTGCCCAAAGAGCTTTTGGCGGAATATCCTTCTGAAAACAGGGACGAATCCCGTCTAATGGTCCTCAATCGTAAAGAACAGACCATAGAGCACAAGCAATTTAAGGATCTTATAGATTATTTTGAGCCCAATGATGTCATGGTTCTCAACAATACAAAGGTTTTTCCTGCAAGACTTTACGGAAATAAAGAAAAAACAGGCGCGCGTATAGAGGTTTTTTTACTTCGCGAACTTAATCCAGAAACCCGTCTTTGGGATGTGCTTGTTGATCCTGCACGTAAGATTAGAATAGGGAACAAACTCTATTTTGGCGATGATGAAAGTCTCGTGGCAGAAGTTATAGATAATACCACGTCAAGAGGCCGTACCCTGCGTTTTTTATATGATGGTACGTACACAGAGTTCCGTAATAAATTGACCGAACTGGGTGAAACCCCATTGCCCAAGTATATCAAAAGGGATGTGGAGCCAGATGATGCAGAGCGCTACCAGACTATTTATGCTAAGGAAGAAGGCGCTGTTGCCGCACCTACAGCCGGCCTGCATTTCTCAAAACATTTGCTGAAAAGACTTGAGATCAAAGGCATTGACTTTGCTGAAGTTACCCTACATGTTGGTCTGGGAACGTTTAGCGCCGTTGAGGTCGAGGATCTTTCCAAGCATAAAATGGATAGTGAGGAAGCGTATATTCATAAGCCTGCCACAGATATTATAAACAATGCACTTTCTGAAAAAAGACGTATTTGCGCGATTGGTACCACTGCGATGCGCGTGCTTGAAAGTGCAGTGAGCTCTAACCACTCACTTAACGAATTTGGTGGATGGACCAATAAATTCATCTTTCCTCCGTATGACTTTACAATAGCCAACTGTATGGTGACCAATTTTCATACGCCTAAGTCTACTTTACTCATGATGGTTTCTGCATTTGCAGGACATGAGTTCATGAAAAAAGCTTATGAGGAAGCGGTTAAGGAAAAATATAAATTCTATACTTATGGTGACGCTATGTTGATTATATAAACAGCGCTCCTACATTATAAAAAAGGCTGTCTATTTTCTTAGGCAGCCTTTTTTATTTCTAAAAACAGATTTAAGACGCAATTATTACTCTGTTTTAAGCGGTTTTTTAGCCTTTTTTGGACATTTTTGAAGCATTTGGCATTCAATACATTGACCATTTAGCGGAAGGAATTATAAATTGTAAATTTGCATTATGGTAGCAACGGAGAAAAAAGACATACGCGCATTAACACGTGACCAACTCAGGGATTATTTTTCTGAACAGGGAGAGAAAGCCTTCCGTGGAAATCAGGTGTATGAATGGCTCTGGAACAAGGGCGCACATTCTTTTGACGCGATGACAAACATCTCAAAAGAAACGCGTGCCTTTCTGGATGCGCATTTTGTGATCAACCATATAAAGGTTGACCAGATGCAGCGCAGCAATGACGGGACCATAAAAAACGCGGTTAAACTGCATGATAATCTTGTGGTTGAATCTGTGCTTATCCCTACCAGTAAGCGTACAACCGCCTGCGTATCGTCACAGGTGGGCTGTAGCCTTAATTGTCAATTTTGTGCTACCGCGCGCCTTAAGCGTATGCGCAACCTCAATCCAGACGAGATTTTTGATCAGGTAGTGGCCATTGACCGCCAGAGCCGTCTCTATTATGACCGCCCACTTTCTAACATTGTATTTATGGGTATGGGGGAGCCACTCATGAATTATAAAAACGTCATCGCGGCAATAGATAAGATCACCAGTCCTGACGGACTGGGCATGTCGCCTAAGCGTATCATGGTTTCTACTTCAGGGGTACCCAAGATCATAAGAAAAATGGCAGATGACCAGGTAAAATTCAAGTTGGCCGTTTCCCTGCATGCCGCCCTTGATGAAGTACGAACGGATATTATGCCTTTCAATGAGCAGATGCCGCTTGAAGAATTAAAGGATTCTTTAAAATACTGGTATGCTAAAACAGGTCAGGAGATTTCATACGAATACGTGATCTGGAAAGACATAAATGATCGTCAAAAAGACATAAACGCGCTGGTGGACTTTTGCCTGGCCATTCCCAGTAAGGTCAACTTGATAGAATACAATCCTATTGACGATGGCAAGTTTCAGCAGGCGCCTCCAGAGGTAATAGAGAAATATGTTGCCGCTTTAGAACGCGAAGGGATTACGGTCACCGTGCGCCGTTCCCGCGGAAAGGACATTGATGCAGCTTGCGGTCAACTGGCGAATAAACATTAACTACTGAATAAAATCCTACCTGGGCCTTAAAACTTTTATCGCTTCATTTATTGCATAAAAGGACCTTAAATCGGCTATAAACCCTAGGATTTATAGCCAATTTAAGGGAAATAGTGTTATATCAACGCTTTAAAATCTTAAAACTGCTTGTGCCGTTTACTGTTGCTGCCCGCGCAATATAGATGCCATCTGCTAGACCAGCTAAGCTGAACTGTGCAGATAAGCCCTGTAATTTTTTGGAGCGCAAGAGTTGGCCTTGCATTGAATATAATTCTATTGCCGTTAATAGACTGGTAGCTTGAAGACTCAATTGATCATCATGCGCATTGTAAAAATGACTAACCGAGGCCGTTTCAACGGTTTCTATACTTAATATATCTGGTTCTAGTGAATAGTCAAACAAAAAGAGAAACCCACTGGGTGCTGCTGATGTTGTTTTAAAGGTAAGATAGTAGTCTCCAGTGGTCTGTGGCGTAAAGGATACATCATTTATATTAGTCGCATTATCATAAATAGTGGCGTCCGTTCCTTGTTGTACAATACCTGTAGCTTCGTATACAAGGGTCATATCTGCAGTTTTTTCCCTGCTGCTGGCCATAAGCACTTGCAGGTTTTCATTCGCGTCATCACGAGGGGCATTCCCACCATTATAAGAAAATGAGATATTGTACGCTTTCCCTGCGATAAGGCTGAGTTTTGGAGAAAAAAGGTAATCTTCCTTGTTTCTGTCCTGATTGGCACTGTTCAACGCAAAATAGGTGACATTGCCATTCCTTTTAAAATCGGCCCCATCCGCATTCCAGGAATTGCCATCGCCGTCTCCGTCTAATGTGGTATGACAGGATTGAAATTCTTCCAGATCTGTGAAGTCTATAGCAATCCTTTCCCCGGGATTGCAGGTTTCTTCACTTTCAGTAAGGCTAAAATCAAAACCCTGATTGTTGTTTTTATCATCAAAAACGATGTAATAGGTAGATCCATTTTCAATTTCAAAACTCACGCTAGAAAATTGAATACTCCCAGACTGATCATCATTCTGCGCATAACACTGCAGCTCACCGCAAGACCCGGTAAGAATACTCAAGTTGGTGTCTATATCGTTATTTTGACTGAGCGCACTGTTTACGGTTGCGATGCCGTCGCGGGTAGCGGTATAAGTAAACCATGCGCCACCCCTGGCCTTGCTTGTGGGATCACATATATTTGGAGAATCACCACGCTGTATGGGAGCTACGGTATGTATGCCCGGAGAAATATCCTCTGCGGAAGCGCACGTACTTTGCTCTGGAGAATCTGGAAGTTCTTCTTGTGTAAGGGAGAAATTATCAATTCCCGCGTAATAGCTCCACCGTCCATTGTCATTATAAACAAACCTAACACGGAATGCCGTATTGGCATATCCTGTGACATCCGCCTGATATAAATAGGGGTTCCAGTTATCATTAAATGTTTTAATAACAACCCAGCTAGTACCATCGTATACCTCAATACGCAATGTTTCACCCTGGTCTTCGCCCCATAATCCTATCTCTACAGTTAGTAAAAGTGGAGTCGTATTCGCTACATTATATACAGGGGTAAGCAAAGATACTCTGCTGGGTGAATTATTATTACCACAGGCTTCATCATTAAAAATAAGTGCTGTAGAACTAAAATTTAGTCCCCTTGGCGGGTCGTTTGTAAAGGTATCCCAGTCACATGGACCGCTGTTCACAATAGTTGACCATCCTGAGGGAAATTGGCCATCATTGAAGTCGGCTGAAGCTATTTGAGAATAGCCATTGGTAGAAAAGGTAATGAAAAGTATAAGCAGAAAATAAGGTAACGCATTCATAAATTAAGAAGTTGGTTTTGAGTTTTACAAAGAAATAATAAGATTCTATGTTAGTCTACTTCTAATGTGTTAAACATTGGTTTTTAAGGTTAAAAATGTGAATTTACAGGTTTAGGTTATATTTGCACTGACCTATGAAAAAAGTGGAACAGATCAAGCAGCCTATTGCCCTGGAAATGGAACTTTTTGAGAAAAAGTTCTCACTCTCCATGAAGTCCAGAGTGCCCCTGCTCAACAGGATCACACATTACATCGTGAATAGAAAAGGGAAGCAAATGCGGCCTATGTTTGTGTTTCTAGTGGCAAAAATGCTGGGCAAAGAGCATTTTAATGATCGTACCTATCGTGGCGCTGCCGTTATAGAACTCATACATACCGCAACCTTGGTACATGATGATGTAGTAGATGAAAGTTACCGTAGGCGCGGATTTTTCAGCTTAAATGCACTATGGAAGAACAAAATTGCCGTGCTTGTAGGGGATTTTTTACTCTCTAAGGGACTTTTACTCTCTATAGATAATGAAGATTTTGACCTTTTAAAGATTATTTCGGTGGCGGTCAGGGAGATGAGCGAAGGCGAACTTTTACAAATTGAAAAAGCCCGAAAGCTTGATATAACCGAAGCTGTTTACTTTGAAATCATAAGGCAAAAAACGGCAACATTAATAGCGGCCTGTTGCGCCATGGGGGCTTGCGCCGTTCACGCAAACGAGGATATTGAACCCATGCGAAAATTTGGAGAGCTCATAGGGCTCGCTTTCCAGATCAAGGATGACCTTTTTGATTATGGCTCGCAAAAAATAGGAAAACCCACGGGCATTGATATCAAAGAACAGAAAATGACCCTCCCCTTAATCTATGCGCTCAACCATGCAGACCGAAAAGAGCGTGCCTGGCTCATTAATTCTGTTAAAAATCACAATAGGGACAAAACACGCGTAAACGAGGTTATCGCTTTTGTAAAAGAAAAAGGAGGTCTTGAGTACGCGATAGGTAAAATGATCGCCTTAAAGCAAGAAGCGCTAGTTTACCTTGATAAATATCCTGACTCTCCTTATAAAGAATCACTTATAGCGATGGTAAATTATGTTATAGATCGTAAGCGGTAATTTTTTTTAGAATACTATGTCGTGACCACCGGTGCTGCATTATTATTTAATCTTGCCTTTTTCTTACCAGATTTGTTCAATTTTCTATTAAATCGTGCCGTAAACGTGGTACCGTCCTTTTCATTGCTTTCTACCTTAATTTTTCCGCCGTGGGCCTCGGCAACCATTTTTACCAGGGCCAGTCCCATACCCCAGTTTCTATAGGAGGAATAATCACTTTTTTCTTTGGATAGAAATTCAAATATATTTTCTTGCTTGGATTGATCTATAGGATTACCGTTGTTTTTTACGCTCAGGAACACAAATTTATCCTGTATCGTCAAATTTATTTGTATAGGAGAGGTCCCGTCACCATGTTTTACCGCATTTGTTATAAGATTTTCTAGTAATCTCCGTATAGAGGTCTCATCAAATATACCTGTAATGGAATCTTCAGTTGCAGTAAATACTATCTTCTGGGTATAAATATCACTGGCTTCTTTATAAACTGCCTTAAGTGGTTCAACAATATTTAACTCTTCAAAATTGAGGGTAATTCCTTCACCTGCCCTAATGGCAATAGAATCCATAAGGCCTTCGATAAGACTTATTGCCTTTTCCAAACTTCTCGAAGTAGTGGTCATCATCCTTTTAGACATCTCTTCATCAAGATTATTTCCCATCATCTGAAGTGAAATCTGGGCAGCTGAAAGTGGATTGCGTATGTCGTGAGCTAAAGTGCCTATAAGCTTTTCCTGCATTTCCTGGATGGCTTTTGCAAATGCATCTGCAGATTTTAGCATAGCGGTTTCTATGGTGTATTTTAAAACGCTCTCAATGGTATTGTCGTGGCAATTGGCCTCAATAAGCTTTTCTGTCAGGACATCACGAAAAATGATATATTCATGTATCACCTGTTCATTAGTATATTCTAATGTGCTTGCACGATGTCTCCCATGATAAACGCTGTTATGTATTATTTTCCTAAAAACATCATCCTTGTCAAGTGCATTTCTTTCAATACTTCGTTCAAATATATCAGCAATATCCTCAAGGATATTGGGTAAGTGATCGTATAAAATCAAGGTATTTGTAGCGGCTGAGGCAGGAACTTTTTCTTTTACCAGTTCTTCCCAATCTGACATAATAGCTGGGATATTTTTATTTACAAAAGTTGCAGCGTTCTCCATCTGATGACTTTAGGTGCTTATAAAACGTTAGAAAGCATAAAATTAAGTTAAAATACTAAATAATGAAAACTTTGAACGTCTTCTTCTGCATAAATTCTGACATTCAATTGAACATGAGCGCAATCAAATATCATTTTTTTTTAAGTCCAGGCAACCTTATCGTCTATAATCGCGTCTATGTAAATAGAAGCATCTGTGAAACCTAAACCACGTGAAAGTCATACCATTTTTCAGTAGCGAAAAACTGCTTATAGAAAAAGCATCGTACGGAAACCGTTCTGCACAGCAGCGACTGTTCAACCTGCATGCCCCTAAAATGCTGAGCGTCTGCAGGCAGTACCTGCCTGAACTGCAACGTGCGGAAGAGGCGATGTGCAATGGTTTTCTTAAAGTATTTAAAAATCTGAAAAGTTTTAAACATGAAGGAAGTTTTGAAGGCTGGGTACGGCGCATCATGGTCAGGGAATCGATTTCTTACCTGCGCAGTGAAAAGAAACTGAGGTTTACCGAAGTAGAGATTGATGATAACCTTCAGGTATATGACCCTGCGGTGAATGATCTGGAGGTTGAGGAAATACAGCGCCTCATTGATTCCCTTCCAGACGGTTACCGCGCAGTTTTTGTGCTTTATGCGGTAGAAGGATACCAGCACAACGAGATCGCAGAGATGCTAGAAATAACGGAAAGTACCTCAAAATCGCAGTTGTACAAAGCGCGCAAAAAGTTGCAAATGCTTTTAAAAACATTAAATATGTACCAAGATGGCACCCATGAAATTTGAAGAAAATATAAAAGAAAAACTGGTAGACCGAAAAATAAACCCATCTGAGGATGCCTGGCAGCGCGTGGCAGAAAACCTGGAAAATAATTCCGTCAAGACAAAAAACAATACAACTTATTGGGCAGCGATCGCCGCTGGTTTTATTGGGATTTTGATTGTTGCCGGTGGTTTATTTCCCGATTTGGAAACGGATAATAGTCCTACTGTGGTTCATTCTAAAAATACTATTAAAGTAGGGGGAGAAACTAATTCAACTGAAAAACAACTCGAAATACCTCAAAATCAGTCACAAATAACCCAAAATCAACCAGAAAAACAGCTGAATTTGCCTAAAAATGATGGCAAACCTGAACAAAATCCTGTTACTCCTGAGCAGGTAATCCTTGACCTACCAGTACAAAACAATCAGGTCGCTGATGTCAATGAAGAGGGCAATACCATAAAAGCGTTTGATGCTGCACAGCGGCAAACCATAGATGATGAAGTAACGAGGTTGCTTACACAGGTAGATTCGCTGGCAAGAAATGATACGATGGTAACAGATGCCCAGGTAGATGCGCTTCTGGCAGAAGCACAGAGAGAACTCCTTGGAGACCGCATTTTTAAGACCCAAAATGAAAATCTTAGCGCCACCGCGCTGCTTCAGGAAGTAGAAGATGATCTGGAACGTTCCTTTAGGGATAAGGTTTTTGATGCCCTCAAAGAAGGCCTGACCAAAGCGCGTGAGGCGGTTGCTTCCAGAAACAATTAAAAGACAAACAACTAAAATCAAATATTCATTCATCAATCTTCTTTGATGTGGCTGCCCACGGCTAGCTGTGGGCGTTGCATTGCGGAAACTAAATCAAATCACTATGCGAATAATTATTCTAACGATTGCCACAGCAATCCTCACGTTATTGAGTCGGCCTGCATTCTCACAGGAAACGCGACCAACTTCAGAAAAGGATACCATCAGCGTTCAAAACCGTATCAAAACGCTGGAAACCGAAAAAGCGCGGCAGATCGCATTAGAGAAACAAGACCTTAAAGAGAAGATAAGTAACGTTGAGGAACAACTTGCGGCCAATGAAATCAATAAAGAGGAGGCAGAAGCACTGAAAATGGATTTTGCTAAAGCAGCTGCAAAAAATATTGAAAACAGAAGTGCCATCATTGACAACCAGATAGCTTTATTAGCGCGCAACGAAGACATAAATGTGGAGGACAGTTCTTTTAAACTGGTTTTCAACACAGATTCTGGTCGCTTTTTCGGGTTTGAATTTGAGAACAATAACGACACGGTTCTTAAGGTGAAATATGATATACGTACCACTTCATCACTGTTAATAGCCGCCGGACTCAATAACGCGATCATAGAAGGCCAGTCGCTTGAGGATTCACCGTACAAAATAGGTGGTAGCCGTTTTTTTGAAATTGGCTGGGTATGGAAAACCCGTGTTTTTGAGCAAAGCAACTGGTTGCGTTTTAACTATGGTTTTTCCTTTCAATTTAATGGACTGAAGATGGAAGACAACCAGTATTTTGTAGAACGCGGCGATCAGACGGTTCTGGAGACTTTTCCATTAGATCTTGACAAATCAAAACTGCGCTTTGACAATTTTGTGATCCCGCTGCATTTTGAGATCGGTACTTCAGAAAAAGTGGTCAAGGAAGATCGCATCCGCTACAAAACAGATCATAAATTTAAGCTGGGACTTGGTGGATATGCCGGTCTTAACTTGAAAACCATTCAGAAATTAAAATATGAAGAGGATGGAAATGACCGAAAAGATAAGCTGAAACGCAATTACAATACTAATAATTTCATATATGGCCTTTCGGGTTATGTAGGTCTGGATAATTTTTCGGTTTATCTTAAATATGACCTCAACACTATTTTTAAAGACAATCCGGTCGACGAGCGTAATGTTTCCCTGGGTGTACGTTTTGATCTGTAAAACCCATAACCGCCGAAAGGGGAATTTGTAAAACTTTATAGACCTCACAGGTTTTTAAAACCTGTGAGGTCTTTTCTTGTAGAGGAATTGAAACGCAATTGAAACTGCCTCAATGCAGGCGTATTTGCACGCTTATGGGCAAATGATCTGATCCTATATTCTCTCCTGCAGTCCTGCTCAAAACCTCAATGTTTTCTGAAATCAAACAATGGTCTAAAGTAGTTTGAAACGCGAAATAGTTGGCCGGCCAGGTTGGCAATAGTCCATAACCTATCCTTGAATCTTTTAGGCCGTCGTCAATGAGTTTGTCAAAATGATTTGAAAATGAAGAAGTATTAAAATCACCGATGATGATAAGGTGCTGGGCAAAGGTGCTGCGGTTGTTCACAATATAATGCAACTGTTCATTACGGCTTTTAAAGGCGTAGTTGCTAAGCGGAGCATCAGGATGCATGGCAATAATGGAAACTGGTTTTTTATGGAGTTCAAAATTGCCCACAATGGAAGGTTTGCTAAGGGGGCTAAATACTACTACATCAGATTTCATTTCAATTTTACTCAGTAGGGCGATGCCAAAATTATCAGATCGCGGCAGTAGTTTTTTATAGCGATACTTCTCAAGTATGGGCTTTAAGTTCTTTTCCCAAAACGGATTGAATTCCACTAAGGCAAGAATATCAGGATCTTCCTTTAAAATATAGTTTTGTACCGCATTAAAATCTGTATTGCCAGACCATAAATTAATACTTCCTATTTTTAAATCCGCTTGGTCTGTTGCTTCAACAGGATCCTGATGGAAATAGTAAGGATAGAGAAAGCCAATGTTCCAAAGGAGTGTGACGGTTAATAAAACGACGGCCAATCTTTTTTTCTGAAATAAGAAAAGAACTACCAGCAGTAGTAAAAATGCCGCGAGCGCGTATTGTAGTTTATAATGGGAAAAAAGATCAAAAAGCCAGTAGGTTGAAATTAAATTGGGCAAAACCGACAATACCCAAACAGCAATAATGCAAATCCATACGAACTTTATTAAATAGGATTTCATCATATAATATAGTTTAAGCCTAATGTAAACTTATGAATATCTGATTCCTAATGATAACTTCCAAAGAAAAATAAAATTGAAAAAAAGCTTTTGCGGCTTAAAACCTGGGCGTAAAAACGTCCAAAACACGCTATATTTAGGGTTAATTGGATCATTTTTGACCTTTAGCTTTCGTAATATTAATACTTGGATTCCCGCAAAATTCTATGTTCTAAACCTTATTTTTGCAAATGATTTTGGGGTTTATTTGGTAGAAAAAACTTCAAAAGTATGTTTTTGACTGAATTTCTAAAAATGATGGTTTCCAAGTAATTTTTAATCGAAAAACGCGCTGATTTTGATACACGCTTTTTACGTCACGCATGCGATCTGACCTATTTTCCGAAATAAAATTCCGGTCAAGTTTAATAAAAATAGTAAGATCAATAACAATAACAATACATAGAAATTGATATCAAAAACCACCATAGACAATGTGTTTGAAGCCGCCCGGGTAGAGGAGGTGATTGGTGATTTTGTACAGTTAAAAAAATCAGGCAGTAACTTTAAAGGCTTGAGTCCTTTTAGTGATGAGCGCACCCCCAGTTTTATGGTTTCTCCCGTAAAGCAAATCTGGAAAGATTTCTCAAGCGGAAAAGGGGGTAATGCGATTGCGTTCCTTATGGAGCATGAGCATTTTAATTACCCGGAAGCCATTAAATATTTGGCTAAAAAATACAATATAGAAATTGAGGAAACTGAGCAGACTGATGAGCAAAAAGAAGCGGCAGATGAGCGCGAGAGCATGTATCTGGTCAGCGAGTTTGCAAAAGACTATTTTCATAAAATTCTTCTAAACGCTGAAGAGGGCAAAGCCATAGGGCTTAGTTATTTTAAGGAGCGCGGTTTTACGTTAGAGACGATCAAGAAATTCCAGCTGGGCTACTCGCCAAATATCTGGGACGCTTTTACCAGTGAGGCGCTGCGAAAAGGCTACCAACTGGAATTCCTGGAAAAAACCGGGCTCACGATCGTAAAGGACGATGCTTCAACAGGTTCAGCGACCAAGCAGTTTGACCGTTTTAAAGGTAGGGTGATGTTTTCCATACAATCGCTTTCCGGCAGGGTTTTGGGTTTTGGGGGGCGTATTTTGACCAATGAAAAAAAAGCGGCCAAATACCTCAACAGCCCAGAAAGTGATATTTACCATAAAAGCAAAGTGCTTTATGGGATCTATTTCGCCAAGCAAAGCATCGCAAAAGAAGATAACTGTTACCTCGTAGAAGGATATACTGATGTGATCCAGATGCATCAGCTGGGCATCGAGAATGTCGTGGCTTCCTCGGGAACCGCGCTCACCCCAGAGCAGATTCGACTTATTAATCGCTTAACGCCAAATATCACCGTGCTTTTTGATGGTGACGCGGCCGGGCAGCGTGCTTCCCTGCGCGGTATAGACCTTATTCTTGAACAGGGGATGAACGTAAGGGTGTGTTCCTTTCCGGAAGGGGAAGACCCTGATAGTTTTTCAAAAAATAATACCCTGCACGAAGTACAGGAATATTTAAGTGAAAATTCCAAAGATTTTATTCAGTATAAAGCTTCATTGCTTGTAGCGGAAGCGCAAGGGGATCCTATCAAAAAAGCCGGACTCATACGCGATATGGTAGAGAGTATAGCTAAAATTCCAGATACGATCAAACGGGAGATTTACGTGCAGGAATGCGCCCGGATTATGGATATTAAGGAAGATGTCCTTTTTAATACCCTGGCCCAGATCAGAAATAAGGAAAGTAAGGGTGGTGAGCCTAAAAGCGCTGCTAAACAGGGCAAAACCATGGAAGTGGTGGCTAAAGAAAAGGTTGAAAAAATTGACCGCCAGTATGTACTGGAGCGTAAAATAATCGAGTCTTTATTACTGTATGGTTCCCACAAAGAAACTTTTGAAGATATCGTAATACAGGAAAACGAGGCCGGCGAACTTGTTGAAAAACATATAGAATTGGAACTCTTCGTTTATGAAAAAATCTATCTGGAACTGCAACAGGACGAGATTGAATTTGCTAACGATACATTTAAAGAACTCTACTCAAAAATCATGGATTCACTCAATATAACGCGTGAGGATTTTAAGATCGAGGAATACATCAATAGTCTTGAAATGAGCGAGTCTAGCGAAGTATCAACTATTATAATGGATTATGACAAGTACCACCTTCATCGCTGGGATGCCCATGAAATTTATGTCAAGTTAAAAGAACAGACCATAAGTCAGTATGTGATGCAGACTATTCTGTACCTTAGAAAGTTCTACATCAATGAGCGTATTCTAAAATTGCTTGAAAACGTAAAAGCTGCAGGTAGCAGCAGGGAAATTATGGAAGAAGTGATGGATTATAAAAAGCTGGATAAGATCATTTCTGAAAAACTGGGAAGTACGATTTAACCTCGCAATATCCAGTTGCAGTGCATAGAATCAATAGAATTAAATTGAACAAAAAAGTTCAAAAAAGACAATTTAAAGCGCTTTTTCAGACCTAAACCCCCTACTTTTAGGGACAATTTGGTTAAAAATATCAAGCGAAATTAAAGGTCTGAAGTTTGCAACAACCGCGCCTGCTGAATCAATTCTGCCAAACTACCTGCATCCAGTTTACGTAACAAACGTGTTTTATAGGTGCTTACCGTTTTCTCGTTAATATCAAGTGACTGTGCGATATCTTTGTTCCGTTTGCCGGAAGAAAGCATATTGAGCACTTCGGTTTCACGACTGCTCAATCGTTTGTAACGATAAGCAATATTGTTTGAACTGTTCTCATTTTTGGCGAGCATGCTTGAAAGCTCTGTATTGAGATAAATACCACCCTTATTGACCTGCATGATGGCCGTTCGTACGGTTTTTATGGGCGCAAGTTTCCCCACATAGCCCATGGCGCCCGCTTTGATAGCGCTCAGTGCATACATTTCTTCAGGATGCTGGCTAAAGATAAGTATCTTGATACCGGCGAATTTTCTCCGTAAGGCCTTTATACTTGAAAGACCCTGTAAATTAGGGAGGTCAAGCTCAAGAATCAGTAGATCAGGAACTGTCTTCTCCAGTGATGCGTTGAGGTCTTTGCCATCTACTACAACATTTGAAATTATAAAATCATCATCGCTTAGAATGTGCTGTAAGCCTTCTTTGACGATGGGGTGATGGTCTGCTATTGTAAGTTGGTACATTGGAAATTTGAACTTCGGTAGAGTAAATATATCTGCTTTCTACCAAAGCACATAAAAATTCATAATATGTTCGGCATACTTACAATTTTATGCGTTTAAACGTAATTTATTTAAGATTTTTGGGAATTTCGCATACTGGAATGGGAAGCATTTTATGTTTATTGGCCCTATTAAACCCTGAATAAATTTCGAAAATGGTTCGTTGTCTGTCTTTAAAGTCCCCTGCGTTCATGCCTTTTTCCTGCATTTTCATGGCCCATTCCAGTTCGTCATAACTTGCACCTATCTGGTCTTCGTCACTGCGATCATCTTTCCACAGGCCATCAGAAGGTTTTGCAACTTGTATTGTTTCGGGTACGCCCAGTGCTGCGGCAAGTGCATACACTTCAGACTTCATAAGGTCTGCAATAGGGCTAAGGTCTACGCCGCCATCGCCATATTTAGTATAAAAACCCACTCCAAAATCTTCCACTTTATTACCGGTGCCGGCAACAAGGTAACTGTGAAGGCCGGCGAAATAATACAGGGTGCTCATGCGCAGGCGGGCACGGGTATTGGCCAGGCTAAGATTAAGGGTTTCATTTTCCTGAGTGACGGGAAGCGCCATTTTAAACGTCTCAAAAGATTCCGTAAGGTCCACCCGTACGTTGCTTACATTCGCAAAGCGCTTTTTAAGCTGCTCAATATGCTCCTGGCCGCGGCTTACATGCGATGGTGGTTGATGAATAGGCATCTCCACGCACAAGGTGCGCAGACCGGTCTTTGCACAAAGGCTAGACGTAACCGCGCTGTCTATGCCGCCGCTTATCCCCACAACAAAACCGCTTACATTAGCGTTTGTGGCATAATCCTTTAACCAGTCTACAATATGATCGATCACTTTTTCAGTTTGCATAGAATCCTTGTTTTTAAATAGTATGACTACCTTTGCGGCGCAATTAAGAGATGTGAATTTACAAAAAACTAAAATGTATAGGGAGCAGGGAATGCCTAAATGCGCCTTTATTATGCTTTTTGCTGTTCTGCTGGCAGTTTTTTTTCAAAGCTGTAAAAAAGATGCGCAAATTCCAGAAGCTATCGCATCTATACCCATGCATCTTCAGGTAAAACGTTTTGATCAGCGTTTTGCGCAGGCAACGGCAGATAGTATACCCCGGTTGATAAAACAGTTTCCTTACCTTTTCCCTGAACAATATGACGCTGCGTTCTGGCAGGCCAAAATTGAGGATACCATTCAAGTCGCGCTCAACCGTGAAGTAGCGAAAAGCTTTCCAGATTTTGAGGCTCAACGTGCAGATCTGGAGACGCTCTTTAAACATATTGAATATTATTACCCTAAAACCCCTTTGCCCACCGTGGTCACGGTAACTTCAGAAGTGGATTATCGCAATCCCGTGATTTTAGCGGACACCTTGCTTATTGTTGCGCTAGACAATTATCTGGGAAGCGAGCATGAATTTTATGGCGGGATTCAAAAGTACCTCACGCAGAACTTTAGAAAAGAGCAAATAGATGTTGCTGTAGCTTCCGCTTTTGCGGAAAAAATACTGGGAAGCAGACCACGGGGAAGACGTTTTCTTGATGAAATGATCTTTCAGGGAAAGCGACTCTATCTTATGCAGCATTTGCTTACACTTAAAGATAAGGCAGCTGTCATGGGTTATACGGAAGAACAATGGCAATGGGCACAGGAAAATGAGGTGAATATCTGGACCTATTTTGTGGAAAACGAACTTTTGTTCAATACAGATGGCGAACTTCTAAACCGTTTTATAAATCCGGCGCCTTTTTCAAAATTCCAGATGGAATTTGACCGGGAATCGCCGCCGCGCCTGGGCAGGTTTATAGGCTGGCAAATGGTGAATGCCTATGCCGAAAAAAAAGACATAGCGCTGCAGGAATTGATGCAGCTATCAACTGATGAGATTTTTAATAACGCAACATACAAACCACGTAAATAATGGCTAAAATCATAAAAACGCAGATCAATATAAATGTAGACCTTGATGAAAACAGGGTGCCAGAAACTATTTCCTGGACCGCAGAAGATGGCGGCGTAAAAATGGAACCTGCCAAAGCGATGCTGCTTTCCCTCTGGGATCACAAAACGCAGGAGGCTGCGCGAATAGATTTATGGACGAAGGATATGCCGGTAGATGAGATGAAAAAGTTTTTCCACCAGACGCTTGTGGGTATGACCCAGACATTTCACCGCGCGACAAATGATGATAAAATGACTGCGACGATGCAGGATTTTTGCGATTATTTTGCAGAAAAACTGGAACTGAAGAAGAGTTGAAAAAACGTATCGTGTATACTGTTTGTAGCTAAAACAATGTATAATCTACATTTTAAAATAATGAAAACGTCAAACTTTATAGCATGAAACTCATCTTCATTTATAACGCAAACTCTGGTAAGCTGAATCTTTACAAGGATATTGCGCATAAGATTTTTAGTCCGCAGACATATCCCTGCAGTTTGTGCGCAATAACTTTTGGGGTTCTTAAAGAGGAAGAAAACTGGAAGAAATTTAGGGAGCAATCGGCTATTACAATGGAATTTCACCACATTGATGAATTTACCTCAAAATACCGTTCTAAATGGCTGAGAAAGTTCGATTTTCCGGTGATTTTAGCTGAAAATGGGGAGAATTTAGAGATTTTTGCTTCTAAAGAGGAATTGGATGCGCTGAAAGATTCTGGGGAGTTGATAGCATTGATTGAAGAAAGGGCAACTACTGTAGAATGAAATTTGTATGCTGTAGATTGAATAGCGTAAAAATGTTTTGACCTTTAGGGTACAATATACAGGTAACGTTATGGAGTTTTCAAATGTTTTTCTAACTCCAGTTTGTGTTGCATACGCGCTATAGAAAAATCTTTAGATCTATCATCAAGAATTTTAATCAATATAAGATCGATCGAAATTAGTTTATGGAGGTTTGCTGAATGTATAGTAGTGAACTCTGATTTATTAATCAAGATATAAAGGAGATCGATTAATTTTTCAAGATGTGCCGGGTGTATTTCTTTTAATTTCTCGTTTAAGTCCCGTGGAGTTGCATTAATAAGTTCTTCAATAGAAAAATCGAAATTGATATTCAAAATCGTATCGATTTCATTGAAATTATCCTGAGGAATTTTAGAACTGGCCCCGGTGATTTTCTCAATTAAGGTTTGGAGAACTAAAGAAAGCCTCTGAATCTCACGTTGTATATAATCTTTTTCATATTCCAAAGTGTCGCTTTTCTAACTTTCAAACGAAGAAAAATTGTACTGTATGTTATAAAATATTTTGGTTTTATCCAATGCATTTTACATTATTCAAAACCTGTAAGCTGCAACATTGAACCTGCAACGAAAGTTACTCCTTCATTCCTTCATTAATCCCATCAATGTAAGCTAGAATTTCATCCCGGCCTGTAGTATTTGTAGCGCTGCTCACAAAATAATTTGGCATTTCCAGCCAGACGCCTTCTAGTAATGTCGCTTTATAGACTTCAATATTGCGCTTCAAAGCCATAGGTTTCAACTTATCAGCTTTTGTGAAAATAATGGAAAAAGGGATTTGGTGCTCGCCCAGATATTCCATAAACTCGAGGTCTATGGGTTGGGGTTCATGACGGCAGTCAATCAATACAAAAGCAGAAATCAACTGCTCGCGCTGTTCAAAATAATTGGTTATGAATTTCTGAAATTCTTTCTTGGCCTTTTTGGAAACGCGGGCATATCCATAACCAGGTAAATCTACCAGAAACCAGTTTGAATTAATGGTAAAATGATTGATAAGTTGGGTTTTTCCTGGTCTTCCCGATGTTTTTGCAAGGTTTTTTCGCTGGGTGAGCATATTGATCAGGGAAGACTTGCCCACATTGGAGCGGCCTATAAATGCGTATTCCGGTAAGCGCTGCTGCGGGCATTTATCTACCTTAGAGTTGCTTATGAGAAATTCAGCCGATTTAATCTGCATCGATAGGTTTTAAAAGGAATAAAATAGGTTTAGGAGCTAATAATTACGCTCCTTGAGCCAATTATGAAGAATTTCGTTAAACTCGTTTGGTCGTTCCATCATCGCGGCATGACCGCATTTGTCTATCCAATAGAGGTTAGAATCTGGTAAGAGTTTATCAAAATCCTGTGCAACCTCTGGTGGGGTCACATTGTCATTTTTTCCCCAGATTATACAAGTGGGCGTATGCATGCTGGGCAAATCATTTCCCATATTGTGGCGAATCGCGCTTTTTGCAATTGCAAGTGTCTTTACAAGTTTGTTGCGATCATTGACCACGGCATAGACATCGTCCACGATTTCTTTAGTGGCCACTGCAGGGTCATAAAAAACATCTTCTGCTTTTTTCTTGATGTACTCGTAATCCCCGCGCTTGGGATAGCTTTCGCCCATGGCATTTTCATAAAGGCCAGAGCTGCCCGTAATGACCAGCGCCTTCATGTTTTCGGGGTACATTTTTGTGTGGTAAAGACCTATATGACCACCAAGGGAATTTCCCAAAAGAATCACTTTTTCAAGTTTTTTGAACTTAAGAAAGTCGTTGAGGTACTTTGCGAATGTTTTGACACCCGTTTTAAGGAGAGGGGTAGAATAGATGGGCAACATGGGGATCACCACTTTGTAACCCTGCTGGGAAAAATAAGAAGTAACGGAATCAAAGTTGCTCAAACTACCCATTAGCCCGTGTAGAACCACGATAGGTGTGCCTTCACCAACTTCTATGTACGTGTATTTCTTTTCCTTTTTTAAATCGTGAGTCATATGCGGTGAGCGTCAAGCTTAGTCACAAATATAGACATTTACACTAAATCGCACCGCAGTACAAACTACTTAAAAAGAATAGTTTTTTAAAATACTGTAATTGAAATAGTAGGCAATCGCCTGACCCTTAAAAAATAGAATTTTAGGGATGAATAGCGATCTTTTTAAAATAAGATAGCCCGCTCTTCTCCACTTTTTACCACACGTCTGATTACTGTAGATCCAGACTTTGTGAAAAGTAGCGGTATCTATATCCTAGAGGGAGCTGCGACCTTCTTTGACTACGGAATAATGTCAAAAACCTAATTTGTTGATAACTAAAAGATAGTCAACAAGTGACGTCATTTATCAACAAAGTGGGTAAAAGTGGTAAAATGTGGTAATAATTTCTCTATATTTGAATTTGTAACGGTCAAAAGCTAACCCCCTCTTGCTCAATATAACAGGAACATATGAATGCAAAATGGACGCTAAAGGTAGGCTAATGTTGCCTACTGCGCTCAAAAAGCAGCTCGCTCCAGAGCTTCAGGATGGTTTTGTGGTAAAACGAGCGGTTTTTAATTCTTGTTTAGAGTTGTATCCCATGGCACAGTGGGATTTATTGATGCAGCGCATGAATAAACTCAACCGTTTCAATAAAAAAAACAACGACTTCATAAGGAAATTTACCGCCGGGGTAAAAATTGTAGAAATAGATACCGCAGGGCGTTTGCTTGTTCCTAAAGACCTTGTTGAATTTGCCCAACTCGAAAAAGAGATTGTTCTTTCCTCAGCCATAAATATTGTAGAAATATGGGATAAAGAGAGCTATGAGAACATCATTGCTGCCGGTGGGGAAGATTTTGAAAATCAGGCTCAGGAAGTTATGGGCGATATAATGGAAATACCAGATGGATTATCATAACCCTGTACTGCTGCATGAAAGTGTGGACGGCCTGGCGATAAAGCCAGATGGCGTCTATGTGGATGTCACCTTTGGTGGTGGTGGGCACTCGCGTGAAATATTAAAGAGATTGGGCGATAAAGGTAGATTGTATGCCTTTGACCAGGATCGTGATGCGTTGTTGAACAAAATCGATGATGATCGTTTTGTGCTTATAGGAGAGAATTTTAGGCATATGAAGCGTTTTTTGCGTTTTAATGGAGCGGGTAAAGTTGACGGTATTTTGGGGGATTTTGGTGTTTCCTCACATCAGTTTGATGTGGCAGAACGTGGTTTCTCAACGCGTTTTGAGTCTGATCTTGATATGCGTATGGATCAGACCCGCCCGCTATCTGCTTTTGAAGTCGTGAATACGTACGGTGAGAAAGAACTGGGCAGGGTTTTTATAGACTATGGCGAACTGCGGAACGGGCCTAAAATAGCCCGTACGATCATTTCAAAGCGTAAAGAAGAACCTGTAAAAACCTCTGAGCAACTTAAAGAATTGCTTGCGCCGTTTTTGCCCGTTAACCGGGAGCATAAAATACTGGCACAGGTTTATCAGGCGATTCGGATTGAGGTCAACCAGGAACTGGAAGCGCTTAAGGAATTTTTACAACAAACCGAAGGCGTGCTCAAAACAAATGGCCGTCTAAGCTTGATCTCCTATCATTCGCTCGAAGATCGATTGGTGAAACGCTATATCCGTAATGGATTGTTTCAGGGAGAACCGGAAAAAGATATGTTCGGGCACTTTGAGGTTCCTTTTAAAAAAGTTGGGAAGCTCATTGTGCCAGGTAAAAAAGAAATAAAAGAAAACAACAGGGCGCGCAGCGCAAAATTGCGCATCGCAGAAAAGGTTGATAATAAAGACAACAATTAATAATAATAACAGTATAACAGCAATAGCAAGTAGGATTTGAAAAACGGCATTTACCACATATTGAAAGGCAAATTTTTGGTAAGCGATGACGCTATGAAAAACTGGCGCATGATCATATTTCTTTCCGTTCTGGCAATTGTTATGATTGCAAGTTCGCACCGCGCAGATCGCAAAGTGCATCAAATTGCTGAATTGAATACAGATGTTAAAGCCCTGCGAAGCGAGTTTGTAGATACCCGCTTACAGGTACGTCGTCTTATTATGGAAAGTGCCGTAACGCGTAAAGTTGCAGATCAGGGATTGCGTCCACCGCTTGTACCACCTAAAAAGATAAGAGTAAAGAAGAATAAAGCCCAGTAGGGCAGCTATATGGCAATAAGTGAAAAAAACATATTGAACCGTATGTAC
The DNA here is from genome assembly GCF_000733945.1 of Flavimarina sp. Hel_I_48. Classification (NCBI taxonomy): domain Bacteria; kingdom Pseudomonadati; phylum Bacteroidota; class Flavobacteriia; order Flavobacteriales; family Flavobacteriaceae; genus Flavimarina; species Flavimarina sp. Hel_I_48. Next base: position 2,392,461 of record NZ_JPOL01000002.1, read on the forward strand.
CTGGTCGCCGGGGTGCTTTTTCTTGTCGCTGTCGCAGTGGCCATAAAGCTCGTCGACATACAGGTAGTAGATGGTGATAAATATCGGGAACTTGCTGAAGAACGTACCGAGCGTATGTTTACCATTCCGGCAAACCGCGGGAATTTGTATGCTGGTGATGGTAGCCTGCTGGCAACTTCAGTGCCTAAATATGATATCCGCTTTGATGCCCTGGCACCTTCCGATACTGATTTTGAGGAAAATATAGCGGCATTGGGTAAAGGACTTTCTGGTGCCCTGGGAAGGGAATCGTCGTACTACGTAAACCTCATGCGCAGGGCGCGGGCAAATAAAAACAGATACCTGCTAATCACACGCAACCTTGGTTATTCGCAGTACATGAAAGTGAAAAACCTACCTCTTTTCAACAAGGGGCCATACAAAGGCGGTATCATTACAGAGCAACATATAGAGCGGGAGCATCCTCTCAATAAAATGGCGGAACGCACCGTGGGTTACGAGCGACGTGATGAGAATGGTTACTATACACGTGTAGGGCTTGAAGGGGCTTTCGGTACGTATCTGCGTGGAAAAGAAGGCAGAAGGCTTAAACAGCGTATCGCCAAAGGCCAGTGGAAGCCTATGGGTCTCAACAATATAGTAGAGCCGGAAGATGGTTATGACGTGATCTCTACAATAGATGTGAATATTCAGGATGTGGCGCACCATGCACTGCTGGGAACGTTAGAGAAATTTGAGGCAGAACACGGTTGTGTTGTGGTAATGGAGACTAAAACCGGTGAGATCAAGGCAATATCTAATTTGGGCCGCACCAGTGATGGCACCTATTATGAAGACCGCAATTATGCCGTTTATGAATCGCACGAGCCAGGTTCTACGTTTAAGCTCATGGCACTCGCAGCGGCTCTTGATGATAAAGTCATTGATAGCAGTACGGTAGTGGATACCGAAAACGGCCGTGTAAAATTTTACAATCGTACCGTTTATGATTCCCACTGGGGCGGCTACGGAAAAATTTCAGCTGCGAAAGCTTTTGAACTTTCTTCAAATACTGCTTTTGCAAAACTCATCAATGAGAGTTATAAGGACAATCCAGAACGGTTTATCAGAAGCCTTCAGGATATGGATATTGATCATAAAATAGGTCTTTCCATAAAAGGGGAGGGCAATCCACATATTCCCATTCCCGGCGATAAAGACTGGTACGGTACCACCCTGCCGTGGATGGCATTTGGATACGGGGTTTCCCTGACGCCATTACAGATCCTTACGTTTTATAACGCTATAGCAAACGATGGGGAGATGGTAAAACCACGCTTTATCCGTGAGATTAAAAAGTGGGATGCTTCCGTAGAAAAATTTGATAAAGAAGTAATAAATCCGCAAATCTGTTCGCAGGAAACTATTGATGAGGTCAAGGTGATGATGAAAAACGTTGTGGAACGCGGTACAGCATCCAATATTTATTCGCCCAACTTCTCAATGGCCGGAAAAACGGGAACCTGCCAAACGGAATACTGGATAGAGGGAGGTAGATATATTGCCTCATTTGCAGGTTATTTCCCCGCTGAAAACCCTGAATATTCCTGTATCGTGGTGGTTCATAAACCCAACAAAAAACTAGGCTATTATGGTAATGTGGTCGCTGCACCGGTTTTTAAACAAATTGCCCAGAAAATCTACAGTGATACACCGCTCGTTGATGAGGTAGAATTGCCCAAAGTAAACACGACCGCCGTAGATCAGGATTATGAAGCATATTACAAAAAAGTGCAAAAGGGGTACGCCACGGTGCCAAATGTAAAAGGAATGAGCGGTATGGATGCAGTTTCCCTTTTAGAAAACATGGGCCTTAAAGTTCATTTTAAAGGAACTGGAAAAGTAGAGCTACAATCCCTAATACCGGGTGAAAAAGTAGCTAAAAACCAACAAATAACACTGCAATTGTCATGAATATACTAAAAGACATATTGTACAAAGTTACCCTTGATTCTGTCGTAGGGAGTACTATCGTGGCGGTCACTTCTATTCATTATGACTCACGACAAGTCGGTTTGAATGACGTTTTCGTAGCCATTAAAGGTACACACAGTGATGGACACGATTATATAAAAAAGGCAGAAGACGCCGGGGCGATTGCTATTGTTTGTGAAACCTTGCCAAAGCGTTTTGTAAATGGGATTACCTATATAAAGACAAACAATACGCACAGTGCGCTGGCGATCATGGCGGCCAATTTTTATGAACATCCTTCAGAAAACCTGAAACTGGTGGGAATTACCGGTACTAATGGTAAAACGACCATCGCTAGCCTTTTGCACCGTCTTTTTGCTGATGCAGGTTATAAAACGGGACTGCTTTCCACCGTGAAAATTGTTGTTGGCGATACAGAACATAAGGCAACGCATACCACGCCAGATCCACTTGTGATCAATAAATACCTAAGCGAAATGAACGCTGCCGGGGTAGAATTCTGCTTTATGGAAGTGAGTTCGCACGGTATCCATCAGAAGCGCACCGAAGGTTTGCATTTTGCCGGCGGAATTTTTACCAATCTTACGCATGATCACCTGGATTACCATGACACCTTCGCAGAATATCGCGATGTTAAAAAAGCATTCTTTGATAATTTGCCCAAAACTGCTTTTGCACTGGTAAACGTAGACGATAAGAATGGTCAGATTATGGTGCAAAATACCAGGGCTAAAAAAGTGACCTACGCATTAAAATCATATGCTGACTATAAAGCACTGATTTTAGAAAATCAATTTTCTGGCTTGCTGCTCAAAATTAATGGCAATGAAGTCTGGTCAAAGTTGATAGGCACTTTCAACGCGTACAATCTTTTGGCCATTTACGCCACGGCAGATTTGCTGGGTCTTGAGGAAATGGAGGCCCTCCAGCTTATTAGCGGACTAAAAAGTGTGAGTGGCCGGTTTCAATATTTTATTTCTGAAAGAAAAATTACCGCGATCGTTGATTATGCCCATACGCCAGATGCGCTGCAAAATGTGTTGGAGACCATAAATGACATTCGTACAAAAAACGAAGAACTTATTACCGTTGTGGGTTGTGGTGGCGACCGCGATAAGACAAAAAGGCCAAAAATGGCAAATATAGCCTCAACGCTAAGCACAAAGGCGATTCTCACCAGTGATAATCCCCGTACCGAAAACCCGGAAACCATTATTGAAGAAATGGAAAATGGTGTGGAACCTTTAAATGTAAAGAAAATTCTAAGTATCACAAACAGGAAGCAGGCCATTAAAACGGCTTGCCAGATGGCGCAGGAAAATGACATTATCCTCATAGCCGGTAAAGGCCACGAGACCTATCAGGAAGTAAATGGCGTGCGCAGTGATTTTGACGATTACAAAATAGTAAAAGAGCTTTTAAGCGAACTTAATAAATAGCAGTTTCCGGCAGTTGGCGGAACAATGATTAACACTTATGTTGTACTACTTGTTTGATTATTTAGAGCAGCAATATAACCTGACGGGAGCCAGTCTTTTTGGTTTTATCTCGTTCCGGGCATCCCTTGCTATTCTACTTTCCCTTGCGATTTCTACCATCTGGGGAAAGAGGATCATACTGTATTTACAGCGCAAACAATTGGGCGAATCCATACGCGATCTAGGCCTTGAAGGTCAGGTAGAAAAAGCGGGAACCCCTACCATGGGCGGTCTGATTATTATTATAGCTACGCTGATCCCCGTAGTGCTTTTTGCCAGGCTTGATAATATTTATGTGCTCCTGCTTATAGTCACTACTTTGTGGATGGGAGCTATAGGATTTCTGGATGATTATTTAAAAATCAAGCAAAAAAACAAAGAAGGCCTTGCCGGAAAATTTAAAATCATAGGTCAGGTAGGATTGGGCGTTATTGTGGGCGCAACCATTTTCTTTCATCCGGATATCACGATAAAAGAAGAGATGGCAAATTCAAAAAATAAGCAGGAACTCCTTACCCAGAACAGTGAAGATGAATTTTCTGGAGAAGAAAAATCGCTTACCACCACCATTCCTTTTGTAAAGAACAATGAAGTGGATTATGCCAAGATCGTGAGTTGGCTGGGGGATGAATATGTGAAATATGCATGGCTCATTTTTATACCTATCGTAATTTTTATAGTTACGGCGGTTTCCAATGGAGCAAACCTTACGGATGGTATTGATGGGCTGGCGGCAGGATCTTCGGCAATAATTGTATTGACGCTGGGACTTTTTGCATGGATTTCGGGTAACATTATATTCAGTGATTACCTCAATGTAATGTTTATACCGCGTACCGGTGAAATGGTGATTTTCATTACCGCTTTTGCGGGAGCATTAGTAGGTTTTATATGGTACAATACGTATCCCGCCCAGGTTTTTATGGGCGATACCGGCAGTCTTACCATAGGTGGTGTCATTGCGGTAATCGCGATCGCTATAAGAAAAGAATTGCTTATACCCATTCTCTGTGGAATTTTCTTTATGGAAACGCTTTCGGTGGTTTTGCAGGTTAGCTGGTTTAAGTACACAAAGAAAAAAACGGGAGAAGGCAGGCGTATTTTCCTGATGTCACCTTTACACCATCATTATCAAAAACGAGGATTGCACGAGAGTAAAATCGTTGTGAGGTTTTGGATTATTGGCATTTTACTGGCAATTATCACCATTGTAACCTTAAAAATCAGGTAAAAATGGCAAAAAAATTGATCATACTTGGTGGCGGTGAATCTGGGATTGGTGCCGCTTTATTGGGTAAAAAGGAAGGTTTTGAAGTGTTTGTATCTGATTTTGGTAAAATCAAAACCAAGTACAAAGATGTTCTTATAAATAATGCCATTGAATGGGAAGAAGGTGGTCATAGTGAATCCCGAATCCTAACGGCTGATGCGGTAGTTAAGAGTCCGGGGATTCCTGATAAAGCCCCGCTTATCGTTTCGCTTAAAGCGGAAGGAATCCCAGTGATTTCAGAAATTGAATTTGCTTCAAGATATACGAAAGCGAATTTGATCGCGATCACGGGCAGTAACGGGAAGACCACGACCACCTCAATGGTAGCGCATATTTTAAAGGTAGCGGGCTTAAAAAGTATTGCTGCCGGAAACATAGGAGATAGTTTCGCAAGAGGAGTGGCAGAAAAGGATATTGAAAATTATGTGCTTGAAATCAGCAGTTTTCAGCTGGATGGGATCGTTGATTTTGCCCCGCATATTGCAATAATCACAAACATTACCCCAGACCATCTGGATCGGTATGAGTACAAATTTGAAAACTACATCGCATCAAAATTCAGGATTGCGATGAACCAGACCGAAAGTGATTATCTCATCTATGATGCAGATGATACGGTGATCACAGACTGGCTTGAAAAGCATCCCGTCAAGGCACGGCTGCTTCCATTTTCGGTATTAAAAAAAGTAAAAGAAGGGGCTTATTTGGCCAACGATAAAATAATAATAGAAATAGACAATAACCAACTTACTATGTCAACAGCAAATCTATCCATGAAGGGTGTGCACAATACAAAAAACGCAATGGCAGCAGCAACGGCCTCGCGCCTGCTTAGTATCCGCAAGGCGACCATACGGGAAAGCCTGGAAGGTTTTCAGGGTGTTGAACACCGCCTGGAACAAGTTTTAAAGATCAATAATGTTTCCTATATCAATGATTCTAAGGCGACAAACGTAAACGCAACTTTTTACGCGTTGGATAGCATGACCGCACCTACCGTCTGGATCGTGGGAGGGACAGATAAAGGCAATGATTACAAAGACCTTTTTCCACTGGTAAATGAGAAAGTGAAAGCGATCATCTGCCTGGGTGTAGACAACAGAAAGCTGATGGACACTTTTTCCAATATGGTAGATGTGATCATTGAAACGCAGAGTGTGGTAGAAGCCACTAAAATCGCCTACAAATTGGCCAACAAAGGCGAAAATGTTTTGCTTTCACCAGCATGTGCAAGTTTTGACTTGTTTGAAAATTATGAAGACCGGGGCAGACAGTTCAAAGAAGCGGTAAGAAACCTCTAGTCCCACTAACCCCCAAAGGGGGAAGTTTAAAGTAGGGTTTAAAAAATGACCTGAAAATGTAGAAAATCCAAGTTTTCGGAACAAATAATAATAGCAATAAAAATAGTAATACGGAGTACGTGAGCAAATCGTGGAACATCATAACAAATTTAAAGGGAGACCGTGCGATCTGGGCCATAGTGGCTTTTCTTGCACTGTTTTCTTTTTTGCCTGTTTATAGTGCCAGCAGTAACCTGGCCTATTTATATGGGGATGGGGATACCATTGGTTTTTTGGTGCGGCATTTTATGCATTTGGTACTTGGTTTTGCCATAATTTATGGTGTTCACCGCGTGCCTTATCACTATTTTAAAGGATTGTCCATTATCCTGCTACCGGTAATTCTTATTTTATTGATCGTGACCCTGGCGCAGGGAACGACCATAGATGGGGCGAATGCCAGCCGGTGGATACAGGTACCATTCGTGGGGTTCACCTTCCAGACATCAACGCTTGCGGCAGTAGTGCTTATGGTTTATGTGGCGCGTTACCTGTCTAAAATTCAGGATAGGGAAATAACTTTTAAGGAAAGCCTGTTGCCCTTGTGGTTGCCGGTAGGTGTTATGTTGGCCCTTATATTACCGGCCAACTTTTCCACGACCGCCATCATTGCTGCGATGACCTTTACCTTATTATTTATAGGGGGTTATCCGTTAAAATATTTGGGATCTATGTTGCTCGTTGGTTTCTTTTTACTTGCGTTTTTTGTGGTTGCTGCAAAAGCGTTTCCGAAGGCCTTTCCCAACCGGGTGGATACCTGGATGGCGCGGGTAGACAGCTTTACGGATAATGTAGATACTGAAGCAGATTATCAGATTGAAAAAGCGAAAATCGCGATTGCTACAGGCGGAGTCATGGGGCTGGGACCTGGGAAAAGTGTTCAGAAAAACTTTTTACCACAAAGTACCTCAGATTTTATTTTTGCGATCATTGTTGAAGAATGGGGACTTCTGGGCGGTATGACGTTAATGCTGCTCTATTTATTGCTGTTATTTAGGATTGTCATCGTAGCATTTAAATCCCCCAGCGTTTTTGGGAAACTGGTCGCGCTGGGTGTAGGGTTGCCCATTGTTTTTCAGGCGTTGATCAATATGGCGGTTGCGGTAGAATTATTTCCGGTAACCGGGCAAACCTTACCCATGGTGAGTAGCGGTGGTACCTCCATATGGATGACCTGCCTGGCGATAGGCATTATATTAAGTGTAAGCGCAAAACGGGAAGAAATCAGGGCACAGGAAGAAAAGGCCGAAGAAGAAATGAATCCGCTTGAGGTATTGAGTGAAGCGCTGTAATCCCCCTAACCCCCTAAGGGGAATTGAAAATTTGGTCAGTTAATAATCAGTTTTCAGCTGAAATAATAATAGAAATAACAATAATAATAATAGTTTGAAACCCTACAGATTCATCATATCAGGCGGCGGTACCGGCGGGCATATTTACCCGGCGCTGGCAATTGCCGATGGTCTCAAAGTGAAATATCCAGATGCGGAATTTCTCTTTGTGGGGGCACGTGACCGTATGGAAATGGAAAAAGTACCCCAGGCTGGGTATACTATTAAAGGTTTGTGGATCACCGGGATCAAGAGGGAACTTACCCTTTCCAACCTTATGTTTCCATTGAAGTTGATAAGTAGCTTATTGGCTTCGGTAAAAATTATAAAAACGTTCAAACCTGATGTGGTAATAGGGACGGGAGGTTTTGCCAGCGGTCCATTGTTGCAGGCGGCAAACTCTAAAAATATACCCACGCTTATACAGGAGCAAAATTCGTATGCGGGGGTGACCAATAAGTTGCTGAGCAAAAAAGCCAAGAAAATCTGTGTTGCCTATGACAATATGCAGGCATTTTTCCCTAAGGAAAAGATAGTAAAAACGGGAAATCCCGTACGTCAGGACCTGCTTGAAATCAATGATAAGCGAAGAGACGGACAGATAAAATTTAGATTAGAAGAAGGAAAACAAACCCTTTTAGTTCTTGGCGGAAGCCTTGGAGCACGAGCGATCAATGCGTTCGTTTCAAAAAATTTAGACTATATCCTTGCGCAGGGAGTGCAGGTGATCTGGCAGACCGGTAAATTATATTATGAGCAATATAAAGAGAATGACACGTTAGAAAATGTAACCGTGCTGGCGTATATAGATACAATGAATTTGGCCTATGCCGCTGCAGATCTTATCATCAGCAGGGCCGGGGCAGGATCTGTTTCTGAACTTTGTATAGTGGGCAAACCGGTGATTTTTATACCCTCACCTAATGTTGCAGAAGATCACCAGACTAAAAATGCCCAGGCGATCGCAACAAAGGATGCTGCTATTTTACTGGCTGAAAAAGAACTTGAAACGCAGTTCAAACCCATATTTGACGAACTCGTAAAAAATCCGGAAAAGCGCCGAAAATTAGGTGAAAACATAAACAAATTGGCACTTCCCCATGCTACAGATGACATTATTGAGGAAGTGGAAAAGATGATTTTACGAAAAGAATAGAGAATAGAGAATAGAGAATAAAGAATAAAGAGAAGAGAGAGGAAAATAAATTAGAATGTCACTTCGAGTGTTTTCGGTCGGAGCGTTAGCGAAGATCGAAAAAGTATCGAGAAGGAGTTTTTTTGAGTGAAGCGATAGTGGAAATCAAAAATGTATCGAGAAGTGATTTGGAAAACAACATTAGAAAGAACAATAATAAAGTGAACAGCCTGAACCACATAAAAACGTATTATTTCATCGGTATTGGTGGGATAGGTATGAGTGCGCTGGCCCGCTATTTTAAAGCGGCCGGCCATGCGGTTTATGGCTATGATAAAACGCCCAGTACGATAACTAACCAACTGGAAGCCCTGGGGATTTCAATACATTATGAAGATTCGGTTGAGGCGATTCCCGTACATACTGCGGATAAAGAAAGCGTACTTGTTGTTTACACGCCTGCAATCCCTAAAAATCACAAAGGCTTCGCCTATGTCAAAAATCAGGGTTTTAGTATCAAAAAGCGGGCGGAAGTACTGGGGTTGTTGACCAAAGACAAATTTTGCCTGGCCGTTGCGGGAACGCACGGTAAAACGACCACATCAGCAATCCTGGGTCATTTACTGGCCGAAACCGGCGTTCCCGTGACCGCTTTTTTAGGTGGGATCGCAACCAATTATAACAGCAATCTCATCCAGAAAGGCGAAGAGGTCATCGTGGTGGAAGCTGATGAATATGACCGCTCGTTTTTGCAGTTGTATCCTAACATTGCCAGCATCAGTTCTATGGATGCAGACCATCTGGATATTTACGGTGATGTTTCGGTGATGGAAGAAGGTTTTAGGGAGTTTGCCCAGCACGTACAAAAAGACGGAACCCTTTTTATAAAAAATGGACTGGACCTCTCGGGAATTACGGTTGCCGTAGAAGAAAAAGCTGAATTTTCGGCAAATAATGTTACCATAAAAAACGGTGCTTTTCACTTTGACCTGCACTATCCTGACGGGATTTTAAAAGATATTAAAATACAATTACCAGGAAGGCACAACGTGTTCAACGCGGCAACCGCCCTGGCAATGGCCATAAAATATGGTGTTGCGGGTGGAGAATTAAAGTCGGCACTGGGCAGTTTTTCAGGTGTAAATAGGCGTTTTACGTATCGAATCAACAGGGAAGATCTTGTTCTTATTGACGATTACGCACACCATCCCACAGAGATTGATGCGGTGCGGCAATCTGTACGGGAATTATATCCCAACGAGGAGGTTTTAGTGGTTTTTCAGCCGCATCTTTTTAGCCGTACGTGTGATTTTATGGAGGATTTTGCAAAAAGTCTATCCCAGTTTGATGAAGTGCTACTGCTTGATATTTATCCTGCACGCGAAGAACCTATAGAAGGTGTGAACAGTGAATTATTACTGAAAAAAATAACGCTTCCGCGGAAGCGGAAAATTGCCAAAAATGAGCTAAAATCGGCAATAAATGCATCAAAACCGAAGATAATCGTTATGCTTGGTGCAGGTGACATTGGCGTGGAAATAGAAAAATTAACCAAAATACTTACGGCATGAAAGTTAATTGGTTTTACATAAAAATGACTGTTTTAGTCGGTTTTTCGGTGTTTTTGTTCAGTTTTTCGGCCAGAAGAAGCGGTGCGCGCAAGGTGGAAGGGGTACAGGTCAATTTTGAGGCTGGTGATAATCTTTTTATTACTGCCGCTGCGGTTAACAAATTGTTAATACAAAGTAATCAGCACCTTACGGGTCTGGACAAAGAACGTTTAGCTTTGGAAACATTAGAAAAACGTTTGGACAGCAACGCAATGATTGCAAATGCAGATGTTTATCTTACCCTTAATGGCATTGTAGGGGCAAATATTGAGCAACGCAAGCCACTGGCACGTATTGATGCGGCGATACCCTATTACCTGGATAAGACCGGTAGTGCCATGCCATTGTCCAGTAATTATTCGGCACGGGTTCCCATTGTGAACGGTGTGAACAAAGATCAACTGCACGAAGTTTTTCCGCTTTTGCAATATATAAAGAGTGACGCCATGCTTGATAAGCAGATTATAGGCCTTACACGTACTAAAAATGGAGGGTATTTGCTAACGCCCCGGGTGATGGAATATCGTATAAACCTCGGTAAGCCTGAAACATTAGCTTCAAAATTCAATAATTATAAGGCGTTTTATCAAAAAACGTTAAAAGATAAAAGTTTAGAAACATACCGCCTGGTGGACCTTAGGTTCAAGGGACAGGTAGTAGGTACTAAAAAGTAAGTTATGGAAGATAAGGATATAGCGGTAGGACTGGATATAGGCACCACTAAAATCGTAGCAATGGTGGGGCGCTATAACGAATACAAGAAAATGGAGATCCTGGGCATAGGGAAGTCTAAAAGCCTGGGTGTGCACCGCGGTGTGGTGAACAATATTACGCAGACCATACAATCCATTCAGCAAGCTATCCAGGAGGCCGAAAGTGCTTCTGCCATCAAAATAGAAGACGTGGTGGTGGGCATCGCTGGCCAACATATACGGAGTTTACAACATAGCGATTACATAACGCGTGCAAACCCAGATGAGGTGATTGACGGGAAAGATATCGATCTGTTGTGCAACCAGGTTCACAAACTTGTCATGTTGCCCGGGGAAGAGATCATTCACGTGCTTCCGCAGGAATACAAAGTAGACGGTCAGGCCGAAATAAAAGAACCTATTGGGATGTATGGTGGTAGGCTAGAGGCCAATTTTCACGTGGTAGTGGGCCAGGTTTCCAGTATTAGAAATATAGGGCGTTGCGTAAAAAGTGCCGGACTCAATCTGGACAGAATTACGCTGGAACCGCTTGCGTCAGCCAATGCGGTGCTTAGCCAGGAGGAAAAAGAAGCCGGGGTGGCGCTGATTGATATAGGTGGTGGCACCACAGACCTCGCCATTTTTAAAGATGGGATCATTCGTCATACGGCGGTAATTCCCTTTGGCGGAAATGTGATTACCGAAGATATTAAAGAAGGCTGCAGTATTATTGAAAAGCAAGCTGAACTTCTTAAAATTAAGTTTGGTTCGGCCTGGCCAGGGGAGAATAAAGACAATGAGATCGTTTCGATACCGGGTCTGCGTGGTCGCGAACCCAAAGAAATTACCCTAAAAAACCTTTCCAAGATCATCCATGCGCGCGTGGTGGAAATCGTAGAGCAGGTATATCAGGAGATTAAAAACTACGGGCATGAAGAACAGAAAAAGAAACTGATCGCCGGCATTGTATTAACTGGTGGGGGATCGCAATTGAAGCATTTAAAACAACTTGTGGAGTACATCACGGGGATGGATACCCGTATAGGATTTCCCAATGAGCACCTTGCCGGTGACAGCACCTCAGAAACTACGAGCCCACTTTATGCGACTGCTGTAGGCCTTGTCATGAACAGCTTGCAGACAAAAGATGAGAAAAGTAGACGCCCTAAGGAAAAAGAAGAACTTATAGAAGATTTTGAGCAGAAAATAGAAGAAGAACAGGACTTTCAAGAAGATCATCAGGCACCAGAACCCACGAGCCCACGCAAAAGTATTTTTGATAAATGGGCCGAAAAATTCAAGGATTTCCTGGATAATGCGGAGTAGGAAATAAGAGAAAAAGCACAAGGAACAAAGAAAAGTATACTATAAAATAGAATGCGGCTGCTTTTAGGATGTAGAAATACGGATAAAAAGAAGACGTTTTAATCAGTAAAAGAAGATAAAAAATGGATTTTTGCCGTGATTTTTCTTCGGAGTTAGAATAAAAGCAACCCAAATAATAAGAACAGTCAAAACGATTGATTATGAGCAATACAGATTTTGAGAACATTTCGTTTGATCTACCCAAAAACCAAAGCAATGTCATTAAGGTGATAGGCGTAGGCGGCGGGGGCAGCAATGCCATTAACCATATGTTTCAGGCCGGTATCAAAGGTGTAGACTTCGTGGTCTGCAACACAGATGCACAGGCCTTAGAAAATAGTCCGGTACCCATAAAAATTCAGTTGGGCGTAAGTCTTACGGAAGGTCTGGGTGCAGGGGCAAATCCAGAAGTAGGGGAAAAAGCAGCCATAGAAAGTACAGAAGAGATCAAGCAAATGCTTGGTGTAAGTACAAAAATGATATTTATTACCGCTGGTATGGGTGGCGGTACGGGTACAGGAGCCGCTCCGGTTATTGCAAAAATGGCCAAAGAGATGGACGTCCTGACGGTGGGTATCGTTACCATTCCTTTTCAGTTTGAGGGAAAAACACGTAACGAGCAGGCACAGTTGGGTGTTGAAAAATTGCGTTCGCATGTAGATTCCCTTATTGTGATCAACAACAATAAATTGCGGGAAGTTTATGGTAATCTTGGCTTTAAGGCAGGTTTTAGCAAGGCAGATGAAGTACTTGCCACTGCTTCCCGTGGTATCGCAGAAGTAATAACCCATCACTATACACAAAATATTGACCTTCGGGATGCTAAAACGGTTTTGAGTAATAGTGGTACCGCAATAATGGGTAGTGCTCATGCAAGCGGTGGCACCCGTGCCACAGACGCTATTATGAAAGCGCTGGATTCCCCGTTATTGAACGACAATAAAATACGCGGATCTAAAAACGTGCTGTTACTTATCGTTTCGGGAGAGGAAGAGATCACAATTGATGAAATAGGGGAAATCAACGACCACATCCAGGATGAAGCTGGCCATAGCGCAAATATCATTATGGGTGTAGGTGAAGATGAGAGTCTGGGTGACGCTATATCTGTAACTATTATCGCCACTGGTTTTAACGTAGAGCAGCAAAACGAAATCGTAAATACCGAAACAAAAAAAATCATCCATACCCTGGAGGATGAACAAAAGGCACAGCACGAGCTTTCTCCAAAAAAACTGGGAGGAAGTATAAATTTCCCCGCGACCTCAAAAAAGGATGATGAAAAAAAGGAAGATAAAATCGTTAAGCATACCCTGGATGATGCGGTAGATCCTATGGAAATCATGATGCCGTCGCCCAAGAAAGAAGAGCCCCGGGAATTGAAGAAACCAGATTTTATAGCTACCACTTCCGTGATCAGGGATATTATGGTAGAGTATGAAGAAGTATTTGCCCCGCAGGTGCAAGAGCTTTTTATGGAAGAAGAGGATGATGATGACTTTGAGATCGTGAGCATAGATGCACCCGCCCAGGAAGAAGAGGTAATGGATATGTTTGAAGAAGAGGAGGAGCAGTTTACACTTTCTTTTGATATGCCCTTGAACGACAATGCTAACGAAGCAGGAGAAAGAGAAGATGAGGCAGAGATTGTTTATGATCTTGCCGATGATGACCTTCGGAATATAGAGGTTAAAAACCCCATCGAGATCATATCAATGACCGAAGTGGATAGGGAGGGCGAAAAGCGCTACAGCCTAGATGATTATATGGATTTTGAAGAGCAAATGAACAATGCGAAACCAAAAGCCACTGCGAGAGAAGAAGAACCTATGGTTTTTGAGAAAAAAACCATAGCCCCGCAAAAGGAAGAGGATACCGAAGAAGATAAAGATGAGGATCCCATGAACAGTCCTATCTCAAAGTTAATGAGCGAGCGCGCGGCAGAGCGTAGACGTATGCTAAAAGAATTCAATTATAAATTCAGTAATAATCATACTCGCATTGATGAAATAGAAAGACAGCCAGCGTATAAAAGAATGGGCGTGAATTTAGACGATAAACCTTCTGGTCACTCAAATATTTCCAGAACCTCTTTAAGTTCAGATGAAGATGGTATCAAATTGAGAAGCAATAATTCTTTTTTGCATGATAATGTAGATTAAAGAAGGAAAACATAGTAGAAAATCACTCATTTTCTATTTACGTTTTTTCCTTAGAAAAGCATATCTTCGCACTCCGAATTTAAAATGAAGGCCATGAGTTTGCAGACCAGTATAATGAGCGCAATGAAAGAAGCCATGAAGGCCAAGGATCAAAATGCCCTGACTTCATTGCGTGCCATCAAGTCTGAAATTTTAAAGGCGCAGACCGAAACAGGATCTAAGAAAGAGATCTCTGAAGATGAAGAATTAAAACTACTTCAAAAGCTTGTTAAGCAACGTAAGGACAGTGCCGCCATATACAAAGAACAAGGACGCGAAGATCTTGCAAAAGATGAGCTGGACCAGGTTGAGGTGATAGAAGGTTTTCTGCCAGAGCAGCTTAGTGAGGAAAAAATTGAAGCAGAAGTTGACGCGATAATTGCCGAAACTGGAGCTTCGGGAATGCAGGATATGGGTAAAGTTATGGGGATCGCTTCTCAAAAACTGGCCGGTAAAGCAGATGGCAAGACTATTTCTGGTATTGTAAAGAAAAAACTGGCTTAAAAGGCTTTAAAAATGCCCTTTTAGGTATGATTTTAGAATAAATTACCTGATTTTAAAAAATCAGGAGTAATAAAATTTCCGTTTGACGGAAATAGTGAGGCCTCGTGGCGCAACTGAATAGCGCATCAGATTTCGGCTCTGAGGGTTGGGGGTTTGAATCCCTCCGGGGTCACATAATTATCAAAACCACGCTTTTTTAAGCGTGGTTTTTTTATTGTATTCAACAAAAAAGACCGAGGTCTAGGTCGGTCTTTCTTAGGCTAATTCAAAACAAAACACTCAAGCTTACAATTAGGGCAAAGCTAAGGAGCATAGGTTTTTTTGATATCATGTCAACTTTAGCCTTGGGTTAAGATTAAGTAAAGACAAAAGAATTGGGACTGAGCGAAATATAGTTCTGTAAAGAATTTAAAAATCTTTAATTTTTATTTACATTTAAGTGTTTATTATTTCATTTAGAATAAGGATGAATTGGGCAGTATTTTTGATAGCCTTATAGATGAATCCTTAAAAACTGTGTAGCACTAAAATTGATTTGTATATGAAAACTTCCTTTAGGCTTGAGAATGCAATCACAAAATTATATACTGCTTTTCACAACGGCGATTTACATCCTGAATGCTGTAAAAGTTGCGCGGTAGGCAATATCCTGGATAATACGGATAGCTGGAAACACCTTAGCGATACCCACGGTTCAGTGAACTTAAATTATGTAGGTAAGGTAAATGAAGCATTTGGACGTCGCATGAATGGATATACGCCCAGCGAACTTCTACGAATCGAAGCTACTTTTTTACAGGGTTGTGGATACGTTTTGCCCTTGGGAAGAAAATCTAAAAGACCTAAAGACCCCACTTCAAAAGATATACTTTTTAACGGTCTTTGTGCGGTTATTTCTTTTTTGTGCGCTCTTGACGGTATTGATAATGTCATGGATTACTCAAGATTGTTTGAATTTGAAAATGATGCGCCTATATATGCCCTCGCAGAAATGAAGTCGTAAACCCTATTTACACTAAGATAATTGTGTAGACGATCTGTTAATAGTGCCTATCACCAATTAGTAACCACCGAATTTATGAAACATGTTCTCATTTTATGGTGTAGTTTCATGTTCGTGTCGTGTATTCCTTATGCTATTGCCCCAAAACTTGAAGAAAATCATGTTTCTATAGCAAAGCGCTTTCAGAAAGACCTACCTAAAGCGTATGCCTACATTTTTGAAGATCCCAAGAGCGCTTATGAATTTTTTCAGTATATAGAATACAAATTCAACCCAAATCCTGATTATTTTTCCTCTAATATTCCCATTACTGTCAACAAATCAAGCTATTATCTTTCATTCTATGAAGTAGAACGTACCACAAAAACGATCAATCTTGTTCCCGTTATGCTGGATAAAATTTTAGAGAATAAAGGAGTGGAAAACTCGCTTGAAAATTTTTATGAAAGTAGAAGTGGTAATTGGTATTTTGCTATTACCATAACAGACGAGCAGGTGGTAGATGCGCTTAATCCTGATTATAAAAAAAAGGACGAGATTGTTGACTACCTAAAACAGCTCAAAGAAGAATATTTGCGTACCTATAATTATAATAATTTACTCCTTTCTACTAAGTAAACCTTAGGCTTGAGTGTGCTTCTAATCCTAACTTAGTCTTTATCAAATAAGCTTCTGCCAACCCAGAAATAGGTTGGTCTTTTTTCTTTAAGGTTAATTATCGTCACGATTGTGTTAACCATATTCGTACCCAAATCTCATCTTTATCTATTCTTAATAATATTATAATGTCTAAAACAATTCTGAATGCTGCATATAAATATTAACGACTCAAACCCCTTCGTGGAATTTCTAGAAGCTTTTCAGAAAGTCTTGGGGGGAGAGCTCAAAATGTTTGATAATGAACAGCTTCTTTCAGTATTCAATAAGAAAGCCCAGGGCCATCTCAAGTGTGTTCCCTGTAATGGGGGCGTAGGGTTGATAGAATTTGATATTTCTTTTAAAGAGGATTTATGTTTAGATATCAATACCTCAGAGCTAAACTTTCTTTACTTTATTTATAGCCTCGACGGTCAATTCAAAGTGGAGTCCAGGGCAGATAACGATGATAAGATTTTTATTAAAAAGTTTGAGTCTGTGATTATTAGTCTGGAACGCCCTAGCGGAAACCGTATATATTTTGAAGCCGGCCAGAAATTAAACCTCACTATTATTGCCCTAAATGGTCAGCTTTATAGGGAGAGGCACAAAATCACTATTAAGAACAAAGATCCTTTAAATGAACTTTTTGCCAGCGGAAAAGAGAACCCCATTGCTTTCTTGGGGAATTGCGATCTAAAGATCGCAGAATTTGTAAAAGAATTACAGGCGATTACGGCAGATGGGCTTATTAGAAAAATATTGATAGAGAATAAGATAAACGAAATTCTTGCATTACACCTGCAGCATTTTCTTGATTATGGAAATTCAGAAAAGCTAATTGACCTTTCTAAAGGCGAACTTACCAAGGCAATGGATATTTCAGATTATATAAAGGAACAACCGGTACAGCCACACAGTATAGATAGCCTCAGTGCAAAAAGCGGTTTATCACCTGCTAAACTGCAAAAATCTTTCAAATATCTTTACGGCTATACGGTCTCTGATTATGTGCGACACTTACGTCTTTTAAAGTCCGAAGATCTAATCAAAACAACAGATCTCAGCATTTCTGAAATTGTCTATGCCGTAGGCTTTAATAGTAGAAGCTATTTTTCCAAGATCTTCAAGGAAAAGTATCAATACAGTCCTAAACAATATCAAAAACTTTTCAGGGTGACCACCGTATAAAATAGGGGTTTTAATGGCTATTGAGATTAAATTTGAAGTAGTTCCCTAATTCGGTAAGCAATAGATGCAACCCTATACTTTCCATTTTACCTAAATAGGCGGTTGTACACTCCATAGTGAATAGTACTGCGGAATATCTTTTCTATCCTCGCATCCCCTTAAATTTATCGCGATTCATCATTTGCCACATTATTTTACCAAAAACGCAAGGCATTCCATAACTTAAAAAATGCGTAAATTTGGATTCTATTTTAGATATACATGTTAGAGAAATTAAATATAGTAAAGCAACGTTTTGATGAAGTGAGTGATTTGATCATCCAGCCAGATATCATCAGCGACCAGAAAAGATATATAGCCCTCAATAAGGAATATAAAGATTTAAGGGCGCTAATGGATGAGCGTGAAAAATACCTTAAGCACAATCAGCGTATCGAGGAGGCAGATGAGATCATTAAAGACGGTGGTGATGATGAGATGGTAGAAATGGCGCGTATGCAACTCGAAGAAGCAAAAGGGGAAATCCCGAAGCTTGAAGAGAAAATTCGTATGATGCTCGTTCCTAAAGATCCTGAGGATAGCAAGAACGCGGTAATGGAAATACGTGCCGGTACCGGGGGCGACGAAGCCAGTATTTTTGCAGGTGACATCTACCGCATGTACATGAAATATTGTGAGAGCAAGGGCTGGAAAACCAGTACCATAGATTACAGTGAGGGAACCAGCGGCGGTTTTAAGGAAATCCAGGTAGAAATTACTGGTGAAGAAGTTTACGGTACACTTAAATTTGAAGCGGGCGTGCACCGCGTGCAGCGTGTACCGCAGACAGAAACGCAGGGTCGTGTACATACAAGTGCTGCTACGGTAATGGTTTTTCCGGAGGCCGAAGAATTTGATGTGGAGATCGACCCCAAAGATGTGCGAATTGACTATTTCTGTTCTTCTGGTCCGGGTGGTCAGTCGGTAAACACGACTTATTCCGCAGTGCGTTTAACGCATACGCCCACAGGGCTTGTTGCGCAATGTCAGGATCAAAAATCCCAACATAAAAACAAAGAGAAAGCATTTAAGGTTTTACGTTCCAGATTATACGATATGGAACTTGCCAAAAGACAGGAAGAGGAGTCGGCCAAACGTGGATCTATGGTTACCAGTGGTGACCGTAGTGCAAAAATACGTACTTACAATTACCCACAGGGACGCGTTACAGATCACCGTATCAACCTTACGCTTTACGATTTGTCAAATATTATAGATGGCGATGTGCAGCGTATTATTGACGAACTCCAACTGGTAAGCAACACCGAAAAATTAAAAGAAACAGGGGAAACCTTCTAAAAATCGGTCGTTTTTGACCAATAAATGACCATTTTTCGTGAAAATTGATGACCTTATCCAACAAATTCAGCTGAAAAAATCCTTTCTATGTATTGGTTTAGACACAGATCTGGATAAAATTCCGAAGCATTTAAAAGACGGCGAAGACGCACTTTTTCAGTTTAATAAAGCTATTATTGATGCCACACACCATCTGGCTGTTGCGTACAAACCCAATATAGCATTCTATGAAGCCTACGGTCTTCAGGGCTGGGAGGCACTCAAAAAAACCATTGAATATCTTAATGAAAATCACCCGGAAATTTTTACGATCGCTGATGCGAAGCGCGGCGATATAGGGAATACTTCTACACGTTACGCAAAGGCGTTCTTTGAAGATCTCGCGTTTGACTCCGTAACCGTGGCGCCTTATATGGGCAGCGATTCCGTTGAGCCTTTTCTGGCTTTTGAAAACAAGCATACGATTATGCTCGCACTTACCTCAAACCCTGGGGCGTTTGATTTTCAAACGAAAGAAATGGAGGGGGAAGAATTGTATAAAAAGGTTTTAAAGACTTCAAAAACCTGGAAAAACACTCAAAATCTTATGTACGTCGTGGGCGCTACAAAGGCTGAATATTTTGCTGAAATCCGAAAAATAATACCAAATTCTTTTTTGCTTGTACCGGGAATTGGGGCCCAGGGCGGAAACCTACAGGAGGTTTGTAAATTTGGAATGAACGAGAACGTGGGGCTCCTGGTAAATTCATCCCGCGGAATTATCTATGCTTCAGCCGAAAAGGATTTTGCAGAAGCCGCCGCCATAGAAGCTGAAAAAGTACAGCAGGAAATGGCTCAAATCCTATCAAAAAGGGGTATTTAAAGACTGTTTTTCGACCTTTTTAGCGGTTTTTTATCCAGTTATAAAGCCTTAGTTTAGTTTTATCCAAAATCTGTTTTGATGGAATATAAAGATCAGTTGGGCAGAACGTTGAAGTTGGATAGCACTCCCAGAAAGATCGTTTGCCTTGTTCCTAGCCTTAGTGAATTACTTGTAGATCTTGGTTTGGAAAATACGTTGGTAGGAGTCACCAAATTTTGTGTCCACCCAGAGCACCTGCGTGCAGAAAAAACAGTCGTAGGAGGCACAAAAACGGTTCATTTTGACCGAATAATGGATCTAAAACCAGAAATTATCCTCTGTAACAAGGAAGAGAATACACAGGAAATTGTATCAGAATGTGATAAAATTGCCCCAACGCATGTTTCCGACCTTAAAAATCTAGAAGATGTTTATGCGCTGATTATTCAATATGGAAAACTATTTGACGTGCTTGAAAAGTCCCAAATATTGATAGAAAATATAAAGCAAAAAGCGCTCAATTTTCAAGGGAATTTATCAAATACAGTACGTTTAAAGACCGCGTATCTGATATGGAAAAATCCCTATATGGTTGCCGGAAACGATACTTTTATTGACTTTCTTCTGGAGATCAACGGTTTTACTAACATCTTTGCTCAAAAACAAAGCAGATATCCCGAAATTGAACCACAAGAGTTAAAGGAAGCCGATCTGGTTTTGCTTTCTTCAGAACCTTTTCCTTTTAAGCAAAAACATATTGACCTATTGAAAGCACATACTTCTGCCAGGATTATGCTGGTGGATGGGGAGTATTTCAGCTGGTACGGCAGCCGTCTGCTGGGCGCATTTGCGTATTTTGAAAAACTACAAAACCTAATCAAAACCGACTCTTCATCTAAAGGATTGCAATCCCATTAGACCGTATCGTAAGTTTTTTTTCTGATTGTTTCGGTTTCTTCTGCATTTTTAAATACATCCCAGTCCTTGCCCTGCGTACGTCGTGCCCCCAGAATATTAGCAAATTGACCTGCTTTTATGGCATCATTGTAGCGCGCAAAACCATAGGCAAGTCCGCCGGCAAAAGAATCGCCACAACCTGTAGTGTCCACGACCATCCCCACGGGAACAGAAGCGATCCATTCTTTTACGGTTTCACCATTTTTACGTTGGTAGAGAATACACCCACGGGAATCCATAGTGATATAAAAATAAGAGACGCCTTGATCCAGAACATGCTCAGCAAGTTCTTCAAGGTGATCTGTATGATTTTCATCATAAATAGATGGGATCTCATGATCATATTCCCTGGAAAACCACATGCACTGCGATTCTTCCAGGTTCATCTTTAATACATCAATATAGGGAAGCCACTCATCACGATCTACCCAAAATTTGCGATGTCTTTTTCCGGTTACGTCCATGGCAGTCGTGGCGCCATGAGCGTCAAAAACGATAATGCCTTCACTTTTTTCTTTAATGGTACGCAGCGTGCTCAACGATATTTCAAAATCTGTTATGGGAACAAACACAAACGCATCAGCATCTAAATGTTCCTTTATATGTTTCGGTAAAATAGGGTTCATGCAGGCGAGCTGCTTTTCCTCTCGGTTGTTTTGATCCTTAAAATCCAGCATAATCACCGTGCCCCGGTCTTCTAACGTGTTTATTCCGGAAAGATCGATGTTTTCCCATGGCTTAAATTCAGAAGCTATTCCGTCGAGATCTTTTTTATGGATATTGGTCACGGGAGCAACCACGCCCTTGCCATCTAATAGTTTTGCCAGGGCGATTACGGGATGGGTTACGCAACCGTAACGCATGATAATATCATTCGTATAGGTAGAAATGGTATCGCGCGGTATAGGGCCGGCTACGACTATTTTTAACTGATTTGCCATATAGTAAATTTAATCTTGCAATGCGAAAACACGCTGCAATACGGTGGTTGTACGGGCGACGGTAGAGGTGCGGATGTCTTTTTCTTCTACGGCGATCATATTGAAAACCCCATCTAACGCTTCTTTTGTAACATAATCTATCAAATCTGGATTCACATTTGTGGTCAATGGTACATTATTGTAGCGTGTGATAAGGTCGCTCCATATTTTTGCCGCTCCCACTTTTTCAAAAGAAGATTTTATAGTTGGGTTGAATTTTGCGTATAGCTGCTCTCTCGTACGCTCTTCAAGATAATTTGTGGCACTACGGTCCCCACCCAGAAGAATATTTCGGGCATCTGTAAAGGTTATGTCTTTTACGGCGGCCACAAATATAGGTGTTGCCTGTCCCACAGCATCTGTGGCAGCACTATTGAGTGCTTTGATCCCCTCGTCAGCAAGACTTCCCAAACCTATGGTGCGCAAGGTTTTATCCACTTTTTGTAACTCTGGCGGTAAAAGGATCCGTGCAAGTTCGTTGTTGTAAAATCCGTTTTGTTCCGTGAGTTTATTTACTTGTTCTTCAATACCTTTATCAAGTGCCTGGCGCAGGCCAGTTGCAATAAGTTGATTGTCAACGCCTATTTGTGGCATACCGCCAACTACGCTCTGTAATTCGGCACAGCCGTAAAGGGTAAATACTAAAAGAATCGCGAGTATTTTTTTCATCATAATGGTGCTTCTTTCAAATATACTAAATTACAGAGGCTTTCTGAACTATTTTAAAGTGTAGTTACGACCTGATATAAGGTGTTTATAGATCACTAAAATTATGATCCTGAAATTGATCAGTCTGTGAAATTTAAATAGGTATTTAATGAGTAATCGAAAATAATTAAAAAAATAGTGGTTTGCTTGTTAAATCCGTAAATTAGCAACCATATAACGAAGAAATATTACGAATGGAACAACCAAAGCCTTATAAGCCAAAACATAAAGTACGTATTGTAACCGCGGCATCCCTTTTTGATGGGCACGATGCGGCGATAAACATTATGCGCCGTATTATACAGTCTACCGGTGTGGAGGTTATCCATTTGGGTCACGATAGAAGTGTGGAAGAGGTGGTGAATACCGCCATTCAGGAAGATGTGAACGCTATCGCAATGACCAGCTATCAAGGTGGTCATACCGAATATTTCAAATACATGTATGATCTCCTTAAGGAAAATGGAGCGGAGCATATCAAGATTTTTGGTGGCGGTGGCGGTGTAATCCTTCCAGAGGAGATCAAAGAATTACAGGATTACGGCATTACCCGTATTTATTCGCCAGATGATGGCCGGGAACTGGGTTTACAGGGAATGATCAATGATTTGGTAGAACGAGCAGATATAATCCCCCCGGCCCCCGAAGGGGAAGCGCTCCCTCAGGCATTGAAAAGGAAAGATGTAAATACCATTGCACGTTTGATTTCTTTGGCAGAAAACAACCATGAGGAGTTCGTCCGGGTATTCCCCCCTTCGGGGGGCAAGGGGGGAACCCCGGTTCTGGGAATTACCGGTACCGGTGGTTCGGGTAAATCTTCGCTCGTAGATGAGTTGGTACGCCGTTTTTTATCTGATTTTGAAGATAAAACCATTGGGATTATCTCGGTTGATCCTTCAAAACGCAAAACTGGTGGCGCGTTATTAGGGGATCGCATTCGTATGAATGCCATTAATTCACCGCGTGTTTACATGCGCTCGCTCGCTACGCGTCAATCCAATCTGGCATTGTCAAAATATGTGCAGGAAGCCGTTGAGGTTTTAAAAGCCGCAGCATATGATCTGATTATTCTGGAAACTTCTGGAATAGGCCAGAGCGATACCGAAATACTGGATCATTCTGATATTTCGCTTTATGTAATGACACCAGAATTTGGTGCCGCTACCCAACTCGAAAAGATCGATATGCTTGATTTTGCCGATCTTGTGGCGATAAATAAGTTTGATAAACGGGGCGCGCTGGATGCCCTGCGCGATGTCAAAAAACAATACCAGAGAAACCATGGACTCTGGCATTCTGATCCCGAAAAACTTCCGGTTTACGGTACGATTGCTTCCCAGTTCAATGATCCTGGGATGAATACCTTGTACCAGAAAATAATGGGCGCTCTAGCAGAAAAAACCGATGCTGGTTTGATAAGTACCTATGAGATTTCCGAAGAAATGTCTGAGAAGATTTACGTGATCCCGCCGGCACGCGTACGCTATTTGTCTGAAATCGCCGAAAGTAATCGTGGTTATGACCAGACCGTAGCAGCGCAGGTAGAAGTCGCACAGAAACTCTATGGTATTTATAAGACGATAGAATCAATAACGAACACTTCAATAGGCCTTACCAAAAATGGCCTGGAAGAAGAGGTGATCCTGAACGATGTTCAGGAGGACACTGATAAACAGTTGGTAGATTTGCTTATCGCCCAGTTCAATAAAACCAAAATGGATTTTGATCCTTACCATTGGGAAGAGATACTTAACTGGGACAACACGGTAAAAAAATATCAGGACCCCGTTTATTCCTTTAAGGTACGCGATAAGGAAATCAAGATCGACACGCATACCGAGTCGCTTTCCCATACGCAGATCCCAAAAGTTGCCCTGCCTAAATATAAAGCCTGGGGCGACCTGCTGCAATGGATCTTGCAGGAAAATGTACCTGGCGAATTCCCATATACTGCGGGGCTGTACCCTTTCAAACGTCAGGGTGAGGATCCCACGCGTATGTTTGCCGGTGAAGGTGGGCCAGAACGAACCAACCGCAGGTTTCATTATGTAAGTCTGGGGCTGCCCGCAAAACGGCTTTCCACCGCATTTGATTCCGTTACTTTATATGGTAATGATCCTGACGCGCGCCCTGATATTTATGGGAAGATAGGTAATGCCGGTGTTTCTATATGTTGTCTTGACGATGCTAAAAAGCTCTATTCTGGCTTTGATCTCGCCCATGCGATGACTTCCGTAAGTATGACCATTAACGGTCCCGCGCCTATGTTGCTGGGCTTTTTTATGAATGCCGCTATAGATCAGCAATGTGAAAAATATATAAAGGAAAATAATCTTGAGGCCGAAGTTGAGAACAAAATAAAGAAGATTTATCAGGAAGGCGGACTGGAACGTCCACAATACCGCGGCGAGCTTCCGGAAGGAAATGATGGTTTAGGTTTAATGTTGCTGGGTGTTACCGGTGATCGCGTTTTGCCAGAAGATGTTTACCATAATATAAAAACAGAAACCATGGCCGTGGTTCGCGGTACCGTTCAGGCAGATATTTTAAAAGAAGACCAGGCGCAGAATACCTGTATTTTTTCTACGGAATTTGCCCTGCGGTTGATGGGCGATGTGCAGGAATATTTTATTGAGAAGAAGGTGCGCAATTTTTATTCGGTTTCCATTTCTGGATATCATATTGCCGAAGCGGGAGCGAATCCCATTACACAGCTGGCACTTACCCTGGCAAACGGTTTTACATATGTAGAATATTACCTGAGCAGGGGGATGGATATCAATAAATTTGGGCCCAACCTTTCCTTCTTTTTTTCCAACGGAATCGACCCGGAATATGCCGTTATTGGCCGCGTTTCCCGTAAAATTTGGTCAAAAGCGCTAAAATTGAAATACGGTGCTAATGCCCGTGCACAAATGTTGAAATACCATATACAGACTTCGGGTCGTTCCCTGCATGCACAGGAAATTGATTTTAACGATATCAGGACCACGTTGCAGGCGCTTTATGCCATTTACGACAACTGTAATTCACTCCATACCAATGCGTATGATGAGGCGATCACAACGCCTACGGAAGAATCTGTGCGCCGGGCGATGGCCATTCAATTGATCATCAACAAAGAACTGGGACTTGCAAAAAACGAAAATCCCATACAGGGTTCTTTCATTATCGAAGAACTCACAGATCTGGTCGAAGCAGCCGTTTTAACCGAATTTGACCGCATCACCGAACGCGGCGGGGTGCTGGGCGCTATGGAGACCATGTACCAGCGCAGCAAAATTCAGGAAGAAAGCCTGTATTATGAAACGCTTAAGCACAACGGTGATTTTCCTATCATAGGTGTAAATACCTTTTTGAGCAGTAAAGGTTCGCCCACCGTAACACCTGGCGAAGTCATCCGCGCTACGGAAGAGGAAAAACAATTTCAGATCACCACGCTTGAAAAGCTGCATATAACCTATGAAGACAGCGCTGAGGAAGCTTTACAAAAAGTGAAAAATGCGGCCGTTCATAATGAGAATATTTTTGGTGAATTGATGGAAGCGACCAAAGTCTGCTCCTTAGGCCAGATCACCGAGGCCTTGTTTGAAGTTGGTGGACAGTATAGGAGGAATATGTAAGCAGAAGGTTCATTATTCTATTTTCCGAGAAATAAAAAGGTGTATTTAGCATAAAATAGTAGGTTTTTTGACCCATTTTCTGAGCTAAAATGCCAGATATCGTATCGATTTACAGCTTTATTTTAATTGTTCTATAAAGTTGGTCTTTGCTATTCCAGTGGTAAGTAGCCTATAATTTTGCAGGGTTAAGGTTTTTGTAAAGTATTGTATTTGATAGGAAAATTCAGTTAAATTGGTGCCTACCAAGACTTTAAAAAATGAAAAAATTCATACTATTTATATTTATAACGTTTTTTTTTCTTGCCTGTAAAAACGATAATACGGATTGTTGTGTAATGCCCAATGAATTACCCAATGTAGACGGACTGGCTATTTCGCAGAGCGAAAACAGTTTTGATAATACCTATAATGCTATACGCTCTGCATTGCAAAACAATGATGCCATAGGAATTGTTGCTGAAGTTGATCACGAAGCTAACGCTGAATCCGTTGATCTGGAGCTTGGTCATAGCAAAGTAATACTTTTCGGTAATCCCAATCTGGGAACGCCTCTAATGCAGGAAAATCAGTTGGCCGGGCTGGATCTTCCTCAAAAAATACTGGTTTACGAAAAAAATGGGAATGTTTTTGCCGCTTATAATAGCACGGGCTATCTATCTAATCGCTACAACCTGACTGCAATGACCCTGGAGCAAATTGAAATAGCGCTGAGCGATCTGGTCACAAATGCAACGAATGTTGTACCCACAATTCCAGGAGATGATACTGTTGATTTTCAAGAAGGGGTAGTTACGGTAGATAGCAATAAACCCTTTAGCGCAACTTATGATGCGTTAAGATCTGCGATTGCTGACAATAGCAATCTGAAAATTATTGCTGAACTTGATCATCAGGAGAATGGCACGTCTGTGGGTAAAACGATTCGCCCCACACGGTTGATTGTTTTTGGAAATCCCAGGTCAGGTACGCCCCTTATGCAAAACAAACGTAGCATCGCTATAGATCTCCCTCAGAAAATGCTGGTTTGGCAAGATGATGCAGGAATCACCCATATTTCGTACAATGACCCAGATTATTTGGCCAGCAGGCACGCTATTGATGGAAATACCGAGATTTTAAAAACTATTTCAGATGCGCTCAGCAACCTTAGCGAAGCAGGAGCAAAATAGAAAAATAAAATCAGCCTTTTAAACAAAAAGCCTTCCCTTTACGGAAGGCTTTTGTTTGGAATAAAACAATTATTTGGGATAATAAAGGGTAGAAAACATCTTTTTTACACCAAAAATCACCCCTATTTCAATAGTTTTTCTCCCTGGAAACGGTGTTTTTCAATTCCTCTCCGCTTTGCAATCTTTTGTAGTTTTCCACGACCTGATCTGCAATAGAAGAGGGATCGCTTTTACTGGCTGTGTGGGGTGTGATCAGAATCTTTTCATTATCCCAAAATGGATGGTCTTCCGGTAGAGGTTCTGTATGAAAGACGTCAAGGGCCGCGCCGCTTAGTTTTCCATTTTTCAGGGCTTCTGTCAAATCATCATCTACCACATGTCCACCACGTGCGACGTTGATTATATATGCATTATCGGGAAGTTTTTTAAAGAGATTTTTGTTCAAAATATTCTTGGTTTCTTCGGTAAGAGGTAGAAGACAAACCAAAATTTCCGTGGTAGCCAGGAAATCATCCAACTGCTCATCACCTGCAAAACTTTCTAGTCCGTCAATATCTTTTTTAGAATTTGCCCAACCTGTAAGTTTAAAATTATTTCTGTGCAGTGTTTTTGCGACCGCTTCTCCTAAAACGCCAAGACCCATGATACCTACGGTTACATCTGGAGCGCGTTTATAGGGGATAGGTTTCCAATTATGTTCTTTTTGAAAAGTCGTGTATGTATTTAGGTTTTTAATGGCGTTTAGTGTTTGAGCCAATACAAATTCCTGCATATCGCCTATCAGGTTTTCATCAACAATGCGGGTCATCTTAATATTTTCAGGCAGGCTGGGGTCCTCAAAAAGGTGATCAACCCCGGCTCCCATTGATCCAATTACCTTATTGTTTGGATAATTGTCAAAACTTCCGTGGGGAGCTTTCCAGGCCAGGATCATATTCACATCTTCCTTATTTTTCAGGCTTTCTGGGGTAAAAACCGGAAAATCTGGATCTATTTTTTTTATGGCTTTGAGCCATGGTTCGTAATTTTTATCGTTACGTATAAGTAGTAGGGACATAGTACTTTGATTCTGAGAGGTTAAAATTGTAGTTTATCTAGATTGTTTCAAATTTATAGATAAAAAATCATTAGTGCGGGTAGATGGTTTGCAAATCTATTTTTCAAAGGTGGCCTAGTGTAAATGAAGGTACGCATTAGCCTTAACTGGTCAATTAAAAGTATAGATCATACGTTATTTATGATTTTAAGCGGTTTTCCAGATATTTTTGATTTGATCGCCGCATAAAAAAACAGCATCCTTTGAGGGATGCTGTTTTACCATGGAGACTGGGGGTATATTTATATCCCGAAAGTTTCCTTTACCTTATCTACGTAATCAAGTTTTTCCCAGGTAAACAATTCAACTTCTTTCGTTACTTTACCGCAATAGGGGCTTTCAAATATTTTTGTAATCGTTTTTGGTGACTTCCCAAGGTGACCGTAGGAAGCGGTTTCCCTATAAATTGGGTTACGTAATTTCAAGCGTTTTTCAATTGCCGAAGGCCGCATGTCAAATAGCTCACGTACTTTTTTTGCAATTTCACCATCCGTAGCATCTACATGAGAAGAATTATAGGTCTCTACATAAATGGAAGTTGGCTCCACCACACCAATGGCATAAGAAACCTGAACCAAAACTTCATCAGCAACACCGGCCGCAACAAGGTTTTTTGCAATATGACGCGACGCATAGGCAGCAGAGCGGTCCACTTTACTGGGGTCTTTGCCTGAAAAAGCACCACCACCGTGCGCACCTTTTCCACCGTAGGTATCAACGATGATTTTGCGTCCGGTTAGGCCGGTATCGCCATGCGGGCCACCTATTACAAATTTACCCGTTGGGTTTATGTGGTATGTGATCTCCTCATTAAATAGTTTTCCCAATTCTTCTGGGAGGGCATTTTTAACACGGGGAATCAAAATTTTGATTATATCCTCCTTGATTTTTTTTAGCATTTTCTCATCATCGGCATCAAAAGGATCATGCTGGGTAGAAACAACAATGGCGACAATTTTTTGAGGCACATTATCATCCGAATATTCGATGGTGACCTGCGATTTTGCATCTGGGCGCAAGTATTTGATCTCGTTGTCTTCCCTGCGCAATTTTGCAAGTTCGATCATGATACGGTGTGAGATATCAAGTGCAAGCGGCATATAGTTTTCGGTCTCTTTTGTCGCATAGCCAAACATCATTCCCTGATCGCCCGCGCCTTGCTCTTCTTTAGATTCCCGGTCTACACCCTGATTGATATCCTGCGATTGCTCATGAATAAGCGAAATCACGCCACAGCTATCACCACTGAACTTATAATCCCCTTTTGTGTAACCAATATCATTGATTACCTCACGGGCAATAGTTTGTACATCAATGTAAGTATTGCTTTTCACTTCGCCGGCAAGTACCACCTGACCTGTAGTTACAAGGGTTTCGCAGGCAACTTTGGCCTCTGGGTCAAAAGCCAGGAAATTATCTAGAAGCGTATCACTAATTTGGTCTGCAATTTTATCTGGATGTCCTTCAGAAACACTTTCCGAAGTAAATAAATATGGCATAAAAATTCAATATTAAATGTGTGAAAACAGTGCAAAGGAAGAAGACTTTTAGCCTGCCAGGGGAGTGGATACTGCCTTTAGCATTTTTAAGGTTCCCTTGTGGAGCCTCGAGGTAGCAATCAGTCAAATCTTTCCTCAAAATCAGAACAAATGTATATTTTTAATGAAGAATATAAAATTTAATACGTCGATTTTTGAATAATTTATGAATACTGAAAATATTGAGATATAGGACTAACGTCAAACTCTCATTTTAACCCCTGTATTTTACTCCTTCTCAAAAAACGTATTTAAATTATTAGTTTCTATCATTTTTTTGATATTTCCCTTGCAATTCTCAAAAACGTTTTGCAACCTTTACTTCAACGTTCAAAAGCATATTGACGATGTTATCAAGAAAGGCCGAGGGATTAGACCCTTTGACGCCTTAGCAACCCTTTCCCTGTGAAAGAAGGTGCTAAATTCTACCCAGTGCAGGTTTTTGCCATGGATA
This sequence comes from Flavimarina sp. Hel_I_48, assembly GCF_000733945.1. Lineage (NCBI taxonomy): Bacteria > Pseudomonadati > Bacteroidota > Flavobacteriia > Flavobacteriales > Flavobacteriaceae > Flavimarina > Flavimarina sp. Hel_I_48. Next base: position 2,422,895 of record NZ_JPOL01000002.1, read on the forward strand.
GATAACGAATGAATTTTTCTTTTTCAGAAAATATTCAACTCCTTAATTCTTTATAACATTTTTGGCTTTTTGATTTTAATCAACCACATTGGGTCAAGTCCATGAGGTATGATTAGGAAATTTTTTTTAGAATTTCAACCTAACAGGTCGGGGAATAAAACCCTCTGGAGGGATTTATTAATTCAAAAACTTAGAAAATGAGCACACAAAAATTCTCGACCCAGGCCTTGCACGCCGGTCATGACACCACAAAAAATGGCGGTACAAGGGCGGTGCCCATTTACCAGACCTCTGCGTATGTCTTTGACAATGCAGACCATGCCGCGGCACTGTTCAACCTTTCCCAACCGGGCAATATTTATACCCGGCTCAACAATCCCACAAACGATATTCTAGAGCAACGTCTTGCCGCAATTGAAGGCGGTATTGGCGCTGTGGTTACGGCTTCGGGAGCGGCAGCGATCAACACAGCTTTACTTACCTTATTAAAAACTGGCGACCACATTGTATCTTCCAGCAGTCTTTATGGAGGCACTTATAATTTACTGAGTGTCACCTTACCCCGGTTTGGGATTGATACTACTTTTGTAGATCCAGGCGATGCCTCTAACTTTCAGCATGCCATAAAGGAAAATACCCGCGCGATCTTTATAGAATCCCTCGGGAACCCAAAACTCGACGTGCTGGATATTGAAGCTATTTCTGCGGTAGCAAGAGCGAACAAGATTCCGTTGATCGTTGATAATACGGTGGCAACGCCGGCATTGCTCAACCCTATTAAACACGGCGCAAATATCGTAATCCATTCGCTTACGAAATATATAAATGGAAACGGGACGTCACTTGGCGGAGCCATAATCGACGCCGGGACTTTTGACTGGTCCAGCGGAAAATTCCCTGAGTTTACAGAACCTTCAAAAGGTTATCACGGTTTAATTTACCACGATGCCCTGGCAGAAGCTGCATTCATCGCAAAAGTTCGTGTAGAAGGTTTGCGCGATCACGGTGCCGCTTTGAGTCCGTTTAACGCTTTTCAGATCATTCAGGGATTGGAAACGCTGGAGATCAGGATGAAAAAACACAGCGAAAACGCACTTGATCTCGCAAAATGGCTACACAATCAGGAAGAAGTAGAATGGGTAAATTATCCTGGTCTGGAAAATAGCGAGTATAGCGATCTGGTTAAAAAATATTTGCCAAAAGGCCAAAGCGGGATTGTGACTTTTGGTGTAAAAGGCGGTTTTGAAAGTGCAAAAACCATTGCAGATGAAACCAAGATCTTTTCACTACTGGCAAATATTGGCGATACAAAATCACTCATCATTCACCCGGCAAGCACCACGCACCAGCAACTGGACGATACTGCGCAGGAAGCAACCGGTGTGACAAAAGACTTGATTCGGCTTTCTGTGGGAATTGAAGATATTGAAGATCTGAAAGCCGACTTAATTTCTGCTTTTTCCCATATAGTAAAAGTTTAATTACAGCAGAAAACTGGCTAAAAGGCCAAAAAAATCAGTAAAAATGCCGAAAATCGGCCTATAAACAGCATAAATTGAAAACACTTTCAATACAGAATTTTAAGACACAATCTGGCCATACGCTTGATCTTCCGTTGAGTTATGAACATTTTGGGCAGCCCTTGCACAGCGCTCCCATTATTCTCGTCAACCATGCCCTTACGGGAAACTCGCACGTTGCCGGCGACGATGGCTGGTGGAACAGTATCATAGGCGAGGGGAAATGTATTGATACGCGCAGTTATAGCGTGCTTTCCTTTAATATTCCCGGGAATGGCTACGATGGTTTCTTGATTGAAAATTATAAAGATTTTGTCGCTCGCGATATCGCGGAGATCTTTATTGTAGGACTTGAAACGCTTAAAATTCAGAAGCTTTTTGCCATTATAGGCGGTTCTCTGGGTGGCGGTATATCCTGGGAAATGGCGGCACTGCGGCCCAAACTGACCCAGCATTTGATTCCCGTGGCTTCTGACTGGAAATCTACGGACTGGCTAATCGCAAATTGCCAGATCCAGGAACAGATTTTGTTGAACAGCAGCCAGCCCGTGCACGATGCGCGCATGCATGCCATGTTGTGCTACCGCACGCCAGAATCGTTCAAAAATAAATTTCAGCGCAGCACGAATGCAGATCTTAAGATATTTAATGTCGAAAGTTGGCTGGACCACCATGGTACTAAACTCAAAGATCGTTTTCAGGTTTCTGCCTATAAACTGATGAACCAGTTGCTCAAAACAATTGATGTGACGCGCGATCTTGATAATTCTTTTGAAATTCTTGAAAAAGTAGCCGCTAATATTCATATCGTTGGGGTAGACTCTGATTTGTTTTTTACTCCGGAAGAAAACCGGGAAACGTATAAGCAGCTCGCTCAGGTAAAAAATAATGTAACCTACGGCGAAATTAATTCCGTGCACGGCCATGATGCTTTTTTGATTGAGTTTGAACAACTGGAACAATTACTGGCACCAATTTTCAAGGAAAATAATGCCAATAAGAAGCTAAAAGTGGTCAAATTTGGCGGTAAATCGCTTGCTAATGGAGAAGGTATCGCCACGGTAGTAAAAATCCTGGAGCAAAAAGTGCAGAACAACGAGCGTATAGCGGTAGTACTTTCTGCACGTGGAGGCGCTACAGACGAGCTCGAAGCTATACTGAACCAGGCGCGCGCCGGTGAGGAATATCAACATCAGTTAAAGGCTTTTAAAAAATATCAAAAGGGCGACTACGAGGTAGATCTCAAAGAAGAATTTGAGAAGCTTGACAAACTTTTTGAAGGCGTAAGCCTGCTGCATGATTATAGTCCGCGGGTGAAGGATGAAGTGCTTAGCTATGGCGAACTTATTTCAGTAAAGCTGATTACGCAATTGCTTCAAAATAAAGGGATAAAAGCCCGTTTTGCCGACTCCCGAGAGCTTATCAAAACGAATGATGTTCATGGCAATGCGCATCCGCTGGATAAGGTTTCCAAAGAAAATGTGATACGCCATTTTGCAAAATACAACGGTGATACGGTAAATATCATTACTGGTTTTATAGGCTCAAATGCAGATAATCACACCACCACACTGGGCCGCAATGGCAGTAACTATACCGCGGCACTTTTAGCGAATTATCTTGACGCTTCTGAATTGCAGAATTACACGCACGTGGATGGTATTTATACCGCAAACCCAGAACTGGTCCCTGATGCGCAGAAAATCAGTCAGCTGAGTTTTGGCGAGGCGAATGAACTGGCCAATTTTGGGACGACTATTTTGCATGCAAAAACGATTATTCCGTTGCTGGAAAAGAATATTCCGCTGCGCATTCTCAACACGTTCAATCAGGATGATACCGGTACATTGATTACCGCGCAGACTGAAAGTGAAGGCATAAAATCGCTTTCGGTGCTTGAAAATATGTCGCTGATCAATCTCGAAGGCCGCGGCCTTCTAGGAAAAGCGGGGATTGATGCCCGTATATTCAGGGCGCTGGGAAGCCAGAACATTAGTGTGAGTATCATTTCACAGGGCTCATCAGAACGCGGGATAGGACTGGTCGTTGCTGCCGGGGATGCCAACCGTGCGGTGATCGCGCTGGAGCAGGAATTTGAAAGTGATTTCTACAACCGCGATGTGAATCGTATAGAGGTCATTGACTCTGTTGCGGTGGTGAGCATCATAGGTCAGGATCTGAGTACGTTCCACAAGCCCTACAGTGCCCTTATAAAAAACGGCATTGTACCGCTACTTTTCAACAATACCATTACCGGAAAAAACGTGAGCGTGGTCTTAAAACATAAGCAACTTCACAAAGCGCTCAATGTGATGCATGGTGAGATTTTTGGCATTGCAAAACGGGTGAACCTGGGGATTTTTGGGCATGGTAATGTGGGAAGCACGCTCATTGACCAGATTTTAAATTCAACTGAAAAACTAAGCGCGCGCAAAGGAATAAAGCTGCAGGTTTTTGCAGTTGCCAACTCTAAAAAAATCCTTTTAAATCGGGATGGAATTGATTTCCACTGGCAGGAAAAATTGGCTGAAACGGCAGAAAATGGCGGAGTTGCTGAGGTTATCGCTTTCGCGAAAGCGAACCACCTGGCAAATCTGATCGCAATAGACAATACCGCAAGCGCTCATTTTATTGAAAATTATACTGCATTGGTAGATAACGGTTTTGACCTTGTTTCTTCCAATAAAGTGGCCAATACGGTAGATTTTGAATTTTATACGCAATTGCGAAAAACACTTGCCGAAAATCAAAAGAGATATTTATATGAGACGAATGTAGGTGCAGGGTTGCCACTCATAGATACCATACGTTTACTGCATCTTTCCGGAGAAAATATCACACGGATAAAAGGTGTGTTTTCGGGGTCATTAAGTTATCTTTTTAACGCGTTTTCAGAAGAAAACAGGCCATTTTCCGAAGTTTTACTGGAAGCGATTGACCGGGGTTATACAGAGCCAGATCCACGCGAAGATCTTTCAGGAAACGATGTGGGGCGCAAATTATTGATCCTGGCGCGTGAACTCGATCTTCACAATGAATTCAATGATGTACAAATTGAAAACCTGATCCCTGAAAAACTTGCCAGTGGGGATGTGGATAACTTTATAAACCGTCTGGGCGAACTGGATACAACTTTTGAAAAATTTAAAAAGGAACAGGATGAAAATCATGTGCTGCGTTATGTAGGCGAACTTTCTGGTGATCTTACCCATGAAAATGGCGGGAAATTGGAAGTAAAACTGGTCTCTGTGCCTAAAAATTCGGCGTTGGGGCAAGTAAAAGGCAGTGATTCCATATTTGAGATCTATACGGAATCTTACGGGGAAAACCCACTTGTCATTCAAGGCGCTGGTGCCGGGGCAGCGGTAACCGCCCGGGGCGTTTTTGGTGATATTCTAAGATTGGCAGAACGGGAATGAGTTGGCAGTTTTCAGTTTCAGTTGGCAGTAAATAGTTTTTGACCTGCAAGGTGTTGTTTTTCCGAGGAACGAGTAAAAACCTCCTTGTAGGTTTATAAGATGCTCGCCTGAAACTAGACTCAATTGCCGATTTAAATGCTTAATTTTAGAAAATAAATACTAAAGTCATGATCATAGAACGCACAGAAGACGAGGTCATTTTCAGACTTCCGGCAGATACTGATATTTCAAGTTTGCAGCGCATTCTGGATTATTTGAAATATAAAGAAGCCATAAGTAAAAGTCAAGGGACGGAAGAGCAGGCGCAGGAATTGGCGCGCGAATCAAAAGCTAGGTGGTGGGAAGAAAACAAAGAACGTTTCATTAAGTGAGGCTCGTTGTAGATACCAATATTGTATTTAGCGCTTTATTGAATCCAGATTCGGAAATAGGAGTTTTGCTTTGGATCTAGATGATCGATTCGATTTCTATGGCCCAGAACTTCTGCTGGAAGAAATCGAACGTTATTCGGAAAAACTAATGCGGTATACTAAAATTGATTTGGATAACTTTTATAAAATCAAAACATGGCTCTTGGATTCCATAAATATAATTGAAGAGGAACTAATTTCAAACAAAAGTTGGAAGGAAGCATTTGAATTGGTCAAGGATGTGGATGTAGATGATACACCTTTTGTTGCTTTAGCAATACAATTGAATTGTCAATTATGGACAGGAGATAAAAAACTTGCAGGATCAATTTATCATAAAAATGAAAAACTTATACTAAATACTCAAGAAGTTCTAAAATTACTTTAGATAGAGAAACAACGTTTCCAAAGTTTGAAGCTTTGGAAACGTTAGGACGAAGAGATTAGAAATAGGAATAATAATAGCAATAATCAATAGTTAAGCATGAAAGTACACTTAAACCGCATCAACAACGATTATCTTTTTGAAGCTAAAGGCGCTTCGGGCATCCCGGTGATGATCGATAATAAAACGGGCGATGAAGTAAAAGGTTCAAGCCCCATGGAATTACTGCTCATGGGTGTGGGAGGTTGCAGCGCGATAGATATCATTTCGATTTTGAAAAAGCAAAAACTGGAAATTGATTCTTATGCGGTAGAGGTGGAGGGCGACCGCAAAGAAGTGGGCGGTGCAAAACCGTTCAAGGCAATGGTGGTCAAAGTATTTTTAGAAGGTGAAATTCCGCCAGAAAAAGCCCTTCGCGCCGCAAAACTTAGTTTTGAGAAGTATTGTTCAGTTTCCATTACAATGCAGGCTGGAGTGGATATTATCTATCAGGTTTTTCTAAATGGGGAAGCACTGGCCTGAAAAATAACTTAAGACAAGCGCAAGAATAAAAATAGTAACAAGAATAGTAATAAAAGAGAATGAGCAAGCATTTTGAGACCGAAGCCATACGCACACAAATAAACCGAACCGAATTTCAGGAGCATTCCATGCCCATGTATTTGACTTCGAGTTTTGTTTTTGAGGATGCCGAAGATATGCGCGCGTCTTTTTCTGAAGAGAAAGAACGCAATATATACAGCCGTTTTACCAACCCCAATACCAGCGAATTTGTGGATAAAATCTGCAAAATGGAAGGCGCCGAAGCCGGTTATGCGTTTGCCACAGGGATGTCTGCCGTATTTTCCACCTTTGCTGCGCTTTTAAATAGTGGCGATCATATCGTTTCCGCACGGTCGGTTTTTGGCTCTACACACTCCCTTTTTACAAAGTTTTTACCTAAATGGAATATCACAACCTCTTATTTTAAAGTAGATGAGGTTGACACTTTAGAAAGCCTGATCACACCCGAAACCAAGGTGCTTTATGTGGAATCGCCAACCAATCCCGCGGTTGATGTACTGGATCTCGAACTTCTGGGGGAAATTGCCAAAAAACACAACTTAATTTACATTGTAGACAATTGCTTTGCAACTCCGTATTTACAGCAGCCTATCAAATTTGGTGCAGATTTGGTCATTCATTCTGCGACGAAAATGATTGATGGACAGGGACGCGTTCTGGGCGGTGTGACTGTTGGGAAATCAGAATTGATTCGTGAAGTTTATCTTTTTGCACGCAATACGGGTCCGGCGCTTTCTCCTTTCAACGCCTGGGTACTTTCCAAAAGTTTGGAAACACTGGCGGTTAGAGCCGAAAAACACTGTGAAAATGCCTTAAAAGTGGCAGAATTCCTTGAAAAACACGATAAAATCAACAAGGTCAAATATCCGTTCCTAAAGTCGCATGCAATGTATGAAGTTGCTAAAAAGCAGATGAAGCTGGGCGGAAATGTGGTCGCTTTTGAAGTAAAGGGCGGTATTGATGCGGGCAGGAAATTTTTGAATACTATTAAAATGTGCTCGCTTTCGGCTAATCTGGGAGACACCCGTACCATAGTTACCCACCCTGCATCGACCACACATAGCAAACTCAGTGAAGAAGATCGTAATGAAGTAGGCATCACTGATGGTTTAGTACGTATTTCTGTAGGTTTAGAGCATGTAGATGACGTTATTGAAGATCTTCAGCAAGCATTAACTGCGGTATAGCCTGAATTTGCTACAAGTACCAAGTTAAATATTTTGTCTAATTTACATGAAAATTCAAACCATGGTCAATTTTCAAGAGTATTCAGACACAAATCCCAACGTAAGATTTAAAAAACCCAGTCAAATTGGGTACAGAGCTGGCAAAAAAAGTATTGAATTAACAGGAAAACGAGAAGTTATTGAAAAAAACTACATCTAGACCGTTAATTAATTATCCAAATAAAAAAGGCATTCATTTATAGTTCATTATAAAGGATGCCTTTTTTTATTTTTTTTCACCTTAAAAACAGAACGATCCGAGCGGAGCTGTTGGCATATTATAATTTCGTTCTGCAAAAGAGATGGCTTCTTTATATTAGCCAAGCGCTATTGTTTTCTTAAAAGGAGCAACTATTTATTAATTTAGCGAACATTAAGAATACTTCAACTAAAATTCGCCAGGTTTCATTTTTTATTCCGAAAATAAATGCTTTCCAAAAAAACCAAATACGGTATTAAGGCCCTGAGTTACATTGCACGACAACAATGTGATAATCAACCTGTGCAAATAGGTGCAATTGCAAAAAGCGAAAATATCTCACAAAAGTATTTGGAAAGTATTATGCTCACCTTAAAAAAAGCCGGATTTCTAAGTAGCCGAAAAGGAAAAGGCGGGGGCTATTATTTACGACGGGAAGCTCAAGAAATAAAAATGGTCGAAGTCATGCGCACACTTGAAGGGCCAGTTGCAATGCTGCCGTGCGTGAGCCTTAATTATTATGAACGTTGTGCAGATTGTCCAGAAGAAGAAGCTTGTTCTGTATACAGTTTAATGATACAGGTCAGGGACAACACACTAAAAGTTTTAAATAATAACACCCTTGCAGATATTATAGAGAAAGACACAGAACTTTCTTGAAAATGAAAATTGCTTCGTTTAATAGCTACAGAATTCAATAATCCTTAATTCCTGTTTATTTTTTCATAAAAGCCTTGTGAGGTTTGACGTTGGGGTTTACATTTGTTTTAAATCCTATTAATCCGATAGGATTTAATAGAAATAAACAAAAACCTTCGGGTATTATGATATTAGATCAAGTACTTACCGCCAGAGAAACGAATGAAAAAGTTTCTTATAAAAAGGATGCAAACTCAGAAAAAGCCGTGCGAAGTATTGCAAAATCAATCAGTTGGCGTATTGTGGGCACCATAGACACGGTACTTATCTCCTGGGTAGTTACCGGTGCGCTTACACTTGCTTTTAGCATAGGTGCCATAGAACTGGTGACTAAAATGGTACTGTACTTTTTTCACGAACGTATTTGGAATACCATAAAATGGGGCAGATAATGAAATTCACACAAGAAAATATCAAGCAATTTAATGAAAGCCTTCGCCATCAAAATCCGCTGGATATTGCGATTTGGGCAATAGAAAATGCTGAAAAGCCTGTGGTAACGACCAATTTTCGACCTTACGAGGCGGCAATTTTATTTGTTTCGGCGAAAGCCAAAAAAGATATTCCGGTAATCTGGTGCGATACGGGTTACAATACGCCAAATACCTACCGGCACGCGGAAGAAGTGATTCAGCTCTTCGATTTAAATGTTGATTTGTACGTTCCCCGTCAAACTGCCGCGCACCGCGATGTGGTGATGGGAATTCCCGGTATTGATGATGAGAGGCATAAGCTTTTTACGCAGCAGGTAAAGCTGGAGCCTTTTCAAAGGGCCATGGCGGCACATAAACCTGACGTATGGTTTACGAATTTGCGTAAAGGGCAGACCGCGCACCGCGATAACCTGGATATACTGAGCCTGAGCGCAGATGGTGTTTTAAAGGTGAGTCCGTTTTATTATTATAGTGACGACGATCTTGATGTTTTCCTAACTGAAAATAAGTTACCTAACGAGCATAAATACTTTGATCCCACAAAAGTGTTAGAAAACAGGGAATGTGGCCTGCACGCTTAAAAACCAATAATGATGAGTACTATTTTAAAGCCAAATGCCCTAGAAAGCGAGTCGATTTATATTTTTCGGGAAGTTGTCGCGCAGTTTGAAAACCCTGTGTTGCTTTTTTCTGGCGGTAAAGACAGCATTACCCTTGTACGGCTTGCGCAAAAGGCATTTTATCCCGCGCCTATTCCTTTTCCGTTACTGCATGTAGATACAGGGCATAATTTTCCAGAAACGATCGCTTTTCGCGATAAACTGGTAGAAGAACTTGGTTTGAACCTGATCGTTCGCCATGTACAGGACGCCATAGATGAAGGAAAAGTAACCGAAGAAACCGGAAAATATTCTAGTCGGAATATTTTACAGACCACGACGCTTCTTGATGCTATTGAAGAATTTAAATTCGATGCATGCATTGGCGGGGCACGTCGTGACGAAGAGAAAGCGCGTGCGAAAGAACGCATTTTTTCGGTGCGGGATGATTTTGGGCAATGGGATGAAAAAAACCAGCGCCCCGAGCTTTTTGACCTTTTAAATGGTAAAATAGAGCACGGTCAGAATGTTCGTGTTTTTCCTATTTCGAACTGGACCGAACTGGATGTATGGAACTACATCCACACAGAAAATATTGAAATCCCTTCTATATATTTTTCGCATCCGCGGAAGACATTCGTTCGTGACGGACTCATCTGGAGTGCTTCAGAACATGTGTACAAAGAGGAAGATGAGCAGGTGCTAGAGCGTATCGTTCGTTTTAGAACGGTAGGGGATATGACCTGTACCGCAGCAGTAGAATCTGAAGCGGAAACCATTCTCCAGATCGTTGAAGAGATAAAACTCAGCACCATTTCAGAACGTGGCGCGCGTATAGACGATAAACGTTCAGAAGCTGCCATGGAAAAAAGAAAGCAGCAGGGATACTTCTAGTCCCCCTAATCCCCGAAAGGGGAATTTTAAGCAGCGTGATTACTAATTACGCTTTTAATAATAATAAGAATAGCAATAAAAAGTAAAGGGATGGACGTTTTAAAAATAGCAACAGCAGGGAGTGTAGATGATGGCAAAAGCACCTTGATAGGCCGCCTGCTGTATGATACGCAGTCGCTTACAGACGATAAATTGGAGGCCATTGAACGCAACAGTAAGAGAAAAGGTTTTGATTATCTCGATTTTTCACTGGCTACAGATGGTTTGGTCGCTGAGCGCGAACAGGGAATCACCATTGATGTGGCGCACATTTATTTTTCGACCAGAAGGCGTAGTTATATCATCGCAGATACTCCCGGGCATGTGGAATACACCCGTAATATGGTCACCGGCGCTTCGACCGCACAAGCTTCTATTATTTTGATCGATGCGCGTAAAGGAGTCATCGAGCAGACGTATCGCCATTTTTTCATCAACAATCTGCTCCGCGTTAAACATATCATTGTAGCGGTGAATAAAATGGATTTGGTGGATTATGACCAATCCGTTTTTGATAAGATCAAAGCAGATTTTGAGGCTCTAAATGCTAAAAGCAGCTATGTGGAACAGGAAATAACTTTCGTCCCCATTAGTGCTTTAAAAGGGGATAACGTAGCTAAACATTCTACGGAAATGCCCTGGTATAACGGAGAAAGTATCCTTGCACATTTAGAACATCTAAAGCCTGAGGTGCAACAGGACAGTGCGATGCGTTTTCCTGTTCAAACTGTGATTCGGCCTAAAAAGGATGAGTTTCACGATTATCGCGGCTATGCTGGTAAAATCTATGGAAACAGCCTAAAAGTTGGCGATGCTATCACCGTTTTGCCTTCGCTCACACAATCTAAGATCAAAAGCATTCAATTCTTTGATAAGGAATATAGCGAAGCGGTCGCGGGTAGTTCTGTGACCATTTCCCTGGAAGACGATATCAATGTTGCCCGTGGCGATATGTTTGTAAAATCTGACGAAGTGCCACAGCAAAGTAAAGAATTGCTGGCTTCCATTTGCTGGATGGACGGTAAAGCGCTCGTTCCGGGCAGCAAATATGAAATTCAGCACAACAGCAACCGGATTCTGGCAAAAATTGATAGCATTCAGGGTGTTGTTGCAACCGATTTTTCAGGGGACAAAACGGATGCCGGCAAACTTACGATCAACGAAATTGGTCAGGTGCGCCTCAAGTTGAGCAAACCTCTTTTTCATGATTCGTATGAAAAGAACAAGGCAGCGGGATCTTTTATTCTAATAGATACCCAGAGCAATACCACCGCAGGCGTGGGATTTATCAATTGAAAAAGCATAAAAAGCGGTAGAAAACGGTCAAAAATCACTCAAAATCAGGCATTATTTAGCTAAAAACGCTGTTTTCCGAAAGAAATACTAAAGAATACGAATAGCAATAACAATAGAATTCATGCAAAGCTTCAGAACAGAAATAGAGAACCCAGTTGTAGAAAGAGATATTCTGGAGCTGGAAAAGAAAATTCACCTTTTTAAAGAAGGAAAGATTGATGAAGAGCGTTTCCGTAGTTTGCGTTTGGCACGCGGCGTTTATGGCCAGCGGCAGGACGGTGTACAAATGATACGTATCAAATTGCCATACGGTAAAGTTAGCGGCGATCAGCTCATACGCATTGCAGATGTTGCAGATGAATATTCTACCGGAAAACTGCACATAACCACCCGTCAGGATATTCAGATTCACTATGTGAGCCTGGATCGTACACCAGAACTTTGGGCGCAATTGGAAAAAGACGATGTTACCATGCGTGAAGCCTGTGGTAATACGGTGCGTAACATTACCGCAAGTGAAACCGCTGGTATAGATCCCCAGGAGCCGTTTGATGTTTCCCCTTATGCACACGCAACTTTTCAGTTTTTTCTACGGAATCCTATTTGTCAGGAAATGGGGAGAAAGTTCAAAATTTCGTTCTCTGCAACTGAAGAAGATACTGCACTTTCTTTTATGCACGATCTTGGCTTTATAGCGAAAATCAAGGATGGTCAAAAAGGTTTTCAGGTTATGCTGGGCGGTGGTCTGGGTTCCCAGCCTCGCCAGGCGGATCTGTTGTATGATTTTATGCCAGAAGATCAATTGATCCCCACGGTAGAAGGTGTACTTCGCATTTTTGATAGGTTGGGCGAACGTGCAAAACGTCTTAAGGCGCGCATGAAATACCTTATCAAAGATCTGGGGAAAGATGCTTTTATGGAGCTGGTCAATGAAGAGCGCAAAGCACTTTCCTATAAAACCTATCCCATAGATGTAGAAGCTTACGAATCTAAATTAGGGATGCCAACGGCAGGAACCCCTGACGTGGAAATTAATGAAAAAGCGTTTGAAGTTTGGAAAAGTACTAATGTATTTCCACAGAAACAGAAAGGTTTATTTGCTATCGGAATTAAGACGAAATTAGGCGATTTTTCTACCGAAAAAGCCCGAAAATTGGCTGATTTGGTCAAAAAATATGCAGCTAACGAGCTCCGACTTTCCCTTCGTCAGAATATTCTATTGCGTCATATTCCAGAATCGTCGCTGCGGTTTTTTTACAGCGAATTGGAAAAGCTTGATTTTGCTAATCCCGGTTATAATACTACGGTAGATATTACCGCCTGCCCGGGAACTGACACCTGCAACCTGGGGATTGCCAGCAGTACGGGGATGGCTGATATTCTTGAACAGACTTTGCTTGCAGAGTATCCTGAGTATATTAACAATAAAGATATCACCATTAAAATAAGCGGTTGCATGAATGCCTGTGGGCAACATAATATGGCTAATATCGGTTTTCAGGGCATGAGCATTCGCACTCCTGAAAAACTGGTTGCACCGGCAGTACAGGTTTTGCTGGGTGGTGGCGTTCTGGGCAATGGTCAGGGTCGTTTTGCCGATAAGGTAATTAAAATGCCCAGTAAACGTGGACCACAAGCCTTGCGCAATATCCTTGATGATTTTGCTGAAAATGCAAACGGAAAAGACTTTTTGTCCTATTACGATGCACAAGGACAGAAGTATTTTTATGATATATTAAAACCACTTTCTGAAACTGATAATTTAGAACCTTCAGACTTTGTAGATTGGGGGAATACAGACAGATATGTGCAGGAAGTAGGTATAGGAGAGTGCGCAGGGGTCGTTATTGATCTTGTACAAACATTACTTCTTGAAGCAAAAGAAAAACTGGCACTTTCCATAGATTCTTTTGAACAGCAGAAGTGGGCAGATAGTATTTACAATACGTACACGGGACTTGTAAATGGAGCCAAAGCGCTTCTGGTTTCTGAAAATATCAACACGAATACACAAGCCAATATCATTGCCGAATTTGATAAAACCTTCGGTGAAAATCCAGCGATCGCTGGACATAAGCCATTTCCTGCCTTAATTTATCAGATAAAGGAAAACGAACCTACAAAGGAGTTTGCGGAAACTTATTTAGAAGAAGCCAACGCTTTTTTTAATCGCGTAGATAGCTACCGAAAAAAACAATTGAGCCATGCCAACTAAAACAGCTAAACTTACCGTAGTGGGCGCGGGTCCCGGGGATGCAGATTTAATTACATTAAAGGCTGTAAAAGCCCTGCAGAGCGCAGATGTTGTACTTTATGACGCGCTGGTAAATCCAGAATTACTGGACTACGCCAGCAGTGCCGAACTCATTTTTGTGGGAAAACGCAAAGGATGTTACGCTTATCAGCAGGAGCAAATCAACGATCTAATCGTGAGCAGGGCACATTCACACGGGCATGTGGTACGCTTAAAGGGAGGTGATCCCTTTATTTTTGGCCGTGGTGCCGAAGAAATGGAAACCGCAGCGCAAGAAGGTATCGAGGTGGCCATGGTGCCAGGTATTTCATCATCTTTTGCAGTGCCTGCCTGTCAAAATATCCCACTTACAAAAAGGGGCAGTTCAGAAAGTTTTTGGGTAATTACCGGAACGACAAAAGAGCATAAAATTTCTGGTGATGTAGCACTTGCGGCTCAATCTAGCGCTACTGTTGTTATTCTTATGGGAATGAGTAAATTAGGTGAAATATGCAATTTATTCCGTGCAAGCGGTAAAAATGACACTGCGGTCGCTATAATCCAGAATGGAACGACTCTTGAGGAAAAGATTGGTGTGGGAAAGATAGATACAATAGAACATGTTGTTGCTGAAAATGAACTTTCAAATCCCGCGATCATAGTGATAGGTGATGTTGTGAACCACAGGCAACAGTTGGCAGACATTGAACAGCAAATCGCAGAAAAAGTAGCATAATGATAGGCGAAGAACGCAATACGTTATATCCCGTTTTTTTGAAAGTACGCAATCTTCAAATCCTTATTGTGGGTGGTGGAAATGTCGCCCTGGAAAAACTGACTTTTTTGCTCAAATCAAGCCCTGATGCACAAGTTGAAATGGCCGCGCCTTTTTTTAGGGAAGAAACCATTGCACTTGCCTCTGCGCATAATGTAAAAATTACCAAAAAGAAGTACAGTCCTAAAATGCTCAAAAAGCGTCATATTGTTATTGCTACGACAGATAGTCCAAGGGTGAATAAAAGAGTTTATAAAGGTGCAAGAAAGCGTTATATTCTAGCTAATATTGCTGATGTTCCCGAACTTTGTGACTTTTATATGGGTGGTATCGTGACTAAGGGACACGTGAAAATTGCAATATCAACAAACGGTCAGTCCCCCACCACGGCAAAACGCCTTCGGCAGTTTTTTGAGGAAGTAATTCCTGAAAATATTGACGATATGGTCAAAAATCTGAACGAATATAGAAAAACCATCAAGGGGGATTTTGAACAAAAAGTAGAAGCGCTCAACGAATTTACCAAAGGCCTGGTAGTCCCAGTAACCCCCAAAGGGGGAATTTTCAACACTACTGTTAAAAATAGTAATGAAAAAGAGAATACTAAATCTAAAAGCGAAGTATAATTAAAAAAAGCCTTAGCCTCCCCTCCTTTCGAGATGGGGACTGAGGGGAAGGAATTATGATAAAGACAGATATTTTAATAATAGGAGCAGGGCCTACAGGGCTATTCACGGTATTTGAAGCAGGATTACTTAAATTAAAGTGCCATATTATCGATGCGCTTGCAGAGCCCGGAGGGCAGTTGGCAGAAATATACCCAAAAAAGCCTATTTATGATATTCCCGGTTTTCCGGAAGTATTAGCGGGTGACCTTGTTGATAATCTCATGGAGCAAGGAAAGCAGTTTCAGCCAGGTTTTACACTTGGGGAGCGCGCGCAGACTATTGAAAAACAAGACGACGGTAGTTTTATAGTTACAACAAATAAAGGTACACAGCACCATGCGCCCGTTGTTGCCATAGCCGGAGGATTGGGTAGTTTTGAACCCCGTAAGCCACCCATTCCAAATATCCAAAAATTTGAAGATAAGGGTGTAGCCTACATGATCAAAGATCCTGAGGTTTATCGCGATAAAAAAGTAGTGATTGCAGGTGGTGGGGATTCTGCTCTTGACTGGGCGATTTTCCTGGCAGATGTTGCTGAAGAAGTTACCTTGATCCATCGTAGAAACGAATTTAGGGGAGCGCTTGATTCCGTGGAGAAAGTCCGTGAACTCAAACTGCTGGGGAAAATAAACCTGATCACTCCTGCCGAAGTTATAGGTCTTGCAGGTTCTGACAAGTTGGAGGCCATTATCGTTAAGCAGGGTGAAGAAGAATTAAGTCTTAAGGCTGATGCTTTTATTCCATTGTTTGGACTTTCACCAAAATTAGGTCCTATTGCCGGCTGGGGTCTGGAAATTGAAAAGAACGCCATAAAAGTGGATAATACACTTGACTATCAGACTAACATTCCAGGTGTTTTCGCAATAGGTGATGTAAATACCTATCCGGGCAAATTAAAACTTATTTTATGTGGTTTTCATGAAGCAACGCTTATGTGTCAGGCGGCTTTTCAGATTATAAATCCGGGAAAACGTTACGTAATGAAATATACTACTGTCTCAGGTGTAGATGGTTTTGATGGCTCCCGTAAAGAAGCTGAAAAGGCAGTTGTACAAAGTATTGATTAATACAAAAAAAAACTAAAGATTTTGAAAACTCACTTTTAGAATTAAAAGTGAGTTTTTTTATGCTGATTTCGAAATTTCGGACAAATTTAAGGCATTTTTTAGCGCCTTTTCATCTAAGGGTTTAATAAGATAATTGATGACGCTATTATACGTTTTGGCACGCTGCACATCCTCATTATTCGTGCTTGAAGTAAGAATAATAACTTTTGTATCCGTCTTGTATGTCTGCAAACGTTCCAAAAACTCCCAGCCATCAATTTCTGGCATATTTAGGTCAAGCAGGACAAATTGAGGATTTTTCTCTTCAATTTCCTCAAGCGCTTGTAATGGGTTGATATAACAATGGATATTTTTACATATATCGGCCATTGTAATAATCTTCATATTGATGAAATTGGTTATTTTCTGATCATCAACTAGGAACAAGTTTATATCTGTAAAATTTTCTCTCAATTCCATTTTTATTCATTTAAAATTTTGTCAACTTCTGAACCACTCATTTCAACAATTTGCTTAAGGCTAATATCCAGATCCTGAGCAGATATCTTTAAATAGGGCAAAAGGTCGCTGTTCAACTCTTCTATGGGCATTGCTTCGGCAATTTCAATAAGTCCAAGTATGCGGCTAAGAGGCTCCCTTACGTTATGCGCATTCATACGGGAAACTTGCACTAGCATTTTATTTTGATTACGCACCTCTTTAGTACGTTCAGCGATGATATTTTTTTGATTATTGACTATATGTTTGATCTGACGATTTTTTTCTTCAATCAGTTCTAGCGCTTCTTTTAGGTTTTTGTTTTTAATCTCAAGTTTGTTTTTAAAAACAATTTGTTCATATTTAGTTGCGATATTGTCCACAAGCAACTTTAATATCTGTACATCGCTATTATCAAAACATCCCTGATCGTCTGCGAGTATAGAAACGCAAACTTCCAATTCATTATATTTAAAATACCAACCCCATAAAAGTGGGTTTGTCGTATCCCTTCCCGAAACATATTTTTCAAAAAGAAATTCATGAGGGTTTTTACAAAAAGGTATGTGTTTTAAAAGTAGTTCCTCTTCATATGAAAAAATAACCTCTTCAAGTGGCTCTATCCAAAAATCTTTTTTATAAAATGTAAATACCTCATTAGCATCACTTTCTTTAAATAAAATTCTAAAAAGTTTATGATCAAACAGATATTTTATGTCCCTTTTTATAACTGTTCCCAGCTCATCAAATGTTTCTGCTTTGCTAAGTTTTCCCGAAAACTGGGAAAACGCTTCGTACGCGATTCTATACTTTGCTGAGACTATATCCAAATTTCTCTTAGGCTTTTAATTCTAATAATTCATTATCTATCTGAATACCACAAACATCAGCAATTGTATTAAGCATGTTCACTAGATCTGCCTGAGCCATAAGTTCCTGGATTTCAACGTCATCAAAGCCCGCATGTTGCAGTTCTTCAAAATCAGCATGCGTTATATTTCTAGGTTCAAGGGCAGCTTTACTTACTATTGTTATAGCAGTCTTATAACTCTTCGGAATAATATCCGAGTCCATATTTTGTGATACCCTAAAGCTGGCATCATCATTTAATACCTTACCCATACTATCTGCAAAAGCACCATGCGCTTGAATGCAGTAATTACATTTTTTTTTGCTAGAAACATTGTATAAAATTAAATGTTTTAGCAAAGAAGGAACTTCCCCTTCAACCAGTGTGGTTTTCAATTTAGTCCAGTTCCCTTCTAGCAATGTCGCATTATTTCCCTGACATTTAAACCAGTTAAGCACGAATGGAAGTTGTAATGATTTTTTTGTGTCATCGTAAATTGCCTGAACCCTGGGACTAGCATCCTCGTATTCAACAATTTTAAAACGACTTGGATTCTCAGTATTTGTATTTTTCAAAGCCATAATTTAATTTTAAGTGTGTAAAAATAATCATATTATCTCTTTATAAACAACAATTTATGGATGATATTCGATTTTAATCGGATTTTATTGGACTTTAACAGCATTAATTAAGTACAATTTAACAATAAAATACTTACTCGCAAAGAAGTTTTTAATTTTTTGATATTTTCTTTTTTTTGTCTGCTCTGTTTTATAATCTTTGTTACATTCGTTCAATAGTTCAATTTGAACAGAACGTGGTTATCAAGAAAGGCTGAGGGATTAGACCCACTGAAGCCTTAGCAACCCTCTATCTTTAGAGAAGGTGCTACATTCTACCTTAAAATCTTCAATGATATAAAGGATAGATAACATGCTTTAACCTTTTGGTTTTTTCGTGATAACCTTTGTGAATATGCAACTATGTGATCAGTAGTTCTTAACGGAATATGCTGTCGCTAGTAATTATGTAACGATAAAATCAAAATTTAAAGATGAGCAAACTACAGGATGCCCTACAAAAGCGGATACTTATACTCGATGGCGCCATGGGTACCATGTTGCAGCGCTATAAATTCACAGAAGATGATTTTAGGGGCCTTCGTTTCAAAGACTGGTTAGATTCCGTTCAGGGCAACAATGATTTATTATCGCTAACACAGCCCAGGGCTATTGCCGAAATTCATGCAAAGTACTTTGATGCTGGCGCAGATATCGTTGAAACCAATACCTTTTCTGGAACAACCATAGCGATGGCAGATTATCGTATGGAGGAGTTGGTATATGAACTTAATTATGAAAGTGCTAAGATCGCACGGCGGGTCGCAGATGAATTTACTGCAAAGGAGCCTCAAAAACCCCGGTTTGTTGCAGGTGCAATGGGACCTACAAATAAAACCGCCAGCATGTCGCCAGATGTAAATGATCCCGGTTACCGTGCCATTACGTTTAATGAACTGCGCAAAGCATACAAGCAACAAGCAGAAGCGCTGCTGGATGGTGGGGTGGATATCTTGCTTGTAGAGACGATATTTGACACCTTAAATGCTAAAGCTGCTCTTTTTGCAATCGAAGAAATAAAAGAAGAGCGCGGTATAGATATACCTGTAATGGTGAGTGGTACCATCACAGACGCTTCTGGCCGAACCTTATCCGGTCAGACTGCAGAGGCTTTTCTGATCTCGATAAGTCATTTGGAATTACTATCAGTAGGATTTAATTGTGCGCTGGGCGCCGAACAGCTCACGCCTTATCTTGAAGTGGTTTCCAATCGCTCCGAATGTGGTATTTCAGCCTATCCCAATGCTGGTTTGCCCAATGCCTTTGGGGAATATGACCAGACCCCACAGGAAATGGCAGACCAGGTAAAAGAATATCTTGAAAAAGGCCTCATTAATATTATAGGGGGCTGTTGTGGCACTACGCCAGAGCACATTAAAGCTATTGCAGAAGTAGCTAAAAATTTTAAGCCAAGAAAGATAAGAGAACTTAGCAGCAACTAAAAAATCCTAAAAGATAATATTCAAAGTATATTTTTTGGGAATTAAAATTAGTCCTGAACATAGCGTAACTTTAAAATGCTTGCCACTTTAAGGTATAGTTAGCCAAACTTAATTGAATGCACGAAGCAACACCTAGATATCTTAGATTGAGCGGTCTTGAACCCTTGATCGTAACACCGGAAACTAATTTCATAAACGTAGGGGAACGCACAAACGTGGCAGGCTCCCGCATGTTCCTACGTTTAATAAAGGAAGAAAAATTCGATGAGGCACTTGCCGTTGCCCGCCATCAGGTAGAAGGGGGCGCGCAGGTAATTGATATAAATATGGACGATGGCCTTATAGATGGTAAAGAATCTATGGTCAGGTTCTTAAACCTAATTGCCGCCGAACCAGATATTGCCCGCGTACCTATCATGATAGACAGTTCAAAATGGGAAATTATCGAGGCAGGACTCCAGGTGGTTCAGGGCAAGTCTGTGGTAAACAGTATCAGTCTAAAGGAAGGTGAAAAAGAGTTTATAGACCACGCAAAAAAAATAAGGCGATACGGTGCAGCCGTAATTGTCATGGCTTTTGACGAGGTGGGGCAGGCAGATAATTTTGACAGGCGGATTGAAATTGCGAAGCGCAGCTATGATATATTGGTAAATACGGTCAAATTTCCGCCAGAGGATATCATTTTTGACCTGAATATTTTTCCGGTAGCTACTGGTATGGATGAGCACAACCGCAATGCAATGGACTTTATTGAGGCTACTGCATGGGTGCGTCAAAATCTGCCATATGCCAGTGTAAGTGGTGGGGTGAGCAATGTTTCTTTCAGTTTTAGGGGAAATGATAAAGTGCGCGAGGCGATGCATTCTGTATTTCTCTACCACGCCATAAAAGCAGGTATGAACATGGGGATTGTAAACCCAACCATGCTAGAGGTTTACGATGATATCCCAAAGGAATTATTAGAACACGTTGAGGACGTGATCCTTAATCGCCGCGACGATGCCACAGAACGTTTGCTTGAACTGGCAGAAACCGTAAAAGGAAAAAATAAGGAAAAGGAAGTTGATCTTTCCTGGAGGGAAGAGCCTCTTCAGGATCGGGTTACACGGGCGCTGGTTAAGGGTATTGATCAATATATCCTGGAAGATGTTGAAGAGGCACGTTTGGCATCGGCAGCGCCTATTGAAGTGATAGAAGGTCATTTAATGATTGGGATGAATGTGGTGGGCGACCTTTTTGGCAGTGGAAAAATGTTTTTGCCGCAGGTGGTAAAAAGTGCCCGGGTGATGAAAAAAGCTGTAGCGTACCTGCTTCCTTATATTGAAGAGGAAAAATTGAAAAATCCACCTAAAGAAGATGAAGTCGTAAAATCAAACAAAATTTTAATGGCCACCGTTAAGGGCGACGTTCATGACATTGGTAAAAATATTGTAAGTGTGGTACTGGCGTGTAATAATTATGAGATCATAGATCTTGGCGTTATGGTTCCTCCAGAAAAGATCATTGCTTCTGCTAAAGAACATAATGTGGACGTTATAGGCCTTAGCGGACTCATTACTCCATCGCTTGATGAAATGGTTTATTTGGCCAAGGAAATGAAACGCCAGAATTTTACGGTGCCGCTTCTAATTGGCGGTGCAACTACCAGTAAGGCACACACCGCGGTAAAAATTGATCCAGAATATCAGCATGCGGTGATTCATGTAAATGATGCATCACGTGCGGTGACCGTTGTGGGCGATTTGCTCAATCCTGCATCATCTACTAAATATATAGCGGGGATTAAAGAAGATTACCTTGATTTCAGGGATAAATTCTTGAGCCGTGGGCGTAAAAAGGAATACTTGAGTATTGATAAAGCCAGAAAGAACAAATGGTTGCTCAATTGGGAAGAAAGTAAACTTGTCAAGCCAAATAAACCAGGCATCCAGATCATTGAGGATTTTGATATACGTAAGCTGGTAGAATACATAGATTGGTCTCCATTTTTTAGGAGTTGGGACCTTCATGGCCACTATCCGGAAATCTTGGAAGATGAAATTGTGGGTGCTCAGGCCAGGGAACTCTTTGCTGACGCAAAAGTTATTTTGGAGAAAATTTTGGACGAAAAATTGATTTCCGCGAAGGCGATTTTTGGTCTCTTTGAAGCAAATATGGTCAATGATGACGATATAGAAGTATATTTTGAAGGTGATAACACGCGGCAGGCCGAAACTTTTATCTTCAGGACCCTTCGCCAGCAAAGCAAAAAAGCCGAGGGCCGGCCTAATATTGCCCTATCTGATTTTATCGCTCCAAAAGAACATGGAAAGAAAGATTATATAGGTTGTTTTTGCGTAAGTACCGGTTTTGGCGCTGAAGAATGGGCGCAAAAATACCGTGATGAACTGGACGATTACAATAGTATAATGGTAAAGGCGCTGGCAGATCGTTTTGCTGAGGCATTCGCCGAATTTTTGCACAAAAAAGTACGAAAAGAGGACTGGGGCTATGCCGCAGATGAAAATCTGGACAATAATGATCTGATAAAAGAAAATTACCGTGGCATTCGCCCTGCGCCGGGATATCCCGCCTGTCCTGACCATTTAGAAAAGTTGACCATCTGGGATCTGCTTCAGGTAAAAGAAAAAATAGGTGTAGAACTTACCGAAAGTCTGGCGATGTGGCCGGCCGCATCAGTGAGTGGTTATTACTTTGGGAATCCGGAGGCGCGTTATTTTGGTCTTGGAAAAATCAAAGAAGATCAGGTAGCAGACTTTGCAAACCGAAAAAATATAGAATACGCAATGGCCGAAAAGTGGCTCAACCCCAATATAGCAGACGATTGACCTAAAAAAAATGCGTTAGGGATAGTAGTGGAAATCCCACAGCCCGAGGCACGAGGAGCGAGGAATTGTAACAGATAGCCCGCCCGAACGCCAAAAAAAAAGAATAAGTTAAAACCGTAAAGCCAGAAAAGCTTAACAGGAACACAATTATGAAAGTAACGGAACATATTGAGCAGGCACAAGGAAAAACCTTGTTTTCATTTGAAATTATACCTCCTAAAAAGGGGAGCAGTATTCAGGAATTGTACGATAATATAGATCCCTTGATGGAGTTCAACCCTCCTTTTATAGACGTAACCACTTCGCGGGAAGAATATATCTATATAGAGCGCGAAGGCCTGCTGGAAAAGAAAATAACACGTATGCGCCCCGGTACGCTGGGAATCTGTGCGGCAATTGCGCATAAATACAATGTGGATACCGTGCCACACGTGCTTTGCGGCGGTTTTACAAAAGAAGAGACCGAATATCTTATGGTAGATTGCCATTATCTTGGGCTTGACAATGTGATGGCACTTCGTGGAGACGCCATGAAAGAGCAACAATACTTTGAGCCCACAAAAGGTGGCCACAATTATGCAGTGGGACTTGTGGAGCAACTGCGGGATATGAACTGTGGGCAGTACCTTAATGACCGGGTAGAGTCTAAGAATTGTGCCGATTTCTGTATAGGTGTCGCGGGTTATCCAGAAAAACACCTGGAAGCCCCTTCCATTAAAAATGATCTTAGGAGACTAAAAGAAAAAATAGATGCGGGCGCACATTATGTGGTGACCCAGATGTTTTTTGACAACCAAAAGTATTTTGAATTTGTGGAAATGGCGCGCGCAGAAGGTATTAACGTGCCCATAATCCCTGGTATAAAACCGCTTGCGGTAGAGCGGCATTTGCAATTGCTCCCACAGGTTTTTAACCTTGATCTCCCACAGGCGCTTATAGAAGCAGTTGAAGGTTGTAAAAACAATAAGGAGGTTCGGGAAGTGGGCATTGAGTTCTGTATACAACAGTCTAAGGAGCTAATGGAATTTGGTGTGCCCGTACTGCATTATTATTCTATGGGAAAAAGCGACAATATTAAAGCGATCGCTTCGGCACTTTTTTAGAGGGGGATTTTATAGTCTAAAATTCACTTTTTTTACCATAAACTAACTTTTAGATATAGCAAAACGGCTAGATGTAAAACAGTTCTATTGTGATACATTTGCCGTTTATATTTTTTGAATGAATTTTAAGTTGGTAATCGCCTTATTCTGGGGCTCTCTTGTATTTGCTCAGGTTGAAGAACGCAAACCCTATAGCCTGGATGCAAACTTTTTTTATGGCACCATCCTGGAACATAATGCTGAGATCGCAGATCTGATCACTGCCCATCCCACCGGATTCATTTTGAGCTACAACCGCAAAACCTATGGTTTTAATGCCTGGGAAGCGCGTTATAATTATCCAGATTATGGAGCTTCATTTGTTTTTCAGGACCTAAAAAATAAGGCCTTAGGACAGAATTATGGAGTCTACGGTCATTTTAATTTCTATTTTTTAAATAGACGCCTTATGGCTCGTGTAGGGCAGGGAGTTGCTTTTGCAAGCAATCCTTTTGATCTGGAGAAGAACTTTAGGAATACCGCATATGGCAGCAAATTTCTTAGTTCTACCTATTTAATGCTGAATTATCAAAAGCCCAATATCATCGGAAAAATTGGGCTTCAGGCCGGTTTGTCGCTGGTTCATTATTCTAATGCGAACATCAAGGCTCCCAATGCAAGTACTAACACTTTTGCCCTTAATCTAGGGCTTAATTACCAACTAGCGGAAAGTGAACTACCAGCCTATATTCCGCAGGAAAAAACGCGTTTTCAGGAATCAGTGCATTTTAATCTTGTTTTGCGAAGTGGCGCTAACGAAAGCGATTATGTAGGTTTGGGTCAGGAGCCTTTTCTTGTAGTGTCTTCGTTTGTGGACAAGCGCATCAATCAAAAAAGCACCCTGCAGGCGGGAATGGATTTTTTCTTTTCAAAATTTTTAAAGAACGAGATTGAATACAAAGCATTGGCCTTTCCAGAATTTGACGTGCGCGGTGATGAAGACTGGAAGCGTATAGGTTTTTTTGCCGGTCACGAGCTGCGTTTTAACAAAGTCGCATTTGTGACCCAGGTGGGCTATTATGTTTATTATCCTTACGACTTTGAAGGTCGTGTATATTTTAGGGGCGGTCTGAAGCGTTACCTCACCGAAAAAATATTCTTATCTGCGACCTTAAAGTCCCATTATGCCAAAGCTGAAGCTGTTGAATTTGGTCTGGGAATTCGCCTCTAAAAATACTAGTTTCTGCTTACAATATTGAAATGAGTAAAGTACGGCATCGTGTCTGGGTAATTTTCTTACTAAGGAAGGTGGCGATAGCAATAAAACGTGCGGTAACTGCTTATTTTTACGTTAATTTGCGGGTTAATGGCAATAAGCCACAAAAATAGCTCTGGCATCACGTGATTTTTCCTTTGAATAGATTCTTATATACTTTAGTTTTTATAGGTTTTATATCCTGTGATTCAGAGGACGCGTCCCCATGTTTTAAAACCGCGGGAACCACGATCATACAGGAATTTGATCTTGATGGTTTTAATAGCATACGCGTAGCGGGCGATATGCAGCTGATCATAAAGCAGGGGGAAACTCAGCTGGTCCAGCTTAAAAGCGGGGAAAATATCATTGATGAGGTGCAGCTTGCGGTAGAGGATAGCTTGCTTGTTGCGCGCTATGATGATGGCTGTAACCTGGCCCGTGCTTATGGAGTGGCCCAGCTTATCGTGACCATCCCTGAGCTAAAAACGATCAGGAATGCTTCTTCATACGATGTGATAGGAGAAGGTACACTTCGTTTTCCGCAGTTGCGGCTAGAAAGCAATACGCTAGATGCAGATACTGATATATTCTATAATACCAGTGGTTTTGAACTTACGATGGATAATCAGCGACTTGAATTATCTGCCAATGGTAAAGCCTTGTTTAAACTTCAGGGGAATACGGAACGACTTGTAGTAAACTTTGCGGATAAAACGGCTCGTTTAGAAGGCCGCGAACTCATCGCTCAGCATGTTGAGGTCTTTCACCGCTCGGCCAATGCGATCATTGTAAACCCACAGCGCAGCCTTTCGGGCATTATAACCGGCCCCGGGGATCTAATCGCGATAAAAAAACCTGCCAGCGTGGATGTGCGTGAACGGTTTACGGGCAAACTTATTTTTGAAAATCAGTAAAGCAAATGAAATCGATTTTTACTTTTTTCCTGTGTATATGCGCTTTTCTAGGTTTTTCTCAGAAAGAACAAAAACCGGTTACCCTTGACGCTTCTTTTTTTTATGGCAGTATCCTGGAGCACAATCCTGATATCAACCATCTAATCACCGGCCATCCTACCGGCTTTATTTTAAGCTATAACCGAAAAACCTATGGTTTCAATGCGTGGGAAAGGCGTTATAATTATCCTGATTGGGGATTTTCGATGACGTATCAAAACCTACACAATGACTATCTGGGTGAAAATATAGGTCTTTATGGCCATTTCAATTTCTATTTTTTGAAGCGGAACGCGTATTTCCGGATAGGACAGGGTATAGCCTATACGAGCAATCCATACAATGCCGAAACCAATTATATCAACAACGCCTATGGTACGCGTTTGCTGAGTTCTACCTACATTGCGTTGCGCTATGATAAACAGAATCTTTACAAGGGTTTTGGGTTGAATGCTGGCTTTACCATAATTCATTATTCTAACGCAAATCTGCGAGCACCGAACAACAGCACAAACACTTTGGGTTTCAACATTGGTGCGACCTACAACCTGAATTATGAAGATTTCCCTGAATATATTCCGCGGGATGAAAATGATACGTATACAGAGCCGCTGGCCTATAATTTTGCTTTTAGAATGGGTGTAAATGAAAGCGATATTGTGGGGCAGGGCAGGCATCCTTTTTATGATTTCGGTTTTTTTGTTGATAAACGATTGAGCCACAAAAGCACAATCCTGGGCGGTGTAGATCTTTTTTTAGGTACTTTTTTAAAGGAATTGATCAAATTACAGTCGGTATCCTTCCCAGAACTTGGCGTTCGCGGCGATGAAGACTGGAAGCGTGTAGGGCTTTTTATAGGTCACGAACTGCGCTTCAATAAAATCGCTTTTGTAAGTCACTTAGGTTATTATGTGTACTGGCCATACGAATTTGAAAACCGTGTATACAACCGCCTGGGTTTAAAACGCTATTTCACGGAAAATATCTCTGCAGCCGTTACCGTTCATGCCCACGGTGCCAAGGCAGAAGCTGTTGAATTTGGTATCGGTTATCGCCTATAAGTTTAGTTCTTTGCTTAAAATTTGTATTTTTCGGTTTATGAAAAGGTGTTTTTTCTTATTGTTCTTGCTTTTCTCCACCCTTAGCGGTTGTAGGGATATGGAGACTAAAAAAGTCTCTTCGGAAACCATTCTTGCCGAAGAACTCAAGGAAATCGATATGAAAGAAGTGGATGAATATCCCAGCCTTGCCGGTTGTGATAGCCTTGCCACGCGCTCCTCGCGCAAAATGTGTTTTGAACGCGAACTGAGTACTAACTTTCAGCAGTTTCTGGCCACAAAAATCCTTGTTTTTTCAGATCCCATTCGCGATACGATTTGGCTGGACCTCAGTATCACCGCAGCAGGAGAAGCAGAAATAAATGCCATAAAAATACCCGATTCCTTAGAGCGGCAAATCCCACAAATGCAAGAGTGGCTGCGCCAGAGCCTAGATTCACTACCAGAGATCTATCCTGCCATAAAAAGGGGAATTCCCGTGCGCACCGCGTTTAGGATGCCGGTGGTTATCAGGGTAGAATGAGCTTATTTTCTTAAGCCGCGCCCCTTCCAGTCAAAAGATTGAAACTGGCTGCTTACCGCTATATAAATCGTAAAAAAAGGATAGATCAAAAAACTCCCCAAATAGCCAAATAAATAGCTTTTTTTGCCGAAAAATGACGCTGCCAGTGCAATTATTACAAAATCGATCAGGATTTTGAAAAGAACAATTGAGGTAAGAAAAACGGACGTTTTTAGGTAGAAAATGGCCAAAATGAAGGCAAAATTAGCCAGAAAAACAGCCCAACTCACTAACATAGCTACCCTATTTTTATATTTTGAAGCTTTTGCGGCCCAGCGCTTGCGCTGGTTTATGAGTTGGTGCCAACTTGTTTGCGCCTGCGTTTTTACGATACTGTTTTTGGATTTCAAATAACCAACGATATCAGGATTATCCTCTAAAAATTTTTGCATCATTAACAAATCATCACCGCTGGCGATATCTTCATTCCCAGTATAACCGCCTAGCCTAAAAAAATCTGATCTGCAGAAAGCAAGGTTGGCGCCATTGCACAAAAAGGGTTTTTTAATCCCAAAAGCTCCCATGGTTGCACCTTGTAAGCTTAAAAAATCAAGCTGCTGAAAAAGATTTAAAAAGGAAGAAGAGGTTTTAAAAAGCATAACTGGCGCAGCGATAAACTTTTTTTTATGATTTTGGATAAAACAGTTGAATTCTATCAGCCAGTTTTGAGGAACTATGCAATCGGCGTCTGTTGTGAGGATATAATCGTTCTTTGCATGTTCAATAGCCAATGAAAGCGCGGCTTTTTTTCCGCTTTTAGCGATTGATTTTTGGCTTAAAAGGATCATTTTAGATTGAAAAACGGCGTTTTTTTGACAAAATCCGGTAATTATTTCAACAGAATTATCCTTTGAATGATCATCTATAAAAATGATTTCAAACAAGCTGTCAGGATAGTTTAAAGCGCTTAGCGAATCTAAAAGTGCAGGTAGGTTTTCGGCTTCATTGCGGAAGGGGATGCAAATGGAAAAAGTTGTCTTTTGAATCGTTTTAGATGTTCGTTGGGGTAAAATTTTTAGAAAGCCAACGATCAATACTAGTATGATCAAACAGTAGATCGCAATTATTCCGGTTAAAATAGGGATCATAAACTAGAAGAAAGCTTTTATTAGCGGTATTTCTCAGCTTTGATGTATTAACTGAGATCAGTTCTTTCAATCCACTTTTTTGGATTTTTGCCAGTATGGAAAACACCTAAAACGAAAATCGTGTCCCGCTCAATAAGATAATGAATGCCGTAAGGAAAACGGGAGATATATTTAACCCGAATAGTTTTGTATTTTATCTGAAAGCCCACCGGATTACTTAAAACATCCTTATAACCTCCCTCAAGACAAAGTTCAAAATCTAAAGAGAGTCCTTTTCTTTGCTTTTCATACCAGCTTTGCGCATCAAGAATATCATTTAGAGCAGCTCTGGAAATGACGAGGGTATATGTTTTCATCTCGTTTTAGCGAGTTCTTCCCTTACCTGGTCAAGTGATAGATATTCCATTTTTTTATTGTTATGCATATCCAATCTATGATCCAATTCATTTTTAATGGGGTCAGAGAGGTCTATGGCTTCCTCAGAAAGAGAATCCCAAATTTCTTGAACAAGAAGAATTCTTTGGGAGTTGCTCATTTTTAGTATTTCTTCCTTAATATGCATGAAGCTCTCGTTTTTTGTAATTGATTATAAATATAGCGTATTTACCTCAAACTGGCATTTCGGTTTAATCCTTAGGTCATCCGCTTATCGAATAATAGGCTTATATTGATTAGTTTTGTTCCTATAAAATCCTGAACGCGGCATATTGAAATCAGAAAAAGTCATTCTAGGCATAGATCCCGGAACCACAATTATGGGTTTTGGCCTCATACGCGTGGTAGATAAAAAAATGGAGTTCATCCAGCTCAACGAACTTGTGCTCACAAAGTATAAAGATCCCTACGTAAAACTGAAACTTATTTTTGAACGCACCATAGAACTTATTGACACCCATCATCCTGATGAAATGGCGCTGGAAGCTCCCTTTTACGGTAAAAATGTACAATCTATGCTAAAACTGGGCCGCGCGCAGGGTGTGGCCATGGCCGCCGGACTTTCGCGCCAGATTCCTGTTACTGAATATATGCCCAAAAAGATAAAAATGGCCATTACCGGTAATGGGAACGCCAGTAAAGAACAGGTTGCAAAAATGCTGCAAAGCTTGCTGGGACTTAAAACCCTGCCCAAAAACCTGGATAGTACCGATGGCCTTGCCGCCGCGGTATGCCATCACTTCAATTCCGGAAGGGTGGAGGTAGGTAAAAGTTATTCTGGGTGGGCATCGTTTGTAAGTCAGAATGAGAAAAGGGTTGTCCCCCCTGCCCGCAAAGGGGGAGTTCAAAAAAAGTAATTTTTTGTGCTACAAAAAACCCTTCCGCTCGTTGGGCACCTTCCCTTGGTAAGGGCCGGGACTTTTAAACCACGGTTTTTTTGAAAACAATTCAATCCCACCAGTCTTCTTAACAAATAAAAAGTAAAAGCTCCCCTCCTTTTTTCAAGGAGGGGCTGGGGGGTGGTTTAATGTGGTTGTTAACTTATATTGTCAATTTTAGGTTTTAAAATAGCTATTTTTGCCAATAAATTTACTTTTTGAAACAA
This sequence comes from Flavimarina sp. Hel_I_48, assembly GCF_000733945.1. NCBI lineage: Bacteria > Pseudomonadati > Bacteroidota > Flavobacteriia > Flavobacteriales > Flavobacteriaceae > Flavimarina > Flavimarina sp. Hel_I_48. The sequence goes on from NZ_JPOL01000002.1 coordinate 2,453,080, forward strand.
GAGGAAAATCTTTTAAGCGTTATTCAAAATCCCCCTTTGGGGTCTGGGGGAATATACATCCACATTCCATTTTGCAAGCAGGCCTGCCATTATTGTGACTTTCACTTTTCGACTTCCTTAAAAAAGAAAACAGAACTGGTTAATGCGCTTTGCAGGGAAATGACGCTTCGGAAAGAGGAGGTCACTGGTCCATTGGAAACCATATATTTTGGCGGTGGGACACCGAGTTTACTGGAGGAAGAGGATTTAGAAAAGATATTTAGCGCTATTTATTCCACTTTTGAAATCGCTGAAAATCCTGAAATCACACTGGAAGCAAATCCAGACGATCTTACCCGGGAAAAGCTGGAAATCTTCTCCCGCTCTAAAATCAACAGGCTCAGCATAGGCGTGCAGTCCTTTTTTGATGAAGATTTAAAACTGATGAACCGTGCCCACAATTCCGAAGAAGCCTGGGGTTGTCTGGAACTGGCAAAAGAATATTTTGAGAATATTTCCATAGATCTTATCTACGGAATTCCCGGGATGAGCAATACGCGCTGGGAAGAAAACCTAAATAAAGCGCTGGCACTCGATATTCCACATATTTCAAGTTACGCGCTTACTGTAGAGCCAAATACCGCACTCAAAAAATTTATTGATAAAGGCCTTGTCAAACCTGTTGATGACGCCATTTCGGAAGCCCATTTCGAGATTTTGCAGCAAAAAATGGAAGCCGCAGGTTTTGAGAACTACGAGTTTTCAAATTATGGAAAAGCGGGTTACTTTTCCAGGAATAATACCGCATACTGGACGGGAAAAAGCTATCTGGGCATAGGGCCATCAGCGCATAGTTACGACGGGAAGCGCCGCAGCTGGAATATCAATAACAATACACTTTATATAAAAGCAATTGAAAAGGGCGAACTCCCATTAGAGCGGGAAACGCTGTCTGTGACTGATAAATACAACGAGTATGTCATGACCGGGCTGCGCACCGTTTGTGGGATTTCCCTGGAGAAGATCACTAATGAATTTGGTTTAAAGTTTAGGGAATATGTGCTTAAACAGGCTAAAAAACACATTCAGGAAGACCTGCTTTATCAGGATCAGGACCGACTTCTAGTAACTCAAAAAGGCAAATTCCTGAGTGATGGGATTGCCAGCGATTTGTTCCTGCTTAATCAGGAAGATGTTTAGGCTTCATACGTTTTTGTAGCATTAATCTAAAAGATTTCCTGCAAGATGGCACTGTTGCTTTTGTCACTGGGTAGTTGGTTTTAAGTTAGTATATTTAGACTTCTGAATTTTATCCCTAAGCTTAAAAACATGAAAGCGACCTTCACGATTGACAAAAAACCGGTTTACGTAAATCTTTCAAAACCCATTGACATTTCTATACCGGTGCGCTCAGGTGAAAAAAATCCGCTGGCATGGTATATTGACCCCCCAGAAATCACGCCCGTGGTAGAAGGTAAATGGGTCGCTAAAGTAAGTGAGGGCGCAGTGGTCAACTTCAATAATATTTACTACAATCCCCATGCGCACTGCACGCATACAGAGTGCGTGGGGCATATTACCGAAGAATTTCACAGTATCAATGATTGCCTTAAAACCTTTTTCTTTAAAGCGGAACTGATCACCATTCCGCCCACGTCAAAAGGGGAAGATTATATCATCACAAAAAACCAGGTAGAGAAGGCGCTCAAGGGAAAAACACCAGAGGCCGTCATAATCCGTACCCTGCCCAATAGCCGCGAGAAAGCCCAGCGCAACTGGTCGCACACAAACTGGCCTTACCTGCTGGAAGAAGCGGCGGTTTTCTTTAGGCAAATAGGAGTAAAGCATTTATTGATCGATTTGCCCAGTGTAGACCGGGAAAATGACGAGGGCGTTCTTGCAAGTCACAATGCCTTCTGGAACACTGCGGGAGATACCCGATTTGATGCCACGATTACCGAGATGATTTTTGTGCCGCATACCGTAAAAGATGGCTGCTATTTACTGAATTTACAGATAGCATCTTTTGAAAACGATGCCACACCAAGTAAACCAATCCTTTACTTTATTGAATAATGAAGACACTTTTAAAGATTGAAGAATTAGGCCAATTCCTCTTGGCCATGTTTCTTTTTAGCCAGTTGGATCTGAGTTGGTGGTGGTTTTTCGGTTTATTGTTTGCGCCAGATATTGGTATGCTTGGGTACCTGGTGAACCCAAAAGTTGGTGCGCTGGCTTATACTATTTTCCATCATAAAGCCCTGGCCATTTTTTTGTTGTTGACAGGTTTTTATGCAGGGAACCTGGTGCTGGAAATGGCTGGGATTATTTTATTCGCACATGCCAGTTTTGATCGTATTTGGGGCTACGGTTTAAAATATGAGAAAGGATTTAAGTATACGCACCTGGGTGAAATAGGAGCTTAACACGGCCCTAATTTGTACCAACCTTATTTTGGTGACTTCCTTTAAGGCGATTATCTTTGTTATATGGAATATTTATTTATAGGCCTCGCTGCAGGCAGTATTATCGCCTATTTTGTCTTTGCCCGTTTCAATAAAACGAAGCGCCAGGAGCACGCCAGTTCCCAATCTACGGTACTGATGGAGAAAATTCGTTCGGTTTGTAAATTTATTACGGTGGAAGGCGATTTTTCTGAAATCTACCATTATAAAAACGTACAGGATAAGTGGATGAACCTATTTTTAGGAAGCAAAAAAGCTTTGGTCCTTATTGAGGCTAAAGCCTATGTAGGTTTTGACCTTACCAAAATAAAGATGCACCCAGACGTTGAAAACCGTACGATCACGTTGACTAATTTTCCGCAGCCAGAATTGCTGAGTATCGAAACCGATTTTAAATATTACGATAAGCAGGAAGGCTGGGCAAACCCGTTCACCTCTACAGATCTTACCGAAATAAACCGGGAGGCCAAGCAATATATTGTTGATAAAATTCCGCAAAGTGGATTGTATGCAGAAGCTTCAAAACAAGCCCTGAGTACAATAAGCCTTATGAAAAACCTGGTAGAAACCATAGGTTGGAAACTTGATTATACCGCTCTGCTCCAACTGGAAGAAGGAACCAAAAAAATAGAGAATGAAAATGCCTCCTGAACCGTCTAAAACCAGAAAAAAATTTAGCGTGCATCTTTTGGCACAGGGAGATGTGAAAGTATTTCAGGAACTGGCACACGAAGTCTGGCCCATCACGTACAAAGATGTTCTTTCTAAAGATCAGATCAGTTATATGCTTGAGATGATGTACAGCAAGGAAGCACTTAGGCAACAACAACAAGACGGCTGTGACTTATATCTTTTACAGGCAGACAAACATTCCATAGGTTTTCTCTCTTTGCAACACAACAAAGACAACTCAGGGAAAACAAAAGTGCAAAAGATTTATGTACTCACCGAATTTCAGGGTACCGGTGCGGGCAGGTTTTTGATGAATTTTGCCATTAAACAGGCAAAAAAGCAGGGCGCTGCTGCTGTTTTTCTGAATGTAAACCGATATAATAAAGCCCTCTATTTTTACGAACATTTCGGTTTTAAGAACATGTTTAGTGAAGATAATGATATAGGAAACGGGTATCTTATGGAAGATTATGTCATGGAAATGCCAATTACCTCTGCATAAGCTTCGCGAATTTTAAGATTGAATTCCTGTCTCATAGAACTTAGCAGTTATGAATGTTGAAGAATTCTATACATTTTGCCTTTCTAAACCGGGAGTTGCCGAAGAATTTCCATTTGATAGGGAAACGCTCGTCTTTAAGGTAATGGGCAAAATTTTTGTCCTGACTTCAATGAATACCTGGGAATCTGGTGCGCCGCAGATGAACGTGAAGTGCGATCCAGGGCAGGCAGTTGAGTTGCGCGAGAAATTTCCAGATCAGGTTTTTCCTGGCTATCATATGAACAAAAAACACTGGAATACCGTACATATAAATGCCGGACTACCAGATGCACAAATCCATCATTTTATAAACCACAGTTACGATCTGGTCGTAAGCAAACTTCCTAAAGCAAAAAGGCCACAACCTCTATCGTAAAAAAGCTAAGTATCTTTAAAACTCGAATTTCGGGAATAAGCATTTTGTTAAAGCGAAATTAAACTCCCTTGCATGGGACGCAGTTCTGCGAGCGGGTTATATTTGTACCTCAAACCTAAATTAATGTCAGATCCAGTAGCGCACTACACAAAGAATATTGAGGATTATAAAACGCAGCTTGCTGCCGTCAGGAAAAAATTACTTACAAGCAGTTCTATTCGTTTGGTTCTCTTTCTTACGGCCTGTGCAGGTATATATTTTGCGTGGGGAAATACACAGATAATCCTGGCGATTATAGTGGTTTTTATCATTATTTTCCTGTTTTTAGTCTCAAAACATAGTGATTTACAGTATAAAAGGGGTTTTCTGGAGGAACTTATTAAGATCAATACCACGGAGATCAAAGTACTCCATAGGGATTTTCACGATTTGCCAGATGGGGATAAATTTAAAAATGGCCAGCATGCTTTTAGTATGGATATTGACCTGTTTGGCCGTGGTTCCTTCTTTCAATATTTAAACCGAACCCGTTTAGATCCAGGTGCCGAAAAACTGGCCAATATTTTTACCGAAAATTCCATAGCAAACATTCCGCAAAAGCAGGAAGCGATACAAGAACTTTCAGCGAAAAGCGCGTGGCGGCAAACGTTCTCAGCTACGGCCGCCCTGGTAAAAACCGAAGTTCCGGTTACTTTTATCTTGAAATGGCTTAAAGCTTATAAGCCTTATGTACCACAAACAATGCGGTATATTCCGCAGGTGTTTTCGCTAATTTCGCTAGTGGTTTTTGTGCTTTATTATTTTGATATCCTACCTATAATGGTCCTTGTAAGCTGGTTTTTTGTGGGACTGGCTATTTCTGGGGCTTTTATAAAAAAAACCAATAAACTAGCCGAATATACGAGCAAGACCCAGACCACTTTTGATCAGTATTATAAATTGCTGATACAGCTGGAAAACGAGGAATTTACTTCAGCGTTATTACGGGAGAAAATGGCTAATATCGCCCCAGAAAATGGCAAAAAAGCCTCTGAAATCGTTAAAATTCTATCTAAAAGGCTATCTGCATTTGATCAACGCGGCAACTTGCTCGTGGGTACGTTTACCAATGCGTTCATGTTGTCTGATTTGCGCCACGGGTATGCCATTGAACAGTGGATCGCGAATCATGCAGAGCAGATCAGCGACTGGTTTGAGGTCATTGCTTTTTTTGACGCGTACAACAGTTTAGGTAATTTTAGTTTTAACCACACACGCTATACGTTTCCGGAAATTAAAACCGACGCAAAGATTCTGGAATCCACCGCAGCTTCACACCCGCTGCTTGATTCCAAAAAAGCGGTTTCCAATGATTTTAGCATTGATGAGGAGCAGTTTTTTATCATTACCGGGGCAAATATGGCGGGAAAAAGTACTTTTTTACGTACCGTTTCCCTGCAGATCGTAATGGCAAATGTGGGGCTGCCGGTGTGTGCCGCTTCCGCGAGTTACACGCCCATAAAGTTGATCACCAGCATGCGCACCACAGATTCCCTTACAGATGATGCCTCTTATTTCTTTTCGGAATTAAAAAGGTTGCAATTTATTGTCAAGGCCATTCAAACTGACCGGTATTTTATCATTCTCGACGAGATTTTGAAAGGGACAAATAGCACAGATAAAGCCATAGGTTCCCGAAAGTTTATTGATAAATTGGTCGCATCCCATTCCACAGGAATCATCGCCACGCACGATTTGAGCCTTTGCGCTGCCGCAGATGAACTCCCGCCGGTAGAAAACTATTATTTTGATGCAGAAATCAAAAACGACGAACTCTTTTTTGACTACACCTTTAAAAAAGGGATTTGCCAGAACATGAACGCAAGTTTTCTCCTTCGGAAAATGAATATCATAGACGCGTAAGATGGATTCACTCACCCAAATCGTTCTGGGCGCTGCGGTAGGAGAGGCCGTGTTGGGCAAAAAAGCAGGGAACAAAGCCATGATTTACGGTGCCATTGCCGGTACCATTCCTGATCTGGATACCCTTGTAGGCAAATTCCTGGATCCTTTGACCGCGATTGAGATTCACCGTGGGGTGAGCCATTCCATACTTTTTAGTATCATAATGGCGCCTGCTTTAGGTTGGCTGGTCTCTAAAATTCATAAAAAAACAGCGGCTACCTGGCAAAACTGGTCCTGGCTCTTTTTCTGGTCACTCATCACGCATCCTTTACTTGATGCGCATACCACATGGGGCACGCAATTGTTCTGGCCTTTTGACCTTCGGCTGGCCTATCAGAATATTTTTGTTATCGATCCGCTATATACCGTTCCTTTTTTAATATTTCTGATTTTGGCTATGCGATTGCCAAAAATATCTCTTAAACGGAGAAAATGGAACCGCATCGGGTTATTGGTTAGTTCGTCATATATGGTGCTTTCGCTGGTTTTAAAAGGGATTGCCTTTCATAAATTTGAAGAGGCACTTGATACGCAAGCAATAGATTACTTGGAAATGGACACCCGTCCTGCACCTTTTAACACCATTTTGTGGGCGGCAAATATAGATGTGGGTGACGCCTATCTATTGGCCGATTATTCCTTTTTTGATTCTAAACCTATTTCCTTTCGGCGGGTGCCGAAACAGCACCAACTTCTGGGCGATCTTGCCAATACCAATACGGTAAGCCGACTGGCCAAAATTTCTGAAGGCTGGTACGCAATGACTAAAAAAGATAGGGTTTTGTATTTCAACGACCTGCGTTTTGGCGTATATGACCTTACTGCGGAACAACTTGATTTTGCCTTCAGTTACAGGCTCCTTCCAGATAAAAACGGATTAAAAATCGAAGAAAAAGAGCGCGATCCCGAAGCCATGAAAACGGTGATGTTTTCCCTCTGGGAAAGGATTTGGGGCAACTAATCGCGGCAAAAGCAGTATCTTAGAAATATTGAACGACGCAATAAAAAACTAAAGAAAATGCATTTAAAATTAGAAGATATCACTTCAAAGGAGATTATGCCCGGGTATCACGGCAAACTCGTACATACCGAAACCATGACACTTGCCTTCTGGGATGTAGAGAAGGATGCGGAAGTGCCAGAGCACAACCATGTGAACGAGCAGGTGATGCATGTGGTTGAGGGTGAATTTGAACTTACGTTAGAAGGCGAGACCAAAACGTACCGTGCCGGGGATATCGTGGTCATAGGTTCTTATAAAAAGCATAGTGGAAAAGCACTTACGCCTTGCAAATTGCTTGACGTTTTTAGTCCGCCACGAGAGGAATATAAATAGTTTTTTCTTCGAAAGATTTAAAAGTTATGACATAGGACGTAGGATAATAGACGGAAGATAAAAGACTTAAAACGTAAGATTTTTTGAGGTTTTGAAGTCTTTCGACCAACAACAGCAGAATCATATAAACCAGATCACAATGCAAATCAATTTAGCCCATAAAAAAGCCCTCGTAGGCGGTAGCAGTGCCGGGATAGGGAAAGCTATCGCCTACCAACTAGCAGCAAGCGGTGCGAGCGTGACGCTGATGTCACACAGTGAGGAAAAACTAAAGCGAATCGTTGCAGACCTGCCCACGCACCAGGGACAAAACCATAAATATCTTGTAGTTGATTTTAATGATTTTGAAGCGTATAAAAGGCTGATTTCAGGCTATTTTGAAGAGCATTCCATTGATATTTTAATCAATAATACGCAAGGTCCGCCGGCAGGAACCGCACTAGAAATTCAGGTTGTGGATTATCAGAACGCCTTTGATCTACTTTTTAAAATCACCGTCTTGAATACAGAACTGGCGCTGAAAAATATGCAGAAAAACAAGTGGGGGCGCATTATAAATGTGGCTTCCGTTTCTGTGCGGGAACCTTTGTCCTATCTGGTGTTGTCAAACAGCATTCGGGCTGCGGTAGTCACCTGGGCAAAAAGTCTCGCTGCGGAAGTGGGCAAAGACCAGATCACCGTAAACAGCGTGCTTACCGGTTATTTTGATACGCAGCGTATCGCTGATCTCAATGCAAAAAAAGCGAAAGAGCAAAATAGTAGTGCAGACAAAGTGTTACAGGAAATGGAATCAAAAGTACCCGTGGGAAGAATTGGCAAACCCGAAGAATATGGCTTTCTGGTTGCATTCTTAGCCTCTGAACAAGCGTCATATATCACCGGAACGCAAATCCCAATAGACGGTGGCTTGTTGAAAAGCATATAGATGAAAATTTAGATGCTCAAAAAAGCTGCTTCTAGTTTCATTTTTCAGCTTTTGCAATGGTTTATGGGCGTTACCCTGCGGGTAGGGCTTTACGATGCAATTTTTTTGCTAGTACCTCACAAAAAGGCTTCCCCCGCGGGGGCAAACAGAGTCACTGCAATTCCTAACGCGTAATTTCATTTTAATACTTCAGGTTATTTTTGGTCCTTTTTGCAAAAGGTGTTCAGCATGAAAAAATGCTCTATTTTAGGCAAAAATGGCTAAAATAGGGTATTTTTCACTCAATTTTGGATAATAATCGCGTGCTTTTTTCCGCTTTGCTTCCTTAAATTTGAAGCATTCTCCGTTTAAAAAACAATGCTTATTTATGAAAAAACAGTCCTTTTTTCTCCTTTTCAGCCTGATTTCCATGTTTTCTTTTGGGCAATCCCAGGATATTTCTTTAGACAGTATTATCGCCACGTATGAGAACCACAAAGAGTATGACTGGAAAGAATATCCCCTGGGGAGACATGATGAAGCGCTCGCCATGGAGCGTGCAGATTTTTCAAAAGCATTACTGGCCAGGCTGGATAGCGTTTCCGTAGCGGGTTTGAACACTTCAGAATCGACTTCTTATAAACTATTGCGCTTTGTATTGCAGGATGAAATTGACGCGTATACCTATAAAATGTACCTCAATCCCATACAGGCCGATCAGGGTTTTCACCTGAACCTCAATTACAGGATTCGTCCCATAAATAGCTTGGAGCAGGCTAAAGATTATTTAAAAACATTAAAGGCGATCCCTTATTTTACGCACAGTAATTTTAAATTGATACGCAAAGGCCTTAAGGAAAGGATAATGCAGCCCAAAATAATCTTTAATTGTTATGAATCTACTTACACGATCCACATCGTGGAAAATCCGGCCGATAGCCCTTTTTATGCGCCATTTTTAAATCTGCCTTCCACCATTGCGCAGTCGCGGAAAGACTCTTTAATGCAAGCTGCAAAACAGGTAATTCAAGACAGCGTGGTGCCTAGTTTTAAGGAAATAAAAACTTTCTTTGAAGATGAATACATCCCAAAAACACGCGAAAAAATAGGGGTTTCTGAACAGCCCGGAGGTGCCGACTTTTATCAAAACCGAATTAATTTCTATACAACTTCTACAGAATATACGGCAAAATCCATCCATGAACTCGGCCTTCGTGAAGTAGCGCGCATCAAGGAAAAAATGGAAAATATCATTAAAAATGTCGGTTTTGAAGGGGATTTTGCCGCTTTTTTAGAGTTTTTGCGCACGGATAAACAGTTTTATGAAAAAACAGGAGATGGTCTATTGATGCATGCGCGAGATATTGCCAAGCGCATAGATAATGAACTCCCTGCATTTTTCAAGAAATTACCGCGCCAGCCGTATGGTGTGATTCCCGTTCCTGACGCTATTGCGCCAAAATATACGGGCGGTCGTTACTCGGGAAGTTCAATAAATGGTACGCAGGCCGGGCATTACCTGGTAAACACTTATAAACTGGATAGCCGTACGTTGTATACGTTGCCTGCGCTGACCGCTCATGAGGCCGTTCCTGGTCATCATTTACAAACGGCGCTCAATCAGGAATTAAGCGATAGTATACCGCAGTTTAGAAAAGATTTGTATCTCTCGGCCTACGGCGAAGGTTGGGGACTTTATAGCGAATATCTTGCTGCGGAAATGGGCATTTACCGAACGCCGTATGAAGAATTTGGCCAACTTACCTATGAAATGTGGCGTGCCTGCCGACTCGTAGTGGATACCGGAATACACGCCATGGGCTGGTCGCGGGATGAAGTTGTGGATTTTATGTCAAAAAACACGGCGCTTTCCCTACACGAAATCAATACGGAAACCGATCGGTATATCGGTTGGCCAGGGCAGGCACTGAGCTATAAAATAGGGGAGCTCAAAATCCGTGAACTGCGCAAAAAAGCGGAAAATGAGTTGGGCGAAGCGTTCAATATCCGTGATTTTCATAGTGTGATCTTAGACCAGGGTACGGTAACTTTGCCAATTCTTGATGCGCAGGTAGAGCAGTATATTCTTGATGCTAAAGCGAAATAAAAAAACCTGACTGATTTGAAAAATCAGTCAGGTTTATAGAATACTATTGAATTCGTCATTTTAATTATCGGTAATCAAAACCATTGGTTTGCCACTATCTTTTCCTTCCGTGGAAAGAAAATTGAGGTTTTTATTCTTGCTAAAAAGTTCTTTTGCTCTTGCTGCTGAAATTTTAGTCCCATTATAATAAAAATCTGCATTAGCAGATGTCATTTGCTCGATTATGAGATCTGCACTTGGTGGTGCAGGTGGGGCAGGGGGTGATATGGGAGATGGAGGTGTACTATTAGCAGCGGGTGAAGCTGGAGTTAGTGGGACGGGAGGAGCATTCTTTGTTGCTGGTGAAGCAGGAGCAGCGGGAGCAACTGGAGCAGGTGGAGGTGGCGGTGGAAGCAATTCTTTAGAGGGATTCGTTTTATACAGTTTTGTTTTGTGAAATTCGCTGATCAATATTTCCATGAATTTATCTACGCCATTGTTCGATTGCAATTGAACGGTGTAATTCATCATCTCGTATTCGGTCCATTTTGCGGTGATTCTATCAATGGTTTTTGCGAAATTATTGACTGTAGTTTCTTTTTTGTTAAGGTAAATTTTTTCGTCATTGATAAGAATCTTCAGAATGGGTGCTTTCTGAATTTCTATGTTGTTTAATAATATCTCTTTTTCTGGATTTATTGGCTTCGCCACAATTTCCTGATTGAAAAAGTAAATACAAAAAGCGAGAATGGGTAATAAAAATGCGAGTCTGGAGGCCAGTTGTCTGGCAGAAAAGGGTTGTGATAGCATAACGATTCGTTTTTTAGTTAATGAATAATTAATGGCGCTGGTCAATGTGGTGTGATGAGCACCTTGCGCATATTGAAGTAAAAGGTTTATGTAATTCTCTGGGTTGCATTTATGATTTAGTACTTTTCTGTCGGCCAGGAATTCGTGGTTTAGCGCGACACTCTTTTTTATGAAATGCAGCAGCGGATTGAACCAAAAAACAACTTGCAGCATTTCTATAAACAGAATATCAAGTGTATGTTTTTGATCAACATGGGCCTGCTCATGCAGCAGGATTTCGGGTGCGATTTGTTGCTGTTCATAAGCGGCTTTTGAAAGGAAAATGTAGTTTATAAAAGTATGCGGGACAGTGTCTACATCCAGTAAAACATACACGGAATTATCATTGAAAACATGCATATTATGCCTGATTTTAGTCCGAATTTGGTCAATATTTCGAAGAAAACGGAAGCCGAAAATCAAAACTCCCAGACCATAAATAATCCAAAAACCCAACACCCACCAGTTGGTTACAGAAGCTATAGGTTGGGCGCCAACTACCTCGCTTTCCGAATTTATATAGGTATAGGTCGTAATGGCTTCTTCAACAGCCGGAATGCTATAGGTGATCGTAATCAATGGAAGGATGAAAGCCAGCAACAGGCTCAAGAGAAGGTAAAACCGCTTAAAAGTGTGCGCGTTCTGTTGCTCGAGTGCCAACTTATAAAATCCCCACAGTACCAGTAAACACAATCCAGATTTGATAAGATAGTCTGTCATGATTTCTTGTCTTTAAGCTGTTTGTCAATCAGTTTTTTGAGATCTTCCAGTTCCTGTTCAGTTAAATCGGTTTCCTGGGTAAAGAAAGAGGCAAACTGACTGGCGGAGTCGTTGAAAAAATTCTTGATCATCCCGTTGACCTGTTTGGCGAAATAATCCTTTTTCCGCACCAGCGGAAAATATTCCCGCGACCGTCCTACTTGCACATAATCCACAAAGTCTTTGTCCTGCATACGCTTGAGTAACGTGGCAATTGTGGTCGTTGCAGGTTTAGGATCTGGATAGGCGAGAATGAGCTCTTTCATTAGGGCTTTTTCCTGCTTCCATAAAATTTCCATCAGTTGTTCTTCAGCCTTAGGGAGTTGCATGGTTTTATATTTATTCTACAAATGTAGAATAATATTTTAATTCTACAAGTGTAGAGTAAATTTTTTTATTGGGATTGTTATTTTAAGACAGATTTAATATTGTCGGCATTTCCACAATAGGTGAAATCGTACCTGATGCTCACATCCGGTTTGTCATTTAAAAAAGTGAACCACCCTTTTTCAACAAAGCTGAAATTTTGCCTCTCTGGGAATTAGGAACGTAAGATTTGTATATCTTCAGCCGTTGAGCAGTTAACGTAAACCTATTAACGATTCAAAATCCACAATCAATAAATGCCCAACATGAAACCTCAAATTATCCCCGAAACCGAAAAATAACCCTAGTTTTGCCCTCAAATTTGACAATTTATGAGCCTAGAACAAGATTTAAGAGACCGTAGCGGCAATGTTTGTGAACTGTGTGGAAGCACTGATGACCTGGATGTATTTACCGTTCCGGATTCCGCCGAAAGCACAGCAGATACGCACCTTTTTATATGCGCCACCTGTAGGGCACAAATACAAAATCCCGATGCGGTAGATCCCAATCACTGGCGTTGTCTTAACGATAGCATGTGGAGCCAGGTACCTGCAGTGCAAGTTGTGGCGTACCGTATGCTTCACCGTTTACAAGGGGAGGGCTGGCCACAGGATCTCCTGGATATGATGTATATGGAAGAAGAGAGTAAAACCTGGGCTAATGCAGGAATTACCCAGGAACCTAAAGCAAACGCGCTTATACACCGCGACAGTAATGGTGTTATCCTGGAAGCGGGAGACTCGGTAGTGCTGATCAAGGATTTAAAAGTAAAGGGCAGCAGTATGGTCGCCAAGCAGGGTACAGCGGTACGCCGAATCTCCCTTGATCATGAAAATGAAAAATATATTGAAGGTAAAGTTGATGGCCAGCAGATCGTATTGATCACAGATTACGTCAAGAAACTATAATCCCTTATATTTAATTCACTTTATACAATAAAGTGGTGTTTAGCTATATAGCTGGGCACTTCAAAAAAAACACGTTATATGGATAAAAAAAAGAAAAAAATAGCCCGCTTCGGTATGTTTTCCAAGGGTGCCGTTTATGCAATAATTGGAATTTTAACGGCTTTGGCAGCCTTTAATCTGGGCGGCTCAAAAAGTGGTAGCGGCAATGCACTTGAATTTCTCTCTGGCCAGCCCTTTGGTGAGGTACTGCTTGCAGTTTTGGCCCTTGGCCTTTTTGCCTACGCCTTTTACAGGATATACGAAGCCATTAATGGGCCCGGTGATTCATGGAGCGAAGGAAAAGGATTTGTGAAGCGATCAGGATATATCATTAGCGGAATTTTTTACGGTTCCCTTGGTTTTACTGCGGCAAAAATGGTACTGGGATCAGGTTCTGGATCTGGTAATGGCTCTATGGTATCTTCTATCATGTCAAAACCCTATGGACCGTACCTGATAGATTTTGTGGCCCTATGTATCGCCGGTAAAGGTATTTTTCAGTTATACAAAGCATATTCCGGTAAGTTTAGGGAAGATGTGGAAGAATCAGATTTAAATGAAAAAGAGCGGGAAGCACTCATTAAAGGTGGAAAAGTAGGTTTTACGGCACGCGGCATAGTTTCCCTGATCGTCGCATTTTTATTTTTCAAAGTGGCTCTGGGTGATAGTGGTTCAGGTTCTGGAAAGGGCAAAGTTGCCGCTTTTGAATTTCTTCAGAACACCTTTGGCGCCACGGTAATGGGTATTGTGGCACTAGGACTGGTAGCCTATGCGGTCTACATGTTTATCCAGGCCAAATATCCACAAATGAGACTTTAAATTACATAGAAATACTTCAAGCAAAAACCTGGCAAATCGCCGGGTTTTTGCTTGAAAAAGGGTATTTAAATGCTAAAAATCAAGACTTTTCGGAAGTTTTTAATTTAGTGAACTCGTGGTAAAAATGTGGAATTGTTTCGATTCCTTTTAGGAAATTCCAAATCCCGAAATGCTCGTTAGGGGAGTGGATAGCGTCACTGTCAAGACCAAAGCCCATAAGGATAATCTTACTGTCAAGCATTTTTTCAAAGAGTGAAACAATGGGAATGCTGCCACCACTACGTTGTGGAACTGGGGTTTTTCCGAAGGTTTTCTCGTAGGCTTTTGAAGCCGCCTGATAGCCTATATCGTCAATGGGAGTCACATACGCCTGCCCACCGTGGTGGGGTTTTACCTTAACGGTTACACCAGCAGGGGCGATACTTTCAAAATGATCTTTAAATAACTGGGTGATCTCCTGCCAGTCCTGATCAGGCACCAGGCGCATGCTTATTTTTGCAAATGCCTTGCTGGGGATCACAGTTTTTGCACCTTCTCCAATGTAACCGCCCCAAATCCCATTTACGTCCAGTGTGGGCCTGATGGAGTTGCGTTCATTTGTGCTGAAGTCTTTTTCTCCGTAAACAGCATCTATGTTCAGCGCCTTCTTGTACGTATCAAGTGAAAATGGGGCTTCGGCCATTTTTTTGCGTTCGTCATCGCTAAGATCATCTACTTTATCATAAAATTGCGGAATGGTAATATGGTTGTTTTCATCATGTAGGGATGCGATCATTTTAGTGAGCACATTTATGGGATTTGCCACCGCACCGCCATAAAGTCCACTGTGCAGGTCTCGGTTGGGTCCGGTTACTTCAACTTCCACATAACTCAAACCACGCAGCCCCGTGGTAATGCTTGGAACTTCTTTTGAGATCATTCCCGTATCGGAAATAAGAATCACATCGTTCTTTAATTTTTCCTGGTTGCGTTCCAGAAACCAGTTCAAATTGACGCTGCCCACTTCTTCTTCCCCTTCAATCATAAATTTGACGTTACAGGGAAGTTCATCGTTTTTGACCATATACTCCAAAGCTTTGACGTGCATATACATCTGGCCCTTGTCGTCACAAGCCCCGCGGGCAAAGATGGCACCATCGGGATGGGTGTCGGTTTCTTTGATCACCGGTTCAAAAGGTGCGCTGTCCCATAGGTCTAGAGGATCTGGGGGTTGCACGTCATAATGACCGTAAACAAGTACCGTGGGAAGTTCTTCATTGATTTTCTTCTCACCATAAACCACGGGGTATCCTGGGGTTTCACACACTTCTACTTTATCGCAGCCTGCTTCTTTGAGACGTTCTGCGACCTTGTCTGCGGTGGTAAACATCTCATCTTTGTAAGCAGGATCTGCACTTATGGAAGGAATTTTGAGAAGTTTTATGAGTTCGCTGATAAAGCGGTCTTTGTTTTCTGCTATATAATCTGCTGCTTTTGCCATAGTTATTGCTTTGTTTCAAAGTTAAAATTTATCTGTCGAAAATTTTTATGAAAAGTTGATTTTCATATCGAAAAAATTTTATATATTTGCCCTCGCATTTTCAGTGATGGGGATGCAGGTTTTACAGCGAGTCCTAAGTGTTGTAAAATAAAGTTGCAGGCGTGGTGGAATTGGTAGACACGCTAGACTTAGGACATAGCGAAATATAAAGTGTTAAAATATTAAAATGCGGGCGTGGTGGAATTGGTAGACACGTCAGACTTAGGATCTGATGCCGCGAGGTGTGGGAGTTCGAGTCTCCCCGCCCGTACAAAAGCCGAAGAGAAATCTTCGGCTTTTTCCATTTAAAAAAATGTCGAAAAAAATGTCAGGTACAACATAGGTACAACATTTTGCTAATTTCAGGGCAACATTTGTATTGATGTCAAATATTTCTATTTGTTATTAAACCCTATTAATTTTCTGGTAAAATAATAAATTCTGCTAAATAGCAACCTTATTACTTCGTAAGGGGGAGTTTATTATCATACAATATAACCGCAATTTAAACTCGTAAAATACTTCCATCAAAAGACTACGGCATAAAGCCAATGCTCTTTCCAACGCTTATTTATTCCGTTTCCTTTTGAGCCAAGATTTTATCTTCCGTTTGGTTTCTGCTCAAATATTGTTTAATCAAAAATTTGAGTATTATGACAACAAAAGCGAGTACCACAAAGCAGCGCAGTAGAGCGAAATCTACTGTCAAGAAAGAAGTAAACGGAAAGAAATCATCCATTCTTCAAATTCAGAACTTACAATTGGGCAAAATCAAGCCTGACCCGGAACAGCCAAGAAAGACTTTTAACGAGAATGCATTAAAGCAGCTTTCTGAGAGTATCGAAAAGCACGGTGTGTTACAGCCAATCACGGTAAGACAACAAAATGGCCATTTCATCATCGTGATGGGCGAACGTCGATATCGTGCCAGTAAATTGGCAGGAAAGAAAACGATGCCCTGTATCGTTAGTGCTTATGAGAACAATGATGTGCTTGAAGTTCAGATTATCGAAAACCTGCAAAGACAGGATGTCGAACCGACCGAAGAAGCTGAGGCGATTGCTTACCTAAGTGAGAAATATGAGCCTACCGAAATTGCAAAGCGATTGGGTAGGACAGATAACTTCATCAGACAGCGTCTAAAATTAGCTGGATTGATTGACGGTTTCAAGCAATTTGTACGCAATGGCGAAATGACCATATCATTGGGTGTCGGTGTAGCGCTCTTTGAACCGGAAGAACAACAAATGATGTTGGAAACAATGGGCGAAGATTTTAACGCACATCAGATAAACAGGATGATTAAAGACCAGACCTATGATTTGGAAAAAGCGTCTTTTGATGTAGCTGATAAAAAATTGGTTTCGAAAGCTGGGTCTTGTGTAGAATGTCCGTTCAATGCAGCCAATCAAGGCAATCTGTTCGGCGATGGTAAAATGGTCTGTACGAAAGCAGCTTGTTTTGAAACGAAGAAAAGCAAATCGTTCTTGAACCTGATTGAAAAGTCCAAGAAAGAGAATATCCTTTTAATCCCTGAAATACGACAATATTGGGCAGATGACGAAAGTAATCAGCTCATAATATCACAATTGGAAAAGAACGGATTGAAAGTCTATCTACTGGACGATGTTGAAATCATAGAAAATCCTATTGAACCTACCCTAGAGGCGATTCAGAAAGAATATCAACACTATGATTATTCCGAAGATGAAATCAAAGCAGAGTTGAGCGAGGCGTTACAGAATTATACAGAAGAATTGGAAAAATTCAATTCAGCAAAAGAAAATGGATTTAAAAACGGCATCGTATTCCATCCCGATTCATTCCAGCACAAGGAAATCTTTGTAAAGATTGTCGAAAAATCTAAGAACGATTCTATGGAATACTCGGCACCATTGGCGAATAGAAAAATGGCGGACTGCACGCCTGAAGAGCAAATCATTAAAATCAACGAAAGGGAAATCCGCAAGAAGCAAATAGAGAACAACAAGCAGTTTGAAGAAGTTGTCCAGATGATTCGAGAAACAAAATACATTGATACGAAGAAGACACTTTCAACAGACGAAATGGTCGCATTCTCGATATCGCTCTTTGAAAATAATGTGGACTATATGAGCCAGCAAAAGTATTTCTCAAAGTTCTTGTGCGACACTTCAAAGATGACAAAAGTTGAAATGGTTGAGAATTTCAAGAAGAAGTTCAAAAAGGAAATCTTTCACAAGTTAATACGCTATATGCTCACAAAGCAAGTGCATTTTAGCGAAAGCAATCACGTCAATAATCTGACCAACATTTCATTCTACAAAGCAATGCAAGGATATTATAAATCCAAGATTGCCGACATTGAAAAAGAATATACCGAAAAGAGGGACAAGCGTGAAGCACGTTTGAAAGAGCGCATCACAGTTCTTGAAAAGCAAATTGAGGAACTCAACGATTAGCTTTTGTTGTTTGAAGAAGGGTCGGCATTCGTGCTGGCCCCTTTTTCTTTTTTATGATAATGTTTTGAAAGATGGGTTCATAAGGAAGGGGGTATCAATCAATATCAGAGCAAAGGTAAACTCGTAAAATACACCCATCAAAAGACTACGGCATAAAGCCAACGCAACATCCTACGCTTATTTATTCCGTTTCCTTTTGAGCTGTGATTTTAGCTTCCGTTTGGGTACTGCTCAAATATTGTTTAATCTAAATTCAAAAGCTATGTATTTACAAAATTTGCAACAGGATGAAATTTTCGTGTCATCAGAAATGAAATCCTTAAAAAGTCTGACACAGATGGAATCCCGAAGAGGGCTTGAAAATGCCATTATCTCAAATGGCAAAATCGTTAACGTCGTATCGAACAGCTACGGTCACATTCCAAATCAACTGTTCTTCAAGAAAGCTGAAGAAATGCTGACTGATGCACAACTGAACTTCCACAAACGCACCATCAACAAAAATGATAGGTCGTTCATTACTGACTTTATTATCGACGACAAAAGCCAGTTTACAGTCAAGAACCATAAGGACTTGATATTGCCGATGCTTCGGTTCAAGAATTCGTATGACGGAAGTGAAAAGACCTCTGGACACTTCGGTTTTTATAGAGAAGTATGCTCAAATGGTCTGCACGTGTCACAGGCTGAAATCGAGTTTTCCATAAAGCACAATAAGAACAATACGCACTTGATTATGCCGAGGCTGAACAATCTATTCGATAAATTTCTGGACAATGAATTCTATACCATTACCAAGAAATTCGACAAGATGAAAGAATTTAAAATCATCGATACACAGGAATTTGTGAAGGCGATTCTTGACAGAACGAAACTGTTCCGATACGAGTGTAGCGACAAGAACAGCGACCCGTCGAAAAAATCTCGTGAGGTCATAGAAATCTTGAACTATGAAGCCTTGTTGCTCAATGAAGAACCAAATCTGTGGTTAGGTTACAATGCGTTCAATTCAGTACTTCATAATGTCTTAAAGAAAAGTTTCGGTCAACAGGAACGATTGGACAAGAAACTGTTCGATGAAGTTTATGCGATGGCATAACATCAATAAAGGTTCATCCAGTACCTTAAACTGGATTTTTTTTCATTTCAATATGATGTTCTTTTGGCAAATCCCAATAATTTCTATTAGAAATAACCATTTCAAATATTTACCACTTTATTGACATAGTGGCGATAATTAGTTTTCAAATATTCGCCACTTTTTTGTATTTTTGGCAAAGTTTTGATATTGTATTATGCCAAAAATTATAGAAAACAAGCTTATAGAAGCGTTTAAAGAGCAAAGTTCCTTTGATAGGGACCAGCTATTTCAGTTTTATTTGGACCTTGAACCGGATTTGAAGGAAAGTACATTTAGTTGGCGCATTTACGACCTGAAGAAAAAAGACATCATCAAAACTATTGGTCGTGGATTGTATGTTATATCCCATAAACCCAAGTATAGACCAGTACTGTCTGATAGTGTTCTAAAAATAGCAAGTAAGACCAATGAACGGTTTGAGGAAATCCAATATGCTATATGGGAAAACCAATGGCTAAATGAATTTACTCTGCATCAAGTATCCAATCAAATGATTGTAGTAGAAGTGGAAAAAGAATTTACAGAATCACTATACTATTATCTCAACGATTCGTTGAAAATGGATTTTTTCTTGAATCCCGATGACAAGGAAATTGAATTCTACATTTCCGAGAGTGCTGTCCCCGTGGTCATAAAACGTCTCGTCACCAGAGCACCGATAAGTAAATTGAAAGACAAAAAAAATTTAGTTCCAGTCGCCACACTTGAAAAAATAATGGTGGACTTGTTTGCCGATGAAAACCTGTACCATTTTTACCAAGGCTCTGAACTCATAAATATTTATGAAAAGATACTTGAGCGATACAGTATTAATTTCACAAAGCTCTTTAGCTATGCGAAAAGACGAAAGAAAGAACAGGAAATCAAGCAATTTATGAATAACCACATACCGAATATTTTAGAGGACATAATCAATGATTGAAAACAAAAGCTTCACAAAAGAGTGGCTGGGTATTTTTCGGTCAAAAAAAGAACATAAAGGCATTAATGTGACCATTTTGGAAAAAATGGTTCACGCATTTTCATTGTTGGAACATCTAAAAATAGAAGGACTTGATTTTGTCTTTAAAGGGGGCACTTCACTGGTGCTTTTACTTGAAGAAGGCAATCGGTTTTCAATAGATATCGATATTATTTCGAGTGTAGAGCGTGACCCATTGGAAAAAATCCTTGATGCGGTTGTTGCCAACTCACATTTTAAAAGCCACACTTTGAATGAACGTCGAAGTTATAAAGAAGGCGTTCCAAAGGCACATTATACTTTTGAATTTGATTCAGATTACAACCCGAACGTTCCAGGAACCATTCTGTTGGATATTCTTTTTGACAGCCCACATTATCCAGAGCTCATAGAATCTTCCATTGAAATTCCTTGGCTATCGGTTAATGAGCCTATAATATCAATTACCACACCTTCGGTAAATTCCATCTGTGGCGACAAGCTTACTGCTTTTGCGCCAGAGACCATCGGTATTCCATATTATAAGGGCGACCAGTTATTTGCAATGGAAATCTGTAAGCAATTGTTCGATTTAGGAAAGCTATTTGAAAACATTACGGCTATGGCAATGGTTAAAAAAAGCTTTTCAGCTTTTGCGAAAGCGGAACTATCATATCGCAGTTCGGATAAAGATTTCAGCGGCAGAAACCTCAAAGAAACAGATGTGCTTTGGGATGCCATAGACACCTGTGCCATCATCGCCAAAAGGGAACGTAACCCAACCAAGGAAACAAAAAAGAAGTTTGACGAATTAAACCGTGGCATACGCAGTTTTGGAAGTGCATTTCTTATGACGGGAAATTTCAGAATAGAGGAAGCCCTTGCAGCTTCTGCCAGGGTAGCTTATTTGAATGCTATATTGTTGCAAGATGAGATAACAGAAATTGAATATTACAAAGGACAAGACATAAGTAAACTTAACATTGAAAAAGCAGATTGGGCATTTTTGAACAAACTAAAACGACAGCCAGATAAAAGCATATTTTATTATTGGTATAAGGCGGTGGAATTACTATAAATATGAAGAAATGAATCTAAAATATATAATAGAAATATGCATTGGGATTGATATAGCCATTATTGGTATCGCTTATCCTATAATAATTGATAAAATATCGAATATTGGAAATAGGTATGACTCAAATTATCTTTCCGAAGTTTTTGAACAAGAATTTCCACAAAGGGCATATGGTCGCATTTTGCCATTTCGGAGCAGGAAAGTTACCACTTTCGAATGGCTGTTGTTCTTCACTATCGCATCATTTGCCTTTTTGATTGCAGGTGCCGAACCATTATTTTGGAAAAACTCAATATGGATGCAAAATTCTGCAAAATTATTGACATTAACTCTTACCTTTTTTCTTGTAATATCCTTTATAATCTGGCTTGACAAAATAGCGTTATACAACGGAAAACCAGCTCGCCTATTGAAATATCTGATTGCGAAATATCAATCAATTTCAAAAGAAAGTAGATATAAAGAAAACCTTATCAATTCACTTAACGAGATAGCCTATTTCGCTGTAGAAAAGGAGGATATCCATTTACAAGAGGAATTGAGTAAGTTTTATACTGAAGAGTTTATTAAAATTCGTCATAATCATAATTCAAGCGAAGCTTTAGAATATCCATTTTATTTTTATGATGTAACCCGTAAGCTAATTAAAAAATTGCTTCGGAAAGAAGTTTCTGAATTGGATAGATTGACATCTCCCGCAGTATCAAATTGGTGGTTGTTGGGACAGGATTTTCAGGAGATTCCAATATCAGAAAAAACGTATGATAGTATGTGGGGCAATATCTATCAGATTTCCGACAATGCAAAGTTTATAAAGGAGCATTGGAGCACTGCACACCAATATTATAGATTTCAATTAGGGAGGAAAACTGGCAAATACAACATCGATATTAGAGATTATGAGAACAAGGAGGAAATTGAAATAAGAGAAAGTGAACAGATAAGATTTTTAGAGTTTCACTATGCATTGGGTGGCTTGTTATTGTATCGTCAAAACAATAATGGACTAAAACGAATTCTAAATTTCACACAAAGTCAGCCGCCAGATTATTACCTATTGCCTAACTCTATGTATGACATATTCTACTGGTTTGCCTATTTTAAAGAAGGGTATGTAAACAGAGTTACGCCTACAGATTTTAAATACCCATTTCCAGACATTGATAATTTAGGCCTCTCACGACAAATAACCTTTTGGATTTGTCAATATGTATGTTTGCTTTTTATAAGACAATTTTTCTTGCAACCCTATTATACGTTTCATCAATTTACCGAACAACCAAGATTGCCAAATAAAGTACTTGAATTACTTAAATGGAAAGATGCTTTGGACTATTTCAAGTTTTGTTTAAACAAAATATTAGAGAATAAAGACTTATTGGATTTACTGGGCTATAATTTGTCAGATGCTATTTTTGAGGATATAGAAGGTTTTGAGCCTGAATTACGAATTAGAATTGAAGAGCAAATTCAACAGAATAGAACAAATGCACCATTATCTGATAATAAAATCAATCAATTTTTGGCCAGCAGTTCAACGATGATAGACGACGCATTTAATCAGTACAGCCTCATAATAAATAAAGATGATTTTGCAAATGATGAACCTGTGATGCGATTCGGTCTAAATGGAGGTTCCATACTTTTCCGAAAAGAAGGTTTTACAGAAGGAGACATACCACATCTAAATTATGATTCGATATTTGCACAACAAATCATTTATGACCAAATCAATCGATATATTCCAAACTCTTTCCTCGGAGCGAGAACACGTAGATACTTAATAGACAGAGAAAACTTTGAAGATGCGTTTAAAAGATTAAAATACGATAAAGAGAAACATCTAATTGTAGGGTTTGGTTTTTTCGACAATGGTTTAGTCGAAATACCTGATTTCCTTGAGAATATGATTAGGTTGACTTCGCCAGTTTTTACAAATGTACTATTCGTTCTGCCAAAGACTGACCTTCCGAGAATTAATCATCCAGACCTCAAAGCTGATGAGATTAAAGAACTGCGTCTTGAACCAATTATACCAGACAGAAACGTATATGCCTCTGTAATCGACTTGAATCTTGATGAGAATAGTGAGTTGAGACAACGCTGGAACACAAATGAAAATCAAAATCCAGCGGAATCTGTACAATTAACAATTGCATTCATCGCAGAGATTATTTGGAGACAAAATAGAGATGTCGTTCAGTTGAATATCACTTCGCCACTACGTGAACAAGGTATCAAAAATGATTTAAGCGATATTGTTCCTTTCAAGACCATTGAAAATGATTGAATTCAGAAACCCATATCACATAGAACCACCAGGTGTTTCACGACAAATATTATCGCATCCAACAAATGAAACTGAAGCAATAGAACTTGCAGTATTTCAAGAACATCGATACGCATTTTTCTATTGGAACAAATGGATGCGTAAAAATGAAAATACTAATCCACCTTGTTTGGTTTCGCTAGACTGGCATCAGGATTTATGCTACCCTTGTGAAACAGAAAAAGAATGGTTAGATAAATTAGATTTAACGAGTGATGCAGAAGTGTCTTTATTCTCTTGGGCAAAACTGGCTGGAAATAATGACGGTCATATTCTATGTGCTGCCTATCTCAATTTGATTGGGGATATCTATGTGCATTGCAGGCAAGCTTCCTTTCCAGATGCTTGGAAAGATGAAGAATTGATAGATAAGTACGGCAACAAACATACTATCAAAAAATTCAAAACTTTTGACACATTACAGGATGATTTATTGAATTCATCAGAAACATCTGTATTTTTTGATATAGACTTGGACTTCTTTTCGATAAAGAATGGCTTAAGTGATGGTTCTTTTGAATTTACCTATCTACAGGAACAAGAAATACGTACAATGTTAGATAAGGACAATCCATTAATTCATTGGATTTTTGAACGTTTAAAAGGATTTACTATCGCAACAGAACCAGAACATTGCGGTGGACTTTTAAGAAGTAATAAGTTTCTTGATTTAATTAGCAAAATCTATTTCAGTCCAGAATTGTTTGCACCTAAATGTAATTGGAAATGGAAACCTAAATATTGATGATGAATTGAATCGATAATAATACGGCCATTCAGCCCATTCCCCTACATTCCGCGAAAAGCTATATTTCAGGCAAAGCGCTTCATTAAAACAAGTCTTGGACACAACTATAAAGCTTCCGATTTCCTTTCCACTTGCCCACTCATTCCCAAGAAAATCGGGAAGTGGTCAAACTCCATTTCAACCTACACCTTTCAAGTTAAGTCCGCTTGACGTTCTACTTCAAAAGGATATACAGTTTTCATAATTCGTTCAGCCCAGTCCCCTGCATTTCGCGAAAAGCTACATTCCGGGAAAAGAGCTTCTCTGGACAGGTCTTGGACACAATCCCCAATTTCGACTTTCCATTCCGTTAACCCTTCCGCTATGCTGGAAAGTAACACTACATTCCCTTGCCAAAATCGTGAATCAAGTCCGTTTAAAAAAGGAAGTTAATTATCATACAATATACACGCAAGGTAAACTCGTAAAATACTTTCATCAAAAGACTACGGCATAAAGCCATCTCTTCTTCCCTCGCTTATTTATTCCGTTTCCTTTTGAGCCAAGATTTTAGCTTCCGTTTGGTTTCTGCTCAAATATTGTTTAACCAAAAATTTTAACATTATGAAAAATACAACTGTAAAATCCGACATTTCATTGCAAGAAGCAGAAGAACATTATCAATTGAGTAGTGAAAATTACACTATTGAAAGTGCGGAGAGTCATTTAGCTTACTACAGAGAAAAGCATCCCCTTTACTACCAAGTATTAAGTAATGTTTAATCTGAAAATCAGAAAGAACCTTTTGTAGAATGAGATAACTACTCACCAAAGTAATATTAACCTTTTATTGAATACGAATTTCATAACCCGTTCAGCACATTCCCCTGCATTTCGCGAAAAGCTACATTGCGGGAAAAGAGCTTCTCTAAATAGGTCTTGGACACCATCCCCAATTTCTACTTTCCATTCCGCTAACCCGATCCGCTGCGCTGGAGCGGAACGCTTCATTCCCAATCCAAAATCGTGAACGGAGTCCGCCAAATCGGAATTCCATTTAATCATTTGGTGCCACTTCCTATGTTATTGTACTTCACAAAGTCTTTAGAAATACTTCCGCACCCTCGCTGCCCTAACCTTTTTTTGCCAGCAAAATACCAACATTTTGAACTTGAACAGACTGCATAAACCGTTACGCTGCGCTTCACTTTTTATAAGTCCTTATCATTTCAAAATCTTGAAACTGTATCAGCAACAAAAAAAGGTAACAGCGAGGGCGCTATGGGAAGTAAATCTAAAATAAAACTTATGAAATCTTACAAAAACATACAAAGGGAAGCGACACCAAAAAAAACAAAAAAGGAAAACGCTCAAGATATAATAAGTAAATCACTTCAAAAAAATATAAACGCAAACTGTCTGAATGGTTCAGATAGCATTTTAATTAATCTTTAAATATTTTATTATGAGTACTTTAAAAAATCACGTACAGTTAATCGGAAACGTTGGACAAGAGCCAACAATCACGAACCTTGAAAGCGGAAAAAAAGTAGCCCGTTTTTCAATCGCAACAAACGAGTATTACAAGGATGCCAAAGGCGAAAAGCAAACCGAAACTAATTGGCATACCGTTGTAGCTTGGGGCAAGACTGCCGAAATTATTAAAAAATATGTTGATAAAGGCAAGGAAGTAGGTGTTACGGGAAAACTGAAATCCCGAAGCTACGAGGATAAAGAGGGTATCAAGCGATATGTTACCGAAATCGAAGCAAATGAAATCCTTTTGCTTGGAAGCAAAAATGATAAGTAATCATTGAAATTTTAGAGGGCGTACCTCTCAAACGTTGCGCCCTTTTTTTATTAATAATCTTTAAAACTTTTATTATGAAAACTATTAAAAATCACGTTCAGTTAATTGGAAACATTGGGCAAGACCCACAGGTTACAAATCTTGAAAATGGAAAAATTGTGGCGCAGTTCTCAATGGCTACAAATGAAAATTACGAAGACTCAAAAGGGCAGAAGCAATCGGAAACCCATTGGCATAGTATTGTGGCTTGGGGAAAACTTGCTTCAATCATTGAGAAATATGCAGTAGTAGGAAAACAAATTGCCATTGCGGGCAAATTGGCGCAACGCTCTTATGAAACCAAGGAAGGCGAAAAACGATACTATACCGAAGTTGTAGCAAGAGAAATTCTTTTGCTCGGGTCTAAAAATGGTAAGTAACCATAAAAATCCAAGAGGGCACAGATACCAGTTTTCAATTAGTTCGTGCCCTCTTTTAATTATTCACTTAAAATAAATGAACAATGAAAGCACAAGTTAACGAAATCAAAGAAGGATTGCAACATTTTCACGGAACGGAAATGTTCTATCAAATCCCATTATTAAGAACACGTTTTACGGACGGACTAAAATATCTTGCTAATGTGGCAGATTGTTTTTGGCTCATTACGGACACTTCCGTGATTGCAAAAAGTCTGATGAACCGAAGCGAATTTATAACCATAGACTTCAAAAGATTGCCCGAAGAAAAACAGGATTATTCGGGTTATGAAGCCGAGATAATTTACAGCGATGGCAATGATAATATTTTGGAAAAACACGGTTATCGGGCAACCGATTTTCCACTCGATGAACTGCGGTTATTTTTTGTAAATGATACGCTGATGTTACCAAGCGAATACTAAATTTTAAAGCTATGGTTTATCTGAATTTTACAGACTTGAGCGAGGAAACTCAAAACCGTCTTTTGGAAGATTCCAAAAAGGATGTGGAACGAAAATTTGGCGATGATATTCGCAAATACGTAAGAGAAAATTATACCTGTTTTGAAACG
Organism: Flavimarina sp. Hel_I_48; assembly: GCF_000733945.1. Classification (NCBI taxonomy): domain Bacteria; kingdom Pseudomonadati; phylum Bacteroidota; class Flavobacteriia; order Flavobacteriales; family Flavobacteriaceae; genus Flavimarina; species Flavimarina sp. Hel_I_48. The sequence continues at coordinate 2,480,143 of NZ_JPOL01000002.1, forward strand.
ATGATAGAGGAAGAAGCATTGCGAAATTTATATTCCTATACGTTTATTTTCAACATCTAATTTTCTAAACTTTATAGTCAAGCACCTCTAAATTTTTGGAGGTGTTTTTGTATGCAATTAATTTCAAGTCGAGAAAAAAGCGTATCTTTATTTCGCTGAAATTCAGCACACATAAATTCATATAGTTATCCCATTTTTAACTTTCGCTGGTAGCTGTATCCATCTATATTTTACATATTGGAATTTCCGAATTCCTAAAAGGGCAATTTGCTTTTTAGCCAGATTGTATGAAATTTTTGTCACGCTTTGGCGTGACGAAAAGGAATAGCAAGAGGGTAACGGGCAGAGCCACGTTACATATTCCTTTTAGCGTATAAACCATTGAATTTCAAATACTTGAAAATTAATGGATTATATAAATTTCTTCAATTTGCGTCAAATGCCCTTGAACAACCTGTAAACAGGGATGGATTTACGTCAAATGCACAATAAAAGCGAAAGAAAATGGATTCATTCATCACCATCAGGTTCAAAAGGAAAACTGCCAAACGTTTTCAAGAATTTTCAAAAAAGCACTTCAAAACACATACTGAAACGATGGAAGCCATTCTTGATTTTTTCTTCTATAATGAGATATCGCCAAAAGAAAAGTTAGGTCCGACAGGGCGAACCATCGAAGCCAAACTATTAAAAAGAATCAATGCAGTCATCGCTATAATGCGTGATGTTGAAAAGACACAAACCAAACCAACGGTCGCAATGATTCAATCCCTTTTTGAGACAGAACAGCCAAACAAAAAACCGCTGATTTTGGAAAAGAAATATGCCGAAGAAAAAAAGGAAGTACGCTTCCGTGAAAAACAAAATCCAAGTAACCAACTGTAAATTTTTGAGCTATGTACATTACAATCACACCTCAAAAAATAGGAGGTAATTATTCTAAAAGTTCGGCTGATTTTGTTGGCTATCTGGAGAAGGAAAATCAAGGATTGGAACAGCAGGATATGGAGCATTTCTTTAACCAAGATGGCGACGAGATTTCAGCAGAAGAAGTGGTCAGGGAAATAGACGGCAATACTGCAAAACTTGAAAAACACGAACCACGGTTTTATTCTATTACCGTAAGCCCATCTAAATACGAACTCAAACGGTTGCAGAATCATAGTCAAGATTTGCAAAAATACACCCGTGAGATTATGAAGGATTATGTGGCTTCATTTAATCGCGAAATCAATGGGCGACCCATTAACATCGATGATATTAAATATTATGCAAAAATTGAACATCAAAGGACCTTCAAAGGCACGGACTTTCAGATAAAAGAAAACCAACCGTATGCTACAAAAATACTTCAACTAAAAACTGAAGTCCGAAATGTGCAAGAAGGGCGAGCGGAAGGAAATCTAAAAAAAATGGAAAAAGAGATTGGGAAACTAGAAAGAGAAGCACCGCACCAACAGAACGGAAAACGAATAGTACAGGGAATGCAAAAGGAGGGCAGCCAAAGCCATATTCACATCATTGTGAGCCGTAAGGATGTTTCCAATAAATTCAGTTTGTCACCTGGAAGTAAATATAAAGCTTCCGACGTTGAATTAAATGGTAAAACGGTAAAACGGGGATTTGATAGAGATGGGTTTTTTGAGAAAGCAGAAAAGACTTTTGATAAGACTTTTGGCTATCAAAGGAACTTCGCTGAAACCTATAAAGCAAGAAAGGATTTTATCAAGAATCCGAAAATCTATTTTGCTTCACTAATGAAACTGCCCACCAACGAAAAAGCATTGGCGTTCAAAATAATGGGGAAAAGTGGCATCCCGATGATGCCGAGTATTCCAGTTACACAGGCACAATTGGCAATGAAAATTTTTAATAGGCTACGACGTGGTGCGGAAGTGGCCATCAAATCGAGTTCCATCGGAATCTAATCTAAAACTATGCAAATGGACAATCTCGTAACGGTACTTTTTATTATTGGTTTGGCCAGTAGTGTTTTTTATGGAATATTTCGGATAAGCAGATATGCATTTGTCGTCAATTTTCTATTGATTGGTGCTTTTGTGTATTATTTAAATGAACAATTACCATTGTTTCAAATAGCACTTTATTTGGTTTGTCCTCTGACATTAATTAATATAGGAATGTATGTATTCTTGCATAAAACGGACGAGCCTAAAAGTGGAAATGCCAAATATCAAGTCAATTTTGCCACCACGAAAGGAAATTTTAAACTGGATAACATCAAACGAGGTGCATCCATAATAGGTTCTGCCGGAAGTGGAAAGACAGAAAGTGTAGTCTATGGTTTTTTGAAACACTTCGAAAAAGAAGGGTTTTGCGGAATTATCCACGACTACAAGGATTTTGAGCTTACCGAAATGGCTTATCCACTCTTTAAGGATGGCGATATCCCATTTAAGGTCATTTCCTTTGATAAAATCATACATAGGGTAAATCCTATTGCGCCACGCTATTTAGAGAACGAGGAAAGCGTAAATGAGGTTTCAAGGGTGTTAATTGAAAACCTTCTGGAACAAAGGGAATCAGGAACAACTGGAACTACAAAATTTTTTAATGATGCTGCGGAAGGCTTGATTGGTGGATTGATTTGGAAATTAAAAACTACCTATCCACAATTCTGTACCCTTCCACACTTGATTGCCATTTATCAATATCTGGATACAGAAAGCCTTATCCAGTTTTTGGAAACCAATACCACATCGAGGGCAATGGCGGATGCATTTATTAGCGGAAAGGATTCCGAAAGGCAAACTGCAGGTGTGAAAAGCACCTTGGCAAATGCGCTTAAAAGAATCAGCACCCAACGGATTTTTATGGCATTGTCTGCGGATGAAGTACCACTCAATATAAATAGTCCTGAAAATCCTACCGTGATTTCGGTTGTGAACAATCCCAAATTTGAAACTTCGTATTCGCCTGTAATCGCCACCATTATCCATACCATTACAAAACAAATGAGTGTGCGCAATGCAAACCCTTCATTTCTTATGATGGAAGAAGCCCCCACTATTCGTCTTTTGAATATGCACCGCATCCCAGCAACCCTGCGGAGCTATAACATTTCTACGATTTACGTAATGCAGGACAAAATCCAAAACGATATGATGTATGGCGATAAGGCAAGCAAGGCAATTTTGAGCAATCTTTCCTATCAGTTTTTTGGCAAGGTCAACGACCCAGATACAGCCAAATACTATGAACGCTTTTTTGAGATTATCAAAGACCCAACAAAAAGTATAAGTCGTGGGCATAACTTGGATTTTGATACACGTATTACTACAGGCGAAAAGGAAATCCCGAAAATTAGAGCAGATGTGTTTTTCAGATTAAAACAGGGCGAGTTTATCACGTATGCTGATGGGAAAGATAAGAAGGTGCAGTTTAAATTGGCCAACATAAAAAGAGAGTTTCCAAAAGAATCGAAGCAATATTCTCAGGCGGATTTGGAGGCTAATTTTGAGAGGATTTTTGAGGAAGCGAGGTCTATATTTGAATAGTAAGGAAAAAAGACCTCACTTTCTTCGTTAACCTAAATATCATTGAGCTTTTCTGCATCTATATTGAGAAAAAGGATGGAATGAATCATCTATAGTATTCCAAAAACCGTACCATTAAAACTTATTCGCCGATTAATTCATTACTATCTGACTATAGTCAAATAGTAGATGGTAAACATAAAATGATTCTTTTCCCCCAAAATTTTTTGTGTGAACTGAACTGTAGGTATTTTGAAAAAAACTGTGAAAACTTTGGAATTTTAAATATTGAAGAGTATTGATTTCTATATCTTTTTTTAAAATACTATTGGCTTTTGTCATTACTTTGTGATGGTCTATATTCAAATTCTCAATGAAGGCTATTTGTCCCTCAAAAGGAAGCCTTAAATTGGTGTGATTTCTATTTGCTACTTTTCTAATGTCACCTATATAAGCTTTTGTGTCCGATAAAATTCTGATTCGTTTACATTCTATTGCAAAATAGACCTGATTATTTTTGGACATCCATTCGCTTTGAAGTCCTAATCTATCCACGTATATATCAATTTTATCGGGTTTCTGTTTAGAATCAACAAGGTCTATATATCTTTCTTGGGTTTCAGCAGCAAAATGAATATCTTCTAATTTTGAGATTTTATCTTTTAATAGGTGTTTTTTAACGTTGAGATAATTATCTACTAAATCAAATTTCAAATAGTCCTCAAATGATAATGTACTATTCTCTTTGACTGCATTAATAGAGTATGGATTTTTTGTTTTTTCCTTTAGACAAATCCCGTAACATTCGCATACGTAAGAAATTATTTGCTGTATTCTTTTATTAGTTATAGAAAAAGTATTTTTCCTATGTTGTATGAATTGGGATGCATCAGAAATCATTAACTTCATTACTTAAGTCATTAAACTCTGCTTGCTCAATAGTGTTTCTAAATTCTGCTGCGTCATACCAAGCGATGGCGCGATGCCAACATTTATACTCATTTGGTTTAATTATATAAAATGAATTATTTTCAAATCCCTTAATGTCCTTTTGTAGATACAAGTTTTTTAGAGGATCACGCGTATTTGTAATTTGAGATATACTTAAATTGTCTGCCAACCTTTGCAATACTTCTTTTTCATCAAATTTATCTTTTGGGTATATAATTTTTTCTTCCGGTTCTACATTTAAAAGAACAAAGTTCATTGCAATGAAATAATCTAAAATGTAAATCTCTATTTGAATAAATTCATCCTCGTAAAGGTTCCCAATTTCATTTAGGTAAACTTCTGCATATTTTTGTAGAACGAAATCTTGGTTTCTGTAATGATTAAAATTAAAGTGAGTGAAATCCGTAACCAAATCTTGCTTGCTTTCTTGGAATTGGTATCTCGAGACATTAAGGGCATAATCTATTAAATCTTTTTCATAGTCTTTAATTTCGTAAATTTCAGCAATTAACCCATTTATTTTTAAGAAAATCTTGTCATCAAATTCAGGCTCTCCTAGATTAAAATCTGAATAATGCTTTCGGAAAGAATTCAAAAATTCATCTACCAATTTAATAAGCTCCTCATTCAATGAATTATCTGGCTTATTAAAAGGAATGTTCAAAAATTCGTCTACAAATCGAATAGCGGGCCTTGTACCAACACCCCAAGCGCTCGCAATTAAAAACATATAATAAGTAGCCATTTCTGAAATCAATAAACCATAAATAGGCTTGATTATATTTTTATTAAATGAAGAGATTGCAAAAGTACCCTTTCTAAATACCGAGTCCGATTCGCAATAAGAAATGACTGGTTTATTCCAATTCTTACTCTGCTCCTTTAATAGAATTTTACTCCCTTTAAAAATCTCTATTTTTCTCCCTCTTGAGAGTTTGACATCTGCTTCTCCTAAAGTTTTGGCCTTATTTACCTGTGTATAGTATTCATTTATTTCACTATTTTCAACTATTGGCAGTCCAATTAAGTTTGGATATGGTTTTGCATCCAGCCCCCTTTCTATACCAGCTCCTTTGAAAGTAGTTTTCTCATCTATTAAATCTAATATTTTTAATGTATTTTGAGACTCTAACCTTTTTATAAATCCAAAATCTAAAATATTTCCATATAATGCGACTTTAAACATCCAATCATTTTCAACAAAATGTTTTTGAGCAATTTTCTTGTTGTCGTATTTTTCAATGACCAACATTTTAAAATACTTTAAAAATGAGTTCACCTTTATACTCAAATGTTCGACAGAATTTTCGAGATGATTTTCACTTTTCGCTTGGCGATAAAAGACTATCGAAGTTGGGCTCTCTTGCTGCTCGAAAAGAGATTGTTTGACAGCTGATAAATCTAAAAACTTATTTAAGCAGAAGGAAGTTAAAAATTTATGCTTAAATTCTCTGGTTGTAGTTGAAACATTATAAAAAACGGTGCTGGTTACTATTAAGGCTGTAACAGTATCAACTTGCATAAAATCATTCGAACGCAATAAAAAGGATTGTGCAATTTCTAATTTGCCCTTAATTTTTTTGCTATAAGTATTACTGGAATTGACCCATTCTAAGTGTTTATACGATTTATCTTTTTTCCAAGGCGGATTTCCTAAAATAAAATTAGGTTTTTGTCCTATAACAATCTCGTTGAATTTGTGGTCAAGATCAAAAAAATCTGCTTCAAATAAATTTTCTCCTAAGAAATTCGGGAAAGGATATTTTTCTATATCCTTTGGATTTTGGTAATCTAAGAGAGCGATATATATTGAAAAGCAAGTTACTTTTAAAGCCTCCGGATTAATATCAATACCAAAAAGATTGTTTTTAGCTATATTCCTGATAGATGTACTGAAATCCTTATTGTTCTCTTTGCCATTTAAGTTAATTTCTTTTTCAATCATCTTTCTTAAAGACTGGACTAAAAATATTCCAGAACCCACCGCAACCTCAAAAATCTTGCAGGAAGATGTATGACTGTTTTCTAAATACTTATCTATGGTATCATTTAAAATATATTCCACCAAAAAAGGAGGTGTATATACCGCAGCATCTAACTTTCTTTTTTCCTCATCAATTAATGACTCATAAATACCAGAAATTACTTCTACAGGAATAATTGAAAAGTCAAATATGTGAAAATAATATCCATCAAACAAGGTTCCTTGTTCTTGGACTTCTCCTTTAAAAACATCTGCTAGAAATTGAGATTGGCTTGAGGTTAATTTTATATCGAATTCTTTAAATAGAACCCCATTGAAATTTTTATTTAACTTAATAAACAAGCTGTCCAATTTGGCAGGATCCTGAATTATTTTACTAAAGCTAAATCTTTTCTCATCAATGCTATTTCCTGTGATTTCATCATCGTCAATTTTAACCCCTCTATCAATCAAATAACGAATAAAAATTAATCGGAGGATTAAGGAATTTGCTTCGTTTTCAGTAAGTCCATCAGGCTTACTTATTAAAATTTGTCTAACAGAGCTTATATTTTGAAACAATCGATCATTTACCCGTTTCCGAAAATTATTTTTCTTTGTATTTTCGAAATATTCATATTGCAACCATTTCCAAGTAAGTCCGCTTTGTAAATTCCAAAAAGAAAATTTTGATTGTCTTTCCTCTGCATTTAAGGGAATTTCTTCCAGAGTTCTTTCTTTTTTATGGTAATTAAGAGCATTGTAAACTTTTACATCTTGATTTTTAACAATAAAAATCACAGGCGAATTGTCAAACGACCATACTTGTTTATGAATATCTAATTCACGAGTTGACAGATGATTTTCATCAAGATAAAAAAAAAGCAATAAGGGTTGCTGATTAAAAACGTAATAAGCATCAGGATTAATTATTTCTAATTTCTGCTTAACTTCAGGGGCAAATCCATCATAGGAAATACCATCTGCTCTATCCATAAAATAGACAGCTCGGTGCTCAATTAGCCCTAATTGATTTAATATGTTATTTAATGGCTCGATTAGAAATCAAAAATTTATTTACACAAAAATAGAAGTTTTAATAGACCATCCATAAGATAAATTGTATTTGTTTTGTCAAGCGGAACAGAATGATGTTTTATTTAAGCCACATAAATTCCGAAAATAGTCTGTTTATCTTAAAAAGGCCCTTTATCCCTCGGTCCATTATGGGTTACCTTCCATTGGCCATCTTTTTGAACCAGTTTAAAAACACCCGGTTTTGGGTCATAAGCTGTTGCATATTTTACCCAAGCCACCTCGCCATCCATAGCCTCATCCACCACTTTAAAATTAGCTTCTGAATCTTTATCTTCAGTAAACATTGCTTGAATGCTTGAAAGGTTTGCATAGCCTTCCGAAGTGGTAAATTTTTTCAAGGTAGCTTCATCACCTTGATAAAAACTTTCGGCAACAACTTTAGCGGTTTCAGAAGGGGAAAGGTTCTTTTTTTCTGAACACGAGAAGAACAACAATACGAGCGAGCAAATGACTAAATTTTTCATAACGTTACTAATTTGGGTTATTGATATAACTATGTGATATTTTCAGTTCAATATTACGTTCGCCATCTTTTTCGTGCAGTTCAAAAATTGCTCTGCGGTCAATGGATAGCGAAAACTTCGGCAAGACATAAACAAACCGAACCGTTTCGTTTTCTGTGATTTTAGAAGGCATATTATGTTTGAAAATCGGTTCTTGATACAGTCGTTGTAACGATTTCTTTTTCCCCTTCTGTCTTGTTTCAACAGAGAGTTTTAAGAAATTCAAATCATAATCCAACGTAGAATTATTCTCAATCTGGATAACGAAGTAGAGTTCTTCCTTATCAAAAACAATATTCTCAACACTCAAAACGATACCTTCATTTCGCTTTTTAATTCGACCTATACGCTGGTTTCTGTTAAGAAGATACGAGCAGAATTTTTGATAGTAATATGTTCTATTATCTACACGTTCTTCAGAGGATTCAGCAAGAATAGAATCGACTTTAATCGGTTTCTCATTCCCTATACTATTGGATAACGAAATGAAATAATTGAGCTTAGACAGCTGTTTTTTATATCTTACAATATACGAAAAAATTGAACCATTTCTATTGACTACCAGTAGATTACTTTCTTTACCAGGCTTTGCTTGTAGAAGTCCAAAATACTGTTCTTTTTCACGATTGTAGGTAAAAACAAAATTATCTGAACCGGTTATACCTTGCCGAATAGGTTCAGGGAAGAATAATGCAACGTTTTTGGTGTCGTTAGCATATATGGTATCGAGGATTGTAGTTGTTTGCGCTTTCGCGAAAGCGAAACTTAAAACAAGAGTGGAAATTATGATATACTTTTTCATAAGAATGTGTTTTTAAATGCCCATTATGGGCTCATAATTTAGGTTTTAGAATTAATTTATAATTATTCAATACCGTAACTTTTACGTTTCGGTTGTTACGTCTGAGTACTTTGGATATACCACCAACTTGTGGTACGGTTGGAATGTTGATGTCGCCAATAATATCGTCCAAGACTTCGGTGGTGGCTTCAGCTCTAAAATTGTTCTCGACATAAATGCCCTCACTACCATCTGACAAATCGAATGCTTTGAGTTTAGTAGGATGATGTTTAATGTTCTCAATATCTATCAATGCACGGTTGGGCTGAAAGCTTATAAAACCAAAAATTGGTGTGTTTTTAGGCATCTGCTTACCGTTTATTGTTGCAGGTTTGGTAAGGCGCATTCGTAATCTGGTATTTACTTTCACAACTTGGTCGCCATCGACAACTACATATATGGTTTCATCAGTATTACCGATGATTGAAAACTCGTTGGGTTTTGGCGATGCGGCAAAGAACAATTGATGTTCTAAGCCTAATTCTTTGGCTTCAATTTTTTGTTCTCTTTTTACTTCAGTAGAATCAATTTTTGATACCGCTTTGCGAACAGTTCTTTTATGTCCTAAGTTTTGGTATCGTTTCGATGAATATTGAATTTTGCCAGCTTCATAGATGCTATCTACAATACGCTCTTTTTCGCGTTCTGGTAAATCTGGGTCGTAGAATCCCAAGGAATCAATCAGTTTTTCATCATAGATGCTCGGTGCATTGTTTTCACGTACTTCCTTTAAATCATTGATGGCATCCAGTTTGGAATCGTATTCTTTTTGATTTTCTTCCAAATCGGGTATCAAGGTCTGTTCAAGGTTTTCATTTTCACTTTCATCATCGCCCATAACCATTATAGAGTATGATATCAGGAAAATGAAGATTACTGCCAAAACCGCTGCAAATACTATTTTGTTCTTTTCTACTCTCATCTGTTGATATTTATTTGTTTTTAAAGGTCAGATGTAATTCGCCAACCAATATTTCGATTAGTATCAAAAACAGTTATGGCTCATTTCATAATCGTGGTTTATAAATGCCGATTATCGGCTCAATTTTCATTGTTAAGTTTTTTTAAGGTGTTTTCAAAATAATCGGTTATCAATAATCCGTGTGGATTGTTTGGGAAGTTCCGATTGACCATTATGAGGTTTCCAGTTGAAACCAGTTCGTAGGTGTCAATAATGGAACCTCTATTGATTTCAAAAATGGTGGTCGTAGTGAAACTATATGAACCATTATTTTCAATTATCTTTGAATCAATACTCAACACTTTCTGAACCAAGGAATATTGCAACAATCGGTTATAAACACCATCCGCTTTCTTTTGGCGATAAAGGTTGTCAACTGAACTATTGCCCAACCAAAGCGCTTTTTCCAAATTACGTTCATAGTTGCTCGCATCGATATTGTAGAAATAGTTATGGAATAGTTCTAAATGTGCCAAAGCTTCAACCCTGAAATTTTCTTTTTGGGTAACGAGTTTAAGCGGAATTATACTACCGTCGGTATTGATGGCAAAGGCACTGTTTATCGCACTTTTATGAGTAGTAAATGCCATCCAAACGGAAAATGTGCTAGCCAAAAAGGCACATACCACGACTGCTAAAACGATAAACCTATTCAACTTTAGGACATTGTAAATATTCTTATAAGGTGTTTTCATTTCGATTGGATTAATTGGTAAATAGCCTTAATGTGAAAGATGTTGCACGTCTGTATAGTTTAAATTTCAGAAATACGATAAAGCCAACCGAACCAAGCTGTACAACAGGAGCGAAGAATCCTTCGCCCACATCGGTGCCAAAAAGATTATTCCAAAAGTTTGTGTCTATTTCCGTGTAGAGTGCATTTACAAAAACGTTGACCAGAAAAAAAGCAGGAACGAGCATATAGACCGCTGCATACAATTTGAAAAAATTATAGGCGAGCGAACGGAATTTTTCGAATACTGCCAGACTGATGATTAATGGAAAAAATGCCTGCATAATTCCCAAAAGGAAAAAGCGTTCAGCCAAAAACAACGGATAAATAAAAAGGTCAAGAATCCAAAGGAAGATACCGATGATGAATGAAAATATCTTGAATCCATAGAGCGGTGTAACCAATGCTTCGTAAAGCAATGTCATTGCGTTTTTTGCAGCATCAATAAGGCTTACATCTTCTTCAATGGGAATATCCTGCATTTGTAAAGGCAATAATGTTGGTGCAGTACCTCGATACTGACCTTCGATAGCAACCAAAATACCATCGAAGAAACCTAAAACCTGTGTAGAGAAAATGACCAAGAGAATGACCGCAAAATTCTTGGCCAATTCGCCCGGACTCAATCCCCAAGTGTAACCGTCTTTGTCTGCAATACCCTCATTGTATTTTTTAAGAATGTTGACCAGAAAAAACAGAACAGCAAGTGTTTTCATCCCTGCAATAGTGTATTGCGAGAAGTTGCTGCTCTGTATGGTCTGGAACACCGCATCTATGTATTCCAACCCAATCCCTAAAAGTATAGTTGCGGTCATTTTAATATCCTGTTTCGCGGTTATTTACCTTATCCTGCATTTTTCTGAAGGAAATGATATCACGATAGCGTTTTGTTTTAGTGGTTATGCTGGAAACCATTTGCTTTGATTCCAACTCTTTTGCTTTAAGAATTTCGGCACGTTCGGCATCGCTCATTTTTAGATAGTCGCTGGACAGGATTTTATCAATAAAATCCACCGTGTCCAATGAATTTTGAACTATGGCATCGAATGATTCCACAACTCTTGAAACTTCATCTGGTTTGATGTAAGGCGAGTTTAAAATATCCTGTAAATCATTTTGCATTACATTGATAAGGCGTTGATTGTTGTCTGCAATTTCTTGAACTGCTCTAAGTTGCTGAACCACACTTGAAACCTTTTCGATGGCCTCTTTTGCATCTTTTAAAAATTTTACAGACTTAATCATTTGAGCTGTCTGCTTGCCAGATTCTAAGAGTTGTTTTACCAAGCTGATAAAATTGGTATTGTCATAAGTGGGCATTCCCTGTGCAGTAGCGTTACCCGACATAAATAAGGTCAATGCTACTGTCATTAGTAAAATTTTGATTTTTGTCTTCATAATATTATGTTTTAGATGTGAATTGAATTATTGCTTTTTCCATATCGTGATGCTCGTTGTAGAGCTTCATTATTTCTTCGTTTTCCTGACCATCGGTTAAGTAAGCCGCATAGACTTCCTTCGGAACTTCAAGACGGAATATGTTACTTTCCCTACCGATTTTAATAAACATTTCGGTGTACTTCCGTGGTCCGGAAAGGTTGTTTTTGATGGACTTTAATTGGTTTAAATCGTGGCTTGAAAGGTTGAGTCTTTTAACCAGTTCGTCATAACCTTTTTCATTGTTAAGGCTGTAAATGACCTGCGTATTTTCCAATATGCTGGCTGAAGTTGAATTGTTAGGCAATTGATTAATGGATTGTAGAATAATCCCAATCGCACCGTTTTGTTTACGTATGGCTTGATAGTAGAATTCTACGCTTTCCAGAACATTTTCAAACTTCAGTTGCTTGGCAAACTCGTCGAAAAGGATGATACCTTTTTCAGCACGGTTTTTCCAAATAGTTCTTTGGATGGCTGACTTTATCAGCTTCAACATTACAGACAAGATTTCCTTATTGTCCTTTACTTCATCCAGTTCAAAAACTATCAAGCGTTTGTCCTCGATTTTGTACGTCTGGTCTTCGCTCACTTCAAAAAGGAAACTATATAGACCATCACCGACATACTCGGACATTACGTGCAAAAAACTCGTGACGTTAAAGTAATCGGGATGGATTTTTAAGGTGTCCAGAAGGTCTTTCTGATTCCTTTCTATAAAGCTGTAAAAACCATCTAAAGAGTGATTTTCTGGAATGTTATCGTAATAATGACGCAGTATCTTTTTGACCGAAACTGATTGAGCTTTTGTAACTTTTAAATCTGAAGCAAACAGCTCGAATAGGAAAACTGATAAATCTTCCAAACGTTCTGGAGTGAGGTCATCTTGATGACTAATGTAAAATGGATTAATGCCCAAATTCTTCCCGCTCTCATAACGCAGTACTGTATATTTTTCAGGATAGAGTTTAGCAAACTTGGTGTATGAGCCACCCAAGTCGATAATAACGAGACGAACACCACTTTCAAAATATTGGCGCAGGATGTTATTGGCCAAAAAGGATTTGCCTTCGCCTGTTGGCGCAAAAATGGCAAAGTTTCTTGCCTTGATGCGTTTCTTCTTTTCATCCCAAACATCCTTCAGGACAGGAATGTTATGTTCACGGTCATTAAAGATGATTCCGGTGTTATCAGATTTATAGTTTGTATTGTTGATGAACAGGCAAAGTGCGTGCTTCAAATCTGTCACATACAAATCATTATTTGAGAAGTTGGAAGAGAAACAGCAGTAACTATTTAGGATGTAATTCTTACGTTCTTCGCCTCTTGGATAATACGGGATGATATCCAATTCCTTAAATTCGGTCTTTATTTTTGAGGTTATCTTGTCGAGCTCTTTGCCTTCTTTTGCCCAATAAACAATATTGAGATGACCACGTATAATCCGTGCATTGTCATCCGCATTGATTTGGTCTAGAATATGCTGAATTTTGCCTAGTACCACTTTGTTTTGAGAACCAAAATTGGAACTCTTGTTCAGTTCCTCAATCTTCTTGTCGAGCAGCTTGCGCCACTTTTGTTTATCATCGAGATAGATTATCTGGTTGACGATATGATTTTCATTAAGCGTAAGCCCAAGACCATCAATAAACCCTTGATGAAACACAAAATCATCTGATGTGAATTTCTCATTGGTTTTGCTACTCTGTACACTTTCGCCAAAGCACAGTTCGCTATTGATGGCAAGGGCATCAAAATGGTTTTCGCCAATATTGACGCTTTTCTTTTCCAGTATTATGTCAGTATCAAAGCCTTCGTTGAATCCATTGAAATAGGAACTAGTGAGCTTCTGAATCTCTTCCGCTTTAAGCGGAAGGAACGCCATTTTTCTGCTATTGTTTATAAAGGAAACAGAGTCGCTTACCGAATTGACGAAGCTTTTGATATTGTCATCCAGTTCTTGTACAATTCCTTTTGAAACCTTTCGGAAGGGATTGACGTATTTTGGATTGTTGAGGGCCTTGTTTTTGGTCAGGATGAAGAACAGATAACATTTATGCTCTATGTGTGTACGGCCTTTAAAATGTTCGTGGGTTGCTTTTTCTAAAAAGGTTTTATTCGGAAGCTGTTCCGAGGAATAGGATTTTTTCAGGTAGATATCCTGTTTGTGAACCACTGTTCCAACAGGCAAAGATTTTAAAGCCTGAAACCAAGCACCGTGCATATCTTCAAAATCCTTTTCGGACAAAGAATAGATTTCGGGTAGGTTTCCTTCAAAACATAATACCACATTGCCATTATTGGCAAATACGATATTATCTTGAATATCCGTAATGGGTTGATATGCCGAAAGGTTAATCTTGTTCATAATCGAAGCCAGAATTTCTTTTGTTACTAATGATTTTTGGAAAAGCCTTAGCCATTTGGAATAGTTGTGGATTGTGGGCTATTCTCGTCAGCGCCACATAAAGGGAAGCGTTGAAAACCAACACACCTATTATTATCCCAAAGCTGAAAGAGAAGATGATGATGAGCAACGAAGCCAAAATAGAAACCATCATCAAAGCAAACAGGGAAATGGGCAGCCCAAAAATGACCGCCCTTTTCCTGATGTTTTTATAGACTTCGAACCGTTTCATTTATACAACGATTCCTATTAGGTAAGTAAAGATTCCGACTACTGCACCTGCAATCAATACAAATACTAAAACTCGGGTAATCCCCTTTTTTAAATCTGCATTTTCCCCAAAAAAATGTCCTGCGTTAAACAGGAAACCTACAAGGAAGATTACACCGAGAAGTATTGGAAAAATAGTTCGGATAGTGTCGCCTACATCGTTAACTGAATCTTCAATGCCACCAATTTGAGCAAAAAGCGAAGTGGTTAAGAGCGAAAGAATGGATGCTAAATAGTGTGATTTTTTCATAACGGAACAGTTTAAATTTTTGGTTCATTTTCGTTATTGGAAATTTACATATATTTGAACTTAAATAACTGAAAATCAAATAATTGTGAATAAAATATTATTTGATATTGTTTGAATTCCGTTGCTATTATTTGGCATCAAATCCTATGGATTTTTGAAGGGAAGTTGTTGATAACCCGAAAATTGAAAATGAAAAATCTGCTCAAAAACGTCAGTTTTGTGATTTTGGTTCTAAAAATGTGCTTCATTTTTGGACAAGAATCGACTGCTCAAAAACGAATAATAATTGACGTTGGACACGGCGGAAAAGATGCTGGTGCAATTGGTATAAATGACATTCAAGAAAAAGATGTGGTTTTATCGATTGCAAATGAGATTTTAAAGTTAAATGACGACTTGGAAAAACCACTCGATATTTATTTGACCAGGTATAAAGACACTTTAATATCATTATCGGACAGGACTAAACTGACCAAAGCCTTAAATGCTGATTTGTTTGTGTCTTTGCATTGCAATCATTCCGATAATCCGGATGCAAGAGGTATTGAAGTTTACGCTTCAAGAAAACAAGAAAAATTCTCAAAAGCATCGGTTTTTATGGGCTATCAAATTGAAAGTGCACTTTGTGAAGCAATAGGCTATGATAGCAGAGGTGTGAAGTTTACGAACTTTCAGGTGCTAAGGGAAACAGCAGATTATTGTACTGCCATATTAATAGAATTGGGCTTTTTATCCAATTGGGATGAAGAAAGCTATATCTCAGACAACCATAATATTGAGCGTATCGCACTATCGATATTATTATCCATTCAAAAATCAATAGAATTATGAAAGATATTTTTTTAGAGTTAACGAAGAGCTTGAAGGACATTGTTTTACAATGTGTTTCAGAAGTTATTTTACTGTACAAATCCTTTAGAAGTTAGATTACCTAAGTTTATTATCTACACATTATAAAAAACAATTTATTCAATAGTGTATTTAAGTATTTGCTTAAATAATATAATAATGATATATTTGTGGCCACTTTAAATCAAAAAAGATGAGCTTGGAAATAACCTGTACACGGAACGAAGCAGACAAGAAGCAAATATCGAGATGTAAGGAAACCATAGAGAATTCTTCAGGTAGCTTAGAAGCAATAAGCAAAATTTTGTCTCTTGCGGGAAGCGAGGTACGACTGAAAATTCTATTTCTATTGAACATAGAGAATGAACTGTGTCCTTGCGATATTGCTGACATTCTTGAAATGAGTGTTCCTGCCGTATCCCAACATATCCGTAAAATGAAGGATGCGGGAATTATTACATCGAGACGTGAAGGGCAAACATTGTATTATTCGCTGGTAAAGAGTGAGGACAATGTTTTGAATGGAATTTTCAATTCAATTTCAGCAAGAAAGAAAACAGCTTAGAAAGTTTACATTATGGCACCGAATAAAACTTCAAATACCGCGGCCTATACCGGCATTTTTACCGCAGTTGGAGCATCAATATGTTGTATAACCCCTGTCTTGGCATTAATTGCTGGAACAAGCGGAATTGCATCTACATTCTCTTGGGTCGAGCCATTTAGACCCTATCTTATCGGCTTGACCATTATTGTTTTGGTCTTTGCCTGGTACCAGAAACTACGACCGAAAACACAGGAAGAAATAGATTGCGCCTGTGAAGATGATGCGAAACCATCGTTTTGGCAATCCAAACGGTTCTTATTGATAGTAACACTATTCGCCGCATTGATGCTGGCCTTCCCGTACTATTCCAATCTATTTTATGCACAGCCCGCCAAGGATATCGTCTATGTCTCTCAATCCAATATCAAAAAACAGACTTTTGAAGTCGCTGGAATGACCTGTGCAGGTTGTGAGGCACACGTAGAAAGCGAAGTCAATAAATTGGACGGAATTATTTCTATCAAAGCCAGCTACGAAAATGCTAATACCATAGTGGAATTTGACAAGACCAAAACCGATTTGCCCACAATCCGAAAAGCTATAGAAAGCACGGGGTACAAAATAATAGAATAATGAAGATTCAATTAAAATCTACGATTACCTGTCCAGAATGCGGCCACAAAAAGGCTGAAGAAATGCCAACCACCGCCTGTCAATTCTTTTATGAATGTGAGAATTGCAAAACTGTTCTGAAACCAAAAGAAGGGGATTGTTGTGTATTCTGTTCTTATGGTACTGTGGCTTGTCCGCCGATTCAAGAAAATAAAAATTGTTGTTAAAAAGCCATACCTTAAATTCACTTCCGTTTATCCCCAGCTTTAGTATCAAAAGCAATCAAATTAAAAAGTTCTCGCATTCGGCTACGCACACGATTACCATAGCGTTCTTCCAGTTCTTCAGCATTGAGATTGGTGGTGGCGTGGGTCTTGATTTTGTGTTTGGTTTGTAAGTACAGCTCGTATCGAGATAAAAGCACTTCGCCCATCACATTAAGATCCTTTCCGTAGAATCTGCCAGACGGTTCCACGCCTAAATCATCAAAACAGTAAAATTTGGTGTTACCATATTCTTCAACGGTTTTAAAGCCTAAATGATTAAAACTGAAGGTTACGTTTCGGCAGGGAATCATTTCATATGGTCGTTGCATTGGCACAATGTATCGCAGTAGTTTCATCAAAGTGGTCTTTCCACACCCTACAGGCCCTGAAAGAAGTATGCCCTTGTCAGGATCGATATCATCTTTCAGACAATTTTCTTCATCATTGATGAAATAATGGCATAGTTTGCGGATGATAACCGTGTCCTCATCATAGATTCTAAATTGTTTGCCAAAGAGCAACTTTCCCTTTGCATCCAAGTAAATCAAGATTTTGTCAAAATCGTAGAGAACGCTTTTACCATCAAACTTTCCGAGCGAGTATTCCACGCCACCTTCGGTAATTTTAGAGGGGTTGTCCATAATCTTTGTTTTTAGTGGTTCGCAAGTTGTCCTTGATTTGGGACGGTTGTTTTTTGTTTGGTTTGTTTTCCTCGGTATATAGCTCTGTTCTGTCCATCCAGTTCGTGGCCAAAGCACGCCAATCTCTAATTTCATTTCCATCACTCGTTTTCCAGTTCCGAGTTTCGTAATGCTCGAAGAATTTTTTTCCTTCATCGGCAATAAAACCTTTTTCAATAAAAAAATCAATAACGACCTGCCAGCCCTTTGGTTGTTTTATATTGTTTATTTGTTTGGTATTGTTTATAGTAGATACCAATGCTTGTCCACTGGTGGGATGGTGCAAGTCCACAACTTGTCCATTTTTGGGATGGTGGTGTCCCTCAAGCGGTACAACTCTGGGATGGTACTGTTCCGCAAGTTGTTCTAATATGGGATTGTACTGTCCCGAAACAGGTTCATCACTAGTCCCAATTATGGACATCTTGATTTTACTGCCCTTGTATGGATTGTTGGATGGGAAATAGCATAGGTAAAGCCACGAGTCTAAATTTGTAACGCATCGATGATACGTAGATTTTGAGCCTATTTTGGCAGCTCGCATCAAATCCCTTCGATTCACATAAAATTCATCTGCAAACCGACTACTATTCCATTCCTGAAATAGCGCCATATAAAGGGTTATGTGCGTGGGATTTAGGCGGTCATCGAAATAGAATTTTTCAAATGCCGCATTAAGTAGCTTTATGTAGTTCATCGCTTAAGAATTTAAACCGTGCTGTACACGATTTGATGTCATCACGCCTTGAATTTCCTCGGCATCGTAGTAGATAATACCCCCAACTTTTGTGTATGGCAATGTTCCGTTTATGCGAAGATTCTGTAATGTCCCTGGACTGACTTGAAGCAAATCCATTACTTCGGAAGATTTTAGATATTTCTTAAGTTTTCCAGTTGCTTGTTTAGATAGAAGATTCTTAATGTCATCAAGCAATTCCATTTTGAATTCTCGAAGGTCGTCGGTGGTAATAATATTTGCTGGCATAATAGAACGATTTTAAAGAAAGGGACTATCGTTTCGATTTCAACTAATTTGATAGCCCCTGATCTGATTTGACTTTCGTTCTACAAATTTGGGATGGTTTATTGGATTTTAATCCCAAGTTGCACCCAAGTAGGGTGTTTTTATTTGTTCATTTTCAATGGTTTAGATTAGTTCTATTTGGGGTTTGTTCTTTAAATCATCTATACCAAATGACGATAAATAAAATTAATTTTACTTTTTCCCAAGTTCAACCCAACTTGGGAAAAATTTTAACGTTTTGAATTTTAAAAAAATTATCCGTCCGTTTCTTCCATTCGCCTTAAAAGTGTTGATTTTAGTCTATCGATAAACTTGGTTTGGTCAATTTTTCGTTCTCTAATTTCTAGAAAAGTTCTATATACATTTCCGAGTTTGAGTTCAAATATATCCTCACAAGCTGAAGCCATTTCTTTAATGCCAGCGGTACCACTTTTTATTGCCCCAGATGCCTGTAAGGCATAAATCAATTCAATGAGGTCTGTTTTTGAGGCTGTCCAACCAAGTCGCTCACCATTTGATAAAGTGTTCAATTTATTGGGTTTACTGTAGGAGAGGTCTCTTAAATAACTTAATTCCCCAACGTAGTGGCTAATTAGAAGGTCATATGCCATAATTTTTGCAATAGCGCTATCGTGGCTTGTAGAAAATTCTGCATCAGTATAAAAGTGTGATGTGTCAGAAACCAAGCTAATTTTGTCGTGTCCGCGTAAAAAATAAAATTCATCTAAAAGTTCAGAATCCTCTCTGTAATATTTGATAAAGTCTATATTTCGTCTATTGCTTTCTTGAAGCCTATTTATTTCTGAATCTATAAATTCTTCTTGGGATTTTATTGTTCCCGCAGGCCTATTTATTAAAAAATTATAGAGTTGGGCATAAAATTTTAATCTGCTGTAGATGTAAGGCTTATGTTTTTTAAAGAATATTATTTCGTTCTGTTGATCCACGAATTCATTTTCCCTAACACATATTCGTAACTTTTGTAAATATCGTCTTGAAATGGAAATACCTTTTTCAACATTATTGAAATCGCCAAGGTTAGATTCCTCAACTATTTTTATTTCCTCTTTATAATTGTCTAGTATTATATGAATTAGCTTGTGCATAGTATTATTGGGGCTTTGGATTTGGGTTAAACATCTATAAGTAATACGTATGTATTTTATGGCGGATTTTTAAGAAAAAATAGAGTGCTAATAGCAACCAAAACAATGATTCCGGAAATAATGAAAGGATAGTAAAAACCACCTGTAATCAGCCACGTTCCTAAAACGGGGCCTAGAATCTGACCAATGCTATTGGTCGAGCTCTGGATAGATATGTTCCTGCCAGTATCTTTGTTTGATATCAGTGATACGGCCGATAGCAAATTTGGTGTTACCATAGCACCTCCAGCAGCAAATACAATGATTAATGCATATACCAAAATTTCATTATTAAAAAATGGAAAGGCTATTAAGGATAATCCAGATATAAATAGCCCTAGAGCAATTTGTTTCTTTGTGGATAAAAACCTCTCTCCGTAAGTAGCGAACACGGGTTGTAAAACAGCCATTATTGAACCACATAGCATAAAACCAATACCGACTTGATTACTGTTAAACCCTAATTCATCTTTACCATAGATTGAAAAAGCAGTTTCAAACAAAGTCACTACAAATTGAATGACAAAGGATAATACCAGTAATACGATAAAATATTTAGTAAATGTGAAACGCAAGCTTACTTTTTTTGTAGTGAACTTATCTACACGAGCGGTGTTCTTTAGCCATTTCATCACAACGAAAAGGACAATTAATCCTAGTATGGCAACGAATAAAAAGGGGACTGAAAATCGGTCTAAATGCAGCAGACCTATAGAATATCTTATATGAATGTCAGTTTGGGATAAAAAGCCACCAATGACAGGGCCGAAAATAACCCCAGAGCTAATGGCAACGCCAGACCAAGCCATTATTTTTGTTCTCCGTTTTTCAGAAGTAATATCGCTTAAATATGCGTTGTTAACTGGAATAACTGAAGACGTGAAAATACCACCAAAGATTCGAGCGATATAGAGCATTGTCAAGGATGTGGCCAGACCAGTAAGTAATTGCATAATTACAAAACCGATTAGTCCACAAATAATAATGGGTTTACGACCGTATTTGTCTGAAAGCTTTCCCCAAACCACCACAAATAATAACTGAAAAAATGGATAAATGCTCGTAAGCAATCCAATATGGAAATTGATAAGGTCACAGTATCAAGATTGTCCTTTAACGCTAATCGTTCGGTATAATAGGGAAGGGTAGGTAATAAAATGCCATAGCCCAACATCACTACAAACAAACTCAATAGAATTAAAAATATCCTGTTGAGTTTTTCTTTTCTATCCATTTATTTTTTACCGATTTTTCGCTTCAATAATTGCGCATTAATAGCCACTATAATTGTACTCAAACTCATAAATACCGCTCCTACAGCTGGTCCCAAAACAAAGCCGGAAGAGTATAGAACACCTGCAGCTAATGGAATGGCCACCACATTATACCCAGTTGCCCATATTAGGTTCTGAATCATTTTATTGTATGTAGCCTTTCCGAACAAAATTAGGTTTGCAATATCTTGTGGATTGCTATTTACCAATATAATATCGGCTGTTTCGGCGGCTACATCAGTACCAGAACCAACAGCGATTCCTACATCAGCTTTGGCAAGTGCGGGCGCATCGTTTACGCCATCTCCAGTCATAGCCACAAACTCTCCTTTGTTTTGCAACTCTTCTACAATTTCTACTTTTTGGTGTGGTAGCACTTCGGCATAATAGCCATCCAACCCTAATTTTTCACTCACAGCTTTGGCTGTTTTTTCGTTATCCCCAGTTGCCATCAAAACTTTGATATTATTCTTTTTAAATATTTTTATAGCTTCCGCAGATTCAGGTCTTATTTCATCAGCAAGCGCAATGTATCCTGCTAGTTGTCCTTCAATTAATACAAATACAACAGTTTCAGCAGCGTCACTATAAGCATCTTCAGGAATAGTTATTTTTTCATCCCTTAAATAACCAGGACTAACCACTTTTACTTGCTTTCCTTCTACATTTGCCTCTACACCTTTACCAGTGATCGCATTAAAGTTTTCAGGCTTTGGGATTGTAATATTGTCTTCTTTAACTTTTTTAATAATCCCAACAGCAATTGGATGTTCTGAACTTTGTTCCAACGCACTTGACAGTCTTAAGATTTCATCGTTTGAATAGGACGCATTTACAGATTTGATTCGAGTAACGCCAAAGTCCCCTTTGGTCAAAGTCCCTGTTTTGTCAAATAGTAAGGCGGATATCTTACGTGATTCTTCAAAGGCAGTTCTATTACGGATTAATAATCCATTTTGTGCAGATACAGCAGTAGAAATGGCAACTACAAGAGGAATTGCAAGACCCAATGCGTGTGGACAAGCGATGACCATAACGGTAACCATTCTTTCTAATGCATACACAAACGGAAAGCCTAAAATCAGCCAAACTGCCAACGTACCAAAACCAATAGCCAAAGCTATATAAGTCAACCATTTTGCTGCCCTATCGGAAAGGTTTTGCATTTTAGATTTGGTCTTTTGTGCTTCCTCAACCATCGTAATAACCTTATTGAGATAGCTGTCTTTTCCTGTATGTTCCACCTTTACCTTCAAAGTGCTATTGCCATTTACTGAACCACCTATTACCTTATCCTTTTCTTCTTTTTTCACAGGCTTGGACTCCCCTGTAAGCATTGATTCGTTTAAATAACTTGAACCTTCTACTATGATACCATCAGCTGGAACTTTCTCTCCAGGCTTTACCAAAATCACGTCATTTTTTAACAAATCTTCAAGTGGTATATCTTCAATAGTGTCGCCTTTTACCCTGTGAGCTTCGGCAGGCATCATACTAACTAAAAGTTGTAATGCTTTTGAAGCGCCTAATACACTTTTCATTTCTATCCAATGACCAACAAGCATAATAGCAATTAGGGTTGACAGCTCCCAGAAAAAGTCAACTCCTCGTAAACCAAAGACAGTTGCAGAACTGTAGAAATAGGCGACACTTATTGCCATAGATATAAGTGTCATCATCCCAGGTGCACCATTCTTTATTTCGGAAACAAATCCTTTAAGAAAAGGCCATCCGCCATAGAAATATACAATGGTAGAAAGCGCAAAAAGAATATAAGAATTTCCGGGAAGTAAAAATTCATACCCAAAAAAATCTTGAATCATTGGCGAGAAGAACAATATTGGAATAGTAAGTACTAGCGTTACCCAAAACCGTTTTCTAAAGTCTGCAATCATCATTTTATGATGGTCGTGACCCATTTGTCCGTGACCCGGATTATGACCCGAATGGTCTCCATCTCCATTTTTCATTTTGGAATGATCCATTTTGGAATGATCTTCTTTTTCGTGGTTCATTTTAGAATGATCCATTTTCGAATGGTCCATTTCGTTGTTTTTGTGCTGCTCGTGATTTTCCATTATAGTATTGTTTAAGTGTTATCGTAATTTTTTTCTCATTGCTTCCGATATGTTTTCGGCATAGACGCCATAAGCATCAACTAAAAGACCTTTAAGCCCTTTTTTGGAAGATATTGCATATAAAATGCTGTTATCATCGGTACTGCTCATTCCTTCAAAGCGATATATTTTATCCACATTAAAATCTTCTGGTCGAATCTCAATTTTCAGGGAAGCACATTCCAGACATTCAGGTTTTAAGTTGAAATCATAAGGGTATTCGTTTGCCTGTAAATCGTTAATAGCTTCTGAAAGGGTGTCATAATTTTTCATTTATTTTTATTTATAAGTCATTGTAAAATAACTGTTGTCTTCTTCGGTAAATTTTTGAAAGGTCAATAGACCTTGTGCATTTAATTTCTCGTTAACAGTATAATTGAGTTGCTTAATGCGAATTCCCAAGGCATAGGCCTTAATGTTGATTTTTGCTACCGTAGGTCAGGTACTTTTTTCAAGATACCTACAATTTTATTCACGGGTTTTATAAGTGCTCAACCAATGATCTTCCTAATATTAAGGAAGAACAGTCACTTTGATGCTCCTGTGACTTCTGCTTAATTACTTTTAGGCAGCGATTACGTACCATACTCATAATCCAAAATGCTTTTTAATTGCTTATAGTAAATAAAATTATCATTGAGTTTTAAGTTAATGGTTTGAAAAGTCTATATCTTACAGGGTTAATAATATTTTGTGATGCTGAAAATAGAGTACA
Source organism: Flavimarina sp. Hel_I_48 (assembly GCF_000733945.1). Classification (NCBI taxonomy): domain Bacteria; kingdom Pseudomonadati; phylum Bacteroidota; class Flavobacteriia; order Flavobacteriales; family Flavobacteriaceae; genus Flavimarina; species Flavimarina sp. Hel_I_48. The sequence continues at coordinate 2,504,283 of NZ_JPOL01000002.1, forward strand.
ACAAATGTTAGCCAGAAGTGAAACTTTGGCTATAGAGGGAATGCAGATTAAAGTCAATCTGCGATGTAGAAAATCAAATTAAGAAGGTCTCGTTGAGAATTATAATATCTGTAGATAATAAAGGCGGCCTGTAGGTTTTAAAAGAAATGACGTTTTCTTCTAGCCCCTCGAACAGATTAATATAAGTATTAAAAAAAGTATTTATGAAAACTAAAGTATCAATCTCTAAAATTGTATTGGACTTCTTAAAGGTGTCATCTCCTTCTTTTACAATGGTTTGATTATCGCAACAACTTTTCTCTTGTATGGAAGTACATTGCTTGGAATTATTATCTTTTTTTTGTACAATCTCCATACAGGATTCTGCCTTACTAAAAAAAGCCATATCCACCAATTTATTACAGCAAAAGTGCATATCCACCGTGAAAGAAGAAGTAGAAAACAGTATAAAAACTGCTAAAAAAAAGATAGTATTTTGGTAAAAAAAGATTTCACAGTATTAATAAATTTTGTCTAACATTAAATGTTTTCGTAAATTAAATGCTGCTGTTTAACAAGCTTGTTATCAAATTTTTATGAATTAACAGCAAAATTAATTAATGCGAAGATAATTTTAAAGGTTCAACAGAAATATGATTTTTGTCATTAATGCAGATTAACTCAAAATTTAAGTTGTAAGAGCACATATATGGTTCGTGGTAAACTTGGTATGATCCCTGGGCCCGGATAGCCCGTCGCACGGCGTGTAAAATAACTTTCGTTCAAAACATTGTTGACCCCCGCTTCCAGTTTAAACCGATTATAGGTATAGGAAAAAGAAAGATCCATAATATTATAGGCAGGTATTTCACCTACAATACCACTCTGGCTTTGAAAATCCCTGGGCGAATTGGTGGCATCGGTAAACTGTTGGCCCAAATAAGTATATTGCAAACTACCCAAAAAGTCTTTATACCCAAAATTTAATCCTGTTTTTAGGTTAATACCGGGAATGAACTCCACTTTTTTGCCCTTCACATTGTTTTCTTGGGAAGAGGTGTATTTTGAATCTGTAAGGGCCAGGTTGACAAAAGTACCGAGTTTGATATCGTTTTTTTCTGTGGACAGGGTTTCCCATATATTCCAGTCCACAAAACTTTCAATGCCATAGGTAATGGCATCCCCTATGTTCCCTCTAAACCGCTCCTGTTGGATATCACTTACTTCCCGTAATATCACACCCAAACGATCTTTGTAATTTAAAAAAAATGCTCCCACATCATAGGAAAGGTATTTCTTTATTCGCCCGCGAGCCCCTATATCAAAAGTATATCCTTGCTCATCTTTGATGTTGGGATCTACGGTCAATGACGGATTGGTAATTCTAATATCATTAAAAGTAACCGAGCGGTAATTCTGGCTTATATTCCCATATAGTTCAACCGTTTTATGGGGTTTATAACTTAGCCCAACACCCAATAAAATAAAAGAACGTTCAAGATCACGGTTATCCGCCACATCTTCGTTTAAGATGGGGTTACCTGCAATATCAAAGTTGATCCGTTTAAATTCGCCCCTACTTCTAGTCTTTATATATTCAAACCGTAGCCCAGGAGTTACCGAAATTTTTTCGGAGAACTTAAAGACATTTTCGGAAAACAGGGCAAGGTTCAAGTTCGGAAACCTAAAATCGCTTTGCCTTGGGTAGTTGGGGTAGGTCTGTTCTTCAAAATTAAAATTGGCGTTGCTGCCGTTGCTGCCGGGCCCCTGCCGCTCTGTATTATTGGATTGATAGTACTTTCCACCAAAAAGCACCGTATTCTCTTTTCCGAAGAAATTATACCGCGTCAACAAACGGGCCTCTGCCCCCCAATTGTTAAAATTACCTACTATCAATTCCCTTGGAGCCTCCACATCATCCTCCTGTGAAACCCTGTTTTCGCGAAAACCAACCGATTTCCTATAGGCGTCCAAGGCAAAGAGGTTGAGGCTAAAATCGGTTTTATTGCTCAAAGCGTGTTCCAATCGCATAGCATATAATTTCCAATCCACATTAAACCAGTTTCGGGTTCGGTTGCTAAACGTGGGGTCTTCCTCAAACTGTTCATCGGTAAGACCGCCCGGTTGCTGTGCCAAATAGTTTAAATAGCTTACCTCAAAGGAAATTTTGGTCCTTTCTGTAGGCGAATAATCCAAATGTACGTAGCCATTGAAGGATTCAAACTGGGAGTTGGGACGAAAACTATTTCCTTTTTTATAGTTGAAAAAAGTATAATAACCTACCTTGCCCAAGGTCCCGCCTAAACTGTTAAAACTGGTGAACAAGTTGTAAGAACCCAAGGATTGCCGGGATATCCACTCTATTTTCTTGTTGGGATCGGGTTGTTTCAGTTTAAAATTGATAAGGCCTCCAAATTGTGTCCCATACTGCAAAGATGCCGCACCGCGTACCACTTCGATCTCTGAAATGGATTCAGCCGGCGGTGTATAGTAACTTTCGGGATATCCCAGTACATCTGCAGAGATGTCATAACCATTTTGTCTTGTATTGAAGTTTGCACTGCGGTTGGGATTGAGGCCACGCCCACCAATATTCAATTGCAGTCCCGCATCGTTGTTTTCGTAGATATTGAGCCCGACCACTTGGGAGTATATCTGCCTGGCATTACCGCCGGCAAGGTTAGCGGTAAGGTTGCTTACCAATACCACTTCGCTCTTCTTGCCCGCATAAATGGCAGTTCCCTCAACGTCCCTTAATCGTTTTAGGGCGAAAAGGCGTTCTTTTCTTTGGGTGACCACTACTTCAGAAAGTTCTATGCCCAAAGATTCAAGTTCTAAGTTCAGTGACGTATCATCGGAAATGCTAACCTCGTGATCCAGTATAGCATACTCGTAGGCAAATACGGTAAAATTATAGGTCCCTTTTGGAATGTCCTGAAATTTGAAATCCCCAAAATCATTCGTGATGGTTGATTTTCTTAGAGTAGTGAGAAACACTTCGGCATTTGGGACAGGTTCGTTGGAAGCTGCAGAAACTACTTTTCCCTGAACCACATATTGTGCAAACATTGCAGAACTTGTGAAGGCAAAAAATAGGGTTGCGATTATATGTTCTTTTTTTAAATACATTTTTTTGTTTAAAAACCTTTGATTTCATCCTTAAATTCCAATATCCAGTCCTTAGGCCCAAACGACTCTTCTTGCTCCAGTAAATTTACTTTTGGGTCAATATAAGGTTGGCTAAGCCTGCCATTCAGTGCTACATAGCTCTCTACATAGACCGCTACATTTTTATGGCCTTGTGCTGTAAAATGTTTTCCGAGGAACTGGGCGTACTGAAGGATAAAGTCGGGTTGGGTGCTCATCTGTTTTTCCTGAAATGTTGACAGAAAATCGGTATTGTCAACAAGGAAAGCTGTTCCCTTTTTTTTATCCACAATCTTAAATTGTGCATATCCAGCTTTTTCCATTAGCATTACCCGCCAAGAAAAACGGTATCCCTCCTCGGTCCAAAAAAGCTCGTTTTTGTAGAGCAGATAACGCCAAGGAAAAAGTAACTGAAAGGCAATAAACAAACCCACGATAAGCATTGGGGCCATGGTTTTATTGCGATAGGTTTTATTGCGTATCCCTGCATCTGCCTTTTCCTTTTTAATCCTAAAAATAGTCGAAAGCGTTTTCAATATTTTATGGTGGACTCCCGCATCGAAAAAAACGAGTGCGCTCACTATCATCACATAAGGGAACATACCTATGGGAAAGAGGATGCGGGTCATCAAATGAAAAATTACCACCAGACCGAAAGCTGCCCAACGGGTGGGTCTATAAAACAACAAAAACGGTATCGCCAGATCATAGGCGGCACCGCCCCAGCTAAAGGCATAGTGAAGCCATTGTTGCTGCATTAAATTTCCCAACAATGGCAGGTCATATTGGGCCGGCAACCATATCTTAAGCGGCATTGCCCCAACGAGCCAGTCGCTGTTCAGTTTTGCCAGACCGGCGTAGAAATAGACTAGTGCAATCAATAATTTTATGGCATCAACGGTCCATTTGGGAATCTGTTTATAGGCCTTATCCTTATTCCTTTGTGCATCCATTGAATAATAGGCATTTGCGGGAAGGAAGATCATTAAAAAACTAAGACAACTAATAAAATAGTAATGGTTAAGATAGGTCGTCTTATCCATCAACTCGATGTAGGTAAAGCTTAAAAAGAAAAGGATGATCGCCATTCTGTATCGATACCCCAACGCAATGCAGATTGCGGAGATACCGCAGATAAAGAACAATAAATAGGTGTAAACACCCAAAGGCCGTACCCATTCAAACCCATAATATGAAAAAAAGAATTTGGGTTGAATATAAAGTTTATCGATCCAGCCATAGCTCCAAAAACGGACGATGCCAAAAAACATCATCAGTCCAAAAAAAATACGAAAGACCGCCAACGGGGCAGCCTCTGTAGTTATATTTCGGTATGCATTTAAACGTGAGGCCATTGACTAATCGCCATCGGCATCTACATAATCCACATTTATGCTCAGTGCCTGCAACATATCCACTTTTAAGAGGATAACGTTGCGTTGTAGCTCATCATAAGTACTTAGCATTTTGGTATTGTCAGTTTCAATCTGTAGAGCAAAATTATTGTTCAGTTCATTTGCCTGGGTTTCTGCAGCATTGAACTGCGCATTGATAAGGCCACCTAGATCCTCCCCATTTTTAATACTGTTCAAAAAATCAAGATAGGTCTTGAAGCTTTCCCCGGTAGTATTGTTGTTAAAGTATTTTCCGTTGAAAAAATCCTGGCTTGCCTTAACTGCTGTTAGCATCAATTGTTTGGAAAAATCTTTTTTATAGCGCGCCTCTACATTTTCGGGTAATGGTTGTTGGGAGAAAACACCTGCGGGTATCCCTACTTTACCCGCCCGCAACGATTTTTCAAAATAGAATATATAGTCGTTCGTTAGTTTGTCAACAGATCCAGTAGCCGAAGAACTAGTATTTGCAACAAAAACATCCCTAAAGTTGGCATTCCAATCATCGAGTACTGTTGTGGTCAATTGCAGGATAGTTTCCGTAAGGGTGCCGAGATAATTTTTATATCCCAGGGCATTGCCGTTGGTAGTATAGAAACTTACAATTTCGGTATCTGTTGCTCCAAGACCGTTGATCAGATAATCTATAGCAGGGAAACCCTGTACATCCATTGTAGATGGCAAGGCCAGATCGTAAGAACCGGTGGCTACAAAATCTTCAATTTTTTGGGTGTTTGATGGATAAATATTCAGTCGGTTTCTGTACCGTAACTCTTCGGCCTTGCCTATTTCGAACATAGAGACCTTTTGAAAGGAAATGTAGGCCGCTGTCCACGAGGCGCGCAAACTCTGTAGGCTTGCCTCTGTAGGCTCATTTGAATAGACCGTTGCGGCATTGTTCAGGTTTTCGGCCTCTGTTTTAAAAGAAGTATATGCAGGGACAATGATATTATCTGCCCAATTTAAAAGCATTGCGCCACGATCAAAATTATTGTTAGCCGGTGGCAAGTTTTCGTTCCCATTATCTTTTGAACACGCTACAATCAGCAGTCCGATACTAATAAAACTCCAAAGTTTCCAGTGTTTCATAACTATTTTTTTTAAATCAACCGATTTTTCCATCGGCGGTAAATCGGTTGATGTGGCTAATTCAATTTTTATTTAATTTGCGCTGGCAGCTTGCTCGACCGTGAAGTCAAATTTAGCGGCAATAGCTTCAGTAATACTGTCCAGTGTTGAAGGTTCAAGGTCCCAAAAACCATTGAGTCCATCCGCCAAGAGAGCAGATGTAAAACCATCAACTTCGCTTGTGCTAAAGAAGGAAGTATCTGTACTCTGGTTTCTAGTAAAACGCAAGCTAAAAACAAACCCATAACCCTCAGAAAGGTTTTGGAATGCGGCGCCAAAATCACCGTTTGCAAGCAAATTTTTTCCTTGTTGTAAATAGTATACCGCACGTATGGCAATTACCTCGGATATTTTTTGACGTATAATGGCAGCCTGGGTATCCCGTACTGTATAATCTTTTGCCACTATCGCGGCACGACCCAATTTGAATGCATCAAAAATATCGGCAGCAATGGTAGAAAAATCCGGGTCTGCGTTTACTGTGCCCAAATAATCATTCAAAAAACTATCATCGCCCCCAATGGTTACATTCGGGTTGGCTGCATCAACGGATGTTCCGTAGAGGTATCCATAGGCCTCGTCCCAATTATGTTCCATCGTGGTAAAGGTCTCTCCATCCTCTGTAATCCCATTGTCGTTGTCCGCAACTTTATTATCAGCATCAAGAACAGCTATGCTGAGATAGTTGTTAAGCATCTGATCTGCCATCAGCGCCCCAATAAGGCTTTTTGCAAACATTTGGTTGTACACAAGTCCTTTAGCGTTAACATACCGGGTTTTTGTCCCATCGGCAAGTTGACCGGCACTGCCAGCGACTGCTAGGACATCCTTGTTAGGGAATACCTCATTGACCTGACCGGAAATATAGCTATCGAATAGGTTTCTTATAGCTGCCGCTTCTGTGGTGTTTGCGCTAAAATAATCTTGGGACGCAGCCGTTTTACTGCGTACGTTTTTATCTGACGCATTTAAGGCAGCGTCTGAAAAATCTAGGTCCCCTTCCTGATGTGCATACATTGCCTGCAAGGATATCACAGTCGTGTTTTCGAAATCTGTAAAGGAATTAAGGATTTCTTCAGCCATTAAAATTCGGGTGGTCTGGCCACTAAAATCCACTGTGGATTGTCCATCTCTTTCGAAGGTGTAGTTTGAAGGCACCTCAATGTTTGAGGTTTCAGTAATCGGCTCATCATCAGAAGAACACGAAGCAAAAATAAGGCTTCCTATAATTGCGGTAAAAAACATTTTTTTCATCATTAAATTTATTTAGACTTAATATAAGTAAGTGATTATTTCAGCGACAAAAATAGAAATGAAATTTAAAAAAACAAACTTATTTAGAACAATTCTTAATAATAAATTTAAAACAGGTTTGTATTCGGCATTTTTCTAGAAATTAGATAATCTTTCATATAGATTTAGGAGAATATGTTGCATATGAAATCAAAATTATTTGTTAAATAAAGAAAATTTACTTGAAATTTTGTATTTTTGTAAAATTAATGAAGAAAATCTTTTTTAAAATATCAACATTCTCTATGGCACTGTTAGTGTTGTTGTCAACCGTATCATTTACGGTAGATAGTCATTATTGTGGAGATATTTTTGTGGACTCTTCATTATTTGGTCACGCTCAAACTTGCGGTATGGATGTTCAACAGCAATCGCAGTCATCAGAGTGTGATATTTCTAAAAAAGATTGCTGTAGTGATGAACAAGTGATTGTTGAAGGGCAAGATACTTTAAAAACATCGTTCGACAAATTAGATAAAGACCAACAACTATTTGTTGCTGCTTTTATCCATACCTATATACACTTATTTTTCGAATCTCAAGAAGATTTAAATTCATACAGAGATTATACGCCTCCTCCCTTGGTCAGGGATATTCAAGTTTTAGACCAGACTTTCCTTATTTGATTTTTAAGTAATTAGAACTGTAGTCCTGCATTAATTTGTTTTGGACATTTCTGCTTGTTTGTCACTTTTAAACAAGATTTATAATTACTTAATAATCATTTCTATGCTGAATAAAAGCATCAAATTTCTAATAGAAAATAAATTAGTAGCTGTTTTACTATTAGCTTTGTTCGTCGGTTGGGGCGTTGTAAACGCACCTTTTAATTGGGAGACCGGTATTTTGCCTACTGACCCTGTAGCTGTGGATGCCATTCCCGATATTGGTGAAAACCAACAAATTGTTTTTACCAAATGGCAAGGGCGCTCGCCACAGGATATTGAAGACCAAATTACGTATCCACTTACAACTTCGCTTCTAGGTATTCCAGGCGTGAAAACTATTCGTAGTTCCTCTATGTTTGGGTTTTCCAGTATCTATATCATTTTTGAAGAAGATGTGGAGTTTTACTGGTCACGTAGTCGCATTCTCGAAAAACTCAATTCGCTTCCTTCCAACTTGCTGCCAGATGGCGTTAACCCAGCTTTGGGCCCTGATGCCACAGGTTTAGGACAAATATTCTGGTACACCCTAGAAGGTCGTGACAAGGATGGTAATGTAACCGGTGGTTGGGATTTACAGGAACTGCGTAGTATACAGGATTATTATGTGAAATACGGATTGTCATCGGCAAGTGGTGTTTCCGAAGTAGCGTCTATCGGCGGTTATGTTCAGGAATATCAAGTAGATGTGGACCCGGAGAAAATGCGCCAATACAATATTGGATTAAGTGCCATTGTCAAAGCCGTTAAGCAGAGCAACCAAGATATTGGTGCACAAACATTGGAAATCAATCAGGCCGAATATCTGGTTCGTGGTTTGGGCTATGTAAAATCCGTTGCAGATATTGAAAATGCCGTGGTCACTTCAGAGAATTTTACGTCTATCCGAATAAAAGACATCGCAACTGTTCATTTGGGACCGCAAACTCGTCGTGGTATTTTAGATAAAGAAGGTGCCGAAGTTGTTGGTGGTGTTGTGGTAGCGCGATATGGCGCCAACCCTATGGAAGTTATCAATAATGTAAAAGAGCAAATCGCTGAACTGTCATCTGGGCTTCCAACAAAAGTTCTGGCAGATGGCCGCACCTCACAAGTGACCATTGTCCCCTTTTACGACCGTACCCAGCTTATTCAAGAGACCCTACACACGCTTAATGAAGCACTCACGCTTGAAATCTTAATAACCATTCTGGTCATTATCGTAATGGTGTTCAACCTACGCGCATCCATCTTAATTTCAGGTTTGTTACCCGTTGCAGTATTAATGGTTTTCATTGCAATGAAACTTTTTGATGTAGATGCAAATATTGTAGCATTGTCAGGGATTGCCATTGCTATAGGTACAATGGTGGATGTGGGCGTTATACTGGCCGAAAATATGATTCGGCATTTGGAAGATGAAAAATTACGCTTTCGCGAAAGCGGAATCGAGTACACCACAAATGAAATCATCTACAATGCAACTGCTGAAGTTTCTGGTGCAATTTTAACGGCAGTATTAACAACCATTATCAGTTTTATTCCTGTATTCACTATGATAGGTGCTGAAGGAAAGTTGTTTCGTCCACTCGCATTTACAAAGACAATGGCGCTCACGGCGTCTTTGGTTATCGCCCTTTTCTTGATACCACCATTTGCCGCATTCCTTTTCAAAAAGAGTACTATTAGGGAGCACGCTAAATATATTATTAATGCTGTTCTCATCGTCCTTGGTATCACAGCCATCTTCTATGGTTATTGGTTGGGTATTATATTAATTGCCTATGGAATCGTTGCAATTTTGAGTGTACGCGATATTATCACGGCAAAAAGAGCCAATCTAATACATATCGTTATTTCTTGTATTGCTATTGTTTTCCTTCTAGCCGAATACTGGCGACCACTAGGTTTTGACCGCGGTATTATAATGAACTTGATTTTTGTTGCGATTATCTGTTTCGGATTACTGGGGGCGTTTTCAATTTTCCAAAAATATTACGACACTATATTACGTTGGGCACTTCAAAACCGATTACTGTTTTTAATAATTCCGACCACAGTGTTGATTTTAGGGGCCATAATAATGCGCAACACGGGTAAAGAATTTATGCCATCGCTCAACGAAGGCTCATTCCTGTTAATGCCAACATCCTTGCCACACGCAGGTGTTGAAGAAAACAAGCGTGTGTTACAGCAGCTTGATATGGCCGTAGCCAGTATTCCTGAAATCGAAACGGTAGTAGGTAAATCGGGTAGAACAGAATCTGCTCTTGACCCTGCGCCGCTCTCGATGTATGAAAATGTGATTCAGTATAAGTCTGAATATATGCGAAACAAGAATGGCGAGAGACAACGCTACCGCGTAAACGATGATGGTTTATTTGTTCTGAAAAATGATAAATTCATTATTAATCCAAATAATGAAATCGATGATGACGCTAATTATGAGGCCTCGCAACTAAAAACAAATGCAACCCATAACGATTTAATTGAAGACGGCAGCGGTGAATATTACCGAAACTGGCGGCCAGAAATCGACAGCCCAGACGATATCTGGAATGAGATTGTGAAAGTGACCAAATTTCCAGGGGTGACTTCTGCACCAAAACTACAACCTATCGAGACAAGGCTCGTAATGCTTCAAACAGGTATGCGTGCGCCTATGGGTATAAAAGTTAAAGGGCCAGACTTGAAAACAATAGAAGCTTTTGGTCTACAGCTCGAAGACATTTTAAAACAAGCTGAAGGTGTAAAAGAACAAGCTGTCTTTGCAGACCGTATTGTGGGCAAGCCCTATTTACTAATTGATATAAAACGAGACCAATTGGCACGCTATGGAATTTCCATAATGGATGTTCAGGAAGTACTTCAGGTAGCTGTGGGCGGTATGCCGCTTACTCAAACGGTAGAAGGTCGTGAGCGGTATGGAGTAAGAGTGCGCTATCCGCGTGAGTTGCGTGCAAACCCAGAAGATTTAAAAGATATTTATGTTCCGGTTGAGAAAGGAAGTCCGGTTCCACTGAGCGAATTGGTAGACATACGTTATGAACAAGGTCCACAGGTCATAAAAAGTGAGGACACCTTCTTGATAGGGTATGTACTGTTTGATAAACTCGATGGTTTTGCCGAAGTTGATGTGGTCGAAAATGCCCAAGCGCTCATTCAACAAAAAATAGACAATGGTGATTTGATTGTGCCACAAGGTATTAATTACCGTTTTACGGGTACGTATGAAAATCAGCTGCGCGCAGAAAAAACACTTTCCGTAGTTGTGCCTTTGGCATTGCTTATTATTTTCTTGATTCTGTATTTCCAGTTCCGTTCTGTTTCCACCTCGTTGATGGTATTTACAGGAATCGCAGTTGCCTTTGCAGGTGGCTTTATAATGATTTGGCTTTACGGTCAGGATTGGTTCTTCAATTTCAGCTTTTTTGGTGAGAATATGCGGGATTTGTTCAATATGAAAACCATCAATCTAAGTGTTGCTGTCTGGGTTGGCTTTATTGCGCTTTTTGGTATCGCAACAGATGATGGTGTAGTTATGGCTACCTACCTCACACAAACTTTTGACAGAGAGAATCCCAATGATAAAAAAGGAATCCGACTTGCCACATTAGAAGCTGCTGGAAAGCGAATTCGTCCGTGTTTGATGACTACTGTTACCACCGTGCTTGCACTCTTACCTGTACTTACTTCTACGGGAAAAGGAAGCGATATTATGATACCTATGGCAATCCCCATTTTCGGTGGGATGATTATAGATATTACATCCTACTTTTTAGTACCAGTATTATATAGCTGGAAAAAAGAGTACCAACTTAACCGAGCAAACAAATGAAAAATATAAAAATTATTACCTGTCTTTTGTTTGTTTCCGCTTTCGCGAAAGCGCAACAACTACAATCATACATTGAAGAGGCACAATCTAACAACCCCGAGATTCAAGCCTTTGAACTGCGCTATAACATCGCCGAAGAAAAAGTGAACGAAGCAAACTGGCTGCCTAATACTGAAGTGAGTGCTGGGTACTTTGTCAGTGAGCCCGAGACCCGTGTTGGGGCGCAGAGAGCACGTATTGGCTTTAAGCAAATGTTGCCTTGGTTCGGGACCATAACGGCAAGAGAAAATTATGCAGCCTCAATGGCTGAAGCTGAATATGTGGAAATCATAATTGCCAAAAGAAAACTGGCACTTTCTGTAGCTCAATCCTATTATCGTTTGTATGAAATACAAGCAAAGCAAAGGGTGCTCGATAAGAACATTAAATTATTAGAAACCTATGAGCGTCTTGCCCTTACATCGGTTGAAGTAGGCAAGGCATCTTCTGTTGACGTTTTGAGATTACAGATTCGTCAAAATGAATTGCAACAGCAAAAAGAGGTGCTCGAAGAGGAATTTGGGTCAGAACAAATCACCTTCAATAAGCTACTCAATCGTGATGGAACTATGATGGTTGATGTGGTCACATTAATGGAAATTCCAAGTGAAAACGCCGTATCTGGTAGAGATGCACTATCACTTAATCCTGAACTGCTTAAATATGATAAACTCTACGAATCTATAGCACAATCTGAATTGCTCAACCAGCGTGAGGCATTACCTATGTTTGGTTTTGGGGTTGATTATCTACCAGTGAGCGAGCGAGCGGATATGAATCCAATAGACAATGGAAAGGATATACTAATGCCTATGGTTTCAGTTTCCATTCCCATTTTTAATAATCGGTATAAATCTATTTCAAGGCAAAATGACTTGCGCCAACAAGAAATCGAGACTCAAAAAGCACAACGATTGAATGTTTTGGAATCCGCTTTCGCAAAAGCAATATCGCAACGCAACCAAGCACGAATAGCATATAATACACAAGAGAACAATCTGAAACAAGCAGAAGATGCTGAAGAAATTCTCATTAAAAACTATGAAACGGGCACCATTGATTTTAATGATGTGCTGGATATCCAAGAGTTACAGCTCAAATTTCAGTTAAATCAAGTGGAATCGATACAGAAGTATTACACACAATCTGCAATTGTTAATTACCTAATCAACTAACCGGATGGAAAAGAAATTATTTATAAAAAATATGGTGTGTAATCGCTGTATTAAAACAATCCAGAGTGATGTTGAAACATTAGGGATTCACTTAAAGCATATTGAATTGGGTTCTATTATTTACGAAGAGAAATCTATAGATGATTTTGAAAATATAAAAAATGTTTTAGAAAACAATGGTTTCGAAATTTTACTGGCGCAAGACCAGCAATTAGTAGAGCAAGTTAAAATTGAACTTATTAAATTATTACAAAAATTACCACTTCAATTAAATAAAACGCTGTCCAAGCATTTGGAAAGTAAATTAAACCTTGAGTACTCAAAAATCAGTAAAATATTTTCTGTTACGGAGCATATTACCATAGAAAAATACTTTATAAAACTCAAGATAGAAAGAGTGAAAGAGCTGATTCAATTACAAGAGGGTAATTTTACGGAGATAAGTCAGCTGCTTGATTACAGTAATGTAAATCATTTAAGTAGGCTGTTTAAAAGTGAAACTGGTATGAGTCTGACTAATTATAAGAATAATCAAAAAAGTATTAGAAACCCTTTAGATCAAATAAGGTAGATAACAACCATAATTATGACACAAACTTCTCATAATCAATATTAATTTTAAAAAAAGTAATCTTATGAAAAAAATAAGCTATGCATTTATTCTTTTGTTACTGTGTACCTATACAGCATCTGCACAGTCCGTGGAAGGTAATGTCGATAATCTACCCGTTCACGAATACACGTTGACCCTAAAGGAAGAAATGGTTAATAAAGCCGGTAAAGAAGTAAAAGGGATGACCGTCAACGGAGGTATTCCAGGGCCAACGCTCGAATTTACCGAAGGGGAGTACGCAGTAATCTATGTAAAAAATGAAATGAGCGTGGAGACATCCATCCATTGGCACGGCTTGTTGTTGCCCAATTTTTATGATGGGGTACCCTACCTTTCTACACCGCCCATAGAACCCGGTAAAACACTAAAATATGAATTCGCAATAAAGCAAAACGGCACCTATTGGTACCATTCCCATACAATGTTGCAGGAACAGAGCGGTGTTTACGGCTCAATTGTAATACAGCCCAAAGAAAAAACCTTGGAGTATGATAAAGAGCAGGTTTTGGTACTATCTGACTGGACCAACGAAAAACCGCGGGATGTACTTCGGTTTTTAAAGCGAGGTACAGAATGGTACAATATAAGAAAAGGAACAGCTACGCCGCTTAACCAAGTAATTGCAAGGGGCGCATTTGGGGCGCAATTAAATTTTTGGAGACAGCGTATGGAAAGTGCAGATGTGGCAGATGTGTATTACCCAGCGTTCTTAATTAATGGAGAAGAAAAAGTGGAGTACCCCGAGTTTAAACCTGGCGAAAAAGTGCGCCTTCGCATTATAGACGGCTCTGCTTCTACTTCGTTCTGGATGGCCTTTGGCGGCCCTGACCCTTTGCTTGTCTCGGCAGACGGTAAAGATGTAGTACCGGTTAAGCATAACAAGACATTTATAGGGGTCGCTGAAACCTATGATTTTATCGTAACCATACCGGAGAACGGCAAACTGGAATATAAAATTATGGCCCAAGACGGCTCTGGTACCGCAACGGCATACCTAGGCCAAGGACCTATTGTTGCTGCACCCGATGTATCCAAACCTGATAAAATAGGGATGATGCAACAAATGGCCAAAATGAAAATGAAAATGGGTGCACCCGCTTTAAAGTTCCGACCAGGCAAAGATGAGCGTTACGAGATGAAAGAAAAATGGGGAATGCAGATGGAAGGAATGAAAGATATGGATATGGGTACAATGAATATGGACAAGTCCAATATGAAGGGTATGGAAATGAAGAAGCATAAAATGGACGAAATGCAAATGGATATGAAAAAGGATTCAATGCAGATGGACCATTCCAAAATGGCAGGGATGGACACAAAAATGGATACCAAAATGAAAAAGGCCTCTCAAATGGATGATATGAAAATGGACGAAGCAGATGGAATGCAGGGAATGAATATGTTTTCAGAGTATAACTATGACTACTTGAAATCGCCGGAGAAGACCAATTATGACCCAGATGTTCCTGTAACGGATATCCTATTAAACCTTACCGGGAATATGCAGCGCTATATCTGGAGTTTGAATGGGGTTCCTCTATCTGAAGCAGATAAAATAAAAATCAAGGGAGACGAAGTAACTAGGATTACCTTCAATAACCTGACTATGATGCACCACCCAATGCACCTACACGGTCATTTTTTTAGGGTCATTAACGAAAATGGGGAATACTCACCCTTAAAACACACAGTCAATGTTCCACCAATGAAACAAGTTACCATTGAATTTTATGGTGATGAATATGGCGATTGGTTTTTCCATTGTCATATTCTATACCATATGATGGGAGGTATGGCGCGTATTGTAAGTTATGATACCCCTAGGGATCCAAGGTTGAAGGAATATCCCGTATCTAAACTTATTGACGAGACCGACCAGTTCTATTCCTACGGAATGATAGATGCCGCATCACATATGACCACTTTGAACCTTATATCTTCAAATATCCGAAACCAATTCAGTTTGAGGGGCGAATATGGTTGGAACAGGAATATGGAGGTTGAAGCTGCCTACGATAGATACCTCTATGATTATCTAACCGTTTTTGGCGGTGTAAATGTCGAGAACGAAATGGAGGATAGCCTTGAAGAAATAACAACAACAGCTATAGCAGGGATACGATACCTTACGCCCTACTTATTTACGTTGGATGTGAGGATGGATAGTAAGCTACGCCCGCAGATTAGCTTAAGCCGTGCTATTACCATTTTCCCTAGAACTATTGTTTTTGGGATGTACGAGTACCAAGCAGATTTTGGGTGGGTAGATGACCTGCCTCAAGGAGATAATTTCAAAAAAGAGATTACTTGGAGTACGGGTGTTGAATATCTTTTATCCAAAAATTTCTCATTGATGGGAAGTTATGATAACCGTTTTGGTGCAGGTGGAGGATTATCACTAAGATTTTAATGACTAAAAAATAAAACGATGGACTACAATTGGGATTTCTTAACCATTTTCGGTGTTATTATTCTAGGTGTTTTCATCTATGCAGGAGGAAAGAAAATAAAGCGGACTAAAAGTTCAAAGGCTATGGATGTCCTTGATGAAAGGTACGCTAAAGGAGAGATAACCAAAGAGGAGTATGAAGAAATTAAGCAGGCTATAGGCTCAAAGAAATAAAAAAAAGAAGCAATCCAAAAATCTGTTAGACATAGCACTATGTAAAAAAAAATTAAGCTGTGTAAACAGGTATAACAATAAATTAAAATCAAATATTAACTATTAAAATCGAAATTAAAATGAAAAAATTAAAAATGACCGTCGGTATTTTAGTAATGACCTTAACCCTTACGGCTATATCCTGTAAGGACGGAAAAAAAGATGAACCAGCTGCACCTATGAGCAATGAGATGTACCAAGAGTCTATGGATGACAAAGATGATATGGCAATGAGTGACAACCAAGACGCAAAAGCAGAAGCAATCCTGAAAGATTATTTCAACTTGAAAGATGCACTTGTAGGCGATGACAATGATAAGGCAAAAGAATTGGGAGCAACGCTTGCAAGTACTTTTGGAAATTTTGATGCATCCAGCTATTCAGATAGTGAGCAACAGGAACTCAAGGATATTATGGAAGATGCCACAGAACACGCAGAACATATTTCAGAAAGTGATATAGCACACCAGCGAGAACATTTTAAAATCATAAGTAAGGATGTAACAGATATGGTTGCTATAACCGGTACAGAAAACACCTTGTATCAACTATTCTGCCCAATGTATGATGGAGGTAGTAATTGGTTAAGTATGAGCAAGGACGTTAAGAATCCTTATTATGGAAGTAAAATGTTGACCTGTGGTGAAATGCAAAAGGAAATCAATTAAATGAAAATTTTAAAAATCATAGCAATAATAGCACTGGTAGGGTTTGTGGGGATTCAATTTATTCCCACGGAACGCAATCAAAGTTATACGGTTCCCGAAACTGATTTTATGTTGGTACATAATGTTCCTGAAACTATTCAGAAAAAATTACAGGTATCCTGCTATGATTGTCACAGTAACAATACGCAATATCCTTGGTATAATAAGATTCAACCCGCTGCTTGGTTTTTGGAAGACCACATTAAAGAAGGCAAGGCCGAACTTAATTTTAACGAATGGGATTCGCTTTCAAGCCGAAGAAAATCAAGTAAACTTCGATCAATTATCAAACAGATAGAAAGCGGAGAAATGCCTTTGGATTCTTACACTTTGATACATAAAGATGCTAAGTTTTCTGAAGCGGAGGCAGAAGAATTAATCAATTTTATCACACAATTAAAAGATAGTTTATAAACAATAATTTAAAAATAATAAAAATGAAAAATTTAAAAATGAGTATAGCAGTAATGCTATTGTTAGCAGTTTCTTTTACCAACGCCCAGGAAAAAGAAAAAATGAACCACAAGCACGGTGAAATGGAAATGGATCATAGTAAAATGAAAATGGACAAAATGAATCCAGCGGCAGAAACGGTTCTTGCCGATTATTTTATGTTGAAAGATGCTTTGGTAGGCGATGACACCAAGAAAGCGGCACAATCAGGTTCTAAATTGGTAGCCTCTCTTAAAAAATTCGATAAGAGTAGTTACTCAAAAGAACAACAAAAAGAGCTGGCCGATATCATAGAAGATGCTACCGAGCACGCAGAACATATTTCTGAAAGTGCGATAGACCACCAACGCGAGCACTTTAAAACGTTAAGTAAGGATATTACTGATATGGTAGCTATTACGGGTACAAAAAGCACGTTATATGAACAATTTTGCCCAATGTACGATAAAGGAAGTGCTTGGTTAAGTACAAGTAATGAAGTAAAAAACCCCTACTATGGCAGCAAAATGCTTAAATGTGGGAAAGTTCAAAAGACAATTCAGTAAAGTTGTAATCCTTTTGACCAAAATCAAGAGAATTAAGCAACCAACAATAATCAAAGATGAGGACTAAAATAATCAAACTCTTTTTGCGACTTGCAATATCAATCGGATTTTTATCGGCAGTAGCTGATAGATTTGGATTGTGGAACAAAGATGTTTCTGTGTGGGGGAATTGGGATAATTTTCTTAACTACACACAACAGATAAATCCTTGGATTCCGGACTCATTAATTTCAACAATCGGAATTATTGCAACCGCAGCTGAAATTATTTTTGCATTCTTCTTGATAATTGGATTTAAAACAGAATTGTTCGCAAAATGGAGTGGATTTTTACTGCTACTATTTGCGCTTTCAATGACATTTTCCACTGGAATAAAAGGAGCATTAGACTTTTCAGTCTTTACAGCTTCTGCTGGAGCTTTTGCGTTAAGCCTAATGAAAGAAAAGTATATGGAATTGGACAGCCTAATTGCAAAAGGAAATAATTGAGTGTAAATAAACAAAGTAAGAAACCGATAATATGGTAGTAGGAAGTTTAAATATGGCAAAATACAAAAGACTATTCAATAGGTAATCCCTTCCCTAAGCATCTTTTGTTGCTCTGGTTTATTAGTTAACAGAAGTAAATAAGATGTCTGGGATATCTTGGGTAGTCATTAAGTCCTGTCGTGGGAAGGAAAACAATGTTGATGGTTAGTGTTAATTCCTTCCCAGGTCAGGCAAAAATTTAAGTCCTAATAAGAGAGAGGGCACATACTTTTGGTTGGTTAGTGAAGCCCTTTCTCTTAATTAGGCACAAATAAAATAGTATGAAATGAGCCATACAAAAAAGTTGATAACAAGCGAAATGTTGATTGGCCAATTACATCTGATAATTAAAAATAAATAAATATCAACAGATGAAAGATTGTTGTAAAACCGGTAGCGAAACCAAACAAAAGAGAAGTGGCTTCAAAAAATGGTTCAATTATACCATTTATGCCATTATAGCCATTATTGTGATAGGTGTATTGATCTTGCAATTAACAGGTGATTAATTTAAAACTATATAAAATGAAATCTAAAAAAATAATTTTCACCGTATTGATGTTAGCCTTGTTTGGAGGTTTTTCGACGGTATTTGCTGATAGTAATTTTATTGTTTCTGAAACTAAAACCGACATCAAGGATGAGAAATCACTTTCTATTTTTGAAACAAGCAGTCCAATTTCTGTCTCACAAGACCATACTGAAGCCGGTTTGGACGATTTCCCTAATCTGCATCCATTAGTTGTACACTTCCCGATTGTACTGCTTTTATTGGCAGTTTTGTTACAGCTCATCCAGCTGTTCGTTTTAAATCGCACACTGGATTGGGTCATTTTACTAACAGTAGGATTCGGATTTATCGGAGCTTACGTAGCAGGTACACTGGTGCACCCACATACCGAAGGACTTACAGAAACCGCAAAAAAGGTCTTGGAACTGCACGACAAATATGCAGATTGGACTTTATGGGCAAGTGCTTTGGCAGCCCTATTAAAAATAGTAAGCCTCTTCTGGTACAAATTAAAGCGAGGTTTTGAAATTGGGGTATTTGTAGTTATGGCTTTTGCAGGATATTCAGTAGCACAGGCAGGACACTATGGTTCACAGCTCGTGCATATTGAAGGAGTTGGCCCACAGGGGAAATATCTTGGTAACGAAAACGAAGAAGGTCACGGAGAAAGTGATGAACATTCACATTAATACTGAAAAATGAGAAAAGGATTTATTATAACCGCTATATTTTTAGTTGCTGCATATATCGTTATGGTATTTTGGCATCCCCATTTGTGGTGGATTGGATTGATTATCCTTCCTTTACTCGTTCTCGGTCTTGTGGACTATTTTCAAGAATCAAATAATATTAGGAGAACCTACCCTTTGCTTGGTAGAATCACAAATCTTCTTGAGGAGCAACGCCACGTTATTCAGGAAACATTATTGCTCAACCGTACCGAAGGGCAACCCTTTACTTTAATTCAAAAGGAAATTGTCTATAAAAGAGCTGCCGATGCGCTTATAAATCAACCTTTTGGAACACAGATTCCGTATGACAAAGTGGGGCGCGAGTGGTTTACCCATTCCACATATCCTGCAAAACAAATCAATGACGACTTTAGAGTTCTTATAGGAAGTTCCCACTGCTTAAAACCTTACTCTGCCAGCATTCTCAACCTTGCGGGAATGAGTTTTGGTTCCATAAGCAAAAATGCTACCCTTGCTTTTAACGGTGGTGCGAAAATAGCAGGTTTTGCTCAAAACACCGGCGAAGGTGGCTTTACACCCTATCATCAAGAATACGGTGCAGATATTATCTTTCAGTTTGGAACAGGCTATTTTGGATGTCGTGATGCAGAAGGAAATTTTGACGCCAAAAAATTCGCCGATATCGCAACCAACGATGTAGTGAAAATGATTGAAATAAAAATATCGCAAGGTGCCAAACCTGGCTTTGGGGCAATTTTGCCGGCAAAGAAGAACACAAAGGAAATTGCCAAATTCAGGGATGTGGAGCAGGGAACGGAAATTCATTCCCCAGCCTTTCATTCGGCATTCGACAATGACGTTGAAATGCTACGCTTCATTAGAAAATTGAGAAAACTCTCTAAAGGAAAACCTGTGGGAATAAAGCTGTGCATTGGTCAACAAGATGAGTTTGAAAGAATGGTTCAAACCTTTGCCGAAAAGCAAAATTGCCCAGACTTTATAGCCATTGACGGTGCCGAAGGTGGCTCTGGTGCTGCCCATATGGAATCCTTACATTGGGCCGGTATGCCAATAATTGAAGCCATCCATTTCGCAAACGGCATTCTTAAAAAGTATGGGTTGCGAGATGAAATTAAAGTAATGGCAGCTGGTAAAATTATATCCGCTTTTGATATCTATAGAATGATGGCGCTCGGCGCAGATGCCTGTTATAGCGCAAGAGGGATGATGTTTGCCTTGGGCTGTGTGCAATCGCTAAAATGCAATTTGGATACCTGCCCTACGGGAATTACCACAATGGTGCCTTCCCGAGTTGCATCCATTGTTGTAAAAGATAAAAAAACCAAAGTTGCCAACTATCATAAAAATACCATCGAAGGTTTTAAGGAACTGCTAAAATCAATGGGTATTGAAAATAGAAAGGGTATCGACAAAAAGTATATTGTCCGCCGAATCAATGAGAATGAGACCAAGACATATCAAGAGTTATACTCAAATGGATTGAATGGTCGAAAAATAAAAAGTAATGGGTAAAAACTTAATTTATTTGTTAATAATACTGTTGTTTTCAAGCAATGTATCTATAAAGGCCCAAAATTATATAGTAAAGGAAGGAACCGCATCCTTTAAGGCAAAAATGCCACTTAATTCCTATATCGGCAAATCTGATGATTTACAGGGCACCATAGGTTTTAAGGACGGCACGTTGACCTTTTCGGTTCCTGTAAAATCCATAAAGACAGATAATGAAAAACGGGATGGACATATGTATGATCTGGTAAAAGCGGAAAAAAAACCCAATGTTGTTTTTGAAGGAAAATTTATGGACGATTTTAATTTTGAAGAAAAAGCGACACAAACGCTCAACGCAAAGGGAGATTTCACCCTTGCCGGAGTTACTCGGGAAATAACCATTCCTATTGAGTTGAAACTTGTTTCAGAAGATACAATTCAATTAACAGCTTCTTGGTCTTTATTGATTACCGATTATAATTTGGAACGCCCAAGTTTGGTATTTATAAAAGTTAATGACAAGCACGACTTGAGTGTGGATGCAATACTTACGAAGAAATAAAATAGATTGTTGAATTAAATAAATGGATTATGAGAACATTAATAAAATTGGCAGTCTGCCTTTTAATAAGCATTACCGCAGTAAGTTGTTCGGTCACTTCTTCGGCCATCGTTACCGATTATGACCAAGAAGCACAGTTTGGAACCTACAAAACCTTTTACTGGTCCGATGATTTTCAAATGGACAGCGACAAGGAAAACGAACCGTTATTTTTCAACACATTGATAAAGAAACGGTTAAAAGGCGCCATTCAGGAACAAATGGAAAATAAAGGCTACGTCTTGAATAAGAGCAATCCTGATTTATTGGTAGATTCCCGTATCGTTGTACAGACAAGAGATATAAACACAGGTGGTGGCTACCCTTATTTTCCTTCTTATGGTCACGGTTATGGTCATTTCGGGTCTTACGGTTATGGATATTATGGCGGTTACCAATCATCTCAAGAACACAAAGAAGGTGGCGTTGTCATAGAACTTATAGATATGAAACGCCGTCAATTAGTCTGGCAAGGATTTGCGCCAGATGTGCTGCACGCAAATACCACCGACAAGCAAAAGGAAATTAAGGAGGCGGTGGCAAAAATATTTGCAAAATATCAATATGGGAATACTGTAAAAAACTGAGCTTAAAATGATATAAAAAGATATCAAGAAAAAAAGCCCTAATTAGGGAAGGGTCAATGTTGATGGTTGGTTTTAGTCCCCCCTTGTTAGGCACTAGAAATTTTGTGAAAGAAAATCTTATTGTAAATACTGGATTTTCAGGATGTATATTTTTATGGAGTGGCCACTAGAGTTTCATCTATCCTTTCAAGGCATCAATACTTATTTATTGGTGTTGCAATGATATAACTAATATTAATGTATTAAAAAAATCAATAGTGAAAGAAACTATAAATGATATATCAAACGGCAATGGGTTTTATGGACAGCTCTTTAAAAAAGTATTGCTTACCGCAACGGCGGTTATCGCTATATCACTGAGTTATATATTTTGGGCACAAGCAGATGATAATGGCCTATGGCGACCTATTTTAATTGTGGCTTTGGCTCTAATCAAGACCATTTTTATCGTTCGGCTTACGTTCATACAATTGGCTAAAATAATAGGCGAAAGCCATCAGCTTGCGCACGTCCTAACTTTATTTGCGGTGTTGATTGTTTTGATTGTTTTTTCATTCACGACTGATTATCACGCGTTATATATTTTGAATTCTGAAAATTTCAAAGAGAGTACTTCGCTCAATGGTTCATTCTTCTTGCAATTTTTTGAATTTATCTATTTCAGCTTGATAACTTTTTCCTCGGTTGGATATGGCGATATTGTACCAATTTCAATTGCGGGAAAAACGCTGGTAATGATGGAAATTTTCTTGAGCTTTTTGGTACTTGTCTTTGGCATTGCAAATATTAATAGAATACACGTTGATAATAAATAACCTTTAAAAACTAAAATTATGAAAACAATTAAAACAATTGCACTCGTAACAATTCTCATTGCTACTTTCAGCTTATCCAACGCACAGGAAACAAAAGCAAAGACGGATACGGAAGCGGTTATTGCTGTGATGAAAACCTACAAGGATGCCATTCAAAATTTGACAACTGAAGGCACGTTCAATTTATTTGCAGAAGATTCTGAAGTATTTGAATCCGGTGGAGTCGAAGGCACGTATGCACATTACATTGAGCATCATCTTGGACCAGAATTAGGCGAATTTAAAAGTTTTACCTTTTCTGATTATGAAATCGATGCCAAAGTAGATGCGCCCTATGCTTTTACTACTGAAACCTACATTTATACCATAGTGCTTAACCCAAATGAAAAAGGTGAAACACGAACGATTCGCAAAAAAGGCGTGGCAACGTCTATCCTAAAAAAGATGGGTGGCGAATGGAAAATCATCAAAACACATACCTCTTCAAGAAACACGAAATAACAGCAACAATGAGCAATTTTCCTCAAATAATCCATCAATATAAAACCGACTCGGAAAGTGTTTACAATACTTGGTTTGTTGACAATGACCAGAGATTGAAGGCGTTTAGAACCATCCGTAGAGGCGTTTTGCAGGTGATTGAGGACATTAAAAACAAAACCTTCCCAAACGATTTTAAGGAAAGCAGTCTGGAATTTGTGTTGGGCAGCATTGCAGAGCAAAAGCAAGTTTTTGCGGGTGTGGCGCATCCTTTTTATTGGAAGCCGAAACTGCGCATTCCTGATATCTATGAAAATCAGGACAATAAAATAGCTTTTGGTCAATTTTTGGAAAACTGTATTAATGCCAAAACGGAAGAACAGGTCGTAAGGGAAATCGTAAAGTTGGATGCACTCAAAGTAAAAGGCCTCGGCCCAGCGGTAGCAAGTATTTTATATTTTTTGCATCCCACTTGGTTTCCACCATTTAATACGGCCATACTAAATGGGTTTAATTTTCTGTTCAAGGATAAAAAGAAATTGGGAAGTTGGACGGAGTATCTGAAAATCAGGGAAATCTTGATAGAAACCAATACTAAAAACAAAACGGAACTGTCAAACGATTTAGGCGCAATTGCAGGATTGTGTTTCGAGATTGGCACCCAAAAAATGCTCATAGGTAACGACGAATATTTAAGTGAGGCCGAACGGGTCAAATTTGAAAAAAACATCGTAAAACGGCAAAGGGAAATTCAGGAAGAAAAGCAGGAAGAGAAACTTCACGACGAAATGCAATACCATTTATTGAAAATCGGCATTTCACTTGGTTTTGACGTTACACCTGCCAGCAACGATAAAAGTAAATCTTTTGGCGGTCAAAGTTTTTCGTTCATTTCAATGAAAACATTTCCAGCGCTTCCTTGCGATAAGGAAACCCAAACCACCATTAAACTCATTGATGTGCTTTGGTTTGAAAAGGGAACCAATAATATAGTAGCCGCTTTTGAGGTTGAAAAAAGCACCAGTATCTATTCAGGAATTTTAAGACTGTCCGATTTATATTTCAGCATTTCCGATGGCGATGAGGTTTTTTATATCATCATTCCAAACCATCGTGAAAAAGACGTCATACATCAATTGAATCGACCTGTAATCAAAAATTCCAAGATGCATATAAAGTATATTTTGTTTTCTGAATTGAGGATGCATTGCGATGCGATTTGCAAATTTGGTACAGACCTTACAATTATGGAAAAAATAGCAAAATCAGTTTGATTTGAAATTGGCAATTGCGGATTATGGTTATACTTACTTTATATAGAAAACAATTAGCAACAATAAACATTATGAAAACTAAACTATTGATGTTCGCAGTTCTTTTAATAACATATTTCGAGGTTTCGGCTCAAAAAATATATAGAACCGATGATGGCCATATTGAGATGATGACTTTGGTGGACGGTAAGACTATCAAGGCAGAAAGCCATAGTCTGGCACTATATCTTGATTACAATTCTAAAGTAGTAAATGGTGTTCTAGACCTTAAAACTTTAGTAACAGACCTTCCTGAATTAAATGCCATTATACAAGAAGGGGAAGCACCTGCAATTCTTCGGTTTACAGGTACTATTCCATCCGTTGATTTTTTATCAAAACGGCACGACCCTATCAATTTTAATTGGCTGGTTGATGTTTTATATCAAGGGGAAACCTATAAATCACAGTTTAAAGCAACCATTACCCATATAGAACAGGGCATAAATATGTCTTGTCTGATAAGTGCAACGGGACAGGTTTTGGTTTCAGATACGGGGTTAGATTCTTTAATGCAAGGTTTGGATAAAACAATAAATGTGCAATTTGCACAATTGGTGCTGAAATTGGAATAACTATGTGTTTTCTATATTCAAAAAGAATGATAAGAGTATTTATGATATTTAAAACAGGCCAAGAGAACATAAAATAAGTCCTGATGTGGGAAGGGAATGGAAAATTTTTCATTGTTGATTAGTTAAAACTCCTTCCCAAGTCGGGCACTATTATAATATGAAAAGCTACGATACACTTTCTGAAACTATGGCTCATTTACAGGCTAAAGGCTACACTGTTGATTTCAATTTGAAAGAGAAACATCTGGAATGTAATGCTCTAAAGTTGAAATTCCATCCAGAAGATTTTGAGGTGGACGAGATGCATCGTTTTGAAGGAATGAGTAGCACAGATGACAATAGTGTACTATATGCCATTTCTTCCAAAAATGGAATAAAAGGCTTATTGGTGGATGCTTATGGGGTTTACTCTGAAAATATTTCTGAGGCAATCCGAAAAAAATTAAGGTAATTTGAAACATATATATAACATATAAAAAGTGACCCGCAACCAATATTGTAATCAGATTAAATAGAAATTTCGAGATGAAACCATTAAAAATAAATACCCAAAAGCTCTCATTATTAGGCTCTGTATCTTTAGGTACAGGCGTAATGATTGGTGCAGGTATTTTTGTTTTAATGGGGCAGATAGCCGAATTAGTCGGCGATTTATTTCCTATTGCTTTTATCGCAGGCGCAGTTGTAGTAGGCTTTAGCTCCTATTCGTATGTTAAATTTTCAAACGCCTATCCTTCTTCTGGAGGTGTTGCTAAATTTTTGACAAAGGCCTATTTACCAGGTACACTTGCTGGTTCATTTTCTTTGCTGATGTATGTATCAATGGTTGTCTCAGAAAGTTTAGTGGCAGGTACTTTTGGGGCGTATGCGTTACGACTGTTTCCGCAAGGATATGAAGGTTATGCATCTGCATTGGGTGTATTGCTTATTGTTGCTGCATATATCATCAATATTTCGGGTAACAAGATTATTGAGACTACCGCTACCATTACTGCAATTATTAAAGTAGTGGGTATTGCAGTTCTTGCTATATCAGGATTGGTTATTTCTGGTTTACCCACAATCACAGGTACTTATAGTGCTGCCAATGGCCAATCCCTGCCTGAAGGTTTTGGATTTATTGCCGCATTGGCCTTGTCTATCCTTGCATACAAAGGATTTACGACCATTACCAATCAAGGTGGCGATATAAAAAATCCTCATAAAAATGTAGGGCGTTCCATAATTATATCAATAATCGTTTGTACGGTTATCTATGTTGTTTTGGCATTATCGGTTGCTGGCGGATTGAGTATTGAAGAAATTATAATAGCAAAAGATTATGCTCTCGCAGCAGCAGCAAAACCTCTATTTGGCGAATGGGGTTCAACGCTAACTATTTTACTAGCCATTGTTGCAACAGTTTCCGGTGTAATTGCCAGCGTATATTCTGCCTCGCGAATGTTGGGTATGTTAAGCAATATGAAACAAGTTCCTGATATGAACAGAATGAAGCAACTTAAAAATCCTTCGCTGATTTTTACTGTTTCTTTAGCGATACTTTTGACTGTTTTGTTCGATTTAACTCGCATAGCTTCCATTGGTGCTATTTTCTATTTGATAATGGACATTGCTATTCATTGGGGACTTTTTAAATATTTGAAAAAGGAAGTAAAATTCAACCCGATTATTCCAATAATTGCCATACTGTTGGATGTTGTTATTTTGGCAGCATTTATCTATTTAAAATATGTAAACGACCCATTTGTACTAATAGTTGCTGCAATTGGTATTGCCCTCATTTTTCTTTCTCAATTTATTTTTATGAAATCGCATACAGATAAAGACGGAAATATGAATATGGGAATGGAAAACAGTGAAAAAGAACAAATGAAAATGTAAAAATAACAGATACTATGAAACACACCTATAAAATACACGGAATGACCTGCAATGGTTGTCGAAATCACGTAGAAGGAACACTTTCCAAAGTGAAAGGTGTCTCAAAGGCTACTGTGAATTTAGCAAAAGCTGAAGCTACCATTGAAATGGAATCACATATTCCTATTGAGAAATTCCAAGATGCCCTTAAAAAAGAAGGTGGTACTTATTCTATCCACAAATCTGGAGAGCGACATCATCAAAACGATACCGCCGGAGTTGATGCTGAGCGTAGTCGAAGTACGAAAGCAAAAAATGAAAAACCTAAAGGTAAAGGAACTGGCACTTTTTACTGTCCGATGCATTGTGAGGGAGACAAAACATATGAAAAAACTGGAGACTGTCCTGTCTGCGGAATGGATTTAGTTGAAGAGCAAAATTTATCTGCAAAAACTTCTGAACAATGGACTTGCCCAATGCACCCGGAAATTGTAAAAGATGAACCTGGAGCCTGCCCAATCTGTGGGATGGACTTAGTCCCAATGGAAGCAGATAGTTCAGCCGAAGAAAAGACCTATAACAAATTACTCAAGAAATTCTGGATTGCAGTCGCCTTTACCTTACCTATTTTCTTAATCGCAATGAGCGATATGATTCCGAATAATCCGTTATATACGGTAATGAAGCAAAAAAACTGGAACTGGATTCAGCTTGCACTTTCAATTCCTGTGGTGTTTTATGCTACGTGGATGTTCTTTGAACGTGCCTATAAAAGCATCAAAACCTGGAACCTCAATATGTTTACCCTAATCGGCATTGGTGCTGGCGCAGCGTGGTTATTCAGCGTATTCGGTATGCTTTTTCCCGATTTTTTCCCGGCACAGTTCAAAACAGAATCTGGTGCCGTTCACGTATATTATGAAGTATCCACTATTATTTTGACCTTGGTGCTCTTGGGTCAGGTTTTGGAAGCACGTGCCCACGGCAAAACCAATTCAGCAATAAAGGAATTGCTAAAGCTCGCGCCAAACAAGGCCATACTAGTCAAAGATGGCAAGGAAGAAGAGGTTACGATTGATAGCATTAAATTGGGCGATATCCTACGGGTGAAACCAGGCGAAAAAATTCCAGTTGATGGCGTGATTTCCGAAGGTAGTACAACGGTCGATGAATCTATGATTACAGGCGAACCTATTCCCGTAAACAAAGCGGCAAATGACAAAGTTACCAGTGGCACCATCAACGGCAACCAATCTTTTTTGATGAAAGCCGAAAAGGTGGGTGCAGATACCCTACTGTCCCAAATTATCCAAATGGTCAATAATGCCAGTCGCAGTCGTGCACCAATCCAAAAATTGGCGGATACCGTCTCGGGATATTTTGTACCCATAGTTGTCCTTATTTCCATTATCACATTTGTGGTTTGGGCTATTTTTGGTCCGGAACCCGTCTATGTTTATGCCTTTGTAAATGCAATTGCAGTATTGATTATCGCCTGTCCCTGTGCCTTGGGCTTGGCAACACCAATGTCCATTATGGTCGGTGTTGGTAAGGGCGCACAAAATGGTGTGCTCATAAAAAATGCCGAAGCTTTGGAAAAAATGGACAAGGTGGATACACTTATTATCGATAAAACAGGAACCATAACAGAAGGCAAACCAACGGTTGAAAAAGTCGGAGCCTTCGGAACTAATTTTTCAGAAAAAGAAGTGCTTCAATACATCGTTTCCCTAAACAGCAAAAGCGAGCATCCGCTTGCCGAAGCAACTGTAAAATATGGTAAAGAAAAGAATGTTGAGTTTTTGAGCGCTGAAAAGTTTAGCGCAGTTACCGGAAAAGGTGTTGAAGGAAACATCAACGGGAAAAAAGTGGATTTAGGGAATTCCAAAATGATGGCATACGCCAAGGCTGAATTAACTTCGGAAATGGAAACCGAAGCACAAAGTTTTCAAAAGCAAGGAAAAACAGTTTCATACCTATCCATCGATTCAAAAGTTGTGGGATATGTTGTCATTGGCGACAAAATAAAGGCGACCAGCGCCAAAGCGATCAAAGCACTTCAAGACAAAGGTATCGCAGTAATAATGCTTACTGGCGACAATCACGATACTGCCCAAGCGGTCGCAAAAGAATTAAATCTTGCTGATTTTAAAGCAGGAATGTTGCCCGAAAACAAACTTCAGGAAGTAGAAAAATTACAGAACAGCGGAAAAGTTGTAGCAATGGCAGGCGACGGCATCAATGATGCGCCAGCCTTGGCAAAAAGTGATGTTGGTATCGCAATGGGAACAGGAACAGATGTTGCCATTGAAAGTGCAATGATAACCTTGGTAAAAGGCGATTTGCACGGTATTGTCAAGGCACGGGAATTGAGCGACGGTGTAATGCGTAACATCAAGCAAAACCTATTTTGGGCTTTAGGATATAACATTTTAGGAATCCCAATCGCAGCAGGTGTTTTGTTCCCTATTTTCGGGTTGTTATTATCACCAATGATAGCGGCTTTGGCAATGAGCTTTAGTTCAGTTTCCGTTATTATGAACGCTTTGCGGTTACGTTCGTTAAAACTTTAAAGATGGTGAAAAGGAAAACCGCACTAAAAATACGAAAGACCCACAGATATTTGGGGCTCTTTTTGGGGGTACAGTTCCTGTTTTGGACCATTAGCGGAATGTATTTCAGTTGGACAAACATAGACGACATTCACGCTGACCAATTCTGTAATTTAGATTACGTGCCCAAAGCCTTTGATGATTTAATAAGTCCTTCACAAATAAACAATCCTGAAGGCATTGGAAGTATCGAAATTAGGGACATCAACAACGAGCCTTATTACTGGATAAACAATCAAAAATTGTACAGTGCAAAAACTGGGAAAGCAAAAAAAAATATTACGGAAGAAGAGGCCTTGTCTGTTGCCAAAAACTATATGAAAGATGGTTTGAAAGTCGCCAACATCGAAAAAATAACCGAAGTGGACGACTATCACGAATATCGGGAAAAGCTATTGCCAGCCTATGTTATTTCATATGATACCGATGAAGCTCTTAATGCTTATGTTTCGGTAACAGACGGAAAATTCCAGACTGTAAGGCATCGAGCGTGGCGTTGGTTCGACTTTTTATGGATGACCCACACAATGGATTATGACACGCGCGACAATTTCAATACCATTGTATTAAGGGCGTTTTCGCTCTTGGGATTGATTACGGTGTTAAGCGGATTCCTGCTGTGGTACACCTCCTCGCCAACCATTAGAAAATTAAAAAAGAAAATAATTAAATCATAACCAAAAACTCTAAAACAATGAAAAATTCAAATCAACACACAAACAAAGGCAATTACACAAAATTTATTTTGATGCTTGTCGCATCTTTTATTGCAATGTACATCACGATGTATCTAAATAGTTATGCGTTAGACCACGTATATTTTAGTTTAACCAGATTCTATATGAGTTGTTTGGGTATTGCAGCAATGGCAGTAATAATGTGGTTTTTTATGCGGAAAATGTATCAAAACAAGAAAAAGAACATCGCTATTTTATTAGGTAGCTTGGTGCTATTTTTAGGCGCACTTGGTTTGGTTAGGGCACAAAGCCCAATCATTGGCGATATTCTGTGGATGAAAGCAATGATTCCCCATCACTCAATTGCAATTTTAACAAGTGAAAGAGCCGATATCAAAGACCCTGAAGTGCGCAAACTGGCTGATGATATTATCAAAGCACAACGTAAAGAAATTGGAGAAATGAAAGCAATGATAAAGCGTTTGCAAGCAGAATAATAATAATTACCAAAACCTAACTGGTCTTAAAATCTGTTGGGTTTTATAAAGAAATAAAAAAATATACTATGAAAAAATACATCATTTATACCGCAATTTTAGCCATAGGATTGGTCTTGGGCTATGTCTTTTTTGGCCCTTCTGCGGAAGGTTCCGTAAACAGCAAGAAAGTAACAGATTTGAGCGAAGACGTTAACCACTCCGAAGAACATCAAATGTGGACCTGTTCAATGCACCCACAGATTATGCAACCAGAACCTGGCGACTGCCCAATATGCGGTATGGATTTAATTCCCGCCGAAACTGGTGCGGAAGGGCTTGCAATGAACGAAATAAAAATGAGCGACAATGCAATGGCACTGGCGAATATCCAAACTACAATTGTAGGAAATATTTCAGGAACCGACGATAACAAAATAACACTTTCCGGAAAAATAATGGCCAACGAAGAAGCCAATGCGGTACAGGCAAGCTATTTTGAAGGACGTATTGAAAAGTTGAATGTCAATTTCACGGGCGAAGAAGTACGAAAAGGACAGTTGTTGGCAACGATTTATGCACCAACGCTCGTTGCTGCCCAACAAGAACTTTTAACTGCTTCTGACCTGAAAGAATCACAACCAGGTTTATACAAAGCAGTTCGAAACAAATTAAAATTGTGGAAACTTTCTGAAAGCCAAATAGACCAAATAGAAAGTTCTGGCAAGGTGCGGGAAAATTTTCCGATTTATGCAACTGTTTCAGGCACCGTTTCCCAAAAAATGGCAGAAGAAGGCGACTATGTAAAACAAGGCCAGCCCATTGTTAAAGTAAGTGATTTGGGTACTGTTTGGGCAATGTTTGACGCCTACGAAAGACAAATCTCGCAACTAAAGGAAGGTCAAAAGGTAACAATCACTAGTAACGCTTATCCCAATAAAGAATTTGAAGCATCAGTTTCATTTATCGACCCTACTTTGAATACAAAGTCCAGAACTGTTTCAGTGCGCGCCACATTGAACAATAAGGAAAATCTATTAAAACCAGGAATGTTCGTAACCGCAAAAGTGGCAATGACAAAAGGCAATACTATGGAAATTGCGATAAGCATACCTGCAACGGCAGTAATGTGGACAGGCGAGCGCTCATTGGTGTACGTAAAGACCAATCCCAATGAACCCGTTTTTGAAATGCAAGAAGTGACTTTGGGAACGAAAAATGGTGAGAACTATACCATTATCGAAGGGCTTTCTAACGGCGATGAAGTGGTAACCAACGGAACATTTACCGTAGATGCCGCTGCACAGTTACAAGGAAAAAAATCTATGATGAATGCATCAGGTGGTAAAACAATGACAGGTCACGAAGGGCATTTGGGAATGGAAAATTTAAACAACACAGTTGATGCCGCCAAGCGTATGGATGTAGCTTCCAAATTCCAAGAGCAGCTCAAAACAGTTTTTGATGATTATATTATGCTTAAAACAGCATTGACAAACGACCAAAGTGAAAAAGCAAAAACGGCCGCACAGACCTTACAGAAAAGTTTAACACAAGTTGACCTTGCTTTGCTAAAGGATAAAAATGCGAATAACCACTGGGCGCAACTTGAAAAAGAATTGAAGGCTTCCTCAAATGAAATTGCCCAGACATCCGATATTAAAACCCAGAGAAATCATTTTATCAGTCTTTCAGCACACCTCATAAATGCAATGAAAGCGTTTGGCATCAACCAAGAAATTTACATAGATTTTTGTCCAATGGCAAATAATAATGAAGGCGCATATTGGTTGAGCACGGAAAAAGAAATACAAAATCCCTACTACGGACAAGCAATGCTAAACTGTGGTGAAGTAACAGAAACCGTACAATAGTTTAAAACTATACTTAATTGGGTAGTTTAAATTAGTCATCTTGATTTTTTGAAGGAGAACGAGGATGAGTGAGAGTAGAAGAAATAGAAGAAAAAATGACAGAAAGAAACATCAGCCTAAAAGTGATATTCCAAAAAAAGATAAAATTATAGCTTTAGTTGTGATAGTATTGATTTTTGTAGTTGCTGCAACAGCTGCCGTTTATTATTCTCTATACAAATCTGGATTAAAATTATTTTGAAACAAGTACTATATGAATGAGACTATCCATATTAAAAATATGGTCTGCCCAAGATGTATCTCAGCAGTTTCCAATATTTTGGAACAACTTAAAATACTGTATGTTTCTATAAAATTGGGGGAGGTTAAATTAGTTTCATCGTTAAGTCCCAACACAAAAAATAGTCTTTCCAAAGCGCTTCAAAATTCAGGTTTTAGTTTGATTGACGACCGTAAAAGTCAACTTATTGAACAAATGAAAACATTGGTTGTAGATAAAATCCATCATTCTTCCGAGGAGCTCGATTTCAAATGGGCAGATATTGTTACAGGCGAACTTCACTTGGACTACAAATATTTAAGTTCACTTTTTTCGTCGGTAGAAAATATTACGTTCGAGCAGTACATCATAAACCAGAAAATTGAACGTGTTAAAGAACTTATAGTTTACGATGAATTAACCTTGAGTGAAATAGCATTTAAACTTCATTATAGTAGTGTTGCATACTTAAGCAATCAATTTAAAAAGGTTACAGGAATGACACCTACACAGTTTAAAAAAAGCACAAATCAGAATCGTAAATATTTGGATAAAATATGATGTTAAATTCTGTTAATCCGAAAATTTTACAAATCATTCGGCATATTTTATAACAAAAAACGATATTACATACATTAAATTGTCTTTAGTAATATCCGCTATAGTAGTGGACTATTTTTAACAATTTAAATTCTAATATATTTATGAAAAATTCAAAATTAATCGAAGCTTTAAACAATTGTGTAGCACATTGTAATTACTGTGCAGATGCTTGTCTTGGCGAAGAAAACGTCAAGATGATGGTAGATTGTATAAGAACTGATAGGGCTTGTGCTGCAATCTGTAGTGCAACAGCAAATTTGCTTGCGTCAAATTATAAAGATGTTAGAGGTATGGTAGAACAATGCCGTGATATCTGTAAAAAATGCGCTGATGTATGTGCCAAGCACGACCACAAACACTGTCAAGAATGTGCAGATGCCTGTAGAAAATGTGAGGAAGCTTGTAACGAATATTTAAAATAATACAACTTATCTCAATTCATTATAGTGAGGTGCAACAACCTCAAATTCCGAAAGGCTACAACTCACATTGTAGTCTTTTGTTTTATAAAAAATCGGGTATAAGTTATCTTGTTTGTATCGGAAACTTGGGAAAATTACATATTGGTGACCCTTAACAAGCAAATTCTACAATTCATTCAGCATATAACGTAATATATTAAAAACTTTAAATCCTAAAATTTGTGATGTATTAAGATGAATACGATTATGGAGACAATCAACATATTTGAAACCAAAGAAAAGAAGCAAAAACAGGGAATAAAAGAATCATTTCCTGTTACGGGAATGACCTGCGCATCGTGTGCAGCGAGCGTTGAATCTGTTTTAAAACACACAGAAGGAGTGTTTGATGCCAGCGTCAATTTCGCTAATAGTTCTGTTCTTGTGGAATACGACAAAGCGTTGAGTCCTAATCAACTTCAAAATGCACTTCGCGAGGTAGGCTATGATATTATTATAGATACAGAAAATCCTTCGGAAGTACAACAAGAACTTCAGCAAAAACATTATCAGGACATAAAAAGCCGTACTATCTGGTCGGCTATACTTACGCTACCCATTTTTGTATTAGGAATGTTTTTTATGCAATGGGAACCAGGTAAGTGGATTTCTTTGGTGTTAACTTTTCCAATTCTTTTTTGGTTCGGTCGTAGCTTTTTCATCAATGCTTTCAAGCAAGCCAAACACGGTAAAGCAAATATGGATACCTTGGTAGCTTTGAGCACAGGAATCGCTTTTATCTTTAGTGTATTCAATACCTTTTTTCCAGAATCTTGGTTGAGTCGTGGTATTGAACCTCACGTTTATTATGAAGCGGCTACGGTAATTATAACCTTTATTTCCTTGGGGAAACTATTGGAAGAAAAGGCAAAATCCAATACGTCTTCAGCCATCAAAAAATTAATGGGTCTTCAGCCTAAAACCCTTAAAATCATTGAGAATGGAGAAGAAAAGGAAATTCCTATTTCATCCGTGCAAGTTGGCCAGACCATTTTGGTGCGTCCCGGAGAAAAGATTCCTGTGGATGGAGAAGTTTCCAAGGGAAGCTCGTATGTAGATGAAAGTATGATTACGGGAGAACCTGTTCCAGTAGAAAAATCAACTGATGAAAAAGTATTTGCAGGCACGGTAAATCAAAAAGGGAGCTTTCAATTTACTGCCGAAAAAGTAGGTGGAGAAACCTTACTATCACAAATCATTAAAATGGTTCAGGAAGCTCAAGGAAGCAAGGCGCCTGTTCAGAAACTGGTCGATAAAATTGCTGGAATATTTGTTCCCGTTGTGTTGGCTATTTCCATTATTACCTTTATTGTATGGATATCAATTGGAGGCGATAATGGTTTTTCACAAGCCTTATTAACTTCTGTAGCCGTGTTGGTTATCGCTTGTCCTTGCGCATTGGGATTGGCCACACCTACTGCCATTATGGTGGGTATCGGTAAAGGCGCTGAAAATAATATTTTGATAAAGGATGCCGAAAGTTTAGAGCTTGGCCATAAAGTGAATGCAGTAATCCTTGATAAAACGGGTACGATTACTGAAGGAAAACCTTTGGTAACCGACATACTTTGGAAGGACAAGCTTGAAAATCAGAACGATTACAAGGAAATTCTTTTGGCTATCGAAGCACAGTCAGAACATCCCTTGGCAGGGGCTGTAGTCAACCACTTAAAAGATGAAAATGTTGAACAAACTGAAATGGCTTCCTTCGAAAGTATCACAGGAAAGGGGGTAAAAGCTCAAACAGAAAATGGTTCAAAATACTATGTTGGAAACCATAAGCTAATGGTTGAAAAGAATATTCAAATCGACGCTTCCTTAATGCAAACGGCAGAAAGTCTCGAAGAGCAGGCTAAAACGGTCATTTTCTTTGGCAATGAAAAACAAGTGCTGGCGATACTCGCCATTGCTGACAAGATTAAAGAAACTTCAAAAAAAGCTATAGAAACACTTCAAGACAGAGGCATCGAAGTCTATATGCTTACTGGAGATAACAATAAAACCGCATCTGCTGTCGCAAAACAAGTAGGAATAACAAATTACCAAGGAGAAGTGATGCCTTCACAGAAAGCAGCTTTTGTTGAAAAATTGCAAGCTGATGGAAAGATAGTCGCAATGGTGGGCGATGGTATCAACGATTCGCACGCTTTGGCACAGGCCAATGTAAGTATAGCAATGGGTAAAGGGTCTGATATAGCAATGGACGTCGCGAAAATGACATTGATAACGTCAGATTTGCAATCTATTCCCAAAGCTTTGGAACTATCGAAAAGAACCGTGTTGGGCATACGTCAGAATCTATTTTGGGCATTCATTTATAATCTTATTGGTATTCCAATTGCAGCAGGCGTTTTGTATCCCGTAAATGGATTTTTATTGGACCCAATGATTGCGGGAATGGCAATGGCTTTCAGTAGCGTATCTGTAGTTCTAAATAGTTTAAGGCTTAAAGGAGTAAAACTTTAATATTAATTATAAATTCAAATACAATGAAAACTTTAAAATTTAAAACAAATATCAATTGTGGTGGTTGTGTATCAAAAGTGACCCCTTTTTTAAACAAGCAAGAAGGTGTCGAAAGTTGGGAAGTGGATACCGCTAATCCTGATAAAATTTTAACCATAGAAAGCGATGGTGCTTCAGAAGAAGATGTAAAGGCTACCTTGCAAAAGGTAGGCTTTAAAGCGGAACCTGTAGATTAATACCTCGCTATAATATGGTTTATATTTTAATTTTGGTTGTGATTCTTCTGTTTGCTATTCATTTTTATCGAAAAGAGAAACGGCATAGCGTAAAGCCATTTCCAGAGCATTGGCACAAATTATTAATGGAGAATGTTCTTTATTATAAAAATCTTTCAAAAGGCAGGCAACTTGTTTTTCAACAAAAAATGATGCAGTTTTTAAGTGAGGTTTATATAGATGGCGTGCAGTTTGAATTGGAAGAATTAGACAAAATTTTAATTGCAGCAAGTGCGGTAATTCCTGTTTTCGGCTTTAAAGAATGGCATTACACTAATTTAAGTGGAATCCTCTTATACCCAGATAATTTTAATGAAGATATGCAATTTAGCAGTAAGGATAACTCGCGCAATATTGGTGGGATAGTCGGGAACGGACGTTTTGAGAAACAAATGATTTTATCTAAAAAAGCATTGTATCACGGTTTTAGAAACACAACAGATAAAAGCAATACAGGCATACACGAATTTGTACACCTTATTGATAAGCTGGATGATAGAACAGATGGCGTTCCAGAGCGATTATTAGAACATCAATATGCAATACCTTGGCTGAATTTAATTCATAAGGAAATAGAAGCCATAAACGACAACCATTCTGATATCAGAAAATATGGTGGTACAAACCAAGCAGAATTCTTTGCAGTAGCTTCAGAATATTTCTTCGAGCGCCCAGATTTGCTCAAAAAGAAACATCCAGAACTTTATAAAATGTTAGTTAAATGCTTCAATCAAAAATTAGCAAATCCAATTAAAAATTAGTTTCTATTTAGGAGAGATTAAATCTGTAATTGAAAATCGTAAAGAGCGGATATTTTGAATATGCTAAACTACTTATAGCAATAAAATATCCGCTCTTCAATTATTTATTTCCTCAAAAGTTTATAACACTATCCAATGCATCATCTGCCTCTTTATGGATGAAATTGGCTTGATAGTTCAAGGTGGTTTTCAAATCACTATGGCGATATAATTTCTGTAGCATCAACGGATGAATGGCATCCCCAGCAATATTTCCAAAACTATGCCGTGCTATGTGCATCGTTATTTTCTTATTTATTTTAGCCTTTTTAGAGATTGATTTTAGATTGTCATTAAACCTCTTTGTAGCAGTTTTTCTCTTGTTATATAAATCTTTCGCATTTTCAGGGTCTGCCTTTTTCAATTCAGGGAAAACAAAATCATCATCACTTCTTTTATCATCTTTATATTGGTCTAAAATCTTTAGTACTTTTTCAGGAATTTTTAATGATAGAAGTTTTGCGTTTTTATGCATTCTATAATGCAGCCTGTTATCATAAATATCTGACCATTTGGTTCGTAGAACATCAGAAACCCTCATACCAGCAAAATTGAAACTAAAAAGCCAAACATTTCTAGTATGTATTTCAGAAGGTTTGAGATTTATCAAATTTTCAATTTGTTGAATCTCTAAAATATTTAGTCCGACTTTGGTAGTTTCAGGAAATTTGATTTTTATTTTATCGCCACCGAAGGGATATAATTCTCTGCTTACAATTTTGTATTTAATTGCTCTGTTAAATAATAGCCTTACAAATACCAAAATGTTCATTATTGAGGTTTCAGACAGGGAGTACTTAACTTTTAAAGTTAACATCAGTTTTTTAAGAAAACGTTCATCAATTTCTTGAAAAGACAATTGTTTCGAATTGTGATATTTTATAATAAAGCTCAACCACGCTTTATCAGTAGATAAACGATTTAGCTTTTCTGTACTTTCTAAATCGTCAAGATGTTCTTGTGCTAATTCAAAGAATGAAGCATTGATACCGGAGGAATATATTTCCTTCTTAATTTGATTGGCAGAAGCATCTTTTTGTTCGGATTGAAGCGTAATAAGAGCATTGTTTAATTCAGAAAGTTTCAAGGATAACAAATTGTTCAAGGTTTTGAAATTTATGTGTGATTTCTTAACCCGAATATTCTTTTCATCCCAATCTTCCAATTCAATGTAGTGACCTATATATTGGTATGTTGAGCGACGATTTTTTGTAATACGTATGGCAAGAGGATACAAGCCTTCTTTATTAGGCTTTTTGCGAAGAACTATTTTAGCGTTTGATGACATAATTGACCTAGTTTTGCGTACGAAAGCCAAATCAGGTACAACATAGGTACAACATTCAATTTTGAATGTTTAGTTTACCAAGAAGTTTCCCTAAAGATACAAATTTATTAGTTTCTCTGGGTACAACATAGGTACAACAAATGTTGAAATCAATTGATATTAGATGATATCAAAGAAAATGACATATTATATAATCAATTGAAAATGAGTGGCTTTGGTGCTGTTTGGGCAAATGTACGCTAGACTTAGGATCTAGTGCCGCAAGGTGTGGGAGTTCGAGTCTCCCCGCCTGTACAACGAGAAAAGCCCTTCGGAAACGTAGGGCTTTTTTATTTTCAGGGAATTACTAGCAGGGTGGCGAGATGAGAAGTTTATCCTGAGCCGAGCTACGAGAGTCTCCCGGACTCCCCTGAGCCTGTCGAAGGGCCTGTACAACGAGAAAAGCCCTTCGGAAACGTAGGGCTTTTTTATTTTCAGGGAATTACTAGCAGGGTGGCGAGATGAGAAGTTTAACCTGAGCCGAGCTACGAGAGTCTCCCGGACTCCCCTGAGCCTGTCGAAGGGCCTGTACAACGAGAAAAGCCCTTCGGAAACGTAGGGCTTTTTTATTTTCATCCATAACTGTTTTATCTTAAAAACGGCCTAAAAGCAGTGTAAAACAACACGTTTTTAGCTGTAAAAGGCAGTTTTATAGCGCTTTTTCATTCGTTTTACGGCCTCTAAATATGTTCGGAAAAAATTGCTTTAATTATTCGAGTTGAAAAAATTCGAGCAACCTTCGAAATATGTTTGAAAGAAGAATAACCAACTTTACGTTTAAAAGCCCCCATTTTTATCATTATCTGTCAAACCGTCCAGTTCTCTATTTTAGATTATGTATAGTTGAAGTTGGTCAATAGTCTGAATATTTTGAATTATCCACTGAAACAAAAGTAGAATTCCTTCCGCATTAGTTCCAAATCGAATCTCGTATGTCAAAGGATTGTTATATTCCAATATGGTTATTTCTGCTGTAAATACTAATTATTTCATAATTTTGCTTTATTTTAATTCGTTTGAATAAAGACAAAAGGCAAATTAATCTGTTGTAATTTATGATTGGGCAATTTCAACTTAAATTTTCATTGTTGGTGATTTTAAGTACATCTGCTGTTTTTTTAATGGAGACGCCTTAAAATTCAGTTATCACTCTATTGGTTTACTATACTTTAAAAAGTAACCTTAAAAATGCTTCGGTAAAATAGCTTACGATCAGATTAAAATAAATAGTATAACTATGAAAACCAGATTATTTGAATCACTGGAAAAGTATTTTGTCCTTGCCTTAATAGTTCTGGTTTTTCTGTTTTTGGCTCGGGCAGGTGAACTTATGCTGTACAATAGCAATCATGCGCTTCCCGCTGATTTCTTTTCTTTACTTGTTTCTGGCTGGGCGACTGATTTTGTTTTGTGGCTGCAATGGCTCTTGATACCCCTTTTGATTTTTGTCCCGTTCTTTATAATTACTCCCAGGATAACTGTTGTGGTCTTTGGTTTTTTAATCGTTGTATTTTTCGCGGTACATTTACTACTGATAAGTTATTTCAACACTTCATTGGTTTTGCTGGGTTCAGATCTACTGGGCTATTCGCTTGATGATATTAAACAAACGGTGGGAGCATCAGGGAGTTTATCATTCGGTTCTGTTCTTCTTTATATTAGCGTGCTCCTGCTGTTGAGTGCAAGTCTGTATTTCTGTTCAACAAAATATCGCGTTCACAAATACTTTTCGATTTCTTTTATCTTCTTATCGCTTCTACTTATTATACCCCAGGTTTCTAACAGCGTGACTTTCTCAGAGGGAGCATCAGATTTTGGTAATTCGATCGTGGTCAATAAGTCTGCTCATTTTTATGGCGAGGTCGAACATTATTTTTCTAAAACAGCATATGAAGTTGATATCTATGCTGCCAACTATTTAAGGAGTTACGGAGAAGATCATTTAACTAGAAGTATTGAGAAGGAATATACTTTTACAGATTTTCCTTTTTTGCATAAACGTAAAAAGGACGATGTGCTTACCCCTTTTTTCAAACCCAATGAAAAAGCTCCCCATCTTGTCTTTATTCTGGTTGAAGGGCTGGGAAGGGCTTTTACTAATGAGGGCGCTTATCTGGGCAATTTCACCCCTTTTCTGGATTCTTTATCACAAAAAAGCCTGTACTGGAAAAACTTTATAAGTAGCGGTGGTAGGACGTTTGCCGTACTTCCTTCTATAATGGGATCGCTACCCTTTGCAGAAAAAGGCTTTCTGGAACTAAAGCAAAGCATGCCAAAGGAACTTTCCCTGATTAATCTCCTAAGCAAAAACGCATACGAAACCTCGTTTTTTTATGGTGGTAATTCTGAATTTGATGGTATGGATACCTATCTCAAAAAAAATGGGATTGATGGAATTTATGATGAACCTACATTTCCGCCTACCTATAAAAAACTGCCTGGTAGTGCCAATTTTAGTTGGGGTTATGGGGATAGGGAACTGTTCGATTATTATCTAAAGAAGAAAAAGGATAAAACGCTTTCAAGACCGCGACTGGATATTTTATTGACTCTGACCACGCACAGTCCATTTAAAATAAATGACGCAGAAAAGTATGAGGATCTCTTTGAAAAAAGGATGAATTTGCTCAATTTTTCTACCGAGGAGAAAGAAAATCACAGGGTTTATAAAAATCAATTTGCAACCATTCTTTATACAGATGAGGCCATTAAAGAACTATTTGAAACTTATAAAAAACGAAGCGATTTTAATAACACCATTTTTATTATTACCGGGGATCACCGTATTCCGGAAATACCCATGAGCTCTAAAATAGATCGCTATCATGTACCCTTAATGATATATTCCCCTATGCTTACCAGAACCGCAAGTATTGCTTCGGTGTCAAGTCACTTTGATATCGCCCCAAGTCTTTTGAATTATCTGGCGTACAACCATCAATTCAAAATACCTGTGGAAACCAGCTTTTTAGGCAGTGGTCTGGATACGGTACGATCGTTTAGAAATATACACGAGATGCCTTTAAAACAGACTAAAACAGACCTTGTAGATTACGTTAAGGGCATTTATCACCTTAATAAAGACAATCTTTTTGAACTTAACAGGGATCTTGGTGAATTCAAGATTGAGAATGAAAACAAAAAAGCCGAACTGCAAGCAGCTTTCCGGGCCTTTAAAAGACGTAATTTGGAAATTACTAATGGTGCTCCCTTAATTCCTGATTCCATCTACAACAACTATATCCTCAAGCGGTAAATTCAATTGAGTCTATTTCTTTCTTCCTTTAGGATGTTAGTGAGCATAGGACGGTAAAACTTCCAGAAGAAACTGGAACGCTCAGAAGGTTTTCGATCATCATAGAAGAAACTTTTAAAAAAACCAATGCCTTTAAAATAGGAACTCGTTAGGCTAATACTATTATCGCTAAAATCCCCTGAAAAGTAATAAAAACGATAGTCTTTATCCAGATGGCTCAGAACTGCCGGGAAGGTATGGGGAATATTATTTTCAGTGAGCAGGGTAGCGCCGGCATTCATCAGTTCCATGGTAAATGAAGCCTCGATCTTATTAATTTTTAGGTCTGGTTGCATGATATCAAACCAAAAGGAATATTTGATTTTTTCGGGTAACCCCAATCTCTGTTGTGCTTGAACGGTGGAATGAATTTGCGGCAAAGCATTTTTTATTTGCTTACCTTCTTCTAAAATCATTACTTCATCCTTTATGTTTACAAAAACAAGACCTGCATTTTTGAAAGGCCATTGATCGTTATGCGTTCTTTTGTAATTCGTGATCAGCCATTTGGGTATTTCGGGGTTGGTGTCTATATCCAGATTTTGAAAATAACGCGCCGTCCAGCCTGTCCATTTTAGTCCGAACATCTTTTCGAATTCCGAACGGTTTCTCAGTTGGGTAGGCGAGCCTATGGTATTGAATTCCGTAAGGATAAGTTTATGGCGGCTTTTCATTTTATTGAGCAGTTCAATATCCTGATTGGTCAAACCGCCGTATAATATGCCGGAGCGCGCGCTGGCGTCCCCTTCCTTAAACCATTCATTATTATAAATTCCGTAGGTATCTGTAAAATATACCATGTCTGCATCGCTGCCCAACTGGCTCAGCTGCTGGGATGAAAATCGTTCCAGTCCCTTCAGTTCATATTGCTCATCCTGCAAAGGGAAAAACCCAAAGTAATCTTCACTTATTTTATAGGGTTTATCAGACGTTTTGGTGATTTTATTGTGATTGAGCACCCAGTTTAGGGAAATATGTTCCTGACCATCTTTGGTAAGCACTGTTTTGTCAACAATGGCCACGACCATTTTTTTGTTCGGCGCAAGCAACCAGGCTATCCACATTCCGCAAGGGATTAGTATAATCAGTATAATTACAGAAAAGATGATTTTTTTTGCCATACTTAAAAACGTTTGATGTATCCCAAACTAAGCGATACTTGATTGCCTCTGGTATCCCTTGCATATTCCTGATTTTCCAACGCGCCTGAAAAGGTAAGTATCGTAGTGTCCCATAATAATTTGCGGTAGCCCAGCGCGATGTTGCTTGATTTTAATTTGTAGATAGTATCAGGATCAAACAATACACTGTTTGCGCTATTGTCTGGAGAAAGTCCCGTACCTATTTTAAGGCTGATAAAATCATCTGCCCCACCCAGATAATAGCGTACCGTTAATGCGTAGGAATGAGATACCGAATTTCCTGAAGGTGTCAAATACGTACGCAGATTGAACCAATAGTTTTTATAATATTTCCCAACGCCAAGCGTATAGATCCAGGTGTTTTCACTAAAAGCCAAAAAGCGAAAACCTGCATCGGCCTCAAAAGCAGCAGGCAGATTTGCGTATAGGGAAAAACCAGCGCGATATCTGGGAAATATCCCGTCTTTGCTGGATATACCACCGCTTACATAGGTGTAAAAAAGATCAGAAATACGGGGATAGGCGTCTATTTCAAACTGAGTTCCATTGGTTCTGAATCTATTTGCATAATTGACACGTGCGGTCACCGAACCTAATTTTGTCTGCCTCGCATAATCTATACTTGCCAGATGCCAGGGATCATCAAAGCGTTTGTCAAAATAGATGAATTCATAGTTGGCACCTATCTCGTTTTTGACCGAAGCGGTGTTTATACCGCTTATGATACTCCTCGCTTCGGTGAGCTTTGGGTTCTTTTTGAGGAGAAGATCCAAAGTCTTGCGGGCTTCATCATAGCGTTCCAGGTCCTTAAGGATTTTAGCTTTGAGAAGGCCTAAAGATTGAGAATCTGTATGTTTTGATAGACCTGCGTCAACAATCACCAGGGCTCTTTCTGAATCTGAATTCCAATATTCTAAATTACCGTAGGCGAGCGATGCTTGTTCGTGACCTGCTTCTTTCATCAAGACCTCATTGAATGTAGTGCGTGCCTTGGGTAGGCTGTCTGTAAACGTGTAGAGCCTTCCTAAAAAAACACCGAGTTCCAGATAATCCGGACTTTTTTTGAGCGCTTCTTTCATCAGGGCGATAGCCGTTACATAATTGTCATTATCAAAAGCTTCAGCACGAGCTTCTGTGTAAAGCTGGTCTGAGGACTTATTATTTTGGGCCCAGGAAGACTGTATAAATCCAAACAGGATAAAGATGATGGTGATGTGACTGTTAGATTTTTTTGTGATCATTTCAAATAGTGTAAAACTGTAATACTTATTTTTTTACTTCTGGGCAGATGGTTTTCCAAAACCTGTACGGGTCATTTTTCCCCAGGAATCCTTGCCCATCAATAGGTCTATATTTCCCCTAACTGCAGACCACATCACAAAAGGGTGATAAATAAGTGGTTCTAACATTGCCGTTCCTAAAAGT
Organism: Flavimarina sp. Hel_I_48; assembly: GCF_000733945.1. NCBI lineage: Bacteria > Pseudomonadati > Bacteroidota > Flavobacteriia > Flavobacteriales > Flavobacteriaceae > Flavimarina > Flavimarina sp. Hel_I_48. Next base: position 2,549,065 of record NZ_JPOL01000002.1, read on the forward strand.
TTTAGCATGTCTTGCGGCTTTTTATATTGCTGAAAAGTGAATTCTTCAAAAAATAAGGCGGTGATGGAAAAAAGTATGGAAAAGCTGTATACCACCCCAAAGAAAATGAAGAATACAGACCAGTTTATTTGCCCGAATATAAAGAGAAATAGGAAAAATAAGATTCCAAAAAACTCTATAATGGGCGCTAACCATTCAAAAAATACCCAATAAGGGGTACTTAATAGCCCTAAAATGCCATATTTAGGGTTAAAAATCATCTTTTTATGAATACTTAAGGTTTCTATCGTCCCCCTTGTCCAGCGGTTGCGCTGCCTATACAGGATTTTCCAGGTTTGGGGTACTTCTGTCCAGCAGAGGGGATCTGGCACAAAACCTACTTTATAGGGCACGTTTTTTTTGCGCATGAGGCGGCGCATGCGCACAAGCAGCTCCATATCTTCACCTACGGTCTCGTGATTATAGCCACCGGCCTCAATGACCGTAGCTTTATCAAACATGCCAAAGGCGCCAGAGATGAGCAATAAACCATCTACACGAGACCATGCCATCCTGCCCATTAAAAAAGCCCTGAAATACTCTAAAATCTGTGCGCGCGCAACAAAGCTTTTAGGTAGGCAGACTTCGGTGATCCTGCCGTCTTCTACAACGCATGAATTTGCTACCCGAATAATACCACCGGAAGCGATAACTTTTTTCGTGTTGTTTAAAAAAGGTTTGATAAGTTTAAGAAGGGCATCACGTTCTAATATGCAATCTACATCTATACAGCATATTATATCGTGTTTACTGCTATTAATGCCGCTATTTAGCGCATCAGATTTTCCCCCATTGAACTTATCTACGACTTTTAGATTTTTATAAGCTTTGTTTTTAGATACGTATAAGCCTTTAATGTTTTTTGAAGGAACGTGTTTAAACTGCAGGTCTTTGTCTAAATAAAGATCAAAGTGCTGCACGAGCTTTGCAAGCGTGTCATCACTGCTGCCATCATTGATTATTATGATCTCGTATGCAGGATAGTCAAGGGTAAGCAGGGATTTTACATTCTCTATTACATTTGCTTCTTCATTGTAGGCTGGTGCCAGTAAAGAAATCTTTGGCAAATGTGCCGATTGTAAAAGTCCTATCTCATCTTTAAAATTGTATCTGCGCTTATAATCCTTTAATTCTATCAAAGAAAATACAGAGGAAAAAATATAACCAAAAGACATGATCATGCCGTAGGCTAAGAATAGCCAACTTGCAATATCTATTAGCTGATGAAAATTTATATTCAAGCAAATTGGGTTTTGAAGTAGGTTAAGGCATTCAGAACGTGTGTTTTTAAAACACGTGCAAGGGTAGTGCGTCCTGTAACCCTTATGCTAATTTATTTTTGAACGTTATTCCTTTTACAAGAGGGGTTTTGGGTTTAAAGTGACGGGCAATCTTTAGATACTGAATTTTTAATGCCCGCTCGTTTACTTTTATATGAGGGGCGATTGCCTGCAAATGATTTTCGGTTCCCATCACCTTAATGGTTTTGAAAATTTCTGTTTTGATCTTAAGGCTTTCTTTGGGAAAATTCTCAATAAGTAAGGGTATTGCTTCTTCGATTTCCATCTTTCGAAGGGAAACAATTGCTTGGTACCGTATATCAGCATTGGGATGATTTACCAGTTTTTGTAAGGGTAAGATGTTCTCAAACTGATTGTGATCTACAATCATCTTAATACAAAAGATGGTAACGCTGGGTTGCCTGTGGTCCAGCCATCTGGAAAAATCAGGCATCTCCCCTTCATACGTGCGCAGCTCAGTTTCCATCCCTATTTGTTGCCACAGTGTCAGGGGCCTATCTATTTTATCCAGAAACGCAAGTGGATTGTTTTTTGATGCGTTTATAAGGTACATAATTGTTTGATGACGTGTCTCCTCGCGTTTAGCATTGAGTTGCGGTAAGACCATATCTTCTGGTACAATAACATTCAATTGACTTGATGCATGAATTGCCCTGGCCTTTTTATGCCAGCCTCTTCCCTTAAGGTCTTTTAATAGAAACTTGTAGAGATCAAGGCCATCAAATAGTTCTTTGATCAGCAATGAGGATTCTCCCTTTAAATTGTTAGTGTACATAAGCAATTGAGTTATTGCAACATGGTTATCGTAGGTGGTTTTTAAATGTTCGTTCCTAAACTTCTTTAAGCCATTTGCCTTATCAAATTCTTCATCAAACAAAAAATTATTTATAAAATCTATAATAAGAAGCTTTAGGTTTTTTTTCCTAATTTCCTTTTTATTTTTTCTAATGCGCAATACAAGAACAGTCCCCAGCAACACCACTGCCAGTATTGAAAAAAGTATGGTAAGCTTAAAATTGATTTCAAGTATTATAGGCCAGTCCTGAAATGATTTTGGGAAAAAGTTCATGGTATATATAATTTGTAATAAGGCTAAGGAGTCATTAGGGGCATCACGTATTGTAAATGGATTTACCAAGAGAACGTTTTACCCTTAGCGCAAGCTCATTAGGACTAAAGGGTTTTGTTATAAAATCGTCTACACCCATAGAAAATGCATCTGTGATAATATCCTCCTGAGTTGCTGTTGATAAAACAATTATAGGTAAGTCTGGATGGTTTTTTTTTATGTATTCTATCAGTTGGTTTCCAGTTATAAAGGGCAACATTAAATCAGTTAGCACAAGGTCAAAAGATTCTGATTCCAGTTTTTTCATAGCCTCCCGGCCATCTTCTGTAAGATGCACGTCATATCCTTCTTTTTTGAGCTTAAACTCCAGGGATTTTATAACCATAGGGTTGTCTTCTATTACTAATATTCTCTTCTTCATGATAAGTTGGTATTTATGGTCATTTGAGTAACGGGTTACTCAATTCATTTTTTAATTGAATAAATTCATTGTTTAGAGCATCAACCATTTGACATATTTCTTCGTTAGGTGTTTGATAAACAAGGTTATGGCAAAGCATACTGCCCACTTTATTGCTTAACATCTCAAAAGATGGTTTTATGTTGTGGGCCACTTTACGTATTTCTTCAAAATCCTGATTTAAAAGTAATCCTTCCATTTCCTGTATTTTGACGGAAACTGATTGTTCGAATATTGTTAGGGATTCTAATATTAATTCTTCATCACCATCATAAGTGTCTCTTAGGTACTGCAGGGAATACATAGGGGTTTCTGCCTTGTTTTCTGCTATCGCGATCGGTTTATTTAAAAATTCCTTTACGCTTTTAATAGTATGTTCAGTAAGGGAATTGGAAATAAATACAGCTGGATTTTTATTGCTTTCGCTATTTTTTTCCTCTGAAACAATTACTACCGGTAATTCCATTTTAAGTTCTTCCAGCACATAGTCAATAACTTTATACGCATTTAGAGGGGCAGCTTTTTCCTCTATGACAATGCCTGCTACGGCTTCGTTTTTTTTTATCCAGAGAATTGCGCTCATACTGTTGTTAAAATCAAATACTTTAAAATCTTCTTTTTCCAGTAATTCCCTTATCAATTGCCTTGAATTGTCGTTTGCATTAATGACCAAGATTATTCTACTACTCATGATTTTCCCAATTTTACATTAACATATTTATTTACGGTATTAACTAGCCGAAATTTTCTCTCCCCTGTCAAAGATCAACTCCTTGATTATCACTTTGTTTAAGGTTTGCATGATTACAGGTTTTGTCACATAGTCATTCATCCCGTAACTTAAGCATCGTTCCCGTTCACCCTTGATCGTACGAGCGGTCAGTGCGACGATAGGTGTACTTGATAAGTTGTTATCCTCTTCTAGAGCCCTGATCTGCTCTGAGGCTTCAAAACCACTGAGTATGGGCATTTGAATATCCATAAAAATCAAATCAATTTTTTGTTCTTTGAAAGCCAACACCGCTTCCTCACCATTATCAACCTCAATAAGCTGTACTTTTGGCATTAGTTTTTTAAGAATGGTACGTGTAAGATGTTTGTTTACGGGATTATCTTCGGCCACAAGTATGCTAAATTCATAGGTTGCAAGATCTACTTTGCCAATTTCACTAGTAATCTGAGGGCTGGTGGCGGTAGAAAGTTCAGGATAATTTATCTGATTTATCAGACTAAAAAGCTCATCCATGTGTATAGGTTTCGTTTTATTGAACTGAACCTTATATTCTTTACATTTTTTAGCGGTTATTTCATCATCTACAGAGCTGTGCAACAATATAATAGGAAGTTCTGCCATGTCTATCTTAAGTGCATTTCTTATATGCTCAATAAGCTCCAGACCATCCATATAAGGCATATGATAATCTATGATGGCCAGACTAAAAGACTGGTCTTTTTCAAGAATATCTATAGCTTCTATAGCATTTGGGGCAAGGACGGTATTAATATTTTGAGAGGTCAACATCTCATGTAAAATCTTGCGATTATTGTCATTATCATCAACAATAAGAACCTTATTGATATTGTGCATGGGTAGAACAGGCTTATCTATGACGGTATAGCTCTTTAATCCCACATCAAAATAGAATTTGCTTCCTATTCCCTGGGTGCTCTCTACTTTTAGGTTGCTACCCATAAGTTCAAGCAAACGGTTGCTTATGGTAAGACCTAATCCTGTACCGCCAAATTTTCTTGTTGTTGAGGCATCTTCCTGATCAAAAGCGAAGAATATTTTATCAAGGTTGTGCGGGGCAATACCTATACCTGTATCACGTACTGAAAAGGTAAAAATTTTAGTATCGCTTCCCCCTGTTCTATTTTTTGTGTCGATCTTAAGTTCAATTTCCCCTTGCTTTGTAAACTTGATCGCATTGCCTATAAGGTTCGTCAAAATCTGTTTTATACGAACGGAATCAATCCAGACAAAGCGCGTTACGGCAGGTGATATGTTGAGCAATATTTCAAGATTATTTTTATGTGCTTGATGCTTAAACATATCTATGATCTGCTCGCAAAGTGTAATGATATCCACTTTTTCTTCACTCAACTCGAGTTTACCCGCTTCTATTTTAGAAAAATCCAGGATATCGTTTATAAGGTCTAAAAGCGAATTGGCCGAATTGAACACCGTTTGCATATAATTGCTTTGGCTTTCATTAAGTTCGGTTTTCATCAAAAGGTCTGTAAAACCTATCACTCCATTGAGCGGTGTACGAATTTCATGACTCATATTTGCCAGGAATTCAGATTTTGACTTGCTGGCCATCTCTGCTCTCTCTTTGGCGATAACGAGTGATTCTTCCATTTCTTTGAGCTCAGAAATGTCTGTGGAAACCCCCAGATAACCGGTAATTTGATTGTCCTGATTGCGAATAGTGGTGACCACCAGCTGTACGGGAAGTTGGGTACCATCCTTTTTTCTATAGGTCCATTCTTGATATTTGGATTTTTCTAGATGCGCATCGTATGTGAAGACATCATTTGTATTTAGGGCGATACCTTTTTCCTCAGATAACTGTTGTCTTCTTGTTTCTACCTCTTCAGGTATATGAAACAAACTGGGGCTTTTTTTGTTTATGACCTCTTCAGCCTTATAACCTAGAATTCGTTCTGCACCTTTATTGAATTTTTTAATCACATGATTGAGGTCTGTCTCTACGATAACAATCTGGGTCGTCGCATCAAGAAGCGATTGTAAATCTTTAAGGGTACTTTTGAGATCATTCTGGGCCTTTACATGCTGTGTCATGTCCACGACCTGAAAAATCAATGACTTTACACCACCCAGCTCGTCGTAGATGGCCGAGACATAAAGGTGGCAGTTAACAATCCTCCCCTGCTTATGAATGTAGCGCTTTTCAACTGTATAATAGTCTATCTCATTGCTGAATATACTTTGTATATAATGCGCATCGTTATTATGATCATCGGGATGGGTAATATCCCAAAAATGAATCTGAAGTAATTCATTTTTTTCGTACCCCACCATGTGTGCAAGGTTTTTATTGACCATTATCCAATCTCCTTTTGTGGATACGACCCCCATACCGTTCGGGGAATTTTCAAACGCCTTGACAAATTTATTTGCATTCTCAGTAGCCTGACGTTGTAGTTCTTTTTTATAGGTTATGTCCTGCACCTGTGCTACCACGAGTTTTCCCGTATGCTCGTTTGCGGGCATTAATGAAGAAATCATACTGCACCAGATAGTTTTTCCCGATCTGTGCTTGCATTGAATCTCTAATTTTTTAGTAGTGTTTTCTGAAGTGGTCAGCTCCTTTTTATAGTCCTGAAAGGCATCTAAGAACTCAGGATTTACCAATTCTTTGAATGTCAGCTTTGAAATTTGCTCTTCAGTAAACTTTTCCATCCCAAAAATGCGCTTGCTCGCTGGGTTTATCGCTACGATGGTATCAGATGGATCAAAAAGAAGGATTCCCAGCGGGGAATTATCGTAGATACTTTCAAACCTGTTTTTTGCCGCTTTAAGCTCAATTTGTTGCTTTTTTTGCTCATTTATATCTTGAAAAGCCCCAAAAACCCGTATACACTTGCCATTTACAAATTCAGGTTTTCCAAAAGAACGTACCCAGATTTCATTGCCCTTCGCCGTGACAAGTTTAAACTCATCATCAAATGGCTTCCCAAGTTCAATAGCTTCATTAAAGAGTTTCATAATAAGATCCCTACTCCAGCCTTCTTTATAAAAAGAAATCCCGACATTCAAATCTGGAACAAAGTCAGGATCAACTTCATGAATATCGTAGGTGACGCTTGTCCAACTTATCGTCTGGGAAATAAGATCTACATCCCAGCCGCCTATTCTAGCTATGTGGTTGGTCTCTTTATAAATTGACTCAAATTTCTCTAAATGCAGTATTTGTTTTTCTAAATCTTCAATCTTATGGGGTACTGCTTCTTTTACTAATTTAAATTTAAATACTAAGCCTTTAGAGGCTAGTGCCAATATTTCAACGTTATATCCGGAAGGATCAGAGAATCTATTTTTAAATTCTAAGGTATCCTTATAAATTTCAGAAGGGTTTGCTTTAGCGCTAGCTATAAGCTCTTTTATTTGTTTTTTACAAGCAGAACCAGTAATCTTCGTATAGATTTGGAAATGATCGCTTGCTTGTTCGGTATCAAATTTTAAGCTGTTTAAGAAAGAATCATTCATCCAGAATTTTTGTGTATCATCCCAGTTGACATACCAGAAACCATCCAGGACATCACAGGTAAACCAGTCAAAAACGGAATCCGACTCTCGGATAAGTTGACGAAATTCTTCTTGAAGATTAGAGTAGGGCATAGCTGCTAATATCGTTTAGAAGATAAAAATAGGTATTTCAGCTGACATAAAAGCACTTCAACGCATTTAATAATAAACTTATGTTAAATATTAAGAAATAGGTATTTTGTTTTATGTTACCAGAAGTAAGAGAATGTAATCTGACCATTTAGTATAGAATCGCTTCAGATGTTTAAATAAAGGATAAAAGACTGGATTTTTATCAAAAAAGAATTCCTGAAGGGGTCTCACGTATTTATCTAAAGGCTTTTTGAGACCATTGTTCCATATAGAACTGGCAATCAAATTAAAGCTACATCATGGCCGTTCAATCAAAACCCTGGTTATCTTTACCAAAAATTATCATATGCCCGTAAGTTTCTCAGATTTAGGTGTCAATACCGCGCTACAACAGAGTTTAGCAGCTTTAAACATTATCCAGCCCACCGCAATACAGCAAAAAGCCATTCCGCTTATCTTAAACGAAAGTAAAGATCTTGTTGCACTGGCCCAGACAGGAAGTGGAAAGACACTTGCCTTTGGACTGCCCGTATTGCAACATATCGATCCTAAAAATGAGGCCGTACAGGCGGTGATCCTCGCGCCCACACGCGAACTGGGCCAACAAATCCACACCAATTTACTTTCTTTTGCCGCACATAGCCCAGAAATTAGCATTGCCTCCATTTGCGGTGGCATACCCATTAAACCACAGATTGAACGCTTAAAAACGACTACCCACCTTATTGTGGCCACGCCGGGAAGACTGGTAGATTTGATCAATCGAAAAGCCATTGATCTCAGTAAGGTTGTTACTTTGGTCTTAGATGAGGCCGATGAAATGGTAACTGCCCTAAAAACGGATCTGGATAGCATTCTTGCTGAAATTCCCAAAAACAGGAGGACACTTCTCTTTACCGCTACAATGCCTGGAACTATCAAACAACTGGTGCAAAACTATATGAGCAAACATATAGTGCACGTAGAAGCAGAAATGGAAACCGTGGGCCACCAGGGGATTGACCATCAATTCGTAGTGGTAGAACCTATTGAAAAACTAGAGGTACTGCTTTATTTCCTGTCTTCTAAAGAAGGGGAGCGGGGCATTATATTTTGCAAGACCAAAGCGGCCGTTAATAAACTGGCCAAAAATCTTGCTATTAATAAATTTTCTTCGGGAGCGCTGCATGGCAGTTTGTCGCAGCCTATACGCGATCGTATCATGGGCCAGTTTCGGGAAGGGCATATTGATATTTTAGTGGCGACAGATCTTGCCGCACGCGGGCTTGATGTCAAAGAAATCAGTTATGTTGTCAATTATCACCTGCCAGACACCTATGAAACCTATGTGCACCGTAGTGGCCGTACGGCAAGGGCAGGGGCAAAGGGGCTTGCGGTTACCGTCTTGCAACAGGAAGAGGTTTTTGAAATCCCGGAATTTGAGGAAGAACTGGGCATTAGTTTTAGCGAGATGAGAAAACCCGATGCGCAAAGTACCGAAGAAAACAATACGTTGCTATGGGCCAGGAAAATCTTTAAAACGAAACCGAACCGGACCATTCCGGCTGAATTCAAGGAGAAAATCAATACGGTTTTCCATCACTTAACGAAGGAAGAGCTGATTGATAAAATACTGGCGCATCACTTGGCACAGACCGCAATTGCACCTAAAGAGGAGGCAAAACCCACAAAGAAGAAACGTTAGGATTTAACCATTCAGGTTAACTTTTATACTTTTTGAACAATTACATACATACCAATTAATGGCAAACGACATAAAAAACCAAAAGGACATCCTGGAAAAACTGGGTATTGAGGCCTTAAACCCAATGCAGCAAGAAGCCCTTGCCGTAATTGAAAAAACGGCAAATACCATTCTTTTATCTCCTACGGGAACAGGAAAAACACTTGCTTTTCTACTGCCCTTAATTGAAAATCTGGATATTGATAACCCGGAAGTGCAAGCCCTGATCGTGGTTCCCACCCGGGAGCTGGCCATTCAGATAGAACAGGTGGTGCGCGATATGGGTTCGGGATTTAAAGTGAATGCAGTATATGGCGGCAGGTCAAAAAGTAAGGATAAAATCGAACTCAAACACACGCCGGCTATATTAATAGGTACCCCGGGGCGTATCCTGGATCACTTTGACGATGACCGGTTTTCTAAAGCGAGCATCAACGATCTCGTGCTTGATGAGTTTGACAAGTCCCTGGAGATAGGTTTTGAAAGCGAAATGCGCGAAATCCTAAACGACCTTCCCGCGGTGCGCAGGCGCATATTGACATCAGCGACGCAGGGTGTGGAAATCCCCGGGTTTGTAAACCTGAATAAACCGACGATTATTGAATATTTATCGGATAAAAAAGACCCTAAATTGGCCATTAATACGGTTATTTCACCAGATAAAGACAAGCTGGAAACTTTATTTGAACTGGTACAATTTCTTGGAAACCAACCGGGGATCATATTTTGCAATTTCAGGGAAAGTATAGAGCGCGTAAGCGATTTCCTGACCGAAAAAAAGATCAGTCATACGTGTTTTTCGGGGGGTATGGAGCAAAAGGACAGGGAACGCGCACTTATAAAATTTAGAAATGGTACGAGCCAGATTTTGGTAGCCACAGACCTTGCTGCGAGGGGGATTGATATTCCAGAACTCAAGTTTATCATTCATTATGAATTACCGCACGCGGCGGCAGAATTTACGCATAGAAACGGCAGGACCGCGCGGGTAAATGAAAAAGGCACGGCCTACGTACTGCAATGGAAAAACCAGCGATTACCAGATTTTATTGAAAAAACGGAGCCCATAACTATTCCGAAGGCAAAAACAAACGGGAACGAAGTATGGGAAACGCTCTTTATTTCTGGCGGGAGGAAAGATAAAATCTCTAAAGGCGATATCGCCGGCCTTTTTATAAAAGAAGGAAAAATAGCCCAGGATCAGTTGGGCGTTATAGAACTCAAACAAGACTGCGCATTTGTCGCCGTACCGCAAAAACTGGCAAATCAATTAGTCAACAAATTGAATAACAGCAAACTTAAAAAGAAGAAAGTTCGCATTCACATACTTTAATATCGAAATGGGAACAATTTATTAGAATCTTGAAGTGCTAAAAAGTCCTTTGATGTGTTGAAAATAGATATCGCGTTAGGGATTGCAGTAAAAATCCTTTTTGCGAGAAACGATCAAAAAGATTGTAGCGAAAAGCCCGACCCGTAGGGAAACGCCCAAAACATTGAAAAACTGACCTAAATATGGCTAAAAACAGCATTTTTTGAGCACAATATCTTAAAAACAATTCCTATAATGAACACATTAAAAATCAGGAATATGGGATATAATTTAGAATACATTCTTAAATGGGCGTAGTGAAATATACCGAACAGCATTAAATACAATTAATTTTAATACTGCTTTGATAGAAAACACCACAGGTTTCACAATTTAAAAGATAACGCTTCAATCTGCACGTTTTCAACTATTAAAACGTACTTTTGCGCCCGCAAAATATACACGCTATGAAACGCATTACAGAATACAAGAAACTCTTTGGGGTTGAAAAAGATATTGAACTTAAGGAACTTAAAAAAAGTTACAGGAACCTGGTTAAGGAATGGCATCCAGATAAGTTTCAGGAAGGTGATGAGAGACAGGCAGAAGCTGAGATCAACAGCCGCAAAATCATTGATGGCTACCATTTTCTCGTAAGTATCGCCCCAGAAACCAGGGCAGCCAATTTGGAAGAATTCAAAGAAACCACAAATGTGGCCGGTATTGAAGATTTTCAGCATAAAGGAATGCTTCTTGAAATTACCTATTTAGATGGGAATACGTATGAATTTTTTGGTGTGACCAGAAAAATATATATAAAAATGGTAAACAGTGATAAGTTGAACCGTTTTGCAAAGCGTAATATTTATCCTAATTACCTGTACCGAAAGTCTAAAAAGACTGCGGAACACGCATAATTGTAAATTGATATTCTCTGAAAACACAAAATTCAAGAGGTATTGATTTTAAGAATCCCCCATAAAAAAACCGACTTTTTTAAGTCGGTTTTTTTATGTTTTAATAAAATCAGTTGCAATAATGTGAAGATGTCTTGTGACTTCGTAATATCAATTTATAAAATCTAACGCTGGGACTATTTCTGTTTCTGGAAGGGGTTTGTTCGCTATTAAAATGTACCTGGTGAAAAAATGTGAACGGGTTTGTTCTGTTTTTGAGCACTTTATTTAAAACAATGGCCACTCAAGTTTATACATCACAGGTATTAAGGGAATTTTAAGCAAAAGTGGTCTAAAATTCCTTATATTCTTCACATAAGGAAGTGGTCAAAAACGCTATAAATCCTTATAAATTGGTAAAAAAACACCCAAAAAAATACAATATATATGAAAAATAGAACCTTAGGAAAAAACGGATTTGAAGTAAGTGAAGTTGGGCTGGGCTGCTGGCAGATAGGTGCGGACTGGGGCAGCGAAATTGCTAAAAATGATGCGGAACAAATTTTGGATACCGCTTTTGAAAACGGGATACGCTTTTACGATACCGCAGATGTGTATGGCGATGGTAGAAGCGAAAAGTTGGTAGGTGCTTTCCTAAAAAAACATAAAGACGAGGTCAAAGTCGCGACTAAATTTGGTCGAAACGGTGACATTTTCCCTGATAATTATACAGAAGAAGGTTTGCGTGATTGTGTTGAAAATTCCTTGAAAAGACTGGGCGTAGATCAGCTCGATCTTTTGCAGCTACACTGTATCCCAACCGAAGAACTGAAAAAAGGAGATATTTTTGACTGGTTGAGAACACTGCAAAAAGAAGGTAAAATTGCCCATTTTGGAGCAAGTGTGGAGAGTGTTGAAGAAGGTTTGATCTGTCTCAAACAAGACGGTCTGCAATCCCTGCAGGTCATCTTTAACATTTTCAGGCAAAAATTAGTGGATGAATTGCTTCCGCAGGCAAAAACAAAAGGCGTGGGGATCATCGTGAGATTACCGCTGGCAAGTGGTCTGCTTACCGGTAAATTTGATAAGGATACTAATTTTGATGAAAACGACCACCGTAATTTTAATCAAGATGGTGCCGTTTTTAACGTAGGAGAAACTTTCGCCGGTCTTCCCTTTAAAAAAGGAGTGGAACTCACAAATGAACTTAAAGAAAAGTGCCCAGAAGCTATGTCCCTAGCCGAAATGTCCCTGCGCTGGATCTTAGATCACGATGCGGTCACGACCATTATCCCCGGTGCAAGTTCTGCAAAGCATATTAAGGAAAACGCCAGGGCAAGTGAATTAAAGCCATTACCAGAAGCGTTGATGAAGGAACTATCTGAGTTTTATAGTAAGAATGTGAAGCAGTATGTTAGAGGGAAATACTAATTATCGGCATACATTGAAAACCTAATGGGTTATATAAGAAGGATTATTTAATCTGCATTCCGGTTGTGGTAAAAGAAAATGAATTGTTAGGCCACTTTTTATCACCGTTTGAAAAAGCGGTGTTAGATTAGGTTTTTTATAGTAGTTAATAATAAAATTTGCCACCGTGCCTCCGGTTTCATCGGCTTCGTTGATAACATAATCAATGGTCTCCAAAGGTTTAAGGTACATGGGCTGATCAAGAAATTATCTTAACAAAGCACCTGTGGTATTAAAATAATCTACCCGACCTAAAAACAAGGAGTCCGTTTTACTGGTATTTTTAATGCTCAGTGTTGCCGTAAGAAGTGTTTTTTCATCACGGGAACGTTGATATATTTAGAATAAATAGGGATATATACTTTTTGTAGATTTACCATTTCCCTTATGACAGGTGCCTTTTATGTTAGATTATGAACGCTAAAAGTTTCTGGAATTTCTTCAATATCATTGTTTTCTTTACAAGAAGTCAAGAGATCTAACAGCGATAGGTCAGATACTACTAAATAGTGACGCGTAGGTTAAAATTAGCGTAATAATGAGCGCTTTACATGAATGCGATAAAGAACTGGATCAGAATATAATTCCAACTTTAAATAATTGAAAGTCTCAGGGGGTAAAATGTAGTCCGTAGGGTTTCGTTTGATTATATAGAAAAAGGACTGTATTTTAGCTGCTTCAGTTTGATTTACAAAAATATGCAGATTAAATTTATAGATAGAAAGACAGGGCAAATCAAGCAGGAAACCCCTCCTGCGGAGGGGCTTTTGAAATTTCTGTACGATAATCCATTTGGTAAAACTGCTTTTTTGCCCCTGGCCAGACGCAAGTTTATTTCAGCCTGGTATGGTAGGAAAATGAATAAACCTTCTTCGGTTAAGAAAATTCAGGACTTTATTGATACGCATGGTATAAACATGGAGGAGTATGAAGGAGGCGTTCCTGAATTTACATCTTTCAACGATTTTTTCTACCGAAAGTTAAAACCTGGAGCACGTACCATAGAAAGTGGTTTTGTATCTCCTGGAGATGGCCGTTTGCTCGCTTTTGAAAGCGTTTCAGATCTAAAACATTTCTTCGTTAAAGGGCATGAATTTACGTTGCCAAAATTTCTAAATGATGCGCAACTGGCCAGGAAATATGCAAATGCTTCCCTCTTTATACTGCGGCTCGCTCCTAATGATTACCATAGGTTTCATTTTCCCTATACCGGTACGCCTTCGGAAGTAACCAAAATCAATGGGAAATACTATTCAGTCTCCCCACATGCCCTTGCCAATAATTTTGTAAAGGTGTTTTGTGAAAACAAAAGGGAATATTGTACGCTAAAATCTCAAGACAAAGGGGATATACTTCTCGTACCTGTAGGCGCTACAATGGTAGGTACCGTTATTGAAACGTATAGTCCAGGTCAGCAAGTCGCTAAAGGGGATGAAATGGGCTATTTTGCCTTTGGCGGTTCTACCGTTGCTGTACTCGTGGACAGGGAGAAAATCCAGATAGATGCAGATATTCTTCAAAATACCCGTAATAAACTGGAAACCTATGTGCAGCTTGGTGACAAAATAGGCGTTTGATAAACATGTACTGCAATCGCGTAGAGACTACAATTTTCGATTTAAAGCTTTTAAACTAAATTTTCAACAAAAAATAATAGATTAGAAAATACTTTTATAAAAAAATACACAAAGTATAGCCGTATTAAAAAAAAATTATATTTTTATAATCTACAGGCTTGTTATCGTAAAGTGATAGGTTATTATTAATGCGTTGTTGACGAGTGCATTAATAAATAATGTCGATGCTGTAGATAGAGCAGTATTGTGCTGTAGAGCGTTACCTAACATTTCAAAAGATATATATGGCTACTGTAAAAATGGGGATTGATATCGGTGCAACTAAAACGCACATTGGTATCATTAAAGATGCCCAGGTCATAGATGAAGTAAATTACCCTACACAAGCGCAGGCCTCTCAAGAAGCAATCATAGAAGAGCTCATTGCGCATATGAGCACCTTTGCAAACCATGGTTTTGAGAGTGTGGGCATAGGCGTCCCAGGACTGGTGGATGAAAATTCTGGTATTGTTTACGACCTTACCAATATACCATCCTGGCAGCACGTTCCTCTCAAAGAAAGGCTGGAGGGACACTTTAAGATCCCGGTTCGCATAACCAATGATGCTAATATGTTTGCCCTGGGCGAAAAGGCTTACGGTAGCGGAAAAAAATATCAAAACCTTGTGGGAATCACGTTGGGCAGCGGTTTTGGCGCTGGATTAGTCATTAATGGAAACTTATACTCCGGGATACTTTCCAGTGCGGGTGAAATGGCAGATATCCCTTATCTCAATGCAACAATTGAAGATTATTGCAGCGGTAAATTTTTCAGGGAGCACTACGGCGTTGAAGGTGTGGAGGTAAGTAAGAAAGCCGCTCAGGGAGATCCTGAATCTATAAGAATATTTCATGAATTTGGTACTCACGTAGGTGCTGCCGTACGTATGCTCATGAACATCTTATCGCCCGAAGCAATATTTTTTGGTGGTTCGGTGAGTAAATCCTTTTCCCTTTTTGAACAGGGCATATGGGATAAATTGAATGCATATCCTTTTGAACGCGTTAAGGGCAAACTTCACATTGCGGCTTCTCAAACACCTAATATTTCCATACTTGGCGCGGCAGCGCTCATAGATGGCAACGAGTGATTTTAAACAAACAACCTATAAATTAAGCCCACTATGGCACACGTAACTACTACAGACCAAACACCCTCGTCTAAGGGCAGTACCCAGCGTTCAATAATAATTATTGGTTCGCTTTTTTTTATTTTTGGATTTGTGACCTGGCTCAATTCGGTGTTGATCCCGTATTTAAAACTGGCTAACGAACTCAACAATTTTGAATCCTATCTGGTGGCTTTTGCTTCCTACATTTCTTATTTCGTCATGGCGATCCCCTCGGCCTGGGTGTTACAAAAAACAGGGTTTAAGAAAGGAATGACCCTGGGGCTGGTCGTTATGGCTCTGGGTGCACTTATATTTATACCTGCTGCGCTTTCGCGCACGTACGGTCTTTTTCTTTTTGGCCTTTTTGTACAGGGAACCGGGCTTGCATTGTTGCAGTCAGCCGCTAACCCTTATATCACAATTCTTGGTCCCATAGAAAGCGCGGCTCGACGTATAAGTATCATGGGGATCTGTAATAAAATTGCAGGTGCACTGGCGCCCATAATCTTTGGTGCCATTCTTTTAAAAAACATGGATGCGATCGAGGCGAAGCTCGCCGGATTAGGAGTTGTTGAAAAAGCTGCGGAACTTGACGCACTTTCCGAAAGGGTAATTACGCCTTATATCATCATGGCTGTGGTTCTTGTCGCCCTGGGTATTCTTATTTATTTTTCGGCGTTGCCGGAAATTGAAACCGACGCCGAAGATGAAACCGTAGCAGCGGCAAATAAGAACAAAAAAAGCATTTTTCAGTTTCCGAATTTATTACTGGGTACACTCGCTATGTTCTTTTATGTGGGTGTTGAAGTTATTGCGGGCGACACGGTAATTAGTTATGCGCGTAACGGCCAGGATATCCCAACCGATGTGGCCAAATTCTTTACGACCTATACCCTTGTTGCCATGATTGTGGGTTATCTGGTGGGAACGGTGGCTATCCCTAAATATATAACCCAGGAAAAAGCGTTGAAAATATCAGGTATTCTGGGTATTTTGTTAGGTTTATGTGCCATTTTTTCAGACGGCTACATTTCCGTATTGTGTATCTCACTATTAGGACTGGCAAACGCGTTGGTTTTTCCGGCCATCTGGCCGCTATCATTGGCCGGGTTGGGTAGGTTTACAAAAATAGGTTCCTCGTTTTTGATCATGGCACTTGCCGGTGGCGCGATCATGCCCCCGCTATACGGCTATCTTGCTGATGCCTGGGATGCGCAATTGGCGTATTGGATCATCATTCCTTGTTATTTGTATATTTGGTTTTTTGCCGTAAAAGGACATAAAATCAAGTAAAGAGCTTTAATAAATAGTTGAAAAATGGGCTAAAACAGGCTAAAAATGGTTGGTTTTAGCCCTTTTTTATTGTAAAAGACTCTCTTTTACTTCATTTATATAGCTGCGGCCTATGGTGTATTTGAGGCCTGCAATTTCCACACAGTTGCCTTCGATGGCATCCACTTTGTTTTTAGAGATCGTATATGAACGATGTATACGAAGAAAGCGTTCTGCCGGTAGGCTATCTGTAAAGCTGCTCAGTGTCTGGTGTACGATATATTTACTGGTAAAGGTTACGATCTTGATATAATCTTTGAGGCTTTCAACGATCAGGATTTCGTTGAGATAGATCTTGTTCATTCTCTTTTTATCAATTTTGACAAATAGATAATCGGTTTCGGCAGTTTTTTCAGGTAATGCGGGCATAGTGGATTTGCTATAAAGGGCTTTGTTGACCGCGCGTAAAAAACGGGGAAAGGGAATTGGTTTCAAGAGATAATCCAGAACCTCCAGCTCATAACTTTGCACTGCATATTCTTCATGTGCCGTGGTAATGATCACCAGTGGCTTGTACGGCAAGCTTTGTAAAAAACTAAAACCGTCAATCATGGGCATATTGATATCAAGAAATAATAAATCCACCGTATGGGTCTGTAAAAATTCAAGACTGTCTACCGCGTTGTTGAAGGTTTTTACAAGTTCCAGATCTTTTATCTTCCCCAGAAAGTTCTTGATTACATTTACCGCCAGGGGTTCATCATCTATAATAATGCATTTCAAACTCATCTCAGTTTCAGCTTTAGATCAACTACAAATTCATCTTTAAAGTTATGAATGTCCAGTTGGTATTCCTCTTTATTATATCCTAGTTCAAGTCTTTTTTTGACATTATCTATGCCTATTCCACCGGGGTTTTTATGTTTCGGTACGTAGCTTTTGCTGGTTGCGGTATTGCTGATCTTGAAATATAAAAACTCATCTTCCACGGTGAAATCTATCTTTATGGAAACAGATCCCACATTTTTGTTGGCACCGTGTTTAAACGCATTTTCAACAAAAGGAATCAGGAGCATGGGTGGGATTTTTTTATTCTCAAGACTACCCGAAAGGTTCAGGTCAATATTTAAGAGTTCGCCATAGCGTATGCGTTCCAGCTCCAGGTAATTTTGTATGCAGAGCAATTCTTTTTTTAAACTTTGCTTGTTGGGTTTGGTCTCATAGACCAGATAGCGCATAAGTTCAGAAAGCTTAAGGACAACATCTGGGGTCTTCGTAGATTGTTCCAGGCTAAGCGAGTAGATATTATTGAGGGTGTTAAAGAAAAAATGCGGCGAAATCTGGGAGCGCAAAAAGCGTAGTTCGGTCTCCATCTGTGCTTTCTCAAGTCGCGAGACCCTACTGCTTTCCCGGAGAAAATCTGCCGTTATTTTTATTGCTGTTACAAACGAGAGTACATAAAACTCGCCCAGCATCATCACAATCGCATAATTAAACGTAAAATCTGTGGTTTGCTGGGGCCCTTCAGGCCATACATTATGACTTATTAGCCAGTAAGTCAGTAGATACTTTAAAAGTGCCATTACAAAGATTGCCACTATAACGATGCTTGAAAACAGGATGAATTTTCGTGAATATATAAATTTAGGTATGAGATAGTAAATAGTAAAATAGCAGAGGCCTATGTGTAAGGGGAATTCTATCAGATTCCCCTTTAGGGAAAACAGCAGATCATCATAATAACTGCCCCACCTTAAGGTATTGAATGAAAAATACACAAGCCAGAATACCACGTGGTGCCTGGTGCTGATATCTCTCGTCCTGTTAATGAAATTTCCCAGTAAATTCATATCATTATCCCCTTAATAATTGAGAAAACAGCATAGATTCTGTTGTATGTCTTTTTACAACTGTTATTGGTCTAAAATTATTTTCTAACGTGGACAATTTATAAATATTTAAGATATTGACTGACCAATAATTCATCTTATAGTTATACTCAAATCAAAAAGCGATAAAAAGCAGTGGGTTGAGACTTTAAAAAGAAAATCTAGAATGATAAAAAAGTATATATTTTTCACGGGAATACTATTTCTGTTTACGGCCTGCGGCGAAAGTGAGCCCCAGACCAAGCATTCAGATAAAAAGATGGCACTCATTCAGTTTGTAGATCCTTTTATAGGTACCGGCGGTCATGGTCACACCTATCCCGGGGCGACCGTTCCTTTCGGTATGGTGCAGCCCAGCCCAGACAATGGTCAGAATGGTTGGGACTGGTGTTCAGGATATCATTATTCAGATTCCCTTGTGGCTGGTTTTGGACAGTTGCACCTTAGTGGGACCGGCATAGGCGATCTGGCCGATTTACTTTTTATGCCCGCCACAAAGAAAATCGATCTTACCGTCGCGGTAGAAAAACAGGCCGATATTCCCTATCTGTCCCGCTATTCTCACGATAATGAAGAAGCCCATCCCGGCTACTATCGAGTATTTCTTGAAGATCCTAAAATAGACGTAGAACTTACCGCAAGCCAGCGCAGTGCCTATCATAAATATACCTTTCAGAAAGACGATGACCAATCGGTTATTGTAGATCTTGGTTTTGCGATCAATTGGGACCGGCCCACCGAAACTTCCATAACCTTAAAAAACCCTACGACCATTACCGGAACCCGTCACAGTAAGGGGTGGGCAAAAAATCAAAAAGTGTTTTTTGTTGCACAATTTTCAAAACCTATCGTGTCGCACCAATTTACGGTAGACGGAAAGCAAGTGAAATCAGACAGTATCTCCGGTAGAAAAACGGCTGCACAATTCTTTTTTAATTCCGAAGAAAATGACTCTTTGGAGGTTAAAATCGCCCTTTCTTCAGTAAATATCGCTAACGCGGAGGAAAATCTGGATGCGGAAACTTCAAATTTCAGCAGAGTAAAAAAAGAAACCGAAAACACCTGGGAACAAATGCTTTCAACAATTGAAGTTGAAACGCCGGTGGATTCCTTAAAAACACTGTTTTATACGGCGCTATACCATTCGCACCTTACCCCGGTTACTTTTAGCGATAAAAACGGAGAATTCCGATTGCAAAATGACAGTATTGCCAAAGGTGATTTTACCGCCTACACCACCCTTTCGCTATGGGATACCTTCCGCGCGCAGCAGCCGTTGTTGACGCTTACAAATCCTGACAATGTGAGCGATATTATCAGCTCCATGTTAGCGTATTATGGCATAAACAAAAAACTTCCCGTATGGAACCTTTACGGAAACGAGACCAATACCATGACCGGCTATCATTCCATTCCTATCATTACCGAAGCTTATCTTAAGGGAATAAAAGGTTTTGATGCCGAATATGCTTTTGAAGCCATGAAAACCACCATGATGCAGGATGAGCGCTGGATGGATCTTTATAAGGAATACGGTTATATCCCTTTTGACCTGGGAAATGAATCCGTTACTGCTACGCTTGAATTTGCTTATGATGACTGGTGTGTGGCGCAAATGGCAAAAGCGCTGGGCAAGCAAAAAGAATATGAGTTTTCCCTGGATAGGTCAATGGCCTTTCAGGAATTATATGATCCAGAAACCGGATTTATGCGCGGAAAATCAAAAGATGGCAAATGGCACGAACCCTTTGATCCTAAATTTTCCAAACACGAGACCAATACAGATTATACCGAAGGAAATGCATGGCAGCACAGTTGGTTTGTACCGCACGCGCCAGACAGCCTCATAAAACTAATGGGCGGCAACGAAGCTTTTGTGGCTAAATTAGAACAGCTTTTTGCCGAAAGTTCCGAGATTTCAGGAGATGAGGCCTCGCCAGATATTTCAGGATTGATAGGACAATATGCGCACGGTAACGAGCCCAGTCACCACATTGCGTATTTGTTCAATAAAGCCGGTGCACCCTGGCGTACGCAATATTGGGTTCATGAAATTCTAAAGACCCAATACGATACCACGCCTAACGGACTGAGCGGTAATGAAGACGCCGGGCAAATGTCAGCCTGGTACGTTTTTAGTTCTATGGGTTTATACCCTATGAATCCTGCGAGTACCACTTACGAGATAGGTAGCCCTATTTTTGAAAAGACAACGCTTAATTTGCCTAACGGAAACACATTTACTATTGAAGCAAAAGACGTATCAGACACCAATTTCTATATTCAATCTGCCACACTGAACGGTAAGGAATTCAATCAGACCAAAATCCCACACAGCGAGATTTTAAATGGCGGGACCCTGACACTGGTAATGGGTTCTGAGCCAAATGAGGCTTGGGCGGTTGCTAATTAATAAATACGCAAAGTGACCTGCAAGGTATGAACGAGGCACGAGCGATCCTTGTAGGTCTAAATGGGATATTGTTTTAAAGAGCAAAAAGCAAAAAAACGAGCGAAGGATCTCGATACAAATTTTTCGGCTCACGCCTCAAATTCACTCGATTTGACAGTAGCGGTTACAGATACCGTCACTTCGAGTGTTTTTCGTCGAAGCGGCAGCGAAGACTAAAAATGTATCGAGAAGCGATATAACAAAATAATTTTTAATGAAAGCCATAAAATCACTCGTCTACTTCCTTTTTAGCACCACACTTTTCGCACAGGAAATACAGGAGCCTCGCCTTTATGTGGCCTACAAAACTACAAAAACCATCAAAATTGATGGAAAACCAGCTGAAAATGCCTGGGAAACAGCTTCCTGGAGCACCGATTTTATTGATATTGAAGGGGAGAAAACGCCCAAATACAAGACCAATGTAAAAATGATCTGGGATGAGACCAATGTTTATTTTTACGCAAAACTGGAAGAACCGCACATTTGGGCAACGCTTAAGCAGCGGGACACCGTTATTTTCTACAATAATGATTTTGAGATTTTTATGGATCCGGCGGGGGATACCCAGAATTATATGGAGTTTGAAATGAATGCCTTCAATACCGTATGGGACCTTCTAATGCCACAAGCGTACCGGGAAGGCGGTAACGCCGTTGACAGTTGGGATATCAAAAATATTCAAACCGCGGTCCACATGGAGGGAAGTATCAATGATGCCAGCGATACAGATAAATACTGGTCGGTTGAAATCGCGATGCCGTGGGAGGTGCTTACCGAAGTCGCTCCCGGTGCAAACATCCCAAGGAACGATTTCTGGCGCATCAATTTTTCCCGTGTCAACTGGGATTTTGAGCTAAAAAACGGTGATTATTACCGAAAAACAGACGAAAAAGGCCAATTTTTACCGGAATATAACTGGGTTTGGTCACCTCAGGGAGTCATCAATATGCACGAGCCAGAGCATTGGGGCTATGTATATTTTGCAGACGTTTCCCCAGAGGTAAAACTCAATGTAAGGATTCCGCAGGATGAAAAAATACGCTGGGAACTTTATGCCCTCTACCGGGCGCAAAAGAGCTACCTGGATAAGAATAAAAAATGGGCAAAAAGCATGAAAAACCTTCGGAAAACACCAATTTTGATTGATGGAAAGCCATTGAAAACAACCTTAGTAATGCATTCCGCAGGATGGAATATCACAGCTGAAAGTCCGTTTTCCAATAAAAAATACCTGATCGATCAGGAAGGCGATTACAAACAACTTAATAAGTAACCTCTATGCAAACCAAATACTTTGTCCTTTTACTGTGTTCCCTGCTGTTTTTCTCCTGCGAGGACCGCAAAAGTGAATCCATTGCCGCAGAACAACAGGAGAACGCGCAGCGAGATTCAATAGCTGACTTTAAATTTTGGACCTGGATCACCGCAGATCCTAAAAAAGCAGATTCAGCCTACACTTCTGAATTTAAAAAATACAGTGAAAACGGTATTGACGCCGTGCTGATCAATACAAATACAGATGCCGAATTGCTCGCGCATCTAACGCCGCTGGCAAAGGAGCAGGGTCTTGAGGTGCATGCCTGGCTTATGACCATGAACCGTCCCGGGGACACGGTGGCCTTAAAGCACCCAGACTGGTATCAGGTAAGCCGCAGCGGGAAGTCCAGCTTTGACGACCGGCCTTATGTGGACTATTATCAATGGTTGTCACCAAGCAATCCAGAGGCGGTTCAGCATATTTACAATCTTATTGAAGGCCTGGCCAAAGTTGAGGGCGTTGCCAGCGTTCATCTGGATTACATCCGTTATCCAGATGTGTATTTGCCCATTGGTCTGTTGCCCAAATATGATCTGAAACAGGAAGAAGAACTACCAGATTATGACTTTGATTATTCTGATGCGAGCGTCAATGCGTTCAAGGAAAAATACGGTAAAGATCCCCGCGAAATGGAAAATCCCGCGATAGATATTGAATGGAAACAATTCCGCCTCAATCAGGTGAAAAATGTGGTAGATCACGCGTATAAAATAGCCCATGACAATGGTAAATACCTTACCGCGGCCGTTTTCCCTTACCCGGAAATGGCAGACCACATGGTTCGCCAGCGCTGGGACAAATGGGATATAGATATGGTTTTGCCCATGATCTATAACAATTTTTATAATGAGGGCATAGACTGGATAGGTTTTGCGACACAGCAGGGCGTTAACGACCTTGCCGAAAAAAATGTTGAGTTGCACACGGGACTCTACATTCCAGAAATGACACCTCAGGAACTAAAAGAATCCATTCAGATTGCTAAAGACAACGGTGCAAAGGGTGTGGCCTTTTTTGACGGTAATGCACTTACTGATGAGAAGCTTCAGGTGATTAAAGAGTTTAAGGAAGCGAATTAATTTGATAACAATTTTTTAAAAGTTCCTCCCCTTTTTTCAAGGGGAGGTGCCGAAGGCGGAGGGGTCATACGCGTGATATCCTCCCAAACTTCACCCTGAAATAAGTTCAGGATGACGCGTTTTTAAAACCAATGTTTATGCTCAAACCAATCTATTCCCTTGTTCTTTTCCTTTTTCTGTCAAACTTCAGCTTTGCTCAAAATGCTTCGGAAGTAAATATCATCCCAAAACCAAAGCAGGTAACCTTAACCTCCGGAAATTTTCAATTCAATCCAGAAACTGTTTTTGTTGCTCAATCTGAAGAAGAGAAGCAGGCCGCCCAGGTCTTGATAGAACGTTTTAAAGAGGCTGTGGGGTGGGAGTTGCAAATGACAACCGAAACTAAAGCAGGCAATTCTGTTCAGTTTGAGAAATCCGGCGGACTGGAAAATGAGGCCTACGAACTAAAAATCAACGAAAATGGAGCAATAATAACCGCTTCTGGCGCTTCTGGATTTTTATATGGCATAGAAAGCCTGCGCCAGTTGCTGCCGTCCGAAATTGAAAATATTCAGCAGACAACAAGCGAAGTAGCATGGAAAGTTCCCGCGCTTACAATAAAGGATGCACCGCGTTTTCAATGGCGCGGACTCATGCTTGACGTTTCACGACATTTTTTTAAAAAGGAATATATCCTGGAAACCATAGATAGGCTGGCCTTCCTTAAAATGAATACGCTTCATTTGCACCTTGTTGATGATCAGGGTTGGCGTATCGAAATCAAAAAATACCCTAAACTGACCGAAATAGGCGCTTTTCGGGTGGATCAGGAAGATAAAGCATGGAATTCCCGCAGTGAAAATGATCCTGAAGAGAAAGGAACATACGGCGGTTTTTATACACAGGAAGATATTAAGGAAATCGTGGCTTATGCCCAGAAAAAGGGCGTCACCGTTGTGCCAGAGGTCGAGATGCCTGCGCACGTGATGAGCGCGATCGCTTCATATCCCTGGCTTGCCTGCGATGATACACCCATTGCGGTCCCTTCTGGCGGGATCTGGCCCATCACAGATATTTTTTGTCCTGGTAAGGAAACCACTTTTGAATTCCTGGAGGACGTCCTAACCGAAGTCATGGCGCTGTTCCCTTCAGAATATATTCATGTGGGCGATGATGAAGCCACAAAAACAGCATGGGAATCCTGCGCATCCTGCCAGGAATTGATGGTCAAAGAAGATCTGGAAAACGTGGAAGAGCTGCAAAGCTATTTCATGAAGCGCATAGAACGTTTTGTAAATGCCAAAGGCAGAAAAATCATTGGCTGGGATGAAATATTACAAGGCGGTTTGCCGCCCAGTGCCACGGTTATGAGTTGGCAGGGTGTTGAAGGTGGCTGGGAAGCTTCAAAACAAGGCCATGATGTAATAATGACCCCAACATTTCCCTTATATTTTGACCGATATCAGGGCAATCCAGATTATGAACCTCTTGCTTTTGATGGGGAAATCACATTGAAAGATGTTTACGATTTTGACCCCGTTCTTGATTCCATGAGCGTAGCACAGGCGCAGCATGTTCTTGGTGCGCAGGCTAATTTATGGTCTGAATATATCCCTACAGAAGCAATTTCTGAATTTAAGATCTACCCAAGACTCGCAGCGGTTGCAGAAATGGACTGGACTCCAAAAACAGCTACGGACTGGTCTGATTTTTCTAAGCGTGCGCAACATTTAATGAAGCGTTTCGAGTTGATGGGGATTCAATATTCTAAAAGTTCGTATGCGGTGACCGCAGCTGCAGATATGGATCTTGAAAACCGTAAAATTAAGATCAAATTGGAAAATGAGTTTCCTCGTGCAGAAATCCGTTATACGTTGAATGCTCCTTTAGATGCTTCCGCAAAGCGCTATAAGACACCTATTGAATTGAAAAAAACAACCCAATTGCAAGCGGCGGTTTTTAAGGATGGAAAGCAAATGGGTGATACCTTAACGCAGGATTTTAAATTCCACAAAGCGGCTGGAAAGCAGATTGACTATTTAACAAAACCGCATAAAAACTACCCTGGTAATAATTCGTCGCTCATAAATGTTCTGCG
The DNA here is from genome assembly GCF_000733945.1 of Flavimarina sp. Hel_I_48. NCBI lineage: Bacteria > Pseudomonadati > Bacteroidota > Flavobacteriia > Flavobacteriales > Flavobacteriaceae > Flavimarina > Flavimarina sp. Hel_I_48. The sequence continues at coordinate 2,574,519 of NZ_JPOL01000002.1, forward strand.
CGGAAGCAAAAATTTTCATGATGGCCAGTGGCAGGCGTGGATCAATGATGCGATGGAAGTGGTAATTGATCTCGGTCAAACCGAAGAAGTAAAAAGTATAAGCCTGGGCACTCTGGAAAATCAAGGTTCAGGGATTTATTTTCCGGTGGAGATTATGGTCCTGGTTTCTCAGGATGGTGAAAATTTTAAAAAAGCAAGTACATTTTCCAGAGCGTATAAAGCGAATTCCTCTTCCGAATTAAAAGATTTTAGAGTCGATTTTAAGGCGAAAAAAGCCCGTTTTATAAAAGTAATTGCCAAAAATGCAACCGACATTCCTAATCGTGGAAACGGATTTCTATTTGTGGATGAAATACTGGTGGAGTAGGATCTCGATACACGCTCCTAGTGTCGCGCACTCGATCTGACAAATTTATGTTGAACTGTCACTTCGAGTGGTTTTAAGCGTAGCGGTAGCGGAGATTAAAAGTGTATCGAGAAGGTTTTTTGATCTTGATTTATCGGGTGAAAACAAGATTCATATCAAGAATCTTAAGAAGTAGGCTTACGTTAATTTGAACCCGTTTCAGGTTTTCATCCATATTGAGGGTTGAAACAGGATCTCGATACACGCTCCTAGCGTCGCACACTCGATCTGAAAAATTTATGTTGAATTGGTCACTTCGAGTGGTTTTAAGCGTAGCGGTAGCGGAGATTAAAAGTGTATCGAGAAGGTTTTTTGATCTTGATTTATCGGGTGAAAACAAGAATCTTAAGAAGTAGGTTTACGTTAATTTGAACCCGTTTCAGGTTTTCATCCATATTGAGGGTTGAAACAGGATCTCGATACGCGCTCCTAGCGTCGCGCACTCGATCTGACAAATTTTTGGGGAGTGATACTCATGCGATTCGGAAGTAAATTCAGAATGACGGATTGTATATTTTTATTAGTTCGACAAAAAATAAAAGTTTAAAAATTATAAGAACAACTTCTTAAAAATGAACCAAATACCTTTAAAAATCACCCTAAAACAGGCAATTTTATTACTCTTTTTGCCATTTTTCGCTCTCGCGCAGCAAAGCAATCCAGTGGATTATGTAAATCCTTTTATAGGTACTTCAAATTATGGTGCTACTAATCCAGGTGCGATCGCGCCGCGGGGAATGGCCAGTGTATCTCCATTTAATGTCGCCGGAAGGATAGATTTGAATCCGCTGGAAAAAGACAGCCAGTGGTTGTCTAATCCCTATGTACATGAAAATAAATTCCTTACAGGTTTCAGTCAGGTAAATATGAGCGGCGTGGGCTGTCCAGATCTGGGGGTTATCCTTGCGATGCCAATCACCGGCGAACTGGAAACCGATTACCTAAAGTATGGTACGACTTACAGAAATGAAGAAGCGAAGGCCGGTTATTATTCCGTAGAACTGGAGAAATATAATATAAAGTCCGAAGCTACTGCGACCACGCGCACGGGTGTGAGCCGTTACTCTTTTCCCGCAGGGAAAGCTCATATTTTGCTGAACCTTGGGCTTGGTCTCACCAATGAACAGGGAGCAATGCTAAAAGTCGTTTCGCCTAGCGAGATCGAGGGAATGCGTATGGTGGGCGCCTTTTGTTACAACAATGCAGAAGCTGCCTATCCCATATATTTCGTCGCCCGGGTTTCCCGGCCGGCAGCAGATTTTGGGATTTGGAAAACGCCCGTAAAATATGAAGGAACCGAAGCAAAATGGATGACCTATAATGGTAAGACCCGCGTAAAGCAAGGGTTTATGAAGGAGGTTGTGGGCGATAGTATAGGGGCTTTCTTTTCCTATAATTTTGATAAGCCGCAACAACTAGAGATGAAAGTGGGCGTATCCTATGTAAGCATTGAAAATGCGAGGGAAAACCTGAATAAAGAGACTGAAAATAAGGATTTTGATGCTGTTTATGCGGAAACCGAAAAAGCCTGGAACGAAAAATTGAGTCGTATCGAGGTAGAAGGAGATTCTGAAGAGGACAAAACGATTTTCTATACGGCGCTTTATCATACCCAGATTCACCCCAATATTCTCAACGATGTCAACGGGGAATATCCCATTATTGGTAGTCGGGAAACTTCAAAAACCGAAGGAACCCGCTACACGACATTTTCCCTTTGGGACACCTACCGCAATTATCACCAACTCATGAGCCTCATTTATCCCGAAGAGCAGCTGGATATGGTAAAAAGTATGCTTGACATGTACGATGAGAATGGCTGGCTGCCCAAGTGGGAACTGAATTCTACCGAAACGTTTACTATGGTAGGCGATCCTGCCAGTGCGGTCATAGCCGATACCTATTTGCGTGGAATAACTGATTTTGACGTAGAAAAGGCTTATGAAGCGATGTTGAAAAGCGCTGATCAAACCGAGGGAAACCCATTGCGCCCGGGACTTGCGGAATATATAGAAAATGGATACGTAAGCCTTGATTCTGATATCCCAGGTCCGGTTTCCACTACGCAAGAATATAATATCGCTGATTATGCCATCGCAAAATTGGCACAAAAGCTAGGAAAAACAGCCGATTATAAGCGGTTTTCAGCCCGTTCTGGCTCTTATAAAAGGCTTTTCAATAAAGAATCTGGCTTTTTGCAGCCCAAACATGCTGATGGTAGTTGGATGAAATCTTTTGATCCTTTGGCGGGAGCAAATTTTACCGAAAACCCTGGATTTATAGAAGGTAATGCCTGGCAGTATTTATTCATGCAACCGCACGATATCAAGGGAATGGTCAAGTTAATGGGAGGTGACAAAAGTTTTGAGCAGAAACTGGACGATTTGTTTTCAAAAGACCAGTTTGATATGGCAAACGAGCCCGACTTTGCGTATCCATTCCTATATAATTTTATCCCAGGAAAGGCGCATAAGGCTTCTGAAAAAGTAAGTTCACTTATTGACACCTATTATAAAAACGCACCTGATGGCATCCCCGGCAATGATGATACCGGTACGATGAGCGCGTGGGTGGTATACGCAATGATGGGTATTTATCCCATGACCCCTGCCGAACCTTCCTTTACACTTGTTAAACCCAGATTTCCCAACATTAAAATTCATTTGAATCCTGACTTCTACGGGAATGATGTCATAGAAATTTCTTCTGGTGTGTCCCAGGATGAATTCAATGTTAAGGCGATTTTGGACGGTAAAAATATCAGTAAAAATAACCTCTCCCATGAAATGCTCATACACGGTAAAAATCTCTCCTTTAAAGCTTTAAAATAACATGGGATTAAGGCGTTTAATATTGCAGAATTTATAATTTTCCCATTTTAAAATATGTCTGAAAAATGTTATTCAGCTATTGGTGTTTGTCATCGGTCGAAATCATTTGGTTAAGATTAACATTAAGGCAACATTTAGACTCAATTGATTTAACCAACAGAAATTTTTCACGTAACAAATGAAAATCTAATCGTATGAACAAAAAATATTTATTTTTTATTTTACTATGCTGTCTGTGCACCACCATGGGCGCATTTGCGCAGGGTATTGTTGTTGAGGGGACGGTAACGGATGCCTCAAACATGCCACTCCCGGGAGCAACGGTGGTTGAAAAAGGAACCCAAAATGGGACTTCTACAGATTTCGATGGAAATTACAGCATAGAAGTCCCAGGGGATGCCGTTCTTATATTTTCAATGATTGGATCTGCAAGTAAGGAGATTCCGGTAAATAACCAAACCAATATAGATGCTGTCCTTGATGAAAGTACAGAAAGTCTTGATGAGGTTGTTGTAACCGCATTGGGTATCAAACGCCAGGAAAAAGCCTTGGGCTATTCCTTATCGCAGGTTGATGGTGATGAGTTCTCTAAAGTAAAAGTGGTAAACCCAATCAATTCTTTGCAGGGTAAAGTTGCCGGGGTTAATGTAACAGGATCTGCTACGGGATCTTCTGGAACCAGTAATGTGGTTATACGTGGTGGTAGCTCCCTGAGTGGTAGCAATCAACCGCTTTATGTTGTAGATGGAATACCTATTGACAATAGTAACTTAGGGTCTGCGACAAATTATGGGGGTGTAGACTTTGGTGATGGTATCTCAAGTATAAATCCAGATGACATCGCTTCTATGAGTGTTCTTAAAGGAGGTGCTGCTGCTGCACTTTATGGATCAAGGGCTTCAAACGGGGTTATATTGATAACTACAAAAACTGGTAAAGGTCAGCAAGGTCTTGGTGTAGAGTTGTCAAGTCAGGTACAGTTTGAAAGCCTAAATTCTAACATTTATGAATTTCAAAACGAATATGGTCAGGGAATATTAGGTGCCAAGCCGGTAAACGGTACTGAGGCCTTATCTGCGGGTCTGTTGTCGTGGGGAGGTAGACTTGATGGTTCGCTAGTGCCACAGTTTGACGGTGTTGATCGTCCATACTCATATTCAGGTAATAATGTAGATAAGTTCTATAGAACGGGGACTAATCTTATAAACACGGTAGCAATAAGTAAAGCAGGTGAGGGCTATAACATTAGATTTTCTGCAACTAATCTGGACAACGAAGATATTATACCGAATGCTGGCCTTAATAGAAAATCATTTTCGTTAAATGCAGGCGTACAGTTGGCAGATAAATTATCACTTGATGTGAGTGGTAAGTATGTGCTGGAAAACGTAAACAATCGACCCAGACTTTCAGATTCGCCTGGAAACACAAATTTCTCTGTGGTGCTTACACCACCTAACGTAGATGTACTTGACTATAAGCCGGGATTAAATGCAGAGGGAACAGAAAATAGAATATCTACCGGAAGTACGTATCATCAGAATCCTTACTTCTCTGCATATAATTTTAGTAATGAGAGTCTTAAAAACAGGTTTATTGGTTCAGCTACCCTACGGTACAATGTCACAGACTGGATGTATGTTCTGGGAAGGGCAGGTATTGATCAATATGTTGCACGTCAAACATCCGTAGAGCCATTCGGAACTGCTTATAAGCCGCTGGGAGGAATGACTGAAGTTGCTTACAATAACAGTGTGGTAGATGCAGATTTAATGTTGGGTTTTGAAAAAACCATTGCAGATAAGTACAGTTTCAATATAATAGTAGGAGGAAACAGTAACGATATTAAAAATGAACGTACAGAACTTAATGGACAGGAGTTTGTACTTCCTGGTCTTGAAGATATCGCAAATGTTAACAATAGGAACTATAGTTATGATTATGGACAAATAAAAAGAGGTTCCCTATATTACTCTGCCGAATTTTCTTATGATGATTACCTGTTTATTACTACTACAGGAAGACAAGATTGGTTCTCGACACTATCCTTAAATACTAAGTCAAGCCCAAACTCATATTTTTACCCTTCTGTGAGTGGTAGCTTTGTTTTCAGCGATGCTTTCAAAATGCCATCATGGGTCACTTTTGGTAAGATACGTGCTGGTTATAGTGATATTGGTGGTGGTGCAGACGATCCTTATGTTCTTGCATTGTCCTATGGTATATTTGATAATTATAAAGCAACAGGGGCCACTGGCGGTGTGCCATTAGGAAGGATTGTTGATAACCGTTTGCCTAATCAGGAATTACGTCCTTTTTCAAAGAAAGAATATGAGGTTGGGGTAAATGCCCGGTTCTTCAACAGCCGCCTGGGATTAGATCTTACCTATTACAGTAATAAAACCACAGACGATATTGTACCTATTTCTATATCCAATTCGTCTGGTTATGATGCAGCTTTCCTTAATGTAGGAGAACTGACAAATAATGGTATTGAGATGCTATTGGACGGTAGTCCTATTCGAAGTGAAAATTTTCGTTGGGATGTAACGTATAACCTTACATACAACAAGAATGAGGTTGTCAAAACGGATGAAGATAATAATCCATTTTTTGTGGGTACTGGTGCGGCTACAGGTGTTAACTCACAATCTGGTGCTATTGTAGGTAGACCGTTAGGTGCTATATATGGAACTACTTTTGTGAGAGATGATCAGGGTCGCTTACAGTATGATAGTGACGGTACGCCTACTCAAGGACCCAACGAATTTTTGGGTAATGGTGTTGCTCCATGGTATATGGGTCTTACTAACTCCTTTAATATATATGACTTCAATTTTTCGTTTTTGATTGACGCAAAATTTGGTGCAGATATTTTCTCAGGAACCAGTGCTTTTGCAAACTATTATGGTGCAGGTCAGAATACCCTGGAAGGAAGAGCGAATGGGCTGGATGTAAATGGTGTTGATACAGAAGGAAATGCTTTCTCAACAACGATAGCTCCAGAAAATGTACAGATCTACTACCAGAAACTGTATCAAATCGCCGAGGCAAACATGCAGGATGCAGATTTTATAAAAATGCGGGAAGTTAGTTTAGGTTATAGTATTCCTAGTAAAGCATTGGAGAATACATTCCTTACGAATGCAAACATATCCCTGGTAGGACGTAATCTCTTCTTTCTAATGAGAAATACTAAGGGTATTGATCCAGAATCATCATTCAATAGTAGTTTTGGTGCTGGTCTGGAACGTTTTGGTCTTCCAACAACTCAGACGTATGGTGTAAGCGTAAACGTTAAATTTTAATATAAATCAAGATGAAAAGAGCATTATATATACTAACATTAATAGCATCATTTTCAATCATATCCTGTGATAAGGACTTTGATGAAATTAACGTAGACCCCACTACTGCTTCCCAGATAGACCTGCGGTATAAATTTCCAACAGCCATTTTATATGTTGCTGGTCAACGCTATGAATCCTGGCGGGCAAACCTAATTTATCAATCTACCATGATTCAGCATTTGTCTAATACCCAGGGTTACTGGAATGGTGATAAATATACATACAGTGCAGGATATGCTGAAGCATTCTGGACGGCACAATATCCACAAGGTGTAAAAAGCATTGAAGATATGAAAAACCAACTGGAAACAGCAGGGGACACGACTTCTGCAGAATATGCCATGGTGCGTATCCTACGGGTTTTTCAATACCAGCGGTTGACAGACCTTTATGGAGATGTACCTTATAGTGAAGCGGGAGCCGCATTCATAGATGATGACCTTAGACCTTCTTATGATCTACAGGAAGATATTTATGCAGATATGCTGAATGAATTGAATGAATCTGCCCAACTTTTAGGCTCTGGGACGAGCGCACTTGGTACTGCAGATATTCTTTTTGCAGGAGATCAGTCAAAATGGAAGAAATGGGCATATTCCCTTATGTTGCGTTTAGGGTTAAGGATGACAAAAGTTGATCCAGCGGCAGCTCAGGATTGGGCAGAAATTGCTATAGCCGGTGGTGTAATGGAATCCAATGAAGATATCGCCTATGTGGTTCATGAAGAGGGCAACGGGATAGTTCAAAATGGAAACGGAGAAGTGTTTACCGCAGACGGAACTCCACGTATGAGCGAGACCTTTATTAACTTTCTACAGGGAGATCCTAGGTTAACTATTTTAGCTGCGTTACCTGAAGATACTGGAGAGGTAGATAGTGATGGCAATGCTATACTTAGAAGTGATGAAGAACGTCTAGATCCTGCTGCACAACGCGGTTTACCTAATGGACTTGATGCAACTTTATTGAGAGAGTCTACAGGTGAAACAAATACACAGGATTATTCTGAGCCAAATAGGCTGTATATAACAAGTGAAGCAGCACCTATGTTTTTCCAAACGTATGCTGAAGTTGAATTTATGCTTGCTGAAAGTGCCGTACGCTGGGGATCGGGTGATGGTGATGCGGCGGGGCATTATGCCGCCGGTGTTGAAGCAGCCATGAAATTTTTAGAACTATATACTCCTAGCGCTGTTATTAGTGACGATGCGATTGATCAGTATCTTCAGGAAAACCCACTTGACGCTAACAATGCGCTTGATCAAATCAACACGCAGTATTGGGCAGCAACGTTCCTGAATGAATATGAATCATATGCAAACTGGAGACGTACTGGTTTTCCAACATTGATTCCCGTTAATTATCAGGGAAATGTGACTAATGGTACTATCCCACGTAGATTGACATATTTAACTTCAGAACCATTGACCAATGGTGAGAATTATAGGGCTGCAGTTGACTCTCAGGGTCCAGATCTTTTGACCACACGTATGTGGTGGGACGTAGCTCAATAGAATTCTTGCCCTACCCAATTTCCTTTTTCGGCAGGAGTTAAAAACCCTGTCGTTAAAGATCAATACAAATTCTGGGCTTTGTTGATTTATTATTTTTTAAACTTTACTTCTTAATTTGGCTGGTATCTTATATCAGCCATTTTTATTACCAAAAGAACCGTTTTAATGACTTTTAGGCACTTTTTATATTTTACGATCTTTTTTATTCTTGGCGGATTTGCTTTCGGCCAAAATATAGAAGTTTATAAGGATAGTAAGGCGACTGCCGAGGCTCGTGCGAACGATCTGGTCGAAAAAATGACCCTTGAAGAAAAAGTGGGTCAGCTCAGTACGCTGCTGGGTTGGAAAATGTATGAAAAAACTGAAAATCGTGTAACCGAGAGCAAAGCATTACAACAAGCGATAACCGATAAACATATTGGTGCGCTCTGGGGAACGCTGCGCGCTGATCCATGGACGCAAAAAACCCTTAAAAATGGACTCGATCCCAGGCAGGCTGCACAGGAAACGAACGCCATTCAGAAGTATGCAATAGAGAACAGCCGTTTGGGAATTCCGCTTTTTCTGGCAGAAGAAGCGATGCACGGTCACATGGCAATTGGCACCACGGTTTTCCCCAGCGGAATAGGTCAGGGAAGCACCTGGGATCCCGAACTATTGACTGAAATGGGCAGCGCAATCGCTGAAGAACTTCGCGTGCAGGGCGCGCATATAGGCTACGGTCCCATTCTGGATCTCGCCCGCGAACCACGCTGGTCACGGGTGGAAGAAACCTTTGGTGAAGATCCTTATTTAACCGCCCAACTAGGATTAGGGGTCATCAAAGGCTTTCAAGGCGAAGGTTTTGACAGTAATAATAGCAATAGCAATAAAAAGGTGATCTCCACCTTGAAGCATTTTGCCGCCTATGGCGTTTCCGAAGGTGGTCATAATGGTAATGCGGTGCATATGGGTGTGCGCGAACTGTTTCAGGATTATCTGTACCCGTTCCGGGAGGCGATAGATTTTGGAGCGCTTTCTGTAATGACCGCGTACAGTTCTATAGATGGTATTCCCAGCACGGCGCACAGGGAACTTTTGCAGCAGGTTTTAAGGGATCAATGGAGATTTAAGGGATTCGTCGTTTCAGATCTTGCCAGCATAGAAGGCATTATGGGCAGCCACCATGTTGCCGCTACATCACAAGAAGCCGCTGCTCTCGCCATAAATGCGGGTGTTGATGCTGATCTGGGTGGCAACGGTTTTGGCAGCGCGCTTTTAAAAGCTGTAAAATCGGGCAAAGTGGATGAAAACCGACTCAATGAGGCGGTAAAAAGGGTGCTTTTGTTGAAATTTCAAATGGGCCTTTTTGAACATCCATATGTAGATGTGGAGAAAGTAGAAAAGAATGTACGCACCACAAAACACGTACAATTGGCCAGAAAAGTGGCTCAAAAGTCCATTATTTTACTTAAAAACGAAGAAAATCTACTTCCGTTAAAGAAGAGTCTGAAACATATTGCGGTCATTGGCCCTAATGCTGATGTGCAGTATAACCAATTGGGCGATTATACCGCGCCGCAGGCGGAAGAAAATATTGTAACCGTGCTGGAAGGAATTCAGGAAAAAATGCCGAACGCGGTGATAACCTACGCAAAGGGAACCGCGATACGGGATACCACGCAGACGGATATCGCAACCGCGGTAAACGCTGCAAAAAATGCTGATGTTGCCATTGTGGTGCTTGGTGGCTCCAGCGCGCGGGATTTTAAAACCGAATACCTGGAAACGGGAGCGGCAACGGTTTCTTCGGGAAAAGATGACGTTTTGAGCGATATGGAAAGCGGTGAGGGCTACGACCGTTCCACTTTAAACCTTATGGGGAAACAGCTGGAGCTTTTACAAGCGGTTTATGCCACTGCAACGCCCACGGTGCTGGTTCTCATAAAAGGCCGGCCACTTTTACTGAATTGGCCTTCTGAAAACATCCCAGCCATTCTGGACGCGTGGTATCCCGGTCAGGAAGGCGGCAACGCTATTGCTGATGTGCTTTTTGGGGATTATAATCCGGCGGGACGCTTGCCTATTTCCGTGCCCAAAAATGTGGGGCAGCTTCCGGTGTATTATGACTATCTGGGCCCAGAGCGTAGGGATTATGTGGAAGGGGACGGCAAACCGCTTTATCCTTTTGGCTACGGACTTAGTTTTTCTGATTTTGAATACAAAAATTTGAAAGTGAGCGAAACAGGTAGCGGAGAAGGAATCGAGATCAAGATAAATTTCAACTTAAAAAATACAAGTACTTTTGATGGGGAGGAAGTTGCCCAGTTGTATATCAGGGATGTCGCGAGCAGTGTGGTAACGCCTGTGAAACAACTAAAAGCTTTTAAACGCCTGTTGTTTAAAGCCGGTGAAGAAAAAACGGTTCAGTTCACCTTAACACCGAAAGATTTGTCGCTTTTCAATACGGAAATGAAACAGGTGGCAGAAGCCGGTGAATTCCAACTGATGCTGGGCGCTTCTTCCGAAGATATACGGCTCAAGGAAACTTTTAAACTTAGTGAAACTATACTCTTGAATGATGAAAAATAAATCAATAAAAACCGGTCAAAACAGCTCATTTTTAAACATAAACAGACTGATTTTAGTCCTTTTTGTCTGTTTTTCCAGTGCGCTTTCTGCGCAAAACGAAGTGCACGAGCGTTCTACCGAATATGAAGCGCCCACAGATCCCCAGGTGCGGGAAAAGCTTGCCGAGTGGGGCGATCAGAAATTCGGGATGCTCATTCACTGGGGATTGTACGCCGTTCCGGGAATTATTGAATCTTGGCAATTGTGCTCAGAAGACTGGATAGAACGGCCAGATGGTATGGCGTACAACGATTACAAAGAATGGTATTGGAATTTGAGTTCTGTATTCAATCCGGTGAATTTTGATCCTGATAGTTGGGCAGATGCCGCAGAAGATGCAGGGATGAAATATGTGGTTTTTACAACAAAACACCACGATGGTTTCAACATGTTTGACACCCAGCAAACCGATTTTAAAATCACGAACGGCCCCTTCAAAGACAATCCAAAAGCCAATGTGGCGAAATATGTTTTTGAAGCTTTTCGTAAAAAAGATTTTATGATTGGTGCTTATTTTTCAAAGCCAGACTGGCATTCCCAGGATTTCTGGTGGGATAAATACGCTACGCCAAACCGCAATGCAAACTATGACATTAAAAAATATGAGGACCGCTGGAAATCCTATCAGGATTTCACCTACAACCAGATTGACGAACTCATGCACGATTATGGGCAAATTGACATTTTATGGCTTGATGGTGGCTGGGTTCGCCCGCTGGAAACGGTAAATGACGAGGTACGTGCGTGGGGTGCGCCAATCCCAGAGTGGAGCCAGGACGTAAATATGCCAAAAATCGCCGAAATGGCGCGCGAAGCGCAGCCCGGGATCATTTTTGCAGACCGCACCGTACACGGCCCCTATGAAAATTACCAGACCCCGGAGCGAAAAATACCGGAAACCAAACTCGATAACCCCTGGGAAAGCTGCCTGCCGCTGGGCAACAATTGGGGATATGTTCCCAATGATTCTTTTAAATCTTCGGCGGAAGTGATTCATAATCTCGTGGAAGTCGTTGCCAAGGGCGGAAACATGCTTCTGGGCGTAGGGCCACAATCTGACGGTAGAATTCCACTTGAAGTGGTGAAAAAGCTCCGGGAAATTGGGAGTTGGCTGGATAAAAACGGCGAAGCCATTTATGGAACACACGCCATAGATTATTTTCAGGAAGAAGCTACTTTTTTTACCCAAAATGACAAGAAAACCTTTGCTATAGTTTGCTTGAAAGAAGATCAAAAAACACCAAAAAGCTTCTCCTGGAGCGGAAATATTCCTAAAAAAGGATCAAAAATAACCTGTCTGCAAACAGGAAAAACCGTAGACTGGCAACTTAAGGACGGGAAGGTTTCCGTTCAGGTTCCCGGTATATTGAAAGGTGAAAAACTGCCCGCACTTGCCTTTTCATTTTCAAATTAATCCCTTGCAAAAACAGATAAAATGACATATAAACTAGTGAATTTCAGTGCTTTTTTGAGCATATTCCTTCTTTTTTCCTGTGCCGAAAAGCAGGAAGTAGCAGCTCCAGAAGCTGTGGGTCCCGTACCTACAGAAGAGCAATTGGCCTGGTATGATATGGAAATGAACGCTTTCATCCATTTTACCACAAACACATTTACAGATAAAGAATGGGGCTACGGCGATGAATCGCCATCCATTTTTAATCCTACGGAGCTTGACGTAAACCAGTGGATGAATACCTTAGAGAAAGCTGGTTTTAAAGGCGTGATTCTTACCGCAAAACACCACGATGGTTTTGCTTTGTTCCCTTCAGAATTTACAGAGCATGATATTGCAAATTCGCCGTACAAAGAGGGCAAAGGCGATATTGTGAAAGAAGTAGCAGAATCTGCCCGGGCGCACGACTTAAAATTTGGTATCTATTTATCCCCCTGGGATCGCAACCGCGCAGATTACGGCCAGGATTCTTACGTAACCTATTACCGTAACCAACTTAAGGAGGTTTTTGAAAACTACGGTCCCGTATTTGAAATGTGGTTTGATGGCGCTAACGGTGGTGACGGCTTTTACGGCGGCGCAGATGAAGAGCGGAAAATTGATAAAACCGTTTATTATCACTGGCCAGAAACACTGGCGATGGTAGAGGAAATAGAACCAAACGTGCTGTTTTTTAGCGATGCGGGCCCAGATTTACGTTGGGTAGGGAATGAAGAAGGTATAGGTGGGGAAACCAACTGGAACACGATCACGCCCGATACGCTCTATGCCGGTCAGGCCGGAATTACAGAGCTGTTGAAAACCGGTAGCGAAGATGGTACAGAATGGATTCCGGCAGAGGTGAATACCTCTATCAGACCCGGCTGGTTTTATCATAAAGCCGAAGATTCGCTGGTACGTGATGCAGAAAATCTGTTTCAGTTGTACTTTACTTCGGTGGGGCGCGGTTCTACTTTATTGCTGAATATTCCGCCAGACCGCCGCGGATTGTTTCATGAAAATGATGTAGAGGCCTTATTGGGTTTCCGTAAGATTTTGGACAGCGTTTTTGCCGTTAATTTAGCCGAAAAAGCATCCATTTCAGCAGATTCTTTCCGTGGAAATAGTGCATCATATAATGCCGAAAATGCGATAGATGCAGACCCGGAAACCTATTTTGCAACTGACGATGCCACCACAACCGCTACGCTGGAAATCGAACTTAAAAAGGAAGAGGCACTGCATTATATCGTGCTTCAGGAGTATATCAAACTGGGTCAGCGTGTAGAGAAATTTAAGGTTTCCGCTTGGGAGAACAATGCGTGGAAGGAAATTGCACAGGGAACAACCATAGGCCACAAGCGTATTTTAGAACTCAAGGGTATCAATACCACAAAAATTAAAGTAAAAATCACGGCTGCAAAAGCGAGTCCGTTGCTTTCTAATATTGGTCTTTATTAATTTTTTTTGCAATTGGATATATAGCAAAAGGTCTAATTTTAATACTTTTAAAAGCAATTTTAATCACCGGAAATGGTCAAAAAATCGATCATTTTAGGGAAAAACCTATTTATGAAACGCAGACATTTTATCAAAAAAGCAGGAATCACAGGCATGGCAATCCCTATGATCCCAGGTACCTTATCAGCCGCTACTTTCTCTGAAGAGCAAAAATCATTTGCTGGCCCGGTGTGTATTGCTACCTGGAATTTTCATGAAGCAAGTAAAAAAGCTGGCGAACTTTTAAAAACGGGATCATCTGCCCTAGATGCTGTGCAGGAAGGTGTAATGGTAGAGGAATCAAATGTGGCAAACACAACCGTAGGCATAGGCGGTACTCCAGACCGGGAAGGCAATGTAACGCTAGATGCGTGCATCATGGCCCCTGATGGAAATGCGGGCAGTGTAGCTTATTTGCAAAATATAGAACATCCCGTGGCCGTAGCTCGTAAAGTGATGGAAGACACCCCACACGTTATGCTGGTAGGGGAGGGCGCGCTCAATTTTGCCCTTCAAAATGGTTTTGAAAAGCAGGACCTGCTTAATGACAAAACGCGCGCCGCTTATAAAGAATGGCTTGAAGAAAAGAAATACCAACCCATCATCAATATTGAAAACCATGACACGATAGGGATGGTGTGCATGGATAAAAACGGGGATATCGCGGGCGCTTGTACTACCTCTGGCCTGGCGTATAAAATGCAGGGCCGTGTGGGCGATTCGCCCATTATTGGCGCCGGACTTTTTATTGACAATAAGATAGGTGGCGCTGCGGCCACGGGTATGGGAGAAGAGATCATTAAAAATGTGTGCAGTTTTCTGGCAGTAGAGTTGATGCGACAGGGTAAAAGTCCGAAAGAGGCCTGTAAACAAGCGGTAGAACGTGTCATAGAACGTAATCCGGGTTATATGGATTTTCAGGTTGCTGTGATCGCCCTTAATAAAAATGGCGAGACCGGTGGTTACGCCATTCATGACGGTTTTAGTTATATGGTAAATGCCGAAGGCAAGAACGAGAATGTAAAGAGTGGGTTTTATAAGGGTTAAAAATTGATGTAAATAAATTCGAGATCAACATCCTAAGAGCCACAATTGTAAACTAAACGTTTTTAGTGTAGCGTGGATTGTTTGATTTTTTTGTGGGCGTTTCCCTGCGGGTAGGGCTTTGCGTTGCAATCTTTTTGATCGTGCCTTACAAAAAGGATTTCCACTGCAATCCCTAACGCAAAATCCGTTTCTTAGGTTCAAAACTTTGAAAAAGTTATCTTATAAATTGGTTCCATCAAATAATAGTATCACTGAATGAATTTTCTTCCAACGTAATCGCTTTATTATTAATCAAAATTAAAACGGCTCCAAAAAAAACTGAAAATAGGTCTTTTTGAATCTTTTTTTATTAATCCCGGTCCATTTTTTCGTAATAGATTTCAGCCCTTAAATCCCGAATAATTACCCATTTTCAGCCGTTTTTCGCCTATTAAATCCCTAATTTTGCCGAAAATTTTATTATGGAATCCAAACCGGAAGCGCGTTTAGAACTGTCTGAACAGGAAATGCTTGATTATGGGCATCGTATTGTAGATCTCATTGCGGGGCACCACGCCACGCAGCGCACTAAAAATCCGGTGGCGGTGGCTACGCGCAAGGAAATGGATACCCTATTTTCAGAAGAAGCGCCAGAAAATCCTACCGATGCGCATAAAGTTTTGGATTTTGTGATGGAGCAGGTCATTCCTGGTACCAATTTGCTTAGCCATCCCAAATTTTTCTCGTTTGTACCGGGACCCAGCAATTATATCAGTGCGATGGCAGATACGCTGGCGACTGGGTTTAACGTATTTTCAGGAGGATGGGCAGCGGCACCTTCAGCGGCTGAACTGGAGATCGTGACCATGAACTGGCTGCTTAAAATGTTTGGGTTTCCACAGAAAAAAGGAGGTGGGATTTTTACCAGCGGTGGCTCAATGGCCAATCTAACCGCGCTGGTCACAGCCCGAAACATTAAATGTGGTGAGGATTTTTCAAAAGCTACCATTTACTTGTCAGACCAGGCGCACAGCAGTAATATCAAAGCGATCCGCGTGATGGGTTTCCGTAAGGAACAGATTCGTATTATTCCTACGGATATGGAATTCAAATTCGGTATCAATAAACTGAAAAATGCGATCAATAGGGATCGTCTGGAAGGTCTGGAACCGTTTTGTATTTTGGCTTCTGCGGGAACGACAAATACCGGTACGGTAGATCCATTGGTTGAAATTGGTGAAATCTGCAAGAAGGAAAAGCTTTGGTTCCACGTGGACGGCGCTTACGGTGGTGCCGCGATTCTGGGCAAGGACGGTAAGAAATTACTCAAGGGGATCGATAAGGCAGATTCGATCACCGTAGATCCCCACAAATGGTTTTATCAACCCTACGAAATGGGCTGTCTTCTGGTACGCAACCATAGATGGCTTAGCGGTACTTTTACCGAAAAACCGGAATATTTGCGCGATGTGGAAGGGAATGAGAGCGAGATCAATTTTTTCGATCACGGCATCCAGTTGACCAGACGCTTTAGGGCGTTAAAATTCTATATGTCAATAAAAACATTCGGATTGAAAGCTTTCCGCGAAGCGGTACAGTACAACATAGATCTTGCCGAAGCCACAGACGCCTATTTACGTAAAAGCCGAACCTGGGAAGTGGTTTCGCCGGCCACGCTGGCGATAATCAATTTCAGGTACAATCCAATTGCAAAAAACCTTAGTGAAAAAGAGCTCGATCAGCTCAATGCAAAAATTTCTGAGCAGGTGGTAAACAGCAGGCAGGCGATGCTGGTAACTACCATTTTAAATGGAATGATCGTGTTACGTATGTGCCTTATCAATCCCAGAACGACACTAAAGGATGTCACAGATACGATTGAATTGTGCGAATCTTTTGCAGATTAAAAAGTAATTGAATATTCAGAAAGTGTCCTAATCTTAAAATAAACCGTTTTAGGAAGATACTCAATAAACTGAATTTTGAGCCGGTTTATAGCTTTTTCATTTCTTTTTGGGCGTTTCGCTGCGGGTCGGGCTTTACGTTTCAATCTTTTTGCTCGTACCTCACAAAAAGGATTTCAACTGCAATCCCTAACGCAAAATCCTTTTCTATAATAGGAAATCGTTTTAAAGACACCCAAAGGGGAGGCAATTTCATCAGACCAATTTTTTCTGTAAAAGCAAGAACACATTTAAAAGAGAATTCCACTTTTCAATGTTAAATCATCAAAAAATTGGAGTTTAGGCATTGAAAACAGGCAAAATCAGCCCTTATTTTGACTGATTTTCTGTTTTATTTCGTCATTTTCAATACGTGCATTGGCCCCTTTTTTCCCAGCGACCAGTGCGCCCAGTGCACAGCCAAATTCCAGCGCGTATTGCGGATTGTTTTCGGTGTAGAGTATGTAGAGCAATCCGGCTAAAAAAGAATCCCCAGCGCCTACGGTATCCACTACTTTTGCAGCATAGCCTTGGCTTTCATAAAAATTATCGTTGTGCAGCAGTAGGGCACCTTCGCCTCCTCGCGTAACGCACAGCGTTTGCGCATTTGTATATTCGTTTAAGAAAATAAGGCCATCCCGCAGGGAATTCATGTCAAAATCAAGAAATGCGCAGATTTGTTCCAGTTCGTCATCATTCATCTTAACAATATCTGCCATTTTGATAAGTTCCAGTACCTGTTCCAGTTCATAATGTGGCGCACGCAAATTAACATCAAAAACAGCTTTTTGGGCTTCGTCTAAAAGAGCAAAAAGTGTTTCCCTAGAGGTTTTGCTTCGGCAGGCAAGGGAGCCAAAAATGAACAAGTCACTACCCGCAACCTCTTTTTTATTGGTTTCGGTTAAAGCAATTTCATCCCATGCCACCGGTTTCTTAATCGTATAAGAGGCAGACCCAGAAGCGTCCAGTTCGACATCTACGATTCCCGTTTTTAGGGCGTCGTCTGTTTGAACAAGCTGTTGCGCTATGTCGTAAGACTCCAGTTGCTCCCGTGTTTCGGTTGCGAGTTCGTCAGTTCCCAGTCGGCTAATGATACTGCTATCTGCGCCCAGGGAAAGTAAACGCAATGCCACATTGAGCGGCGCTCCCCCCAGGGCTTTTCCGTCAGGGAATTTATCCCATAAAATCTCTCCAAAACAGATTGTTTTCAATGGTTTTTGCACAGTTAATTAGGTTTTACGTGAACTTTTTGACTAAAATTTAAAAGCCCTGGTTTCCTTATTTCAAAATCGTTTTTTCAAGCTCTTCAAGTGAAATTCCTTTAGTTTCAGGCATAAGGAATTTTACAAAGAGCAATTGCAGGAACATCATAAAGGCAAAAAAGGCGAATATGGGCCATGGGTTGTCTTTAAAGATACCTGATTCAGAATCCAGAAAAACAGGTGTGAGCAGTGTTATCAAAGCGGCAAAGACCCAGTGTGTCCCCGTACCCCAGGATTGACCGTACGAACGGACTTTATTAGGGAATATTTCAGAAATAAACACCCAGATAACCGCACCCTGGCCTATTGCGTGAGAAGCGATAAATATAAGGATGAAGGTCAAAAGTATACTGCTGCTTGCACCGGTATAAAATGCCCATGCCACGACGAGCAGACTAATAATATAGCCAAAAGATCCAATGTACATAAGCTGCCTACGTCCCAATCTATCAATAAGGCCAACGCCCACAAATGTAAAAATCAAATTGATCACGCCAATGGAAATAGAACTAAGAAGGGAGTCGCCTTCGGCAAGACCGGCACGTTCCAGAATTTCCGGAGCATAATAAAGTATAAAATTGATACCGGAAACCTGGTTGAAAAAAGCAATCAAAAAGGCCAATATAAGTGGATTTCTAAACCTTCTGGAAAAGAGTTTCACATCATTTGCGGTATTTGCAAGGTCTGCTTTGATATCAAGGACCTGCTGTTTTGCTTCCGCTGGGTCATAAATTTTACTGAGCACCTCAAGGGCTTGCTGTTCGGCATTTCTCTTGTAGAGCAACCATCGCGGACTCTTGGCAACCTGCATTACCATCAAGGTGTAAATAAGTGCAGGGATCGCTTCAACGCCCAGCATCCAGCGCCAGTCATTGTCCCCCTGAAAACCCTGTAGCGCATAATTGCTGAAAAATGCTATTAGAATACCTAGAACGAGGTTGAATTGGTATAAAGCAACCAGTTTGCCCCTGTTTTTAGCCGAAGAAATCTCAGAAATATACGTGGGTGCCGCAACAGATGAAGCGCCAACTCCCACGCCGCCTATAAACCTAAAGAAAGAAAATAGATAAGGATCTGGTGAAAGTGCAGAACCCAGTGCAGAGACAAAATAAAGTACCCCAATCCAGATCAGTGTTTTTTTACGACCCAACCGGTCACAGGGAATCCCTCCCGTAAGCGAACCTAAAACAGTTCCCCACAGGGCCATAGACATTATAAAAAGGCCATGAAAAAAAGGTGTGGTGTGCCAGAGTTCTTTAATGGGAAGGTTTGCGCCAGAAATCACAACGGTGTCAAATCCAAATAAGAAGCCTGAGAGCGCGACGGCAACAGACCATTTTTGTACTGCTTTCATGTATTGGTTGGTTTTTATTTAATCGGTTGATTGGTTTTTCCAAATACTGGGAACAGGTGCAAGTTTAAGGTTTTTAACGACATCTTCCGTTTGGATATTCAATATTGTATAGGGACTCTTCGGAAAAACCTGTGCAGTCATCGCGGTGGCACCACCATCCACAAAAAATTCAATGGAAGATTGATCTGTAAATAAGGAAATGGAAGTTGGGCCCTTTTTTATAAACTGAGCAGGCGCGGTCATGATGCGATCAGCGAATTTCTCTGAAAAATCGGTTTCCCCAGAAGCTATGCGGTCGATATAAAACTGATTTTGCGTTTTTGAATAGCCCACATAAACGGAATCTTTTGACGCATTTGATAAAGCAATCCTAAAATCTGATGGATTTTCTGGCAATTCAAATTCAATATGTGCCTGATTGAGGTCTTTATTTTCCAGCTGTACCGGTTTTTCAGCTGCAAAATTTTCGTAGCTGAGGTTTTGGGTGATGGCATCAACAGGATAATTGGTCAGGAAATAACCATCATCTTTTTTAAGTTCAAGCTTGCGTGGTAGTGTCATGGCACTGCGCCATTTTTCCGTAGGTGTTTGTTCCCCGTAATTCCAGTTGCTCATCCAGCCCAGAAAAACACGGTCATCCTGTGGCATGTTGTTAAATGTCACTCCTGCATAATTGTCGCGGCCCCAGTCAATCCATTTATCCTCTTTTTGTTGAGAGGTAAAAGTTTTCCCATCAAATTCACCTACAAAATACTGCGTACCCGAGCCACCATTAGGCGCGCCGGGATTTATACTGATGAGCAGCACCCATTTTTCTTCGCCACCATCTACTTTAAGGGGGAAAAGATCTGGACATTCCCATACGCCGCCATGCGCACCTCTTTTTTGCCCAAAATCGCTCAGGAAATCCCATTTTTTGAGATCTGTTGAATTATAGATCTGCGCGTGATCACCGGCAACAAGTAGAAGTATCCATTTCTGGGAAGCCTCATGCCAGAATATCTTTGGATCCCGAAAGTCAATACCCTGATCCACATTCGGCACTACGGGATTGCCTTCATATTTTTCCCAGGTGTCGCCATCATCCAGGCTATAGGCGATGCCCTGGGTCTGGTAGTCCTCTCTGCCAGCTTCGGCCATTTCTGCATTGTGATAGGTGAACATGGCCACCATAGGCGGATTTTCGGCAGAGCCAAAACCTGAAGAATTGTTTTGATCCACGACCGCGCTTCCAGAGAAAATATATCCCAGGGAATCTGGTGCGAGTGCGACTGGTTTGTGTTCCCAATCCCTTAAATTTTTACTTGTAGCGTGCCCCCAGTGCATAGGCCCCCACTTCGTATCGTCAGGATAATATTGATAAAATAAGTGATAAGTGTCCTTGTAAAAAACGAGTCCGTTAGGATCGTTCATCCAGTTTGCTTCTGGCGAAAAATGATACTGAGGCCTGTATTTTTCCTGATAATAAGCACTATCAGTGGTAGTTGTATTATTTTCGGTTTTTACAACTTCTGCATTGTTCTTTTCTTTGCAGCCAGAGGTCAAAAAGGTAGCGGTTACGAGGCCTAAAACAAATTTACGGAAGCGCATTATGTGAAGGTTTATTAATAAATGTTGAAAATATGACATTTTATTCACAATATAACGTTTTCGTTTGTAGATTTATACTATTCGAGACGCTTGATAGGCGCTAGGCTTTCAGAAACCAGTATATTTGCATTTTTAATATTATGAGAAGAAAACTTACCTTAAAATTAATAGCTCAAGAACTGGATGTTTCAATTTCCACCGTTTCCAAAGCATTACGCGACAGTCCCGAAATTAGCGAAGAGACACGTGAAAAAATCAAGGCTTATGCTAAAAAGTACAACTACAAGCCGAATAATATAGCCCTAAGCCTTAAGAACAGGAAAACCAATACGATTGGGGTCATAATCCCCCAGATCGTGCACCACTTTTTTACTACGGTAATACGCGGTATAGAAATGACTGCCAGGGAGCACAATTACAATGTGATCATTTGCCTTTCCAACAACGATTTCGATAAAGAAGTCCTGAATATGGAACTCCTGGCCAATGGTAGTACTGATGGTTTTATACTTTCGGTATCCAAGGAAACCATGCTCAAGGAAGATTATCACCATTTAAACGAGGTGATAGAACAGGGCATGCCCGTGGTCATGTTTGATCGCGTCGTAGAAGGTATTCCCTGTGATCGTGTACTAATAGATGATAAGGCCGGCGCTAAAAAAGGAGTCATGCATTTGCTCAAAACGGGATGTCGTAAAATAGGAATCCTAACCTCACATGATTATAACAGTGTGGCGCGTTTGCGTACGGAAGGTTATATGGAGGCGCTTTCAGATGCCGGTGTGGCAATCAATGAAGATTTAATCCTAAAGTTGGATAATATTGATGAGTGCGATGATGATTGTCATGAGAAAATTAAGCAGTTTATAAAGAAAAACGATCTGGATGCCATATTTACGGTAAATGAACTTTTTGCGGTTGCTGCCGCCAGATATATTCAGGAAGAGGGTAAGCGTATTCCTGACGATATTTCCATAATTTGTTTTACAGATGGTAACCTGTCACAACATTTTTTGCCAAGTTTAACCACTGTAAGTCAGCACGGTGAGGAGATGGGGCGCAAAGCAGCCGAAATTTTAATCGATAAATTGCAGCGGGATGAGGAGAATGAAGAATCTACTACCACTTACATTGACACAAGCTTGATACAGCGGGAATCCACACATACATTTAAGAACAGATAAATCATTTTGATGAGTAAAAAAGGAATTATTTTTGACCTTGATGGGGTAATTGTAAATACTGCGGGCTTTCATTATTTAGCCTGGAAACACCTGGCAAATGATCTCGGTTTTGATTTTACCGAAGAGCAAAATGAAGATTTTAAAGGGGTTAGTAGGGTACGATCCCTTGAACTTTTGCTTGAAATAGGCGGTAAAACGGCAACTCAGGAAGAAAAAGATAAATGGCTGGAGTCCAAAAATGAAGAGTACCTCAGCTACATTGACGGTATGAGCGAAGAAGATATTTTGCCAGGAGTCAAGAAAGTCCTGGATTATCTGAAGAAAAAAAATGTACCCATAGCCTTAGGATCTGCAAGCAAAAATGCGGTGCCCATTTTAAAACGGGTCAATTTGTACCCTGTTTTTGACGCTACGGTAGATGGTACAGATGTCTCTAAAGCAAAACCTGATCCCGAAGTTTTTCTTATAGGTGCCAAAGAACTAGGCATAGATGCAGCAGATACAATAGTTTTTGAAGACAGCATTGCTGGTGTACAGGCAGCAAATATTGCCGGTATGGTGAGCATAGGTATTGGCGATGCCGAAGTTTTACACGAAGCCGATTATGTTTTCAACGATTTTACGGAAATAGAAACCCAATTTTTAGACCAACTTTTGAAAAATTAAACCATGAACCAAGATTATATAATTCCCTCTGCCTGGTCAATCCTTGAAGAAGGATTTGAAAAAGACCGTATTACTTCATCAGAAAGCCTTATGAGCATAGGCAATGGCGCCATGGGTCAACGGGCAAATTTTGAAGAGGAATACAGCGGCAAAACATTTCAGGGAAGTTATATAGGTGGGATTTATTATCCTGACAAGACGCGTGTGGGCTGGTGGAAAAATGGATATCCTGAATATTTCGCAAAAGTCATCAATGCTCCCAGTTGGATAGGTATAAAAGTAGTTATTGATGGGGAGCAACTGGATCTCAATACCTGCTCCAGTGTTTCTAATTTCCGTAGGGAATTAAATATGAAAGAGGGATGGCTGAGCCGTAGCTTTAACGCTACCCTTCAAAATGGTGTGGAAATCAAGGTTTCTGCCCAGCGCTTTTTAAGTATGGAGCATGATGAAATAGGCGCCATCAAATATAAAGTTACACCGCTCAACCGCGATGTAACCATGAGTTATGAGCCTTATCTTGACAGTGGTATAACTAATGAGGATACAAATTGGGACGATAAGTTCTGGAATACGCTTTCTGTATCAGAAAACGGTAACCGCGCTTACATTATGGCGCATACCATGAAAACGATGTTTCATGTATGTACCGCGATGTACAATAGTTTTACAGTAGACGGTAGGCCCATATCGCTTTCGCTAAAAACAAATAAGACTGATACCTATATAGGTCATATATACGAAACCGAAATAAAAGAAGGTGAAGCTTTTACCATTCATAAAATTGCGGGTTATGTCACTTCTTTTAACCACGATAAAGACACTTTAAAAGACGAGGCCAATAAAGTTCTCGATACCGCAAGCGCATTGGGCTACAAAGCGCTTTTAGAAAAACAAAAAGAGGACTGGGCGGCGATCTGGGCCATGTCAGATATCGTGATTGACGGCGACGTTAAGGCACAACAGGGAATCCGTTTTAATATCATGCAGCTCAACCAAACGTATTCGGGTAAAGATTCCCGTTTGAACATTGGTCCGAAAGGATTTACAGGTGAAAAATATGGTGGTTCTACATATTGGGATACCGAAGCGTATTGTATTCCATTTTATATGGCGACCAAAGATCAACAAGTGGCCAGAAACTTATTGACCTACAGATATAATCACCTGGAAAAAGCGATAGAAAACGCCGAAAAACTCGGTTTTAAAAACGGTGCGGCTTTGTATCCAATGGTGACCATGAACGGTGAAGAATGCCACAATGAGTGGGAAATTACCTTTGAAGAAATACATCGTAATGGTGCTATGATATTCGCCATTTATAATTATGTGCGTTATACTGGCGATTACAGTTATATTCCAGAAAAAGGACTGGAAGTTCTTATTGCTGTTGCTCGTTTCTGGGAGCAAAGAGCTACCTTTTCAAAGAAAAAGGATAGTTATGTAATTCTGGGTGTTACCGGTCCCAATGAGTATGAAAATAATGTGAACAATAATTTCTATACAAATTATTTAGCCAAATGGTGTCTGGATTATGCGCTTGAACACGTTCAAAAAGTAAGTGCCGATTTTAGTTCAGATTACAAACGCATACTTGATAAAACCAATTTAAAAGAAGACGAACTCAAATCCTGGAAAGCCGTTGCTGACAGAATGTATTTCCCATATTCTGAAGAGAAGGGCGTGTATTTACAGCAGGATAATTTCCTTGACAAAGAATTGATTACCGTTGCTGATCTTGATAAAAATCAGCGCCCCATCAACCAGAAATGGTCCTGGGACCGTATTTTGCGTTCACCCTATATCAAGCAGGCAGATACCCTGCAATGTTTATACTTCTTTGAGGATCAATTTAGTGAAGAGGAACTCAAAAAGCATTTTGACTTTTATGAGCCGTTTACGGTACATGAATCTTCGTTAAGTCCCTGTGTACATTCTATCCAAGCGGCAAAATTAGACAGGATGGAACAGGCGTACACCTTTTATTTAAGGACATCACGCCTAGATCTTGATGATTACAATAAAGAAGTACACGAAGGTTTACACATAACCAGTATGGCTGGTACCTGGATGAGTGTTGTAGAAGGTTTTGGCGGTATGCGTATCAAAGAAGATAAACTTTCTTTTGAACCCAAAATGCCCGAAGCATGGGACGGATTTTCATTCAAAATCAATTTTAGGGGTCAAATCCTCAAGGTAAGCGTACAGAAGGAAAAAGTAGGTTTTAGCCTTGATAAAGGGGATAACCTTGATATAATCGTAAATGGTAAAAATGTTGAAGTAAAAGCAGAAGGCATTACAGAAGTATAACCGTAAATTTCTTATATCTGATAAAAAACGGCCATTTTCATATGAAAATGGCCGTTTTTTTTATGATTTATTGTTTCTTAAGGGGGATATAAATATCGGCCTGCCAGGTGAGCGGGTCACCACCGTTTCTGGGATTACTATGGTACACTTCTAGAGGTTCTGGGGTAATGGCTATATTTTCGTTTTTCGCCCTTTCGTACAAATCAAACCATGCCCGGTGCGATAATTTGTAATTTCCGTGAAAAGAGCCATAAATTGCTTTTTTAGGAGCTATTTTACGTATAAAAACCTCATTTCCAGAAACGGGTTTATGGTTACCGGCAATGGGAAAACAAAAATCAAAGGTTATTATATCTTCCGGTACGTACCAGTGCTTTACTTGAAGCATGGGGAAACCATCCTGTTTGAGTCCATTCTCGATCATATAATCCTCAATGGAGCCTATAGTGGCAATCATCGCGCCGGCTTTCCCCTTAAGACTTGTCGTAGAGGTAATACACGCACAGGTAGCTGCTGGTGAAGTTGTGGTTTGCTCCTTTAAATCGATCCTGTAACTTGACTGAAGATTATAAAGTTCTTTTCTAAATGCGATAAGATCTGTCTTCAGTTCCTGGATATAGTCATTTTCCTGAAACGGATTGATGATGGATAAACGCTGTGAAAATTTATTTGTGGTACTTCGTGTACGTACCGTAATGTTTGAAATACTATCATACATAGGTTCAAAATGCCATACCAGTTCGATTGAGTCGGCAGCCTTTAAATGTGCCATCTGCGTAATTTCATTGAAGGACTCCCAGTCTTTTAGCTTTACGGTTTTGACCGAGTCTGTACCGTTCAATGTTTGAAGATTATAAACTTCCTGATAAGCTGTCCCCGGTCCATACGGTGATTCAAATGAAATTTGATAGTCATACTTTTTGATAAAAAGAAACCAGCAAAGTGCAAGGACAAGGATGGTACAAAAAAGGGCAATTACTTTTTTCATAGTGTTAATGCGATACGATGGTATTATCTGTGGTCATTTGTAACTGGTCTATAACATAATTACCAAGATTAAGGCCTTGTTCTAAACCTTTTTCTATCGCGGCGCGATAATGTATACCGCCGTACAACCTGCTTTCAGCGGCTTCTGTAGATGCCGCTCTAAAAGATGTAAAACTTCTTATGGGAAGTCCATAAGGTGTTTCCGTATCGTCATTAAAGCTGAAGTTTTCACCAAAAACAGAAGTCAGGGCTATAGATGCAGCACCAGAGATTACAGAATGCCCACTAGTATATTCAGGAAATGGAGGGGTTTGCAAAACGGGAACCCAGTTCTCATCAATATATTTATTGATGACCGTTTCTGGTCTTATAAGATTGCTGCGGTACTTCTCGTCCCAACAACTTATAAAACCATCAGCAATGGCAATAGCCGTTTTTGTATAGGCTAAAACGGTTGTTTCATAGTCAGAATCTGTTTTTTCGCACGCTATTTTCGCAATACCCATCCAGTGTGCACCAGGGGTGATTTTTTTTGTGGCAAACATAAGATGGCCCTTGTGGGTAGATACGTAGGGATTACAGTCCCAAAATTGGGCAATAGCGGTTTCTTTGCTCGTTTCGTCAGCGCCGTTGGGATCGTTGTTCGTTTCATAGACTTCCATTACCTCTTTCCGAAAATCTGAATTTTCTTCCATTGAAAAAGCGGGTGGGGGCGTGGGCTTGAACTGGTCTGAAGATTTAATTACAAAGGGCCGTATTTTTGCCCAGTGCGGTTCAATACCATCCATATACGCCGGGGGAGTGGGCTGCCAGCGGGTCTCATCGTCAGAATATACGGAGAACTTGGGCATCGTGCGGGTCTGGGCATAATTGTCCTTACCCATCCATTCTTTAATGTGCGCTGCCACCTGCATTCCATAATCTTTTGAAGTCTTGAAACTGACCGGGTTTTGTTGCTCCCAGGTAGAATACAAGCTATCGCGGAACAAGATGATGCGCTCTTCTGAAAATATCAATTGCTTTGCTACATCATAATAGGCGACCAGTGAGGCAAGCTGGTAATTTAAACCTGTGGTGTCCAAAGGTGCGGGAACAGGTTTAAGATCCCTTAATTGACCGGCGAGGCTTTTGTATTTTTCAGTACCACCCAGCATGGCTTCGTAGGCCGCAATATTGCTATAGGCATAGATGCGACTGGCCACCGGTGGGGAGAAAATATCATGCACCTGTATGGCGGTAACACGATCCTGAGCCGTATGATAATCGCCTGGTGTAATATTTATGTCCTTATCCCGCGTCGTGCAGGAGAGGCTAGTGATAATCAATATAAGTCCAAAAAATCGCAACATCATCGTTCTCCTATTTTATACAGTTCAGCTTTTACGTTATTGTAGGTAACTAGTAAATGGTATACTTTGTCAACCTCTACTATTGATAGGTGCCTTACCGATTTCTGAAAGAAATTCAGACCCAAACCGGCAGTATTTATATCCTGTTGACCGCTTTTTAACAAAACTCCGCCCATGGCATCAAACTTACCATAATATGGTGTCAAACCAAAATAATTGCCACCCAGTAAAACTTCTTCACGGCCATCATTATCAAAGTCAAAATTCAACATGGCTTTTATGGGCGCTATCTGTAACGCATTGCTGAAGGTACGAAATTTAAAAGCTCCATTGGTATTCTCCAGATATCCTGACGCTAATGTATGTATTTCTAATTTTTCAGCGGTTTCCAAAGCCTTTTTTCCCATCACTTCCACAGCAGTTTTACCAGCAAAATCCTTATAGGTATTAAATTTTTTACGTATTATGCTCAATTGTGAAGACAACAGGTCCAGATCGTGTTCTAAATAGTAGTTTCCGTTCTTTTCCTGTGCAATAATACTCTCTTGAAGACCATTATTATCAAAGTCGGCGTGATACAACACAAGCGGGAATTTTGTGCTCGCATGTAGTTTTGAATTGAGTCCCCAGTTGCCCAGCAGATAATCCATATCCCCGTCCTCATCTAGGTCAAAGGGCAGCACAGTTTGCCATAGCCCATTGAGTTTTTCTTCAAGCAACTCATCTGTTACGTCTGTGAACCTACCATTATCATTTCTTATAAAAGTGGGGCGCATCCATTCACCTACCACAATTAAATCTTTATCGCCGTCCTGATCAAAATCCTCAAAAACCGCATCGGTTATCATGCCCAGTTTCTTGAAAACTTCTTGATTGGAATCCAAAAATTTTCCATCGGTATTGATTAGGAGGGAAGAAGCGGGTAGGGACCCATACTTTAAATTTTCGCCGTTAGCGCCCAGAAAAATATCCAGATCGCCATCACCATCAATATCAGATTTGCATATTACCGAATTATTTTGTCGTAATGGAGCCTCGTTTTTTAGTAAAGTGAAGTTACCTTCATCATCGCCAGAATAATAAGAATCTTCAAGATTTACACTGCGTATAGACTCACCATCACCAGTGGCAAAATAAAGATCTATCGTACCGTTATTGTCAAAATCACCTAATACTGCGGAAGTTTCCTCCTTGTTTTTGTTAAGCGCAAATGCCGGTTGCTTTTTTTCTTTAAAACCATTTTGATCCTGAAGAAAAACTTTCGCTTCCTGAAAACGAACACTGCCAAAGATTATATCATCCAGACCATCTTTATTGATATCCCCTACAGACACCCCGGGACCCTGATCTGACAGTTTATGAAGAAGAAGTTTTTGTGTTCCAAAGTCTGAATATTCGTTTTCAACGGGAGCGTAATCAATCCCCAAATTGTCTGCGACCTTGAAGAATATTTGGGTATTGACGTTCCCAAAATAATTCTTTAAATCTATGGGGAAACGCACTGCGGACGGATTTAAAGTTAATGTTTGATCTAACGCTATGTCATAGAGTATTTCCGCTTTTTGATCTGGCCAAACGATGAGCAGGGAATCTAATTTTTGACCCTCTTTAAAACCAAAGTGTATCGTGGGCTCTGACGAAGACTGCCAACTCTTAGTAGTATATAGTTGGCGGTATTGCAACTTTCCATTACTAAATGCGATCGCTTTTGTCCCTATAGCGAAAGTATTCCTAATTGTATCCTTAAACTTTAGTTTTAAAAAAGAACCTGTAGCTCCTTTATTCTCATAAATACTTGCCGGTGCGTTAATATTATTGGTCACGAGATCCAGATCACCATCATTGTCTAAATCTGCGTAGGCTGAACCGGTAGCTGGCAAACTGTCGTTTGCTATCCAATTTTTAGATTGATTCGTAAATAGGGCATCGGGAGCTCCTGAATATATATAGTTGGTTACTTTGCCCGATGGCATTTTATTGATCGCGCGTTCATCAATAAGGTTTGTGGTCTCAAGTTTTTGGCGAACCTGATCTGTAGAACTGTATTTTATATAATCCAGGTCATTAGGCCGGCGTGGGATACCGTTGCTTATAAATAAATCCTGATAACCATCCTGGTCATAGTCGGCGAAAAGTGCTCCCCAACTCCAGTCACTGGCAGCAACACCGCTCAGGAGTCCGGTTTCAGCAAAATACTTTCCATTTTGATTGATCTGTAGCATATTCCGGCTGTATTGCGGGTGATATCCAAGCCGCTCTATGCGCATTCTATCTGTATCAACATTATCATCCTTTGCAGAAGTTTTTAAAATACTTTCTTCTTCCGGAAGCATATCTAACGTGATCAGATCTATAAAACCATCATTGTTGATATCTGCCGCATCGCTGCCCATACTAAACCGTGAAATATGACCAAAATTGGTTTTCAGGCATTCCGTAAAAGTACCGTCATCATTGTTTAGATAATAGTAATCATCTTCATGAAAATCATTACTCACATAAATATCCGTAAAACCATCGTTGTTGAAATCAGAGGTAGCGATACCCAGGCCATAACTGTTTGCACCACCGTAAATACCAGCTTCTTCACTTCGGTCTATAAATTTACCGCTTTCGTTAATAAGCAATTTATCGCCACTTTCTGAAACACGTTTTTCACGGATATTTGCCATACCGAAAGAGTTTGCGGTGTGAATCGCGTGATTAAGTAAGTACATATCCAAGTCGCCATCATTATCTACATCAAAGAAAGCAGCCTGGGAAGAATAGTTTTCAAAATCGAGACCGTATTCTTTTGCGCGTTCCTTAAAGGTAAGATCGCCATTATTTATAAAAAGCTGGTTATACCCCATAAAACCATTTATACCTACAACGGCACAAACGTAGATATCCAGTAGTCCATCGCCGTTTACGTCTGCCATTGCGGTCCCCGTGTTCCAGTTTGCAGTACCGGCAACGCCCGCTTTTGCGGTAATGTCCTCAAATTTTAGGTCTCCTTTATTGAGATAAAGTTTGTTTTTGATCTGGTTGCCGGTAAAATAAATATCTGGAAGTCCGTCATTATTGATATCCCCAATACTTACCCCGCCACCGTTGTAATAATACAGGTAATCCAGAATGTTCTGATCCCTTGTTTCGGTCAATATATTAGCGAAATCGACGCCCGAGGAATCAGCGGAAATTTTCTGAAAAAAAAGTGCAGGATTTTCTTTCTGCTCCTTTGTACAGGAAAGAAGCATTGCTACCGAGATCCATAACAACAAGCATTTATTCATTAATTTCAAAAATTCTTGGCTTTTGGTCATTAATTGCGGCGATTACATAGGTTTTGCCATCTTTGTCCTTCACAGTTTGCAGAAATTTTACTTCATCACGAATAACAAACCCACTCTTATCATAGCCCTGCCATTCAAAATTTAAATTTCCGTCACCCAGTAGAACATTTCCAAAGCTTGCATCCAGTCGGGAAAACTGAGGTTTAAATTCAAAATTGTTACCCGCCATAACCAGATCCAGATTACCATCTTTGTTGATATCCTGGCAAACGATCCCACAAACACAGGAAAGTTGTACATGGCCAGGGAGATCTTTGAGCTCAAAATCACCATTGCCCTTATTTATCGCGATAACGGTACGGGAGTTGTTTACTTCTCGCACGAGCGCATGATCGAGTTGCTGAGCACTAAAAATTTCAGAAATAGGTCTTTGCGCATAGTCAGATGCTTTCAGGTTCTTTTTCTTCAAGCTAGGCAATTGGCTTGTAAGTTCTTTCTTCATGTGAATAGGATAGTCCTTTCCGTTTTCATGAATAGTCATGATTTGTTCAATAGTGCCATTGTCATCGAAATCATTGATCCAGATCTTAACTGGTGTTTCTTGTGAAACTTTATAGGGAATATTGCTTCCCCTATTTCCCAGGATAAGATCCTGATCGCCATCCTTATCAAGATCTGCCGTTACCACGGTATTCCACCATCCATTTTCGGTAGATAAAGAAGTCTTCATTTGCTGGAGGCCACGCCCTGTATTCCTGTAAATTTTTGGTGCCCCCCAGTCTACGGTAACTATTAAATCCTTTAATTCATCACCATCAGTGTCACTCCAGGTTGCTGAGGTGATCATACCAGCATGCTTTAGGTCAAAGGCTTTTTTTTCTGTGACATCTTTAAACGTGCCATCGCCTTGGTTTTCTAAAAGTAAATGTCTGGGATCTACACCAAAAAGACTCACCACGCTGCGTGATCCTACAAATAGGTCTATATCCCCATCCCCATCATAATCATAAGGTGCGATGGCAGCAACATTTTGATCTGCCGCAGGCAATTGATTTTCAGCTGCCACAAAGGATCCCTTGCCGTCATTTAAATAAAGCCTGGGTATATAGTACATATTCTCCCCCCGTTCATTTCCTCCAGATCCTATAATCAAGTCCAGGTCGCCATCTCCATCAATATCTGCAAATGCGGCCGCGGTATCTTCAAATAAATTATCAAGTTCGAGTTTGGGCTGTGATTTTTTTTCAAATTTTCCATTACCCATATTTAGGTAAATGCTTCCTGATTTTCCCTTTGCACCACCTATAAAAAAATCTTCTTTTCCATCACCATTGATATCGCCCGTTGCCATTGCCGGGCCTTCCTGAGAAAGTTTTTTATAGATTAAACCTTCATAATCAAAGTCTGAATATTGATTTTCCTGATGCGCCTCAAGGGGTTCATTGGAAACTTCGGTAAGCAGTTGGTTTTGTTGCTGGCGGACTTCAGGTTCGTACGTTGCATTCGCGTCATTAATGTCAAGGGATAAGGTCTGATTAACCGCGACATTCTTGAAGACCTGAAAGCGATCATCTGGCCAAATAACCAGGAGAGAATCCAGGCTTTCAATCGCCCCAAGTCCCATGGTCAAGGAATAATCCATAGAAGATTGAAAACCGCGGGTAGGGTTTTCTTCCTGCATGAAAATTTTATCCCCTGAGAAGAGTTTGATTTTAGCGCCTATGGCGAAACTATTATCAGGTGTTCCTTTGAGATTGATTTTTAGAAAGTTGGTATTTGTCTGTTTCTCGCTGTTGTTGCGGTATAAAAAACTTTCCATATTGACATTGTTTACCACAAGGTCCAGATCGCCATCGTTGTCCAGATCGCCATAAGCGCAGCCGTTTGAAAGACTTGGTATGCCCAGCCCCCAATCATTGGCTTCGTTTTCAAAGGTAAGGTCACCCTGATTTTTATAGGCATAGTTGGGCAGTTTCGTAACCGGCATCTTATTGATAATACTGTCAATAGCTTCTTTTTTGCCCGTCAACACCATTTTTTGCATAATATCATTTGCAAAAAAGTCGACGAAATCAATATCGGTAAGATCATGGTTTATGCCATTTGTGACAAAAATATCGCGTAGCCCATCATTATCCATATCAAATATCAATCCTGCCCAACTCCAGTCTGTAGCTTCGACACCGCTATAATGCGCAATTTCAGAAAAGCTGCCATTACCATTGTTCAGCTGAAGCGTATTATGGATATATTGCTGAAAGAAATCTTTGCTCTGTTTGAGTTTAAAAACGTTATAATTCTCAAATTCCATAACAGATTTGACCCTTTCATTAGTCTCCGGAAGCATATCTGTGATAAAAACATCACCGTGACCATCATTGTTGATATCTGCCATATCAACGCCCATTGCGGAAAGGCAAAGATGTGAGGTATAGTCTTTTATACTTTCGGTAAAAGTGCCATCCTGATTATTGATGTACAGATAGTCGCGCTCGTAAAAGTCATTGGAAACATAGATATCAGGGTAAAGATCCTCATTGAAGTCACTTATTACAATGCCCAGCCCAAATCCAATTAAGCTACCATAAATATTGGCCTCCTCGCTTACGTCAACAAATTTACCATTATCATTGCGCAGCAACATATCGCCCACGCCCCGAAAAATTTCCGGCACGCCTTCCCAATCCTGAGCACGCACATGGCGTTGCTCGGCGTAGCCGAGACTGCTTACGGGAATGTTGCTGTTATTGAGAATATAGGCATCCAGATCGCCATCTTTATCATAATCAAAAAAAGCGGCGTGCGTGCTAAACCCTGTTTTGGCCAAATTATATTCCTCTGCTTTTTCAGTAAAGGTGAGGTCCCCATTGTTGATATAGAGGTCATTATCATGATTGTTTCCCTCCATATTACCAGCGTTACTCACATAAATATCAAGTAAACCGTCCTGATTGATGTCAACCATATTAACCCCCGTAGACCAGGGCTTGTTCCCTGCAACACCGGCTTTATTTGTTATATCTTCAAACTTAAAATCGCCTTTATTGAGGTAAAGTTTGTTGGCACCCATATTTGCCGTTAAATAAATATCTGGCAGTCCGTCGTTATTTATATCCCCAATGGCAACGCCACCGCCGTTATAGAAATTACGGTATTTAAAAATATTGAAGTCCTTTTGATTTTCAACGGTATTGATAAAATCGATTCCTGTGGAATCTGACTTTAAAAGTGTAAAAAGTTTTTCACTTTCTCCCTGCGTTTTTTCCGCAGTACCTTCAGAACATTGGGTAGTGGTCAAAGCGATTAGTAGTATGAGTATATAATATGGATATCTCATTAAT
The DNA here is from genome assembly GCF_000733945.1 of Flavimarina sp. Hel_I_48. Classification (NCBI taxonomy): domain Bacteria; kingdom Pseudomonadati; phylum Bacteroidota; class Flavobacteriia; order Flavobacteriales; family Flavobacteriaceae; genus Flavimarina; species Flavimarina sp. Hel_I_48. The sequence continues at coordinate 2,608,449 of NZ_JPOL01000002.1, forward strand.
TTATCTTCTTTAAAATGATAGGAGCATCTCCATTTCTGGTGATGATATAGTTTGCATTATTTTTTGACTTAAAGTCGCCGATAGCCCTTCCTGCGCCAGGGATCGTTATTATGGGCTGCGATGAACTGAATGTGCCCTTTTTGTCATTGATGAATAGATTATCTCGTAAGGCATCCAGTCTACCCAGTTGTGTACTTATTTCATAGGTATTGCCCACAACCAGCAAATCTGGATACGTGTCATCGTTGAGGTCTGGCGTTATGAGATCAAAAATAGGGGCGAATTGTGCCTGTGCTGGCAGCAAGTGTTTTTTGAAATCACCATTGCCCATATTTTCAAAATAGCAGGAAGCAAGTTCATTTACTTCTTTTTTCACGGCCTGGTCTATTTTGTCTTCCGAAAATAAAGTACTGAAATCATTCTTCGCATAGGCACTGTAACTTAAATATTTTTTCTTTAAAAAAGGCATTTGTTTAGTGAGTTCATCAAAGGAGGCAAACGGTGTTTCAATCCCATTGAAAAAATAAGTGACCACGGGGTCTAAAGTCCCATTGTCATCAAAGTCGTTTGCATAAAGTTGTATGGGAAATTGAGCACTTGCTTCAAATCTGGAATTTAATCCCCAGTTTCCTGCAACAAAGTCCAGATCCCCGTCAGCGTCGAGATCTGTAATGCCAACGCAGTTCCACCATCCTTTAGTTTCCTGAAGCGTGATTTTTTCAAGTTTTTTTCCGTCGTTCATAAATAGGGTTATGGGCATCCAGTGGCCCACGGCGATAGCATCAGGATATCCATTATTATCTAAATCTTCCCAGGTAATTTCCTGAACATTTCCCATGTTGCTGAAATCATCCGAAAAACCCGCTGAAACTGGCTTAAAATGACCTTTTTCGTTCAAAAACAGATACTGTTTAGGCGTTCCCGAAAAATCTCGTGGAACACTGTTTGACGTGATACAAAGATCAGGCCATCCATCTGCGTTTAAGTCAGGAGTGGTAATGCTTGACGCATTGCAGTACAGGTCCTGAAAAGTAGTTGTATCCTTTACAAATCCGTTTTCTGTATTTAAATAAAGCCTTGGCCGAAGTGGTTCCCCACTGATGAATTCGTTACCTCCACTGGCTACGATAAGATCCTGATCTCCATCCTGATCAGTATCACAAAAATGAATGGCGGTATCTTCATTGATAGCGTCCAAATCAAAATTAGATTTCTGTACCTGTTCAAAAGTACCTCTGGGGTTTTGTTGCCAGAGCGCTAGGGCCTGAGATTTTCCGCCACCTAAAGCAATATCTTCTAAACCATCACCATTAAAATCTGCCACCGCAACCGGAGGACCCTGATTTGAATAACCAAAAGGGATCAGGATTTCCCGGTTGAACTCAACGGTTCCTTGCTCTTTGTGATTTGTATTTATCAAAGAATCCACTTTGACCAACAGAGGATCACTGTTTTTTTCTAAAATTAGATTTTGACCAGCGTCGTTATAGTTAAAATTAAGTGTTTGGTTTGTTGCCAGATTATAGCGAGTTTCGTTTTGACCACCAGGCCAGGTGACCTTTATGGAGTCGATTTCAGTAACGTTTTTCAAACCGAAATGAAGACCCGGCGCTACCGAAGACAAAAAACCCTGATTAAGATAGTGTTCTTTTGAGAGGAGGTTGTCTTCTGCATAAATAACTACTTTGCTCCCTATGCCCAGCACATTTTTCTTTGGACCAATGAATTCAACATCCAAATAATTATTTCCTTTCGAATTATTTTTTAGTACAAAAGCTTCCTCATCTGTGTTGTTGACCACAAGATCAAGATCGCCATCATTGTCAAGATCTGCGTACACCGCACCGTGACTGTAAGAGGAGACCGTATCCATCCAATGCTCGTTTTCATTGGTAAATAAAAGGTTACCATTGTTTTTAAAAATATAATTGGAAGTTTTTTTAGCAGGTAATTTATTGATCAGGGATGAATAGTCTGCAAAATTCCCTTCGCTAAGGCGTTTTTGAATAGCTTCATTAGCCGCATAGCTTATAAAATCCATGTCATTTGTGGCGCCTTTTATGCCGTTTGTAAAATATAGATCCTGATGCATATCATTATCAAAATCGGCAGAAAGTACACTCCAGGACCATTCTGTGGCTGCAATACCGCTATAATATCCTATTTCGGAAAAGTTCAAATCGCCCATATTTAACTGAAGACTGTTCTGCATAAACTGGGGCTGGTAGCCATTACGCAAATAATTCTGATAGTTTTGATAAGGATATTCAAGGCCCGAAGTTTTATAGGTCTTAAGTTCTTCCGGAAGCATATCCAAAGAAACAATATCCAGTAGACCATCATTGTTAAGATCGCTTATTGAATTTCCCATCGAAAAATGGCTTGTATGACCAATATTTTGATCATTTTCGGCAATTATTTCCTTAAAAAGCCCATTTTTCTGATTGATATAGAGGTAATCATTCTCAAAAAAATCATTACCCACATAAATATCAGGATAGCCGTCATTGTTGACATCACCCAAGGACAACCCTAAACCGTAACCTATTTTCCCCTGATAAATACCTGCTTGCTCACTGACATCCACAAATTTACCGTTGTCGTTTTTATAGAGTCGGTCACCAGCTTTGGGGTCAACAGTTTTTCGCAAACTTCCGCGGCCATAATTTCCGTTGGGGTGGAGGGAATGATTCAGTAAAAACATATCCAGATCACCATCCAGATCATAATCAAAAAAGGCTGCCTGAGTAGAAAAACCTTTAAAATCCAGTCCATATTTAGCCGATTCTTCTTTAAAAACGGGGAACTCTTTTATATCATTCCCCTGATTGATGAATAGCAGGTTATGGCCTTCTAGATTAAGTAATCCACTAACCACACAGATATAAAGGTCCAGTTTCCCATCATTATTAACATCTACATTGCTTATTCCGGTAACGAAATTGTTGCCGTTTTCGTTAGCAAGGAAATCAAAAGAATCACTTTTTTCAAAAACAAAGTCACCTTTGTTAAGATAGAGTTCACTCTGTCCCTGGTTTGAACAAAAAAGCACATCTATTTTCCCATCACCATTGTAATCTCCGGCCGATACGCCTGCGCCATTATAATAGTAGAGATAATTAAAAATGTTTATTCCCAGTTGTTCATTTAAACGGTTTGTAAAGTCGATCTTAGTATGAGATGACGCAATAGGGGTAAATAAAAAATCCTTTTTTTTCTTTGTACAACATAATAGAACAGCACATAGCATCGTGACTGTTAGTTTAATTAGAAAGGAAAGTTTTCTTTTATAAAGCATTCTTGTGCCAAAGGCCTATAAATATAGAAAGAGGACTTGATAAGAGTCCTCTTTCTTGATAATATAAAAATTAGTATTAATATCCAGGGTTCTGTACTAAATTTGGATTTAAGATAACCTGATTTGCAGGTATAGGGAATAAGTTTCTAATTTCATTACCCACTTGAGATTCAGCTTTTAACTCCCAGTTACGGGTATACTGACCGAATCTGATCATATCATTTCTTCTCCAAAGTTCGGCATACAATTCTCGACCCCTTTCGTCAAGTATATCAAGTTCTGTCAAGTTTGCAATAGGGGAAGCTTTTCTTATGGTACGCAATTCATTTATTAATGTAGTGGCAGTACCTACATCACCCATTCTAAATGCTGCCTCAGCTTTCATGAGGTGCGCATCTGCATAACGGAAGAAAATCTCATGCTGTCTGGATGCACCATTTCTGGGATTATACTTAATAAGTCTGATGCCAGTAGTTTCACCATTGTTTAGAAGACTACTGTTTCCTTCTCCATCTACAAAATTCTTTTTGAAAGTTAAGGGATTTCCACCACGATCCTTTAGAGGAGAACCGTTATCAGCATATTGCTGATTAATTAAAAAGCCGTAACCTACACTTGATCCATCAGCAATACCATTGTTATTAATATCTGAACTATTGACTACCTCATTGAGGGGCAATCCTTCTGTTGGAACAAAACCTCGTCGCTCTTCCTGTCCAGACCCTGGTGTATTTACGTCTGAATCACCTTCAAACATGTTATAATATTCAGCCAAAGTCGCAAAACCGTTCCATCCACCACCTACAATTTCTGGTGCCTGATTATAATGAAGACCATTCCAAATTCTATTTTCAACACTTTGGGTTAAAAACCAGATAGTTTCGTTATCCAATTCCCTTTCAAAAATATCAAAATAACCTTCTACAAGATCATAGCCCTCTGCATTTATTGAATTTACCAAGTCTATTACCTCTTGCATATCACCCGCATTTGGTTCAGTTTTAAGATAGACATGTTTATTCAACAATACCTTTGCAAGTAGATAGCGCGCTGCAGCTTTGTTGGGTCTGGAATTGCCTGCACCTGGCGCCTCAGCCTCTAGGCCGTCAATAGCATCATTAAGATCTGAAACAATAAGATCAATAGCTTCCTGACCTTGAATAACGGGTGGGTTATCAAAAGGTGGTGCAGTTACATCCCTGATGGGTACTTGACCAAAATTATCTAGAATTATATAAACGCCAAGTGCCCTAAGAAAACTTGCGCTTGCTTTTACATTGGCACTTGCGGTGGTACGCTCTGATAGTAGTTGTGCAGCCTGAAGGTGCACATTATTCCATTGATTCCAAACATTTTCGATATAAAAATGGCTGGGTCTCCAGTCGTGCTGGTGTAGCTGTCTCCATATACCATTATCTCCCCAGTCAGAACCACGTGTAGGAACAACAGATGCATCTGTTGTGACCTCACTCAGGGCAAATAAATTTTCCTGACCGCCCACTAGTCCATTAATTGAATTGAATGCATTTGAAAGGAATGAGTCAGGATCGGTTACTCCTTGAAAACTTGAATCATTTGGGTCTTGAAATACGGAATCCGTAGCTTCAATTTCCAGATTTGTACATGAGTTCAAAACCATACTCATGGTAAACATACCCAAGATTAGTTTGTATGAACTCAATTTATTATTAATGTTTTTCATGTCGTTTTTTTTAAAATGTTGCATTAAATCCAAAAGTTACAGTAATAGGTCTTGGATAAGAGGAATAGTCTATACCTGCTGTTGGAATATTTGAAGCATTCAAGGAACCTGTATTTGCAGAAATCTCTGGATCAAGACCACTATAGCCAGTTATTAAAAATAGGTTCTGACCTGTAAATGAAAGTCTCATTGATTTAAAGATATTTTCGCCGCTTAAAGGAACATTATACCCCAAGGATGCAGTTGTCAACCTTACAAAATCAGCTTTTTCCAGAAAACGAGTTGAAACGGCCACTGTAGAACCAGGGTTTTCATTCGTGCCTAGGACATCTCTTGTTACATTTTTACCTATTAATAATGCACTTTTTGAAAAGAATGCATTTGCAGTCGCATTGTATACAGAGAATCCAAACTGACCATTAAAATATGTAGATAGATCAAAATTCTTGTATGTTGCATTAATTGAAAGCCCAGCAGTATAATCAGGAACTGCATCTTCGCCTACAAAATACTTATCTGCATCAGGGTCACCAATACCATCACCATCAAAATCAAAATATGTTGGATTTCCAGTTGTAGGATCAAAGCCAGTAAATTTAGCCATATAATAAGAATATAATGGTTGATCCGCTTGCAACCGCTGGGCAAAAGCATTGGATAGACCGTTACCATTTATAGGACCAGCGTTAATTGGCACTTGAATATCTTCTACATTATTACTGTTGTAAGCTACATTAAGACTCGTGGAAAGACTAGCATTATCTGTTCGTATAAAGTCATAGTTCAAAGAAACTTCAATACCATCATTTACGATCTTACCATCAGATAAGTTTTGAAAGATTGTTCCAGATCCAGGTGCTGCAATTTGTGTAGTTAGTAATAAATCCCTTGTCTCCTTGCGGTAAAGGTTGACTGTACCATTAAAACGATCTTGGTTGAACCCAAAATCAATACCTACGTTGAAGTCTGTTGTTTCCTCCCATTTCAAATCTGGGTTAGGAAAACCACCGGCAATAGCTGTTCCTGGCCGTGGAAAAACATTCAAATCATTATTTATACCTCCTCCAGCGGCTGTAGTCCTAAAAATAAATTGACCATATGCAAGACCTTCTTGGCTACCTACTACACCTGCACCGAGGCGTAATTTAAGTGTGGAAAATGCATCTCCCATAAATTCTTCTTTATGTAACTGCCATGCAAATGCACCTGAAGGAAAATAGCCATATCGCTCATTTTCACCAAAGGTAGATGAGCCATCCGCTCTAAAAGTACCTGTGAAAAGATATTTTTCAGCCAGTGTATAATTTGCCCGAACAAAATAAGATTGTAATTCGTCAAAGTTATCGTAGCTGTAATTCATAATATAGGAAGGTATAATACGATTAAAACTTCCTGGTATTTCATCTGTTGTATTAATTTCTGGGAAAAGACGATTTACATATGTGCCATCATTTCCATAACCAAATACGGAATATCGATCTTGAATCAAATTATCAATAATTTTATACTGACTCTTTAATTGATCACTCATTTCACCTAAATCTGTGGTGTTGAAACCAGCACCCTCAGAACCAAAGCCGGAACGTTGAAATTTCTGGTAAGAATAACCACCTACAATAGCTAGATTTGAATTGTCAAAATCTTTGTTGAAATTCAAAGTTGCTTCTAAAAGTTTATTCTCTTGATCACCTACATTATAATTACCCCGACCAATATTGGAAGTGCCATTTAAACCAATAACGGATGATGCAAAAACAGATGTAGTTTCTGCATTAACTTTATCATAGCCTATAGCTACTTTAACGCTCAAAGGATCAATAATTTGATATTCCGCGGAAGCATTTGCCAGAAAACGATCAGTATTTGAAATACCTTCAAAATTTTCCAACAAACTCACAGGATTTAAGACGTTACCACCAGCATCAAAATCAGGATCTAGTGGATAAGTTGGGTTGGCAGTTATAGATGCACCAATTAAATCACCAGTAGAACCTGCACTTCCAGAGATAGGGGCTTTAAGGTCATTAACACGTGACAATGAGAATTGACCACTCAAAGTAAGTTTGTCATCAAATAGTCGCTGGTTTATGTTTAGACGTCCAGAAATCTGTTCCTGGTTTGTGTTTTGAACCACGCCATTTGTCAAACTGTATCCAAATGAGGCACGTACATTACCCGTAGAATAACTTTTAGAATAGCTAAGATCTGAACGTGTTGATGATGTTTTTCTAGTATAGAAGTCTTGAAAATCAGAATCTGCGCCAAAGTCCAATGCATTTGCGTCATTTCCTACGGAAGTAAGAGCTCCTAAAAACTCTTCACGACCCAAAAGGTCATATTTGTTTAGTGGTTCTAAGAAACTTACGGTAGAATTAAATTCAAAAACACCCTCTGAAGCTCCACGACCACTTTTAGTCTGAATTATTATAACCCCATTAGCTCCACGAGATCCATAAATAGCGGTTGCTGATGCATCCTTTAATATGGAAATACTTTCAATATCATTTGGGTTCAAAAAACTTAGGGGGTTGCTCGTGGAAGATCCACCTATACCAGCAACATTTCCAGCTGGTGCTCCGCCAGTTGTTAAAGGGATACCGTCAACAACAAAAAGAGGATTGTTACCCGAACGGATAGAGTTTGTACCACGGATTCTTACATTTATCCCCGCACCTGGTTCTCCTGAGCTTTCTGAGATTTGAACCCCAGCGGTCTTACCTTGAATTAATTGCTCAGGAGATGTGATCACACCCTTGTTGAAATCTTCTGCAGTTACTGAAGAAACAGAACCCGTTGCGTCTCGTACGGTGGTCTGCCCATACCCAATGAGTACGACTTCATCTAAAGTGTTACTGTCTTCTTCCAGTGTCGCATTTATGGTTGACTGGCCATTTACGGGAACTTCTAACTGGGCAAAACCTACATAACTAAATACGAGTATGGCTCCCGCGGGAACATCGTTAATAGTGTAATTTCCGTCAAAATCTGTCGTTGCACCATTTGTGGTCCCTTTTACAAGAACGTTTGCGCCCGGAAGTGGACCACTAGGTTCTGAGATTGTACCGGTTACTGTCTGTGCCTGTAAACCTTCTGCCCCAACAATCGCCGAGAAAAGGAATATACAGAGGAGTAATAATTGCTTCATAAAGGTATTTTTTGTTGTACATAATATAACGTTGTAGTCGAATTACTACAGGTCGTAAATATAGATAAATTATTAACGCAAAAATTAAAAAGTTGCGGAAACGATTGCATAGGGTTTAAATGTATATTTTACGTTTATCGTATTAAAAATGGCAAATCCTTTCTAAAAAATTAATTAAGTTCTCAATCATTGAGTTTTTAATAAAAATAATTCAATCGTTCTTTTCCAAAATTTAACTTTTCGATAGATATATTTATTAATATTTAGCTGGTTTTTAGATTCTAAAGTTTATAAAATAGGAGTACCGCCTTTTAAGTTCTAAATGATCTATTGCATTACATTATGATACGTGTTCCTTTTTTATCGAAAGCGTATCTTTGGATTTATGAATTATGACGTAATGATTGTGGGTGGAGGGGCGGCCGGCTTCTTTACAGCTTTAAACCTGGCGGAACGTAACCCCTCCCTTCGTATCGCCATAATAGAACGTGGCGCATCCTGTCTTGAAAAAGTGCGTATTTCTGGTGGTGGCCGGTGCAATGTTACCCACGCCGAATTTCTGCCCAGACCACTTTCCGTGAATTATCCAAGGGGTGAGAAGGAGCTTCTGGGGCCTTTCAACCGTTTTATGACCGGTGATACCATGGCATGGTTTGAAGAGCGCAATGTTCCTTTGAAGATTGAAGAGGATGGTCGCGTTTTTCCCACCAGTGATAGCTCTGAAACGATCATCAACTGTTTTGAAGCGGAAGCAGAAAAATATGGCATTCAAATTTTATTGAAACATGCATTAAAAGATTTGAGAAAAACCAGTGAAAACTGGTATTTATCTACTTCCTCAGGTGATTTTTCAGCTAAAAAAGTCGTTTTTGCTACGGGAAGCAACCCTAAAATATGGAAATTACTTGCAGGTTTGGGGCATTCTTACACCTCCCCGGTGCCTTCGCTCTTCACGTTTAATTGTAAAGATCCACGCATATCAGAGCTGCCGGGACTTACAACTAATGTAGAGGTTCAATTACTTGCCAGTGGAGAGGAAATAGTTAAAAATGGACGTTCCCAGCGGGTGGATCGTGGTGGTCTCCCCGGGCCATTGCTCATCACGCACTGGGGATTCAGCGGTCCCGCAATCTTAAAACTTTCGGCCTGGGGAGCACATGAATTGGCAGAAATGGGCTATACCTTTAAAATAGCGGTCAATTGGTTGCCAGAGCATAGCCCGGAAACTGCATTAAAGCATATTGAAGCTACAAAAATAACACTTGCCCGCCAGCAGGTAAGTACAAACGTACCTTTTGATATCCCGAAGCGTTTATGGCAAAAACTTGTTGCCGCCACGCTCAAAGATGAAAATAGGCGCTGGGCAGATCTCAATAAACAAGAAATGCTTGATCTTACAGATCAGTTGACTCATAGTGTTTTTTCAGTTGCCGGTAAAAGTAGCTTCAAAGAAGAATTTGTAACCGCTGGTGGGATAAATCTTCAGGAGGTGGACTTTAAGACTTTTGGAAGTAAAGTACATCCCAACCTTTATTTTGCCGGTGAAATTTTAAATATTGATGCGATCACCGGTGGTTTTAATTTTCAAAATGCGTGGACGAGTGGTTTTGTGGTCGCCAATGCCATACAAGAGCATTGGGCGTTAGAAAATGCAGGGTAAACTTTTCCGCGGAAGCGAAATTTCAACTTAAATTGTCTGATTGTTAAGCTACTTTTTGGTTCTTCAATTAGATTTTTGGGCGTTTCCCTGCGGGTCGGGCTTTGCGTTTCAATCTTTTTGCTCGTACCTCACAAAAAGGATTTTTACTGCAATCCCTAACGCAAGGTTCGTTTCCAGAGCTTAAAGTATTCAATTCCTAATTTAAACGCCATATTTCAAAGTTGAGCGCAGCGGCATATGCAACCCAAACAAGGTAGGGCAGAAGTAGATAGGCAGCCCTGGGGTCTACCAGTTTAAACCATTTAACGGTGGGCAACAAAACAAGAAAAAGTATTACAATGCAGAGGAGCGCCGGTAACGGACTTTTTAAGCCAAAGAAAATAACTGACCATAACGCGTTGAGAATAAGCTGAATCCCAAAATGATATAGGGCTGTTTTCACCCATTTGTGATAGAAACCTTTGTTCCATACCATTGCCGCGGCCACGCCCATCATGATGTACAAAACGGTCCATACTGGGCCAAAAAGCCAGTTGGGCGGCGTAAAAACTGGTTTTTCAAGCGCTATATACCAGCTGTGGACGCTACTTTGAGTTGCAACTGCCGCAATGAAACCCACAAGCAGGCAAATGCCCACACAGATTGCGACGCGTATGTGTTCTTTTTTTATCATATTATTAATAAGTTCCAGTTTAAAAATAAACTTTTTTTTCATTTTTGCGATATGCCTTTAAAAAGTGCGACCGCTACGCGCTTTGAAGAACTTATATTTGCAGCATGAGTATAGAAGAATTTGTACCAAAAACCGCTTACAGCCCCTTACCTGCCGGTAAAGTGGGATACGAATCACCCAGTAATATTGCACTTATTAAATACTGGGGAAAACACGGGGAGCAATTGCCCAAAAATACTTCGGTTAGTTTTACCCTCACCAACTGTAAAACCACCACAACGCTGAGCTATAGTCCCCTTGAGACGGAAAAACCAGAAGGTTCTTTTGACTTTGAAGTATATTTGGAAAACGAAAGAAAACCCGATTTTGAGCCAAAAATCGGTCAGTTTTTTACCCGTATTGAGCAGTATTTGCCCTTTTTACGCAATTATAAATTTATAATTAACACGAGCAACAGTTTTCCGCACAGTTCGGGGATTGCTTCTTCGGCAAGTGGTATGAGCGCGCTCGCACTCTGTCTTTTACAAATGGAGCAAAAAATGATAACGGCCAGGTCTGAAGAATTTTTCCTTAAAAAAGCCTCTTTCCTTGCCCGGTTGGGATCTGGGAGTGCCTGTAGAAGTATTTCAGGTCCAGTGGTATCCTGGGGAGAACATAACAATTTGCCCGGAAGTAGTGCCCTTTATGGCACACCATTTATAGGGGGAATTGCTCCCGTTTTTGAAGGTTTTCAAGATACGATCTTACTGGTAGATACCGGTAAAAAAGAGGTGAGCAGCACTGTAGGGCACAACCTGATGAACGATCATCCTTACGCAGAAAACAGATTTCAGCAAGCTGAAAAGCATATTGACCAACTTCTGTATATTTTCAAGAATGGTGATCTTGAAGGTTTTGTAAGTCTAGTAGAGCAGGAGGCGCTTACCCTTCACGCGATGATGATGACGAGTAAACCGTACTTTATTTTAATGAAAGAGAATACGCTCAGTATCATCAATAAAATTTGGGAATTTAGAAAAGAAACAGGTTTGCCGGTTTGTTTCACCCTGGATGCGGGCGCGAATGTTCACGTGTTGTATCCTGAAAAAGATAAACAGGAAATCCTTAAATTTATTAAAGAGGAACTGGCCATATTTTGTCAGAACGGTAGATACATAAGCGATTTTGCCGGAAAAGGGTCAAAAGCCTTACTAAAATGACCGTTTTTACTCATTTTCAGCAGTTTTTTAATCTTATTGTATTATTGCTGGAGAATACGTTAACTTTGCATTCATAGCTTTTAAGGTAAGTTTTTGATACTCATGTAATAAATGATTCAAAATTGAGCTTTGTGGAAGCGGAAACTAAATACTCTTTAATGAAAGGACCTTTATTCTATTCTAAAATTTTGCTTTTTGGTGAATATGGAATCATCAAAGATTCCAAAGGTTTATCCATTCCCTACAACTTTTATAACGGGGCGTTAAAGAAAGAGGAAAATCCGTCTGAAGAAGCGCAGAAGTCCAATGCCAGTTTGCAGCGTTTTGCAACCTATCTGGATACGTTGCAAAGCAACAAACCTGAACTTGTCACATTTGATATTGCATCCTTAAATAAAGATATTTCTGAAGGAATGTATTTTGATAGTACCATACCGCAAGGTTATGGTGTAGGCAGTAGTGGAGCGCTCGTTGCCTCCATTTATGATAAATATGCCCAGAACAAAATAACGATTCTGGAAAATCTTACCCGTGATAAATTGCTGAAGTTAAAGGTAATTTTTGGTGAGATGGAATCTTTTTTTCACGGTAAATCTTCAGGTCTTGATCCTTTAAACAGTTATTTAAGCCTGCCTATTCTTATAAATAGCAAAGACGATATTGAACCTGCCGGTATCCCCAGTCAGACCGTTGATGGTAAAGGCGCTGTTTTCTTGTTAGACAGTGGTATTGTGGGTGAAACTGCCCCCATGATCAATATTTTTATGGAAAATATGAAGCAGGAAGGATTCAGGAAAATGCTGAAAACCCAGTTTGTAAAACATACCGATGCCTGCGTGGAGGATTTTTTGAAAGGCGATGTAAAATCACTCTTCGGAAATGTCAAGCAGCTTTCTAAAACCGTGCTGAGCAACTTTAAACCTATGATCCCGGCTAAATTTCATGAATTATGGCAAAATGGGTTGGAATCTAACGACTACTATTTGAAACTTTGTGGTTCTGGAGGTGGCGGTTATATTCTTGGCTTTACGGAAGATATTGATAAAGCAAGGAAAGCCCTGGAAGGTCACAAGCTGGAAGTGGTTTATAATTTCTAGACCTTTTTTTAAGTTTCCGGGTTTGGTAGGCTTTCGCGCATTTTACGCAAAACCAACTATTTTCATCTCAATTGACACATGTCCCTCATAAACCGAAGAAATAAGTTATTGCTGCTTAAATTTTTCAGTTTATTTTCAGTGGTGCGCGGGTATAATATTCTCATTATAGTCATCGCGCAGTACCTCGCATCTATCTTTATCCTTGCGCCAGATCTTAGTGCACGGGCCATTATCCTGGATGTCAATTTATTTATCCTTATACTGGCAACGTCGCTGGTTATTGCCGGTGGCTATATTATAAACAGTTTTTATGATAGTGAGAAAGATCTCATTAATAGACCAAGAAAAACCAGGCTGGATCATTTTATAAGCCAGAAGAAAATACTCACCCTCTATTTTGTGCTCAATTTGCTTTCGGTGATCATCGCGAGCTATGTTTCTTTTAAGGCAGTGCTTTTCTTTTCGCTCTACATTTTTGGCATCTGGTTTTATTCCCATAAACTAAAGCGCATGCCATTTATTGGCAATCTTACCTCCGCCATACTTTCCATTACACCTTTTTTTGCAGTATTTATCTATTATGGCAATTTTGATCAGGTTATTTTTGTGCACGCCACTTTTCTCTTTCTGATCATAGGAATGCGTGAGATCGTCAAAGATCTGGAAAATTTAAAAGGGGATCTTGCACTGGGTTATCATACCATTCCTATAGTTTTAGGGGAACAGCCTGCAAAATGGTTGATCACAGCGCTGGTTGGTTTTGCCATTATTCCCATTTACTTATTGGTCACACATTATGACATTGGTTTTATGAATTATTATTTCTACGGAAGTGTGGTCCTTTTACTTGTGTTTCTGGGTCTGGTCTGGTTTTCAAGAGCACAGTTACATTATCTTTTACTTCACAATATTCTCAAATTTATCATTGTAGCCGGTGTTTTCAGTATCTTGCTAATTGATATTGATGTATTTTTGGGTAGAATCTTTTAAATGTCCTTAGCTTAGCAGTTTGTGAATGAACAGCTTATCCTAAAACTTCTTAGCTTAATATATACAATCTCAGAAGCGATATGGGTTATTTGATTCTTGAGAATATTTAGCTCTTTTTTTGGTTTTTTTGGCGTTTACCTACGGGTAAGGCTTTACGTTGCAATCTTTTAGTTCGTGCCTCACAAAAAGGATTTCCACTTCAATCCCTAACGCAAAGAAAGTTTTTAGATTATATGATCGCTTTAAGCATTTACTAAGTTTCCGTGTATTTGTTTAAGGTTTTGGTATGCTAATGAAACAAGATAGTGCAAGTTCAACAGAACTGGAAACCCTTTTTGACTACTAAGGGATATGCAAATAGCTCTTACTAAAAACGTACCTTTGCACAAATTTTTTATCATGAAGAAGCAGGACGGAAAGCCTACAAAAAAATATAATAAACCTACTACCGGTAAGAAAGCGGCAGGAGGTAAGCCTTCGGCGAAAGCCGTTAAGGAAAATGCAAGCGCACCAAAAAAACAAAGTTCAAGCGGAATACGCCTCAATAAATATATCGCAAACAGTGGGATCTGCTCCCGCCGCGAAGCAGATCTTTATATTTCTACCGGTCAGGTTACCGTAAACGGCCAGGTGGTAAATGAAATGGGAAGTAAAGTCAATCTGGATGATGATGTGCGTTTTGATGGGCGTCGTATCAACCCTGAGGCAAAAGCCTATGTATTGCTCAACAAACCTAAAGGTTTTGGGGTGACCACAAGCAATAAAAAGGGAATGACGGTTATGGATCTTGTGGCCAATGCCACAAAATCGCGTATTGAGCCCATAGGCCGACTGGGCCGAAATGCAACCGGTCTTCTTTTGTTTACCAATGATGAAAAGGTAATGCAGAAAATGATGAACACAAAAGCCGGCCTGCCCCGTCTTTTTCATATTGAACTTGATAAAAACCTAAAAGGCGAGGATCTTGAAAAGATCAAGCAAGGTCTTACCGTAGAAGGCAAGAAAATTTTTGTGGAAGATATTAGTTATGTGAATGATGCGCCAAGAAAGGAAGTGGGGCTTCAGATCAAGAATATAGGCAACGGTGTGATCAGGACTATATTTGAATATTTAGACTATCAGGTGGTACGCGTGGATTGTGTCACGCTGGGAACCCTTACTAAAAAGGACCTCCCCAGGGGAAAATACAGACATTTAAACCAGCAGGAAATCAATAACCTAATGATGCTTTAAAAAGTGCCTTTTTGGGCTGAAAATTGGCTATTTTAGTCGAAAAACTAGGTGTTTTAGTAAAAAAAAGCGGCAAGTAAAACTTGCCGCTTTTTTATTTTGGGAAGGTATTGAATTAATGTTCGTTGTTTACCTGTTCTGAAAGTACACGTTTGATAGTACTAAATTCTTCAGTGCTAACAAAGAAGACTTTTCTTTTGTCTTTTGAAGCTATCCTGACAGCTTCGCCAATTTTCACATTGTAAAGCCATCCCTGGGTTGTATATCGTATACCAATACCGGTCCACCATTTTAATTCTATCTTTTGAATTGATGAAAAATCAATTTCGGAAAGGTGCATCTTCCTCTTAAAAAGTCCAAAATTAAAATAAGCTACAATCTCTTCACTATTTATAAGAATAGTCAATTTGTGAAAAATCACTGCAATCGCAGCCAATAAAATAACAGGAAAATAAATTGTTGTTATATCATATCTGAAAAAAAGAAAAATACCAATTAATGAGAAAAGGGCATAAATCCAATACGTGTACTGATCTTCCCTAAATACTTCGTTGTGTGCTTTCATATTATAAATGGCATTGAACTTTCTTAGACTAAAAAACTGAATTGCAGGTACTAAACATCTTTTAATGTGTATACTTTATAAAGTTAAACAATCAAGTAATATATCCAAAACGATGGGATATTGTTATTTTAGCATGAAAAATCGGAATTTCCCTATATCCATACGATAGATTGGAATTTATGCCATACTATTTGGTTTAAATGAAAAAATGCGATTGTCCTAAGGCAATCGCATTTTTTTTATAAATTAAGCTATCTTAAATTTATAAAATATCGCTTATAGTAGCTACAAAAGCTGCATGAGCCTCGTCCATAGTTAAAATATGGCCTTGCTTCTGAGCGTTTTGAGCCAGATCATAACCTGCTCTTGATGCAGCCATTCTCTGAGCAGGTGTACCGTGGTGACCACTACTGGAAAAACTACAGTCTCCAATTTGAAAGTAAAGATCAAGAAACTGCTCTACTCGTTTCCAATTGTATGTTGCTCCTCTTTTATGTGTCATGTAATAAGATGCAATAAAATCTGCTTCAAGCTCCGTATAACGTGTAGCTTCTGCAGGATCCTGAGCAGCACCGTTAGGATACCAGTCCCCAAAATTTAAAAATTGAATCTCATGAGCCCATTCGTGCGCTAAGATCCCTGTCCATACAATACCCTCGTCAATTCCAGTTTGAGAAAGCCAGTCTGGCAGTCCATCACCTATAACGATTGTACGGTTAGATGATGCAAAACCATCTGTTGCAAAGTATGGGTTTTCTGGTAGGTTAGGGGATTGCTCATTAAGTTCAAGTATTATATCAGCCTGTTCATAAGCCTGCTCCTGTGTAAGGGGTACAAAGTTTCCCTGTGCGTCGCGAAATCCAAAAAATGAATAGAAAACTTCTGCCACTTTTTCTCTGTCATTCAAATTTGCGGTATGCTCACCCTTAACTGTGATATCTACAGGCATGCTCCAGAATTTATTCAACTCTCTTTCCCTTTTAGTCATCAACTGAGTATAATTCCCATCTTCACCAAAATACTGATCTCCCTCATTGAGCAGAAAGCTATAGTAATAATTGATATCAGAGTATAATGAAACATAAGATAAGGCCAGTGGATCTGCAATGATGGAGTTGATATACTTATTTTGTACATCCCTTAGCTCCGTAGGGCCGCACGGGGATGGTGCAACTGCATTTCTAAAAAGATATGCTAAATTTTTGGAATTCTCATCCTGCCATTTTTTCGCATCGTCTTTAAGTTCTAGATTGTTTGTAGCTGCTTCAAGGTTTACGCCATCAGAAAAGTCCTGAGTTACGATTTCATCAGGGTTATCCTTTTCACAGGATATACTAATTATACTGAGTACAAGCGTTGCGCATGCCATTTTAATACTTCTATTCATAAGTTTGAGTTTGATTATTTATTTAAATTAAGGCTTTGTTTTATAAATTCAAAAGAAATTATGTTAACTCCTAAAAAGTAAATCGCAAAAAAAACCACCATTTCTGGCGGTTTTTAATAGTAAGGCTAACTTAATAATCAAATCATTTTATTTCTTCACAACCTGAATTTTTGAAGAAATAGCACCTTCCTCGTTAGTCAATTGTAAGAAATAAACTCCTTGTGACATGCCGGTCATGTCCATCACACCCTGATTTACACCAGGTCGAAGGTCAAGCGTTCTATTTATAACATTAGCACCGTTAAGGTTGAACAATTGTCCTTTGAATGTACCTCCGTTACCTTTAACAGCAAGGTTAAGATAACCACTTACCGGGTTAGGGTACATATTTATGTCCAATTCTGCATTGGCCACACGGTTGATTTGATTTTCGATGCTCAGGAGAATATCAATATCCTCATCACTAAGGGTGTTGATCACCAGGATTCCATCCAGGTCATAACCGTCTGCTGCGCCATCTGTAAAGTCGGCCGGATTGCTCATATCGGTCACACGGATAAAACGTGCGCTAGATAAGCCTCCATCGGCAAGATCAACTTCGCCATCACGGCAAATACCGGTACCTATCACAGACCAGGTTTCCCCATCGAGAGACGCTTCGATCATCGCTTTTTCAGGATAGGTTTCACAAGGTTGCCCAAGATCGTTAAAGCCGGTCTCCACAATCAGCAGGTCATTTCCAGCCATATCCATGACTTCACACCCTAATTCGATCACGATACTACCACCAAAGCCTAAAGAGACATAGTTGTAGTTGTCATTTTCCATAGGCATGCCCAGGGCACGTTCAGGATTTGATCTGCTCGCTGGCAAACTGCTGCCATCCTTTTTAAAGCCAGGGGAATAGTCTGTTACGGACTCCCCAAAACATAAAGTAGGCGCCTGGATTACTTCAAAAGTTACCGTTAATGCATTTCCGGCTTGTCCTGTTCCGTTTTTACCGGAATACGGTGTAGCAGTAATCGTGTTTTCACCTAAGGGAAAGGCAACGGGCATATAGATCGCGCCTTCATTACCATTGATGGTATACTCTGAGTTGTTTTCTACCTTAAATCTTGGGTTGTCATTAAAACCAAAGACGACGCTAGAGACATCAAGCACACCTACGTTAGCAACAACGCTAAACGCATTTTCTGGATAATTGTCCAGATTGATCACATCACCATCCATCAGCGGACCTATTTCTTCATTAAGATCTGCATTGTAGAGTACAAAGCCTGTAACTTCTGGTACTTCCAAAACTTCAAGACTTACGGGAACCTGAACTATGGGAGTAACAGGATCGTTGCTACCTATGGTAATATTTCCTTCATAAGTTTGACCACCTTCAAGGTCTTCCGCAGAAAAGGTTATTGGGATTTCTACGCTTTCGCCTGCTTCTATACTACCCAATAAGGGAGGAGTAAAAGTAATTGCGAGTTCATTAGTAAGATATTCCGTATTGAATAGTACCTGTAAACCGCTCGTTCCATCAGGGCCTTCCAGACCTACGGTACTACTTGTTGCAATACTGGAATCTACGATCCTGTACTGCGTTTTTATGGTACCATTAGGATATAAAATCACCTGAAAAGTTACAGGGTCTGGAATGGGTAGAAAGGGAGGGAACCCAAATCCAGGCACCGCTTCATACTGTACTATGAAATACTCTTCGCTAGCCTGATAAAAGACGCCCGTACCGTTTTGTGGTTCAAGGTCTGACCACATGGCAGCGATAATATTGTTAGGCTCCGTAGTACTTGGTATCTGCGCATTTGAAAAATTAGAACCTACCACGGGAGCGAATGTCAAGAAGCCATTTGCAGCAATAGTTACGCTGTCCTGTATATTTCCAAAGAAATTAAATTCAAATGGAAGTTCAACCGAAGCATTGCCTTCGCCGGCAGTACCTTCAAAAGCCACCGGGGTTCCAGATTCACTGATGTCTACATAATCATATGCTGGACCACCACTGTTATTGTCTATCCAGGTATAACCAAACGTTCCAGGACCGCCACTAGCATTCATAAACTGAGGTCCTTTGCGGGTATCGCCGGCTTCTTTGCTTCTTATTTTAGCAAATTCCAACTGAGGGTATACCTGAGGTGTTGCAGTAGCTTGGTCAGTAGAACCAAAATATGGCGGAGTAACCGAATAATTAAGCACAGAACCACCATTATTGTTGATAGTGATCGATTCACTAATAGAATCGCCTTTGTTTACAGTAAGATCAAAGGCTTCCGGGGTTACGGCGATGACCGGAGGGTCTATGCCTATACCGCTCAAAAGAACAGTTTCTGTTGAATTGTCAAATGCATCATTGCTCGTAATGGTGATTTCATCTGAAATAGAACCTATAACGCTTGGTGTGAACGTCACTCCAACCACAAGGGATTGATCAGGTTTTAAGCTGAATGGAGCTACGGTATCCAGCACAAAATCAGAATTTCCGTTAGATAATTCAGAAATCTCAAGGGTTTTTGAACCCGTATTTTCGATGAGGAAATCTGCAGAAGTACTCTGATTTACATATAGACCTCCAAAATTAAGGGTGTCTGGCGTAATGGTAATTTCCGGATATCCAATTACGGTAAGCTCAAATAATGTACTTGGGCTATTTATGGGATCATTACTGGAAACCTCAAGATTGTCAAAATACACACCATCGTTTAGCCCTGTTGCATCGAGTGTTACAGTAAGTTGACGTGACCCGCCAGCTGCAACAACTCCTGAAAGAGGCTTGACGTTGCTTATAAAACTGGTAAGTGGTTGTTCTGGTTTTACAAATCGCAGGGCCAGGTTATCTTTAATGTAACTTGTATTAAAAGCCACCTGAGCACCTTGTGTACCGTCTGCATTTTCAATACCTACTGTAGCAGAGTTGAGAAAGCCTGCATTTTCAACATTATCATAATATAGATCAATGTTTCCATCACTGTTCAATACGATTTGAAAAGTAACTGCAGATTCTGCCGTACCGCTATATTTTGATACCGTAGTCCATTGTATTATAAATCTATTTTCAAACGCCTGATAATGGACAGCTCCATTAAAATTTTGAGGTTCTAGATCATCCCATAATGCTGCGATCATATTATTTATACCGCCAGCGGTAGGAATTTGCTGATTGGTATAGGTAACCCCAGTAGGTTCCTGGAAAGCCACAAAACCATTGGCGTTTATAAAAGCATTATCATAAAACACTCCATAAAATTCAAAAGGGAATCCTATTGCGACTTGTGTAGAACCATCACCAAGTATATCTGAGGTGATTGCTGTTCCTGATCCCGAGATATCGTTAAAAGCATAAACGGGACCACCATCTTCATCGCTATCTATCCAGGTGTAACCAAAACCGGTATCTGTACCCACGCTATATTCAATTTGATTACCTCGACGGGGATCTGTAGCGCCCTTATCCAAATTATTTGCTGAACCAAAGTCAATAATTTCGGTGTTGTTTAATTGAACATCAGGATCTGCTAGCGCATTAGCCACGGCAAGATCAGGGAAAGAGAAGATTAATGGAGAATTTCCTTCATTTTTCAAGGTAATCTCACTATCTATTGTAGTTCCCGCATCTGTGGTTTCAGAAACCTCAGTAGGGTCAAGAACTGCAACCGGTGGATCAACACCCACCCCGTTTACTACGATCTGTAATTCATCATTTTCTGGTGCATCACTGTTTATGGTAAGAATACCGTTGATACTTCCTGTAGCAGAAGGGGCAAAAGTTACCACAACATCAAGGCTCCCGTTTGCGGCAATAGCAGCTTGTGCTGGCTCCACACTAAAATCTGGATTGTCTGAAGTTATACTTTCAATTGTAAGTACATCCAGTCCCAGATTATCTATGGTAAATGTGCGTTCTGCCTCGCTGCCCAAAAATACATTGTTGAAGAGCAAGAATTCATCAGAAATGGCAATTTCAGAAATCTGGCCTGAAACTTCAAAAGTTGTTGCTAGACGTGCTTCTGGAGTTATAGGGTCATTGCTAGAAACTACAATATCTGTATCGTAAACTCCATTTGCTAATGTTGTACCATCAAAGGTAACATTTACCTCGAGTGATTCTCCTGGTGCAACTGTACCTGATGAAGGTTCTAATGCGATATAACCATCTCTACCACCGCTAAGTGCACGGGTAAAAAACGCAAAATCTACAGCAACGTATGTTGCTCCGCCATCGCTACTTGCAAAATAAGTGTTTGGTCGTATGGTTGCAGCAGAATCGTATCCCTGAGGGAACGCGATACCATCAGGATATTGATAAACTATCCAGAAGGTTTCGCCAGCGGTAAAAGTTTGAGCTTCATCAAGTACATTTGCCACTACAATGCCATCTGCACTTGATTGCGTAAAGGTTTGTGTTATCAAAAGCTCACCATCGTTTGGACTCGCGTCACCGCCTCTGTAAACTTGCAAAATAATAGTGGGATCTGAAACGGCTTCTGTCCTATAGGCATTTCTAATTGCAGATAGGGTAAAATCGCCTTCTGTAACAAATTTCATTGCCGAAGTGAGCGGTGCTGTTTGAAAACCTACAAAATCATCAGGAAAATCAACCCCTGAATCGTAAGAAATGGAGTCAGAATACGTTACTGCATCACGCTGTACATTTTTATGAATTTTGAGATTCTCCAATGTACTGGCAATTTTCATAGAAACCTTTTCTGTATTGCCTACGCCATAGTTGGCCATATCAAGATCTTCTATTTTGATAGCGTTGTCCATTGCCGGAGGCGTAAAAGAAGTAGAACCAGGAGAAGCCGTAAAATCAAGTGGGCTTTCGCCGGAATTTGAAATGGTAAAACTTGATTGTGCTGTGGCAGGAGTTTCTGTGATCACATTTACCGAAGCGCTCAGAGAATCTGGAGCTACTTCTATGGTAGGCGGTTGAAGTACGGTAAGTGCAACAGGAACCTTAATCTGAGGATTGTCAAGATCATTGCTGCTAACTGTAAGTGCCGCTTCGTAAGATCCAGGATTAAGGGTTCTTGCATCAAATTTTACGTTTACGGTACTGGTGGTTCCAAAGGGAACAGTACCTGCGCTTGGGCTTACAGACAAAAAAAAGGAAGAAGGATCACCATCTGTAATCTCAAAATCGTCCATATCAAAAGTAGAACCTGTAACTTCCATATTTGAAAGAATTACAACCTGCTCAATTTCCGGGGCAAATCCCTGTCCTGAAAAGACTAGTTCTTCATCAAAGAAAATTGAAAATGTGGAGTCATCCTTATCTACCACGATACGAAGGTCAAAATAACCCTCTGGCGTTGTAGCGGTAATGGGAACAAAATCACTTTCTGTAAGTACATCTATACTTCGGTCTGGATTGAACCGTAGGCGCGTATTGACCGAGTTTGCGGTAGGAGATTGTGGGATCACTTCCCAGGTTACGCCTTCTCCCTGAATATTTATAGTAGCCGAAGCGACCATAAACGGTTCATCACCAGGAGTAATTGTAGGCGAAATTGCAAGAACGCTGCCAGCCCTCGTGCTACCTAATCCATCAGAAATACCTCTAAAATGCTGATTTCCATTTTCAGGATTTTCGGTAGAGACGACCCAGTTTCCCGGATATTGACCGCTCCATCCCAGTTGACCCAGAATATCACCAGTGGTGAATTCTTCAAAATCTGTTGCGTAAAGACTAGTAACTATTTTCTCAAAACCTCCACTGTATTTAACAAGTTGTCCGTTGCCAAACAGTGTAGTATTCGTATTGAAATTGGTCGTTTTTGAGCCCGAATTAGCAATATACTCCCTTGATATCGCAACTCGAGAATCAAATTCTTGCGTAGAGTCGCTAACAACCTCAATAGAATAAGTAAGATCTTCATCTCCATTGTTTGCAATGCTAAGTTCACGGGTTATAATTTGAAATTGCTCAATAGTCTCATCAAATGATTCTGGACTAACAGAAATTTGCGGAGTTTCCGTACCGTCAAGTACACGCACTGTTACCGGAATGGCAATCTGGTTCTCATTTGCGCTTCCACTTACAAATATCGTATCGTTGTATATTCCCTTTACAAGTCCTGAAGCGTCAAGGTTGACGTTAAATGTATTTGTACCGGCAGAAGCAATTGTAAAACTTTCTGGATCAAAGGAAGTGATAACAGTAGCATCAGAATTTGCATTTACGGTAACATCTATTGCGTCATCAGAAATGTTAGAGATTTCAATCGCACGGCTTAAGGTGTCACCCACAAAAAGTTCTTCGGTTAAAGATTGTGGAGTAGCAATAAGAGATGGCGCATCTTCATCGTTTATAACCCAGCCCATATCTTTGAATAGACCACGGGTAATGTCGCCAATATCAAAGTTTGATTCTGCAGAGCCCACCTGAGGTGTCATAAGTGAGTTGGGATCACCTGCGGGAAAAGAAACTTCGTCCCAGTGTGCAAGGCTAGAACCACCTTGCCACGTTGATGGAGCATAAAGTTCTGGTCGCTCACCTGCAAGAGCGGCAACCGCAAAAGTTCCTCCCATATAGAGGTCACCACCCGTAAAGGCACTTCCCAGTTCTGTAGAAGGGTCTGCCAGATCGAGAAGTCGAGTACCATCACCAAGTTCCATAAAGAGACCGTAAACGGAAGGGTTTCCGCCAGATCTCAAAGAACCTGTGCCAGCATTATAACTACGCACGGTGGTAAAGCCCAGGCCGTGACCAGCTTCGTGAAGCGCTACGGTCACAAAATCGTAAAGCCCTGCCGGTGTATTTCCATCAGTGCCAAAGTACCAGGGGATACCGTTGCCCAGATTCACCAAGAGATCATAATCTTCATCTGGAAAAAGAGCTTCCCCTGCAATTGAATTTGCCAGTGCCGCAGGATAAAGTACATCTTGCTCAGGAGCACCTGGGAAATTTGTGACATTATATGCTGGTCCTGCCGAAGCAAGAACACCTTGTCCCAAATCTGCAAAATCTGCATACACCTTTATGGGAACAGCAGAGACAACTTGTGTCGCCCAGATATCAAGTGCAAATTGAAAAGCAGCACTTGCTTCGGGATTGGCCTGTGCTCCCGGGCCGAAGGTAATGTCAAATTCCGCGGTTGCGGCATTTTCCATTGTGCGTTGAAAATCCCCAGATGACGTTTTGGGAATATTTACTTGGGTATTCATATCATCTGGCCCAGCGGGACAAACAATAATTTCACCAGGTAATTTAACAGGTTTTTGAGCGAAGGCTTGTTGGAATCCCATAAAGAGAAAAATAAAAGCCGTCAAAATAGTCATTGCGGTAGCCGATAATGAACTTCTGGCATGTACACAACAACCTCTGGAATTGAGGTACTCTTGTTTCATAGATAAAAAGTTTTAATTGGATTTTTGTTGAGATAAAGTTATCCTATTTTTTTGCTGGATTTTACGTTTAACGTATGTATGAGTAGTTAAACTTTTATTTTTAGTTTATATTAATAAGAAAAATGCTTCAAATTAGAAATAATATAATGCTTTCGAGAATTGTGTATTTAATCGATATTTTTAGCATTTATGGTGTTTGTTAATTAATTTTTTTACTCTAAAAAGCTATAAATGATGCCTTTAGTAGAAATTTTCCTACCTCGTCAAAATGCATATAAATACTTTGAATTTGAGTAAAAATTTTACGATTAATTTACTCTAAATGAAAAATGACTACATATACCATAATTGCTAGATGTGATTCAAGCTAAATATCTAGCGTTTTAAATCTTCTTTTTGCATATCTTTCCAACCTATAAGAAAGTGCTTAAACCCTTCAGTTATTTTATTAAACACATAATAAAGTTATAGACCAGCAATGATTGAAATACAATCTATTACGGCTCAGGATACGTACGGTATTCGCCATAAAGTGCTACGTCCTGGTCGCCCCTTTAAGGAATGTTTTTTTGAAGGTGATACTGCTCCTCAAACCTTTCATATAGGAGCTTTTTCAATGGGAAAACTGATAGGGGTTGCCAGTTTTATGGTAGATGAGTATAGTGGCTTTAGCGGTAAACAATTCAGATTGCGTGGTATGGCCGTCTTGACAGATTATCAGGGTCAGGGTATAGGAAAAAAACTAGTTGTGTATGGGGAGGAAAAGGTAAGGGAGAAAGGTTTTGACCTTTTATGGTTCAATGCCCGCAAGATTGCTATTGAATTTTATAAACGCCTGGGATTTACAATCAAAGGAAATGCCTTTGAAATCCCCACAGTAGGAAAACATTATGTAATGTTTAAAAAATTATAACTAGTATTAAGGGCATAAACCTCAGATACAGACAAAGAAAAGCCCCACGTATTATATGATAGTTCAAATAAAAGCGTGAGGCTTTAACCCGTTTTTCAATCTTTCTTTAAAACAAATTAATTAACGGCATCTTCAATTTTAGTTTCCCCGTTGATCATTTCAAAAGTTTCATTAGCGGCTATAGTATCGCTTAGTGCTTGTACAAGTACTGATGCAACATCTTCCCGGGTTATTTTCCCAGTTCCGTCAAGCTTTTCTGCCTTCTTTATTTTACCGGTAGCTTGATCATTTGTGAGCGTTCCAGGACGCACAATAGTATATTTTAGGCCACTTTTTCGTAAATGTTCGTCAGCTTCTTCTTTGGCTTTTAAATATTTGGAAAGATCGGGATTGCTTTCTGGTTCATCTGCTTTGATACTGCTCAACATTACGAATTTTTTTACGTTCGCTTTCTTTGCGGCATCTACTACTTTTTTAGCTCCTTCCTGATCTACAAGAATTGTTTTTTCATCAGAAGTATTCCCACCAGATCCCGCAGCGAAAATTATTTTATCAATTCCTTTAACTGCATCTGTGACATCGTTTTCTAGATCTGCCAGAACCGTATGGATGCCTTTATCCTTAAATTGTGCTTGTTGCTCCTCTTTACGAACCATGGCTACAGCCTCGTAATTTTCAGTATTATTGACTTTGTCTACTATTATTTTTCCTGTGGTACCATTTGCACCTACGATAAGTATTTTCTCCATTGTAATATGATTTATTTAATGGTGCAATTTAAAAAGCGAATGCGGAAGAAATGGGATCATTAACGGCTATTAACCTCTACCAATACTATTCCCTTAAGGACATGTTAAGGCATTTTTAATCGAAATAGGAATGTTCTAAATTTGCATCATGAAAACATCATTTGGAGCCCTTACCGATTCGGAAACCCCCGTTTTAATAGATTTTCATGCCAGTTGGTGTGGACCTTGTCAGACACTTGCGCCTATACTTCAGGATGTAAAGAAAGATCTAGGGGAGAATATAAAAATTATTAAGGTCGACGTTGATAAAAACAAGCCGCTGGCGGCTAAATTTAAAGTGCGTGGTGTACCTACTCTTATGCTTTTCAAGAATGGTCAGCAACTCTGGAGAAAGAGTGGTTTAATGACTAAAAATGACTTAAAAGAGGCTATTCTACCCCACAAATAGGTAGTTTTGTTTACTAAATGTTGATTTTTTGTTCATTTAGGTTCTTTCTATATCTAGACTGTATCTATAAAGTTCC
The DNA here is from genome assembly GCF_000733945.1 of Flavimarina sp. Hel_I_48. Classification (NCBI taxonomy): domain Bacteria; kingdom Pseudomonadati; phylum Bacteroidota; class Flavobacteriia; order Flavobacteriales; family Flavobacteriaceae; genus Flavimarina; species Flavimarina sp. Hel_I_48. The sequence continues at coordinate 2,634,937 of NZ_JPOL01000002.1, forward strand.
TACCCGTTCGGTTAAAGATAATAAGACCAACAAAAAAAAGGATAAGGCTAAGAAGTATACAGTATAGCAATAAATCCCATTCAAAAAAACCTTCTCCCAATACCATGTACCTAAAAGCTTCGATAAGAATGGCTATGGGATTGTATTCAACGATCCAGGCATAATCCCCAAGTGTTCGGCTATTTCTTACTTCAGAAATAGGATACATCACGGCAGACACGTACATAAGTAGAGACGTTGCGAAACTTATAAGAATCCTAAAATCGCGGTATTTTGTTGTCAATGCCGAGATTAGCATTCCTACCCCAAGACCAAAAATAGCCATTGTAGCCAATAAAACGGGAAATAGCCATACAGTCATATTGGGAGCTAGAGGACTTCCCTTCCATAAATAATAAAAATAGAAAATAACAAATATCAACAATTGAACACCCATTTTAAGCAAGCCTGAAATGGCCTGAGAAAGGGGTGCTATAAACCTTGGGAAATAGACTTTTGCAAAAAGGCCGGCATTTGTGGCAAAAGTATTTGATGACGTGGTCAGGCAGTGCGTAAAATAATTCCAAAGTGTTACACCTGCGAGGTTGAACAAAAATGGAGGTACATTTCCGGTAGATATCGTTGCTATATTATTAAAGACCAATGTGAAAATGACAGATGTAAAAAGGGGCTGTATTAAATACCAGAGCGGTCCCAATATGGTTTGTTTATAGGTCGCTACTATATCCCTACGTACAAATAACAATAGAAGATCACGGTAGCGCCATAATTCTGGAAAGTCAATCGCCATGAGAGATTGCTCCGCATTAATCTCATAAAGCCAGCCTTTATCGTCATCCTTTTCCACCGTTCCTATTTCGCTTTTTTGCATTTGATTTACCGCGCACGTTTTTCAGTATTTTTGAGAAAAACCCTGTTTTTTCATCTTCGTGATATCCTTCGGCATAACTGCCATATCCATAACCGTAGCCATAATTATAACCTAATTTGCCTTTGGTCCTAAAATAATTAAGCACAAAACTGATGTTTTTTACCTCCCCTCGTTTATACTTCTCGTTGATATTTGCAAGCATTCCTTTTTTAGTATAGTCCTGTCTTATCACGTAAAGTGTTGCATCTACATAGGATTGAAGTTCTAAAGCATCTGCGACCAGACCTACCGGTGGGGTGTCCAGGATGATATAGTCATAATTTTTCTTGAGTTCTGCAATAAGCGCATCCATTTGATCACTCATGAGCAGTTCAGAAGGATTGGGCGGTACGGGACCGGCCAGAATAATATCAAGATAGGGCAGGTGGGAAGGCTGCTTGATCTCTTCATAACTTTTATCACCTATTAAATAATTGACTACACCTATGTTTTTATCAAGACTGAAATCATCATAAATTTTGGGTTTTCTAAGGTCGAGACCTACCAATACCGTTCTGCGTTCGCTTAGGGCAAAAACAGTGGCCAGGTTCATGCTGCAAAATGTTTTTCCCTCGCCGCCTACTGAAGAAGTTACCATTACGGTTTTTGCCCCATCTATTTTTTGCCGCCTATAAATAAACTGAAGGCTTGACCGAATGGCCCTAAAGGCTTCTGCAACCGCAGATTTTGGTTTATCCAAAAGGACCAGATTAGAGTCTAGAGAACTTTTTCCTATAGCACCTAAGACAGGAATCTCTGAAAGTTGTTTCAGCTCATCGGGGTTGTTGATCTTATTATCAAAAAAAACAAGCAAGAATACGACGATCATGGGTACTGCACTTCCCGCAATGGCAGCCATAATATAATTGGTCTTTGTATCTGGACCTACAGCACCACCGCCTATATCTTTAGCGGGATCTATAACCTGTATGTCAGAAACGTTTGCAGATTTTATGATTCCGGCTTCACTTCGTTTCGCCAAAAAGATACTATAGGTGTTTTCGCTTAAATTGTATTTGCGCTGTATGCCCAGCAACTGCTGCTGTTCTGCAGGCAATTTGCGCATTTGGGATTCCACATTGCCTATATCCTGGCGTATACTGTTGAGTTGGCTATTGAGAATTTCCTTAGATGAAGATATATTCTCCAGCACAATTGTTTTTATGGCATTGATGCGTCTATCCAGATCGTTAAATATGGGATTGCCCGGTTTTGCCGAATAAGACAACCGCTTTCTTTGTTCAGAAAGCGCGATAATATTTGATACTTGTTGTGAGATACTACCTTCCCCTATTCCGGTAAGGGAGGGGGCGGGAATATTTGAGGAATAATCTGTGCGGGTTATGAGGTAATCTTCCAGATTTCTGTAATACTGTAATTGTTGCTCCAGCTGTTGTTGCTTTGTATCCAGCTCACTCACTTTTACGATCAGGCTTTCTTCACTACCAGATATGCCTACGCTGGTATTATTTTCCCTAAACGCATTAAGTTCCTGTTGAACATTTTTAAGTTCAGAAGATTTATTGGCTAAACTGCTATCAATAAATTTGATTGTCTTTGTTGCAAACAGGTTTTTGCGCTCTAGCTGATCTGTGCTCAGCACTTCTACAGATGTATTGAGATAATCTACGATACGGTATTTATTTGTCCCTTCCATGGTCAGGCTCATGATGCTTGAACCACTGGGGGTCTGCTCCACACTGAGGTTTCGGTAAGCACTTACCGTAGCATCAAAATCGCTCAGTTTTAGTAGGTATTTTTGACCTTTTAAGGCAATTATATCTGTAGGCTGTACTTTAAAGTTGAGAAAAGGCAAATCTACGGGATCACCCAAAGCATAGCGCTTTATAAAATCCTGTGAGGGAAGTACGAACGGGATTTTTTCTTTAGTACTATAATTTTGAAGCATGCCGTCGCCTCCCTTTAGTGCTATTTTGAGATCAAAATGTGATGCATCAACAAATTCAATGGTTATTGTAGTATTTAAAAGTTGAGGTTCGGCTGTATTGATGTCCACCTTAAAAGGTGTTTTGTCATAAACATCTAAAAGGTTGTATTCGCCCTGCTTAAGATATGCTACATAGAATTGCAGTTTCTCCACCACTTTTTCATTATGGCTTCGTGATTTAAGAAAAATCAGTGCGGTTTGTACTTTATCTGTAGTACCTCCCCAGTTGAACGTGAGACTGGTATTGCTCGTAAAAAAAGGATTTTGGTCATCTTTGACCGAGATCATATTGCTCAGGCGGTATACGGTCTCCTTGCGTATATTGATGTAATACGCGATATAAAATGCGATACTTAGAGAGATTATAAAAAGAGGCCAATACCGTAAAATTTTGATCAGAAACCCCCTAAAATCAAAAAAATGCTGCTGGTCTTTTATTTCGAATCCATCTTCCATTTAAAGTCGTGTAAATAATAAAATGGTCGTGGTAAGTGCAGTAAATATTGATAATACGGTTGTAAAGGATGATAGTCCCGTAGTGCCCGTACCTAGTGATTTCTGGGGCAGGGGATTGACCAGTATAAGGTCATTGGGCTGAATGTTATAATACGGGGATTGCATGGACTCTATTTCGGTAAGATCCAGATGATGTACGCGTTGGCCACCCGGATACTGCCTTATAATTACCACATCTTTCCTGTCACCGGTAATCAATATATCACCGCTGTTTGCGATAGCATCCATAAGGCTCAGTTTTTCTACCAGTTCCACCTTGACGCCGGGGCTGCCCACCTCACCAGCTATGGTGTATTTAATCCCGGCTAGTTTTACGGTTACAAAAATGTTTGCTTCTTCGGTAAAGTAGTCCTCCAGAAGTTTTTGTTCAATGATTTTACGAATCTCCTCTGTAGTATAGCCTAAAACATTGACTTCTCCCAGTGTGGGAACCCGTATTTTGCCATGACGGTCTACAGCAAATCCATCGTAATAATAACCTTCATCCAGAGCGTTGCCGCCCGACTCTGATTCCTGACCGGCATTAGATGAAGATGGGTTGAAAAGGGTTACTAATTTCTGATCCAGCGCCTTGATGCGTAAGCTCAGGACATCGTTGATCTGAACCCGGTAGGGGCGCTGTTGCAGATCAATTGAAATCAAGCTGTCGTCAGTTTTTGTGTTTTCCTGTAAATATGTAAGATCTTTTGTAGGAATGCAGGACGTCAAGGCCAACAGCATTAGTATATAAAAAATATAAGTTAAGCTTCGCATAGCTTGGGATTGCTAGAACGTAAAGATACTTTTTATCGACGAAATACAAAATTTAAAGATTCCTTTAACATATTCGGGTAATTTAATAGGGATACTTGAAGATTTCAGTTGTACCGAATTATTCTTTTCCCCTGTATTGCGCACTTTCTTCAAAAATATGCTGAAGGATGCGCTGTTCCCTGTCATCAAAATCAATATGGCGGCGCTGCATCACTATTTTTATGGTCTCGAACGCCTTATCCATTCTATAGGTTGTCATCCCTGCGCTTCCTCCCCAACTGTAGGATGGTATAAAATTGCGCGGAAAATCACCACCGTAGATATTTGCTGCGACCCCTACCACGGTTCCTGTATTGAACATGGTATTGATACCGCATTTGCTGTGATCACCCATCATAAGCCCACAAAATTGGAGTCCGGTTTTTTCAAAACCTTCTTTTTCATAGTCCCACAAGCGTATCTCGGCATAATTATTTTTGAGATTGCTCGTATTGGTATCGGCACCCATGTTGCACCATTCCCCAAGTACGGAATTTCCTAAAAAGCCATCATGGCCCTTGTTTGAATATCCCATCAAAATAGAATTATTGATTTCACCACCCACTTTACTAAAGGGTCCCACAGTGGTAGGTCCATAAATTTTCGCCCCCATTTTTACGGCTGCCTGTTCACCCAGGGAAAAAGGTCCGCGGATAAGGCATCCCTCCATGACCTCACTGTTTTTTGCCAGATAAATGGGTCCGCCGGAAGCGTTGAGTGAAGCAAATGTTACAACGGCTCCTTCTTCGAGGAATATGTTTTCTTTATTTATGCAGTGCACCCCATCTGGTATAGGTTGCGAAGTACGGCCATGTGTAAGTAGTTTGAAATCTTCTTCGATCGCTCTGCCATTCAGGGAAAAGAGATCCCAGGTATGGTTGATTTTAAAAATCGCTTCTTCAGGGCAATTTTTGACATTAAATGCATCAAAATTTGCCTGATTTTCAGCTTTTTCACTGCGATAGGCAACAATCTCGTCAGCGTAAGCAAGGGCTTCTCTGGTTTTTAATTCTTTAACGGAAGTAACCAGCTCTTCCGTAGGTAAGAACGACGCGTTGATCAATACATTATCGTTTGTTTCCTTCAACTGAAATTTTTCTGAAAGATATTTTTCAGTAAGTGAGGAAGTTGGAGCGCTGAGATGCTTTTCCCACTTTTCACGTATGGTCAGTATGCCAATGCGCAGGTCAGCAACTGGACGGGTGAACGTGAAAGGCAGCAGTTGTTTACGGGCTTTGCCGTCAAAAAGAATGTAATTCATGTGTAAAAGCTATAATTCTTTGAGGTTTATTCTTGCCAAAGGTATCACATTGAAGTGAATAGGTTTTTGACTATCTAAAAAAATGATATTAACGATTTATTGCTTCGCCTGGTTTTATCCCAGATTTATTGTGGGCGTGTATCAATTTTTGGCTAAGATAATGAAAGCGTATATACAGAAACAATGCTGAGGTGCTCAAGCCTGCAAGCAGCCCAAACCAGATGCCCTGGCTTCCCATATTTTCGGCTTTGCCAAAATACCACGCCACGGGAAAGCCTACCAGCCAGTACGCTACAAAACAAATATACGTGGGTACCTTGACATCTTGCAGGCCGCGTAACGCACCCAGTATGACGACCTGCAGCCCATCGCTAAGCTGAAATAGTGCGGCTACAACCAGCAGTTGACTGGCGAGCAAGATAACTTCTGCATTATCAATATAAAAAGGGGGCAGCACATCTTTTAAAAGTATAAAACCTACCGCAAACACCGCTTCTATTAAAAAAACCTGTAAAAATAAAGACAGCGCTATGCGTCGCATATTTTGATAATCTAGTTTGCCCTTTTGATTGCCCACGCGTATGGTGGCCGTTACCCCAAGCCCTACGGCAATCATAAACGTCATTGCGGCAAGGTTAAGGGCAATTTGATTTGCAGCCTGTGCATTAGTGCCCAAGATTCCACTTAAAAAGATACACGAGGTAAAAAGCGCCACTTCAAACAACATCTGCATGGCAGTGGGAAAACCCAAGTCAAAGATCCGCTTAAAAATTGCCAATTTAAAAGCTTTACGACGTGTCCAGATAAAATAAGGTTTGAATTTCTCCCTTCGGCTGAGAATGAAATAAAGCAGCCAGAGCATAAAAAAGCGGGAAATTAAGGTGCCGTACGCCGCGCCCTCAAGTTCAAGCCGCGGAAAACCTAATTTTCCATAAATGAGCAAATAGTTGAAAAACACATTTACGACGTTTGCCAAAATAGTGGCATACATCGCATAACGCGTATTGGAAAGACCGTCTGCAAATTGTTTAAAGGCCTGAAAAATCATAAGTGGTATGAGGGAAAACGCAACAATTTCCATATAAGGTATGGCAAGCACGACCACTTCTACCGGTTGGTCAAGGTAATACAACAGCGGTTTTGCGAGCAATAACAATAAAAAAAGCAGAATTCCATTAATGGTGCATAAAACGATGCCATGATGAAAATAATTGCGGCCCATTTTTGTATCTGCCGCACCATCTGCCTCTGCAATGAGTGGGGTAATCGCAAATGAAAAACCTATGCCCAGGGAAAGCGCGATAAAAACCAGGCTGTTGCCCAGGGAAACCGCGGCAAGGGGCGCTGCGCCTAACCGCCCAACCATAAGATTATCTGCCAGCGCAACAAGAATATGGCCTAGTTGGCCCAGCATTATGGGAAAGGCCAACTTAAGATTGGTATTAAATTCTTTGGTGTAATTCTTTAATTGCAATGGGGCGATTTTTTAGGACGGCAAAAATAGTCAAAGAAGTTGCAATTTAGAGCCTGCCGTTCAACTACTTTTATAGAATTAATGCCTGATGCTTTTTATTGTAAAAAAGGATTTGAATTTTAGGCAGCTAGAAGGATCATCAAAATAAATCCTACTTTACGTACATTTGCATTTTCCCCACACCATGAACGAGCAGATCAATTTTACAAATAAAAAAATTCCTGAATCCATAACGGCCGAGACCCTTAAAGCACTTTCGTATTATCCCGCTTTAAAAGACACGCCTATTGCTTTTAAGTTCAAGAAAAATATCAAGAAATCTACGATGCAGGCCCAGCCTATATTCGGTAGTTTTTTTAGATCCCGAAAAAACCGGGAATATGTAATTCTTATCAGTAAACGGGTAAAAATTGATAAAGAGGTTTTTAAGATCACAGATGTACCCTCAGATGTCTTGATAGGATGGATAGGCCACGAACTTGGCCATGTGATGGATTACAGGGAGCGGGGAACGATTGATATGTTTTTCTTCGGGATTAAATATCTGTATTCTACCGGTCATATTCAGGAAGCAGAGCGTGCGGCTGATACTTTTGCGGTTGCCCATGGTATGGGCGATTATATTTTAAAAACAAAGGATTTTATTCTCAATCACGCTGATATCTCTGAGGCTTATAAAAACCGTATACGTCAACTTTACCTTTCGCCAGAAGAAATCATGCAACTTATTGAAGAGCATAGCGACGAAGAAAAAGTCTAAAATTTGTAAAAAAATTATAAGCTGTATATTCTACTTGCTGTTAAATAAGCGTTCAATAAAATATACAGCTTAATTCAATCTATTGGTCAGCTACAAAAGCTTCCCATTCCTTAAATTTTTCCTCACCCATTACTTTTTCCATTTTTACCTGGCCGCCCTTTTTCTTATTGGCCGCGTTCCAGTCATAAAAAACATCTGGTTTAATGGTTTTCACAATAACGCCTTTTAAAGCTTTACCACGGGCAACCTTGTAGTTTTTATTGGCATTTTGCAGGCTTTCATCCAGTTTTTTAGCGAGTTCTTCATTGTTGGCCTCGTCTGATGTTCCCAAATACCAGTAGTGATAGAATTCGTCATTATCGTCAGGATTCCGCTTTGCGGAAATGGTGAATTCAGGTATTTTAATATCAAAATGATCCTCTAATTCCTGCACCGCGTCACTCATTTTATTTACAGAAAGTTGGCTTCCCACCACATTAAGGAAAAACTTGGTGCGACCGGTAATTTTAATTTCTGCGCGCTCAATATCGGTGAATGCGATCGTATCGCCAATGAGGTATCTCCAGGCGCCACTTACGGTAGAAATGATCAAAATATAATCCTGATCTTTTTCCACTTCCGCAAGGGTATAGACCGGTGCATCCTGTAGGATGGAACCGTCTTCGTTGATATAATCAGGATTCATGGGTACGAACTCAAAGTAAATCCCATTATCTGTCACGAGACGCATAGAATCTGTTTCGGGACGTGTTTGAAAGGCGATAAAACCTTCGGAAGCCAGATAGGTGTCTATAATCGTAACCGGTTTTCCCAGAAGCGCTTTAAAACTTTTCTCATAAGGTGAAAAAGCTACCCCACCTGATGTATAAACCTGTAGATTAGGCCAAATATCATGTATATTGTTAAGTTTATTGACCTCAATTACCTTCTCGATCATGAGCTCCATCCAACTGGGAATTCCGCTCAAAGCGCCAATGTCCCACTGATCTGCATTTTTTGCAATGTGCTCCACTTTTTGATCCCAATCGTCAATTTTTGCAATTTCATCACCCGGCTTGTAATAACCTTTAAACCAGAAAGGAATTCGGCTTGCACTGATTCCGCTAATTTCCCCTTCCAGATGGCCGTTTTCTTCAGCCAGGGCCGTAGAGCTGCCCAGCATCATGATTTCTTTTTCAAAAAAGTCTGGTTCGAGGTCAAAATGCGCCAGCGCCCCCACTTGTTTGATTCCCGCAGAACGGATGGCGTCTATCATATCTTCTGTCACTGGGATACGCTTGCTTGTTTTGCCCGTAGTACCAGAACTTAAAGCAAAATAATCTGGGGTACCCGGCCAGGTAACATCTACTTCACCTTCGTGCATTTTACTCCACCATTGTTCATTGAGACTATTGTAGTCAAAGAAGGGAACATTTTTAGCAAAGGTTTTTTCCAGGTTTTCTTCCGGAAGCATGGCCTCGAAAGCATAATGTTTCCCAAACTGGGTATTTTTAGCCTTTTCCAGAAGGTTTTCAAGCACCTCGCGCTGTTCCTCAATGGGATTTGATTCATTAGTGAAGGAATCACTGAGATCTATTACACCTTTTATAATGGAACCGATTATTGCCATGACTGTTGCTTTATTTTATATGAATGGGGCTAAAATTAAATGTATACAGTTAGAAAACGCGCTAACTTAAAAATAGTTTAACAGGAAATAATTGTTTAGAGTAATAACGGATTCAATTTACTTTACGCCATACCTATCAAAAAGATAAACCAAACTTGCCATTGCGGCCGCACCAAGTTCGAGTTCGCGGCGGTTTACCACTTCAAAAGTATCATTCGCCGCATGATGATAGTCAAAATAGCGTTGTGAGTCGGGACGCAGGCCGGCAAGTACGATACCTTCTCCTTCCAGCGGACCAATATCTGCACCGCTATGGCCTTTTTCAAAATAATGTATCAGATAAGGTTTGAAAAGTTCCTTCCATTCTAAAACCTGCTGAACATTGGCATCGCTCGCATCAAAAGAAAACCCTCGTGGTGTAAATCCACCCGAATCACTTTCCAGGGCAAAAATGTGCTTTTGATTCTGTTTCTTAGCTTCTTCAGCATAGGTCGTTCCTCCGCGAAGACCGTTTTCCTCATTCATATAAAGCACCGCGCGAATGCTGTGTTTTGGTTTGTAATTGCTCGCTTTCATTAAGCGAAGTACTTCCATGCTTTGCACGATACCCGCGCCATCATCCTGAGCACCTTCGCCCAGGTCCCAGGAATCCATATGGCCGCCCACAACCATATACTTTTCGGGAGATTCACTACCGGTGATCTGACCTATCACATTATAGGATTTTACATCCTCGTGGTTTTCACAGGACATTTTATAATAAAATTGGGTCTCCGGATTTTCTTTTAATGTTTTGCTCAATAGATTCGCGCCGTTTGTACTTATAGCGGCAGCGGGAATGCGCTGCTCATCGGGAAGGTCACCGTAGGACATCGCTCCCGTATGTGGGAAATCATCCTGACGTAAGTTCATGGAGCGTACGATCACACCTACCGCACCATATTTTGCTGCTTCCATAGCGCCCGCACCACGTTGATCAACCGCATTTCCATACGCGTTGAACGTTTCAATAAGATCTGCCTGCATGGGCCTGTTATAAAAAACGAGTTTACCCTTAAGTTGGTCTTTTCCATAGCGTTCCAGGTCTTCAATACCCTGCACTTCGATAACTTTTGCGCTGAGTCCATTTTCTGCTGTGGCTACTGATCCACCAAGGGCACAGATGGGCACTGTTGTTTTTGCGGAATCAGTGGTTGTGAAATAGGCGGTCTCCGCTGCGCCACGCGTCCATTTTGGCACCATGACCGGCTGGAGCCATACACTGTCAAGTTGTAGTGTTTCCAATTCTTTTTTTGCCCATTGTACCGCTTTTTCCGCACCTTCGCTTCCGCTCAATCTGGGGCCAATATCCTTTGTCAACGTTCGTAACCATTCGTAACTTTTTCCCTGCATCAAAGAGATGTCATAGAGTTTGCGCAATGTTATAGAATCCTGTTCGGTTTGTGCGTTTAGGCTTGTTAAACCCATAAACAGGGTAAAAAAGCTTAAAAATAGGCGTAGGGTCATGTTTTTCTTATTTTGTGAGATGCTAAAATATAAAAGAAACCAGCGTATAGCTTTATTTGATGTCATGAATTTGCAAAAGAAAATAGTTGCAGTTGCTTTAATTTTTGGAGGCTACTATTCCGTATAACGCCAATTTATATTCTATCTACACTATATCTCCTGACATAAGATGTGGAGCAAGATTTTGCTTCGTTACTATTAAGGCGTGCGCCCTAAGAATTATTTGTACATTTACGGCCATGGAATTTTCCTCAAAATTGCTTGAAAATGCCGTTTACGAGATGTCCCAACTCCCGGGCATAGGTAAGCGTACCGCGCTGCGCCTCGTACTGCACCTCTTGCGCCAGCCCGAAGAGCAGACTGGGCATTTGACCCAGGCATTGAATAAACTGCGCGGTGAGATCAACTTCTGTAAAAACTGTCATAATATTTCTGATACCACATTGTGCGAAATCTGTGCAAACCCTAACCGGGAGTCTGCCATCGTTTGTGTGGTAGAAGATGTGAGGGATGTCATGGCGATTGAAAATACCAGCCAGTACCGCGGTCAGTATCATGTGCTGGGTGGCAAGATTTCCCCGCTGGATGGTATTGGCCCACAGGATCTTAACATTGCAAGCCTAATTGAAAAAGTAAAGCAAGGGGAGGTCAGTGAGGTCATTTTTGCCCTAAGTTCAACGATGGAAGGAGATACCACCAATTTTTATATTTATCGCCAGCTCGAGGATTTACCGGTAAAAACTTCTACTATTGCACGCGGGATTGCGGTGGGCGATGAGCTTGAATATGCAGATGAAGTTACGCTGGGACGTAGTATTCTCAACCGTATTCCCTTTGAGAATTCCTTAAAAAGCTAATGCGTGCAACTCTCTGTCATTGTCTTAAACTATAACGTACGCTATCATTTAGAGCTTTGCCTGCTTTCGGTAATGCGGGCGCTCAAAGATATCAATGCCGAAATTATCGTGGTTGATAATGCTTCTTCTGACGCTAGTCTTGAGATGTTGGCAGATCGCTTTCCGCAGATCAATGTGATCGCCAATAGCGAAAACCTCGGTTTTTCTAAAGCAAACAATCTGGGCGTCAAACAGGCTAAAGGAGAGTATGTCTGTATATTGAATCCAGACACGGTACTGCCGGAGGATTGTTTTACAGAACTCCTGGCCTTCGCTGAAACCATACAAAAATTGGGAGCCATAGGCATACGGCTCATAGACGGTACCGGTTCCTTTTTGCCAGAAAGTAAAAGAAACCTGCCCACGCCAAAGGTTGCCATAGCCAAATTGCTACGAAATTCAAAAGCCTATTACGCAGGGGATTGTGGCGAAGGGGAAACCGCTAAAGTGCAGGTGCTGGTAGGTGCATTTATGCTCATGAAAAGGGAAGTGTATGAGCAGCAGGGCGGTTTTGATGAAGACTATTTTATGTATGGGGAAGATATAGACCTTTCTTACCGGCTGTTGCAGGCGGGTTATAGCAATTATTACTTCGGGAAGGTTACCGCAATTCATTTTAAAGGTGAAAGTACATTGCGGGATAAAATTTATGCCAGGCGTTTCTATGAAGCGATGGGCATATTTTATAAAAAACACTTTGGCAGCAATGAGATGGAAGCGCGACTCGTTGCCCTTGCGCTCCAGGCGGCGAAGAATGTAAAAACATTTCCCCGTGTACGGAATGTACAGGATATTTTAAAGGAACCCCTTGTTGTTGTAAGCAGTGACACCGGTTTTATTGCACAGACAGAAACCAGGGCTTTCTCAAAAACTAAAATATATAAGACGCTTACTGATTGCGATTCCCATACGGAATGTGGCATGTTTATTTTTGATGCCGGTTCCTTTGATTATAAAGAAATCATCGCGTGCATGCAAATGCTAAATAAACGCAAAAGCACGTTTAGGATACATCCACCAGAATGTAATTTTATACTGGGAAGCGATAGCAGTACGAGGCAGGGAAAAGTGATTTTTCTGAGCTCATTGCAAAATTGAATGTAAAATACATCGATTTTTATTAATTTCGCAAAATAATAATATTTTAAACCTTCTATCTACTGATATGGCAAAATTTGAATTAAAACTTCCCAAGATGGGTGAAAGTGTTGCAGAGGCAACGCTTACGGCATGGCTAAAAGAAGTAGGGGATACTATTGAAATGGACGAACCGGTAGTGGAGATCGCTACAGATAAAGTAGATAGTGAAGTCCCCAGTGAAGTAGAAGGAAAGCTAATCGAGAAATTCTACGAAGTAGATGATGTCATCGCAGTAGGCGCAACGATCGCAATTATAGAAACAGGTGGGGATGGAGAAGAATCAGAACCTTCGGAAGAGAAAACATCAGCACAGGACAAAGAGGAAAACGACAAAACCAGTGTAGAATCCCTGGGTGGTGATCCCGTTCCTGAGGCGCTTAAAGATGTTGAAAAAACAGTCGAAAAGGCTACAGAAACCGCTTCGGCGGGAGCGATTACTAACGATGGGGAGCGTTTTTATTCCCCACTCGTAAAAAATATAGCCCAGCAAGAGCATATTTCACAGGATGAACTGGATCAGGTGGAAGGTACGGGCAAAGAAGGCCGCGTAACAAAAGATGATATCCTTGCTTACGTAGAAAATCGTGGCAGTAAAAAGCAAAAAACTACCGAAAAATCATCAAATTCGGTTTCTGGTGGTCAAAAAGCGGTCGCCATAGCAGATCAGCAAACAGCATCAGCTCCCGTAAGTGTTAACGGTCAGGATGAGGTTATCGAGATGAGCCGCATGGGTAAAATGATTGCCAAGCATATGGTGCATTCGGTACAGACATCAGCCCACGTGCAATCGTTTATTGAGGTAGATGTTACCAATATCTGGAACTGGCGCAATAAGGTGAAAAATGATTTTATGAAGCGTGAGGGTGAAAAACTCACCTTTACGCCCATTTTTATGCAGGCGGTTGCAAAAACGATCAGGGAATTTCCCATGATCAACATTTCCATGGACGGGGACAAGGTGATCAAGAAAAAGGATATTAACCTGGGTATGGCAGCAGCTTTGCCTACAGGTAACCTTATCGTTCCGGTCATTAAAAAGGCAGATCAGTTGAACCTGATGGGTATGGCAAAGGCGGTAAACGACCTTGCCGACCGTGCCCGTAACGGCAAGTTAAAACCAGACGATACTCAGGGCGGTACCTATACGGTGACCAATGTGGGAACCTTTGGCAGTGTGATGGGCACGCCCATTATCAACCAGCCTCAGGTGGCGATTTTAGCGCTTGGCGCGATTAGAAAAGTCCCTGCCGTCATAGAAACTCCGGAAGGGGATTTTATAGGGATACGTCATAAAATGTTCCTCTCGCATTCTTACGATCACCGCGTAGTAAACGGTGCGCTCGGCGGACAGTTTGTGCAGCGCGTGGCGCAGCACCTTGAAGCCTGGGATGTAAACGAGAAGATTTAGAAACATTGAATTTGATATTTTTAAAAAAGCCAGGATTTTTCAATTCTGGCTTTTTTTGTTTGTATTTTCAGTGAGTAAAAGGTTATTTTTAAGATATCTATCTTAAAGATAATAGGGATTATACCTAATTCTCTATTCCAAATGCAGCAATAACGCAAAACCAACGCACACTATGAAAAATAAATACACATTAAAAAACAACTTGAAAATCCATGTTTTGGGTCTAAAAATGACCGGAATTTTACTTTTTTTGACCATTTTAAGCCCAATTTTTGGTCAAAATTCGATGGCAGTTCCGCCTGCACTTGACGCGATAAAAACGGCAGAACTAAAATCGGACTTATTTACTTTGGCCAGTGATTCCATGCGCGGCCGTAGGGCGGGTACGCTTGACGAACTCAACGCTGCGACCTGGGTTGCCCAGCGTGCGCAGGAAGCTGGTCTTGAACCGGCCGGGGATAATGGCACTTATTTTCAGTTTTTTAACCTGAAACGCCAGGTGGTTGATGCATCGAGTACGGTAAAAATCAATGGTGATTCTTTGGCCCTATGGCAAGATGCCTGGATTACCGCTCCCGCGAAAGGAAATATAGAAGATTCAGTAACCTGGCTAGAAAATCTTCAGGATACGACAGTTTCCTATAAAGATAAAGTAATTGCCACCCCATTGATGCCGCCAACGCCCTTGCCTGCGGAAGGAATGAGCTTATGGGTGTACCGCTACGCGCTTTCCGCCATCAGGCAACAGGCCGGTCAATTGATCAAGCAGGGCGCAAAAGCAGTCATTCTGGTTGCAGATAGTACCGCACAGTCTAAAATTGGTTTTTTTGGCCACGGGATGGAAGAAGGTACCTACGCAATTGCATCCACCCCGCTACGAAGCGTTAATGAGCCTCCCGTACTTTTAGTAAGTCCGCAATGGGCAGAGGCACTTCAGAAGAAAGATGCTACAATTTTGATTGATTTGAATGTAAACCAGTTTGATTATCCCTCTGCAAATGTTGTTGCCAAAGCAGTAGGTAGCGATGCTCAGCTAAAGAAGGAATATGTACTTTTTAGCGGTCATCACGATCATGATGGGGTAGGGGAATCCGTTAAAGGCGATTCTATCTGGAACGGCGCTGATGATAATGCGAGCGTAAGTGTGGCCCTGCTGGCCATTGGCCGGGCATGGACGCAAAAACCGGGGAAGCGTAGCGCCCTTTTTGTCTGGCATGGCGCCGAAGAACGTGGTCTTTTTGGTTCGCGTTATTTTGCTGAAAATCCCACCGTTCCCAAAGAAAACATCGCCGCCGTGCTCAACGGTGATATGATAGGCCGCAATGCGGAAGGTGAAGCGGCCTTGCTGGGAGCGATTGCGCCACATCGCAATTCGCAGGAACTGGTAGCTATGGCGATGAAAGCGAACGCTGCACTCACTAAATTTAAGGTAGATACGTCGTGGGATGCCGAGGCACACCCAGAACATTGGTATTTCCGTAGTGATCATTTGCCGTATGCACAAACAAATATCCCTGCCATTTTCTTCACAACTTTATTGCATCCTGATTATCACACGCCGCGCGACGAACCAGAAACGATCAATATGGATAAACTGACCAAAATGACACAATGGATTTACGCAACAGGTTGGGAAATCTCGGAAACAGGTAAAAAACCGACTTTAATTGCTGAATAATTGACTTTTTAGTCAATAAACCGATACTAAAAACAACTATTTTGGACACTCTTCAGCTTGAAAAATTGAAATATCCCATTGGTAAATTTGAAGCTCCGCAACTGATTTCGGAAGATCATCTTTCGCTTTGGTTTAAAAAATTAAAAACCTTACCAAGCCGAGTGGATCTTGCGGTACAAAAATTAAATGAGAGTCAGCTGGATACGCCTTACCGTCCTGAAGGCTGGACGGTTCGGGAAGTCGTTCACCATCTGGCTGACAGCCATCACAACGCCTACACCCGTTTTAAATGGGCGCTCACCGAAGATCAGCCAACCATCAAAGCCTACGATGAAAATGCCTGGGCAAAGGGAATTGATTATAAGGCGCCTATTTCACTTTCATTGAATTATTTAGCTGCTTTGCATGAAAAATTGATTTATTTACTAGAAAATCTTGAACAAAGTGATATAACTAAATCTTTTATTCATCCTGCTACTGGCGAAAAAGTTGTCCTCAAAAATATGGTGGGCATGTATGCGTGGCACGGGGATCACCATTTAGCGCAAATCATGAGTTTAATGGAAAGGGAAGGCTGGGGTTAAGCCTTTTTCCATTTTATATTGCACCCTATACTCGGTTTTTGCAATTGAACCGGCTGGCGACTATTTAGTAAATTGTCCAGTGCCTCACGCAGGTCACGGCCGTTAGTGGGTATGCCATTGCCTGGTCTGGAATCATCCAATTGGCCACGGTAAACAAGTTCGAGGTCAGCGTCAAAAAGGTAAAAATCTGGTGTACAGGCCGCGTCATAGGCTTTTGCGGTCTCTTGACTTTCATCATAAAGATAGGGAAAGCTGTAATTTTCCTTCCGGGCATTTTCCCACATTTTTCCCGGTGCGTCCTGTGGGTAGTTCTCAACATCATTGCTGCTGATTCCCACAAAGCCAAAACCGAGTACACGATAATCATTCGCTATACGCACGATCTCATTGTTTACGTGCTTTACAAAAGGGCAGTGGTTGCAAATAAACATGATCACCGTTCCGCGGTTGCCTCGTACATCGGTCAGGGATTTCCATTTATTGGTCACCGTATCCAGTAAATTAAAATAGGGTGCCTGGGTACCCAGCGGTAACATATTAGAGGGTGTATTTGCCATGGCTTTGTTCAGGTTTAAGGAAATTTAAGGTAACATTTTCAATCAAATTTACAAATACTAAAGTTGTTCTAAACTTTTGGTGCAACTGGGATGCATTTGTATTTTTATTTGAAACAAATATAACCATGAAGAATACATACGACACTTTATCTGAAGCGATTGAAGCTTTGCAGAAAAAAGGATACGATAAGGATTTTAATCTTGTTGACGAAGGAATAGAATCCAAACACTTGAAGAAGAGCTGGAAAGCCGAACAAATAGAAGTTGAAGAAGCTTTCAGATTTGAAGGGATGACAAATCCCGGTGATAATTCCGTGCTTTATGTGATCAATACACATGACGGTGAAAAAGGATTGCTTGTAGATGCTTACGGCGCCTATAGCGGTCAAATTTCTAAGGAAATGATTGAAAAACTGAGAATAGAGCATTAATGGCTGAATTATCGTGGACCGATTTTTCTAAGGTTGATATGCGGGTAGGTACAATTCTCACCGTAAGTGATTTTCCTGAAGCTAAAAAACCTGCATTTCAATTGCAGGTTGATTTTGGTGATGAAATTGGAATTTTAAAAACTTCTGCTCAGATTACGGTTAACTATGACCGCACTGAACTTGTGGGTATGCAGATTATTGCGGTAGTGAATTTTCCAAAGAAACAGATTGCCAACTTTATGAGCGAATGTCTTATTCTTGGCGTAGTTGATGACGATGCAGTTACGCTTCTAAACCCGAGCAAGAATGTGGAAAATGGCTTGAAAATAGGTTAAAATCAGTATATTTAGATACATAATTAAGAAAAACGGTGAGCTTTTGCTCACCGTTTTTCGTTATTGCTAGTTCGATCTCCCCTCCTTTGGAAGGGCCGGGGGAGAAACTTTACTCATAAATCAAATAGTTCTCCCTTTTTTCCTTAAAAGCATCTAAACCCGCTTTCCAGCTTTCTCTTATTTCAGCCATAGATTTACCAGATTCGATCTGTTTTTGCAGTTGGGCGGTGCCGGCGTGTGCGGTGAAATTTTTGGTATTGAAGAAATCTTCTTTTTTACTATGGTTGTGGTAGACGTCAATGATCCACGTAAGGTCTACGCTGCTCATCCACAGGGCCTGGCGCAAATCGATTCCGTGGCATATTTCTCCGTCGTGTTTTGGGTTTTTGGAGCCAAAATTGGAATGTGGCGTATAAATGAAATCATATTTTTCCGCAGGTAAATACGGCGAACCAATAACCTGAAATTGCATGTCTGTACCGCGACCTGCGTTTAGACTCGTACCTTCAAGCAGTCCCAGGCTGGGATACAAATTGATGGATTTATCATTGGGTAAGTTGGGCGACGGCCGTACCGGAAGGGAATACATGAGATCGTGCTTGTAATTCTCCATAGGGATTACTGTTAAATCGGTTTTTATGCCGTTTTTCAGCCATTTTTCACCATTTATCATTTGTGCATATTCGCCAATGGTCATCCCGTGAACTAACGGAACCCCGGCATGCATACCTAGAAAACTGGTATGCTCTTTTTCCATTATGGGTCCGTCAACGTAATGGCCATTGGGATCAGGGCGATCAAGGATGATTACCGGGATAGCATTTTCTGCGGCCGCTTCCATAATATAGTGCAACGTGGCGATATACGTGTAAAAACGTACGCCCACATCCTGAATATCAAAGATCAAAATGTCAATATTTGCTAACTGGTCGGGTTTTGGTTTTTTATTGTTTCCATAAAGGGAAACGATTTCAAGACCCGTTTTGGGGTCTTTGCCGTCATTTACCTTTTCCCCTGCGTCTGCAGTGCCGCGAAAACCGTGTTCTGGAGAGAACACCTTGACCACATTGATATTACGGCTAATCAGGGAGTCAACTAAATGTGTGTATTCTTTTTGGCCATCTGGCAGAACGTTTTTTAAGATCAGCGAACTGGGATTGCCAACAACCGCCACGCGCTTGTTCTCAAGCAGCGGTATATATTCTTCGGTGCGATTTGCTCCCAATAGCAATTCTTCCACAGCAGCGGAAACGATAACCTTCTTTTTTTCTTCTTTTTGTTTGCTGGCACTTTCATTTTCTGTCTGTGAGAGATTTGCGCAGGAAATGAACAGGACAAGAATTAAAAAATGGGTATTTTTGAGCGAACTTAAGGACATAGATCGATTGAATTTTGAATATTTTATAGCGCGTCGTGTCATTAGCGCCGGCAAAAATAAAAGTACGGCTTCCACCCCGATTATTAAAATCGCCATTGCCGCGATCGTGCTCGGGCTGGTCATGATGATGATCACCATTGCCACGGGCGTGGGGCTGCAAAAGAAGATAAGGGAAAAAGTTTCGGCTTTTAACGGGGATATTATTATTTCAAACTTTGACGGTAACAACAGCGAGGTAACGCTCAATCCTATTTCCACAAAGCAGGATTTTTATCCTGAATTCAGTGCAGTTCCCAAGGTTTCGCATATACAGGCCACAGCCAGCAAGGCCGGGGTGATACGTACCGCGACAGATTTTGAAGGCATCATTATCAAGGGAGTGGGTGCAGAGTATCGCTGGGATTATATGAAAGAATTCCTGATCGCCGGCCGTCTTCCCAATTACAAAACAACACTGAATACCGAAATTCTTTTGAGCCGTTTTATGGCCAACCGTCTGGGTTTTGAAAACGGTGATAAACTCATCGTCTATTTTATTAAGGAAGATGGAGGTTTTTTAAACCGCAGGTTTGATGTCGTGGGCATATACGATTCTGGTTTTGAGGAATTTGATGCCCGTTTTCTTTTTGCAGACATAAGGCATATTCAGAAATTGAACAAATGGGGTGAAGATCAGGTAGGGGCTTTTGAGGTTTTTGTAAAGGATTATGATAACCTGAAAACTATTGAAAACGAGGTTTATGCGAGTATAGGTTCTACATTGAACTCCATGACCATGACCGAAAAATACTATTCCATCTTTGAGTGGCTTTCACTCTTTGATTTTAATATTGCGCTGATCATAGGCGTTATGATCGTGGTAGCGGGCATCAATATGGTCGTCGCGCTGCTGGTTCTTATCCTTGAACGTACACGTATGGTGGGAATTCTTAAAGCGCTGGGCAGTGCCAACTGGAGCGTGCGAAAAATCTTTATGTACAATGCACTTTATCTTGTTCTGGTAGGCCTCTTCTGGGGAAATCTGATAGGGATCGGGCTATTATTGCTTCAGAAATATTTTGGCTTGATACAGCTCAATCCAGAAACATATTACGTGTCTGAAGCGCCGGTTTATATAGACTGGGGTTATATCGTCTTGCTCAACATAGGCACCTTTTTGTTGTGTGCAATCATGTTGCTCGTTCCATCGTATATTATCACAAAAATTTCCCCCGTAAAGACCATTAAGTTTGATTAATGCAGAAAATACGCTGAAATTCAGCAATTTAAAGGTTTTTTTGTGTAGTTTTTAGCTAATTTTAATCGGTTTTGTATGAATGCGGTAAATCAAATGGGCGAGTATTATTGACGGTTCAATGCTAAAAATAGCCAGTTGAGCATCATTAATTTTTTCTGTTTATGGTATCGCTGCATCTTTGAAGCCTAACACAGCTAAAGATGGAACAAAGTATTACGATCGCTATTTATGTTCACGCGTTTTTCGGCGGAATTGGATTAATTGCCGGAACCATCAGTTTTTTGGTCAAAAAAGGGTCAAAATCACATCTTCTGGCCGGAAAATGGTTCAGTATTGGGATGATTATCAGTTCGCTGATCAGTATTCCCGTGGCCTGGATACCGGGTCATAAAAATATGTTCCTTTTCCTTATCGCGTTGTTTACCATTTATCTCGTCCTCGCCGGGAACCGCGCGCTTACCTTTAAGCCCATATTTAAGAAAACCAGCGCAACGTTGATAGATAAGCTAATTTCAGGCAGTATGATGTTATTTGCGATGGTGATGATTGGTGTTGGTATTTTAGGATTGATTCAGGATGGGCAGAATGCTGTTTTGTTTCTGTTTTTCGGTCTCTTTGGACTGGGATTCGCGATAAAGGATTTTCGGTTTTATAAAAATCCAGCTGCTGATACATCTAAATGGCTCGTCAATCACCTGGCCAGGATCATAGGCGCCTATATTGCATCCATCACCGCCTTTATGGTTGCCGGTCTCAACTTTGATAACCTCGCTGCATGGATGCTGCCTACTTTGATAGGAACCGGGGCGATCATCTACTGGACGCGCCGTGTAGGGAAAAGAAAATTTCTTCGACCAAGGATGCCAAAAACCAATAATTTAGGATAGCTTTTGGCCAGAACCTTGCGTAAAAAGTATCTTTGCAGGAAGAAAGAACTTATGGATTACAAAGAAAATATATTAGGAACCATTGGGAATACCCCTATGGTCAAACTCAATAAGCTTACCCAGGATTTACCCTGCCTTGTACTGGCAAAATATGAAACGTTTAACCCTGGGAATTCCGTCAAGGATCGCATGGCGGTTAAAATGGTTGATGATGCAGAAGCTGCGGGAATTCTTAAACCCGGTGGTACGATCATAGAAGGAACTTCTGGAAACACGGGCATGGGACTTGCGCTTGTCGCAATCGTGCGTGGCTATAAAATGATCTGCGTGATGTCTGATAAGCAGAGCAAAGAAAAAATGGACATTCTCAAAGCGGTGGGCAGCGAAGTTGTGGTATGCCCTACTGATGTTCCTGCCGAAGACCCGCGTTCTTACTATTCTGTTTCAAAACGCCTTGCGGAAGAAACGCCCAACTCCTGGTACGTAAACCAATATGACAATCCCGGTAACTGTACCGCCCATTTTCAAAGTACCGGCCCAGAAATCTGGCAGCAGACCGATGGTAAAGTCACCCATTTTGTTGTTGGCGTAGGAACCGGTGGAACAATTTCTGGCGTGGCGAGTTATCTGAAAATGAAAAATCCAGATGTTAAAATCTGGGGTGTGGATACCTACGGTTCGGTTTTTAAAAAGTACCATGAAACCGGAATTTTTGATGAAAATGAAATTTATCCCTATACAACCGAAGGAATAGGGGAAGACATCCTGCCGAAGAATGTAAACTTTGACCTTATAGATGGTTTTACAAAAGTGACCGATAAGGATGCTGCGGTTTACACCCGCAAACTGGCGAAAGAAGAAGGAATGTTCCTGGGAAATTCCGCGGGCGCGGCAATAAAAGGCTTATTACAGCTTAAAGAACATTTTAAGAAGGATGATGTTGTGGTGATTCTCTTTCACGATCACGGAAGCCGCTATGTGGGCAAAATGTTCAATGACGAGTGGATGAAGGAAAAAGGATTTTTAGATTAAAAAATGACTTTTTAAGGTCATTTTTTAACGATTTAGACCCATAATTAGAAGAAATCAGAATACTTGAGAAATAAAAAAAGCCGCTCTAGAGCGGCTTTTTTTATTAAAAAGGTATGTTTTTCTAACTATCTTCCTTTTTGAGGTCCATAGATTCAATCTTGAATTTTGAATTGTCTGCCTTAGCATTCTTTTTAAGACGTACCACTCCAGACGAGCTTGAAATATTTCCATCAGCATCTGTTGCGCTGATACGTACAGGAATGGTTGCGGTAGAAACACTGTCCACCGTTTTCATCTGGGTATCTTCTTCTGTGAAAGCGACCTCGATTTTCTCATAATTAGGATTCTTTTCAGAAAAGTCAGCAAAAGTACCGTTGTTACTATCAGCATCCCACATATCATAAGCTTCACGGGGTGCTTTGCGGGTAAACGCATTATAGTAGTCATTGATAACTCCCTTGGCTTCGGTCAATGCGACCATATCTTCATTTGACAGCTTAGGATTTTCACCTTCTGGTGTCATATCTGATTCTTCGGTAAATTCAGTATCGGCGCTATTGTCTTTAGGTGCTTCTAACCGAACAGTGTCCTCGTCCTGATTTGTTTTGCGATCTACGCAAGAGGTTGCGGTTAGTGCTAAAAGCAATAAAAAAGATGCTTGTACGGTGTATTTTCTCATGTGATAATTTTTCCTAAAAGTATGATAGTCCGTACGCATAGCTTATTAACAAAGTGCTAAAATTAGTTTACATTTATGGTTGAAGTTGTTCAAAATAGTTGTCCGAAGGCTTAATTTTTTTAGAACCAAAGCAAACTGTACATGAAGGAAGATTTTTTACAATACCTCTGGAAGTACAAAAAGTTTGAAGCGGCACGCTTAAAAACCACAGAAGGGAAAGATGTGGCAATCGTAAGTGTGGGAATGCACAACCAGCTTGCGGGACCAGATTTTTTCAACGCCCGCATACGCATTGACGGCCAACTATGGGCCGGGAATATAGAATTGCACGTAAAAGCTTCCCAATGGTACGGGCATGGTCATGAAAAAGACCGCAAGTATGACAATGTGATCCTGCATGTGGTCTGGGAGGATGATATCGCGGTGTATGGTGTGGGCAACGCGGTTCTGCCCACGCTACTTTTGAAGAGTTATGTCACCGAAGATTTATTGAGCAGTTATAAGAAACTATTTGATAGGACCGGCAAACGCTTTATCAACTGCGAACAGGATTTTCACGCAGTGCCAGATCCGCTTATGCAAAATTGGCTGGAACGGCTATACTTTGAGCGACTGGAGCGCAAGGTAAAAGAAGTGGATGGTTTGCTGAAAACTTCAAAGAATGATTGGGAAGCCGCTTTGTTTTTCCTGTTGATGCGCAGCTTTGGAACTAAAATAAACGGAGCCGCATTTGCTGCTCTCGCCGGGAGCATTCCCTTTAAAATCATACGCAAATCCACTTCTGTTGAAAATGCCCTGGAGCCGCTTTTACTGGGGCAGGCCGGTCTTTTGATGGAACAATCAAACGATATTCAGGTACTGGAGTGGAAAAAAGAATACGCGTATCTCAAACATAAATACGAACTACCACAAAATCATGGCGAACCTGTGCAGTTCTTTAAATTACGCCCGCCCAACTTCCCCACGATAAGACTGTCGCAGGTGGCCGCTTTATATTCTGAAAAGAAAGCGTTGTTTTCAAAGCTTATGCAAGCGGAACACCTGGATGAATATTATGAGCTGCTTTCGGTGAAGGCGTCGCCATATTGGGATATGCATTATACCTTTGGTAAAACCCATAAGGCAAGACCAAAATCCCTGAGCCGTTCTTTCATTAATATACTGCTCATTAATACCATTATTCCCCTAAAATTTGCCTATTTAAGGTCAAAAACCACCGCAGAACCCGAGAAAATCCTTGAACTTATTGCCGCTATCCCCACGGAAAAGAACAGCATTGTAGATTCTTTTTTCAAATTGAGGAAACTTCCGGAAAATGCGCTAACGTCACAAGCGCTTTTAGAACTTAAAAATAATTATTGCGATCCCAATGCCTGTTTAAAATGTCAGGTGGGCAATTATTTGATTTCTAATCCTGATACGCTTTGACTTTTTGTGAAAACAGCAAATGGTTGATTGTGAAACTTGATTCAAATAAAACGCAAGATTCCTTAATTTGCGTTTTGGCTCTTGATTTCTTCGGTTTTAAAAAGGCGCACCGCCTTGATATTTTTAGTACTTTGCACGTAATGAAACTGATTTACAAAATCCGGTATTTTTTTGAACGCAACGGCTTTTACGTATGTTCACGCCTGGCAGACCGTATGGGAATACGTACAAAAAATGTGCGTTTATCCTTCATATATCTGTCTTTTGCCACGCTGGGACTTGGTTTTGCCATATATCTTTTTATGGCATTCTGGCTTCGCATCAAGGATTTTGTTTATACAAAGCGTTCATCGGTTTTTGACTTTTAATTATGCTACGGTTTTTCAGTTCTAAGATATATATTGCCATTTTTCTGGTCATCACCATGCTGACCACGGGGATTTTAGGATTTAGGATTTTTGCAGATTATACCTGGACAGATTCGGTCTATATGACCATTATCACGATAAGTACCGTGGGCTTTGGGGAAGTTGCGCCCCTTAATGAGAGCGCAAAATTATTTACCGTTTTCCTTATATTGACCAGTCTGGTGGCACTGGGTTATTCACTTTCGGTAATAACAGAATATATAGTGAGCCGTAGCGGTTATGAACTCTTAACACATAGAAAAGTGCAGCGTAAAGTAGATAAATTAAAAAATCATGTGATCGTTGTGGGCTATGGCCGAAATGGCAAACAGGCGGTTCAGAAATTAATTACCTATAAACAGGATTTTGTTATTATCGAGATTGATGAGGATATTGCAGAGCGCTTTGGCAATGATTTTATACCATTTATAACGGGAAATGCAAATGAAGATGAGATTCTGATTCGTGCAGGGGTAGAACGTGCACGTACGCTCATATCTGCCCTTCCCGAAGATGCCGATAACCTTTTTGTGGTTCTTTCTGCCCGGCAGATCAACAAACAGATGAAGATCATAAGCCGTGCCTCTGAAGAAACCACTTATCAAAAATTAAAGTTCGCCGGTGCAGACAACGTGATCATGCCAGATAAAATAGGCGGTGATCACATGGCTTCCCTCGTGGTAACGCCAGACCTTGTTGAGTTTATGGATAACCTTCAGGTCTCTACGGAAGGAAGTGTCAATGTACAGGAGATACCGTATAAAGCGGTATGTCCAGATTCTAAAGATAAAACCATTCGTGAGATCGACCTGCGCAACCGTACAGGCTGCAGTATCATAGGTTATAAATCACCAGAAGGTGGTTATGTGATTAACCCTGAGGCGAGTCAGCTCGTGCAGCAAAATTCAAAACTCATTGTAATAGGTCGTCCCGAACAGATTGAAAACCTGCACAAAGAATTTGCTATATAAGCGGATTAAAAAGTAAATCGTATTTCATAAAAGACTATTTTCGATATACCGAAAACAATACGACGTCAACCAACGATCTTATCTTTTATGAAGCAATTTTCTGCCCTTATTTGTGCATTTTTGGCACCTTTTCTGAGTTTTTCGCAAAGCGAAACTATAGGTATTGATGATCAGATTGATCAGGCTTTTGCACCTATTTCAGATTTCTTTTCCCAAATTATTTTTTTTGAGGTTTTTGACGTTCCTTTTATACTCATACTCCTGGTATTCAGTGCCGCTTTTTTTACTGTATACTTCGGGTTTCCCAATTTCCGGTATTTCTGGAGGGCTATTCAAACCGTTCGTGGAAAATATGAAGACATTGAAAATCACGGTGCCAAAGTACTCTATGGAGAAGGCGGTATTGCCCAGGGTATAGATATGAACAAGGTAGATGACTTTCACGCCCATGTGGAAGGCCTTGATGATACGCTAAATATCAATACTGATATTGTAGAAAGTATACAGGAAGAAAGCTCGGCCGGGGAAGTAAGCCATTTTCAAGCACTTGCGACCGCTGTCTCCGGTACGGTGGGGAACGGTAATATTGCTGGAGTTGCCCTGGCGATCGCTTTGGGCGGGCCTGGAGCAACATTCTGGATGATCGTATGCGGTCTTTTAGGCATGTCAACAAAATTTGTGGAATGTACCCTGGGGGTACAATACCGCGATGTAGGACCAGATGGGACCGTTTATGGCGGTCCCATGTACTACCTTACCAAAGGACTTAAAGAACGTGGATATGCCACACTAGGTAAAATTACAGCGGTTATTTTTGCCATATTTTGTATTGGTGGATCGTTTGGTGGTGGAAATGCAGCCCAATCCAATCAGGCTACCATTGTGCTCAAAGAATTGCTAAACCTGGAAAGTGCCGGAGCCGGATTTTTTATAGGTATAGTGATTGCCGTTTTTGTTGGGGTCATTATCATAGGTGGCATTAAGCGTATAGCTTCGGTAACCGAAAAAGTAGTACCGTTTATGGCACTTTTTTATCTTGCCGCCTGTATTTATATCATTTTGGCAAATTTTAGCCTTATCGATGACGCGGTGGTGCTCATTATGGAAGAAGCATTTAAGCCCACCGCTATTGGCGTGGGAAGTGTTATTGGGGTTTTGCTTGTGGGATTCAGGCGTGCCGCATTCTCTAACGAAGCGGGTGCTGGTTCTGCATCTATTGCGCATTCTGCAGTACGTACAAAATATTCAGCAAGTGAAGGTTTGGTAGCCTTGCTGGAGCCTTTTATAGATACGGTAGTGATCTGTACCATGACAGCGCTGGTGATTATTATTTTCAATATGCAAGGATACTTTCAATATGGAGGTGACGGTTCTGGGGCTGTGATCATTGATGGTTTGTCCTATGAAGGGGCTGGAATTACCTCAAAAGCTTTTGCCCAATATATACCATACTCAAACGTGTTTTTGACCATTGCGGTAGTCCTATTTGCAGTTTCTACGATGATTTCCTGGTCCTATTATGGTATACAATCCTGGAAGTATCTTTTCGGAAGGGGCAAGGTGGCAGATATTGTCTATAAAATTCTATTCCTTACATTTATAA
Source organism: Flavimarina sp. Hel_I_48 (assembly GCF_000733945.1). Classification (NCBI taxonomy): domain Bacteria; kingdom Pseudomonadati; phylum Bacteroidota; class Flavobacteriia; order Flavobacteriales; family Flavobacteriaceae; genus Flavimarina; species Flavimarina sp. Hel_I_48. Next base: position 2,662,364 of record NZ_JPOL01000002.1, read on the forward strand.
TAATAGGCGCAGCAGCAAATATGAGATCTATTTGGGCTTTTTCAGACGCGATGATTTTTGCAATGATCTTTCCCAATATGGTGGGATTATTCTTCCTTTTCCCTGTAGTTAAAAAACAACTGGAGCGTTATCTTGCCGCAATAAAATTAAAACATAACGCTATTTCATGAGGTTTTTGAACTTCAGGTAGCGCATAAAAATGAGTGACATTTATAAAACGCTTAAGATTATTTAAAAGTTTTGTCATAAAATTTTAAGTAATTTGAGCGCTTTTTGTTTGATGAACAATTGATAGTTAGCGCTATAATTTTTATTAACTGCCCATGATGCTTGACTATGAGAGTATATTTTAACTCGACTATCTTTGAAAAGGTCTATTTTTTTAGCATCTTGCTCTTTTGTTAAATAAAAACCAATTCAAAAAACCATCATGAAGAAAATTATTTTTCTTTTTTGCATTCTTTTTTCGGCGTTATCCAGCGCTCAGGAGCTTCAGGTTTCCGCAGAAGTTTCAAATCCAAGTACTAACATAAACGATGGTGTTGCCACAATAACGGTAAAAGGTGGTACTGCTCCTTATTCCTATAAATGGAGCGACCAGAACACACCTTTAAGTTCTAATACGGCACAATCGCTAACAGAAGGGGTTACCCATAAAGTGGTGGTTAGTGATGCTACTGGAAACACTGTTACCGAAGAATTTAAAATAGACGCCGAGTCTATCACCGAAATTTTTAACGGTACCATGACCCCAGCGGTTGCCGGTCTGGGATCTGTACTTTTCTGGGATCCTTTTGCTGCCAGCGGTATCTATGACCCTGTTATATATTCTGACTTAAAAATGGTAGCCATACCGGGATGGTCGTCTATAAGTGCAACGAGCTACACCCTGGCGGAGTGGCTGAAACCTGACGGAGCCAACGTGAAAGAGGGGGATCCCATAGCCAGGATTTCCCAGAGTGATGGTACAGAGCAAACCGTTACCGCAAGTGCAAATGGAAAACTAATACATCTGGAAGAGCAGGGTGGCATGATCTATAACCCAGAAAACCAAAAACATGTTATTGAAACCAATGCAGATGTTTTTGCGGAAATTGAATATGACGACCCTGTTGCATTAGAGTTTCCTAACGGTGATAAGCAGACTACAAGTATTCCTTTTATTGTGGTTTGGTTGATTTTTGGTGCTGCCTTCTTTACGGTAAGAATGGGCTTTATCAACTTTAGGGGCTTTAGCCACAGTCTTGAATTGGCCAAAGGTAAATATGATGATCCTGATGCTCCTGGGAGTATAACGCATTTTCAGGCATTGGCAACTGCGGTTTCTGCAACGGTGGGTCTGGGTAATATTGCGGGGGTCGCCGTAGCCGTTTCATTGGGTGGCGCAGGTGCTACTTTCTGGATGATCGTGGCAGGCCTTTTAGGGATGTCCTCTAAATTTGTGGAATGTACCCTGGGGGTGAAATACAGAAATATCCTTCCGGATGGTCGTGTTTTTGGTGGACCAATGAATTATCTGCGTTACGGATTAGAAAAACGTAACATGGGAGGTCTGGGTAAAGTACTGGCAGCATTTTTTGCCGTACTGGCTATTGGAGCTTCTTTTGGAGGTGGAAATATGTTTCAGGCCAATCAATCTTTTGAAATTCTTAGTGGTCAGTTTCCAGCTTTAGTAGGTAATGGATTCTGGTTTGGGGTTACCGTAGCCGTTTTAGTAGGTGTGGTAATCATAGGTGGTATAAACAGTATCGCAAAGGTAACAGGTAAAATTGTTCCCATCATGGCCGGCGTTTATGTGCTGGGTGCATTAACGGTTATCTTTATAAATATCGAAAATATTGGTCCGGCGTTTTCTGCGATCATAGACGGGGCATTTAGTCCGAGCGCACTTAAAGGTGGGATCCTGGGCGTGCTTATCGTAGGTTTTCAACGTGCGGCATTTTCTAATGAAGCTGGTGTGGGTTCTGCGGCTATTGCACACAGTGTGGCCAAAACAAACCATCCTCCTTCCGAAGGTTTTGTGGCGCTTTTAGAACCTTTTATTGATACCGTTGTTGTGTGTACACTTACAGCACTGGTTTTAATTTTTACGGGTATGCACGAGGTTACCGGTGTTGCTGGTGCAGATTTGACTTCAGATGCCTTTGGTAGTGTGATCTCCTGGTTTCCCTATGTCCTGGCTGCCGCGGTTTTCCTTTTTGCATTTTCCACGATGATTTCCTGGTCCTACTATGGTATGCGTGCCTGGACGTACCTCTTCGGAAAAAGTAAAAAAATGGAATTGCTCTATAAGATTTTGTTCTTGTTCTTTGTAATTGTGGGAGCCTCGGTGAGCCTTGGGGCGGTACTGGACTTTTCTGATATGATGATCCTGGCCATGTCATTTCCTAATATTATAGGTCTTTATATCATGAGCGGTGAAGTGCGGAAGGATCTGCGGGAATATTTCCGTAAATTGAAGGCAAACGAACTTTTTAAGAATGATAAAGTCGTAAAAAATAAGGCCAACTAAATAAACAAATGAAAATTATAAAATCCCACTTCGTACTTAACAGAGAGCAACGGAGTGGGATTTTACTATTAGTACTATTGATTTGTGTCTGTCTGGCGGTAACTTATTTTCGGGATTTTAGTCAAAAAATACCTGAAAATGACCCTAAAATGGCTGTTTTTCAGGCGAAAATAGACTCCATCAAAGCACTCAAAACAGCGGATACAATACCCAAAATCTATCCCTTCAACCCTAATTTTATTTCTGATTATAAAGGATATGTGCTTGGCCTTTCCCTAAAACAAATTGATAAACTTCACCAATTTAGGGAAACCGATCAATGGATCAATTCAACTGCAGATTTTAAGAAAGTTACCGGTGTTTCAGATTCATTATTGGCGGTAATTTCACCGTACTTCAAATTTCCGGATTGGGTTGTCAATGCCCAGGCCAAAAAACCTTTTACTGGAAACAAGAAGAAGTCCACTGCCCAGAAGAACGATATCAATACCGCTTCCGTAGAGGATTTGCTTCTGGTAAAAGAATTGAATGAAGAGCTGGCTATACGCATTGTAAATTATAGGAAACGGCTGGGTGGTTTTCTTGAGGACAACCAGCTTTTTGATGTTTACGGACTTCCCAGTGCGGTCGTTTTTAAAATCAAAGATGAGTTTACGGTGCAAACCAGGCCAGAAATAACCCCCATAAATGTGAATGAAGCGAATGCGTCAGATCTTTCAACCATTTCCTTCATTACCTTTGATATCGCAAGGGAGATTATAAATTATAGGGAACTACACGAGGGAATCAATGACCTTGATGAACTGCTTAAAATAGAAGGTATAAACGCTTATAAGTTAGAACGAATTAAATTATATTTGTCATCCAGCCAAAAATAGGGGCGTTTTTTTGCGAAACCCTCAAAACTAACCAGCCTATCCAAGTCGCGTTAGTACTAAAATTATAAGAATTACATGAAGAACACATATTTTACAGAAGAGCATGAGCTCTTTAGGCAGAGCTTACGGGATTTTCTAGTGAAAGAAGTAGTCCCAAATATTGATGAATGGGAAAAAACCGGAAGTATAGACAGCGGCATCTGGAAAAAATTTGGGGATATGGGCTTTTTTGGTATTCATTATCCTGAAAAATATGGAGGTCTTAATCTTGATGTTTTTTATACCGTTATTTTTCTGGAAGAACTTCAGAAAATCAATTCTGGCGGTTTTGCCGCTGCTATGTGGGCGCATTCCTACCTGGCCATGACGCATCTCAATGCAGAAGGTGATGAGCGAATCAAAGAAAAATATCTGGTACCCAGTATTGCGGGAGAAATGATAGGCTGCCTTTGCATAACAGAGCCATTTGGTGGTTCTGATGTGGCGGGGATGCGAAGTACCGCAAAACTTGAAGGGGATCATTATATACTAAACGGTTCAAAAACCTTTATTACAAACGGAGTATGTTCAGATTATCTGGTTGTAGCTGCAAAAACCGATGCTGACGCCGGTAATAAAGGCATGAGTATTTTTGTTCTTGATCGCGAGATGGAAGGTATAAGCGCTACCAAACTGGATAAATTGGGCTGGCGCGCTTCAGACACGGGCGAGATCGCTTTTGATAATGTAAAAGTTCCCAGAGAGAACCTTATGGGAGAAGAAGGTCAGGGATTTCCCTACATAATGCAACATTTTGCCTTAGAGCGGCTAATTATGGGAATCAATGCACATGCCCGTGCAGAATTTGCCCTTGAATATGCCATGAATTATATGGAGGAGCGTACAGCTTTCGGAAAAAAGATAAATAAATTTCAGGCGCTACGACATAAAATTTCAGAAATGGCCACAGATGTTGAGATCTGTAAAACCTTTAATTATGCCGTTGCAGATAATCTAAGCAAAGGGGAGTATGTAGTCAAGGAGGCGAGTATGTCCAAATTAAAGTCAACCAAAGTTGCTGATGAGGTAATTTATGATTGCCTGCAGATGCTGGGCGGCTATGGCTATATGGAAGATTACCCGCTGGCAAGAATGTTTAGGGACAGCAGACTGGGCCCCATAGGTGGAGGTACTTCAGAAATATTAAAAGAGATCATAGCAAAAATGATCATTGATAAGAAAGAATATAAACCGGCAGCGAGATAGTTGAATTTTTATCGTCTAAAGGGAAGCATTTGATTCCATTTTAAGAAATGAAAACAAATAATCAATATGTTTGTCAGTTTTAAGAATTGATTTATATTTGCACTCTATTTTAGAATAACAATATTACAGAACGGAATACGAATTAAAAGAAAGGAGGTACCACTATGTTAATTATACCAGTTAAAGACGGAGAGAATATCGATAGGGCGCTTAAGCGTTTTAAAAGGAAGTTTGATAGAACGGGAACAATGCGTAGGCTGCGTGACCGTCAGAGTTTCACTAAGCCTTCAGTAGAACGAAGGAAGGAGATTCAAAAAGCTTCTTACATACAAGGGCTTCGCGACAAAGAGAATATCTAGATCAACTTTAGCTCTTAATAAATTCGTTTTATTCAGGGCTTATAGTAAATCTTATTCCGATAACACTATCGGTAATTATATAAATCCGTCTTGTCAACCTTGTTCGACAATGGGATTTTAACAGAGAGACTAATCCTCTTTCACAATACAAATCCGCCTGACAGTTCTGGTCAGGCGGATTTTTTTATGCGATAAATTGATCTTTTTGCCTAAATTGAGACTAAAATCAGCCGTTTTGTACCTAAAATCGTTTTTGGAATATTTAAAGCTAGAAAAGCACTACAGCGCACATACGCTTCTCGCTTATGAAAAGGACATTACATCTTTTTTTGTTTTCACGGAAACGGAATATGAAACCACGTCTCCAGGTAGCGTTACCTATGCAATGGTGCGTGGATGGATCGTTCTTCTTTCGGAATCAAAAATAGCAAATCGCAGTATCAACCGTAAAATTGCTTCTCTAAAGACATTTTATAAATTTCTGCAGAAAACAGGGGATGTTGCTGTTTCACCCCTCGCTCGTCATAAATCAATAAAGACAAAGTCAAAAGTTCAGGTTCCTTTTTCATCTCAGGAAATAGACGATGTGCTGGAGCCCTTAAGCGGTGCATCAAGTTTTAAGGATTTACGGGATCAACTCTTGATAGAGCTTCTGTATACAACAGGCATGCGGCGCAGCGAACTGATCAATCTTAAATTAGGGGATATTAACAGGGGAGAGGGCGTGCTTAAAGTTCTGGGAAAGCGTAATAAAGAACGTTTTATACCTATTATTGATAGTTTAGATGCCATTTTTGAACTTTATCTGGAAAAAAGATCCGCTGAATTTAAAAATAATGATGTGCCCTTTGTTTTATTGACAAACAAGGGCGTTAAAATGTATAACACACTTGTTTATAGAATAATAAATAATTATTTTAGTGCAGTATCTCAAAAAGTAAAAACCAGTCCACATATGTTGCGCCATACATTTGCGACTCATTTACTGAACAATGGTGCAGATTTGAATGCGGTAAAAGAATTGCTGGGACATAGCAGCCTGGCCTCAACGCAAATATATACGCACAATAGCATTGCGCAGCTGCAAAAGGTACATGGCCTGGCACACCCGCGTAATAGAAAAGATACGGATGAGATGAATTAGCAACCGGGAAATTTAACCTTAATACTTATATATTATGAAAGTAAATGTGCAAAACCCCAATTTCACAGCAGATCAAAAATTGATTGATTTCATAGGTCGAAAGCTATCTAAGCTGGAACAGTATTATGATAAGATAATTTATGCTGATGTGTTTCTCAAAGTACAAAAAACCAGCGGTCGTGAAAATAAGATAGTTGAAATATTATTAAGTGTTCCCGGAAATGAGTTTATCGTGAAGAAACAGGCAAACAGTTTTGAAGCTGGTACAGATAACTGTACACAGTCTTTACAACGTCAATTAATGAGGCAGAAAGAGAAAAATAGGGCAGTTGCTTAAATTTTTTCTCGAAAATGTTTTGTTAGAAATAAAAATATTCTACATTTGCAGTCCGTTAGAAATAGCGGACTTTTTTATGCTAAAGAAAGTATAGAAAAGCCGATGTAGCTCAGTTGGCTAGAGCACGTGATTTGTAATCTCGGGGTCGGGGGTTCGAGTCCCTTCATCGGCTCGATTTGAAGGCGTTTTGTTTAAAGACGATTCGGTTTTTTGAAATATTGATTATACTATTTTTGGGGAGATACTCAAGCGGCCAACGAGGACAGACTGTAACTCTGTTGTTTTACGACTTCGCAGGTTCGAATCCTGCTCTCCCCACATTTAATGTTTTGTTTGGAATTTTGTATCGCTATATTTTGTAGCTTTGCAGTCCAAATAAAAATGCGGGAGTAGCTCAGTTGGTAGAGCGTCAGCCTTCCAAGCTGAATGTCGCCGGTTCGAACCCGGTCTCCCGCTCTCTTAAACAGATGATTTTGTTTTGTTTTAGAAGGTTTTAAAATTATACTTACGTATAAGTTTTGAATCTCTGAACTGACAATTTATCGTATATCATAATGTTACTGCTTTGACTTCGTGTCAAATCCAGCCCTTAACGCTGCATAATCAGTTTGGGCTTCGTTTTTCTGGTTTGCCAGAACAACCTTAAGCCGACGTAGCTCAGGGGTAGAGCGTTTCCTTGGTAAGGAAGAGGTCACGGGTTCAATTCCCGTCGTTGGCTCTATAGCAGTGGCAGTTTTTAAACTAAACGGGTGTTTTGCACTCCGGCTTTTTGTGTTTATTAAAAGCTGAAGTGGCCTGTTAATAAAAATTTGAACACTAATAATAACTAAGAATAAAATAATTTAAATCATGGCAAAGGCAACTTTTGATCGCTCCAAACCGCACTTAAATATAGGTACCATTGGACACGTGGATCACGGTAAAACAACTTTAACAGCTGCTATTACGACCGTACTTTCTAGTACAGGTCTTTCTGAGTTGAGAAGTTTTGACTCTATTGACAACGCTCCTGAAGAAAAAGAGCGCGGTATTACAATTAATACTTCTCACGTTGAATACGCTACAGAAAACCGTCACTATGCGCACGTTGACTGTCCTGGTCACGCGGATTATGTGAAGAACATGGTTACTGGTGCTGCCCAGATGGACGGTGCTATATTAGTGGTTGCTGCGACAGATGGACCTATGCCTCAAACGCGTGAGCATATCCTTCTTGGACGTCAGGTAGGTATTCCTCGTATCGTTGTATTCATGAACAAGGTGGATATGGTTGATGATGAAGAACTTCTTGAGCTAGTTGAGATGGAAGTACGTGATCTATTGAGCTTTTATGAGTATGACGGTGACAATGGTCCTGTTATTCAAGGATCTGCTTTAGGTGCACTTAATGGTGAGCAAAAATGGGTTGATAAAGTTTTAGAACTTATGCAAGCTGTTGATGATTGGATCGAATTGCCAAAGCGTGATGTTGATAAGCCATTCTTGATGCCTATCGAAGATGTATTCTCTATTACTGGTCGTGGTACTGTTGCAACTGGTCGTATTGAAACTGGTGTTGCTAATACAGGGGATCCGGTAGAGATCATTGGTATGGGTGCTGGTAAACTTACCTCTACTATTACGGGTGTTGAAATGTTCCGTAAGATTTTGGATAGAGGTGAAGCTGGTGATAACGTAGGTATCTTATTGCGTGGTATTGAGAAATCTCAAATTACTCGTGGTATGGTAATTACCAAGCCAGCTTCTGTAACTCCTCACCAGAAGTTCAAAGCTGAGGTTTATATCCTGAAGAAAGAAGAAGGTGGTCGTCACACGCCATTCCACAATAATTACCGTCCACAGTTTTATGTACGTACAACTGACGTAACAGGAACTATTACACTTAGTGATGGTGTTGAAATGGTAATGCCAGGGGACAACTTGACTATCAATGTAGAGCTTATTCAGCCTATCGCGATGACTGTAGGTCTTCGTTTCGCAATCCGTGAGGGTGGTAGAACTGTAGGTGCAGGTCAGGTTACTGAAATTCTTGACTAAGAATATTTAATATATAAGAAGGGAAGGCGTCCGTTTACGGGTGCCTTGCCTTTTATTAATGTGTAGCCTTTTATTTATGCTAAAGGCTATTGATTACTAAAATAACTTTTTGGTTATTTTAAATACGGGTTTAGCTCAGTTGGTAGAGCACTGGTCTCCAAAACCAGGTGTCGGGAGTTCGAGTCTCTCAACCCGTGCAAAATTGGATTGATATTTACGGTTTTCCGTTTCATTCAATTGACAAATTAGAGAAGACGACTTGTATGTTGGAATTCTTAGATTAAAAATTTCTACTAAATAAAATATTAAAATGGCTGGTTTAGTAAATTACGTTCAGGAGTCCTATAATGAATTGAAAAATCATGTAACCTGGCCTCCTTTGTCTGAAGCACAACGACTAGCTGTTGTTGTTGCTGTATTTACGGTTATTTTTGCGCTGGCTATCTGGGGTGTTGATACTGTATTTAGCCGTGCTATCAAGTTTTATTTTAATCTCGTAGGCGCTTAAAAACATTTACAATGGCTATAACAAACAATACCGATAAAGACTGGTACGTGGTACGGGCCGTAAGTGGTCAGGAAAACAAAGTAAAAGGATATATAGATCAAGAAGTCGCTCGATTTAATCTTGAAGATTATGTAGAAGAGGTCCTTGTTCCTACTGAAAAAGTTATACAGATACGTAAAGGCAAAAAAGTCAATAAAGAGCGTGTTTATTTCCCTGGTTACATCATGGTTCATGCAAATTTGGGCGGTGAGGTAACACACATGATCAAATCGATCAATGGTGTGATAGGCTTTCTGGGAGAAACTAAAGGTGGAGATCCTGTGCCCCTTAGAAAATCTGAGGTCAACCGTATGCTAGGTAAAGTGGATGAGCTTTCTGTAAAATCAGAAAATGTAGCCATTCCATTTGTCATAGGAGAGACGGTTAAGGTGATAGATGGTCCTTTTAATGGATTTAATGGTACTGTTGAAAAAATCAATGAAGAAAAGCGCAAGCTTGAGGTCATGGTTAAAATATTTGGTCGTAAGACTCCTTTGGAACTTAGCTATATGCAGGTCGAGAAGGTATAGATTGATAAATGTTACATTATATAGATAATATTCTTCCGCTTCCACTAAAGAATATGTCAACTTAAATTTTTAGAAATGGCAAAAGAAATAAGTAAAGTTGTAAAGTTGCAAGTCAAGGGGGGTGCCGCTAACCCTTCCCCACCAGTTGGGCCAGCTTTAGGTGCTGCCGGTGTAAATATCATGGAGTTCTGTAAGCAGTTTAATGCGAGAACCCAAGATAAAGCAGGAAAAGTTCTTCCTGTTGTTATTACCGTTTATGGTGATAAATCTTTTGATTTTGTAATCAAAACCCCTCCTGCAGCAGTGCAGTTATTGGAAGCAGCTAAGTTAAAAAGTGGTTCAGGAGAACCTAACCGTAAGAAGGTTGCAAGTGTATCCTGGGATCAGATAAAAGCAATCGCCGAAGATAAAATGGTAGATTTAAATGCTTTTACTGTAGATAGCGCTATGAAAATGGTGGCAGGAACTGCACGATCAATGGGAATAACGGTAAAGGGACAAGCTCCTTTTTAAAAACCACAAAAGCAATTTAAAATGGCAAGAATAACAAAAAAGCAAAAAGAAGCCCAGGCGAAAGTAGATTCAAATGCTACTTACACCTTGCTTGAGGGTTCTAAGCTTATAAAGGAAATTAGTAAATTTAATTTTGATCCTTCTGTTGACTTAGCTGTACGTCTTAATGTTGACCCACGTAAAGCCAATCAAATGGTGCGTGGCGTCGTGACCCTTCCACATGGTACGGGTAAAGATGTAAAAGTACTCGCTCTGGTAACTCCAGATAAAGAGGCTGAAGCAAAAGAAGCAGGGGCTGATTATGTAGGTCTGGATGAGTATCTTGAGAAAATCAAGAACGGTTGGACTGATGTTGATGTAATCGTGACCATGCCAAGTGTAATGGGTAAACTAGGACCTTTAGGTCGTGTTTTAGGTCCCCGTGGCCTAATGCCGAACCCTAAAACAGGTACGGTAACGATGGACGTGGCAAAAGCAGTAAGCGATGTTAAATCTGGTAAGATCGACTTTAGGGTTGAAAAAACCGGTATTGTACATGCTGCAATTGGTAAAGCATCTTTTGATGCCGAAAAAATTGCTGATAATGCCCGAGAATTGATAACCACATTAGTAAAATTGAAGCCTACAGCAGCAAAAGGTATCTATATCAAAAGTATCTTTATGTCTAGTACCATGAGTCCTAGTGTAGAGATAGATTCTAAGCGCTTTGCTGAGCAGTAAATAGTTAAATTATGACAAGAGAAGAAAAATCAAAAGTAATAGAAGACTTAACTGCACAGTTGGCTGATAGCACAAACATCTATCTGGCAGATATCGCTGGTTTAGATGCTGGAACCACTACACGATTACGTAGAGCGTGCTTTAAAGCTGGTATACGACTGGCTGTAGTTAAAAATACATTGCTTGCAAAAGCAATGGAGGCTTCAGAAAAGGATTTTGGTGAATTGCCTTCGGTATTGAAAGGTAACACGTCAATCATGTTTTCTGAAACAGGAAATGCACCTGCTAAGGTTATAAAAGAATTCCGTAAGAAATCTGAAAAACCTTTATTAAAAGGAGCATTTATTGAAGAGGCAATCTATGTGGGTGACAACCAACTCGATGCACTTGTTGACATTAAATCTAGGGAAGAACTTATTGGGGATATCGTTGGACTTCTTCAATCTCCTGCCAAGAACGTTATTAGCGCTCTTAAATCAGGTGGTTCTACAATCGCTGGATTGGTCAAAACACTTTCTGAAAGGGAAGAATAATACGTACGCACTTTTTTAATTTATATAAACAAGAATAATTTTTTTAAAACGATAGAAATGGCAGATTTGAAAGATTTCGCAGAACAATTAGTAAACTTAACTGTAAAAGAAGTTAATGAACTAGCAACTATTTTGAAGGATGAGTATGGCATTGAGCCAGCTGCAGCAGCAGTTGCAATGGCAGGACCTGCAGGTGGTGGAGAAGAAGCTGCTGAAGAGCAGACTGAATTTGATGTTATCCTTAAAGCAGCAGGTGGATCGAAATTAGCAGTTGTAAAATTAGTTAAAGAACTTACAGGTTCAGGTCTTAAAGACGCTAAAGAATTAGTTGATAACGCACCAAGCCCAATCAAGGAAGGTGTAGCTAAGGACGAAGCAGAAGCAGTTAAAAAACAACTGGAAGAGGCTGGCGCCGAAGTTGAGCTTAAATAAGCTTAACACATACAATAACAAAGGTTTAGGTCTTTCTTTTTCGATATTTATCGGAAAGAATTGACCTAAACCATTTGTTGTATATAAGGTTTACCTTTTTATTACGACTAAAATCCCTCGTGATTGTTTATATTATATATCCACTAAGGTGGAAACTTAACAATCATGTATGTGTCGCTAGGACACGCCAAGTGCGAAGTCAATCTCGTACGCTCCTGATTGAGTTCAGGAAACACTTTTTATTTAATTAAATTCCGTTCGTTGAAGATGCAAGCAAAACAAGCTGAAAGAGTAAATTTCTCATCGGTACAGAACAGGCCTGAATATCCAGACTTTTTGGATATCCAGATAAAATCCTTTCAGGATTTTTTCCAGTTGGAAACCAAGTCAGAGGAAAGAGGGAATGAAGGACTCTACAATACATTCCTAGAGAATTTTCCCATTACGGATACCCGTAACAATTTTGTACTAGAATTTTTAGATTATTTCGTAGATCCTCCAAGATATTCCATTCAGGAGTGTATTGAGCGTGGTCTTACGTATAGCGTTCCCTTAAAGGCACGTCTTAAATTATACTGTACAGATGATGAGCACGAAGATTTTGAAACTATCGTGCAGGATGTTTATCTAGGTACCATACCCTACATGACTCCTAGTGGTACATTTTGTATCAACGGGGCAGAACGTGTAGTTGTATCTCAGTTGCACAGATCTCCTGGTGTGTTTTTCGGTCAATCGTTTCACGCGAATGGAACAAAATTATATTCGGCAAGGGTTATTCCTTTCAAAGGTTCTTGGATTGAATTTGCTACAGACATTAACAGTGTGATGTATGCTTATATTGACAGGAAGAAAAAATTACCTGTTACCACACTTTTCCGCGCTATTGGTTTTGAGCGTGATAAAGATATTCTTGAAATATTTGACCTTGCAGAAGAGGTTAAAGTATCAAAAACCGGACTTAAAAAATATCTGGGACGTAAGCTTGCTGCACGTGTCTTAAATACATGGCACGAGGATTTCGTTGATGAAGATACTGGCGAAGTTGTTTCCATAGAGCGTAATGAAATCGTTCTTGACAGGGATACAACCTTAGAAAAAGAGCATATTGATGAGATTCTTGATGCCGGCGCAAAAACTATTTTGCTTCACAAAGAGGATAATCTGCATGCTGATTATGCTATTATTCACAATACATTACAAAAAGATCCTACGAACTCTGAGAAAGAAGCAGTAGAGCATATATACCGTCAATTGCGTAATGCGGAGCCGCCAGATGAGGAAACGGCACGTGGTATTATTGACAAATTATTCTTTAGTGACCAGCGCTACAACTTAGGTGAGGTTGGTCGTTACCGAATGAACAAGAAATTAGGTCTTGATATAGGTATGGATAAGCAAGTGCTTACCAAAGAGGATATCATTACTATTGTTAAATATCTGATCGAATTGATCAATTCCAAAGCGGAAATTGATGATATTGATCACCTTTCAAACCGTCGGGTACGTACGGTAGGTGAGCAGCTTTCTTCACAATTTGGTGTAGGTCTTGCGCGTATGGCAAGAACTATTCGTGAGCGAATGAACGTTCGAGATAATGAAGTTTTTACCCCTATAGATTTGATTAACGCGAAGACACTTTCGTCGGTGATCAATTCATTTTTTGGTACAAACCAATTGTCTCAGTTCATGGATCAGACAAACCCTTTAGCGGAAATCACGCATAAGCGTCGTCTTTCTGCATTAGGGCCCGGTGGTCTATCCCGTGAGCGTGCAGGTTTTGAGGTTCGTGATGTGCACTATACCCATTACGGTCGTCTTTGTCCTATTGAAACCCCTGAGGGACCAAACATTGGTTTGATTTCCTCCCTAGCAGTTTATGCTAAGGTGAATCCAATGGGCTTTATCGAGACACCTTATCGTAAGGTTACTGATGGAACAATCGATTTAAAAACAACTCCGCAATATTTAAGTGCGGAGGAAGAGGAAGGGATGTTGATTGCTCAGGCAAACAACCCAATGAACGAAAATGGAACTATTGATGCGGAGCGTGTTATTGCCCGTATGGAAGGTGACTTCCCGGTAGTTGAACCAAATACTGTTCATTACGCAGATGTTTCCCCTAATCAGATTGCCTCTATTTCGGCATCATTGATTCCGTTTTTGGAACATGATGATGCGAACAGGGCACTGATGGGCTCAAACATGATGCGACAGGCAGTACCTTTATTACGCGCAGATGCGCCTATCGTGGGTACCGGTCTGGAACGTCAGGTAGCTTCAGATTCCCGTGTACTTATAAATGCAGAGGGTGATGGTGAAGTTGAATATGTAGACGCGAATGAAGTAACTATTAAATATGACCGTACGGAAGATGAGCGTATGGTAAGTTTTGATGGGGATTCAAAAACCTATCAACTGGTTAAGTTCAGAAAAACGAACCAAAGTACTTCTATCAACCTGAAGCCTATCGTAAGAAAAGGTGATCGTGTTAAGAGAGGTCAGGTTTTATGTCAGGGTTATGCCACCGAAGACGGTGAATTGGCTTTGGGACGAAATATGAAGGTAGCCTTTATGCCTTGGAAAGGGTATAACTTTGAGGATGCGATCGTAATCTCAGAAAAAGTGGTGCGCGATGATATATTCACGTCTATCCACGTTGATGAGTATTCTCTTGACGTACGGGATACAAAATTGGGTAATGAAGAATTAACCAATGATATTCCTAACGTTTCTGAAGAGGCGACAAAAGATCTTGATGAGCATGGGATGATCCGTGTAGGTGCAGAGGTGAAGCCTGGAGACATTTTGATAGGTAAGATCACTCCTAAAGGGGAATCTGATCCTACTCCAGAGGAGAAATTGCTTCGTGCGATCTTTGGTGATAAAGCAGGTGATGTAAAAGATGCTTCTTTAAAGGCGTCCCCATCATTGCGTGGTGTTGTAATAAACAAAAAATTATTTGCCAGAGCTATAAAAGATAAGCGTAAGCGTGCTCAGGATAAAGAGGATATTTCAGCGCTGGAAGCTGATTTTGATGCCAAATTTGACGAATTAAGGTCAATTTTAGTTGATAAATTGTTCCAGATGGTGAACGGTAAAACGGCTCAGGGTGTCAAAAATGACCTTGGTGAAGAAGTTTTGCCAAAAGGGAAGAAGTTTACCTTGAAAATGTTGAACGCTGTTGAAGACTACACGCATTTAAATCAAGGTACCTGGACAACAGACGATGCAACTAACATTTTGATTGCAGACCTGTTGCACAACTTCCGTATTAAGGAAAATGACCTTCAGGGGAATTTGCGTCGTGAGAAGTTTACCATCTCTGTAGGTGATGAACTTCCGGCAGGTATTATCAAATTGGCTAAAGTCTATGTTGCTAAGAAACGTAAGCTTAAAGTAGGTGATAAGATGGCGGGACGTCACGGTAACAAAGGTATCGTTGCCCGTATCGTACGTCAGGAAGATATGCCTTTCCTTGAAGATGGAACACCGGTCGATATCGTATTGAATCCACTGGGTGTACCTTCTCGTATGAACATTGGTCAGATTTATGAAACGGTTCTAGGATGGGCTGGTCAGAAATTAGGTCAAAAGTATGCTACCCCTATTTTTGATGGTGCTACTTTAGATCAAATCAATGAGCTTACTGATGAAGCAGGTATTCCAAGATTTGGCCATACCTACCTTTATGATGGTGGTACTGGTGATCGCTTTGATCAACCGGCTACCGTTGGAGTAATTTATATGTTGAAACTGGGGCACATGGTTGATGATAAGATGCACGCACGTTCTATTGGACCGTACTCGCTTATCACACAGCAACCACTTGGTGGTAAGGCACAATTTGGTGGTCAGCGTTTTGGTGAGATGGAGGTTTGGGCACTTGAGGCCTATGGTGCATCCGCTACTTTGCGTGAGATTTTGACCGTAAAATCTGATGATGTTATCGGTAGGGCTAAAACCTATGAAAGCATCGTGAAAGGTGAACCAATGCCAGAACCAGGTCTTCCAGAATCTTTCAATGTATTGATGCATGAGCTTAAGGGTCTAGGTCTGGATATCCGATTGGAAGAGTAGTGACTTTTCGCGAAAGCGGAAGTTTTTGACTCGTTCCTATTGATGTTCGAATAGAACATCGCTAACAATTAAAATAATTTTCGACATAAGGTATTATGGCAAGAAATAATGAGAATACTACAGCAAAGAGGTTCGATAAAATCTCTATAGGTCTGGCGTCTCCCGAAGCGATTTTGGCTGAATCACGAGGAGAGGTGCTTAAACCTGAAACTATAAACTACCGTACGCACAAACCAGAACGTGATGGTCTGTTTTGTGAGCGTATTTTTGGTCCTGTTAAGGATTATGAATGTGCTTGCGGTAAATACAAAAGAATACGCTATAAGGGCATTGTTTGTGATCGATGTGGAGTAGAGGTTACTGAGAAAAAGGTACGTCGTGACCGCGTGGGACACATCAATCTTGTAGTTCCAGTTGCACATATTTGGTATTTTAGGAGCTTGCCCAATAAAATTGGGTACCTTCTAGGTCTTCCTTCTAAGAAGTTGGACATGATCATTTACTATGAGCGTTACGTTGTAATACAAGCTGGTATTGCAAAAAACGCTGATGGTGAAGACCTACAAATGATGGATTTCCTTACGGAAGAGGAGTATCTGGACATTCGTGAGAGTATACCGCAGGAGAATGCCTATTTAGACGATTCAGACCCTAACAAGTTCATCGCCAAGATGGGTGCAGAGTGTCTGATTGAGCTTTTAAAGCGTATTGATCTTGACGAACTTTCTTATGACTTGCGTCATAAAGCCAACAATGAAACTTCAAAACAACGTAAAACGGAGGCTTTAAAACGTCTACAGGTTGTAGAAGCTTTACGTGATGCAAATAAAAATCGTGAAAACAAAGCGGAGTGGATGATCATGAAAGTGGTTCCAGTTATTCCACCGGAATTACGTCCTCTTGTGCCCCTGGATGGTGGTCGTTTTGCAACATCAGATTTAAATGACCTTTACCGTCGAGTAATCATTCGTAACAACCGTTTGAAGCGCTTGATGGAAATCAAAGCTCCAGAGGTAATCTTACGTAATGAGAAGCGTATGCTTCAGGAAGCGGTAGATTCCTTATTTGATAATACCCGTAAGTCTTCAGCAGTAAAAACGGATTCTAACCGACCTTTAAAGTCACTTTCTGACTCTTTAAAAGGTAAGCAAGGTCGTTTCCGTCAAAACTTACTTGGTAAACGTGTCGATTATTCTGCACGTTCGGTAATTGTTGTGGGACCAGAATTGAAATTATATGAGTGCGGTCTGCCTAAAGACATGGCAGCGGAACTTTACAAACCATTCGTGATCAGGAAACTGATAGAACGTGGTATTGTAAAAACCGTAAAATCCGCTAAAAAAATTATAGATAAAAAAGAGCCGGTAGTTTGGGATATTTTGGAAAACGTCCTTAAAGGACACCCAGTATTGCTCAACCGGGCTCCAACGCTTCACCGTCTAGGTATTCAGGCATTTCAGCCTAAATTAATAGAAGGGAAAGCGATCCAGTTGCACCCATTGGTTTGTACTGCATTTAACGCCGATTTTGACGGTGACCAGATGGCGGTTCACCTTCCACTGGGTCCTGAAGCTATTCTTGAAGCACAATTATTGATGCTTGCCTCTAACAATATTTTAAACCCTGCTAACGGTGCACCAATCACGGTACCGTCTCAGGATATGGTATTGGGTCTGTATTATATGACCAAATCCCGTAAGAGTACTGAAGATGTTAAGGTCAAAGGGGAAGGTATTACCTTCTACAGCGCTGAAGAAGTTGTTATTGCGCACAACCAGAAAGTGGTCGATATCAATGCCAATATCAAAATCCGTGCAGTTGACTTCAATGAAGAAAGAAAATTGGTGCCACAGATTATTGAAACCACGGTTGGTCGTGTGATCTTTAATGAAAGCGTACCTCAAGAGGCCGGGTTTATCAACGAAGTATTGACTAAAAAGTCACTTCGTGATGTTATCGCACGTATCCTGAAATTGACTAATGTACCACGTACTGCAGAATTTTTGGACAGTATCAAGACACTAGGCTATACGTTTGCCTTCCGTGGTGGTTTATCGTTCTCTTTAGGGGATATTATTATTCCTAAAGAAAAACAAGGAATGATTGACGATGCCAATACGCAAGTAGATGGTATTATGTCTAGCTATAACATGGGTCTTATTACCAATACGGAGCGTTACAATCAGGTTATTGACGTGTGGACTTCTACGAATGCCACGTTGACTGAATTGGCAATGAAACGTATTCGTGAGGATCAACAAGGGTTCAACTCCGTGTTTATGATGCTTGATTCTGGTGCAAGGGGTTCTAAGGAGCAAATTCGCCAGTTGACAGGTATGCGTGGTCTTATGGCCAAGCCGAAAAAATCAAATGATGGTGGTGGGGCAATTATTGAAAACCCTATTCTTTCTAACTTTAAGGAAGGTCTTTCCATTCTTGAATACTTTATCTCTACTCACGGTGCGCGTAAAGGTCTTGCAGATACCGCCCTTAAAACGGCAGATGCTGGTTACTTGACACGTCGTCTGGTAGATGTTTCGCAGGATGTGATCGTAAATAGTGAAGACTGTGATACCCTTCGTGGTGTTGAAGTTTCAGCACTTAAGAAAAACGAAGAGATTGTAGAAACACTTGAAGCTAGAATCATTGGTCGTATCGCATTGAATGATGTGATCAACCCATTGAATAGCGAAGTGATTGTAACCGCAGGAGCAGAAATTACAGAAGAAATCGCTGCCGAGATTACCGCTAGTCCATTGGATTCCGTAGAAGTACGTTCTCCATTGACCTGTGAGGCTAAAAAAGGAATATGTTCTAAATGTTACGGTCGTAACCTTGCAACCAATAGAATGGTACAGCGTGGTGAGGCGGTAGGTGTAGTAGCGGCGCAATCCATTGGAGAGCCTGGTACACAGCTTACGCTACGTACGTTCCACGTGGGAGGTATTGCGGGTAACATTTCTGAAGAAAACAAAGTAATCTCTAAATTTAACGGTCGTCTTGAAATAGAAGATCTTAAAACTGTTCAGGGAGAAGACAATGAAGGCAATCCTGCACAAATTGTAATTTCCAGAACATCTGAGGCACGTATCTTCGATTCTAAAACAGGAATTTTATTGAGTACCAATAACATTCCTTACGGTTCTCAATTGTTCTCTAAAGATGGAGGAAAAGTTGATAAAGGGGAGATCGTTTGCCAGTGGGATCCTTATAACGGGGTGATCATTTCTGAATTTGCAGGTAAGATCAAATATGAAAATATTGAACAAGGTCTTACTTATCAGGTTGAAACAGATGAGCAAACTGGTTTCCAGGAGAAAGTAATTTCTGAATCACGTAACAAACGTATGATCCCTACCCTTCATATTATGGGTAAAAAAGATGAGATCATCCGTTCGTACAACCTTCCGGTGGGAGCCCACTTAATGGTTGATGATTCTGAAAAAGTAAAAATCGGTAAGATTCTTGTCAAAATACCTCGTAAATCATCTAAAGCAGGTGATATTACCGGTGGTCTGCCACGAGTGACTGAATTGTTTGAAGCACGTAACCCTTCTAATCCTGCTGTTGTAAGCGAAATTGACGGTGTGGTGTCCTTCGGAAAAATCAAGCGTGGTAACCGTGAGATCATTGTTGAATCAAAACTAGGGGATATCAAAAAGTACCTTGTTAAACTTTCTAACCAGATATTGGTACAGGAAAATGACTTTGTACGTGCAGGTATGCCACTTTCTGATGGTTCTGTAACTCCAGAGGATATCCTTGCCATTAAAGGACCTTCCGCAGTGCAGCAGTATCTTGTGAACGAAGTACAAGAAGTATATCGTCTACAAGGGGTACGTATTAATGACAAGCACTTTGAAGTTGTCGTACGTCAAATGATGCGTAAAGTTCGTATAGGTGATCCGGGAGATACTATTTTCCTTGAGAATCAACTTGTACATAAAGATGACTTTACTACTGAAAATGATGAAATCTTCGGAATGAAGGTTGTTGAGGACGCAGGTGATTCTGATACTCTAAAAGCAGGGCAGATAATTTCTCCTCGGGATCTAAGGGATGAGAATTCCATTTTGCGTAGGGAAGATAAGAACCTTGTTGTAGCAAGGGATGTTATTGCGGCAACGGCTACTCCTGTATTACAGGGTATAACCAGAGCTTCATTACAGACCAAGTCATTCATTTCTGCTGCTTCGTTCCAGGAAACGACAAAAGTGCTGAATGAGGCTGCTGTGAGTGGTAAGATTGATGAACTGGAAGGTCTTAAGGAAAATGTGATCGTAGGTCACAGAATTCCGGCAGGTACCGGTCTTCGTCGCTACGAGAGCATTATCGTAGGCAACAAGCAAGAACTGGCAGAACTAGAGGCTGCCCGTGAAGAAGTTAATTTTAATTAATAATATATATCTAAAAAGCCACCAACAGAATACGTTGGTGGCTTTTTTAGTTTTATAAAGGAGCCATCTGCACTTTTTAATCATTTACTGATTTAAAAGTCCGTGGTTCACTATAAACAAAGAATATGGCAGAAGAAGATAAAAACAAACAAGGACAGATTAATATAGAACTTGATGAAGAAATGGCGCAGGGCACGTATTCAAACCTTGCGATAATCAATCATTCAGTATCAGAATTTGTGGTAGATTTTATCAATATCATGCCCGGAACACCTAAAAGTAAGGTCAAGTCGCGAATTATCCTTACTCCGCAGCATGCAAAACGATTGGCGAAAGCCCTTCAGGAGAACGTAAAGCGCTTCGAGAAAGCACATGGGGAGATCAAGGATTATGACAAGCAGCCCATACCTTTAAATTTTGGCCCTACCGGGCAAGCCTAAATTATTAAAACCCTCTTTTGAGGGTTTTTTTTTTGGACTTTAATTATTTTAATTTTTAGGGAAGAACCTGATTAATTTTAGAATTTTTTTTAATGAATTAAGAAAAGACAGCGTAATATTGTGAGGTGATGATAAGCAATTGGTATTCAAATCTTGTGTTCTTTATGTTTGCGGTACTTTTTGGTACGGCCAGCTCGGGATATGCGTTTACTGGACATGAAATTGCTGGTGCCAAGGTTCCTGTATCTAAAAGTCATTATTTATTAGATAAGAATTTTCAGGATCAGGGACTCGAAGTTGACGTGTTGATACTCTCCTTTGAGGAATTTACTATTGAATCGACATCATTTTCCGTTTCTAAAATTCCTTTTTATAATGGTTTATCACATCAACGTGCGTCGAGACATCTGTCAAAAGCCATTACGCCTTACTATATCTTTTCTCAGACCATTTCCCCCAGTCTGACAAGTTATGAGTTACTTTTTCCCTTTCATACTTTTAGTTAGTTATTAAAGTATCACTGGCATTGATTGCTCAATGATTGCAGTCTTGACATGTGCCTTTAAGGCTCTTTTTAATACTAATTAAACTCAAACAAAATGAAAATAGAAATGACCGTGGTCTACATTATCGTAGCCGCACTTGTAATCGTACCTTATATTGCCATAATCTTTTTCGGATCTGGAAAAGGAAAAAAAATATCCTCCCGTTTTAAAGAAGAAGTCAAAAATAACGGACTTCATATTGCTCAAAAAGAAGCATGGAACCGTCACATTATTGGCGTGGATAACACAAAGAATATTTTGCTTTTTGCCCAGTATAATGAAGAAAATGTTGTCGACACGTTTAAGATCAACCTCAATGAAGTTGACCGGGTGGATGTTTTTGAAAAGAAAAACACCATTAAATTAGATAACAAGCCCAGTGAAGTTCTTGAATATATAGGTTTAGATGTTTTACTTTTTGACGGTAGAACACATGAAATCTGTTTTTACGATACACACATTGACGTTGCTCAGAATTATGAGCAGGAACATGCCGAAAAATGGAGGGCAATCTTGGTAGGACAGAAAAATTCAAAGATGCCTATTAAGAATACAACTGCTGCTTAATAAGTAGTATTGGTTTGTAAAAAAAAACAGTCAGGTTTTCCTGACTGTTTTTTTTGCATTATAACCTCTCTATTTATATTCTGAGACGAAATGTAATTTTACATTGGGATATTTTTGCTGCGTCATTTGTAAGGTAAATGGGGAGTCAGCAAAGAATACCATATGACCCCGTTTGTCCTTGGCTAAAAACCGCTGTTTTACCCTAATAAACTCCTTATATTCGTCACTTTTAGGGTCTTTCGGCTCAATCCAGCATGCTTTATGGACATTTAGCGGCTCGTAAGTACATTTAGCTCCATATTCATGTTCCAGGCGGTATTGTATGACTTCGTATTGAAGCGCACCTACCGTACCTATTACTTTCCTTCCATTGAGCTCCAGGGTAAAAAGCTGGGCGACACCTTCATCCATAAGTTGGTCAATCCCTTTCTCCAGTTGTTTTGATTTCATGGGATCGGCATTGTTGATATACCTAAAATGCTCTGGGGAAAAGGCGGGGATTCCTTTGTAGTGAATACTTTCCCCTTCGGTAAGCGTATCCCCTATTTTGAAATTTCCAGTATCGTGAAGGCCCACGATATCCCCAGGGTATGAAACATCTACGATTTCTTTCCGCTCCGCGAAAAAGGCGTTCGGGCTAGAGAATTTTAGTTTTTTATCGTGGCGCACGTGTAAGTACGGCGTATTCCGTTCAAAAACCCCCGATACTATTTTTACAAATGCCAGTCGGTCACGGTGTCGCGGATCCATATTGGCATGTATTTTAAAAACAAAACCGGTAAATTCTTTTTCATTGGGTTTGATCAGGCGTTCCTCGCTCTGTTTAGGACGTGGGGGAGGAGCGATCTCAACAAAGGCGTCCAACAATTCACGAACACCAAAATTGTTTAAAGCGGAACCAAAAAATACAGGTTGCTGCTCTGCATTAAGATACGCCTCCTGATCAAAATCTGGATAAACACCGGTAACGAGTTCTACATTTTCACGAAGTTCTTCAGCAAATTTCCCGCCAATGACCTTTTCCAGAAAATCATCATTAAGGTCATCTATCTCAACGGTTTCTTCAATATTCTTACGGCTGTCGCCACTAAAGAGATTTATATTTTTCTCCCAGATATTGTAGATTCCTTTAAAATCGTAGCCCATTCCTATGGGAAAACTCAATGGCGTTACCGTAAGATTGAGTTTTTGCTCAATTTCATCAAGCAGTTCAAAAGCATCTTTACCTTCGCGATCCATCTTGTTGATAAATACAAGCATGGGGATCTTGCGCATACGGCAGACCTCCACGAGTTTTTCGGTTTGTTCTTCAACCCCTTTTGCAACATCAATCACAACGATCACGCTGTCAACCGCAGTTAAAGTCCTAAAGGTATCTTCGGCAAAATCTTTGTGCCCGGGGGTATCGAGAATATTGATCTTTATTCCCTCATATTCAAAGGCAAGCACAGAAGTGGCTACGGAAATACCACGCTGGCGCTCAATTTCCATAAAGTCACTGGTTGCCCCTTTTTTGATCTTATTGGATTTTACGGCACCCGCTTCCTGAATTGCTCCACCAAAAAGCAAGAGTTTTTCGGTAAGTGTGGTTTTCCCGGCATCCGGGTGGGAGACGATCCCAAAAGTTCTTCTGCGTTTTATTTCCTTGGCAAGGCTCATTTGCAATTTTTAAGGCTGCAAATATACCATTTATAAAAGATTCCCTAAGGCCTTAAATAAGTATCTTAAAGAGCCTAAAAACCGATTTTTTCAACCAAAAATGATAAAAAACAGGTTGAATTCGGCATATTTTAGGAGGTTTAGCGGCCTATCAATTCTAATAAGTAATGAATTACCTTTGTTTACGGTAGGCACGATTTGTAACTTTACATATTAAAAAGGCGTATGACAGAAGAAATGGTGATCCTTGTTGATGAAAATGATAAGCAGGTAGGGCTCATGGCAAAAATGGAAGCGCATGAGAAAGCACTTTTGCACCGGGCATTTTCGGTCTTTGTATTCAATGATAAAAAAGAACTTATGTTACAGCGCAGGGCGCTGACTAAATATCACACCCCGGGCTTATGGACGAATACCTGCTGTAGTCACCAGCGGCCGGGAGAAACCAATATCTCTGCCGGCAGTCGCCGTTTGCAGGAGGAAATGGGATTTACCACAGCACTTACCGAATCAATTTCTTTTATTTACAAGGCCCCTTTTGAAAATGGCCTTACCGAACATGAATATGATTACATACTTCTGGGCGAATACAACGAGCAGCCAGAACCCAATCCTGAAGAAGTGGCCGAGTGGAAATGGCTTTCTTTGGATACTGTCAAAGAGGATATAGCACAAAACCCCGAAATTTATACCGCCTGGTTCAAGATCATATTTGATAAATTCTATAACCATATCGAAGTATGAAAGCTACAGTAAAACGAAAGGCGCACTTTAATGCAGCGCATCGTCTCTTTAAAAAAGAGTGGGATACAGAAAAAAATATGCAGGTTTTTGGAAAATGCAGCTACCCCAATTACCACGGGCATAATTATGAGCTTATCGTAGGTGTGACCGGTGAAATTGATGAAGAAACTGGCTTTGTGATCGATTTAAAAATCCTTAAGGATCTTATTGAGGAGGAAATAGAAGAGGCCTTTGATCATAAAAATTTAAACCTGGATGTGCCAGAATTTAAAAATCTGAACCCCACGGCAGAAAATATTTCGGTGGTAATCTATAATAAACTGAAGCGCAAGCTGGATTCATCATTTGATCTGGAAATCATATTATATGAAACCCCCAGGAATTACGTTATATATACTGAAAAATAATGGCACTGAAAAAAGGGGATCCCATACCGGAATTTGAGTTGAAGACTAAGGATGACGAGTGGTTTTACAGTAAAGATTTTGCTGGTAATAAACCGCTGGTTATCTATTTCTACCCTAAAAATTTTACGCCGGGCTGCACAAAAGAAGCTTGTAGCTTTAGGGATAGTTATGAAGATTTTAAGGAACACGGTGCAGAGGTTATTGGGATCAGCAGTGATAGCGTTGCCTCACATTCCCGCTTTGCAAAAAAACATGAGCTACCTTTTATTTTTCTTGCTGATGAAAAAGGAAAGGTGCGCAGGCAGTTTGGAGTAAAATCAGAACTTTTTGGACTACTTCCCGGAAGGGAAACCTTTGTTTTTGACCACAAGGGTACGTTAATATTAAAATACAACAGTTTAAAAGCCACTACGCATATCAAAAGGGCTTTAACTGCCATCAAACAACTACCACATGAAAACTAAATTGTATCCACTTACTTTTGAACCCATTTTAAAAGAAAAAATTTGGGGTGGCCAGAAACTGAACAACCGCTTTAACAAAGGCAAAGATGCTCATGCTAAAGTAGGGGAAAGCTGGGAAATTGCAGACCTTGAAGAAGGCCAGAGTATCGTAAAAGAAGGTGCTCTTAAGGGAAAGGAACTTACAGAGATTATAGCTGAAAACCCAGAAGCTTTGTTAGGCAAAAAAGTCGCGGAGCGCTTTGGGAAGAAATTTCCGCTTCTTATAAAATTTATCGACGCGGCAAAAGATCTATCCATACAGGTACATCCCTCTGATGCGACATCACCCACCGGTGTAGGCAAAACTGAAATGTGGTATATCATGCAGGCTGATGAAGGCGCTAAAATCACCGTGGGCTTTAAACCAGATATGAGTCGGGAGGTTTTTGAAAAACATATTGAGAACAATACTGTTGAAGATGCGATGGATATGCATGAGGTAAATCATGGGGATTCCTTCTTTATCAATGCCGGTCGTATTCACGCCATAGGTGGCGGAGTCCTTCTCGCGGAAATTCAGCAAACTTCTGACGTTACCTACAGGGTTTACGATTATAACCGCAAAGATGACAACGGGGAGTTGCGGGAATTGCATATTGAAGAATCAAAAGATGTACTGGACTATAAGGATACAAAAGATTTTAATCTGGAATATCCACGCGCGTCTAACGAAGTACAGACCCTCAAGCACCATAAGTATTTTAAAACCGATTGGCTGCATCTCAAGGACAAGTCGCATACCTTAGACCGCGGCGATAGCTTTACGATCATCATGGTGGTTTCTGGGACACTTAATTATAAAGTTGATCAGCATCAAAGAAGCCTCAGTGCCGGTCAAACGTTACTCATCCCTGCAGCTTGTGATAAAATAGAACTGGAAGCTAAAGACTGTGAGCTTCTGGAAGTATATTTGTAAATTATAACGAACACTAAATTTAAAGAAAAACAGAATGGCAAGCATTAAAAACCTCAAAAAGGACATAAACTACGTTTTAGGAGATATTATTGATGAAGTATATGTATGGCAGCAGGAAAATCCCAAGGAAGATCAAACAAAAGCCGAAGCAATCATTGATGAAGCCATTGCGACCTTTGACGAACTGATTGCAAAAGTGAATGATAAATCTGTTGATAACAGAAAGAAGCACCTTAACGATGTTCAAAATGAACTAGCGGAAAAAGGCAATGCATTGATCAAAAAAGCTAATGAATTATAGCATTTTTAAAACCAATTAGATAATCATCTGATTTGGTTTAAAACCCAATGAAAAACCCCTCAAAATGACCATTTTTGGTATGTTTTGAGGGGTTTTTAGGTATTATTGTCATTGAAAAAAGAATAGGTTCTTTTAGGATCCTATTTTGTAATGACTAAAATATATATTTAAAGAAACCAGAAAGGCAGTTATAATCGAAAAGTTTCTTTTGGCATTCCTGGGGTTTATTTTGTAGCACCTTCTTTGGGCGTAATTTCTTTCTTTTTAGCGACCTCTACTTCTTCTGGCTGCTTATCTGTTTTTTTGCGTTCTTTTATAAATCCTTTTAAAGTCTTACCGTATTTTGATTTGCGTATATCAGGTTCCAGCGCTTTGTAAATAGTATCCAGATACTTTACATTAGCATCAAAAATCTCTGATATGGCGAGATAAGGGGCAACTTCCAGATTCTTGTTGTTCATTGCAAAATTAACGGTGTAGAGGTATTTACGACGTACAAGATCCTGCATTTTCTTGTCATAAAATATCAGCGAATCTTCGTTTTCCTGCTGCTGTGCCTCAAAATTTTTTTGATGAGATCAAGGTTCTGCCCATTGAACTTGATGATCATTTTTTGATATTCATCAAGCTTTAGCTGGTTTTCAGATCCAGTGATCGCGGCCTGTCGTTCAAAATTTTTCAAGGAGGTAGTTAGGGTCATTTCCCCGGGTTCGGCAAAAAATAAAATACGATCATCATAATCTGAACCATCCTTTTTATCAAGATTGATGTATAATACCTGCGGTTCTTTAATTCTTGCTTCAAAGGCAAATTCTGGATCCCCATTGATCTCTACACTATCCAGTGTGATCAGCGTAGTATCATCAACCTGCTGTAAGTATAATTTTCCTTTTTTAAGTCCGCTGACGTTGCCCGTTATAAAAAAATCATTGGAGTTGTTACAACTTATGGTCGCGAGGGCCACGGCAATAAAAATCAATTTTTTGAACATGATACGTTTTTGGGTTGAGCAGCAAAGATGCCCATTTTTTACTTGAAAAGCTAAGGCAGTTTATCAATTTTTAAGCGCAAAAAAGCTTATCACCTTCAATACCTTTTACTTATGAAATACGGTATAAGCAGGATTTAAGCATTAGAAGAGGCAATCTGCATAAGTAACGTACAGGCATACGCGCCCCAGGTGCCTACAACATAACCCATAACGGCAAGCAACACGCCCACCGTGGCGAGCGAAGGGTGAAAAGCAGCCGCTACCACGGGCGCAGATGCTGCTCCTCCCACATTGGCCTGACTGCCCACCGCAAGGAAAAAGTAAGGGGCCTTGATCAGTTTAGCAACGAGAATCAGCAATCCTGCATGAATAGACATCCAGACCAGACCTATGGCCAACAGCCCGGGGTTGTCAAAAATCATGGTCAGGTTCATCTTCATTCCTATCGTCGCCACAAGGATATAGATGAATATACTACCTATTTTGCTCGCCCCGGCGCCTTCATATTGCTTCGCCGAAGTAAAAGAAAGTCCAATGCCCACTGCGGTTGCCAGGGTTATCATCCAGAAAAAAGTGCTGGTAAAGGAAGAAAGGGCCGACTTAGGGTCACTAAAGGCCGCAAAATTATGTATTAAAAAATCCGATATTTTTTCTGAGCCCCAATGAGCAAAACCTACCGCGCCAAAAGCCAGGCCCAGCATGATCATTAAGTCACTTAAAGTAGGGATTCTGTTGACCTTTTCCGCATAAGCGGAAACCCTGTTTTTAAGTTCGGTTATTGCCGTGGCGTCTGCCTTGAGCCAGCGATCTATTTGTTCTGTCTTCCCAATTCCCATCAGGATAATGGCCATCCATAAATTAGCAACCACAATGTCCACAAAGACCATCCCGCCATATTTCTCAGGATTGAACTGAAAGATCTCAAGCATTGCCGCCTGGTTTGCACCGCCACCTATCCAGCTTCCGGCAAGCGTTGCGAGACCGCGCCATACGGCATCTGGCCCGGCACCACCCACTGTTTCTGGGGATACCATGGAAATCAATAGAATGGCTATAGGTCCGCCGATTATAATTCCCACTGTTCCCGTTAGAAAAATAATTAGTGCCTTTGGTCCTAGATTGTAGATTGCTTTTAAGTCTATAGATAAGGTCATAAGTACAAGGGATGCCGGTAAAAGATAGCGGCTGGCCACAAAATACAATTGGGAAACATCAGGGTCTATAAGGCCGGCGGTACTCATGATTGCGGGAAAAAGATAACACAAGAGCAGCGCGGGGACTACTTTATAAAATTTATGCCAAAAGCCATTTTTCTTGCTTGAAGTATAAAATATACCAGCTAATGCAAACATGATCAGCCCAAAGACAATGGCATCATTTACAATTAAAGGCTCACTTTGCATAACGTAAATTTTTGGGGAAAATAGCACATTAATTACTAGGAGGAAAAATAAGGGAGGAGTTTACGATTTTTCATCTTTGTCGCCCATAGAAGTGGGAAGGCGTTTTTGAGCTTTCAGGGATTCGTTCAGTAAATATTCTATCTGGCCATTAGTGCTCCTAAATTCATCAGAAGCCCATTTTTCAATAGCTTTTAAAATATCTTCGTTAATACGTAGCGCGAAAGCTTTTTTCTTTGCCATTGTTATTCTTTAATCAACCAGTAGCTCGTAGCACCAGATTTTCTTACTATAAATTTCAAATGTTTTTTAAAGCGGAATTATAGGGTTTTTCTGCAATGTATTATTCCGAAGCTTTAAAATATGAGATTGCTTCAAAGTGTGCATAGAGATAAAGGATGGAGCTTTTTATCTATTTTAAACTTAAATTGAATAGATGAAGCCACGGCTGCTAAGGTGGTGCCTTGCTGTTCATTTCCCGAAATTGGAAAAGCGAATTAATACTATGATTTCACCCTGATATTTTCTGAAGAAAACAATTTCAGGATACTTTCATATCTAGTGATTTCCTACTTTATCGCTCCGTTATTAACGTATGTTTTAAGCACAGCTTCTGCTTCATTGGGACGTTGTGTGCCCAATAAGAGTTGGCGCCCATTTTTATATACGATTTGAATTCCCATATTGCCCTTTACGTTGAGGGCGCGTTTTTTTCTAAGTCCTATACGATATCCCCAGCCGCCATATTCTAAAATTGGGTTGTATTTGCGCACAGAGACAGATCGTATTTTATCCCAGGTGCGAAGCCGCGCTTTTCTGTGAAAAGGTAGGTAGCGATAGGATATGCCCTGTTCATCAATACGTGTTTCCAATTTGAATAGAAACCAAAAGGTTAAAAATAGCGCAACAATCAAAAGCATGCTGGTCACAACACTGGTGATTTCTGATCTCGATTGAATGATCGCATCATATTCAAACACTAAGGGGCTCGCGGCAACAGCAAGGGCTGCAATAAGTAAAATGCGCAGCCACCACTGGTCAAAACGTTGAACTTCTTTAAATACTTTCATTAATATTATCTGTTTTTCTCACGTTCAAGGATAATCTGATAATTATCCAATATTGTTATTACCTGCCAACCTTCTATCGCAAATTTATTGAGAAAATCCTGTAGTTTCTGATCATTGTTCGTTAAACTGCTCTTATATGTTTTAACCTTGTATTCTTTCATCTTCTAATGATGTAAAGTTCCTGCATTTACGACTGGTGATGCATCTTTATCACCACACAATATAACCATTAAATTGCTCACCATGGCTGCGCGTCGCTCTTCATCTAAATTTACGATATTTTTCTTGCCCAGTTCATTGAGCGCCATTTCTACCATGCCCACGGCACCTTCAACGATTTTATGCCTGGCGGCAACAATAGCGGTAGCTTGTTGCCTTTTAAGCATCGCACTTGCGATTTCCTGTGCGTAGGCCAGATAGCCAATTCTGGATTCTAAAACCTGTATGCCGGCAATTGCCAGGCGCTCTTCAAGTTCTTTTTCTAAGGCATCACTTACCTCGTTCATGCTGGAGCGTAAGGTAATATCTTCATCCAGGCCTTCATCTGCAAAATTATCATAAGGGTACATACTGGCCAGTTTACGTACCGCGGCATCAGTCTGTACGCGCACAAAATTTTCATAATTGTCAACTTCAAAGGCAGCCTTGTAAGTATCCTTCACCCGCCACACTAAAATGGTACTTATCATCACGGGGTTTCCCAGTTTGTCGTTAACCTTTAAACGCTCGCTGTCAAAATTACTTGCACGAAGCGATATTTTTTTCTTTGTAAAAAATGGATTTACCCAATAAAGGCCATTGGCCTTGATAGTGCCTTTGTATTTTCCGAAGAGTAGAAGTACCCGGGATTCGTTAGGGTTAACCATGACAAGGCCAAAAAGCAATGCAAACACTATAAAAGTAACAATACCTATTAGGCCGTTATCAAAATAGAATATTCCTGTGATAGAGGCTGCGATTACCAGGATTAATATAGCAAGTAGTATAGAGCCATTAGCGGGTAAAACGGTTTTTTCTTTGAACATTTTTTTAAATTTTAATGATATTATATTGATATCATAAAGATATATAATTTTTTAGTATCCCACTTATTAATAATCTTGTATAATTTTGATTTCCGTATAAAATGCCTAAAATCGGCTGATAATGAGCAATAAATAGCGGGTTTTACTCCATTTTGAAGCATTTTTTAAACTGACATAACCTACCTGAAAGCAGATTTGATTAGTTTTACAAAAAATCAAGCAGCTATGACGCGTCTTCTTTTAGTGCTATTGAGTGTACTTCTAACTACTGTAACGGCGACTGCCAGAACGGTTGATGATTGGGGGCAAAATGGACATCGAACCACAGCCGCAATAGCAGAAAAATATCTTTCTAACAGGGCAGAACGTGCTATCAAACGTTTGCTTGGCGATGAAACGCTCGTGACCGTTTCCACTTACGGCGATGAGATCAAAAGTATTGCCGAGATGCGTAAATATAGCGCCTGGCACTATGTGAACATAATTCCGGGAAAAACCTATGCGGAAGATGCTAAAAATCCTGATGGGGATCTTGTAATGGCCATCAATACGTGTAGGGAAGTGCTTCTTTCAAAGGCTTCAACACAGCAGGATAAAATATTCAGCTTAAAAATGCTTGTTCATCTTATGGGGGATCTACACCAGCCCTTACACGTAGGGCGGGCATCTGATAAGGGGGGCAACGATCTACAGGTACGCTGGTTCAATAAGGGCACAAACTTACATTCTGTGTGGGATACCCAGATGATAGAAAGCTACGGAATGTCTTATAGCGAACTCGCAACAAATTATGGCGCTGTTGCAAAAGAGCGTTATAAAATGTATAGCCAGGGTTCACTGATGGACTGGGTTGATGAAAGTCAGCAATTGGTCGAAACAGTATATAATTCGGCGGAAAGCGGTGATAAATTGGGATATGCCTATATGGAAGAATATAAAGATACAGTCTTTTTACAGCTTGAAAAAGGCGGAATTCGTCTTGCCGAAGTACTCAATCAAATCTTTGATTAGAAATACAATTTAATATAAAATGCGGCTGTTTTAAGATTTTTCAGTCAATTTTCCGGAAGGTAAGGTTGATGCGTTCCCCTACTTGTTTTGCTGTCTTTGGTACCTGGTGTTGCCAGTGATGTTGTGTGCTACCCTTCATAAGAAGCAAACTACCCGGCTCTAAGAGGATTTTACGCGTATCTGCTTTGTTCTTTTTGTCCCTGAATTTAAAAAATCGGGGTGCTCCCAGGCTTACCGATGCAATAATAGGGTTTTTGCCCAATTCTTTCTCATCATCTGCATGCCAGCCGTTACTGTCCTGACCGTCCCTGTATAGATTGAGCAGGCAGGTGGTAAAAACACATTTGGTCTTTTGCTCTATTTTTTGCTTTAACTCCAGGAGTGCCGTAGGAAAAAGCGCTGGGTGCATAGTTATGGAGCTATAGGTGTAGGATTTTTCATTGTCTGCAAAAAGCGCGGTTAAACGGGGTTGCGCATAGATTTTTCCAAATACTTTGATGTTATCCTGTTGCCAGTTCACTTGTTTTTTTAAATGATCAAATAATTTTTTTTGCTGATTTGGCTCAAGAAAGTCCGGGTAGTAATAGACTTCCGCTTGCGGCATATCTAGTAATTGATACCATGTATTTTCCTGATCAAAAAGTCCTTCCATACCTACGATACCATAAATTTTAGTTCGTTGCGATAGGTTGATGGTGTTTTTCCGGTAAATTTTTTGAACTGTTTATTAAAATGACTGAAATTATTAAATCCGCTTTCAAAGCAAACATCTGTAATGCTAATAGGATTTTCATGTAATAATTTGGCAGCGTGGGTCAAGCGGTATTCATTGACAAACTGGGTAAAGGTCTTACCGGTAATCTTTTTAAAATACCTGCAAAATGCGGGAACGGTCATACTTACCAGTTCTGAAATTTCGTCCAAAGGGATTTGACGTTTGAATTCATCCTTGACGAAGTTGAAGACTATATTGATACGATTGTTGTCCTGAAGTTCGGTTTCCAGTATAAAACCCTGCGCGTTCAGTACGGTGTACTGTTCTGCAACCTCAAGTGATTTTAAAATTTCCAGCAAACCAAGCAAGCGCTCATAATTTCCCAGTCTCCCCAGCGCTTCGATTTTTGCGCCAATACCACGTTTAATTTCCCCATGAAAAACGATTCCCATTTTCGCCCGTTCAAAAAGCGATTTTATGCTCTTCATCTCGGGAATCTCAAAAAATGTAGCCCCCAGAAAATCGGGAAGCATTTGTATTACGGTCTCCTGATCGTAATTACTCAGGGAATCCGTAAAACCGCAATGGGGCAAATTTGACCCTATTAATATGAGCTCTCCATTGCGATAATAGGAAATATGACTTCCTACCTGGCGTTTTCCCGTGCCACCATGCACATAAACAAGCTCAAGCTCGGGATGGTAATGCCAGAAGTTTTTACTATTGTTTTCTTTTTCTGCGTTATAGGTCCTGTATAAAAAAGAACTGCCAAAGGTGGGCTTTATCTTTTCTAAAGTAGGTTTTGAGGTTACAATACTTGACATAGACTTAAGATTTGGTTTCTCTAAAGTACGCTGAAGTGTAGAAACACACCTGTGTAAAATTAACCCAAATATGTTTAATTTTCACAATTTACTTTAGAGGATTGGTTCTGTAGTTAATTTAGCACATATTGTTGCATATTGTCTTCTATTTTTGAGGGTTTAATCTAGGTATGTTTGTATTGAAATATTTCCCAAATATTCATTTAAAACAAATACTTATGAAAACAACAATCAAAAATTTAATGTTGGCAATGGTGCTTATCGCCGGTATGAACGTGTTTGCAGCAGACTTCAACGTCGCTGTAAAAGAAGGATACACTTTATTGGTCTCTCTGGAGCAAGTAGGTGCCTCTTCAAATGTGTTGCTGCGTGATGATCAGGGTGTTCTTTTGTATAACAAAGAATTAAAAAATCAAGTGGAGACGCTTGACCTTAAAAATCTTCCCCACGGTACGTATACCCTATACATGGAGAATGACGTGATTTTTGAAAAAACATTAATCATTAAGAATGCGGATGGACTTTCTGTATTTGCTGATGCAGAAGGAACGGTTTTCAAGCCAAGCTTCAAAAAAATAAATAATACGTTGAGAATGTCTTTGACAAATCCTGCACACAAAACAGTGACTTTCAAGATATATGACAACAAAGGAGCTGAGGTCGCTTCAACGCAGAGCGAAGATTTTATAATAAAGAAAACTTTTGAATTTGCAAATGATAAAAAAGGGGATTACTTAGTGAAGACCTACGTAGGTGATCATTCTTTTTCTAAAAGCATTAGCATGAACTAAGTTCACTAACCTACTTGTGAAACTGAAAAATGCCCCTATTAAGGGGCATTTTTGGTGTTTTATAGTCTTTTTTTTACCTAAAGTTCCAGTGAAAGGGAAAGTATTACCTGATCTGGACGGGTATCTATACGACCACTGTTCAAAGTTGTGATGTTTGTATCAATAAATTGCGCTTCATTATCGCTCAGACCTCTCTCATAACGTATATCCACACCCAGGCTACCTAAATTCACGCCTATCCCAAACTGGGCTCCTACTGTAAGGTCATGTTCTACGTCGCCTAAGGTTACCTGGTCATAATCTGTGTCTAAAATATACTGAAGCGATGGTCCCGCAAATATATTCAAGGGGCCAAAAACCTGTGCACCTACGAGTAGGGGAGCGTCTAATTTTTGCATTTTAAAGTCCCTGTTATCATTGTAAGAACTTTTTGTACTGGTATACAATAGCTCTGGCCGAAAGAAAATGGAACTCCCTATTTTTCCGAATACACCTATATGATACCCCACGTTACGGTCTGGATTCTCAATAACCTTACCGGCAGAATCTTTTACATCGCCATTTCCGTTATAATTAAGTCCGGCACTTACTCCATAGCTTGACTGGGCAAAGCCCACGCTACATACAATCATGAATATTCCTAATACTACATTTTTCATACTAAGGTGGTTTAAGTTGTGAATTTGCTGTTTTGGTTTATAATTTGAATTGCGTTACAATCCTCTTAACGCAATTTTAGGTCTACTTATTTTATTTGCTATGCCACTGTGGTTGATTAAGTGTTCTTACAAATAGTTTTACCTTTGCCACTTCTTAAAAAAAATGATGCACTTTAACCTTTTACAGACAGATACTGCCAGCAGCGCAAGAGCGGCCACAATTACAACTGCTCACGGTACGATAGAAACCCCCATTTTCATGCCGGTGGGTACGGTAGCCTCGGTAAAAGGGGTTCACCAGCGTGAACTTCGGGAAGATATAAATCCTGATATTATACTGGGCAATACCTATCACTTATATCTAAGGCCACAGATTAAAGTACTGGAAGCTGCTGGTGGTTTACACAAATTTATGAACTGGGACCGCAATATCCTTACAGATAGCGGTGGTTATCAGGTATATTCACTTTCGGCAAATAGAAAGATTAAAGAGGATGGTGTAAAGTTTAAGAGCCATATAGATGGCTCCATGCACCTTTTTACGCCAGAAAATGTTATGGAAGTGCAGCGCAGCATAGGTGCAGATATCATCATGGCCTTTGATGAATGCACGCCTTATCCCTGTGATTACCAGTACGCTCAGCGCTCTATGCACATGACCCACAGGTGGCTTGACCGCTGTATAAAGCACCTGGCCAAAACACCCGTGAAATATGATTATGAACAGGCGTTTTTTCCTATTGTACAGGGAAGTACGTATAAAGACTTGAGAATGCAATCTGCGGAATACATTGCAAACGCAGGCGCCGTGGGGAATGCCATCGGTGGACTTTCAGTTGGAGAACCAGCTGAAGAAATGTACGCAATGACCGAAGTGGTGACGAATATACTTCCGGCAGATAAACCCCGTTATTTAATGGGTGTGGGCACCCCAACTAACATTCTGGAAAATATAGCCCTGGGTATTGATATGTTTGATTGTGTGATGCCCACGCGCAATGGCCGTAACGGTACGCTTTTTACAAGCCATGGTATATTGAATATCAAGAATAAAAAGTGGGAAACTGATTTCTCTCCACTTGATGAGCATGGTACTGTCTGGGTAGATCAGGAATATAGTAAAGCCTACGTACGTCATTTGTTTAAAGTAAATGAAATGCTCGCACGGCAGATAGGGACCCTGCACAATCTTGGCTTTTATATGTGGTTGGTACGTGAGGCAAGAAAACATATCTTAGCGGGCGATTTTGCCACGTGGAAAGAAAAAATGGTGCGCCAAATGGATAACAGGTTATAATGAAAATACTTGATTGGTACATACTCAAGCGTTATCTGGGTACATTTATAACAATGTTGCTGCTATTTATTCCTATAGGTATCACCGTAAACCTTGCAGAAAAAATAGATAAGATATTGGCGAATGAGGCTCCTTTATCTGAAGTTGCTATATATTATCTCAACTTTACGGTTTATTTCGCAAACCTGCTTTTCCCGCTGTTTTTGTTTCTATCAGTGATCTGGTTTACGTCAAAACTGGCAAATAATACAGAAGTGATCGCATTTTTGAGCAGTGGGGTTTCTTTTTACCGCTTTTTACGCCCTTATATCATAGGTGCAACCCTGGTTTGTGTAGGGGCCTATATTATGGGTACGTATCTCGCCCCTGCCGCAAGTCGCGGATTTAATGAGTTTACCTATCAATATCTGAAAAGCAATAAAGAAGATAGGGAAACCCAGAATGTGTACCGGCAGATTAGCGACGATGACTATATATATGTGAGTCGGTTTAATCCCGCACAAAACCTGGGTAATAATTTTACGCTGGAACACTTCAATGGCAACACGTTAGAGTATAAAATACAGGCCCGCAGCATCGTTTTTAAGCCAGAGGACAGTACCTATTCCCTCAATGGTTATAGAAAACGTATCGTGGGCAAAGAGCGTGATATCCTGGATACCGAAAGAAATCTGGATACTGTTTTTGACTTTGACCTGGAAGATCTAACGCCCGTAGAATACATTGCGGAAACCTTAAATACGCCAGAGCTGCGTGAATTTATCGCAAAGGAAAAAGCACGGGGCTCTTCGGCTATAAATAGGTATCAGGTGGTTCTTTATAAACGCTTCAGTTTGCCTGTAAGTGCCTATATCCTTACGATCATCGCCGTTTCGGTTTCTGCGATCAAGCGACGTGGGGGAATGGGGATCAATCTCGCCCTGGGTATTTCACTGGCATTTGTGTTTATATTTTTTGACAAAGTATTTACCACAATCTCCGAACAATCTGATTTTTCACCCATTATAGCGGTCTGGCTACCCAATGTACTTTTTGGTATGCTCGCCATTTATCTCCTCAAGAATGCAAAACGATAAGCTGCGCAGTTACCTGCATTTTCATGTAATTGTTTTTATCTGGGGATTTACCGCTGTGCTGGGCGCACTCATTACGATTGACGCCGTGCCCCTGGTCTGGTACCGCATGCTGCTGGCGTCAATAACCATTTTTCTATATATTAAATGGAAGGGTATTTCGCTGAAAGTAAATAGGAAAACCCTGGCCGGTTTTGGTATTGCGGGCGTAATTATCGCGCTGCACTGGCTCACTTTTTTTGGTGCCATAAAGATCTCTAATGTATCCATAACGCTGGCGATGATCAGTACCGGGGCATTTTTCACCTCTATTTTAGAGCCTATTTTCTATAAACGGAAAGTAATCTGGTACGAGATATTTTTTGGTTTAGTGGTTATCTTTGGGCTTTACCTCATATTTGAAGTAGAAACCCGCTATACCGAAGGGATTATCGTTGCATTGATCTCCGCTTTTTTGTCCTCCGTATTTACCCTTATCAACGGTAAGTTTGCCCAGAAGTACCGGCCATCGGTAATCTCGGTCTATGAACTTTCTGCAGGGGTTCTTTTTATCAGTGTGTATCTTTTGTTTTCTTCTGGTTTTGATGCGCAGTTCTTTCAGATTCCCGGGATGGACTGGATCTACCTTATTATCCTTGCTACCATTTGTACGGCTTATGCCTTTATTGCTTCCGTAAAGGTCATGAAATTCCTAAGCCCATATACGATTATGCTTACCGTGAACATGGAACCGGTGTATGGTATTTTGCTGGCTTTTGTGATATTGGGGAATGCTGAGCAAATGAACACTGGCTTTTATTACGGAGCGCTTTTGATTTTGAGTACAGTGGTCTTGAACGGAATTTTTAAAAACCGTCGCCGGAAGAAAAATGGTACGCTACCGGAAACGCTGAAAAATCCGCATGGCCGACTCACAGAGTCAAAAAACGCCACTATTTCCCCCCGAAAAACCGACTAAAACAGGCGATTTTTCAACTTTTTAGGCGATTTTTCATGCAAAGTGGTAACATTTTCTGCTAAAATTAAAGACTTTAATTGGACAATTATTGAAATGCAAAAAAAGTAAAACGTGCCTATTTAAAACTCCCAAAGCATTGGAAGGACGTTTTAAAATCTTGTATATTTGCCTTCTCACTAAAATTCTCCCTATACATGGAATATTTGGATTTTGAACAACCCATCAAAGAGTTAGAAGAACAGCTCGATAAATGCTCAATAATAGGGCAGGAAAGCGATGTGGATGTAACCAATACCTGTAAGCAGATTGAAAAAAAACTGGCCGAAACGAAAAAGGAGATCTACAAAAACCTGAGTCCGTGGCAACGGGTGCAGCTTTCGCGCCATCCCAATAGACCGTATACTTTAGATTATATCAAAGCGCTTTGTGGCGATACTTTTTTAGAACTGCATGGTGATCGCAATGTCAAAGATGACAAAGCGATGATAGGCGGGCTGGGCAAGATAGGCGATCAGAGTTTTATGTTTATTGGTCAGCAAAAAGGATACAACACAAAGACACGCCAGTACCGTAATTTTGGTATGGCAAACCCAGAGGGATACCGCAAGGCCCTTCGGTTGATGAAAAGTGCAGAGAAATTCGGTATCCCGGTAATCAGTCTTATTGATACCCCGGGTGCATATCCCGGCCTTGAGGCTGAAGAGCGCGGTCAGGGAGAGGCAATCGCCAGGAATATCTTTGAAATGACCAAACTTAAAGTGCCCATTATCGTGGTAATCATTGGCGAAGGTGCCAGTGGTGGCGCACTGGGCATAGGTGTAGGTGACCGCGTGCTCATGCTTGAAAATACCTGGTACAGTGTGATCTCGCCAGAGTCCTGTTCTTCTATACTATGGCGCAGTTGGGAATATAAGGAACGGGCAGCAGAAGCCTTAAAACTTACCGCCCAGGATATGAAAAAACAAAAGCTTGTAGATCATATTGTTAAAGAACCTTTGGGAGGTGCACACAGCAACAGGGAAGAAACATTTTCTATTGTAAAAGATGAAATTCTAAAGTCATTTAAGGACTTAAAAAACTTATCCCCAGAAGATCTGGTAGAACAAAGGATGGAAAAATACAGCCAGATGGGTGTTTTTAAAACCTAAAGGGCGTAAACATAGGTTAAACCTTATTCCGGGATTTAACAACCCGGATTTTTTTATGCTTATCAACAAATAAATAAAGTTATTCACAAGGCATTTGTTGACTACCGGTTAATAAACCTCAAGGCAATAATCACCCAAAGCCTTCACTATTTATTTACATTCGCTACATGGAAAATATTCAGACCCAGCCTGCATACAAAACCAGTTCAAATCAAGTGATTTCCCTCGAAAAAGGGAAAATACCGCCACAAGCGATTGATTTAGAGCAGGTTGTGCTGGGTGCAATGATGATTGATAAAAAAGGGGTAGATGAGATCATTGATATCCTTACCCCAGAGGTTTTCTACAAAGAAGCACATCAGCATATCTATGACGCCGTTAGGGCGCTCTTTGAAAATGGGGAGCCCATTGACTTATTAACCGTTTCTGAGCAATTGCGCAGAATGGCAAAGCTTGATAAGGCGGGCGGTGATTATTACCTTATTCAGCTTACCCAGAAAGTATCTTCATCTGCGCATATTGAATACCATGCGCGTATAATCCTGCAGAAATACATTCAGCGGAGCTTGATCAAAATTTCAAACGAGATTATTGAAGAGGCATATGATGAGACCACAGATGTTTTTGACCTTTTAGATCATGCGGAAAGCAAATTGTACGAGGTAACACAGGGCAATATCAAGCGAAGTAGCGAGACCGCCCAGAGCCTTGTGATCCAGGCGAAAAAGAAAATCGAGGAAATATCCAATAAAGAAGGACTTTCCGGTATTCCTTCCGGCTTTGACAGGTTGGACAAACTAACCTCGGGATGGCAGCCCAGTGACCTTATTATCGTTGCGGCGCGTCCTGGTATGGGTAAAACCGCGCTTACGTTGAGTATGGCAAGGAACATTGCGGTAGGGCAGGGCATTCCTGTGGCGTTTTTCTCCCTGGAGATGGCTTCCGTACAGCTTATTACACGTTTGATTTCTTCTGAAACAGGTCTTTCTTCTGAAAAGCTGCGTACCGGTAAACTGGAGAAACACGAATGGGAACAACTCAACCACAAAGTCGCCGCACTGGAAAAAGCGCCGTTGTTCATTGATGATACACCTTCGCTCTCCATATTTGACCTTCGGGCAAAAGCCAGGCGTCTTGCTTCGCAGCACGGTATTAAAATGGTCGTGATTGATTACCTGCAGCTTATGACCGCCGGCGGAAGTCAGAAAAATGGAAACCGCGAACAGGAAATTTCCATGATTTCCCGAAACCTTAAAGCACTTGCGAAGGAACTTAACGTTCCGGTTATCGCACTTTCTCAGTTATCCCGTGCGGTGGAAACCCGTGGTGGAAGTAAACGCCCACTGCTTTCTGACCTTAGGGAATCTGGGGCGATAGAACAGGATGCTGATATTGTAAGCTTTATTTATCGTCCTGAATACTACAAAATTGATGAATGGGATGATGAGGAGCGCAGCCCAACAGACGGCCAGGCGGAATTTATCGTGGCCAAACACCGTAACGGAGGCCTGGAAAACATCCGACTTAAATTTATAGGGCATTTGGGTAAATTTGATAACCTGGATGATTTTAGCACGCCTTACCAGTTTGAGTCCGCAATGAACCAGAACGCGGCGGCAAATGATGATACCTTCCGTCCAGAAAGTTTCCCTACCAGTCCAGACCAGGCCTTTGGCAGTTCTATGAATGACGATGATGATGACGGGATTCCATTCTAATGGAATTCATGAGCAGGGCAATTAATCCCCTGGATTCTTCTCATTTTTCTTGTTAAACTTAAAGATATTTAGGGGCAATACATTCCTATTCTGGGCATAATCCTTGCTATATTGTAAATTCACAAAATGCCTATGAATCTTACAATACGAAATCTCCTTAAAAGACCAATTATTGACCGTTTTAAGCGGAAAATTGCGTTCTTTTTATGTTTTTTTCTTTTCAGTATGCATGGATTTGCTTCCTATGTTTTGATCCCAATGGACCTGGAAGGTCAAAAAGAGCACCTAAAAGCGTATGGGATCACCTACTGGACCCTGGCCCGACAGCAAAAAGTGAAATGGCTGCTCAACTACCGTGGGGGTTCTTTTTTAATGTCTGATACCGAAGAACTACGGAAAGAATGCAAGATTCGTGGGGTTTCTTTTGAAGTGTTGAGCGATTCAAAAACAGCAACCATCCTAGAAGAGATCAATAGCCCTTCTCAAAATATGGAAGCCGTGGTACTTGAAAAAGCCCCTAAAATAGCGGTCTACACTCCAGAAAGTTCTTTTCCCTGGGATGATGCCGTGACCATGGTGCTTAGTTATGCGGAGATTCCTTATGAAACCATTTATGACAAAAATGTGCTGGGCGATGAGTTGGTTCTTTACGACTGGCTTCATTTGCACCACGAGGATTTTACTGGGCAGTATGGTAAGTTTTATGGGAGTTACCGGGCGGCGCCCTGGTATATTCAGGAGAAAAAAAACGCGGAGCAGCTTGCCAGCGAAATGGGTTTTGATAAGGTTTCCGAAGAAAAACTTGCTGTTGCACAGCATATTAGGGATTACGTAATAGGTGGGGGGTTTATGTTTGCCATGTGCAGCGCGACCGATAGTTTTGACATTGCGCTCTCTGCCGCAGGGGTGGATATTTGCGAACCCATGTTTGATGGGGATCCTTCTGATGCGAATTACCAGGCAAAAATAGATTACGACAATACATTTGCCTTTAAGGATTTTCAACTGGAGCGCGATCCCAATAAGTATGAGTTTTCTTCCATAGACATGACCTCAAAACGGCGTATCCCTATGGACACCGATTATTTTACCCTTAAAGATTTTTCGGCAAAATGGGATCCCGTGCCTACGATGTTATGTCAAAATCATACCGCTTTGGTCAAGGGTTTTATGGGACAGACCACCGCGTACGATCCCAATGCTATTAAAGCAACCGTACTGGTGCTGGGCGAGAACAAAACAAATGGCGAGGCGCGATATATTCATGGTATTCAGGGAAAAGGCTTTTTTACCTTTTATGGCGGCCATGATCCAGAGGATTATCAGCACAGGGTAGGTGATCCCAAAACTCAGCTTTCTTTGCATCCCAGTAGTCCGGGATATCGCTTAATACTCAATAATGTGCTGTTTCCCGCAGCGAAAAAGAAAAAGCAAAAAACCTAATATGCCTCATGTGTATCAGGTGCTTGGGATGATCCTCTTTTTTAGTTGCGCTACTTTCGCCCAGCAACCCAGATATTCCTGGTCAGAAAAAAAGGATTTTAGTTGGGCAGACCTTTCCGGTTTTCCCGATGAACAAAGTCTATATGCCGCGAGTGTAAACACAGGAATATCGCAGGATTTCTCCATTAGTTTTAAAGGCGGCGCAAAGCTATCTTCACTTCAAATCACAGCCTATATATATCCCAAACTTTCCTGGTACAAACCAGGGCGGGTAAATGCCGCCTTATTAGAACATGAGCGCCTTCATTTTATGATCACCGAAGTGCATGCACGTATGCTAAAAGAAACCATTTCAAAATTCGATTTTTCAGAAGATATACGCTCAGAAATGAACCATTTATACCGAAAAATAGAGCAAAAACGGCAGAAAATGCAGCAGGATTTTGATGCAGAAACCCGGCATGGTCTTAATAATCAGCGGGAACTTTTCTGGGAGGAAAAAGTTAACCAGCTTTTAGCAAAATATTGAGATTGCCTTCCTTTCAATTAAGTTATATTTCTTCCTTAAAGCGGTGCGCTATAGGATCTATTTTAGAGGGTTTGTAGCTTTTTTTCGATTAAAATTGACCGTTTTTTTAACTAAAATAGAAGTTTATGAATAAGGTAATAGTATTGAACAATAGGCCAGAGGGACGGCCAGAAGATTCTGATTTCAAATTTACGGAAGAAGAAAAACCAAAGCCTCAAAATGGCGAAGTTTTATTGAAAACAAAATACGTATCTGTAGACCCATATTTGCGGGGTAGGATGCGCGATCAAAAATCGTATATAGAACCTTTTAAACTGCACGAACCATTGGTTTCTGGAATTATCGCTGAGGTGGTAGAATCTAAGAATGACGATTTTAAAGAAGGGGATTTTGTAAATGGTATGCTTGCCTGGAAAGAATTTCAGACAAACAACGGTAAAAATATACAAAAAGTTGATCCAGACCAGGCCCCACTTTCTGCGTATCTGGGAGCTGTGGGGATGACCGGGCTTACCGCATATTTCGGACTTACGCATATTGGCAAACCCAAAAAAGGAGATACTATTGTGGTTTCTGGAGCAGCGGGAGCCGTAGGAAGTATCGTGGGGCAAATAGGTAAAATAAATGATTGCCGCGTGATAGGGATTGCTGGTACTGATGAAAAAATAGCATTGCTCAAGGAAGAGTTTGGTTTTGATGAAGGTATAAATTATAAAACCACAGACAATATGC
This sequence comes from Flavimarina sp. Hel_I_48, assembly GCF_000733945.1. NCBI lineage: Bacteria > Pseudomonadati > Bacteroidota > Flavobacteriia > Flavobacteriales > Flavobacteriaceae > Flavimarina > Flavimarina sp. Hel_I_48. The sequence goes on from NZ_JPOL01000002.1 coordinate 2,706,094, forward strand.
AGGAAGCTATCAGTAACCTGGCACCTGATGGGGTTGATATTTATTTTGATAATGTGGGTGGCGAGATCAGTGATGCTGTTTTGCAAAATATTGCACGCGGCGCACGGGTCGTGGTTTGCGGTGCCATTTCCGTTTATAATAATGAAAAAATGCCTGTAGGGCCACGGGTAACGCCTATTTTGATCAAAAATAGCGTATTAATGCAAGGTTTTACTGTTGGTGATTTTCAATCGGAATTTAATAATGGAATGAAGCAATTGGCCACCTGGCTACAAGAGGATAAAATAATGCACAAAGAAACCATTGTAAAAGGTTTTGAAAACATACCGCAAGCTTTTATAGATCTTTTCGACGGAAAGAACTCGGGTAAAATGATCGTTGAGGTCTAAGGTATTTTTGAAAGATTGGGTTTTAGTTTACTGATCAGGTTTTAAGAATATTTTGAGCAGCAGATCATGAATTTAAAGGATCGCTGATTTATAATTTAATTGAATATATACAACAGGATGTCTAAGTTATTTTCATCATATAATATGCGGGGTATTACCTTTCGCAATCGCATAGTAGTTTCGCCTATGTGCCAGTACAGTGCAAAATATGGCCTTGCAAACGATTGGCATCTGGTACATCTGGGCAGCCGCGCTGTGGGTGGTGCTGGTTTGGTTTTTACGGAAGCTGCTGCCGTTTCGGCAAAAGGACGTATTTCTCCGGGAGATCTGGGGATCTGGTCCAAAGAGCATATAAAACCATTAAAAAGAATTGCCAACTTTGTGAAAGAACAGGGTGCGGTGGCTGGTATTCAGTTGGCACATGCCGGGAGAAAAGCAAGTACCACGCCACCCTGGGAAGGTGGGAAAAAAATCCTGCCAAAAGATGGCGGTTGGAAAGAAGACTCGCCATCACCTGTGGCCTATTATGATACAGATGAAGCGCCTAATGCCCTTTCCATCGCCGAAATCAAGGAGATTGTGGCAGATTTTGCCAGCGCTTCCAGAAGGGCTGTTAAAGCAGGCTTTGAAGTGATTGAAATTCATGCCGCGCATGGTTATTTACTCAATGAATTTTTATCTGAGTTGACTAACAGGAGACAGGATACGTATGGCGATTCTTTTGAGAACAGGATGCGTCTTTTGAAAGAAGTCTGCCGGGCGGTACGGGTCAATATTCCCAGGACAATGCCACTTTTTGTAAGGATCTCTGTTTCAGAATGGACAGAAGGCGGACAAACCGTTGACGATTCCATTCAGGTGGCAAAAGCCTTAAAGGAACTGGGAGTTGATTTAATTGATTGTTCCTCTGGAGGTGTCGTTAGAGAACAGGAGATTGATGTCGAAAAAAATTATCAGGTTCCATTTGCGAAAGCTATTAAAGAACGTGCCAATGTACCTACCGGCGCTGTGGGTACCATTACTGATGCAGCGCAGGCCGAAGCAATCTTGAAAGAAAATAGTGCAGACCTGATCTTTATAGGACGTGAATTTTTAAGGAATCCATACTTTCCATTAAATGAGGCGCTTACACTAAAAGAACAAGTAAAGTGGCCGAAACAATATGAACGTGCCAGGCCTGGGAGGTAAGTCTAAATGTGAATATTAGCCCCATAAACGGAGCTAAAGTGGTATCAATAAGAACGAAAATTATGAAAACTACAGCATATTCTATATTGGAACTGGCTACTGTAAGTCAGGATCTAGAACATAAAAAAGTATTTGAAAACAGTCTAAAATTGGCTCAAAAAGCCGAAAAATTGGGCTATAAGCGTTTCTGGCTGGCAGAACACCACAATATGGTAAGTATCGCAAGTTCTGCGACGACGGTACTTATGGGGCATATTGCCGAAGGAACAAATTCCATAAGGATAGGTTCTGGGGGGATTATGTTGCCTAACCATTCTTCCTTGTTGATCGCAGAGCAATTTGGTACACTGGGTCATTTGTACCCTAACAGGATCGATATGGGATTGGGCCGTGCACCTGGTACAGACCAGGCTACCGCTCATGCCATACGCCCAGATCGCATACAGGCGGTTTATAAATTCCCAGAGGAAATAGAAAGTATCCAGCGTTATTTTTCTAAGGATAACCAGGGTGCTAAAGTGCGCGCCACGGTAGCCGAAGGTGTTGACGTCCCTATTTATATACTGGGTTCGAGTACAGACAGTGCACATCTGGCCGCTAAAAAAGGCCTACCTTATGTGTTCGCAAGTCATTTTGCACCTACAGATCTTTTAAAAGCACTTATGATTTACCGTCGCGAGTTTCAGCCTTCTCAATATCTGGCTGAGCCTAAGGTGATCGCTTGTATAAATGTCATCGCAGCGGATACCATCAGCGAGGCAGAAAATTTATCTACCAGTTCTATACGGATGATGATAGGGGTTTTGACCGGACAGTTAGATTATATTCAACCGCCAATAAAAATGACCGATGAATTACGTCAAATCTCTCAAAATCCTGCATTGCAACGCATGCAGAAATATGCCTTTGTAGGAGATAGGGAACGTATCCAGGAACAAACAGAAGCTTTCTTAAAAGAAACTCAGGCTGACGAATTAATGGTCGCATCACACATGTATGCTATCGAAGATCGTATAAAATCGTACGAAATATTTGCATCGGTTATGGAAGAATTGAATGCAGTGCCTACCCATTAAGATCAAATTTCACTTCCGAAACTTTTCTTTAACGAATTTGTTTCTGTTATGTATCGTTATAAAAAAGCTTTATTTAAACTACAGATTTGAATATTCATTAAAGATGTAAAGTGTTTAAGAAAAAGAATTTCAGTCTTTAATTCCCATATAATTAAAAATAAAGGAGCTCTTTTGAGCTCCTTTATTTTTTTAAGATAAAGAGTACTTTTAGTATAACAGTACCAGTCCTTTAAATTAATAAACTGAACTTAATACTTATGCCAATTCAGAGGTTTCCTTATTCCTTTTAATGGTTCTGCCTTTTTGAATGAGTAAACGAATATCCTCCAGGGCAAGATATGCGCAGGGTACAATTACTAGAATGATCGAAGTTGCAAAAATAATCCCAAAACCTAGGGAAATCGCCATAGGTATTAAGTACATGGCCTGACTTGAACTTTCAAGAATTATGGGCGTAAGTCCTCCAAAAGTGGTCAGCGTGGTCAACATAATAGGCCTGAAGCGACGCAATCCTGCTTCATGGATGGATTCATAAATGCTGTTATCTTTTTCGCGCTGCTTGTTAGCATAGTCTATCATTATCAGGGAATCGTTTACTACAACTCCTGCCAGCGCTATAATCCCCATCAAACTCACGAGGGAAAGGTCATAGCCCAACATCATATGCCCCAATACCGCGCCTACAATCCCAAAGGGGATAGCGGCCATAACTATCAATGGCTGAATATAGCTCCCAAAGGCGATGGCCAGCAATGCATAAATAATTAGCATGGCCATAATAAAATTGTTCATAAGGGAGTCGGTAGATTCTTTCATTTCGGCCTGCGTACCTTCAAAAGTCCAGGTAATTCCAGGAAAATCTGCTCTCAATTGAGGTAAAACCTCCGTCTCTATGGAAGCATTGACACGGCTCACCGCATTGGCCGGTTCCACATCCATGGCCACATTTACGACCCTGCGGCCATCGCGCCTATTGATACTAGTAAAGGCCTGGCGCTGGCTGACTTCCACGACATCTAACAACGGTACTTCAACGCCATCATCGTTCCGAACTAAAAAATTCTCCAGGTTTTGTAGATCCTGACGTTCATCAAGAGGTAGTTTGACGCGCACTTCAATTTCATTAGTGCCGCGTAATTGCCGCACTGCCAATGCGCCAAAAAAGGCGTTACGAACCTGTCTGCCAATTTCTGCTGAGGTAAAACCGAGATTCCTTCCCTGCGGAAGCAACTTAAAATCATATTGCAGTTTGCCCTTGTCATAATTATCATTGACATCTGTGGTATTTGCAAAAGCTTCCATACGGGATACAAAAGCGGTGCTGGCCTTTTCCAGAACTTCAATATCATCATGGCTCAGGTCTACACTGATATCCTGGCGGTAACTCGCTGGGCCGCGCTCCGCTTCAAACGTAATTTGATCAACCCCGGGAATATCACCTATATTATCCCGCCACAAGGCGATAAGTTCACCGGCGGTCATATCGCGTTGATCTGGCGGAAGCATTACGATTTCCACATCTATGAAATTTTGCCCCGCACGTTGCTTTTAATACCTTCGGCAACCTGATCTAAATTATTTTCATCAAACATTTTACGTGTGGCCGCGGCAATATCCTCGGCTACAAGTTGAGCCTGGTCGCGCGTAGTACCTACCGGAAGGCGTACACCTGCTTCTATTTCCTCTGCGGCAACTTCTGGCATCATGATAATGCCCATATGATCACTAAGCGCATATCCACCCACGACCATCAATATAGAAGTGGCAATCGTAAGGGTGATATAACGGTATTTCAAACAATAATCCAGAAAAGGCCGATAATACCTGTCAATAAAACGGTCAAAACCTTTTGCGAAAGATTGCTGCCAGCTTTCTAATTTAGCGATCCATTTGCTCTTCTTCTTGTCAGACAAATGACCCAAATGGGAAGGAAGGATAAAAAGCGCTTCAATGAGCGAAACCGCAAGGATTACGATTACGACTGCGGGCAGCGGCCACCAGAATTTTCCGGTTTCCCCTGGTAAAAATAACAGCGGAATAAAGGCAATAATCGTTGTTAAAACACTAAAAACGACCGGTTTTGATACATCTTTGGTTCCGGCGATCGCCGCATCTATAAAACTCATGCCCTGTTGCCGGTATTCATAGACATTTTCCCCCACCACAACAGCATCGTCCACCACTATACCAAGAACGACCAGAAAACCAAACATGGAAATCATGTTGATACTTACCCCAATTAACGGAAGCAGGATCATTCCCCCTATAAAAGAAATGGCCATACCCATCATGACCCAGAATGCCAAACGATATTCAAGGAAAAGGGTCAAAATGACCAAAACGATCACAATGGCAAGCAGTCCGTTTTCTGTTAGCAAAGAAAGGCGCTCGCGGTAATCTTCTGCGCGATTGCTATCAATACGGTAATTAACCCCTGGGGGCAGTTCAAAATCATCTAAAATCTGTTGCACGGTCTCCGCAATATCCAGTGGCGATTGATCCCCAATGCGAAAGATTTCCATATCCACAGAAGTTGTCTGATTGAATTTTCCGTGGAAACCCACTTCCTCAAAGCCATCTGTAATCGTGGCAATATCCGCCAGTTTTACTGTAGCGCCAGAGGTGGAGGAAACGATAGTTATCTCACCAAATTCTTCTGCCCATTGCTTGCGTTCCTTCATGCGCAAAAGGATTTCCTCAGATTGTGTTTCCACCGCCCCAGCGGGAACATCCTGACTGTTTTGCGCGATTATATCTGCGACCTGTCTCAGGGTAAGATTGTATTGCCGCAATTTATTGCTGGGGATTTCAATATGCGTCATATACTCTGGTACATAACCTATTTCTACCTGGGTAATCTTGGGGTCGCTCAATAAACGGTTGCGTAGGCGTTCTCCCAGTTTGCGTAGTGTCCAGATGTCTGTATCGCCGTAAAGGCCTATTTCCATAACGTCGCGCTGGCGGTTGCGCAGGTTCACGTTAGGTTCTTCAATATCGTCTGGGAAGGTACGGATACGGCTAATGGCCTGATCAATATCCTGAAACGTTTTCATGCGCTCACTGCCGGCAACAAGCTCAATTTCTACCCTTCCAGAGCCTTCATTTGCGGTGGATATAATTTCTTTGATCCCCTGTATACCACGTACCGCTTCTTCAACTGGTAGCAGGATTCCCTGTTCCACTTCCGCGGGAGCAGCGCCGGGATAAACCACGTTTATATCCACAAAATCCAACTGAAACTGTGGAAAAACCTCTTTCTGAATCGTGAACATGGTATAAATACCGCCCCCTATAAGGAGTACCATAAGCAGGTTTGCCGCTATGGAATTACGCGCCATATACCCAATAACCCCTTCTTTTCTCGGTTTTTTAGTCTCTTTCTCCTTCATCTTTCTTCTTTATTGGCGCTGAGCGCTAGTATCTTTCACTGTTGTGGAATTACTATTTTGCTGCCGTAGTTCAATACCTTCTGCCACCGTGCTCAAGTTGGTTTTTACCACCTGCTCTTTGTCTTCCAGCCCGTCATTGATATAGGCATTTTCCGTATCGGTTAGTAGTACAGCTACGTCACGTATCTCTAATTTACCATTGTTCATTACCCACACCGTATTATTGGTTCGTACATAATCCCGGTCCAATTTCACTACATTTTCAAGAGTAGTTGCTTCCATACTTACTTCTACAAAGGAGCCGATGAGCAATTTCGGCTTCTCTTGATTTTCTTCTAGTTTTGACAGCGGATCAGGAACTTTTACCAGAACGCGTGCCAATCGTGTTTGTCGATCAAGGGCGCCTATCTGTTTATCCACAAAACCCTGTCTGCTTTCATTGGCTCCCCAGCCAGTGGTGTTAGTTATCGTGGCGACCGTACCGGTATCCTTTTCTGTTTCTGGGAAGCTGAGCCATTTCAGTTTAGAAACCGGAACGCTAACTTCAACCCAATAAAAGTCTGCGCCTACCAATCGGCCCAAATTAGCGCCAGGGGTCACCTGAGACCCCGTACTTACCATTTGTGAGATGATATTCGCATCAAACGGACTTCGGATGGTGGTGCGTGATAGATTAAGCTGCGCCTGGGATACGGCCGCCTTTGCGGAGGTGATATTTGCCTTGACCGCCTTAAGTTGAGGTTCCCGAAGCACAAGGGCTTCATCTTCTTCAGAAAGTGTATCGCCACCTATAAGGGCCAGATCTTGCTGTGCGATCTTTTGCCTGCCCATTTCTGTGGCCAGATTGGTCTGGGTCTGCATGAGTTCGCCTTTGCGCAGCTCAACGGTATTTGCATAATCCGAAGGGTCGATTTTCAATAGAACAGTCCCTTTTTTTACAAATCCCCCGGGTACAAAAGAAGGCGATCTGTAGGTGATTTGGCCCGTAACGCGCGGACTTAACATAATATCTTCAACCGCCTGAACCGTTCCCGTAGCTTCAATAGCCGGTTTGAAATCGCCCTTTTCGGCAGGAATAACTTCAACGAGCATGGCGGTTTTTTTTGTCGCGCCTTCTCGTTGTGCATCGGGTTCACTGCTGAAAATGAAATAGATGGACAATGCAGCCACTGCAAAGATCGCTGCACATATAATTATAATTTTCTTCTTTTCCATACTTTAAATAAATAATTTACTGCGGTGTTGTTTCTGGTTCGCTTTCGTCACTGGCATCAAAACTGCCCGCGAGTGCCCTGTACATATCAATGCGTATTTCTAGCTGCCGCTGCTGGGCATCTATAAAATCACGGCGCAATTGTTGTTCGCGGTCTAGCGCCAGGAAAACATCAAGATAATTACTTGTTCCGTAAAGAAAACCCAGCCGCAATTGGCGATTGGTACTTTCCGCGAGTTTCAACTGCAATTGGAGCGTTTCCAGGCGCTGTATCTGATTTTCTTCCTGAACAAGGGCGTCTTCCACCTCTCGGAAGGCATTTAGAACGGTTTGCCCATAGTTGTAAAGCTGCTGGTTTTTTAGAGCTTCCGTACGGTCAACCTCTGCCCGAAGCCGGCCACCGTAGAGTAGGGGAGCGACCAGATTACCAGCAAGGGTATAGGCCCATTCGTTGAACAGGTTCGCGTAATTATTAGAGCGTGCCTGAGCAGAAAGATCAACAAAAAGGCGTGGATATTTATTCCGGATCGCCTCTGCCATGTCACGATCTGCCGCTAGCACAAGATTGTAACGTTGAACGACATCTGGCCTTCTGCGTACAAGTTCCAGGGGTATACCTGTAAGGGGCAACGCGGGCATCCCTGGAAGACTGTCTGGAATTATTTCAGTAAAACTTTGTGGCGCTTTGCCCAGCAACACCGCGATCTGGTTGTTGAGCAACTGTACATCAGCTTCATAGGACAGGCGCTGGTTGCGGGTTTCTTCTACAAGCTGCCGCTGCCTAAATACATCTACCGAACCTACCTGGCCGCCGGTAAAACGCGCACGGATGAGTTTAAGCAAATCTTCATTGGTCTGCATTTGTATTTCAGCAAGGCTGAGCTGTTTTGTTGCGGTTACAAGTTGAAAGTAAGTTTCTGCAATAGTCGCAGATAAACTTATCGCCGCTGCCTGATAATCCTGATAACTTGCACGCATTCTAAGGTCTGCGGCCTGGGCGGCAGAGCGTATGCTGCCCCATAGATCCACTTCATAAGCGGCGGATAGACCCAACTGTACATTCTCGCCACCGGCAAAATCAGGTTCTGGCCTGCTAAAAGCATTTTGGGATCCGGCAGAAATATCAGGCCAGAGAAAGGATTTTTGCCTTCTGCGAATGGCCGTGGCCGCCTTAAATTGTTGCCAGGTGGCGGCCAGGTCTAGATTTTTGGCCAGGGCGCTATCAATTAAAGTATTGAGTTTTGGGTCTTTGAAGGCCGTCCACCATTTCTGGGGTATGACATCATTCCCGGTCTGGCTAAACTCCTCTGGCATGGCGATAGGAGGTTCAACGCGCTGCATTTTTGGCGCACAGGATGTAGATACGATAAAGAGTAGGAAGAGGTAACGTTTCAATATATAAGCTGGCTTTTTTTTGTTAGTTATATGCTTAAAATTATTTTTAATGTACTGTTTTAGAGGTTTAAAAAAACCGCTTTCCTGTGAATAGATATGCCGCACAGCATTTCTATGTTCCTTAATTTTTGCAAATGGCAATTCGGCTTAGCGGTATAAATTATATAGTAGCACTTAAAGTAATGAAATCAATTTAAGGTCTATTTTTTATAGAAATACATTAAAGTCTTAATTTACACAGTAATAAGTCTTTGGTGATAGGGATAAAGAATATTTTAACTTTTAACGTGATGAAAGATTCTACTGCTAGCGTAATATCGCATTAAAAAGTAGTGGTAAAGGTATTCAAACAAACAAAGCGATACCATAAAATACGAAATGGTATTTTTCTCTCCGGGATTTCGGTTTTTGCGCAACTTTATCTCTTTCAACCGCTTTTGCCCGCACTGTGCAGTGCCTTTAATGTAACTGTAGCCATGAGCAGTTTAGTAATTTCTGCAGGAACGGTAGGAATGGCCGTTGGACTTTTTATTCTCGCGTTTCGGGCTGATGCTATCGAACGGAAAAAATTAATGGTATTTTCACTACTTATATCCGCTTTTTTAACCGTTTTTTCGGCATTTTCCCCCAGTTTTCTCATTTTAGTGCTACTTTGTTTTTTTAAGGGGATGGTGCTTTCTGGGGTTTCTGCAGTAGCTTTGGCCTATCTTTCCGAAGAAATACGTCCGGCTATTCTTGGAGTGGCAATAAGTATTTATCTTAGCGGAAACACCTTGGGAGGTATGCTGGGCCGGGTAAGCGCTGGTCTTATGGAAGGTTGGCTGGGGTGGCGTTTAACTACGATGATAATAGGAATATTCACTCTTTTTCTGGGAATTATATTCACAAAATACCTTCCAAAATCGGCTAATTTTGAGCCAAAAAAAGCCGTTTTTAGCCAGAAATTGGCACTAATGGGCTCTTTTTTAAAACAACCCGTATTACTGTCTTTATTTTTAATTGCCATGTTAAGTATGGGCACTTTTATAAGTGTTTATAACTACCTGGACTTCCATCTGGCCGAGCCCCCGTTCTCCCTCCCGCATTATGTGATCGCGCTTATTTTTATAATGTATTTGGCGGGTATTGCTGGTTCTCTGATGACCGGAAAATGGTCTGATCGGAAAAATCTGACGTGGGTACTGCAGATGGTATTGCTCCTATTTTTACTTGGACTAGCGGGATTATTTTCCCAGCACTTGTGGTTGCTCATTTTAGGTTTAGGTATACTTACATTTGGCTTTTTTGGCACTCATACCATGGCCAGCCGTCTCGTTTCAACATACGCCCCAGAAGGCAAAAGTTCTGCAGTAAGCTTATATTGGTTATTTTATTATATTGGTTCAAGTGTTTTGGGTAGTTTAACGGGAATGATAATCAGTGCTTCGAACTGGTACGTATTTGTGATTGTATTGATGATCTTGATTGCCATAGCTTTTTTGTTTGCTTTTAGCATAAAAAAGAATTTAACTAGCATTAGTTGAACACTGCTTGAAAGAATAACTATTTTTTTAATTTAAATAAAACCATATGGCTTCAAAAACTTCCATTTTTAGTCTATTAATTGTCTTTTTAATGTCATTTTCAGCTCTTTTTGGCCAAAAAACGTCAATAACCGTTCGGGCTCAGGCAAAAGATGCTAAATTTATAGGTACTTCCATAGGTGGTGCACAGATTATGATTAAAAATGCGCACAGCGGAGAGATTTTAGCCGAAGGTTTTACAAGCGGAAGTACCGGTGATACAGAAAAAATACTTAAAAGTCCGTACAAAAGAAACGAGCGGATCACTGATGAAACTACGGCAGGATTTACGGCAGTGCTTGATCTGGATAAGCCTGTTTTTGTTACCGTTGAAGCCTATGCACCTGTGCTTAAAAAACAAGCTGCAGTGCTAAGTTCTACACAATTGTGGCTCATTCCCGGGAAAAATATTGACGGTGAAGGCCTAATTCTACAAATTCCCGGTTTTGTCGTAGATATTTTGAGTCCGCAGACGCATGAAGGACTTTCGGCTGACAATGAAATAGAAATCAAAGCAAACGTGGTCATGATGTGCGGTTGCCCTACATCCCCAGATGGAACCTGGGATTCCAATCAATACGAGGTCAGCGCGCTGATAACAAACGAAGCCGGTAAAACTAAAGAAGTCCCCTTAAAATTTGCCGACAAAACCAGTACGTTTGCTGCGTCAACTTCTTTAGAAAAAGGCTATTATCAACTTAGCGTTTACGCTTATGATCCCATTACAGGAAACACAGGACTTGACCAAACCGCGTTTATAGTGAATTAAATATTTGCTTTTTAGCGAAACGTTATTTTTGTTGCGAAAGGTAGGTTACCAGCGATGAAAATTCTTCAAAAGAAAGCGAATTTGCCAGGCCGGTGGGCATCATGGAATTTGGCATTTCCTCACGTTCTGCAATATCTTTAGTAGCAATTTTGGTCACTTTTCCGGAGATATCGCGAAGTTCAAGTTCCTCGGCAGAAGCGGCAGTGATAAAACCCATAAAACTTTTGCCATCATTTGTCCTGATCAAATTAGTCGCAAAACCTTGAGAGATCGATGCGTTTGGTTTTAAAATAGATTCAGCGATCTGCACACGGTTCATAATAGAACCTATTTGTCCCATAAATGGGCCTTTGAGATTTTCCCCTTTAGCAATACTGTGGCAGGCGATACAGCCCTGTTGATTGAAAAGAGCTTTGCCTAGTTTGGGATCGCCGTCATATTCATCTAAGGCGCGTATCACATCTTCAATAGAAGCTTCGCCTACCTGCCCTTCTTTATTTTGTATGGCTTCAAGGTCAATATTATCCTCTTCCAGGACATTTTCGGCAACCTGGGATTGGGGTTGGTCAAAGGCGTCAATATCCAATCTCAGGGTTTTATTTAAGCTGCTGAAAAAGGCATTATCGCCAACGGTATTATTTCTTTGAGCATCCAGAAGCAGATTTTTGATTTTTTCCGAAGATTCCCAGGTTGTCGCGTTGTAATACGGGCCGTGCGTATCAGGGCGTGTTCCCCACCACGAACTTCCATCAAAATCAGTTTCCTTTGTATACAAACGCGCCAAGGTGGACAGGATGTTCGTTTTCAATTCCCTGTCATCAGCTTTTTGATACGCCGAAATAAGTCCGTCTACCGCAGTTGGATTATGCATATAACGAAGCGCCCAGAGTGCCATTTTTGTATTTTTGGTTCCGATAGCTTCAATACATGCCTGCATTGCATTCATCTTGATAAGGTTTTGTACGGCAAGATGCGCAGGAATAATGGCGGAATTTGGCGTGGCATGTGCACCTTCTATTTCATCAAGTTCAAAATCAATCGATTCAGGCACCGGAATATCCAATAAATATTTTGCGGTTTCTGGTTTATCAATTCGGCCCAGACCAACAATCGCAGCCACTTTTACCCGATCTGAAGGATCGTTGAGCGCATCTATAAAAAGTTGGGTATCTACATTTTGAAGACAGGTTTTACGGTCAGTAAGTGCACGAAGGGCAAATTCACGCAAGGCATCCTGTTCTGCTAGTTTTTCAAGATTTTGAATGGCATCACTGCAGGAAGCTTGTGCGTACGTATAGATACCGGCAACGCGAACTTTAAGCGATAATTGCTCGTTTTGAGCAATTTTTAGGGCAATTGGGGCAATTTTTTCTTTTGAACGGGAAAGCATTTCCTGCTGGGCGACCAATCGGCTAACCGCATTCTCAGATTTTAAGAGCGGGACAAGACTGTCAAAACCAAGTTTTTGAACATCAGGAAAAGCCTCGTATTTCCAGTCTTTAGGAACGGCACGTATCACAAAACCCTTAGTGTCACTTCCCGTATAACCCGCACCGTCCCATGCAGCAAGGTACATGCGGCCAGAACCATCCACATCAAGATCTGTAATCTGCGCCAGGTTTATGAATTCTATTTCTTTCTGGGTAAAACTGGCCCCATCTATGGTTACAGGATGCAGAAAAAGTTCGCTGCGGCCCCAGTCTGCCATCATGGGTATGTGATTAAATTGTGCTGGCCAGCGGTTATCATCCATAAAATAACTTCCCGTGCCCGATCCACCGCCCAGATCAGCAAGTGCAGGTATGATTTCATCAGTGAAATTTTTGAACAGTTTGGGATAGCCGTATTCGCCAGTTTGCAAATGATGCAGAAAACGGATGTTCCATCCGCCGCCGTCATTGGTGTTTCCACGCGTAAAAATGTTCATGAAGGGATCAATCGCCACATCATAAATATTACGCGTTCCGTGGGAATAAATTTCCATTTCAGTGCCATCAGGCCGTACCCGCACGATCCCGCCGCCCAGCATGGTGAGCTGGGTGCCGTCTTGATCTGTAGCGTTGTAAAATCCAAAATCGCCAACGGCAATGTAAATCCAGCCATCTATCCCCATACGGATGCCGTTAGTAGCGTGGTCAGTACCCTGTTTCTTTAGGGTTTCAGGATTGCTGATGTTTTTAATAAGTGGCTGGGAAGCGCCATCTGCGATTCCATCTTTATTTTTATCTTCAAATTTCACAAGATCCATTCCGCTGGCCTGGCCGGTTTCTTTGGAAAATGTGGTATGTAAAACATAAAGGAAATCACCGATGGACAAAATGCCACGAGGATTGTCAACCTGAGCAAATACCGTATGGGTATCGGCTTTGCCGTCATTATTTGTATCAATAAGCTTGATAATACTACCTTTTTCGGGCTCTTTTCCCAAAGAACCGATCTTATCTACACCTACAAAAACCTCACCGGTCGCGGAGGTTGCGAGGCATGCCGGACTAGGAATTAGATCTGGCCCGGCCAGGGTGTCAATTTGTAATTCAGCTGTTTCCTGAGTTTTTGTATTTGTACTGTCTATTGTAGTCTCTGGAATGTTATAAAAAGCGGTAAGTTCTTTAATGTCAATCTTAGGCTTTTGAGTTGTGTCGCTTTCACAACTTATAGTAGCGGCTATAATACCTAGAAGTAAGAAGTAATTTTTAAAGGTTGTGGTCATTATCAGGACAAATTAATTTTGAGGAGTGGTTTGATCTTCAGCTAAAACTTGGTCAACAATAGTCTGCAATTTTTCAGTATCGTTTTTGTACGGTTCTAAATCCACGATCTCCACTTTACGGAACTCTGTTGGCGCACTCTCGCTTTGTAGGGAAATAGTTCCACCTGTAAGCAATTTTCCGGTTTTTTCCCCATTAACCGGATCTAGTTGCGGGTTCTCATATGCCAGCACTTCTTCCCCGTTTACATAATGTTTTATAATAGAATCTCCCAGCGCTAGTACTTCAACCCGTACCCACTGGTCGCCATCAAAAGTTTTTGAAGAAGAAGTAACACAATGGGTGGTGACTATTTCTCCATTTCTTACATATTGTGTACCAGGCGTACATAGGTTTGCGGTAGATCGCTCGCCCTTACCGGTGCCCCCCAGCAGTTGCACTTCTATAGAATTAGGAAAATCCTGGTCTATGGCCATAGATTCTGGTGTTTGCCCGTGAATCATGATCCCATTGTTACGAATTGCCCAGCCTTCCCCATCACCTGGCTGCTCACCTATAAAACGATATTCTACTGCCAGTAAATAATAAGAATAAGGGTCCTTATAAAAGATATGCCCATAACGTTTTTTAAATGCATCATCGTACTGATCGTAGTTGATCTGGAGCTTCCCATCAACCACCCGAAACGTATTGCCAAAATTCTCTCCTATGGGGAACTCCCTGATCTTAATATCCCAGTCACTGAGATCTTTACCGTTAAAAAGCTGTTTCCATTGAGGATTGTCTGACGTGCAGCTTATCAAAAGTAAAGCTGCCATGAGAAGAACAACCGGTGTCATCAAAAACTTTTTTTTCATTCTTTTATAATTTTCGTTTAGCGGAAAGCTTGTAATAAGCGTGTTAATTTAAGAATCTATATTTAATCCCTGATCTATCATTAACCTCCTATTTTCTTGGATGTTCTAAATTTAGCACTTGCATATTGTTTTTATGCGCAATAGTTAGATCGAAGTGTGAAAGCCTAAAAAATAAAAGGAGAATTACCGGGATCATGAGGAAGGTTTTATCTTATTACCTGCAGTTTAAACATACGTTAAGAGGTGAATTCCTTCTTTTAATTTCAGATTACTAAAAACTTTGGGCACGGTAGAAGGAAGCCTTAAAAAAAAATTGGTTGCTAATTTCTTAATATAAACCTGTAGAATGAAAAGGTGGTACCTTTATCTTTTCAAGATATTTTTAATATACCATTCATGGCATTTAATTTTAATACCGAATATCCATCTATAGAATCCCTGCGTGAAAAAGCTAAAAAACGTATGCCGCAATTCGCATTTGAATATCTGGATGGTGGATGCAATGAAAATATCAATATTAAACGTAATACTGATGAAATCAGGGAAATACAATTAAAACCAAGATATCTTAAAAATTATCGAAAATCGAGTCTCGAGACGGAGTTGTTCGGTGTAAAATACAGTATGCCCGTAGGTATTTCCCCTGTGGGACTACAGGGCCTGATGTGGCCCAATTCGCCTGAAATATTGGCAAAAGCAGCTTTTGAACAAAATATTCCGTTTGTTTTGAGTACGGTTTCCACCAGCAGTATTGAGCGCATTAGTGAACTTACGGAAGGTAAGGCCTGGTTTCAGCTATACCATCCTACCGAAGACTGGCTTCGGGATGATATTTTAAAACGTGCTGAAGCAGCTCAATGTCCGGTTCTGGTTATTCTTGCAGATGTTCCCACCTTTGGCTATCGCCCAAAAGAGATAAGAAATGGACTGGCCATGCCACCGCAGATCAACCTGCGCAACGTGATGCAGGTATTTGGAAAACCTACCTGGGCTCTGGAAACCCTAAAATATGGACCGCCTAATTTTGCCACCATGGAAAAATATATGGAATCCGGTATGAGCATCAAGCAGTTGGGAAAATGGATGGATGCCACGTTTTCTGGACGATTGAATGAAGAAAAGATAAAACCATTGCGTGACCTTTGGAAAGGCAAACTTGTATTAAAAGGTGTGGTTTCTGATGAAGATACAGAAGAAGCCATCCGCCTGGGCTTTGATGGGATTATTGTTTCAAACCACGGCGGCAGGCAACTGGATGCTGGCGAATCTACCATTAAGCCGCTTAAAACCATCGCCGAAAAATACGGCGACCAGATTACGGTAATGATGGATAGTGGTTTGCGTTCTGGTCCAGATATTGCGCGCGCTCTGAGCTGCGGGGCAAAATTTACCTTTATGGGACGTTCCTTTATGTATGGCGTGGGTGCACTGGGCGAAAAAGGCGGCAATCATACCATAGAAATGATCAAGACGCAACTGCAGCAGGTCATGGAGCAGGTTTGCTGCGAGAATGTCTATGATCTGCCCAAATACCTTGTAAAATAAGCGGTATTTAACTCAAAAAACAGATCCATTATCAGCGCTCTTCAACCGGGCTCATAAAAAAAAGCCGTTTCACATTTGTGAAACGGCTTTACCACTATAAAAACCAATCAATAAAAACTTTATTTATTTCCATCCTCCGCCAAGATCCTTGTACATGGCTACGCGTGCATGTAGTTGCTCTTTTCGGGTTTCCACGAGTTCCATTTGAGATTCCAGTGCATCACGCTGAGTAAGAAGCACCTCCATATAATCAGCTCTGGCAGATCTAAAAAGACTGTTGATAATATTAATGGATTCTGTGAGCGCAGCGACTTGTTTTTCCTTGAGCGCATAGCTTTGCTTGAGGTTTTCAATGTTAGATAATTGATTGACCACTTCCATATATGCATTGAGAATCGTCTTTTCATAATCAAAAACGGTCTGGAGTTGGCGGGCGTTCGCGTTCGCATATTCCGCTTTA
The DNA here is from genome assembly GCF_000733945.1 of Flavimarina sp. Hel_I_48. Lineage (NCBI taxonomy): Bacteria > Pseudomonadati > Bacteroidota > Flavobacteriia > Flavobacteriales > Flavobacteriaceae > Flavimarina > Flavimarina sp. Hel_I_48. Next base: position 2,722,645 of record NZ_JPOL01000002.1, read on the forward strand.
ATTGCATTTCTGTTTATGAGCGGAGCGACCACATCGCCCATCACCGAATACAAAAGGGACTCTGGTGTGGAGGTAAGGAACCTGGGCTTAAAAGCTTCCAGTCCCACCCCGGCATGAAGGGCCAGGGAAGGATAGAAATTAGCTTTTGCCGCTTTAGTGTCCAGTTTTGCCGCTGCCAACTCATACTCTACCCGGCGTATATCGGGCCGGTTTTGTAGGAGTTGGGAAGGTACACCGGTATAAAGCGTATCCATTTGACGCGAGATGAAATTTTCTGCATTACGCGCGATGGTATGCGGCGCCCTACCTATAAGAAAATTGATCTTATTCTCCGTTTCTGTAATATCCTGTTGAACCGCGTACATCTCACTTTGGTTTTTAAAAACCTCTGCTTCCAGACGCCGCACTCCAAGTTCTGTGGCACGAGCTGCCTGTTTTTGCAGGCGTACGATTTTTAACGCGTTGCCCTGCAGTTTTAAATTCTGCTGAATAATTTCCAATTTATTATCCAGCGCAAGCAGTTCATAATAAGAATCGGCTATTTCGGCAATAAGGTTGGTCACCATAAAGTGGTTTCCCTCTACCGAAGACAGATATTCCATCACAGCTGCTTTTTTAGAATTGCGCAGCTTTTTCCAAATATCCAGTTCCCAGGAGGCAAACAGTCCAGCCCTAAAATTTGGCAAAGGTTCCGGGAATTCTACGCCCTCTTTAATATCTGTGTTCGCATCGTTCGCGCCCTGGCTGGTGTAGCGTCCCACCTTTTCAAGTTCTGCACCTGCCTGAAGGTTTACAAAAGGAAGATATTCCCCTTTTCTCGCCTGGATCTCGTTGCGCGCCATGGTTACCTGTTGCATGGTGATATTAAGCTCCTGGTTGTTGACCAGGGCGGTATCAATAAGTGCGTGCAGGTTTGCATCTGAGAAAAAATCCTTCCAGTTCAGGGTGGCAGAATTTGTGGAATCCTCCACATTCCTGTTCTGAAAATGCTCCGGCAAAGAAGCATTGGCATCCCTGATCTTACTGGTGGGCACACAGCTGTACATCAGCAAGGCCAGAAGGATACTGAGCGACCACGATCTATGTGTCATAAATACTCTACTTATTCTATTTTTCATCGCTTTCTCCTTTCTTTAGTTTTTTCAGTCTTTTTTTCATTTTGCGCAGTTTTTCCCTTAGGCTACTTTTATTTTCATATTCGCGCATAAATTGTTCTGAGATTGGTTCTACATCCTCGTCCCTGATAAGGTTTTTGCCTTCAGACATTGTTGCAAAGATGAAATAGAGTCCCGGTATGATAATGACGCCAAACAAGGTCCCTATGAGCATACCACCCAGGGCAGAACCTCCTATGGTCCTGTTGCCTATCGCACCGGCACCGCTGGCAATCACCAGTGGGATCAAGCCCGCAATAAAAGCAAAAGAAGTCATTAAAATAGGCCTAAAGCGCAGTTTTGCACCTTCAATCGCCGCATTAAGTATGGTGGCACCCTCCCTATTTTTTTGCACGGCAACCTCTACGATAAGAACGGCATTTTTACCCAGTAGTCCCACCAGCATTATCACCCCAATCTGGGCATAAACATCATTGGAAAGTCCCATTAATTTCAACAGTAAAAAGGAACCAAAAACACCCACCGGGAGCGATAAGATTACCGCAAGCGGAAGAAGGAAACTCTCGTATTGCGCGGCAAGTACGAAATACACGAAAACGAGCACGATACCAAAAACATATAGCGCGTCATTACCACGGTTCGCCTCGTCATAAGACAATCCTTCCCAGGCGATATCATAGCCGGGGGGAAGTTTTTCCGCCGCAACTTCTTTAATTGCTTCAATGGCATCTGCACTGGTAAATCCAGTTGCAGGTAGCCCTCGTATCGCGGCAGAATTATAAAGGTTGTACCTGGTAATTTCGTTAGGGCCCAGGGTTTTTTCCATTTTCATGAAAGAAGAGTAAGGTACCATCTCGCCTTCTTCATTTTTCACATAAAGTTTCATGACATCAGAGGGTAGTCCGCGATATTCTGGGCCTGCCTGGGTATACACTTTGAAGAAACGACCAAATTTTATAAAGCCCTGTTCATATGTACTACCTATTAGAATATTGAGGTTTTCCATCGCTTTACCTATGGAAACACCCTTTTGCATGGCCGCTTTATTGTTGATACTCAACTTATATTGAGGATAGTTTGCCGCAAAGAAGGTAAATACACCTGTCAATTCTGGACGCTTATTAAGTTCATCAAGAAACTCGTTGTTTATACGTTCAAATTCATGGTAATCCGTTTCATTGTTCTTATCAAGCAAACGCATGGAAAAACCACCAGAAGAACCAAAGCCAGGTACAGCGGGCGGCTCAAAATATTCTATTATGGCACCCAGGTCTTTTGTCTTTTCCTCTAGTTCTTCCATGATCTCTTGCACGCCGTGTTCCCGGTCTGACCATGATTTTAAGTTGATAAGACAGGTACCGGCGTTAGAACCACGACCTTCGGTCATGATCTCGTAACCGGCAAGGGAAGAAACAGATTCCACACCATCCACATCTTCTGCGATCTTCTGAAGTTTTTTGGCAACTTCATTTGTACGTTCTAGTGTAGCACCAGGGGGGGTCTGTATGATCGCGTAGATCATTCCCTGATCTTCACTGGGAATAAAACCTGCCGGAAGCACCTGGCTAGTCATAAAGATACCCGCACAAAATGCAATCAAAATACCAAAGGTGATAAGCCTTCGGTTGACAATTCGCGTCAAAAATGTGGTATAACGGCCTGTTAATCGTTCAAAACCACCATTAAACCAGTCAATAAACCGGTTTATTGGAGTCCTTTTCCGTGGTTTTCCATGGGTATTTTTTAATAACATGGCGCATAAAACCGGAGTAAGGGTTAATGCGACTACTGCGGAAATTACGATAGAACCCGCCATGGTAATTGAGAACTGACGGTAAAATACCCCCACCGGACCAGACATGAACGAAATAGGGATAAACACAGAAACCATGACCAGCGTGATCGCAATGATCGCACCTCCTATTTCACTTAGGACTTCAGAAGAAGCCTTATAGGGAGAAAGGTTTTTCTCTTCCATTTTTACGTGCACAGCCTCAACTACCACAATGGCGTTGTCAACCACGATACCAATGGCAAGCACGAGCGCAAAAAGTGTAATAAGGTTAATGGATAGCCCAAAGAGCTGCATTACAAAGAATGCGCCTATCAGGGAAACGGGTACGGCAATAATGGGGATGAGCGTTGAGCGCCAATCGCCTAAAAACAAAAATACCACGATCGCCACCAGGATAAAAGCATCCCGAAGCGTGTGCAGTACCTGCTCAATGGACGCGTCCAAAAAGTTTGATACGTCGTAACTGATCTTATAAGCCACACCTGGAGGTAGGTTTGCTTTCAGTTCTTCAAGTTTTGTTTTAACATCCTTTATAACATCGCTACCATTACTGCCAAAGGTCTGTTTGAGCACAATGGATGCCGAAGGTTTTCCGTCAAGGTTGGAGTAAATATCAAAGAATTCACTACCCAGTTCAACATCTGCCACATCACCCAGAGTAACATTTTCGCCCTCTTCGGTGGCTTTTAAAATGATGTCTTTATACTGTTGTGGCTCATCATACCTATCCTGATAAGTAAGAACATATTCTAGAGATTGTGCCTTTATTCCAGAACTTTGACCAATTCTCCCGGGCCTGGCCAGGATACTTTGCTCTTCCATTGATTTAAGGACTTCTTCAGCAGAGATACTGTAGGCACGCATACGGTCTGGCTTGAGCCAAACGCGCATGGCAAATTTACGGCTACCCAGAATCTGGGCGCTTGCAATACCATCAATTCGCTGAATTTCTGGAACTATGCGGGTGTAAGCATAGTTATATAGAAATTTCTCATCATTATTGCCATTTTTGCTGTAAAGGTTTACGTACATCAACATACTGGGCTGTACGGGCGTTATGATAACCCCTTCACGCTGCACAAGATCTGGCAGAAGTGGCATGACCTGGTCAACACGGGTTTTCACTTGTACTACCGCATCATTGGGATCTGTGCCCGGTTCAAAAATTATACGGAGGGTACCCTCACCGGCACTGGTTGCATCTGATGCGATGTAGCGCATACCCTGAACACCGTTTATAGCGGTCTCCAGGGGAATTAATGTTGATTTTACAAGCACATCTGCACTGGCACCGGGATAGGCGATAAATATGTTTACCGTGGTGGGAGCAATCTGTGGGAACTGTGATATGGGTAATTGTTTGATCGCCAGTAATCCTATAAAAACAATGATTACCGAGATTACAATGGCCAGTACTGGCCTATGGATAAATTTTTTAAACATGGTGTTTTAAAATTTTGGGATTTCTACTCTGCGTAGATTTCGAGGTTAGCAAGTACCTCTGTGGGTGCGACCTTGTTTACCTTAACTTTTTCATTGTCTTTTACCAGACGAATGCCTTCCAGGAGGACCTGATCGTTTTCGGTGAGGCCTTCTACGGCAAAAAGGTGCGGTATTTCTGCAGTTACCTTAATTTCTTTCTGATGTAGTACGCCCTCTTTGTCCACTACGAACACAAAGCGTTTATCAAGCACTTCAAAAGTGGTTTTCTGCGGTATAAGAAGCGCATGGTCCAACTTGGTATTCATAAGTATATTTCCGGTTTCCCCGTGTCTGAGGATACCTTTTGGATTTGGGAATACGGCCCTGAAAGCGATATTCCCGGTGGTATTGTTGAATTCACCTTCAATGGTTTCTACCACGCCATCTTCATTGAATTGCTGATTGTTAGCCAGAAGCAGGTTTACTTTCTGGTGTTCATTTTTATCAACGTTCATCATGTAATCAAGATATTCTGCTTCGGGAACGTTAAAATAAACCCACATACTGCTATTGTCTGAAAGCTTGGTGAGTATCTCCCCTTCGTCCAGAAGGCTTCCTTCCCGAACTTCCAGATGGTCAATTATCCCATCAAAAGGGGCGTTTATTTGTGTAAAGCCCAAATGTGTCTGTGCGAGGGAAATTTCGGCCTTGGCCCTGTCATATTCAGCTTTTGCCACGGCAAGTTCGTTAGGGGAAACCACACTGCTGTCTACCAGTAACTTTGTGTTCTGATATTCTATTCGCGCAGATTCGCCTTCGGCTTTTGCCTTTAGCAGTTCAGCTTCATAAACATTAGGCATGATCTTAAACATTTGCTGCCCTTTCTTTACGTGTTCACCTTCATCTACGGCGATTTTTTGCAGGTAGCCTTTTTCAAGTGCGCGCAGTTCAATATGATGTATGGAGTGAATCTGGCAAACGTATTCTTTAGTGTAAGAGGTGTCTTTCAATACCGGATTAGTGACCTGAAAGGTGCGTTCCTCTTTTTTTTCTTTTTTTTCTGAATTACAGCCGACGGTACATAGCGCGGCCAAAAGACCAATAAGTATTGGGATCTTTCTCATAAATAAATGAATTAGGATAATGGGAAAATATAATTAGGTGGGTGGCCATCAAAGAGATGAATGGCCAAAATAAGCTAAGGGGACGCTACTTTGAGAAAGTGGCGTACACTGATATTTAAAAAAAGAAGGGTATTCTAAATCCGGAAATCTTCAAAACGAATGTAGCGTTTACATTCTTGAAGTGCTGGCGTATGATACGCCATAAAACTGTCCTCGGTTTTTGATGCATGTTCCACTTTTATAAGCTGGAACACTGCAATGATAACATCCTGAAAAAAATGAGGTTTTGGACTGTCATTTTCTGAATCCTGATCAAGATTTTCAGATTCTGTTTCCTCTATTAAAATCTGACCCACGCGTGTGTCATAATTAGAAGAAACCGGGGAGAAATGAGCAGAAGAAAGAGTGGTATAGCGTGCCTGGGAACAGGCATCGCGCAACGAATCAATCGTTTCCCAAGAAGTGGCATTTGCCTGAAAAAGCAAAAAACCGCTTAAGAGAATAAAGACCGTGCTCGTTAAAAAATTTCTAAAAGATTTTCTCATTTGCGGCAACAAATTTATTCTGCTTGCATGTCATTAGCAAATTTTTAGACTCTAATTTTAGTCAAAAAGGAATATCTTTTTAATAATTCGTTGACTAGAACGATATAGCTGTTTAACGAATGCGTCTGGCTTTTTGAGAAATTGATTTAAAAGAAGTTTATGAATTTTCCTGGATAAATATCTATATATAATTCTGAAAATATCCCTTATAGGCTTAAAAACCTGACATTTGAGGCTATTTTTTGTTTAAAAAGAAGGTTTTATAGATGTTATTCAAATCCGTCTTTAGCTATTAAATAGTATCTTCAGGAACATCTTTTATTCCATCATACCAGAGGTTGGTCAAAATGAGCTCCAGTAAGTTTTTCATTTTGCCGCAAGACCACATTCTCTATATTTTTAGATTGAAAACTTGCTGACCTTTATATAGAATACTGTTCACGCTAATACTAATGTCCTCAATGAGATACTTAAGGTGAAGCCTGTAAATTTGTATTGTCCTTTCCTGATTTTTAGAAATTATAATGCTTTTTCCAGTTTGCGCTGTGCCTTTTGTTTAAGGTATTTTTCAATACTTATAAATTTTAATTCGCGTTCGTTGTGTTCTTTTTAATTTGAACCTGTAGTTTTTGTTAAAAGCTTTTATATAAAATGCATCGAATTTAAGCATAGCTTGCCAATTTTCTCAGATTTTAATAATACGCGTTATTTTTTGTGACATCCGGGCTTATTGCCTTACTTTTGGCCTTTATTAACAATTTTTTAAGGGATGTATGAACGAGTGGAATTTAATTTTTTCCAGCTTCTGGATTGCCTTAGAAATGAATTCTACTCCATGCTTTTTGCACCAGGCGCATTAAGAAGTATTTAAAATGTTAGCGTTTTTCGGACTTACTGATTGTTTTCGACCATTTAACTATCCATGTACCTAGAGTAGAATACTATTTACCAAACCAAATTTATGTTCAAAACTACATTGAATAAGGGGATTTTTATACCGAGTATGGTATTTATCCTTCTTGTTTCGATTACCTCGGTAATTTATCCACAAGCCGCAGATGAAATCCTGAATATCATCAAAAGATTCATATTTATCAACCTCAACTGGGTCTATATATGGGCTGTTACCTTTTTTGTGATCTTTTTGATTTTTCTTTTGTTCAGTAAATATGGCGATATCAGATTGGGGAATAATGATAGCAGGCCAGAACATTCTTTTTTCTCCTGGATGTCCATGCTTTTTGCGGCCGGGATGGGAATTGGGCTTATGTACTTTGGCGTAGCCGAATCCATTCAGCATTATTCATCAGAGGTTTTTGGTATGGAGCATTATGTAAACAAGGCAAAGAACGCACAGCTCTACACTTTTTTTCATTGGGGTATACATGCCTGGGCAATTTACGCCGTAGTGGGATTATCGCTTTCTTATTTTGCTTACCGCCTCAAACTTCCGTTATCGTTACGTAGTTGTTTCTATCCTCTGTTGAAAGATAAGATAAAAGGTAAATGGGGCAATGTAATTGATGTTTTTGCACTTTGCAGTACCTTTTTTGGGATTACCACCACTTTAGGCTTTGGTGTGGTGCAAATAAATTCGGGCCTGCAGTTTCTCAACATCGTGCCTGATACCAGTTTCACCTATCAAATTATAATTGTGGGCGTTTTAGTCTCGCTTGCGATTTTATCAGCACTTACGGGAGTTGACAAAGGGATAAAAATATTGAGTAACATCAATGTGATCCTGGTATTGAGCCTGCTGCTTTTTGTACTTATTTTAGGTCCTACCGTATTTTTGATAGGAAGTTTTACTGAGGGAATAGGGAATTATATAAACAATTTCTTCAACCTCACCTTTGGCACCCACGTGTATGATCAGGAAACCCTGCCCTGGTTTTATGACTGGACCATACTTTACTGGGCATGGTGGATCTCCTGGTCTCCATACGTAGGTCTATTTATCGCAAAAATTTCTAAGGGAAGGACAATCAGGGAATTTATCGTAGCGGTACTTTTGATCCCTACTATTTTCAATTTTATATGGATGACCGTATTTGGCAATAGCGCGATATGGTTTGATATCAATGTAGCTGGCGGTGCCCTTAGTAGTCTGGCCAGCAATCCAGATGCGCTGATGTTTAGGTTTCTGGAATATTTGCCGCTTTCCAGTATAGCGAGTTTTATGACCATAATCATTGTTATCATATTCTTTGTGACTTCGGCAGATTCTGGTATTTTTGTTATGAACAATATAGCTACTAAAAATGCCGTAAGGTCCCCTAAATGGCAAACTACCTTATGGGGTTCACTCCTGGCCATTTTATCTTTGTTACTTCTTAATGCCGGGGGGCTCAAAGCCTTGCAAAGCATGACATTGATCACCGCGCTGCCTTTCTCTGTGATCATGATTTTATTTACCGTGAGCCTGATCAAGGCACTCAGCATTGATCAATCCTATTATGATCGTAATTTCTCAAAAACCACTATCCCATGGTCTGGCAGGTTATGGAAAGACAGGCTAAGGCAAATTGTCGAGACTAAAGACAGCAAATCCGTTAATGTGTTTATAGATACCGTTGTTAAAAGTGCATTCACGGATTTACAGGCAGAATTTGCCAAAAATGGGGTTACCGCTACCATCAATTATTTTGAAGATGATTCAAAAATTGAAATTGAAATAAAATATGATATGGTCAATGACTTTATCTACGGGGTAGCCAGTACTTCTAAGATAGCTTCTAATTATCTCGTTGATGAAAATAATTTCCCGAAGATTAAAGAGCGGGGCATCTACTTTCCGAAAGCGTATTTTGGAGATACACGGGAGGGATACGATATCCAATACTTTACCAAGACCGAATTGATATCTGATGTTTTAAAGCATTACGATAGGTTCTTGGATATTATATCTGAAGAACGCAATGAAATGTTCATAAGCAGTGATTCTAATGGTATAGTTCCTTAAATATTTCAACAGTAGTAATTGATCTTTTGAAGAAAATACCGAAACCTAATTACTTAAAAACTCAAATTCGTGCGATAGTTGATTGATTTTAAGACGTATACATATCATTTTTACGTTTTTTTATTCCTTTCAGGATGACTTTACCGCAAAGCCCTTTTTAGTGATATTTTTTAGTGTTTAAAATAGTTTGGTTTTTTTGCCGCATCAATTGCTCTCAACTTTTCGACACGTTGAATTTTTATTATCAATGCAAAATGTGCCCTATATAATTAAACTAAACTCTTGTAGTAGAGAGACGATCTTATGAGCAAGTTTTTACCCTATTGCATATTTTTTCTATCTACCTGTTGTGTATGCACAATTGAAGCGCAAGAAAAAGAAGATAAAGATGAATCTATTTTTGAGTTTGGCGGAGCCCTTCGTTTCAACTATAATCTGTCTAGCTGGAAAGACCAGCAAAAAGAACGCGGTGGTGATTTTGGTTACGATATGTTTAGGGTAGGCGCCAAGGGTTCTTACAAGGGCATAGCCTTAAATGTAGAATATAGATTGTATTCAGATAGTTTTGGCGGTGGTTTTTTGAAGCAGGGATGGTTCGGGTATAAATTCAATGCGCATGATGAATTAAGGGTGGGTTTGACGCAGGTGCCTTTCGGCATACAGGAATATAATTCCCATAATTTCTTTTTCAACCTTGGGTATTATGTAGGTCTGGAAGATGACTATGATATGGGGATAAAATTTTTGCATGAAACCCATAGGATTATCTACCAGATCGGCTTTTTCAAAAATGCGGAAGAACTGAATTTTGGTAATACTACGGAAGTTTCCGCTTCAAGATATTCGTATGATATCGCTGGCAGAAATAAAGAGATCAATCAATTAAATGGCAAATTCATCTATAAAATGGGGGGAGGAGAGATCGCATCAGTTGGGAACCTCCTTACAGTATGGGGGAATTTATAACCTTGATACTGAAGAAAGGGGAAATCATTCTGCCGTGGCCATTCATTATGAATACACAAAAAACTTATGGAATGTAAAAGCGCAGGCAGCGGTTGTAAAGCATAATCCCATGGTGCCTGATTCGGTAAATGATAATACAATTGCCATGGCTGCCTATGGAGCCGCGTACAGCGTTGCCTCAGATTTCAAGTTATATACACTGGGCATCAGCAGAAAACTGGAAGTAAATCTGGGTCCGGTGTCCCAACTGGAATTCTATAACGACTTCGGTTTCATGGATAAGGATAATGCGGCTTTTACTGATTCCTATTCAAATATCACCGGCGTACTGGTTACAGCAGGTCACATTTACACATATATTGATTATGCTACGGGATACAACCACTCCTGGTTGGGCGGTAATTTTGTAAATGACTTTGCGGAAGGTAATCCTGATGCAAAATGGGAAGCACGGTTCAATATAAACATTGGATATTATTTTTAAGGTCCTGTCCTATCGGAAGTAAATAAGCCATAAAATATACTATCCCAAAGAATTGAATAATCATAACTGCCCGAATGTATTGGTAGAGTAATCATCATTATGAAAACACCTTCAAAAAGACCATGGCCTACTAAAGATGCTATGATTCAGGTCTATAAAAACAAGCTGTGGGGTAGTGATAATACAGATTTTTATTCTGGGGAGGGATCGCATGATCCAGAAACAGTACAAGGTTATATAGCGGCTATTGCTACCTTTTTTAAAATATTGAAAAACAGGCCAGTGGTGTGTGATTTGGGTTGTGGTGATTTTAATGTTGGGAAGGAGTTGGTGCAGTATACTGAAGCCTACAAAGCAGTGGATATTGTACCTGAGTTGATTTCATATAACACCAGGACTTTCCAGAGACAGAATCTGACTTTTGACACCTTGGATATAGCCAAAGATGAATTGCCTACTGGCGACTGTGTACTCCTGCGACAGGTACTGCAACACCTCTCAAATAATGAAATAAAGGATATCGTAGAAAAATTATACGCGTTTAAATATGTGATCCTTACCGAACACCTGCCAGATGAGGACTACGAACCAAATAAAGACATTATCTCAGGACAAGGCATCCGCCTTAAAAAGCAAAGTGGCGTTGACCTACTACTGGCTCCTTTTAACCTCAGGGTAAAGGAAGCGAAACAGTTACTGGTAACTCCGGCTCCTGGGGGTAAAGGACATTTAGTGACGACAGTGTTTACAATGTTGTAATATTTACCTACTTCAATACTCAAAATAATTTTTGAACAAACTCCAAACTTGTTTTGCATCAATCGGATTTATAGAATATAAATAAATTTGTAAATCATTGATTTCAAACGTAATAAGGGCAAAAAAGTCCACCAGATATCTGATAGGCCTCTTTTCTCCCAATCCATAATTACTTTATGGCTATTTATAGAGTCGGGTAGAAGAATACATATTTCATATTCTCAATGTTTTTAAGACTTTGCTGATAGGAATATCTGTAAACATCTAATTAGTGCCTGGTTAGCAAAGTTCAATGACATCTAGATTTCTGATACCATTTGCAATGAAATATAGTAAATGGATTCAAATCCTGGCATCTTCCAATTTGATCATATTGTTGATCGAATGCATCATTTTGTTCTTTTGTATATGGGTTTTAGTGGAGTTTTATTTTAAAGTCATTAATGCTGGTAACATCTACCATTACTGGAAGCAGTCATACGCTTGCATCTTAGTCACTTTTTTGTTTTTCCGGAACACTGTACAGATTGAGATTTTTTGGGAGCGTTAGCTTTTAAAGTCAAAATTGTATCATTCGTGGAGTTGATACTGTTAACTGTATTAGGTTTGCAAACTTTACAGGCTTCATAGCCACTCTCTAACGCTTTTTCTAAAGTGGTCTCAATCTTGGATTCTTTTAGATAGCGGCATGAGGAAGTATGATATTTTTCTCCAGTTTGGGTGATATATACTTGTTGTACTTGTGACTGACACCTTAATCCTACGACTAGGAATAAGGTGATAAATATAAATTTTAAACCTTTGGCCGACATCCTTAAGCAATTATTATTGAAATAAATGTAATTATTCTTGCAATATAAATCCTTCTATTATTTTTTCCATATTTGAAGGGATCAAAGCATTTTTTATTTCGTAGTTCTTAATGCCCATTTCATCAAACCAATCGCTCCAATATTTATAAATCACATCCTCCTCATAAGGATTTTTAACATCTGGATTGATGCCCAATATCAAAACTTCTAATTTATCCAGATTTTTATTGGCCGGAATAAAGCCATAGTTTTTTTCTTCTATTTTTTCTTTCCATTTATTTGAATTAAGTCCATTTTGTCTAATGGTTTGGGGTGTAAGATAAGATGTTAAGTTTTCTTCTTTTAATAGTGCGTTTTTATGATATATATAGCCATCTGTCAAAATCACTAATATATTACGATGATTTTCTGCAATACAGAAATCAGTTATCTTGCTTTTAAAAAACCTCCAGATATCAGAACCGATATAAGCATCATCAGTAATTGCCGATTCATAGATCAATCTCGGAACACTATCATATTTTTCGGAGATTGATATTATCTTTTCTTTCGTCGCATTTTCTCTTGAAAAAGTAAGTTTCAGGGAATTTAGTTTTTTATTCAATTCCTTATCAGCAGGTTCTGGATCAATGTAAAGTTGAATCTTATCGTTTATTTTCAGGGTTCGCTTATTCCTCAGATGAATTTCAAATGAATTGGCTACAGTATTAATGTAACCCAGATCTCTTTCATAGAATTCCATTGCTGCATCTGGAAATTTATCAGGATTGATACGGTCTGATAGGTCTAGCAATAAGCTAATATTTAAATCCGGCCTTTCTCCAGATAGTTTTCTTACTGCCTCGATTTTAGAAGTTGGACTTTCAAGAACTCTGGGCTCTTCTTTACATGCTTGAAAAAATGGCAGTAAAGCAATGATATAGTAGTATGTTTTCCGCATTAGTTTACCAGTTTATAGAGGCGACCTTCATAATCCTCGTTATCAATATTATACTTTTCCAGATGCAACTGCTGTTGTTCTTCGCAGCTTTTATAAAGTTCATCCCTTCTCTTTAAGCCATCAAAATTATCTGATATTGCTAAAAACCATCCTTTTACATATTCGGCATGATACGTTAAATAGTGTTTGTTTGAAAAAACAAAGCCATCAATTGTGCGCTGTAGATCAAGTATTTTACCTTCTATGCCTGATAACTCCTCTTTAATAGGAGGTAGTTTTTCTTTTATTTTTAAAAGCTCTACTTCCCCATTTTTAATTTCTTCTTTTTTGGATCGAATAAAAGATTTAATAAGGTCAAAATTTTCGTACTCTTTCATAATAAAGTCAAATACTAATCCCCAAATAATGTAAACTATGAAACCGGCAAAAATAATCCCCCAAAATTCAACAGACGAAAAGGCAATGGATAGATTAAATGGCGGAGAATCTGGTGTTTTATAAAAGTCATATAGCTTTTGTTCAATCAGGTACGCCAGAATAGCGTCAAAAATGAATGTTATCGCAAAAAGGAGAAGAATTTTGAAATAGGTGAAAAAGTTTTTCTTTTTTTGGAACATATGGATTAGATAACCGAGTCCCATAAATGCAAACGGAATAGTGGCCACAAATACCCCTTCAAGCCATCCATCAGCAATGGCTTTTGAAAATGCCTCGGCATCAAAAATCGCCTCTCCAAGCTTATCTGAATTGAAATTTTTGAAAAATGCAGAATAGGATGCGGAAATATAAAATACTAATAGGTAGAGCGTTATGGGTAATAAGACAAACAATCCTATATAAAACTGGGCTTTTGGCCGTTTGTCCACTTCCAAACCGTATACTTCCGGTTTCCTTCTTACATCAACCATATCCTGCTTGAATGTCCTTATTTTTTCCTCTACTGAGGCAATGCTTTCTTCGAGAATGCTCAAAGCGGTCTTTCGTTTTTTTAATTCGGTTTCCTGTCTCCCTTTTTCATCCAAATAAGGAGCTTTGAGCACGTTTTGGAGTTTTTCATTTTCCCGGCATTTGCCTTTATAATCCATATAGACTTCTTCAAGGCAGGTTCTAAAAACCCTGTGATTTCCCTCAGCCTGTTTTGATGAACCGTAACCACTTTCAAAAAAAGTAAGTTTTACTTTTTGAACATCCTCAACTTCTGGTGTTTTTTCAGAAACAGGCTCTTGCTTTTTGATGGTAAAAATATTTTTTAAAGTACTCATATCATTCCTGCATTAAGTTTATTAACTGGTCTTTTGGCAAATTGGATTTCGCATTTTCAAGAAGAAAATCAGTCAGCTTATTAATATTGTCCTTTAGAAATCCAAATTTTAAACAGTACTTTTTAAGTGTTGAAAGTTCATCGGGTTCTACCTTATTATCGGCCCAGATCATAATCGCTAAGTCATATAAATAGGAGATTTTTTCTTCAACGGAATCGGGAACCGTAGTTTCGTGAGAAGGATTGAGCAGAATAGCATCAAGTTCTTGTTTCGTGACACCCCGCTCTTCTGCAAAGTGATAGAGCATTTTCATCTCTAATACGTCAAAATCATCGTCTGAGAACGCCATTTGATAAAGGCGTAAAAAATGGCTTTTAAGTTCAGTTGAAATCATGTGGTTGATTGATTAAGTGAGTAGTGTGATTATTTTAATCGCACCTATGAAAGCTATTGTCAAAAATAGTACGCTTGAACAGCCAAGTTTGGATTTCTTTACCTTTTTGGTTTTCTTTGAAGTATAGTGACCTTGAACGTACGTTCCATCTTTCCGATAATAACCTTTTTTATATCCCATATTTAAAAGAAAATTAGTAGGGTGGAACCAATAGCGGTAGTAAATATTAATAGTATTGATAGACAACCATTTTTTGAACTATTAAACAAGGATTTTCTATAGGAGACACCTGGAATTCCAGAACGAACTGTAAATCCCTTTTTATTAATAGATCCTTTTTTTGATCGATAACTTGGTCTAATGCCTGATTTACTTACATTCAGTCCAAAGCCTTTGCCCAAGTTTATTCGTTTTTGAAACCCGAAACCCATATTTTAATTTTCTTGCGACATATAATATTCCGCTGTATTCAGTAATTCTATATCATAATTATAGATGTCATCAACACAGGTTATAGGTTCACGTTTCTCTATTTTATTCTCATCAAATAGGCCTATATATTTAATTCCTGTATTAAAATGAAGTCTGCAAATGGGTTTCCTGTTATTATCATCAAGCAAGACGCCAAAATAAGATTGAGTATCTCGGTGCGCAATTCGGTTTATGTCCAGTTTCTTCCTTAAAATAGCCACGATGATTCTATACGCTTCCAGTTCTTCTTCTGTAGTTATTATTTTACTTTCTGGTATTGGCTCTTCTTCGTTTGTCATATGCTGCTCTTCAGATTCTTTACTCAAGGCAGAATTTAAGCGATCATTGATCCTTTCACTAATTGTTTGGTTAAAGGCTTTTTGTACAAGCCCAGTAAACTCCTGGATTACTTTTTCGGTTAGTCTACCTTCGTAAACCTTCCCTGTAAATAGCCTAACAAGATCGTAAGAAGGCGCGCCTAATTCTTCAACAATACATTTCTTTATTTCTTTGGTATATTTTAAAGAACTGGCATTGCTAACAATAGTATCTACATCAAAACTCGATTTCTGAAATTTTGAGATTTCATGAACTTCGCTATCTTTTAGTTTAGTGATATCAAATTCCAGAAATGGCCTTTCGTCCATTTTGTTGGAGTTTTCCAGATCTGTATAAAACCGGTACTCTATTCCATTTGTCAATAGGGAAAACCTTGTCTTGGTGGTGTGAAAGTATCTAAATAGCTGCGAATTATGGTTGGTAAGGCTTTCTTTCCAGTTTTTACACTCTATGATCAATATGGGGATTCCATTTTGAAATATGGCATAATCAACTTTTTCGCCTTTTTTGAGGCCAATATCTGCCGTGAATTCAGGTACAACCTCAGTGGGATTAAAAGTATCGTAGCCTAAAATATTGATAAAGGGCAGCACAAAGGCATGTTTGGTAGATTCCTCGGTGCCGATTTTATCCTTTAGGTCTGCAATCTTATCGGCTAGCGCTTTCAGTTGACTTTTTAGTTCCATGATCAATTGTTTTTTCAATAACAAACCTAAATCCATTAAAAGACAAACCCTTACGGTTTTCCGTAAGGGTTGAAAAATTTTAGAGTTTGCCTCTAAAAAAGAATATATTTAGATTTCTTTTCTTGAAAATTTACGAAGTATGGCATTCTACTGAACAGGTTTTACAACCGTTAGATTGTGGATAAGTTTTTTTCGCTTCTGCAACAGCAGTCTTACAATTGGAATGGAGATTTAAATCTTTTTTACTTGCTATTAACGATAGCCAATAACAGCCTTCTTTATGTACTTCATGATCGCCATTTTTTTGTGCACTTCTATTTACATAATACCTTGCCATAATTAATTTTTAAAAGTTAATAATACCCAAATCTAAAACCATTAAAAATCAAAACCTTACGGATTTCCGTAGTGATCAAGTATTTCATTAAATATCACAAAAAAAGGGCGCATCCCTGCGCCCTTTTCAAAATCCCCTAACACGGATTGATCAATCAATCCAATACAAGATTACCATTATAAAAATACCTTTCCTTACGGAAAACCGTAACAGAATAACTTAAATCAATCCCAGATCTTTTGCAACTGCGACAAGCTGTACGGCGTTATTAGCTTTAAATTGAATACGCAGCTTATTTAGTCTCTTTTCTATGGAGCTGACCCCACTTGGGTTGATGGATTCCTTTTTGTATTGATCGCTAATTTCTCTGTTTGAATATCCTTCGGCTAATTTTTTCAGCAACAGTATATCATAGTCATCTATCTCAAGGCTTTGTTGTTTATCAAGCGCTGCCGCAACTTGTGAAGAAATATATCGCTCATCTTTTTTAATGCAAACAAAGGCTTCTCTTAGATCTTCTATACTTTTTCTGCTTTTAAAAACATAGGCATCAAGCTGTTGTTCATTAAAAAGAGAGCGTATTCTCTGTAAGCGCTCTTCCATAGAAAAAACGATAATTTTTATATTTGATGGGTGCTTTCGTATAGCTGCTATAAGTTCATCGCCGCTTTTAAGCTTTTGCTCTCGATGATCTTCTTTAAAGGATAAATCTGCGATGAGCAGATCAAAAGATTTTTCTTCTTTAAGTGCTTTGAGATACTTAAGATATGCATCATCGCAATATTCGGTTAGAACGACCTCTTTAACGCCCATAGTAATGAGTTGCTGTTCTATCCTTTTGGTATTCCACCCTAAATCCTCTGCAATGAGTACCTTGTTAAACATTCAAATCTGTATTTCAACTTTTAAACCTTTGTTCAATTCTGATTCAAAACTAATGTTTCCGTTAATGGCACGAATACGGAATTCCATATTCTGCATCCCATTTCCCTTTTTCAATGCTGTTCCTATCCCATTATCCTGATAGACCATTCGCAATTTTTTGCGGTTTTGTTCAAACGAGATTAACGCTAAGGTTGCCTGGCTATGCTTTTTATTATTGGTCATTAATTCGCCCAATACCATATAGATTGTATCTCTCTTGATCTTACTGAATGATTCCCATTTAATTTTCTCTACGTTTCGGGTGATTACATTTAAATGGGTTGACCTATAGGAATTTAGCCTGCTGATTAATTGATCTTCAAAACCAGCACCTTCAATTAGCGGGCTATGGTTTTTTGCAATGTCCCTAGTTTCCTGGTAAATCCTATCTAGTTTTATAAGAATATGTTCTGGTATGTCCTGTAGGTTTTGTAATTCTGACAGTATTTGAAAAGTATCGTTAGCCAGTCCATCATGGATTTTTTTTGAAATTGAGGTCTCTGTGCGTTGAACCGCTTTTAACTGCCGTTGCTTACGTTTTTGTAAAATTCCATATATAATTATGACAGAAACCAATAGGATGACAATCGATATGAAAAAATAAAAATTCTTTTTGCTCTTTTCCTTTTCCTGTTGGACTTTTGCGATGTGGGTGAGTTCTTTTTCTTTATCAACATCGTATTTCATTGCTGCATAATTGTTCTCTTTCAGCCTTCTTGCATCTTCAAGACTGTCTTTTAAATTTTTAAAGCGAATGATCTTTGGGTCTTCAGTCAAGAGTGCATATTGTCCCAATGAATTTTCAATATATTCTGGAGAATTAATTTGTTTGGCGATATCATAGGCTTTTGTAAAATAAGATTTAGCTCTTTCATGATCATCTTTCTCTATAAAATACTCGGTTAAATCATTATAACTAGAATATTGCCCTATCAAATCTTTTTCCTCAATTCTATTATATAGGGCTTGTTCCATGGTTAAAAGGGCTTCATTGTTTTTCAATTTGAATTGCATATAACCAAAATTGGCCAATATACGTGCATATTGACCTTTTTTTTGAACTTTATTTTGAGCTGCTACTTTTAAAGCTTCTTCTAAAATGTCTTTGGATAGATCATACCTTTCTAGATCCTTATATATAGTTGCTTTATTATTTAATAAACTTATACTGTCATCTTTGGTATCAATAAAAAGAAGTGCTCTATCATAATAAAATAGTGCTTTTTGATAATTTTGAATACGTCTATAGATCATTCCCAATTGATTATTGAGTCCTACCATCATAGTTCTTTTAATATCGTTGTCCGATATTACTTCAGTTAAATTTAAGGCAGTTACTATGGTTTTTTCACTTTCAGCAAATAGGCCGTAAGTCGTCTGGCCGATTGCTATAAGCCTTAAATTCTTAATAGCTTTTAGGGTATCTTTGTTATTGATCGCATAATTTACGCCTTCCTTATAAAATTTTAGTGCTTTATTAAACTCGTCATAATTACTGGGTTTTAGAATTTTATCATAATGATATCGTGCACTATCTATTTCCTTCGTTATTTGAGTATAACCAGCGCATGCAAATATCACGTGTAATAAAAAGAGGAATGAAACTGTAAATGTTTTCATTCCTCTAAAATAAGCTTTATTAATTACATTTATTTTTCATCTGGTGGAGGTGGCGGCGGTATGGGTTCATCATCTCCGCAACATGCTTGTGTATTCTGCAACTCTTCATTTAATTTTTCTGGAGAACACGAAAAAAGTGCCAGATTGAGGAAAACCGTAAGTATTATTAAAATTGATTTTTTCATTTTATATGTTTTAAAATTGGACATACCGGTGGCTGTCCGAGATTTTTGACTCAGTGATATGGAGCGGTTTTCCGCTTTAAGAAAAGAAGAGACGTCTCTCTGTTTTTGAGAAGTATGGAGTGTAGAAGTAGAGATTTGAATACTTCTCAAATTGTCAAACCCGCAACGACCACAGCTCCATTTTGCAGAAATCTTTTACATCGCAAACCCCTTTGCATCAGGGACGTAAGTGATTTCTGAAGCAAATGAAGGGAGAATCGAAAAGAGGTTAGGGAAAATAGCTGGAAAGGTTTGGGAAAGTTCTTGGAAACTAATTTCCCAAAAATTTCTGCCGATTTTTCCCTTATATTTAAACCGTATTATTTAATCTAAGCTACTTTATATGAGCCACAAGGCGTTGATAATTCTAGCTTTCAAAAAAGCGGGACAGAACGAGCTGATAAAAGGGAATAAAGAACCGTCAAAAACGGAAAAGGCAACTGCACTTTCCGTGGCGGTGGCAGAAATTAATAGATCTACCATAGGCGAAAAAAGCCTGAGGACATATTATAAAAGGGCCAGCAGCGCAGAAGAAGGAGAGGATATCAAAATCCCACAATGGGAGGTGGTTGAGGCTTTATTACAGTATTTGGGATTCACGGACTATGCGGACTTTTTGCAATCGCTAGGGGAGGCCAAACAGCTTGGGGATTTAAAAGAAGATCGAACCATTGCCGAAGAAAAGTTTATGAAACCCTTTTTTATCAAAGGTTGGTTTCTGAGCAACAGGAAAGGATTGATTTTAGGCTTTACAGGAATAACTGTGCTCCTTGTGTTCTTATTTATAAATCTTAAAGAAGAACAGCGCTGGATGGTCTGGCAAATCGATCATTATAAGGAAGTCGATTTTAATGCACAGCTGGTAGGCCATGGAAGATTAAAACGCTACAGGGAAGAGCGGGTGGAGGAATTTAAAAAAGTAGAACCTGATTGCAACACCATATTTTTTAACAAAGACGGGAGTGTAAAAATCTGGTATGGTAAAAACAGTGAAGGGCAGTTGGAATTTTTTACCGCTCTGGGCCTTCACCCAGAAACGGGAAAAACGCTCAAATCAATTACAGAATATATGATTCTAAAGTATATATGTCCTAAAGAAAGGGATCAGTAAAAATTCTTTATTTTCAACTTCAAGATATTACTCTTTAATCAATCAAAACTTCATATCTGAAATATTTCATTTAAAGAACTTGAATAGAATTATTGAAAAGGCGATTGGGGAAATTAATTATGATGAATAATAAAACGATCTTAGAAGTAACCGTCGAAGAGAATTTGAAAAAGTAATTTGAATATAGGTCAAAAGGAAGTGATTATTGTTACAATCAAAAAAACCCTATAAATCAAATGATTACAGGGTTTTTAAAGTAGTCTAAAATGTTAAAAGTGGAGTCGGGCGGGTTCGAACCGCCGTCCAAACGGGCAACTCAATAGCTTTCTACGCGCTTAGTCTTCACTTAATTTTCGTGCACCGGCCGGATGAAAACCTCCAACCATTACCTTATCCTTGATTAAGTTTCGCCTTTTCATCAAGACCCTAAAAAGGCTAGGTATACTTTTTCGGTACCTCACAATGAAACGCCGTTTACCAGGGCTTTTCGGAGGTATCATGGTCACGTACCTTGTACGTGATTAGGGTAATCTTACTGTGATTCAGATTACGCAGCCATGGCGTAGTTATTCTCGCCGTTTAAAAAGTGTGAAAAATGAGATTTACGAGCTGTTTCCCAGCGCTCGGCGTGCTTACTATCCAATTAGACCCGCTGTCTAAACCAAATCGACCCCGGTGTATTGAATAAATTTTCCATTTTTTAAAATGGAAGGCAAATGTACAATTATTTTATAAAATAGCGCTTGCATTCTAAGGCTGTGCCAAACAACTATTTTTTATTTAAAGTGACCTCGTCACTTAGCGTAGTTTCTAGTTTGGCTTTGCCATAACTATTGAGCGTGCTTTTGTCTTTGGCAAAAATGACCAACATTTCAGTGGTATGCAGATCTGCTTCGGCTTTGTCACTTAGGGTTATCTGTGCAGATTCTATTATAAAATCTTTAGCATTTAATTCGCTATCATTTGCAAGGTTAATCGTTGCATTTTCCGCCTCTCCTTCCAGTGTAAGTTCTGTACTTTTCTGTAGATTGATACTGGTTTCTTTCGTTTCAAGCTCTGCCTGAAGTTCTGAACGGTCATTCATAAAAATATTTAGATTTTCCGTCTTTCCTTCCAGTTCGCCTCTAGCTTTTCCCTGTAACGTGATGCCCAGATCTTTGGATAATATGTCTAGCTCAAATTCGCTGTCATCATATGCGCTAATGGTCATATTATCCGTATCAAACAGGCCATCGCTTTTAAGTTCTACATCGTTTTTTAGCTCAATTTGGTTGATTTCTTCAACATTTAGGTAGATTTCAAGGCGTTTACTACTGGTAATACGCTGTGTAGTCTCGACGTAAAGCGTACTGTCACGAACTACAAATTTCACAATGTCTACCAGATTTTTATCTGCTGAAAGAATATAGCTGTTGCGGTTGGATTGCTTTATTTTGACTTCAAATTCACCACCTATGCTTATTCCATTAAAGCGTTGCTCAATGGGGTGGGTAACCGAAATGACATCACGGTCTCCCTCAATTTTTTCCTTTTTCTGAGCCGCACATGATGTAAGCATGCCCGCGATTACTAAAACAATCAAATTCTTTTTTGTCATAAATACTAAATTTATTATGCTTCCCTAAAAGGCGTTCACTATGCCGAAAATTTTCGGTTAAAATACAAGGTTTGTACTAATGCTAATCCTAATTTGTAAGAATAACAAGGTACGGCTAATCTATCAGGATGCCAATAGTAGTGCAATAAAAGCCGAAAAAAGTAAAACGAATCCTTATAAAATACGTATTTTTCCTATGAATGGAATCAAACCAGTAGTTATGCAACCGATAATTTTTGCTTTAATCAAGGAAAGAAAAGACCCGCCAGACAGGCGTACTGTTTTTTCACCCACAAAACTGCGCGAGGTACAGGAGCTCTTTCCCGAAGCAAAATTTCTGGTGGAAAGTTCGGCAATACGCGCGTTTCCAGATGTTGCGTACAAAAACGCTGAATTTACGGTAAGCGAAGATGTCACCGCAGCTGAGGTTTTGATAGGAGTAAAGGAGGTGCCCATAGACTTTTTGATATCAGGTAAGAAGTATTTTTTCTTCAGTCATACCATAAAAAAACAGGAATACAACCGCGAACTTTTGCAAGCGGTGCTGTTTAAAAATATAGAACTATACGATCACGAGGTCATTACAGATCAAAACGGAAATCGCCTTATTGGTTTTGGCCGTTATGCGGGTCTGGTAGGGGCCTATAATGGTATAAGGGCCTGGGGAGAACGGCATAAAAGTTGGTTTCTTCCTCCTGCCAGTACGTTAAGTGGACTGAAGGCGATGAAGGCCAAGCTGGATGAAATAAACCTGCCAAATATTAAAATCTGCCTAACCGGAGGCGGGAGGGTTGCCGGTGGTGCCAAAGAAATTCTTGATTATTTAAAAATCAGGCAGGTTTATGTTGATGACTTTTTGAATATGGAATTTGATGAACCGGTATATTGTAAAATTGATGTACTGGATTACAACAAGCGCATCGACGGAGAACCTGCTACGCAAAAAGAATTTTTTAGGGATCCCACAACGTTTGAGTCCAACTTTATGCGCTTTGCAAAAGTAACGCAGTTTCTGATTACGGGGCATTTTTATGGGGACGGTGCGCCGCAATTTTTGACTCAAGAGGATGCGAGAAATCCCGACTTTAAAATTGAAGTTGTTGCAGATATTTCCTGTGATCTTAACGGTCCCATAGCTTCTACCATTCGAACCTCTACCTTAGAAGATCCTTTTTATGGTTATGATCCCAAAACGCAAAAAGAAACTAATTTTGATGCTCCGGGTGCGATTACGGTAATGGCGGTAGATAACCTGCCATGTGCTTTGCCCATGGATGCCAGTGAGGGTTTTGGCGATATGTTTTTAAATCATGTTATGCCGGCTTTTTTTAACGATGACAAGGATGGAATCCTGGAACGCGCACGAATGACAAAAAATGGTCAACTAACTGATCGTTTTAAATATCTACAGGAATTTGTAGAGGGCAAAGAATAAACCATTTATACCGAAAATTGACGATTTACGGCTATTTATTGGTCAATTTTGAGCTTTTAAACCTATTTTTCTGTATTTATTAAGCTTATTTAGTCATATATAAATGTCTTGCTTTTTCATTTTTTTGACAGAAATTATGAATTTTCTGCTTATAAATTTTATATCTTTTATTCTTCTCTTTTCATTTATTTACGGTTTTCCCCTTTTAACAATTATTAAATGTATCTTTGCACGCAATTAAATCTTAATTGCAATGAAAGCTCACGATACTAAAATACTGGGAGAAGGTCTTACTTACGACGACGTACTTCTGGTTCCTGCTTTTTCTGAAGTACTTCCCAGAGAAGTTAATATTCAGTCAAAATTCTCACGAAATATAATCCTTAACGTTCCCATCGTTTCCGCAGCAATGGATACGGTGACCGAATCACGCATGGCAATTGCTATTGCTCAGGAGGGTGGTATAGGTGTGCTGCATAAGAATATGAGCATTGAGGCGCAGGCTATCAAGGTACGCCGTGTTAAACGTGCCGAAAGCGGGATGATCATTGATCCGGTTACTTTGCCACTTTCCGCAAAAGTCGGCGATGCAAAACAAAGCATGTCTGAACACGGTATAGGTGGGATTCCCATTGTGGATGGCGATGGAAAGCTAAAAGGTATTGTGACCAACAGGGATTTGCGATTTGAAAAAGATGACGAACGACCTATAATCGAAGTCATGACCAGCGAAAACCTCATTACCACAAGTGAAGGTACTTCTTTGCGCCAGGCGGAAGGTATTTTGCAAGAGCATAAAATCGAAAAACTTCCAGTGGTTACTGATGACCAGAAGCTCATAGGTCTGATCACCTTCAGGGATATTACAAAACTTACCCAGAAACCCATTGCCAATAAAGATACTTATGGCCGTCTTCGTGTTGCGGCAGCGGTAGGTGTTACCGCTGATGCGGTAGAACGTGCCAGTGCATTGGTGAATGCCGGTGTTGATGCCGTAGTGATCGATACTGCTCATGGACATACAAAAGGTGTGGTGGCCGTACTGAAGATGATCAAGGAAAAGTTTCCAGATCTGGATGTGGTCGTAGGAAATATAGCAACCCCAGAAGCGGCAAAATATCTGGTTGATGCAGGTGCAGATGCCGTAAAAGTAGGTATTGGCCCTGGGTCTATTTGTACCACACGTGTAGTCGCAGGAGTAGGATTTCCACAGTTTAGTGCCGTGTTAGAGGTTGCTGAAGCCATTAAAGGCAGTGGCGTACCGGTAATTGCCGATGGTGGGATACGCTATACCGGCGATATTCCGAAAGCACTTGCAGCAGGAGCAGATTGTGTGATGCTGGGATCCCTTCTCGCCGGAACAAAAGAATCGCCCGGTGAAACCATTATTTACGAAGGCCGAAAATTCAAAACGTATAGGGGCATGGGTTCTGTGGAAGCCATGAAAACCGGCTCAAAAGACCGTTATTTTCAGGATGTGGAAGATGATATTAAAAAACTCGTTCCAGAAGGAATCGTGGGGCGTGTACCTTATAAAGGTGATCTTGTGGAAAGCGTACACCAGTTTATAGGCGGTCTTCGGGCGGGTATGGGCTATTGCGGTGCCAAGGATATTCCGGCTTTAAAAGAAGATGCACGTTTTATAAAAATCACTTCCAGCGGAATTCATGAAAGTCATCCACATGATGTGATGATTACTAAAGAAGCTCCTAATTATAGCCGCTAAGTTTTTTGAAAACTGTAATTATGGAAATAAAAAAAACGGCCAATTCGGCCGTTTTTTATGCTCAAAAAGGTATAAAACAGTAAGAAAATTACTGCTTTAAGGTGATTTTTAGGTTGTCTGCAACCGCTTGAGTAAGGTCATGCGCGGGATCAAAGTAAGCTACTCCATTTCCTAAAGTCAACACTTGTGTATAACCTTGCTTCTTGGCAACTGCATCTATCGCGGTACCTATTTTTGTGTATAAAGGACGCATAAGTTCGTCACGGCGTATCTGTATAAGCTGTTGTGAATTTTGACGGAATTTCTGGATATCCTGCTCAATGCCCACGATAACATCCTGCTTTCCTTTTTTGTCAGCGTCGCTAACGGTATCGCCAAGACCCTGAAATTCTTCAACTTTCACCTGGTAATTGGCTACCATTTCTTTGAATTGGCTGTCCAGTTCGCCGCCATAGGTTTCAATATTGGTCTGCACTTCGGTAAGTTCTGGCAAGCTGGCCAGGACATAGTCACTGTCTACAGTGCCCACTTTGGTTTGTGCAAAAGTTGCAACACTTATAAATAAAAATAGAAGGGATGTTGTTATGCTTTTCATAATGTGATTTTAGTTCTTGTAAAGCGCGTATAGCGCCTGTTTGAACCGATTTAGTGGTTAATTTAAATATTTAGACAAAGATAAAAAAGCTTGCTTGTTGGCAAAGGGTTTTGTGATTTATCGTGCTCAGTCGTTTTGATTTACAAATTCTCCCCTGTGTGGCTTCAATGCATCGCGTACGGCGATCATATCTGTTTCATCCACAACGATAAAAGCAATGCTGTGCATTGGGCTAAGGGTTTCTGAATCTATGGGTTTTGTATTTGCCAGGTTTTTTGCGGCGTATTCTTTAAGATGAATCGCGTGATGCGCAGCAATTTCTTTGGCATCTGCACCTCTAAAGTCCCAGATAAGTTTAATTTCTTTGCTCATTATAAAGTTTTATTCAATTGCTGTGCCAAAAATAAGATTTGCTTTGGTATTAAATTCAGGACAAACCGGTTTAACCATATTTTAGCCGAAAAAAAGGTCAATAAATTCCGATTTTAGCTTATTTATGACCTTAAATACGGAGTTTTTTCTGCAAACAATTCAGTTTCTGAAGCCCTTTCTTTTAAAGCTGCTAAAGGTGTTTTCGTGTGTGGAAATCAAGCATCTATGTTTGCCGTTTATTCCTTTTCCTCTACTAAAGTAAAACAATAAATTTCATACATATTCGTTCAATGCAACGCGGTCTTTACTGACTTTTAATTTGTAATTTTGCTCACTTTTACAGCGGTATTCTTGATGAAATATTTTTTTATTGTTTCGGTTCTTTTTTTGGCGATGCCCATCAGCGCGCAGACCCAGGAAAATGAGGTGCTCATGACTGTTGACGGTGCTCCGGTTTATGCGTCTGAATTTAAACGTGTGTACGGTAAAAATCTTGACCTTGTTGTTGAAAGCGGGCAGGAAGATATAGATTCTTATTTGCAGCTGTTCAAAAACTATAAACTGAAACTCGCCGCGGCAGAAGAACTGGGCCTATTAGAACGCGAAGATCTTAAAAAAGAGCTGGAAGGTTATAAAAACCAACTTGCGGAAAACCTAATGATGGATTCCCCCGTGACCGAATCGCTTGTGGAGGAAGCCTACGATCATATGCTCCATGAGGTGCAGGCCAGTCATATTATGGTCGCGGTAAGCCCATCCAGTAAGCCTAAAGATACCCTTATAGCCTACAATAAAATACGGGAAATACGTCAGAAATTGGTTAATGGTGCAGCCTTTGAAACGGTTGCGCGCGAAAAAAGCGAAGATCCTTCCGTGGTAAATAATGGAGGGGACCTGGGTTGGTTTAGTGCTTTTAAGATGGTTTATCCTTTTGAAAAAGCAGCTTATGAAACGCCCGTAGTGGAACTGTCCCCCATTGTGCGTTCCAGTTTTGGCTATCATATTTTAAAAACCACAGATAAGCGCGAATCCCGCGGCGAAGTTGAAGTTGCGCACATCATGCTTGCGCTCAATAGAAAAGAAGGGGGCAACGATCAGGAGCGTCGCATTTGGGAAATTTATAAAAAACTTCAAAATGGGGAGTCTTTTGATCTCCTTGCCAGAAAATATAGCGAGGATACTAAAACCGCGCGGCAGGGGGGTAACTTGGCACGTTTCGCGGCAGGTGAACTTAATAGTACTGTATTTGAAGATAAAGCGTTTGCTCTTGAAAATACAGGCGATTTCAGTGAACCCTTTAAAACTAAAATGGGCTGGCACATTGTTAAGCTCAATGAAAAGTTTCCCATAGAACCCCTTGCGGACTTAAGACCGCTTATAGAAAGTAAAATAAAAAGCGACAGCCGGTCGCAACTATTGGAGAGTGCACTTATTGAAAAATTGGAGAAGGAGCTAAATCTATGGGAGAATGACGAAGTTTTAGCACAGTTGGGAGAATCTTTTTCTGCTACCGAAAATCAAAAGGATACCACGGTATTGCTGGCGGTTAAAGAAGACAGCGTATCTGTAAGCGAATTTGCAGATTTTATTGCTGGCGAACGTAGGTTTGCACCTGTACAAAAAACCGATACTTTAGAGCTAAAATCGGCTTACAGACGCTTTAAATCGAAGAAATTACGGGAATTTTATAAAGAACATTTAGCTGAAACCAATGCGGAATTTGCCCAAATCACCAAAGAATACAGGGAGGGAATCCTTCTATTTGCCCTGATGGAAGAAAAAATCTGGAACCCTGCTAAAGAAGATTCCGTGGGGCTTGCCGCTTATTTTGAAAAGCACCATGAGGAGTACATGAACCCGCCTGCTTACGATGTTCTGGTTGTTAACGGTACGGAGCTCAGTTCGGTAAAAAAAGCAAGAAAACTGCTAAAAAAAGGAAAGGAATATCAGGTGGTACAAGACAGCCTCAATAAAAATGAAGAAGTGCATATTTTCCTTACACAGGCAACCGCATCTGCCGGTAACGCACTTTTTCCGGAAGATTATACATTTAAGTCCGGCGTATCCAGGATTTACAAAGGTGATACGGATTTTACCGTGGTGGATTTGAAAAAAACAATCCCTGCGGAACAAAAGAGCCTGGATGACGTAAGGGGAGAGGTGATAGGGGATTATCAGCAATACCTTGAAGAGGAATGGATCAAAACCTTAAGCGAGGAGCACGAGGTAGAAATGAACACAGCGGTTTTTGAGAGCGTTAAAAAAGAATTGTCACGATAGATGAAAAAAACAGTCTTTATTTTAATATTCTGTTCGGTGGCCTTAAAATCATGCGAGCTGTTCACTAAAAAAACGATGGGCGCGCCGGTCGCCAGGGTGGATGAGGCCTATCTCTACAAAGAGGATATTGAGGCGCTTATCACCCCAGAGATGAGTGCTGAAGATAGTGTGATCGTAGTAAACCGGTTTGTGAATAGGTGGGCGACCCAGCAATTGCTCATGGAAGGTGCGCGACGCAATATTTCCCTTTCTGAACAAGAACGACTGGATGGCCTTGTAGATCAGTATAAACTTGACCTGTATTCACAGGCGTATAAAGATGGCCTGGTGGCAAAAACGCTGGATACTGCTATAAGCAATACGGAAGCGGAAAAATTTTATGAGCAAAACCCTGCAAATTTCAAGCTGAATGAGGAGCTTTTTAAGTTGCGCTACATTCATATGGGCGAGGGGGATTATGATCAACGGGAGATCAAAAGGCGTTTTGTGCGTTTTGATTCCATAGACAAAAAATATTTGGATTCTATTTCCGTACAGTTTAAGGCACATGCTTTGAACGATTCTATATGGATAGATAAAACCATGATTATTGCCAAAATAGATCCAATAACGGCTGAAAATGAGGCTAAATACCTAAAAAAAACCGATTTTCTTGAACTGCGTGATTCATTAGGATTATATTTGATTTCGATCAGGGAGCACCTCAAACGCAATGAAGAAGCACCCCTTGAATATGTGATGCCCACAGTAAAGCAGATCATTTTAAACAGGAGAAAACTCGAGCTATTAAAAGAACTGGAAAAGGATATTACTAAAGATGCGATCAAAAACAAACAATTTGAAATATATAACTAAAAACACCTTAATTGCGAGCCTATCATTCATTGGGCTGCATGCAGGTGCACAGGAAATAATAAATACAGAAGATACTGCCAGCGCGGTAGTGGATACCACGGTTGTAGAACCGGTAAGTTTTAAAGTGGATGGTGTTGCCGCCGTAGTGGGCGAGTACGTGATTCTGGATAGTGACATATCCAAGGCGCGCGCGGGACTTAAAGAACAGGATGTAGATGAGAGCGAGACCACGAGCTGTAAGCTTATGGATCGCCTTATGGAAAATGAACTGTATACCCACCAGGCGGTGATAGATAGCGTCCCTATTTCTGAACCTCAGATACGTTCTTATGGCAAACAGCAGATAGGTAGTTTCCTTAGGCAATTTGGCGGTGATGAAGAGCGCTTGCTGAAATTTTACAAAAAAGAGTCAATGGAAGCGCTGGAGGATGAACTTTTTGATATCAACAGGGATCAGGAACTTGCCCGCGCCATGCAGGAAAGGATAGTGGAGACCGTAGAGGTTACCCCAGAAGAAATAAGGACGTTTTACGGGAACTTTACTAAAGAGGACCTTCCTTATTTTGGGGAAGAAGTAGAAATTTCTAAAATACAAATAGAGCCCGAAGTACCGGAAGAGGAAAAGCAGAAAGTGATTGATGAGCTTAACGGTTACCGTAAAGATATCATTGAAAACGGAAGCAGTTTTGCTACAAAAGCAGTACTCTGGTCAGAGGATGAAGCTTCCCGTGGCGAAGGTGGATTGTATACGGACGTGGACCGTAAATCCCAATTTGTTAAAGAATTTAGGGATGTTGCTTTTAGCCTTCAGGAAGGTGAAGTAAGCGAGCCTTTTGAAACTGAATTTGGCTATCACATCATAAAAGTGGAAAAGGTAAAAGGCCAGAAAGTTGATTTAAGGCACATTTTGCGTATTCCCAAGATTACATCATCGTCAGAAGCTGATGCCAAAGATTTGATAACCAAGATCAAGAAGCGAATTGAAGATGGCGAAATCACTTTTAGTGATGCCGCAAAAGAATTTTCGAATGAAAAAGAAACAGCGAGTGACGGGGGGATTCTAATCAATCCGGTAACTCAGGACCGCATGTTTGAATTAACGAATTTGCCTCCTGATATTTACCCAAGGGTGCAAAACCTTGACGTAGGAGAGATTTCCCTGGTTTTTAATAATCCTACCCGTACCGGGCGTACCCGATACGAAATTTATCAGGTATCCAAAAAAGTGGGTGCTCACGAAGCGGATTTCGCTAAAGATTATGTAAAAATTAAAGATCTTGCCCTGCAGGCAAAACAAATAAAGGCAATCCAGAAATGGCAACAGGAAAAAATTGCTGAAACCTACATTAAAGTAAACGGGGATTACCGCGACTGTTCATACGACCGTAACTGGTTAAAAAAATAAAGGTACATGTCTGATGTTGCTGCAATAGATGGTCTTGTAGATCGCTATAAAGAACTTAAAAAGGAGATAGGGAAAGTCATTGTAGGGCAGGAAAAAGTGGTTGACGAGATCATAATCTCTGTTTTTTCCGGTGGTCACGCCCTCCTTATAGGAGTTCCCGGTCTTGCCAAAACGCTTATGGTAAATACCATTGCCACTGTTTTGGGATTAGATTTTAAGCGCATTCAGTTTACTCCAGATTTAATGCCCAGCGACATTCTGGGTTCGGAAATATTAGATGAAAACAGAAATTTTAAATTCTTAAAAGGGCCCATATTCTCAAACATCATCCTGGCAGATGAGATCAACCGTACCCCGCCTAAGACACAGGCAGCCCTTCTGGAGGCCATGCAGGAAAAATCGGTTACCATTGCAGGGAACCACTACGAACTTTCAAAACCTTATTTTGTACTTGCGACCCAGAATCCTATTGAGCAGGAGGGAACTTATCCCTTGCCCGAGGCGCAACTGGATCGCTTCATGTTCGCCATAAATCTGGACTATCCTACGCATGAAGAGGAAGTAGCTATTGTTAAAGCGACTACGACAGATCACAAAGTAACTTTACGATCGCTTTTTTCGGCAAAGGAAATAGAAGACTATCAGCAATTGTTGAGAAGGATTCCCGTAGCAGATAACGTCATTGAATATACGGTTAGCCTGGTAGGCAAAACACGCCCCAACGCAGATAATATTCCACAAGTGGTAAAAGATTACATAGATTGGGGCGCTGGACCCCGGGCTTCTCAGAATCTTATCCTGGCGGCCAAAACGCATGCTGCACTTCAGGGAAAATATTCTCCGGATATAGAAAATGTAAAAGCGGTCGCCACCGGAATCTTGAGACACAGGCTCATCAAAAATTATAAGGCCGATGCAGAAGGACTTACTATTGAAAAAATAATCGCCCAACTTTTATAAATATTACCCAATAATAACAGCTGCAAGGCAATATACTATAAAATCCAACCGATTTTTCGTAGTTTTGTAATCCTTTTAAGGAATTTACAAGACATTAAATATTATCAATAAAACAACTATATATGGCATTTGACATCGATATGATCAAAGGTGTTTACAGTAAAATGGCAGAGCGCGTTGACGCGGCCCGTAAAATTACCGGAACACCTTTGACCCTGGCTGAAAAAATATTGTATTCTCACTTGTGGGACGGTAAAACTGAAAAAGCACTTGTGCGTGGTAAAGATTACGTGGATTTTGCCCCAGACCGTATCGCGTGTCAGGACGCCACTGCGCAAATGGCACTTTTGCAGTTTATGCAAGCTGGTAAAAAGAATGTAGCCGTGCCCACAACGGTACACTGCGACCACCTTATACAGGCGAAGCAGGGCGCAAATAAAGATTTAAAGCGTGCCAATGAGACCAGTAACGAGGTTTTTGACTTCCTGGAATCGGTCTCTAATAAATACGGCATTGGTTTTTGGAAGCCGGGTGCAGGTATTATTCACCAGGTTGTTTTAGAAAACTATGCATTCCCTGGCGGAATGATGATAGGAACAGACAGCCATACGGTTAACGCCGGTGGTCTGGGAATGGTTGCCATAGGCGTAGGTGGTGCCGATGCGGTAGATGTTATGGCAGGAATGGCCTGGGAGCTTAAATTCCCTAAGCTTATAGGCGTGAAATTGACCGGTGAATTGAATGGCTGGACAGCTTCTAAAGATGTTATCCTTAAAGTAGCAGGAATCCTTACCGTAAAAGGAGGAACTGGTGCAATCGTAGAATATTTTGGCCCTGGTGCTAAAAATCTATCCGCTACTGGTAAAGGTACGATCTGTAATATGGGAGCAGAAGTAGGAGCAACAACATCAACATTTGGTTATGACGAGTCTATGGAGCGTTTTTTACGTGCCACAGACCGCTCTGATGTTGCAGATGCCGCAAATGAAATAAAAGAATATTTAACTGGAGACGACGAGGTTTATGCAAATCCTGAGCAATATTTTGATGAGGTTATAGAAATTAACCTTTCGGAATTGCGCCCACACCTTAATGGGCCTTTTACTCCAGATTTAGCTACTCCAGTAGGCGAGCTAGGGGAGAAAGCGAAGAAAAACGACTGGCCATTAAAGGTTGATTGGGGACTTATAGGTTCATGTACCAACTCTTCTTATGAAGATTTATCCAGAGCTGCTTCAATCGCCCAACAGGCAATCGATAAAAAATTAAAACCGAAAAGTGATTTTGGTATCAACCCCGGTTCGGAACAAATTCGGTTTACCGCAGAACGAGACGGTTTATTAACTGTTTTTGAAAATTTAGGTGCTACCATTTTCACTAATGCATGTGGGCCTTGTATTGGTCAGTGGGACCGTAGTGACCGTAAGGGTGAAGAGAAGAACACAATTGTACATTCCTTCAACCGTAACTTTTCAAAGCGCGCAGATGGAAACCCAAATACGCACGCCTTTGTAGGATCGCCCGAAATGGTTGCAGCGATAGCCATATCCGGTAAATTGGATTTCGACCCTATGAACGACACCCTTTTGAACGAGGATGGAGAAGAGGTGAAGTTGGATATACCTGTAGGCCTGGAGTTACCTCCCAAAGGTTTTGCAGTTGATGAAAACGGATACCTGGCACCCACTGAAGATGGTAGTTCCGTAGAGGTTAAAGTAGCTACAGACAGTGAACGTCTTGAATTGCTAGAGCCTTTTACACCTATTCAGGATTCTGAATTGAAAGAAGTAAAACTGCTTATCAAAGCTTTCGGTAAATGTACAACAGACCATATATCTATGGCTGGGCCGTGGTTGCGTTATAGAGGTCATTTGGATAACATCTCAAACAACTGTTTGATAGGTGCGGTAAATGCATATAATAAACAAACCAATTTTGTAAAGAACCAACTAACTGGCGAATATGCCGGAGTTCCAGATACCCAGCGGGAGTATAAGGCAAAAGGAATTAAAACCATAGTCGTGGGTGATCACAATTATGGAGAAGGTTCCTCACGTGAACATGCCGCAATGGAACCAAGATTTCTTGGAGTTGCAGCCGTACTCGTAAAATCATTTGCGCGTATTCACGAAACAAACCTTAAAAAACAAGGGATGTTGGGATTGACCTTTAATACAGAAAATGATTACGATCTTATTGAAGAAGATGATACCTTTAGCTTTGTT
Organism: Flavimarina sp. Hel_I_48; assembly: GCF_000733945.1. Taxonomy (NCBI): domain Bacteria; kingdom Pseudomonadati; phylum Bacteroidota; class Flavobacteriia; order Flavobacteriales; family Flavobacteriaceae; genus Flavimarina; species Flavimarina sp. Hel_I_48. The sequence continues at coordinate 2,756,387 of NZ_JPOL01000002.1, forward strand.
GATATTGAAGAGTTTGCACCAGACAAACCATTGACTATTGAAGTTGAGCACAAAGATGGCAGTAAGGACACCATTATAGCAAATCATACCTACAATGATGCGCAGATTAAATGGTACCGTGAAGGTTCTGCACTTAATCTGATCAAAAAGCAGAACGCTTAATTTTATAAATTGATATAGAAAAAACCAAACCCTCTTTCAGGGTTTGGTTTTTTTATTTTTTATACTGTAAAATTTACGAACCCAAATTACGTTTGAATTAACCTAAACACAAATTATGAAAACTAATAAAGTTTCAATATTTATTGCGATCTGTGGACTTGTCTTCAGCTCTTGCTCAAGTGATGATGATAGCGCCTCTCTATCAACTGTCAAACTTGAGGTAATAGGCCTTCAGCAACTTGAGAAAAATGTGGAATATGAAGCATGGATCGTTGTTGATGGCGAGAATAAATCCCTGGGCAGATTCACGGATGTTTCTTTTCCCAAAGAATTTAGGACAAATACAAATGATGTAGAAAATGCTACACAGTTCAAATTGAGTATAGAGCCGGGAAATGACTCCAGTCCAGAAATAAGCAAAACGGTATTGCTTAGTGGAAATTTCGCAGGCAACGGGGCTCAACTTGATATCAGGGGGACCTTGGGCAACTTTGAGGAGTCCACAGGAGCCTTCATGCTAAAAACACCAACGGATAATGATCCCAACAATGAGCAAGCAGGTATCTACTGGCAGCGTCCTGATAACAGGGCAGGTCTTCAGCTTCCGGTTCTACCAGAAGGTTGGAAGTATGAAGGATGGGTAACCGTGCCTACCCCCAGCGGCGATGTAAATCTTTCTACAGGAACATTTAACGATCCATCAGAACGCGATGATTTTCTACCTTATAGTATGACGGTAAACGCGCCGCCAAACTTTCCTGGGGAAGACTTTTTAAACAGCAACCTTCTTTCTAAGAGTGGGGTAAACACAATCCCTGACTTAAGGGGGAAAACGGCTTTTGTATCTATAGAGCCATTTCCAGATAATGATGGTAATTTGCCTTTTATCCTAAGACCTTTAAGTGGTGTAGCAGGAAATGAGTTGGCTCCCGCACTTAATACAATGAGTCTAAGAACAGCATCTTTTCCGGTAGGTACAGCATCTAAGGAATAGGTTGTAAAACCTTCAAGTGCAATCAATAAAAAAGACCCTGAACATTTGTTCAGGGTCTTTTTTTTATAGGTATTCCTCAAATTAATAATATGAAAATATTACTTAGTATCCTTAGAGGCTTTTAAGTTTTTCAAGGATTTGATCTACATCGACTTGCATATTATTTACAGAGCGTTCAAACTTTTTAGAAAAAGCCTCACCGTTGAAATCGGGTACATTGAGAGCATTTGTGATTTTGCCTTCCACAATCAAAATTTCCTCAATATTCTTGAGGGGGTAACTCATATTGTCATACTTGGGATTATCACTAATCAATATGACAGAATTATTATTAAGATCCTTCTTTATCCTTTTAGTTATCACAGCCTTTGAGGTGACCACGACAACGAGAGAACCATCCATAATATCAGTAACGTCATTAACTTGCGTTACAATTAGAATATCCCCATTGATTAGAGTAGGCATCATACTGTCCCCTTCTACCTCAAAAAGCTTTTGATTTTTTTTTGAATCATATCCAGGTATACGGTACATTTTTAAAGAACCAAGCCATTCTTCATCCTTGCCATTTTCTACAAAACCTGCATGAGCTTCTACATTGATGAGCGGTATAAATCCATTTTTAGGAGACATGGTAACGGCATGCTGCGAACTTTTTAAGATTTGATCTGTGGGCACACTATAAAGACGGCTCAATGTTAGTAAATGCTCTGTTGTGATTGAGTTTTGTCCATTTTCAATCAAAGAATAGGCACCTTGCGTAATCTTGAGTTCAAGTGCTATTTTTTTTTGAGATAGTCTTGCAGTTTCACGTAGTTCTTTTAAACGTTTTGAAATTGACATATGATATGATCGTTTTGTTTGATCTAAATTTAATAATACCGTGAGATCGAAACAATTAGTTTTATGAATTGAAGGGTGTAGTTTTCTAGAACTACGCTCGTGATTTGATTCAAAACTTTAAGGGATTGTGCTTAACTTTATAAAGTTATTGAGTCGAAAATAATTTTTAAACCTATCAAATAATTTTTAATTAATTCTTCCTGTGTTAATTAAGGGATACTATTCAATTTTAAAATATCCAGTATGCTTAAAATAAATAGACCCAATATAAGTCTTTGAAATTTTAATTATGGATGCTTAATTGTTGCATGAACATGATCAAAAACGAAAGCGATCATTTGAAAATTGTTTAAATCACTACTAGATTTTCAATAGTTGGAATTTAGAATAGTAATAAACGATAAATATTATGGAAAAAGCAATAAATAATGCCAAAGATGTAAAGAAATATGAATAAAATTAAATATTAAAAACCTATTAAAATAAGATACTGTTTTAAATCTCTCCTAGAATCTTTTAGCCCAAACCCAAAATGGTGCTAAATTTTGATTAAAAGAGAAAAATTATCTTTTAATAACAAAAATATGCAAAGAAAATGCTCTTGATAACCAATTTTTTATTTTTTAGAAACAATTTCAGGTAAAATCTAAATAGCAGTTTTTTATATGTTTGAAGGAAGGCAGAAGTATAATTATAGTCTTACATCTTGAACGTAGTGAAGCTTTTTATAACTCGTCTTGAAAATTTTCTAAATAGGTATGAATAAGTGAAAAGAATAAAACGCGTGTGTTTTACTCTATTTCGTACTCCAGGCGCATGGTAATACTAGCGGTTTTATTTTTATCTGAAGTATTGAAAGATCCGCCCCAACTGTAATCTTCGCTACTGTTCTGACCAGTAATCTGAAAAACACCCATAGAAGCATTCTTGAGTTCTCCCAATTCACCGCCACTATTTTCTGCAATTTTTTGAGCTCTTATACGAGCATCTGAAGTTGCTTGTGATATCATTTCTATTTTAAGGTCGGCCAACTTAGTGTAGTAATAGCGCGGAGGGCTACTTTGCAACTGTACGTCCCTATTCAATAATTCGGTAATTTCGCGGCTTACAAGTTCGACTTCCTTAACATTTTGAGATTCTATCTTTACGGTTTGCCTCAACTCATAGCCTTTGAAAACGGTGCCGGTAAAATCTCCATTCTGGTAAAGATTTTCGCGTTGTTCATTCGTACTTACTGCTTCAAAAACGATACGGTCTTCATTGATGCCTTTTTCCAAAAGGTACTGCCTGACAATATTTTTGTCGCGCGCAAGATCATTAAAGGCTAGCTGTAAGTTTGGATTTACCCGAACAAAATCTGCTTCCCACACGATGAGATCAGAAACAAAATCACTACTTCCCAGTCCTGTGGTAGCTATTGTGCCATCTGGGTTTGCCCTGTTCAAGTATGCATCACCCAGTAAATATGTGGCTAGGATTATCGCTATGCTGTAAATTAGAGCATTTAGAACTTTCATGAGCTATTGTTTTCAACCCTAAAAGTAAAAAAAAATAGCTGTATGAAGTGTTTCCATAGACAAAAAAGGCACTTTACATAATCCATTTGGTTCCATAGCATTTAAAACCTTCTTAAATACCGATTGTTGAAGCGGCCTAAAATAATTTTTAATCTTATTTTTGGCGCTATGATAGATACCGTTTTAATACTGGATTTTGGATCACAATATACCCAGCTAATCGCCAGGCGGGTTAGGGAGCTTAATATTTATTGTGAAATCGTTCCTTTCAATAAGATTCCCGAAGATTTAAGCGCCTGTAAGGCAGTTATTCTCTCTGGTTCACCATTTTCTGTACTTGCAGAAAAGGCACCAGTACCTAATTTGGAAACCATTCAGGGGAAATTACCCCTGCTGGGTGTTTGCTATGGTGCACAATATCTTTCCCATAATTTTGGTGGAGAAGTAGGTCAATCGAATACACGGGAATATGGTCGCGCCAATCTTTCTATGATCAAGGCAGAGGAACCTTTTTTTAAAGGTGTGGAAGAAGGTAGCCAGGTATGGATGAGCCATAGCGACACGATAAAGGCCCTTCCTGTTAATGCTGTTAGGCTGGCAAGCACAAAAGACGTTCTGAATGCTGCCTACCGTCTGGATGGGGAAGATACTTACGCAATACAATTTCATCCAGAAGTTTACCATACCACCCACGGTAAACAAGTACTGCAGAATTTCCTGGTAGATATCGCAGGGGTTTCACAAGATTGGAGTCCAGATAGTTTTGTGGAAAAGACGGTAGAAGAGCTTCAGGAGAAGGTAGGGGATGATAAAGTTGTGCTGGGTCTTTCTGGCGGAGTTGATTCCTCTGTTGCGGCCATGTTGCTGCATAAGGCGATAGGAAAAAACCTCTACTGTATATTTGTAAATAATGGCTTGCTGCGTAAAAACGAATTTAGTGAGGTGCTTGATCAATATAAAGGGATGGGCCTTAACGTAAAAGGTGTGGATGCGTCCAATAGATTTTTAGATGCCCTAAAAGGCCTGACCGATCCAGAGGAAAAGCGAAAAGCTATTGGTCGGGTATTTATAGAAGTATTTGATGACGAGGCGCACCTTGTTCAGGATGTCAAATGGCTTGCGCAGGGAACAATCTATCCAGATGTGATCGAGTCTGTTTCTGTAACGGGCGGTCCTTCTGCAACCATTAAATCACACCATAATGTAGGAGGTTTGCCAGACTTTATGAAATTAAAAGTGGTAGAGCCTTTGCGTATGCTTTTCAAGGACGAAGTACGACGCGTGGGAGCCAGTATGGATATGGCAGAAAAACTTCTGGGAAGGCATCCTTTTCCAGGTCCTGGACTTGCCATTCGTATCCTGGGGGATATCACACCAGAAAAAGTAAGGATCCTTCAGGAAGTAGATGCCATTTTTATCAACGGCCTTCGGGAGTGGGGGCTTTATGATAAGGTTTGGCAAGCGGGGGCAATGCTTTTGCCTATTGATTCCGTAGGGGTTATGGGCGATGAGCGTACTTATGAGAAATGTGTGGCTTTACGTGCGGTTGAAAGTACAGATGGTATGACCGCGGATTGGGTCAACTTGCCCTATGCCTTTTTGCAAAAAACATCAAATGATATAATAAACAAAGTTAAGGGCGTTAATAGGGTAGTATATGATATTAGCTCAAAACCGCCCGCAACCATTGAGTGGGAATAATTTAGCCCAGATAGAGCTAAACCATAACCTAATACTAGTAAACATGAAGAATATAGCTGTAGCATTCCTTTTTATTTTTGTGATATGCAGTTGTGCCAGTCTTGGCCAGCAATCCTATTCTAATCACAAAGTAAGTGAAGGAGAGACCATTTCGGCTATTGCCAATAAATATAACATTACGGTCTACGAACTTTATCGCTTAAATCCTGAGGCACGTGATGGTCTTTCTACTGGCATGATGCTTTTGTTGCCGGGAAGCAAGGCCGCAATGGCTCAAAAAGAAAAAGAATCCAGGGCAAACGAACAAGAGTTTGAGATCCATACCGTAGAGAAAGGGGAAACGGTTTATAGTTTGTCAAAAAAGTATGGCATTAGTGAAGCGACCTTAAAAAGATACAATGAGCAATTGTATACTTCTGAACTGAGAACAGGGGCAAAAATCAAGATTCCCATTAATAATGGAAAATTGACCTTAGAGACTCAAAAATCGACTGAAACCAATAGAAAACATGTGGTCAAACCAAAGGAAACGATCTATGGCCTCGCTAGTATGTACGGTATCACTATCGATGAATTAAAGGCGCTCAATCCAGATATGGCTAATAATTTACCAATAGGTACAATTCTCAACGTACCCGATAAAAGCTATACGGAAAATGCCAAAATGGATGAATCAAAATTTGCTTTTTATAAGGTAAAACAGGGAGATACCTTTTACTCGCTTACTAAGCGCTGGAGCATGACAGATGAGGATCTTATCAAACTCAACCCGGCTTTAGAGGATGGACTTCAACAGGGAATGATCTTAAAATTACCAAAGGATGGTTTGCCTATTGACGAGCAGTTGGCCACATCTGGAATTCAGGACCTTTCACTGGCATTAACTGATTTTTCTGAGAAGCACATTGCTATTTTATTGCCTTTTAATAGCAATAGTCCCGCAGATAGCCTTAAAAGTATGTTGAAGAAAAACGGTCTGTCCCGCATCGCACTTGATTTTTATAGCGGCGCTCTAATGGCGGTGGATTCCGCTAAATCATTAGGTTTATCTACAAAATTACAAATCTATGACACACAATACGAGCGAGGAAAGGAGATGGTAAATGCACAAATGATCAATGAGATTATTGAACAAGATGATTTTTCTCAGGTAGACGCTGTTATAGGGCCCTTATTAGGACAAAATGTAACAGATGTTAGTGGTAAACTTCGCAGTAAAGGTATTCCCGTAGTATCGCCACTTACACCCCGTCTGGAATTGAATTCCAATTTGTTTCAGTCCCGTCCCAATGATAATATATTAAAGGATTATATGCTGAAATATATTGACGTAAGTGGTAAGGACAAAAATATTATCGTCGTAGCAGATGGTAAAAACCAGGAGGTTAAAAATAAGATCCTTGGTCTATATCCTGATGCAAAAATTCTTGATCCACAGTCTGGAGATAACGGTTATTACTTAAATCCAGAAGATATTTTAACCCGATTGGACAAAAACCGTGAAAACTGGATCATTTTAGAAACAAATGATATTCCATTAATAAGCAACACGATTACTAAAGCAAGCACGTTGATCTCAGAGCATAAAGTGACCTTGATGACCACAAGCAAAGGTGATGCTTATGATAGTGAAGATATAAGCAATATGACACTTATGAGACTAGGATTTCAATTTCCTTCCATAGATAAACAAGGTGATCTTGAAGGTGAACTCAAAAATTTTGTAAATAAATACAGAAAAAAATATGGTGTTGCGCCAAATAATTACGCCATACGCGGATTTGATCTTACTTTAGATACTTTACTTAGACTGGCAAGCGCAGAAGACTTATACGCCTCGGCAGATAGTGGAGTCGAGACGAAGTACATTGAGAATAAATTTAAATACATTAAAGCCACGAAAGACGGCTTTTACAATCAGGCGGTTTATGTGTTGAAATATGGACCCGGACTTATTTTACAGGAAATTGAAGTACCTACCCAAATCATAGAAAAAACTGAAAACTTTAAAGATTAGTAATGACAAGTAAAGTAGTTTATCAGGGAAACCTACGCACACAATGTACTCATGAGCAATCAGGAAACACATTCATAACAGACGCTCCAGTTGACAATAACGGAAAAGGTGAGGCTTTTTCACCTACAGATACCGTAGCAACTGCTTTGGGAAGCTGTATGCTCACTATTATGGGTATCAAAGCCGCTCAGATGGATATTTCCCTTACAGGAAGCTATGCCGAGGTCTTGAAAACAATGTCTGCAGAGCCCAGACGCATCGCGGGGATAGGCGTAACACATCACCTTCCTTCGGAAGTAGGTGAGAAGGACCGCACAATTTTGGAAAGGGTTGCCCTTGCATGTCCTGTGCACGCAAGCCTACATCCCGATATGAATAAGGATATCAAGTTTCTCTGGGATTTATAAATTAGACACAGCTATAATATAAAAAGCCCGAAACGTATCGTTTCGGGCTTTTTTAGTACCATAATTCTTTAAAATAATCCGATTGGATAAGAAGGCTAATTCAAATAATCACAAACAATTTACAAAATGGAATCTTGGTTATTTTATAGACGATAGAATAATTGATGTGTTGCAAAAGGAAGCATTAAAACTTTACGTTATCAAATAAAACGACATTAGTCTGACTCGATAAAAAAATCATAAATTATTGAATATGGAGATTAAAAAAAATCAACCGAATTAAATAATCCAATCATTAAAAACAATTAAAATTCATTCAAGTTTAAAACTGTTATTTATTCATTTTATAGACCCTTGATTTTGATTTGATTAAGCTAATTGCCATTATCTCAGTTTTAGTATTTTCATAGATTTAGTAGAATTAGGGCAATCCAAAATAGGAATGATGACAAATTGTGAAATAATCAAATGAGTATAGGGCTCATTGGTATATTTAGCCCTTTGGTTGCTAAAATAAAATGGATATTTTAATTAGTTTTACGCATATAACTTTGATAAATAGGGCTATTATCAATAGGGATTTTTTATAAATGGAAAACCTCCACAAATTATTAATAAATTTGCTTTATCAATACATTTAACAGACTGGGAGAGACAAATGATATTGCAGAAGTGATTGAACATTTAGAAAGCGGCCATTCTGTCTAGAGCCTAGAATATTCCAGTTACTGGGGAATGGTATAATTATATAATTTCGGATTACCTGAAGCAAGTTAGAACAAGTATTCGGTACATTAAATCAATTTATGGGATTTAGAAAAGTCAACATCATAGGCATTAAACAAGCCAATAAATGTATGTAGCTCTCTTTTATTACTTACAATTTGAAAAAATATCTGAAATTTCTGGAAATGCACGCTAAAAGTAGAGCGGGAAGCTACAAGATGTCTTTTTTGCTTTAAAATCCTACGGCATAATAAAAGCCCTTAAAAGAGCCTTAATCTAGCTTGTCTATATAAAACCAACGGGTTGTACAACGGTTACCACCTTTGTTAGCCGGTGGCTTTTTAATTCAAATTTAGTTTCATCATTATATCAGTTTGGTCGTCATTTCCGAGTTTGAAAACGTGTTTGTCAAACGCCACAAATCCATTCTTTTCATAAAATCGAATTGCTCTAGGGTTTTCTTCCCAAACTCCCAACCAAACATATACCATACTTTTTTCGTTTGACAATTCAATTGCTTTGTCATAAAGAATTTGCCCGACTTTTTTTCCGTGATATTCTTTTAATACATAAATCCGTTCGATTTCAAGTGCTTTTTCGTCTTTACTCTCGGTTTGGGATTGTCCTACGTTTACTTTTAAATATCCGATTGCTTTTCCATCAAGCTCCGCAAAGTAAAATTCGGTGTTTTGGTCGATCAGTTCTGCTGCCAGTTTTTCTATTGAAAATCCGTCTTCTAAATATTGTTTCATATTTGCTTCGCTATTTCCTGAAGAAAACGTTTCGGCAAAAGTCAGTTTACCAATGTTTTGGAGTTCAATGATGTCGGCTGTTGTTATTTTTCTTACTATTATTTGTTGCATTTTAATTCTATTTTAGTCGTGTAAATTCCATTCATAATTTAGCCAATCCTTGTTTTCTTTGGTTCCCAGTTTATTGTAAAATTTTATTCCTCCTTCGTTCCAAGGTGCGACAGTCCATTTTATTTGTCCACAATTGTTTTTAACTGCTTCTTCTTTTAGAGCTAACATCAATTTTTTGCCAATTTTGTGTCCTCTGTAATTTGTGTCGACATAAAGTTCTTTTATGAATATGGCAGGTTTGTTTTGTGCTGTAAATGGTAAATAATAATAAACCAAAATGCCTGCTATTTTTTGATTGTTCTCTGCAACCAAGCAGTAAAAGTCTGGTGGATTTTTTTTAAATCCGCTTTCTCTTACAATTTCTGGTGTAATAGCAAATGTGTCAATATATTTTTCAAAAATGGCTAACGCTTTCATCAGTTTCCAAATTCCGTCTGAATCTGATTCTATCGCTTTTCTTATAGTTATATTCATTTCTTTTGAAATATTATTTAATGTGATGATACCGCTTTTAATCCTACGATTGAGGCAATTAAAGTTGTGAGAAATAGAATACGTAAAAATGTTGCGGGTTCTTTAAAAACAAATATGCCGACAAGAACAGTTCCTACAGCTCCAATTCCTGTCCAAATTGCATAGGCAGTGCCTATTGGTAACGATTGAGTAGCTTTAATTAAAAGCCCCATACTAATTATGAGTGTGACTAGAAAACCAGAATACCAAAGATACATTTCATTTCCTGAAGTTCCTTTTGCCTTTCCCAAACAAAATGCAAAGGCAACTTCAAATAAACCTGCAATAACCAAAATTATCCAATTCATTAGTTTCTATGTTTTGGACAAAGGTCTTAATTAGGTTTGAAGAAAAATTTATCAAATGATAAAAAAAGATACTTATGTAATATTTGCTCGTATTCTACTTAAACTTACTTGTGTAATCCCTAAATAGGAAGCAATGAGTCCAAGTGAAACTCTTTGTAATAAAGTTGGGTGCTTTTTTATGAGTTCTAAATAACGTTCAGTTGCTGTTCCCTGTTGATTTGATATAAACCGTTGTTCGGCTTTTATAAGTTCTTGTTCGGCAAATTTTCTGCCCCAATTTGCAATATCATTTTCTGTTGAGAATAAATTTTGAAGTTTTACAGCACTAATTTTATAGAGTTCGCAGTCTTCCAATAATTCTATGTTTTCATATCCTTTTTGATTAAGAATGTAGCTTTTTAGTGAAATGATGGTGTCGCCTTCCTCTCCAAAAGCGATGGTAACTTCACCGTCTTCGAAATTTGAAAAAGTACGCGCTATTACCTTTTTTATAAAATAGATGTTTTTTTCAACCTTGTCCGAACGTATTATGAGGAGATTTTTTGGAAGACTTACTTCCTCAAAACTTTCAAAAAATTTGAGTTTGGATGAAACTTTAATTGGATGTATTTTGTCCAGAATTTGGTTTATGTTCATTTTTTGGCAAGCAGTTTTTTTAGCTTGCGGCTAACGTCGATTTTATATTTAAGTTAAGGTTTTTACCAGCGAATATTTTCCTTCATACAAATAATAGAACAAGTAAATTTGTTTTTGGCGACCTTGCAAATACAACGAAATTTTTGTTTTAAAAGCAATTTACACTATTTGGTAGCATCAATGAAAACAACCAATCGAGTATATTTAATATTCAACAGAAAAACTTAAGATATGGAATCCCGAGTAACTGCTTAACCATACTTTAGACTTGCTATAAAAAGCCGTACAATTATTTTAAGACCTACCGAAAGTGTGCTAAATGAAATGGATAGCTAAAAATGAGGATGGTTTTCTGGGTCATTTTAGGGAAGCACTGCTGCTCAAAATTTAGCTTTTGCAAATGCTAGGAGTGCGCTTATCGAACTCTATAAAGTAATAGTCTATTTTGGGCAAATTTTACTCTAACGGAAAATGTTTGTAATAAATAAAATTGTTAATCTTAAGGAGGTTCTTTAACATTGAAAAAGGAGGGGATACTTTTCTCCGCCCTATCTATTAAGTCAATGAGATTAAAAAGATTGAAAAATGTCACACATCTGAGAAATATTTGTAGTTTTGTTTTACCGTATGACTAATACAAAAAAACGAATCATAGAATCCGCGATAAATATCTTCAATGAAGACTTATCTGCTCCTTTGCAAAAAGTTGCGAATAATGCAGAAGTTACCCGAAGAACATTACATCGTTACTTTAAAGACCGTAATGAACTTGTGGAGGTCTGTAAACAAGCCATCGAGTCAAGTTGTAAAAAAGCAATGATAGCGGCTATTCAGAGTAGCGAGGATGCACTCATCCAATTAGAACGAATGCTCTACGCCGGAATTGATTGTGGAGCAAAATATTCCGTTTTTTATAAACTGCATCAAAGTAAAGATCATAAACATACCCACCACAATAAGAATTGTGCGGATTACGATTATATCTATAACCAATTCCAAGGTATTATCATCGAACTACAGAAAGAGGGTAAAGTAAGTCCAGCAATGTCCCCGGAATGGATACAGGTTTTACATTCAGGAATTATAGAGAGTACGGTCAACGCAAGAGAAACCACAACTAAAAGTTTTGAAGAAATTAAGGAACTTGCCTGGACTTCCTATATAAAAGCAATAGCACCTTAAAAAAATTTACACCAATATGTCTCATTTTTGAGACAATTTAAATTTAAAAAATATGAGAACTAAAAATTTTGAAGTAATTATCATTGGCGGAAGTTATGCCGGTCTTTCTGCAGCAATGGCGTTAGGGCGTTCTTTACGAAAAGTGCTGATCATGGATAGCGGTCAACCCTGTAATCGGCAGACCCCGTATTCGCATAATTTTATTACGCAGGACGGCGTCCCTCCTGCAGAAATAACGACAATAGCCAAAGAGCAAGTTCTAAAGTACAATACAATAGATTTTGTTAGTGATCTTGCAGTCAGTGCGAAAAAAAACAAAAATGGTTTCTCTGTTACCACTCAATCAGGTAATATAGTTACTGCTGAAAAACTCATTATTGCTACTGGGGTAAAAGATATCATTCCCAAAATCACAGGTTTTGAAGAATGTTGGGGAGTTTCGATGATTCATTGCCCTTATTGTCACGGTTATGAAGTTCGAAATAAGAGAACAGGTATTTTGGCCAATGGCGAGCGTGCATTTCATCTAGCTTCGCTGGTGAACAACCTCACTGATCATTTAACCCTCCTGACGACCGGCAAAGCAGATTTCACATCCGAGCAAATGGAAAAACTGGAAGCCCATCATATTGCTATTATTGAAACTGAAGTTTCAGCCCTTGAACATCAGGATGGCTATCTCCAAAAGGTCATCTTCAATACTGGAGAAAAAGAAGGTTTCGATGCGATTTATGCAGGATTTCCAACCACCCAACATTCCGATATACCGGTTTCGTTAGGCTGTGAATTGACAGAGCACGGTCATATCAAGGTCAATGAATTTCAACAAACTATCATTTATGGTACTTATGCCTGTGGGGACAATTCGACGGTGATGCGTTCCGTTGCCAACGCGGTTGCCAATGGAAACCTCGCCGGCGCAATGGTGAACGCCGAATTAACCAAAGAACATTTTTAATTAAATTCAGATAATGATTGAAGTATTCACCACCAATATCCCAAATTAAATGTCGGGAAACTAAATTATAAAAAGCCTTAAAATGTCTTTTTCAGAGTTGCAGATTGACTTTGATATAGAGACACGCATCGCAAACTATCCTTGCGATCATAGCATTTTACGTGTTGAAGGAGCTACAATTTATGCACAGGATATAATTTCTCATTTAAACAAAAAAGGATATCTGTGCCACATTTTAGAAGACAAATATGCACCTAAACAATAAAAATTATGAAAGAATTTTGGGAATCTAATTTTCGAGATAAACAAATGATGTGGGGATTGCGACCTGCGGCTGCCTCTTTGGAGGCGAAAACGTTATTTCAAAAAAACAACATACAAAAAATTCTAATTCCAGGTTTTGGCTACGGTAGAAACGCAAAAACCTTTATTGATGATGGATTTGATGTAACGGGTATAGAGATTTCAAAAACCGCCATTGACATAGCTAAAGAACATTTGAAAGGTAACTATAAGCTGTATCCCGGATCTGTTGGCGAAATGACTTTTAATTAGGAAAAGTACATGGGTATTTTTTGCTATGCCTTAATTCATTTATTGAGTAAAAAAGAGCGTGAAAAACTGATTCAGAATTGCTACGATCAGCTTCAAAATAATGGTATTATAATTTTCATTGCCCTTTCTATAAATGATGCCCGGTACGGAAAAGGTGAGAAAATCAGCAGGAATACATACCTCACTAAACACGGGGTAGAACTATTCTTTTACGACTTAAAGACATTGGAAAGGAAATTTGAGGCATATGGCTTGATTGAAACTGAAGAAATAAATGAACCTGTAAAAATTACAAGCGAAAAGCCTTCACAGAAATTTTGGAAAATCATTTGCAAAAAAGTCTGGTAAACATTCAATGGGCATAAAAACATTTTTTTGTAACGTAAAATACTATTTACTTTTTTGGCTATATTTGTAAAAAATATTTAACATTATGTCTAGAAATAGTATTATATTACTACCTAAAAATAAGAAGCTTTTACAAGCAGTGGGAGAAAATATTAAATTAGCACGCTTACGCAGGAAACTAACTATGGATCAGGTTTCAGAGCGAGCAGGGATTTCCCGTCCCACACTTTATTCCTTAGAAAAAGGAAGTCCTTCAATTTCTTTAGGTATTATTCTCCAAGTTTTATTAGTATTAGGGTTGGAGAAGGATATATTGCTTTTGGCCGACGATGATGTATTGGGCAGAAAAATACAGGATGCCGATCTAACCGTAAAGGAACGCGGCCCAAAAAACACCAAGAAATAATGGCAACGGAACGAAAAGAAATATTTGTATATGCACATTGGGACGGCATTGAAGCTCCATTCTTAATGGGAAGTTTACATGCTACGTCATCCAGAGGGAAAGAAATATTTTCCTTTGAATATGATAAAGGATGGTTACAATCGGATTATGCCCAGATCATAGATCCAGACCTACAATTATTCGAAGGAGCTCAGTACCTCAATGATGAGAAATCCAATTTCGGTATTTTCTTGGATTCTTCACCTGATCGATGGGGACGGGTTTTAATGATGCGTAAGGAAGCAGCTAAAGCCAGAAAAGAAGATCGACGTCCCAAAACTTTAATGGAGTCGGATTATCTACTTGGGGTTTACGATACTAACCGAATGGGAGGGCTTCGTTTTAAAACAGCAAAGGATGGTACTTTTTTAGACGATAATGAAGCTATGGCTACACCACCTTTCGCTGCACTTAGAGATCTTGAATTTGCCAGCTTACAGCTAGAGAAAGAAGATGCCCCAGATAATCCAGAATACCTAAAATGGATCAATATGCTAATGGCACCAGGATCCTCCTTAGGAGGTGCAAGACCTAAAGCAAATATACAGGACACAGATGGTAGTTTGTGGATTGCTAAATTTCCAAGTCAAAATGACCAGCAGGATATGGGTGCTTGGGAAATGCTGGCGTATCGACTTGCCGTTCAATCGGGCATTGAAATGGCTTCTTCAAAAATCCAAAAATTTTCGCATCAGCAACATACATTTTTGACACAACGCTTTGATAGGAAAATCGATGGTACTCGTATCCATTTTGCCTCTGCAATGACCTTATTGGGATATACTGACGGAACGGACTATCAAGATGGGGTCAGTTATTTAGAGCTTGTGGAATTTTTAATGCAGAATGGTGCTAATGTTGATAATGATCTCAAGAAGTTATGGAAACGTATTGCTTTCAACGTTTGTATTTCCAATACGGATGATCACCTTCGCAATCACGGATTTCTGTTAACGGATTCCGGTTGGATGCTTTCACCCGCCTATGATATCAATCCAACCCCGAACGGTACAGGTTTAAAACTTAATATTTCAGAAAATGACAATGCTTTGGACTTAGACCTAGTACGGGAAGTAGCTCCTTATTTTCGTTTAAAAGAAAAAGAGGCCGATGCTATTATCAATACAATCCAACAGAATATAGCTCAATGGGAACAATTATCGAGGGATCTAGGTATTCCAAGAAATGAAATGGAATTAATGAAAAATGCATTTAAGTATTAAAATAGTTCATCAATACTATTCCTTGCTACAAAATAATATCATTTGAAATCAAGGTAAATGTCAAATTGAAAATGTGGTGATTCTGTACCCATCGTAAAAAAAAAAGGCTTCACATTTCTGTGAAGCCTTGATTATTCTAGTAGCGGGAACTGGACTCGAACCAGTGACCTTCGGGTTATGAGCCCGACGAGCTACCTACTGCTCTATCCCGCGATTTTGGACGACAAAGATAGGACAAACTTTGAGATGGTACAAGAAATTTTTAAAAAGAAATCATGACTTAAAAATTTTCTTTTAAAAAAGCCACATATTCAAAGACTTGAGTATATTAGACTGATGAAAAAATTTCTTATCGCTTTAGTGGTTCTAGGAGTAGCTATAGCAATTATCGTTATAGGACTTAATCAATTCTTTAAAAATAAGATTGTTTACTTTCTTGACAATGCGCTGGCTAACAACATTACTTTACACTATGATAAGGTAAGCGTTGATACCTGGGGAGGAGGTGTGACATTGAAGGATGCTTATCTCAAAATAGCAAAACGCGGGGACACACTTGTGAATACTAAGATCAAAACCGAAATTATAAGTATTTCTGGCGTTAGCTACTGGGAATACTTTATTGAAAACACCGTTCATATTGAAGAAATAAAGGTTGATAACAATGCTATCTGGTTTTTGAATGATAGAAGTGTCAGCAAACCAGAAGAGGTCAGTGGACCAATAAATTTAGGAAAGAAAATCAAAATTGATAGGATTGATATTGGCGACACATCCTTAAAAATACTTAAACCTGGCGAAGCATTACCATTTTTAAAAGTTCCTCGTGCCTCCTTCAGCATAGAAGACATTACAATAGACCGTGATCTTGTAAAACGTAAAATTCCACTTAGCTACAGTGGTATGTTACTGGAGGCAGACTCTATCTTTTTAAATGTTAGTAAGTATGATAATTTGACCATTGGGTCTATGAAACTACAAAAAGAAGATATTGTACTTCAAAATACCCAAATTAAAACGGCATATTCTAAAACCGAACTATCACGTAAAATTAAAATAGAGCGCGACCATATTGATCTTCAAATTCCAGAATTCCGTATAGGTAAAATTGTCTGGGGCTTTGCTCAGGATACATTGTTCACAAAAGCAGGTACCATGCATTTGAACAAACCTACGCTGGAGATCTACAGGGACAAACTTGTCGCAGACGATAAGACAACCAAGCCTTTGTATAGCAAACTATTGCGCAGTATACCTTTTGACATTATGCTTGATTCTTTGACTATTGAGGATGCAACTATCGTTTACAGGGAAAAAGTTAAGGAAGACAGGCCTGCCGGGGAAATAAATTTTTCTAAACTGGATGTAAAAGCCTCAGATCTTGGCAACACGTATAAAAGAGGTTCTGATACAACGAAACTGGCTATAAACGGATTTTTTTTAGATACCGCTCCGCTCAGTATAGACTGGTCGTTTGATGTACAAGATCCAAATGATACATTTAATATAAAAGGCTTTATGGGGCAGATGCCCGCTGCAAGCATCAATAGTTTTACAGAATCAAATCTTAGGGCTAAAATGGTGGGACAGGTAGAACGCGTATATTTTAATATTAATGGTAATGATGATCAGTCAACTATTGACATACGCATGAAATATGATGATTTTAAGATAGAAATATTAAATAAAGAATCTAAAAAGAACAAATTCTTCTCTGCGATCGCTAACTTATTTGTCCCTAAAGATAGCAAAGGTAAAAATGAAGAAGGATATCGTGCCGGAAGGGGAAATACGGAGCGTGACAAAACAAAATCCTTCTTTAATTATCTCTGGTTAAACCTGAAAGATGGTTTAGTGGAAGTTTTGCTGGGTGATGGTAGGAAATAGTTCACATGTAAACGAACCACTCAATCAACTCCTGTCTAGTTTCTTTTACTTTCTATGTAATGCATGTTACGTGAGACATCAAATCTTATGTGATTAATTGATGATGCTCTCCTGTATTGCACGTTGAATATCTGTACGTAGATTTGATGTGATCAGCTTTCTATTCTCTGCGGTGGGAAATGTTCTGTTGGATAGAAATACAAACAGGATTTCACTCTCTGGGTCTGCCCATGTATACGTTCCCGTAAAACCGGAGTGGCCAAAACTGCTCTTAGAAACACAGCCGCAGGTGGGGCCGCCCTGATGAAGTTGCGGTTTGTCAAAACCCACCCCCCTGCGTACATCATCCGCACAATAATAACAAGTGTTGAACGCGTTCATAGTCTCTTTTGAAAAAAAGCGAACACCACCGTAATAACCATTCTGCAGATACATTTGCATGATTTTTGCCACCCCATTTGCATTGCTGAAAAGACCGGCATGACCTCCCATATTATCCTCCATTGCAGCGCCCATATCATGGACGTAGCCCTGAATCTGTTGTCTGCGGTAATACGTGTCATTTTCCGAAGGTATTATTGTTGCCTTCTTGAATTTTTCAATAGCCCTATAACCGGTCCTGTATGCACCAAGACGTTCGTAAAAATGCCTTTGCGTTAAATTGTCCATGTCTGTACCATAGTATCCCACCAGGTATTCCTTAAATAGATAATAGGGTAGGTCGCTGTAGAGGTAGCGCTTCGTGCTCAGTAGATCTGTTTCTTTGATAATCTTTACCATTGTATCTTCATAATCTGACCGTAAAAACAGTTCATCAGCCACTTTAAGGTCAAATTCGGGCGATTTTGTGGTTCTATAATAGGTTTTTGAAGGTTGTTTGGATTCAGGGTCCAGCGTGCTTATGTAAAAGGGAATCCAGGGCTTAAACCCTCCGTAATGCGACAAAACCTCTTTCACTTTAATATTCTCCTTATTAGATCCTTCAAGAACCGGTAAAAGGTCCCCTAATGTATCGTCTAGATCAAGTTGATCCTTGCTATGGAGTTCCATTATTAATGGCAGCGTTGCTAGTACTTTTGTCAACGAAGCTAAATCGTATACGTCCTTTTCTTCTACTTTGTCTGTTTTGTTATAGGTGTGATAGCCAAAGTTTTTATTGTAAATAACTTTACCTCGACGGGCAACAAGCACCTGTGCCCCTGGAAACATTACCTGATCCAGGCCTGTTTGCACCAAGGAATCTATTTTGTTTAATTTTTTTGGGTCCATATCAACTTCTTCCGGTAAGCCATATTGAAGCCGTCGTAATGTTCCGGTTTGATAACTGGTGTGAATGGGAAAATCCGAACCCAGGGAAACGGGTGTGCTGCCCTGAGCGCTTATGGCACCAAAGAGGAGTTGAGCGCTAAGCTCCTGCGCTACTTTGCTGTTCTGGTAGGATAAAATGATGCCTTCCAGATTACTTTTATTTGTGATGTCAAGTAGTGCGTACGGACTAACGAACAGGTCAAGCACTGTAGGGTAATCTTTAGCAATTGCACCCAGCCATTGTTGTTCCTTTGCGGAAAATTTATAAGATTTCCAAGGGTTTTCCGTAGACTTATGGAAACCTACAACCACGTAATTGTAATCGCGTAGACGTTCTAAAAGTTGCGGGAGTGTAGGTGCGGTTACCTTATCTACCTTTGCATAAAGGTTCATGTGCTCATAAAAAGCAGAGTTATCACCATCGCCAAGTGTAACATAGGCTATTTTTTTATCTTCAAGCTCTTTTACGGGTAAAATGGCACCTTCGTTACGTAAAACGGTAAGGGAGGCTGCGATCGCTTTTCGGGAAGTAAGTTCAAAAGAAGTTGCATTTAAATCTTTAATCAGGTTTTTTTCGGCTACGGGCTTATATGTATTAAGGCCTACTAAATATTTAGCGTACAATATTTTCTTTACGGAACGCGCCAATCTATCCTTAGTGATCTGCCCTTCATTGTAGGCATCTTTTATCTTTTGAACCGCCTTTGGGATATCTTCACTAATAAGTAAAATATCATTACCGGCCTGAAAAGCAGCCAGGTCTATTTCTCCTGGCGAATCATAATTGGCAGCGCCTTTCATATTAAGGGCATCTGTAAAGATAAGGCCATTAAAACCTAGACTATCCTGCAATAAAGATGTAACCACATTTTTGGAAAGGGAAGTAGGATAATTGGCTCTCGATTCTAACGCGGGAACATTCAAATGTCCTACCATTACACTGGCAACACCTGCTTCAATAACACGTTTATAGGGATATAGTTCTACAGAATCAAGTCGTTCTCTGGTGAAATTTAGTGTTGGAAGTGTTTTATGGGAGTCTTGATCAGTATCTCCATGACCCGGAAAATGCTTTGCGCTCCCCAGAACTCCAGCACGCTGCATCCCCTTTAGGAAAGCAATCGATTTCTGAGTGACATTTTCCCGGTTTTCACCAAAGGAACGGTTACCAATTATAGGGTTTTTTGGATTAACGTTGATATCTACGACCGGTGCAAAATTTATATGTACACCCAGCCGTTTATTCTGCAGACCTATCTGCCGGCCTACCTCCTCAACGATTTTATTGTCGTTTATGGCTCCTAATGCCATATTATAGGGGAAGGCGTATGTGGAATCAAGGCGCATATCAAGCCCCCATTCTGCGTCCATACCTATGAGTAGAGGTACATCGCTGAGTGACTGGAGTTCATTATTTAGCCTTGCTTGCCGTACGGGCCCACCTTTTGAAAATATAACACCGCCTATATGGTGCTTTTCTATTAAATTTTTTAGGGCATCCACCTTTGACTTAGGATCACTTGAAAATATATCAGCCATAAATAACTGACCTATTTTTTCTTCTAGCGACATTTTAGTGTAGATACTATCTACCCAGGTACGTTGTGGTCCAACGTTTTTTGCGATCAAAGGATTTTTCTGCTGGGCATTTAATTGAATTCCAAAAAAAATGGTAAAAAACAGTAGGTTAATTCTAAACATGGGGGTGTGTGTTCTAAATATCTGAAATAAACATTTGCCCAGATTTGGGACCTGACAAATGCTCTTCTCTTCAATTACTCTAATATAACGTAAAAATCGGAAGTTTTATTGGATTTTGTTGACGTTATGATGCGATTTAGGCTAATTTCATTTTAATACTAGTAAAAATTGGGATAGAGCCTATTTTAATTAATATGAAACCAAAAGCATAATACAGTATGATTATTTTTTAAAAAAACGGCTGTGCCAGCTTTCTATTGCTGGGACTTCCCAGGATTCAAGGTACTCTTCTTTAGTATTGACAAGGTTATTAAATACAACAGTACTTTTTCCAACCGCGCCTTCCTTGACCATTTTTTTAAAATCCAAGAGTGCTTTATGATGTACGCGGTCATTCTGAATATAGGTTACGTTCATTTTATCCAGTAATTCCACATCCAGTTGTTTTTCTAATTGCTGTATGAAATGAACCTGCGCATCAATAGAACAGCCACTTGCTGCATTCTTGATTTGATCAAGTCCTATGACGATAAAATAATTGTATTTAATTTCTCCACCAGCTTGAAGGTTTGCTCCGTGTGCCGTCCACTGTTTTAAGAAATCATCTAGTTTGGATTGAAGCTCAACAACTTCTTCGTCAGTGAATTTACGGTTGCTTTGGTAGATCCAGATCCTTGAATCGTCTGGTAGGTCAGTAAAAGGTATTAACATAATAGGTTTGGGT
The DNA here is from genome assembly GCF_000733945.1 of Flavimarina sp. Hel_I_48. Lineage (NCBI taxonomy): Bacteria > Pseudomonadati > Bacteroidota > Flavobacteriia > Flavobacteriales > Flavobacteriaceae > Flavimarina > Flavimarina sp. Hel_I_48. The sequence goes on from NZ_JPOL01000002.1 coordinate 2,777,405, forward strand.
TCGGGTTTTTATTTTTAAAAGGTATAGGTTCTTACAAATCTTCAGCCTCGGCGATCATTTCGGCAACGTCCATCACAGCAATTTCATTTGACTTTCCTTCATGATTTACACCATCTGTCATCATGGTATTGCAAAATGGGCATCCTGCAGCTATGACATCGGGTTTGGTTTCTAGGGCTTCTTCAGTGCGTTCTATATTGACTTCTTTTCTACCGGGCTCCGCTTCTTTGAACATTTGGGCACCGCCGGCACCACAACAGAAACCGCGTGTTTTGCATCGCTTCATCTCAATAAGCTCAACTTCAAGTTTTTTTAGAAGTTCCCGGGGAGCTTCATAAACTTTATTGGCACGCGCGAGATAGCATGGATCGTGAAATGTAATTCGTTTCCCTTTGAACTTACCGCCTTCAACAGTGAGTTTTCCCTCGTCAATAAGGGTTTTTAGAAATTGGGTGTGATGCATGACTTCATAGTTACCACCCAGACCGGGATATTCATTTTTAATCGTGTTGAAACAATGTGGGCAAGTGGTAACGATTTTCTTGATTCCGTAGCCATTGAGTACATCTATATTAGTAACCGCCTGCATCTGAAATAAAAATTCATTGCCTGCACGCTTTGCGGGATCACCGGTACAACTTTCTTCTGTGCCCAAAACCGCAAAATCAACATTGGCCTTGTTGAGTAACTTGGCAAAGGCCTTGGTAATTTTTTTCGCACGGTCATCAAAACTGCCAGCACATCCCACCCAAAAGAGCACTTCAGGAGTATTACCCTGTGCGGTATATTCTGCCATGGTTGGAACTTTCAAAGCTTCTGCCATCTTACTATTGTTATTGGAAATACGATTATGATTAAACTATAACGCTAACTATTTCCTTAATATTTGCTGAAATCAATTTTTATGTGGGTGTATAATTTAGGCATAAAGCCTAAATACCAGGGATCTTTAAGTAGGGCTTTACTATTCCTTAAACACTTCAATGGTCACATCCTTCTCCACTAAATCTGTGAATTTTCCTTTGTAGCGGGTAGCGCGTACCAGATGATTGTCAATCCAGTGATAATTGCCTCCACGTGGTTTGCCCATTAAAAGACTGTGGTATTTAAAATTGTGCTTCTTTAGCCAGTTTTCTGTCACTTCGCGGTGTGTTTCTGTCCTGGAAGTGAAGAAGCATATGATATGGCCTTGATCATACCATTTGTTCAGCGTTTTTAAGGCATCAGGAAAAGGTTCGCAAGTTTCCATACGTTCCGGTTCTTCGTTGGGAACATCTTCTGTGATGGTACCGTCTATATCAATTAGATAATTTTTAACTCCTTCTGGTAAGACCGGGCTAACATGCTCCCCAGATTCTAGTTTCTCGTTTAATAACTTATCTACTTCTTCCCTTTGCATTATGCTAAAATTTATAGTTACGTTTAGGTTTTACTACTCGTTGATCCAGTTTGCCCTGTCCATCTGATTAAAAGGCCATGGTGCTGCGTTATTTTCAATATTGGTCATGGCGTTGTTAAGTTCTGCAGGTGCGGCACTTTGTTCCATAACAAGATATTGTCTCATATCCATAATGATAGACAATGGATTGATGCTCACAGGGCAAGCTTCTACACAGGCATTGCACGTCGTACAGGCCCACAACTCTTCTGGTGTAATGTAATCGTTGAGCAATTGCTTGCCGTCATCCTTAAAGATACCCTTATTATCATCAATATTCTTACCTATTTCCTCGATCCTGTCACGGGTATCCATCATGATTTTTCGGGGAGATAGTTTTTTGCCCGTTTGATTTGCGGGACATTCACTGGTACAGCGGCCACATTCTGTACAGGTATAAGCGCTTAATAGTTGTACCCAGTTTAAATCTGTTGCATCGCTCGCTCCAAATTTTGCCGGGACCTCCAGATCGTCCTCTCCTTCTGGGGTAGCATAGGGGTCAGCATCTGGATCCATCATTAATTTGACTTCATCCGTGACGCTTTGCAGGTTGTCAAATTGACCTTGTGGCCTTACCCTGCCAAAATAAGTGTTAGGAAACGCAAGCAGTATGTGTAAATGCTTGGAATAATACAAATAGTTTAGAAAAAATAAAATCCCAAGAATATGAAGCCACCAGGCTGTGCGTTCAAGAATAATAAGACTTGAAATGTCCATATTCTCAAAAAAAGGTGCAATAAACTGGCTTATAGGAAAGGATCCCGTGATGCCGGCACTTGAAGAATAATGTTCTGCGCCTTGAAGCTGTAATTGCAAATCTGCCGCGTTCATAGTCAGAAAAAGGCACATGATTACCATTTCAAAATAAAGAATAAGATTGGCATCCAGTTTGGGCCAGCCATTCAATTCTTTATGCCAAAAGCGTTTGATGCGTATAATGTTTCGGCGAAGCCAAAATAAAATAACCCCAACAAGCACCAAAAAACCAAAAACTTCGAAAGATGCAATTAGAAAATCGTAAAAGCCCCCCATGAATGAAAAAATGCGGTGGGTACCAAAAAGGCCATCTATAATGATTTCAAGGACTTCAATATTGATAATCACAAAACCCAGATAAACCAGAACATGTATAATACCGCTCACGGGACGTCGTACCATTTTGTACTGCCCCAGGGCAATTTTTGCCATGTTTTTCCAGCGTTGAGGCTTGTGATCGCTTACATCAACATCCCGTCCCATTTTTATGTTGCGCACTAGTTTGCGCACATTGAACGCAAAGAAACCTATACCGGCCAGAAGCGCAATTAAAAACAGGATGTTAGGGAGGTACTGCATATTATTTCAGGGAATCTTCTGGTTTTTCGTAAGGACCAGGATTTTTGCCAAATACAGAGAAATGTACGTAACGTTTTGGGTTTAGTTTGATATCCTGCATTAATTCCTGCATTTGTTTAGTCGCAAGTTCCAGATTATTATACAATTGATCGTCATTGATCAATTTACCGGCAGTTCCTTCCGTACTGTTCAATTTTGAAGAAACCTGCTCAAAATCAGCAATTACTTTCTGCATATTGTTTGTAAGCTGCCCTATCTCTAATTGAGAAACACTATCACTTATGCTTTTGAAGTTGGCAGACATTTGATCCAGATTGGTAAAAGTCCGGTTAAGTTTAGAACGGTTATCGGTAAGAAGGCCATTCAATGATTGAGAAGCGCTACTGAAAGTTGCCGCAGTTTGGGTTAGGCTTGCAATTGCATTACGCAGATTCTCCCGTGTATCTGTGTCAAGGACGTCATTAACGGAAACAAGTACAGAATCCGTTTGACCGATTACTGATTCAACCTTTTTCTGTAATGGGCTTAATCTGTCATTTACAAGTTCAAAGATCCCTTCATCTATCGTACCTTTCAAAGTGTCTCCTGATTTTGCCAACTCGCCATTGTCGTATTTAGGTATAATAGCCAGTGATTTACCGCCTATGAGACCACCACCATAAATTTCCGCATTGCTATTTCTTGAAAATGGAAAATCATTCTTAAGATTAAAGGTAACCAGCAGATTGCCAGAATTTCCTGCAAAATTTATTGATATAACCTTGCCTACTTCGAGTCCATTAATGGTAACATTTGAAGATGGTGCAAGCCCTTCTACATCATCATAAATAGCATAAAAGGTTCGGTCCTCGCTAAATAGGTTTTCCCCTTTTAGAAAACTATAACCAAAAATAAGCAGGGCAATGGCAACTATGGCTAACAAGCCCGTTTTTACTTCTTTAGATAACTTCAAAGTAGATGATTTAGGATTAAAGACAAAAATAGGAATAAAATTGGTTTGTGCTCAATCCCATGTATTTAATTTAAGATATCCTCCACGGGAGTTTTTATACCATTTTTAAAACATACAATATAAGCGGTAGAAAAACCCTTTTCTTTCGCTTTTGTGAGCTTATTATTGATCTCTGTATAATTTGAGGTAGCGCCATAATAATATTTGTAGAGCCTCCCTTCTTTATTTTTGGTAACCTCTTCCAGGCCCTTAAAATTATATGCTCTTGTGGCAATATTGTTGCCACTGGCGGCAAGTTGTACTTTAAAGGTAACATCTTTGTAAATGACATCGCTTACTTCTGCAACGGGTTCGGTAGAAGAGATTCCCAGCAGTTCATTGACGCCTACATGTTCCTCGTAATCTACAACGGCATCAGCAATAGCATTTGCAATGGCACTTTGACCACTTGAAGTGCTCAAGAATTTTCCTTCGGAAGTATTGGTGATAAAACCCGTTTCTATGAGCACACTTGGCATTATGGTCTGGTGCAAAACGATAAAACCGGCTTGCTTTACACTGCGGTCCTGTCTTTTTAGCTTTTGGCGAAAATTATCCTGAACAAGACCTGCCAGATAAATACTCTGTTCCAGGTATTCTTCCTGCATAAGGGTGAGTCCTATTACAGATTCTGGGGAATTCACATCGTACTGGGAATACTTTTCCTCATAATTGGATTCTAAAAAGATAACCGAGTTCTCTGATTTAGCCACTTCAAAGTTGGTCTGGTTCCTGTGTAGTCCCAGCACATAGGTTTCTGCGCCGCTTGCTTGTGAGGAATGCGCATTGCAATGAATGGATACAAAAAGATCTGCCTTTGCACGGTTCGCAATAGCGCCACGTTCTTCAAGATCAATAAATTCATCTTTTTTGCGCGTGTATATTACTTCAATGGCACTGTTTTTCTCCAGTTCGCGACCCACATCAAGGGTAATCTTAAGGGCTATATCTTTTTCACGCAGCCCTGATCTCGTTTGTTTACCGGGATCATGACCACCGTGGCCAGCATCAAGCACCACTATAAATTTATCTTTTGGTGGAACTGGCACGTGCGTAAAAGAACTTGCAAAAACCAGGTAGGTTAAAAATACTAGAATGTAGGTAGACTTCGTTCTCATATAAAGGTCAACGCCAATAGGTGGAGGTTATTTTAAGATTTCATATTTAATCCCTTTGTAAGAAGGGTATAAAAAAAATAACTGTAATTTTGGCAATTCATTTATTGCCAGATATAATTACAAAAATAGTATTAATCGCATTGCAAACAAATTACTTAACCGTTCTGTTTATACTGGTATTTGGACTGTTCTGTTCGCCTGTTTTAAGCGCTCAAGATCTTCCGCAGTCCGAATCCAATACGATTAAGCCTGTAGATACGGTAATTACACCACAAAGACCAATAATTGCGCCACTTTTTGTGCCTGCTGGTCAAAAAAAGCCCCTGGCTGCTCAGGATAGTGTCAAAACAGATAGTATTAAAGAGCCGCTTTCTGCTATCGTAGATTATAAAGCCGCAGATTATGCGCGTTTTAATAGAAAGACAAATAAATTGTATCTCTACAACAATGCTGAGGTAAATTACACAAACGTAAACATAACTGCGGGTGAGATCGTGGTTGATAATACGACTAATACCGTTTTTGCAAAAGGTATAATTGATAGTTCTGGGGCTTATACCCAGGGTCCCGTTTTTGTACAGGCCAATAGTACCGTAGAGCCAGATTCCATTGTATTCAATTTTAAAACGGAAAAAGCCAGGGTTTTCGGTTCGCGTACACAACAGGGAGAGTTCTATGTGATCAATGAATTGAGCAAGCGGGTGAATGACTCGGTCGTATTTATGAAAAACGTGAAGTTCACCACAAGTAAAAATCTTGAAGATCCTGAATATTACTTCTATGCGCGGCGCGTAAAATTTGTGCCGGGCAAAAAAATCGTTACCGGGCTGGTTAACATGTTTATTGCAGATGTGCCTACGCCGTTGGGTGTTCCTTTTGCGTATTTTCCTATGGAACAAGAGACCAGCGTTTCAGGATTTATTTTGCCTTCTCCCGGTGAGGACAGTAACAGGGGCTATTTTTTACAGAACGGAGGTTATTATTTCGCGTTAAGCGATTATTTTGACCTTACCATGCAAGGGGATTACTATACTAATGGAAGTTATGGTTTACGCGGGACCACAACCTATAGAAAGCGTTACAGTTTCAATGGGAATTTGCGTGTGACCTTTGATAAATTAGTAAATAGTGAGCGTGGGCTGCCAGATTATAGCGTTGCCAATAATTACAATATTGCCTGGAGTCACAGTCAAGATGCAAAAGCCAGTCCCAACTCCAGGTTTTCTGCCTCTGTAAACCTGGGGAGCAGTGATTTCTATCGCCAGTCCATAAATATCAACAACATAGGAAACCGGCTACAAAATACCTTAAGCTCTTCTATATCATATTCCAGGACCTTTCAGAGCGTGCCTCAGGTAAACCTCTCTCTTACTGCTAATCATTCGCAAAGTACTTCTACCGGCGTCATTAATATGACCTTGCCCACATTGCAGGTAAACGTAGACCGTATTTATCCCTTTGCCCCTTCTTCCGGAAGCAAAAAAGGGATTATCCAAAATATAAACCTGAACTACTCAGGAACGGGAGCCAATAGGTTCACGACCACCGATGACGAATTTTTTACGGCAAAAATGTTCAAAGAGGCAGAAACCGGCATTCGGCATAATATTCCTATTACGACCAACTTTAAACTTTTTAATTATTTTAGTGTTTCGGCAAGTTCAAATTTTCAGGAATCCTGGGTTTTTGAGACCGTTGAGCGGAGTTATGATGAGGTGGCCCGCGAGGTTGTGGAAGATACCATAAGTGGTTTTGATGCCTTTAGGACTTACAATTTTAGCACAAGTATGGGAACGACTGTTTATGGGCAGTTCAACTTTGGCGATGATAAAAAAATCCAGGCCATACGACATACCATAAAACCCAGCGTATCCTTTAGCTACAACCCGGCTTTTGATCAGTATTACGAAACCTATCTTGCGCCAGAAGCGAATGATCCCGATGGAGCGCTTACCCGTGAGGTCGAATATTCCCGTTTTGACGGTGGTTTTTACGGGGCGCCCAGTAATTTTCGCTCCAGCGGCTTGAGTTTTTCGGTAAATAATAATATTGAAGCTAAGGTACGGGATAAGGACAGCACTGCGCTGGAGCCGAAAAAAATAACGTTGCTCAACAACCTTTCGGTTTCTGCAAATTATAATTTTCTTGCAGATAGTTTAAAATTAAGTCCGTTGCGGGTAAGCGGTACGATCCCTATTATTGAAAGCAAGTTGAGCGTAAACTTCAACATGACCTTAGACCCCTACGCACTCAACAACAATAACCAGCGTGTTGATAAGCTCAACATCGAAAACGGTGGAAGCCTTTTTAGGCTTACGAATGCAAGTGCGAATTTTGGCTACGCATTTTCCAGTAAAAATTTCACCAAAAAGACCGAAAACGAAAACCGGGATGAAAACGAAACGTTTAGAAACGGGGGGAGACCAGATGCGCTTTTCGGAAAAAGTATAGATAATATCAATGGTGAGTTTTATGAAGATGAAGAGCCAGAACCTGATGAAGATGAAGAGCAGGAACTTTATAATTACACGCTACCGTGGAATTTGCGAGTAAATTACAATGTGAATTATGGTAATTTGACCAGGCAAAACATGATTACTTCCCATGCCATGAACTTTAGTGGCGATGTGGAGTTAGGGGAGCGGTGGTTTATAGGGGCATCTTCGGGAATTGACCTTACTGATGGTAGATTTACACCTACGCAGTTGCGTTTTCGCCGGGACCTGGAGAGTTTTAATATGACTTTTAGCTGGACGCCTTTCGGTACCTATAAATCTTACAACTTCTTTATAGGTATAAAATCAAGTGCATTGAGCGATCTTAAATATGAGCAACGCAGGCCCCCAGATCGCCAATTATAGCGTAAAAAGACCAATTTTTAGCCTTAAAAAGCCGATTTTAAAACAAATAAACAACATTTTCTTATGAAAAAAATAATTACCACAAAGAACGCTCCTGCTCCCATAGGACCTTATAATCAGGCAATTTTATCAGAAAACACGCTATATATCAGTGGACAAATTCCCGTTGATCCTGCAACAGGTGAACTTGTGAGCGGCGATATTGCAAAAGAAACAGATCAAGTGATGCTTAATCTAAAAGCAATTCTTGAAGAGGCAAATATGGATTTTGAAAATGTGGTAAAAAGCTCTATTTTCTTGAGTGATATGGCCAATTTTGGGGCTGTAAACACCGTTTATGCCACCTATTTTAATGAAAAAACCGCTCCTGCTAGAGAAACGGTTGAAGTATCAAATTTGCCAAAATACGTAAATGTTGAAATATCTATGATAGCCGTGGCTTTTTGATATTTCCTGGTAATCATGCCTTAGAAGTATTTATTTAACCATCATGTAACTCTTGTGATATTTCACAAGACCTTCAATAGGGCGCTTAAGTACTTTTCCTATTTGCAGATCGTACTCTTTAAGAAGTTGTTTAAGTTCTTCCTGAAGATAAAAAGCGATTGAACCTACAAAATGTACAGGTACCTTATGCGCATTATCAAACTGTAAAATCTGGTGTTCAATAAATAATTTCAACCCTTTTCTTATAAGCTTTTGACAGTATTCGTGTTCTTTATTCGTGATAAGGAACTTCGCAAACTGAGCAAGATAAGTATTAGGGTTTGGCATTTTATACAAATGCGTTTTTATGCTCTCAGCGGTAAGATCAAATTCTTTGGCAAATTCATAAGCCAAATCTTTTGGTATTTTGTTGAAGTGAAAATCCCTCAATAGCTGGCGGCCGTAATAGTTGCCACTACCGTCATCCATTAAAATGTAACCCAGTGACGTTACTTTTTGTTCAATGTTCTCCCCGTTGAACATACTGCAATTAGATCCTGTGCCTATGATACAGACAATGCTGGGTTCTTCCCTTTGCGTAGTCGCGTAAAGCGCTGCATAGGTATCTTCCATGATCTCAGGCTTATTCACTTTATCAAAGAAATCCTTGAATACCTCACGTAAGGATTCTTTAGGCTTTTCAGTACCACAACCAGCACCATAAAAGTAAAGTTGTGTTACTTCATGCCTGTGCTTGTAGAGTTCATAATTATTGATGATACGTTCTGTGAGAATTTCGTTGGAAAGTACCTGGGGGTTGAGTCCAAAGGTTTGTGTCTGGAAAATTTGTTCCCCATCCTCACTAAGCGCGATCCAGTCTGTCTTTGTGGAGCCACTATCAACTACTAAAATCATAAGAATAAATTATATTAGAAAATAAACCCTCTTTAGCAAGCTAAAAAGGGTTTTAAAATATTGCCGTGATCCTATAAAGAATTCACATATTCAGCAAGGTCAACAAGTTTGTTAGAGTAACCAAACTCATTGTCATACCATGATACAAGCTTAAAGAATTTAGGGTTCAACTCGATACCGCTATCAGCGTCAAGTATACTGGTGCGTGGATCGCTCACAAAATCCTGAGATACCACAGCTTCCTCAGTATAACCAAGAACGCCTTTCATCTCTCCTTCTGAAGCCGCTTTAAATGCTTTGTTGATTTCAGCTAGAGAAGTTTCTTTGCTCAAGCGTACGGTCAAATCTACTACAGAAACGTCTGGAGTAGGAACACGGAAAGCCATACCGGTGAGTTTTCCTTCAAGGGAAGGGATTACCTTAGTTACTGCGACAGCAGCACCAGTAGTGGTAGGGATAATGTTGGCGAGTGCGCTACGGCCCATACGGTAATTTTTCTTGGCCGGGCTATCTACGGTAAATTGGCTTGCAGTAGACGCGTGAATAGTAGTCATAAGTGCTTCTTCAATACCCCAGTTGTCATTAAGTACCTTAGCTAAAGGTGCGAGACAGTTTGTGGTACAAGATGCGTTAGAAACTATTTTCTGATCTGCTTTGATGTCTTTATGGTTTACACCCATAACAAACATAGGTACATCTTTAGATGGAGCGGAGATCACTACTTTTTTAGCGCCAGCTTCAATATGTTGATTTGCTGTTTCGGTAGTAGTAAAAATACCGGTACATTCTGCAACAACGTCAACATTTACGTCGTTCCATTTAAGGTTTTTAGGATCTCTTTCTGCGGTTACGCGTACTTTTTTTCCGTCTACAACAAGGTGACCGTCCTGTACTTCTACAGTACCGTCAAATCTTCCATGAACAGAATCATATTTTAATAAATAGGCAAGGTGTTCTACGTCAAGAAGATCGTTTATTGCAACTACATCTACGTTATCACGCTTCAATGTTGCCCTGAAAACGATTCGCCCTATACGTCCAAATCCATTTATTCCAATTTTCAAATTTGCCATTATAATGTGTATTTAAATTAATTATATTAAGTGGTCATTATTTCAGACACACGTATCAATTCTTGGTTAATATCAGAACCGCTTTTTATAGCCTGTTCCAGTGGGTAAAGTACCATCTTATCGTGCTGGGTGCCCACCATATAGCTGCTTTTGCCTTCCATAAGGGATTCTACGGCTTTCACGCCCATACGGCTCGCCAGTACACGGTCATAACAACTTGGTGAACCACCGCGTTGTAGGTGACCTAAAACGGCAACACGTACATCATAGCCTTCCAGATTATTGTCTACATAATCTTTAAGTTCAAAAACACTTTTACCTGTTTTATCACCTTCTGCAACCACGACAAGACTTGAGGTTTTGCCACTTGCACCACTACGGGTAAGTGATTCAACCAGGCGTTCTATGCCCATATTTGCTTCTGGGATCAGTATTTCTTCCGCACCGCCACCTACACCGGCGTTGAGTGCAATATGACCCACATCGCGTCCCATAACTTCTATAAAGAAAAGGCGGTTATGCGAGCTTGCGGTATCCCGAATCTTATCTATAGCTTCTACAGCCGTATTGAGTGCCGTATCATAACCTAAAGTTCGGTCTGTTCCACGTATGTCGTTGTCTATGGTTCCCGGAATACCAATGCAGGGAAAATTAAATTCTTCCTCGAAGATTAATCCACCTGTAAAAGTACCGTCGCCTCCTATGAGCACCATAGCATCTATCTCGTGCTTGATGAGGTTATCATAGGCTTTCTGGCGTCCTTCTTTTGTCCTGAATTCTTTTGAACGGGCAGACTTTAAAATGGTGCCGCCGCGATTTATGATATCCCGAACACTACGGGCATTCATAGGTTCAAAAGCGCCTTCTATCAGCCCTTCATAACCTCTATAAATCCCAACACATTCTAATTTATGATAGGCGCAGGTACGCACTACAGATCGCACGGCAGCATTCATTCCTGGAGAATCACCTCCGGAAGTCATCACTCCGATTTTTTTAATTTTTTTGCTCATTTATTATCAACTGAAACACAAAAATAGCAATAGAATTGAATTATTAGAGTAGAATGCGAATGAATTTCTGCTATTCAATAAAATCAATCGTTTTCGTTAACAAGTTATTTTTCAAAAGCTTTTATTTTATGAAATTTTGAAGTTGAAGGTGGTATTTTGAGGTATGCAAAATGAAAGGGGCGTTAAATTATCAAATCACAAATGCAACTCAATAATTCTCTTCGACACCTTCGTATGGGATTTCAGAATCTGCAGGCACGATTTCAAGGCCTTCTTCCGTATTCTCAGTAGTTGATTTTCCTTCCAGGATTTTTCTGAAAAGTTCGCGCACGGTATTAAAATCCACGGAGTAATTAATACCTATTCCCTGGGTATATCCTTCCCGCTGTCCAAAAAACTGAATATCGTCCTGTCGGTTAAAAACCGTTGCCCTTAACGTACCATCCTCGTTGAGCAAAAAGTCTACTTCAACATCGCCTACAACTACAGATTCACTAAGGCCGCCCACGGGAACCCCTACTTTGCCATTGATTAGTATCGTTTTTGAAATCTGTGTTGATACCGTAAAGCCAAACCGTCCAGATGTCTGAAGGTTAGGGGTGCGGTCTGCCTGAACATAATCAAGGCCTACCGTGAATTTGCCATCATCGTCAGAAAGTATGCTGTTAAAAATACCCGAGGCAGTTTCTATTAGGTTTCCATAGGCCACGGTTTGTGCATCTATACCGCTCTGGCTGTAGAACGAACCTTGGGTCACTAAAGAGAAGGCCTGCAGCTCCCTGGTTGCACGGTCATCCAGTCTGTATTCCAGTTCAGAGGTTACGATAGAGGTCGTACTGGGAAATTGGAAGTCAAAAGTAATATCTGGCTGTACCAGCTGACCATCCAGATTAATGATCACATTTACCGGAATTTTTCGGTTTATGGAAGGATTTTCCAGTAAAATTGAGGGGTTTGCCTGTGTTTTGTAGGCTGCGCTAATATCGAGCAGCGCACGCTCTGGGCTGCCGTCCCAACTTATTTTTCCTTCGGGGAGAATGTCAAATTGTTTTTGTACCACCCCACTGTACCTAAAGTTGTAAACACCTTCGTAAGGCGTAAAATCGCCAAACATGTTGAATTTTCCGTTGGTATTTATTTGTATCAACAAGTAGCCGGCACCGCGACCACGCAGCGTACTTCCGTTTACTTTATCCACAACAATTTCGACTTCGGCATCGCGGGTAACTTCCAGGTCAAAATTGAGTTCCAGCCCCTTAATTTCCTGCAATACAATCTCCTCGCCGCCGGCACGCGCTTTCTTTTCTGCCGGGCTCAAAAAATAAATGATACTATTGTCACCAAAAGATTCTGTATCGCTCAGCGGAATTTTAAAAGTAGTGCCGGCTTCTGTCTTTGCGGTTACATCTATGACGAGTTCATCTGTAGGCCCCGCGATAGAAGCATTGCCACTTATAAATGCAGTACCATAATATAAAGAAAAGTCGTCTGGCTGCGTGTCCAGGACCAGCATGCGATCTGTGGTGATATTGAGGTCCATATTCCAGGTTTTGAAAAAACTATGGCTAATAGTTCCGTTCAATACACCTTTAGTATCAAATTTAGTATCCTGTAAGTTCACATTAAAAAACCGGAATTGCTGACCGCTCATATTTACGCGCGCCGTACCCATAAAGGCGTAATCAGTATTTAGGTAAGGCACCTTTAACCCTGCTTCTCGCAAAAGCAGTTCGCCATTTATTTCTGGATTCTTATAATTTCCCACTACGCGTGCGCGGCCACTCGCTAAACCTCTAATATTGCTCAGCACCTCACCTCCCAAAGGACTAAAAGCGGAAAGGTTCAACTTATTGAGCTGAGCATCCAGATCAATATACGGGCTTTCCTGATCTACATTGATCATTCCTTTTGCAGTCAGGCTTTCCAGGCCTTCTTTTACTAACCGGGCATTGATGTCATAATTTGTGAGGCTCTCGTTACCTTCAATATTCAGGTTGAGATTGCCCAGTAAAATGTTGTTGACCTTAAAGGTGTCTATACGAATGTTACTTTCAGGCAAATAGGCGCCATTTTTTTTGAGCAAATTGAGGTTGCCATTTACGAGGCCCTTGAGGTCCAGACTGTCTATATAGGGCGCGATATGTGATAATCTCACATTATTAAAGGTCGTCCTGATGTCTATGGCTGTAGAATCTTTGATTCTTCCGCCAAGGCTTATACGCTCTTCCTGGTGGGACATCACAAGTTCTTCTATATCAATTTTCTGAAAATTATCAGCAAAGACGATACGGTTTGCAGTATTGTTTTCAGCATTGATAAACCATTCGTTGTTTTTAAAATTTATACCTGACCTGTTAAAACCTATCACAGAGTTATTGTCTGCATTTATCGTATGAAAAAAGTTCAGGTTAAAGCTATCCTCGCTTTTGGGGCCACCTTTGAATTCGCTGCGAATAAAAAGGGTGTCCTTAAGGGTTGCATTGATAAGGTTGAAATCAGAAACACCGTAGATACTGCTTCCTATGCTGTCTGCCTCAATAAACGTGTTGAATAGCGGATTTTTATTGTCCACGCGCATATTTATACCTTCTACCAGAAAGCCAAACGCTTTAATCTGTGGGGAACGGAAGGTGAGTTTAAAATCTGCGTCATTGGATACCACACTGCCGCGTATCACCGTTTCTGGTTCTAGTTCAATCTGTGGCACAAAAACTTCAACGATCTTACTGTTTATCTGAAAGTTGAAATCCATAAATTGATCCTGGGTTACCGTAGAGGGTTCATAATTGGTATATAAACTTCCTATGGCATTACGAAATAACGGTACGACGTCATCAACCCTAAAATTACCGGATACTTCCCCTGAAATTATATCTGGGGAATCCATTGCAATCGTCCTGATATTACCCTCAAAAGAAGATGAAATCACAAAATCATTAAAATCATAAAGCGCATTCGCATTTTGAAAACTGGCATTGCTAAAATTAATACTGCCAATCACATTATCAACTGTAGTCCCTGTCATATCCATTTTTACGCGACCTTTCAAAATCGCGATGGAATCCGTAAGGAAATTGAGTTTTGCAAGGTTAATATGGTCAATATCTGCAGTAAAATCGTAATTATTTACCGCTTTTGTGACATCTACCAGTCCATCAAAAGATAACTGGGCATTTTCATCATTGATCTGCAGCTGCCCATTGAAAACGGGGTTCTGCAGGTTTCCGGAGACGGTGATATCTTTATAGTTGTAACCATTGTAGGCCACGCGGTTTATTGTTCCGCGTATGCGCGTATTTAATTTTTCCTGACTAAAGCCAGCGCCTCCCACATTAAAATTAAAACTGATACGCCCCAGTTTTTCAACATCTAGCAAACGTCCCAGATGAAAGTCCTTTGCCTTGATATCGCCTACATAGGCTGCATCTTCTATATTCTGGGTATTGGTGAGTTCCAAATCAGTTTCTATTGCGCCCAGCCCGGTGGTGCCCTGTGTTTTTGCGTAAACCGAATTATTCGTGATAATCGTACGTCCATTAAGGTTCACATTGCCCAGGCGCATCATTTCCTTAGGCAAGGTTTTCCCTAGGGTCTGGGGTAGCAGTCCCGTAAGGTCATAGTAATTGCTCTGCAATTGCTCTAAAGTAGCATCGATCCTAAAATTTGTTTCTGGGCTAAAAAGTTGCTGAAAATGTAGATTTCCATTTATTTTACTGTTGCCCAGACCCTGCATATCAATATTATTGAGATAGAGGTCGTTGAGCGTTCCCTTCATTGTTCCCGTAAAATTTATTCGCCTATTTTTACCAAAATCGGCATAAAAAGCTTTTAAATCTGTTGTGGAAAGTGATGCTTCGGTAAATTGAAAGTTGAGGTTGGCTTTGTTGATAAAATCAGAAAAAGCGTTGTTGCGCGTATCAATGGCGATGCTTCCTGCGATATTTGAATTTTCAGTCTCCAGGTCAAGATCATCAATGAGTATCGCCTCTGGGCTATAGTTTAATTTTCCGCTTAAGCCCCTGATGTGGTATCCCCTTGCTGCATCAAAATATAGATTCTTTATTTGGGCGCTTATATCAAGGTCATCAAGCTTAAAATCTTTTGCATGTAGCGCAAGGTTTTTATAATTCACGAGCTCCTGACTGCCTTCTTCCAGATCCTGATTTGTAAACTTGAAATGACCGTGGGTAAAGGTTACATCCCCTGCGGTCATATGAAAGGGTTCGCCAGATTTTTTACCGGTTTTAAATTTCTCTGAAAAAATATTTAAATTGTCTTTTTCTTCGCCCGCGTATTTTGTGATGTAGAATTTAGTATGATCAAGAGAAACTTCACCCACGTTCATGGTGTTGTCAAGAATAAGGCGTGTAATGCTCAAGAGGCTGGTTTCAGCAAGCTGGGAAAATATCAGGGTATCTTGATGATGGTCTGCAACGTAAACTTCCTTGAGTGCGACCTGCCCATTGTATTTAATATGTACCTTCGCCACGTTGATGGAAGTTCCATAGGTTTCATTCAATGAAGTCGTTGCTTTTTTTGCTATAAAAGTCTGTACAGACGGAATAGAAAAAACCACGACCAAAAGCGCAATGATCCCCATAAGAATAAAGAGGATACGCCTGAATATTTTCCTGAATTTTCTGATACGTTTTTAAGTTTTAACTTTGTACAGTCTCTGGCAAAAGTACAGAACAAACCCTATGACTTATTGATATATGTCAAAAAATAGTACATACATTCTCGCAATAGAATCTTCCTGTGACGATACCGCCGCAGCCGTGCTTCACAACGATATTGTGATGTCTAATGTTGTGGCAGGGCAGGAGGTTCATAAAAAATATGGTGGCGTGGTGCCAGAGTTGGCTTCCCGTGCGCATCAGCAAAACATCGTTCCCGTGGTTCATGAAGCTTTACGGGAGGCTAAAATCAGCAAATACCAGCTTTCTGCCATTGCATTTACAAGCGGCCCCGGTCTTATGGGATCGTTGCTCGTGGGAACCTCCTTCGCAAAATCCCTGGCGATGGGACTTGATATTCCGCTAATAGATGTCAACCATATGCAGGCGCACATTCTCGCACATTTTATTACCGAAGAAAAGCACCACAAGCCCACATTTCCTTTTCTGGCATTGACCATTTCTGGCGGGCATACGCAGATTGTCAAGGTGACCGGTTACTTTACGATGGAAATCCTGGGGCAAACGCTTGATGACGCCGTGGGCGAAGCTTTTGATAAAAGTGCGAAAATCCTTGGTTTTCCATATCCCGGTGGACCATTGATCGATAAATATGCCAGAGAGGGAAATCCCAAAGCCTTTAAATTCACGAAACCGAAAGTGGGCGGACTCGATTTTAGCTTTAGCGGACTCAAAACGGCAATTCTCTATTTCTATCAGGCAGAGGTTAAAAAAGATCCGGATTTTGTCGAGAAAAACCGAAATGATATTTGTGCTTCCATTCAGTATACCATTATTCAAATCCTGATGGATAAGCTGAAACTGGCCGTAAAACAAACCGGAATCAAACAGGTGGCCATAGGAGGCGGGGTTTCCGCTAATAGCGGAATCAGAAAAGCATTAAAAGACGCTGAGCAAAAGGGATGGCAAACTTTTGTGCCAAAGCTTGAATATACCACAGATAATGCCGCTATGGTGGGCATTGTGGGTTATCTTAAGTATAGTGAACACGATTTTGACCAGAACGGCTATACAGAAAATAATATCGTGGCAAAGGCCCGTCTATCCCTTTAATTTATGCAACTATTTTACAACGCAGACCTTAAACCACAGACCACAACAGCTACGTTTCCTAAAGATGAGAGCAAGCATATTGTCAAAGTGCTGCGTAAAAAAGAAGGGGATACCCTCGATTTTACAGATGGAAACGGTAATTTTTACAAAGCGGAAATCGTACAGTCAAGCGCTTCTAAATGTAAGGTCAGTATTCTGGAGGTTGTTGCCCAGGAGAGCTTGCCATACCGGCTGCACCTTGCTGTTGCTCCCACAAAATTGAACGATAGGTATGAGACGTTTCTGGAAAAAGCCACCGAAATAGGCATATCTGAAATCACGCCCATTATCTGTGATCATAGCGAACGCAAAGTGATCAAACCCGAACGCTACGAGCGTATTCTGCAAAGCGCTATGAAGCAGTCGCTAAAAGCCTTTTTGCCGAAATTAAATGAAGCCATTGCTCTTAAAGATTTTATCGCGCAGCAGCATCAGGGTGCCCAAGAAAAATATATTGCCCACTGTGAAGAAGATAAGGAGCGTTTTTCCTTAAAGCAAAAGTTGAAACCCCATACAGATATTTTAATATTGATAGGCCCAGAAGGCGATTTCTCCCCAGAAGAGATTGCTTTTGCGTGTTCTAACGGTTTTCAGCCGGTACTATTGGGTGAAAGCCGGCTGCGCACAGAAACCGCCGCTATCGTAGCTGCGCACAGCGTAGCTTTTGTAAATTCCCACTAAATCACCTTACAAGTGTTCCCCCTTCGGGGGTTAGGGGGATGGATCAGTTCATAATTCGCACTAACAGTTCTTTTAGCAGGTCACCCTGAGAAAGGTTGTATGCGCCCACACCTTTGCTCTTCACATCGGCGTCCCGTAACAAATTGATGATCTGGCTAACCTGTTTCATAGGGTAATGTTGCGCGGCGGTAACATATTCACCCACAAAATACGGATTCACCTTTAAGGCTTTGGCCACCGTATTTTTATCTTTAGAAGGTAGGCCGTGGTAGGTCATCAGACTTTGAAAGAAACCAAAAAGCAACGTAATGGTAAGTACCATGGGATTGTCTTTTGGGTTCTGCGAGAAATAATTGACGATGCGGTGTGCCTTGAGCACGTCGCGCGCCCCTACGGCCTTACGGAGTTCAAAATTATTAAAATCCTTACTGATCCCTATGTTTTCTTCTATCGCAGCGGGTGTGATCGTGCTCCCCTTAGGGAGAATGATCGTGAGTTTATCCAGTTCATTGCTTATTTTTCCCAGATCTGTACCCAGAAATTCGACCAGCATAAGCGCCGCTTTGGGTTCTATGGTGTAACCGCGGGAGCTCATCGCCTTCCTGATCCAGTCGCCCACCTGGTTTTCATAGAGTTTTTTGCTCTCCATGACCACACCGGTTTTGGCGATGTTTTTGTATACTTTTTTACGCTTATCCAGCTTTTTATATTTGTAGCAAAAGACAAGTACGGTGGTTTGCTGTGGATTTTCGGCGTAAGCCTCAAGAACATTTTTCTTATTATCTGAAGTGGCGAGGATTTCGCGCGATAGGTCCTGCGCTTCTTTTACGATGACCACCTGGCGTTCTGCCATCATGGGATAACGTTTAGCCTGTGATACCACCTCGTCTAATTTCACATCACGACCATAAAGTACGACCTGATTAAAGCCTTTTTCTTCTTCGCTGAGCAGATTTTGATCAATATAAGAGGATATGTAATCTATATAATACGGCTCTTCACCCATTAAAAAATAAATGGGCTTGATAATTCCTTTTTTAAGGTCTGCAATAATGCGGTTTGCTTCTTCCAAATAACTGGTTTTTTGTATTTAAAATAGACTGAAAATCAGTCAATAATAGGTCAAATTGGATTGTTTTAGACCCAAAAATGGTGAATTTTTAATTTGAAAGGAGTGCCGTAAACAGTGTATTATATGGGGATTTGCGCAGGTATTTGACTACTTTTGTACCATGCAGGAACTCAATTTCAAACGATATCCTTTTCGCATCAAAAATAAGGAAAATAAACTGTTCCTTTTTGACCTGGTACGCAAAAAATTTATACGGCTCACGCCGGAAGAATGGGTGCGCCAGCATGTGGTGTGGTACCTACATTATGAGCTAAATTATCCACTTTCGCTCATTAATGTTGAGAAGGAAATTCTTTTGCACCATACTAAAAAACGCTATGATATCGTGGTTTTTGATAAAAAAGGGAATATTCAGCTTATTGTGGAATGTAAAGCGCCCCAAATAAAAATAAGCCAGGAAACCTTTGACCAGATCGCACGGTATAACCTGGAACTTCAGTCGGCTTACCTTATGGTGACAAATGGTCTGGACCATTATTACTGCACGATGGACTATAGCCAAGAAAAATATGTGTTTTTAAAAGAAATCCCCACTTATAGCCCGTAATTTGCACGCGTGAAAACGGCTATTGTCATACTCAACTGGAACGGGCGCGACCTGCTCGCAAAATTTTTGCCCAGTGTCATCGCACACAGCGCTGCTGAAGCGACGATTTACGTTGCAGATAATGCTTCCACAGATGATTCCGTAGAATTTCTGCGGACGAATTTCCCGCAGGTTAAACGTATTCAGAATACTGAAAACGGGGGATATGCGCGGGGGTATAACCTTGCCCTAAAAGAAGTAGTTGAAGATCTGGTCGTTTTAATGAACAGCGATATTGAAACGACTGCCGGCTGGTTGACCCCGGTGATCAATGCTTTTCAAGCCAATAGCAATCTGGGCGCTGCCCAACCAAAAATCCTTGATTATAAAAACCCCGAATACTTTGAGTACGCCGGTGCCGCAGGAGGTTTTCTAGATGCGCTGGGTTATCCTTATTGCCGGGGTAGGATTTTTGAAACGGTAGAGAAGGATATAGGTCAATACAATGAAGATGCTCGCATTTTCTGGGCAAGCGGAGCCTGTTTTGCGGTAAAAAAGTCAGTTTTCTGGAAAGCCGGGGCACTTGACGAAGACTTTTTTGCCCATCAGGAAGAGATTGATCTTTGCTGGCGCATCAATGCGCTGGGCCACGAGGTGAAATATATAGCAAATAGCAGCGTTTATCATGTAGGAGGCGCTACATTAGGCGCGATGAACCCACAAAAAACTTTCCTCAATTTCAGGAATACGCTCTTTGCCCTTTTAAAAAATGTCTCATCAGGAAAGGTGTATTTCTTGATTTTTACAAGAATGTGCCTGGACGCTATTGCTGCCGGTAAATTTATTGTGGAAAGGAAGCCCAGACATTCCTGGGCAATTTTTAGGGCGCACATTGATTTTTACAGGAATTTTTATAAAATGTACAAGAAAAGGTCGGTTCGTAATAATATTGGCATTTATTTTGAAGAAAACTCCATTGTTTGGTCCTATTTTGTAAAAAGAAAAAAGATATACACAAAAAACTGATATCTTGACAATAAAATAGTGTTATATTAAATTCAATATGACCAAATTTTAATATTTTTGAAATCTCTAATCTAAAATTGAAACAAATCTAATTATGAAAAAATTAATGATTGCAGCTTCGGCGCTCATTTTGATGACGTCTTGCGTTTCCAGCAAGAAGTACGCAGAACTTGAGGCAAGGCAAAAACAAACTCAGGATGAGTTGAATTCGGCTACCGTAAAACTCAACTCCTGTTTACAGGAAAAAGACAATGTGACCCAGAGCCTTCGCGATCAGATTGCAGATTTGAGAAAGGTAAACAACAGCCTTATAGATACACAGGGCAACCTTGCCACTCTTTCTTCAAAAGGTGCAGAGAACCTGGAGCGCTCTTTAGAGGCGATGAAGGAAAAAGATCTTCAGATCAAGACGTTCCGCGATGCGCTTAACAAAAAAGATTCTGTAACCCTTGCGCTTGTGACAAGTCTTAAAGGTGCCGTAGGTAACCTTGACGATGAAGATATCGAGATCAATGTTGAAAAAGGAGTCGTTTACGTTTCCATTTCAGACAAATTGCTTTTCAACAGTGGTCGTTGGGATGTAACCAGCCGTGCCAAGGAAGTTCTTGGTAAAGTAGCAAAAGTGGTTAAAAACCAGCCAGAAATCGAATTTATGGTTGAAGGTCATACAGATGACAAATCCATCAGCACCGCAGTTATTGAAGACAACTGGGATCTTAGCGTAAAACGTGCGACTTCTGTGGTACGTGTGCTTCAAAATGATTTTGGTGTGCCACCAGAGCGTATGGTTGCTGCAGGTCGTAGCTATTATGTGCCTATCGCAAGCAATGACACATCAGAAGGTAGAGCAAGAAACAGAAGAACCCGTATCGTGGTACTTCCTAAACTTGATCAATTCTACAAAATGATTGAAGACGGTATGCCTAAACAACCTAGCGCAAACTAATACGTTGTATAGTAAATAAAAAAACCGGCCAATTGGCCGGTTTTTTTATGTTTTATGCTGAAATTTCAATTCCTCTAACTTTTAATAAAATCAAGGAAAATTTTATTGAACGCTTTGGTATGTGTGAATACAAGACCGTGCGGGGCATCTTTAAGTATTTCAAAAGTATTGTCCTTTATGATTTTTGAAGCGGCTTTACCAGAGGTTTCCATGGGGACAACTTCATCGGCATCGCCATGAACAATTAAGGTAGGGATATCAAATTTTTTGCAATCCTCCCTAAAATCGGTTTTTCCGAAGGAATCTATGCAATCCAGTGATGCTTTAGCCGAAGCATGTGAAGCGATGTTCCAGTTAAAATGCATTTGAGCTTCACTGATGTTATCTTTGTTGTCCTTGTAATTGACAAAATTTTCCCCAAAGGATTTTAGGAAATCCAACCGATCCTTTTTGATATTTTTCTTGAATTCTGTAAAAACCTCTTCTGGAACACCATTTTCGTTGTCGTCTGTTTTCAACATAAAAGGAACGACTGACGAAATTAAGGCAGCTTTGGCCAGTTTATCAGTTCCATAATTGCCTATATAGCGGGCAACTTCACCACCGCCCATAGAAAATCCTGTTAGAATTGCATTTTTAAGGTTTAGGGTTGTAATCAGATCATTAAGATCTTTCGCCAGGATATCATAATCATAACCGCTATAAGGTTTGCTCGACTTACCAAAACCGCGACGATCATACGCCACCACCTGAAAACCTGCATCTACTATTTCCTGGATTTGATATTCCCACATTTGATGAGATAACGGCCACCCGTGTATTAAGATTACGGGTTGGCCTTCACCATATTGTTCATAATATAATTGGATAGGTTCCCCATTTTCAGAGGACGTTGTTTTTAAATAACTCATAGTTTAAATTTTTTAATTCAAGCTACAAGGTATAAAGCGCGCGTCATAAAAAAATCATTAAAAGTTGCATTTAGCATTGAATTAACGCGCCCATCCTTTATAAAAAGCAACAATTAGATTGTAAGATCGCCTTTACCTTCACGCACAAGAATAGGTTCGCCAGAGGTAAGATCTATGACGGTAGAAGGGATATTGCCTCCGTAGCCGCCATCTATGACAATATCTACTAATTTATCCCATTTTTCAAGGATAAGTTCAGGGTCTGTGGTATATTCTACGACTTCATCTTCATCATAAATAGAAGTGGAAATGATGGGATTACCCAGTTCACTTACGATTGCGCGCGCAATCTTATTATCTGGAATACGAATTCCCACTGTTTTCTTCTTTTTAAAGACAGTGGGCAGGTTGTTATTTCCCTGCAAAATGAAAGTGTATGGGCCTGGCAGCGCGCGTTTCAATACTTTAAATGTGGCAGAATTTATCTGCCTCGCGTAGTCAGATAAATTGCTCAAATCCTCACAGATAAATGAAAAATTCGCTTTATCCAGCTTTACGCCCTTAAGTTGGGCAACGCGTTCCAGCGCGCGGTTATTGGTAATGTCACAACCCATACCATAAACGGTATCTGTGGGGTAGATAATCACCCCCCCGTCGCGCAAAACCTCGACAATCTTTTTAATTTCCTTGGGACTTGGATTTTCCTCGTACAGTTTTATGAATTCCGCCATTGTTCAAAGGTGTTGTTGTGGGTATTTTGAAAATCTATTATTTCGGTAAGAATGCTATGAATCTGCGCGTTCTACCTCGCTTTCCAGCTTAAGTACGTGATCGCCATCTTCCTGTTCAATATAGAGCGCTTTATTGCCTTCTTCACCTTTCCTTGTGACTTCGTTTCCTTTAATGGTACGTGTTACTTTCTTGGTAAATGTGGACTTTACCGTTCCTTCAGCTGTACCGTTTCCCCATTCCCAGGTGACTTTTGTTCCTTCTTTGATCATGATTTTTTTTCTAAAATTAAATTTTAATTGCTGAAACTTTTTTCAGCTAACAGAAAATTAACATCATAATACATCAAAAAACAGCAGATTTTTAGCCAAAAAACACCGATTTTCAAGCGAAAACAACCGTTTTTTAAAAGTATAATTTTGTTTTTCAATATATACTGTGCTATTTATAAGTGGTTTTGATTAATTTTGCAACTATGAAACAAGGTTTCCACAATGCAATTTCGCTGCTGATGGCAGTACTGGTTTTAGCCAGTACCTTGTCATTTACGGTAGATATGCACTATTGTGGAGATCATCTGGTCGATTTTTCCCTCCTTCAGGCTAAAACCTGTGGAATGGAACCAAAAGTTGAACATCAGTCAAGTACGCCTGATTCCTGTGCGCCCCAAGTTGCCCAGAAATCCTGCTGTTCAGATAAGCAGTTCAAAGTAGACGGCCAGGAAGATTTAAAGCCATCTTTTACTGATTTTCATGTAAACGAACAGCTTTTTATTGCAAGTTTCGCCTATTCTTATTTATATCTTTTTGAAGACGTTGAGGTAGATTTCACACCTTTCCAGAAATATAGACCGCCGCATCTTACCCGCGACGTGCAGTTACTGCACGAGTCCTTCCTTATTTGATTTTTGTATTGCGCACACTTTAGTATTGCATTTTCAATACTTCAACGAATGCTTTTTTGCTAACGCGAAACGGCATCTCATCACGTAGTTGGTTTTACCATCTATTTAGTCGTACCTCAATACAATTATAATATGCTGAATAAAAGCATAAAATTCCTGATCGAAAATAAGTTGGTCGCCATTCTCCTGCTGGTTATTTTAGTCGGCTGGGGAACTATAAATGCACCATTTAACTGGAATCTTGCCGCCGTAGGACTTCCCAATAATCCCGTTGCCGTAGATGCTATTCCTGATATTGGCGAGAACCAGCAGATCGTTTACACAAAATGGCAGGGCCGCTCCCCGCAGGATATTGAAGATCAAATCACGTACCCTTTGACCAGTACTCTACTGGGCGTTCCTGGGGTAAAAACGGTGCGCAGTTCGTCTATGTTTGGTTTTTCCAGTATTTACATCATTTTTGAGGAAGATGTGGAATTTTACTGGAGCCGCAGCCGGATTCTTGAAAAGCTAAACTCCCTTCCCAATGGTCTGCTTCCCGAAGGCGTAAATCCTTCCCTGGGACCAGATGCAACGGGACTTGGCCAGGTTTTCTGGTACACGCTTGAAGGTCGGGATTCAAAAGGGGAAGTTACCGGGGGCTGGGATTTGCAGGAACTTCGCAGCGTACAGGATTATTATGTCAAATACGCCCTTTCAGCGGCGAGCGGTGTTTCCGAAGTAGCTTCCATAGGAGGTTATGTGCAGGAATATCAAATCGATGTAAACCCAGAAAAGATGCGCCAGTACGGTATTGAACTGGAGCAGATCGTAAAAGCGGTCAGGCAGAGCAATCAGGATATTGGCGCACAAACCCTTGAAATCAACAAAGCCGAATATCTGGTGCGCGGCCTGGGTTATGTCAAATCGATCGAAGATATTGAAAATGCGGTGGTCACTGCACAGGATTTTACCGCATTGCGTATCAAAGACCTCGCCCGGGTAAGCCTGGGGCCAGCACCACGTCGCGGTATTCTTGATAAAGAAGGTGCTGAGGTCGTGGGTGGGGTGGTAGTGGCACGTTACGGTGCAAATCCCATGGAAGTGATTACGAATGTCAAAGAAAAAATCAAGGAACTTAGTGCTGGTCTGCCGTCAAAAAAGTTGGCAGATGGGCGTACTTCCCAGCTGACCATCGTTCCGTTTTATGATCGTTCCAATCTTATTGCGGAAACCCTGGGCACGCTCAACGAGGCGCTTACGCTGGAGATTCTCATTACCGTGCTGGTTATTCTCGTCATGGTCTTTAACTTACGCGCGTCCATTCTTATTTCCGGTTTGTTGCCCGTGGCGGTACTCATGGTTTTTATTGCGATGAAAACGTTCAATGTGGATGCTAATATCGTAGCGCTCTCCGGGATTGCGATCGCTATCGGGACTATGGTTGATGTGGGCGTGATCCTTTCCGAAAATATCATCAGGCACCTGGAAGAAGATGAAAACGAATATCCCGAAGGCGGCGGACTTAGTATAGATACGCTAGTTTATAACGCTACCGCGGAAGTTTCCGGAGCGATTTTGACCGCTGTTTTGACCACGATTATCAGCTTTATACCGGTTTTTACCTTGGTAGGGGCAGAGGGCAAACTCTTCCGGCCGCTGGCGTTTACGAAGACCATGGCGCTTACCGCTTCCATTATCGTGGCACTTTTTATCATTCCGCCATTTGCGGCAATGCTCTTTAAAAAACGCAAATTACGGTCGGTTTTTCGGTATATTTCACCTGTTTTTCTGCTTGTTTCGGGCATTTTTGCCCTATGCTACGGCTATTGGTTAGGTGCGGTATTGATTCTTTTTGCGGCGATTTCCATACTGGTTTTACGCCATTTGCTTCCGCGAAAGCGTGCCGGTCAGCTAAGAAATGGAATTGCTATTACCACGATTGTTATTTTATTGGCCGAATACTGGCGCCCCCTCGGTTTTGACCGCGGTATTTTTATGAACCTGATCGTCGTTGCCATTATTTGCTTTGGCCTGCTGGGCATTTTCTGGCTGTTTCTCAGCTATTACACGCGTATTTTGCGCTGGGCGCTGCGTAATAAGTTGGTATTTCTTTCCATTCCCACGGTCATTATTATCTTTGGCGTCCTTATTATGCTCAATACCGGGAAAGAATTTATGCCGGCGCTCAATGAGGGCACTTTTTTGCTCATGCCCACCTCGCTGCCGCACGCCGGTGTGGAGGAAAATAAGCGGGTGCTGCAGCAGCTTGATATGGCCGTGGCTTCGATCCCTGAAATTGAAACCGTGGTGGGAAAAGCCGGCCGAACCGAATCTGCCCTTGATCCCGCGCCACTTTCCATGTATGAGAATATTATTCAATATGCTTCAGAATATAAGCGCAACGAACAAGGGAATCGCCAGCGCTACCGCGTCAATGAAGACGGTTTGTTCTTACTGAAAAATGGTTCCCTTTTCCTCAATAAAAACCTGGAAATCACTGAAAATGCCCTAAAATCGGCAGAAAATTCGGGTAAAACAGTACTAAAATCGGCAAAACTGGAAGAAAACCAACTCATACCGGATGAGGATGGCGCATATTTTCGCAATTGGCGTCCAGAAATCAACAGTCCAGATGATATCTGGAACGAAATCTCAAATGCCACACGCTTACCGGGAATTACGTCGGCGCCTAAACTGCAGCCCATTGAAACCCGTCTGGTCATGCTTCAAACCGGAATGCGCGCTCCCATGGGAATCAAGGTAAAAGGGCAAAACCTAAAGGAAATAGAAGCATTTGGGCTTCAACTGGAAACTCTTTTAAAACAAGCCGAAGGGGTAAAAAGTGAGGCCGTTTTTGCAGATCGTATCGTGGGGAAACCGTATTTGCTTATTGATATCAAACGGGAACGCCTTGCACGTTATGGGATCACGATCCAGGAGGTGCAAGAGGTACTTGAAGTGGCCGTGGGCGGTATGCAACTTACGCAAACCGTAGAAGGGCGTGAACGTTATGGCGTGCGGGTACGTTACCCACGTGAGCTGCGTGAAAATCCTGATGACCTCAAAAATATCTATGTGCCCGTGGCGGGCGGCGCTCCCGTGCCGCTTGACGAACTCGTGGAAATTCGCTATGAGCAGGGACCGCAGGTGATCAAGAGTGAAGATACGTTTCTGGTAGGCTACGTACTTTTTGATAAAAAAGATGGCTACGCCGAAGTAAACGTGGTAGAAAATGCCCAGGCGCTGCTTCAGCAGAAAATAAGCGCTGGCGAACTCGTAGTGCCAAAGGGTATCAGTTATAAGTTCACGGGAACCTATGAAAACCAGTTACGCGCGGAAAAAACGCTTTCTTTTGTCGTACCGCTGGCGCTGGTGATTATTTTTCTGATCCTGTATTTTCAGTTTAGATCTGTGGCGACTTCCCTTATGGTGTTTTCGGGAATTGCGGTTGCTTTTGCCGGTGGCTTTTTAATGATCTGGTTATATGGTGAGAATTGGTTTTTGAACTTCAATTTTTTTGGAGAAAACCTGCGCGATCTCTTTCAAATGCACACGATCAATTTAAGTGTCGCGGTATGGGTGGGATTCATCGCCCTTTTTGGTATTGCCACAGATGACGGCGTGGTCATGGCGACGTATCTCACGCAGACTTTTGATAAAAACAGTCCGCAGGATAAACAGGAAATCCGTGATTCCATCGTAGAAGCGGGGGAAAAACGCATTCGGCCCTGTTTGATGACCACGGCCACCACGATCCTGGCGCTGCTTCCCGTGCTTACTTCTTCCGGTCGTGGGAGTGATATTATGATCCCCATGGCGATACCCAGTTTTGGCGGGATGCTTATCGCGCTGATTACGCTGTTTGTAGTTCCCGTTCTGTTTAGCTGGAAAAAGGAGCTTATGTTGAATAAAATCCCCCTGACCCCAAAAGGAGGGACTAAAAATTGAAGAAAAGTTTGTCACTTCGAGTGCGCGACGGCAGGAGCGTGTATTGAGAAGAGATAGTAATATAGAACGAAAGTGCAAAAACGCTTTTCGATACAATTTTTAATCACGCTATCGCTGCATTAAAAACCACTCGAAGTGACCTGGTGATTGTTTAAAATATTTTCAATAATCCTTAAAAAAATAAACAAAACGTCAAATAAAACCTGAAAGAAGTCGTCTTGAAAATGAAAAATGCAAACCAGATTGTCACTTCGAGTGCGCGACGGCAGGAGCGTGTATTGAGAAGAGATAGTAATATAGAACGAAAGTGCAAAAACGCTTCTCGATACAATTTTTAATCACGCTATCGCTGCATTAAAAACCACTCGAAGGGACCAGCTGAGCGTTTAATGTATTTTAAATAATATCACAAAATGAACAAAAACGTCATAAAAACGACCGTTTTGAGTAGAATATCAAGGTGTAAAATGATAAAAGAGTTGTCGATTTATCTCTTCTCTTTTCTCGTTTTTAATTCTATTTCTGCGCAGGAACTGCAATCGTATATTGAAGAAGGGCAGCAAAATAATTTACAGATCCAGGCTTTTGAGATCCGGTATGCGACGGCTTTGGAAAAAGTCAATGAAGTGAGTCTGAGCAATACGGAATTGAGTGCGGGTTATTTTGCAAGTGCGCCAGAAACACGTACTGGCCCGCAGGTGGCGCGGTTTTCTGTGCGGCAAATGTTACCGTGGTTCGGTAGCCTTGCGGCACAGAGAAAGTCGGCAGGAGCGGCGGCTGCTTCAGAGCAAGCGGAAATTGCAATCACCAAACGGAAAATAGGCTTGAATGTGGCCAGCGCGTATTATACTTTATATACTTTGACCGCTAAGCAGCAGGTACTTCAAGCGCAGATGGAGTTGCTGCAGCGCTATGAAGAACTCGCGCTGACTTCTGTAGAAGTGGGCAAAGCTTCTGTGGTAGATGTGTTGAAATTGCAAATTCGGCAAAACGGATTACAGCAACAAAAAGAGATTCTGGCACAGGACTATCAGGCTGAAAAAGTACGTTTTAATGCGTTGCTAAACCGTGATCAAAAGCTGGAAATCGTGCTAGCTGATACGCTTTTTATCCCGAAGGAGAATTTTATGGAAAACGGAGAAAATCTTTCTATCAATCCAGAAATTCTTAAATACGATACCTTGTACGAAGCGGTGACCCAGGAAGAACTGGCCAACAGAAAAAGTGCCCAACCCATGCTTGGCGTTGGACTGGATTATATTCCGGTTGCAGAGCGGCCAGAAATGGCCATGAGTGATAACGGTAAAGATATTTTGATGCCCATGCTCTCGGTTTCCATCCCGCTTTTCAATAACAGTTATTCTTCAAAAAGTAAACAAAATGAGTTGCGGCAAAACGAACTACTGACGCAAAAAAACAATCGGTTAAATGAATTAAACATCCTTTTAGCCGAAGCAAAAAGTAGCTTGAAATCGGCTAAAATCAGCTATTTTATACAGGAAAACAACCTAAAACAAGCTAAAAATGCCGAAGAAATCCTATTAAAAAATTACGAGACCGGCACGATAGATTTTAATGACGTGCTGGATATTCAAGAGTTGCAATTGCAGTTACTGGTGGAGCAGCTCGATGCGGTAGAACGCTATTTTAGTCAGGCAGCTGTTATTAACTATTTAACCCAGGTCTAATGGAAAAAACGATATACGTAAAAAACATGGTCTGCGACCGGTGCATCAAAGTGCTGCGGGATGAACTGCAAAAAATTTCAGTAGAAGTTATCCAGATCAAACTGGGGGAAATACAGGTAAATCTTAAAAAAGGACAGCAAGATCAACTGGTCAAAGTGGTGGAAGATAATGGATTTTCAATCATAGATTCTGAACCCTTAAGAATTGTGGAACAGGTCAAAATCACACTGGTAAAACTGCTTGATGAACTGCCTTTGATCCTGCACGAGAACCTTTCGGTTTATCTTTCAAAAAAGCTCAATCAGGATTACGCTAAAGTAAGCAAGGTTTTTTCGGTCACCGAAAAAATCACCATTGAGAAGTATTTTATCAAACTTAAAATTGAAAAGGTAAAAGAACTTATTCAGGCAAATACGCAAAATTTTAGCGAAATAAGTCAGCTGCTTGACTATAGTAACGCAAACCATTTGAGCCGACAGTTTAAGAAGGAAACGGGAATGTCACTTTCAATGTATAAAAGCCAACAGGAAAATTTTAGAAATTCTTTAGACCAAATTGTATAGATATACGCCATAATTATACTCCTAATGCTCAGGTTAGCTACTTAATTTTATAATTAATTATTAGTAACCATAAATCAAAAACAATGAAAAATTCCAAACTTATTGAAAGTCTTTTGAACTGTGTAAGTCATTGCAATTACTGCGCAGATGCCTGCCTTTCTGAAGAAAACATCAAAATGATGGTTGACTGTATCAGGACAGACCGTGCATGTGCAGAAGTCTGTAACACAACCGCAAAGTTACTTGCCAGCAATTATGCTAACGTTGATGAATTAGTAGCGTTTTGCAAGTCTGTATGTGAACAATGTGCCGAAGAATGTGGCAATCACGACCATGACCATTGTCAATCTTGTGCGGAAGCTTGTACAACATGCGCTGAAGCCTGCGCAGAATATTTGAATCAATAAAAGAATAACCTGCAGAGGATGCGTCTTCACAAGAAACGTCCTCTGCAGATTCTTTTTTAAAAGAACTTAGAATAGCGCAATTTAATACGCATAGCATGAATGACTTTTTACAACAATGGGGAGAAGCAGCCTATACCACCGCCGGATTTTTCTGGATGGCGCTCTGGGCTTTTGCTCTGGGCTACGTTATAAGCAGTATGATCCAGGTTTTTGTTACCGAAAAAAAAATGCAGCAAACCATGGGGCAAAACGAATCAAAAGGAGTGCTTTTAGGTACTTTTTTCGGGTTTATAAGCAGTTCTTGTAGTTTTGCCGCGCTGGCCTCTACTAAATCACTTTTTAAAAAGGGAGCGAGTTTTGTCTCTTCTATCGCGTTTTTACTGGCTTCCACAAATCTTGTTATTGAGCTGGGCATCATAATTTCCATATTTTTAGGTTGGCAGTTTGTCGTGGGGGAATATGCCGGCGGTATTTTATTGATAGGTATCAGCTGGATCTTGATCCGACTCTTAAATCCTAAAAAACTCATTGAACAGGCGCGTAATAATTTAAAAGACAAAGACGATGATGGAGATAAAGATTCTAAATCCTGGAAGAAAAAAATAGAATCAGAAGAAAGTTGGGCAAAAGTATCCCAGCAATACGGCATGGAGTGGAAGATGGTCTGGAAAGATGTCACCGTAGGTTTTACGATTGCCGGGATCGTTGCCGCATTTGTACCAGATGCCTGGTTTGAAACCCTTTTTGTAGGCTCAGGAGGTGGGAATACGGACTTTAGTTTTCTTCAAATTATAGAACATATAGTGGTAGGCCCCGTAGCTGCTTTTATAACATTTATAGGTTCTATGGGCAATATTCCGCTTGCCGCACTTCTTTTTAGTAAAGGCGTAAGTTTTGCCGGGGTGATGGCCTTTATTTTTAGCGATCTGGTGGTTTTTCCCATTTTACGTATCAATGCCAAATATTATGGCTGGAAAATGTCACTTTTCATACTATTTCTGTTATTTACCTCGCTCGTGGGGGCTTCTTTAATTTTGCATTATTCCTT
This sequence comes from Flavimarina sp. Hel_I_48, assembly GCF_000733945.1. Taxonomy (NCBI): domain Bacteria; kingdom Pseudomonadati; phylum Bacteroidota; class Flavobacteriia; order Flavobacteriales; family Flavobacteriaceae; genus Flavimarina; species Flavimarina sp. Hel_I_48. Next base: position 2,808,855 of record NZ_JPOL01000002.1, read on the forward strand.
TGATTTGCTGAGCATACTGCCAGATCCTTCCCAGGTGACCATTTCGGAAAATAGCTATTTTGCAATTGACTACACCTTCTTTTTAAACCTCGCTTTTTTGTTGATTTCCGGTTTTTTGATCTACCTGGGCTTTTTTAAACGGAAAGATGTCATGTATATGAAAGAAATGGCGCCAAAAAGTAAGCTTCTGGAAAATATATTAAAATATGCCGCACTTATTTGTTATGTGTGGTTAGTGGGCGGACTCGTAATGAAGTTTACCATGAACGGGTAAAAAATTGAGAGTTAAGAATGAAAAATGAAAATTAAAATTGTCAGGTCGAATTGCTTTTAAGTCGGCAGCCGAAAAAGCTATATCGAGACCGATTTCATATAGAGAAGTGAGAATAGATAAAAGAGAGAAGAGAAGAGAGAAAAGGGAACTGGGAAGAGAGAACAGAGAGAAGTGAGAAATAGATTTCCGCCTTCGCGGAAATAAAAAAAAAGAAAATTATAATGAAGCATACCTATCACATACACGGCATGAGCTGTAATGGCTGCCGCGGTCACGTGGAGAAAACGCTTTCTGCTGTGAATGGGGTGACCGAAGTTGCGGTTGACCTGGAGACAGAAAAGGCGTTGATCCACATGGATAAGCACATAAAACTGAAAACCTTTCAGAAAGCCCTGGAGCATGATGGTGGCGGATATTCCATCGGAGCAATGGGAAATGACAAAACGGTAAAAAACCATAAAAAACAGTCGGAAAAGAGGCAAAAAGCATCTAAAAAGGTGGAAAATGGAGCAGGAATATTTTATTGCCCCATGCATTGCGAAGGTGATAAAACCTATGACAAACCAGGGGATTGCCCCGTCTGCGGGATGGATCTGGTAGAGGAGCAATCCCCCTTCCTTCGGAGGGGGACAGGGGGAGGATTTACGTGCCCCATGCATCCAGAAGTTCTGGAAGAGAAACCCGGGGATTGCCCCATTTGTGGGATGGATCTTGTGCCAAAAGCGCCCAGTGTGAGCGCTGAGGAAAAAACGTATAAAAAACTGTTGCGTAAATTCTGGATTGCGCTTGGGTTCACACTTCCTGTATTTCTTATTGCAATGAGCGGCATGCTACGGGAAAATCCTTTATATGACTTAATGTCTGTCAGATACTGGAACTGGGTTCAGTTTGGCCTTTCCCTTCCCGTTGTATTTTACGCGACCTGGATGTTTTTTGAACGTGCTTACCGAAGCTTAAAAACCTGGAATTTGAATATGTTCACCTTAATAGGCATAGGTGCGGGTGTGGCATGGGTTTTTAGTGTTTTTGCACTTCTCTTTCCCGATTTTTTTCCACCTCATTTCAAAACTGAAAACGGTAATGTGCATGTCTATTTTGAATCGGCTACCGTGATCCTGACCCTTGTCCTTATGGGACAGGTTTTAGAAGCACGGGCGCACGGTAAAACGAACGCATCAGTAAAAGCCTTATTGAAACTGGCGCCAAACAAAGCCATTAAGATCATTGATGGGGAAGAGAAGGAAGTGCCCATTGATGAAATAACGGTGGGCGATATTTTACGTGTAAAACCAGGAGAAAAAATTCCGGTAGATGGTCGTATTACGAAAGGAACAACTTCGGTTGATGAATCAATGATAACCGGTGAGCCGCTTCCCGTGTCCAAAAACCAAGGTGATAGCCTACGCAGCGGTACCATAAATGGTAATCAGGCCGTACTTATGGAAGCGCAAAAAGTAGGTGCAGACACCTTGCTTTCACAGATCATTGAAATGGTCAACAAGGCCAGCCGTAGCCAGGCACCCATTCAAAAACTTGCCGATAGGATTTCAGGATATTTTGTGCCCGTGGTAGTGCTCATTTCGGTAATCACGTTTGTGATCTGGGCGGTTTGGGGACCGTCGCCAGCGTATGTGTACGCACTGATAAACTCCATTGCCGTACTCATAATCGCATGCCCGTGTGCGCTGGGTCTTGCCACGCCCATGAGTGTCATGGTGGGAGTAGGAAAGGGCGCGCAAAATGGTGTTCTTATCAAAAATGCGGAAGCGCTGGAGAAATTGGACAAGATAGACGTCCTTATCATAGACAAGACCGGCACGATTACCGAGGGGAAACCTTCCGTAGAAAAAGTTGAAGTACACGATGAAGATTTCCGCGAAAGCGAGATCTTAAAATATATCGCTGCGCTGAATACGCTGAGCGAACATCCACTGGCGCAGGCCACCGTGCGCTATGCGAAGGACAAAGGTGTGCAACTTGTTGAAGCAGCTCATTTTAATGCGGTTACGGGAAAAGGGGTGACCGGAACCGTAGAAGGCAAGGAAGTTGCGCTGGGCAACACTGCCTTGATGGAAGAAAAAGCGGTAAATATTCCGCAGGATTTGGCAATAAATGCCGAAAAAGAGCAGAAAATGGGTAAAACGGTATCTTTTTTGGCCCTTGATGGTAGGGCGGTAGCTTTTGTCGTTATCGCAGATAAAATCAAAGCGAGCAGTAAAAAAGCGATAGAAAGATTACAGGAAAAAGGCATTGAAGTGCTCATGCTCACCGGCGACAATGCAGATACTGCGGCCGCTGTTGCTGCAGAAGTTGGCGTGGCTCATTTTAAAGCCAGTATGCTTCCAGAAGATAAGCTTGCCGAAGTAGAGCGTTTGCAAAAAGAAGGCAGGAGAGTCGCGATGGCCGGCGATGGTATCAATGATGCGCCCGCACTGGCAAAAAGTGACGTGGGTATTGCCATGGGGACGGGGACCGATGTGGCCATAGAAAGTGCCTCGATCACCCTTGTGGAAGGCGACCTGCACGGAATTGTAAAAGCCTACCAACTGAGCGATAAGGTGATGAAAAATATCAAACAAAACCTATTTTTTGCACTTATTTACAATACGCTGGGAATCCCGGTTGCAGCCGGAATTCTGTATCCATTTTTTGGACTGCTTTTATCGCCCATGATTGCGGCGCTGGCGATGAGTTTTAGTTCGGTTTCGGTAATTGCGAATGCGCTAAGGCTTCGGGGAGCGAAGATTGATTGAGATTTTTTAATGCGTAGATTTTTGAATGTGTGGATTGCTGTTGCGCAGAATTCTTGATCTATAATTTAGATATGTATGTTAACTGATATATAAGTAAAAATTAAAAGCTTGATAAAATAGATAAAATGAAAAAATACTTAATTTATGGTATCCTGCTTTTTGTGGGAATTGGTTTGGGAGCCCTACTTTTTTCCAGTTCCAAAGAAAATGTGCATATTCAAGAATCCACACATCAGCATATCCAGGAATCCAATAATCAAGAACTCTGGACATGCTCCATGCATCCACAAATACTGAAAACCGAACCTGGCGATTGTCCCATTTGCGGGATGGAATTGATTCCGGCAACCGCGTCTGATGAAGGTCTTGGGCTCAACGAAATACGGATGACCAAAAATGCGATGGCACTTGCCAACGTTCAGACCACGGTTATTGGGGATTCAGGTCAAAAAGCAGGAACCAGTATCACGCTTTCGGGAAAAATCATTCAAAATGCCGAAAAAATGGCCGTTCAGGCGAGTTATTTTGATGGTAGGATTGAAAAATTGAACGTAAATTTTGAGGGGCAGGAAATTCAGAAAGGGCAGTTGCTGGCTACTATTTATTCACCAGATCTTGTTGCGGCACAGCAAGAATTGCTTACCGCGGTGTCCATGAAAGAATCACAACCGCAATTGTACTCTGCGGTGCGCAAAAAGCTAAACTTGTGGAAACTGAGCGAAAATCAAATCAATTCCATAGAAAAATCTGGTAAAGTTCAGGAAAATGTTCCGGTTTATGCCACGGTTTCCGGCACGGTGGATGAAGTAATGAGCGCTGTGGGCGATTATGTAAAACGTGGTCAGCCCTTGCTTAAAGTGAGTAATTTAAGCAGCGTATGGGCAGCTTTTGATGTGTATGAGAATCAATTGGGCCAACTCAAAAACGGCGATAGTATTTCCATTATCGCAAATGCTTTTCCAGATAAGAAATTTAGCGCGCAACTTTCCTTTATTCAGCCCACATTAAACACACAAAGCCGAACCGTAAGCGTTCGCGCTACCTTAAACAATACTGAAAATCTTCTAAAACCAGGAATGTTCGTGACCGGGAAGTTAGATACCGGCACTGCAAACAAAACAGCTGCAAATTCAAACTTAATAATTCCCGCAAGCGCAGTGCTGTGGACGGGAGAACGCTCGTTAGTCTATGTTAAAACCGATAAAAACGAGCCTGTTTTTGAAATGCGGGAAGTGACACTGGGCTCCAAAAATGGGGAAATGTATAGTGTAAGCAGCGGACTTGAGAATGGCGAGGAGATCGTTACCAATGGTACATTCACCGTTGATGCCGCCGCACAGTTGCAGGACAAAAAATCAATGATGAATCAGGCAGAAAATACACCGACAGATGAAATGATGCGTATGGAGCTGCCTGAACGATTCCAACGTGAATTTATCGCCGTTTTACCTGATTATCTGCGTTTAAAAGATGATTTTTTTGATGGGGAGAGTACCCAGATTTCCGCTAGTGCGGAAAAATTGGCTTCGGCTTTTGGTAAAATAGATATTACCGAATTAAGTGGAATGGTTAAATCACATTCTGATGTAATTCTGAAAAATTTACAGAAAATAGAGAAAACGAAAGATCTGGAAGCCCAGCGTGAAGCCTTTGTAAAACTCAATGAAAATATGGTTGCCATTGCCAGGAACTTAAATGAAGTCCCACAAGCGCTCTACCTTCAGCAATGTCCCATGGCCAATAATAACAAAGGTGCACTATGGCTGAGTGCAAGTAAAGAAATAAGAAATCCATATTATGGTGAAGCAATGAAAAACTGCGGAAGCGTAATTGACAGTTTGTTTTAAATTACAACTATTTGATAGTTTTGAAATTATGGGATAGGTAATGCGGATTTTCATTCTAATCCTTAATTCTTGAATATAAATGTTTCCTGAATTTCTTAATTAATTAAAATAACGCAAAAATCTACGTTGTAAGCTAGATTATTGTCTTTTAACAACATTTAAACTACTACAAAGTTTATTTTTACTTGAGTTATATAGTCGATGGGCATCTTATTTTTGATCATTTGAAGTTACTTTCAGTATCAAAAAAGATGTGCATTCGCAATGTAAAGCAAGTATGGATACCACAATTCTAAAAGCCGAAAACATTTCAAAACAATACCGTCTGGGTGTTGTGGGCAGTGGTACTTTGAGGGACGATTTCAAACGACTGGTTGCGCGTGTACGAGGCAAAGAAGATCCTTTTCTAAAGGTGGGCGACGTAAATGATAGAAGTAAAACCTCAAGTGAGGATTATGTCTGGGCCTTGCGCGATATTAATTTTGAAGTGAGGCGTGGAGAGGTATTGGGGATTATAGGTAAAAATGGCGCAGGAAAGTCCACCTTGCTAAAGATACTTTCACGTGTGACCGCTCCTACTACTGGCACCATAAAAAGCCGTGGCCGCATTGCTTCCCTCCTCGAAGTGGGTACTGGATTCAACCCCGAACTTACCGGGCGGGAAAATATTTACCTAAATGGAGCCATATTAGGGATGACCAAAGCTGAAATCACATCAAAACTTGATGAGATTATTGCGTTTTCAGGTTGTGAACGCTATATAGATACCCCTACCAAACGTTATTCTTCGGGAATGACAGTAAGATTGGCTTTTGCCGTTGCAGCGCATCTGGAGCCAGAGATTCTGGTCGTAGATGAGGTTTTAGCGGTGGGAGATGCAGAATTCCAGAAGAAAGCCATAGGTAAAATGCAGGATATTTCCAGCGGAGAGGGAAGGACAGTGCTCTTTGTAAGTCATAATATGGCGAGTGTGCAGAACTTATGTACGCGTGGGATTTTGCTTGAAAATGGTACTGTAACCATAGATGATAAAGTAAACAGAGTCATTGAGAAATATATGCAAGCTGCTCAACATGGAGCCTCTGAAGAGCTCATTAAGGGCATCGATTCAACTGAGCGAACTGGGAGTATGGTCATGCAGATAAAAAACGTAGAATTAGTCACAGAGAAAGTTGGACGTTTCCCAGCAACTGGTTCACCACTTACATTTAAATTCGAATTAGATAACCCCCAGCATATTTCTATCAAAGATTTACGTCTTGATTTTAGGGTAGATGATTATATGGGGCAACGGTTATTGTGGTTCAGTACTTCAATATTTGAAAATGAAGATAAAAGGCAGGCTTATTACATTTCGTTCCATTTAAACAAGTTACCGCTTAATTCAGGTCAATATTTTGTAACGACCCATCTTAGCGTGAAAAACGAAATTGCAGACTGGGCCAAAAATGCTTTTCATTTTAATGTTGAAGAAGGATTTTTCTATCATTCTTTTAAAAAAGTTGCGACAAGTCAAAGCAAAGTACTAACAGATTTTGAACTTCTATTTAATGATTAATAGACTTAAAAGCTATTTCCAAAATTTGCGGAAGGAAGTTAAGGATATCAACTATTCACAGAAGGAGTTGTGGGCTACACATAAATTGCAATCTTTGTTTAGTGAAGGTCATTTTATTCCACAGACTGGCTGGTCTATGACTCCTCAGGCTATTTTACATTCTTTGAACATTATCTCCTTAGATATGCCGGAGACAATAGTAGAATTTGGTAGTGGAGCCACTACACTGTACATAGCAAAGTTGTTAAAATTAGAAGGCAGTAAGACAACTTTCTTTTCAGTAGAATCAGACCTTGCCTGGAAACAAAAAATGGATTTGCAACTAAGTATCCATGGACTTCAAGATTATGTGACTTTAATTTATTCCCCTTTGAAGGAAGTTTCATCTGCTTTAGTTTTTAAAGAACAGGAAACTTGGTATGATACAGAATCTATAGGAGCAGCAATGAAGAAAGTAACAAAAGTTGATCTGGTTATCATTGATGGGCCATTTGGAGGTAGTACACCTTATGCGAGATACAGCGCTTTTCCATTCTTGCAAAATAAAGCTACGGAAAAAACAATATGGCTATTAGATGATACAAATAGGCCTCAAGAAATAGAGATTTTAAAGGAATGGCAACGGCAAAGTAATCTTAAATTGAATGTTTATACTAGATATTCTTTGTTAATGCACCCCAAGAAATTTGATTACACGCCCTATAAAATGCAATAAAAAAAATAACGAAAGCAACTTCATTCTCAAAAACATTGACAAACCAACACTCAACAATAAAAGATAAACATATATTTTTTCTCTCTGCTTCTGACAGAATCAATTATGGGGATCTATTATTTCCCATCATTTTTGAAAAAATGATGGGTAACAGCGATTATGTTTTCCATAATTATGGAATAATTTCATCGAATCTTGAAAATTTCGGTGCATTACCTACCCATTCTTATGCCACTATGTTGAAGGATATAGAAAAATATAGCGGAAAATTGGTAATAGGCGGTGGAGAGGTTCTTTTCTCGGAATGGGAAACTCTTTTCGGTTTTATAAGTGGTACGTATTCCAGGCTAAACGCAAACAAATTATTTTCTAAAATAGAACGTAGGCTACAGATCGCTAAGCGAACATTAGGCGGTCAAAAAGTTTCTTTGCCTTTTAGCCCGCACCCGGAGGAATTGAACAAATCAGATTTAAATATTTACTATAGTTCTGTGGGAGGTCAGTTTTACGGTGACTTAAAGTGGAAGAAGAATAAAGATGCCCTGCACGCAATGGAAGCTGCCAAATATATATCAGTAAGGGATCAGCGCAGTAAGGACTCCTTGAACGCCGCAGGTCTAAATGCCAAACTGGTGCCAGATTCTGCATTGATTATGTCTGATTATTTCTCATTGGAAAATCTGATAAAAGAGAGCAAAGTAAGTCCGGAGATTTACAGGGAACCTTGTATGTTTGTTCAATTGGGTCGTTTTAAAGGTCCTGATGATCTTTCCTTATTTGGTCAAAAACTAAAAACAATTAGCAAAGCCCTTCAACTAAAGGTTGTGCTTTGTCCTATTGGCATTGCTCCCGGCCATGAAGATGATATCATCCTTAAAGAACTGGCTTCAAGGAATGATGATTTTGTATTTGTCATGCCAGCGTCCATAAGTGATATTATGTTGTTGATTGCACAATCCCAATTTTATCTAGGCACAAGTTTGCATGGTCTTATAACTGCCCAGAGTTTTAATGTGCCCCATCTGCCCTTGAATAAAAAAATAACAAAAGCAGTTTCCTATCTTAATACCTGGGTAGACGATTCGCTAAGAGCTGCAGATTTTACTGATGATTTTTACGTTATTGATACTTTTAAAAAGTGGAAGACCGAAAAAATCAATAAAAATACCGACTTACAAAAAGAAATGGTTCGCAATAACCTAAAATATATTTTACAAGATTAATGAAAAACAAAATTTACATTGTAATCGTAACGTATAATGGTATGAAATGGCTGGACGAGTGTCTGTCCAGTACCGGTCCTTATCCGGTTATTGTCATAGATAATAATTCTAAAGATGGGAGTGTGAAATTTATCGAAAAAAACTATCCCAATGTTATTCTATTGAAACAACAGGAGAATCTTGGTTTTGGAAAATCCAATAATATAGGCATTAAATATGCTCTAGAACAAGGCTGTGAGGGCGTTTTCCTGCTTAATCAGGATGCTTATCTAGCAGAGGATACAATTTCCAACCTTTATGATTTTTATCAAAATAATCCAGAATATGGACTTTTGTCGCCAATACATTTAGATGGATCAGGACAATTGTTAGATCGTAATTTTTCTCAGTACATGGAATATGATCATAATAATGAGTTCTATAGCGATGCACTTTTGAGAGGGTTAAAAGGGTGCTATGATGTGCCATTTGTAAATGCTGCCGCCTGGTTCTTACCGCGTAAGAGTCTTGAAGATATAGGTGGATTTGATCCCATATTTCATCATTATGGAGAAGATGACAATTATTGCCAGCGGTTGCGTTACCATGATTTTAAAATTGGGGTCCTCGCTGACACCTGGGTACGCCATGACAGGGAATATAAAATAAAGAATAATCTGTCCCTCACACACACAGATTATTTTAAAAAGTCTGAACATGAGTTTAAAAAATCTATGGCGAATATAGGTTTTCAAAGTAGCGATCATGAAGTCAAATACACCCTACAACGGCAATTTTTAAAAACCACACTTTCTGCATTTAAAGGAAAATTAAGTTTGGCAAAAAAGCAACTGCAACTTTATCAATTGCAGAAAAAGTGGAGCAAGGAGATATTAAGAAGTAGAGCTATAAACCGCGAGAAGGGAGCGCATTATATTTAAGAATGCAGGAACTGGTGAGCATCATAATTCCCACTTATAATCGAGCGCATCTTATAGGACAGACGTTGGATTCTGTATTGGCACAGACGTATAAATATTGGGAATGTATTGTAGTGAATGATGGCTCTACCGATTATACGGATGAATTGCTGGAATTCTATGTTAAGAAGGATACCAGGATACGATATTATCATAGACCATTAGACCGTCCTAAAGGAGCAAATGCCTGCAGGAATTTTGGGTTTGAGGTTAGTAAAGGGCAATATATCAATTGGTTTGATAGTGATGATTTGATGATGCAGATCAAAATTGAGGAACAGTTGAAAATCCTGAAGACAAATATGTCATTTAGTTTCTGTACTTGCGAATATGGACTTTATGATGAAGATTTTAAATTAATTGCAAAAATGGGGTACAAAACTTCCAACCTACTGGAAGACTACATACTGGGAAAGGCTTATTTTAATCTGCCAACTACTGTTTTTAGAAAAACTTCTCTTTTTGATAAACCCCTTAATGAAGCTATTTATAAGGCTCAGGAAATGGAATTTTTTTTCCGTTACCTTCAACAGGAAGGAATAAGTTATACGTTAATGGATCAAGAACTTTTAAAGGTTCGTCTACACGATCAAAATATCACCAAAAGTTTTTACCTTGGCAATAAAAAGGCAATATCTTCAGAGATGGCAGTGAGACTTGAAGGATTACAAATTCTAAAAACAATGTCTACAAGGAAAAAAATAAATATAGCGTTATCTAATTATATGAAATTTTTAAAGGCTATACTAATACAAAAGGAGATGTACCTCTATTATTATTATCTGATTAACTTAACAAAAGTTTTACCTTTAAGGGAGTATCACAAGCTTTTAAAACTGGCGATCATAGGAATGATTTATGGCTTCACTAATAAAGGATTGTATCGATTTCGTCGTGATTTTGATTTTAGACATTAAAAATGGATTTCACTAATAAGAATATCCTTTTGATCATGCATCAGGCCAGCCTGGGGGGCGCAGAGAGACAGGGCTTAAGTCTGGGCAAAATATTTACCGAAAAATATGGCTGTAAGGTATATTTACTGCTTACATTTTCTGAAAAAACTTCTGCAGAATTTGACGACTACGCTAGTAAATGCCATATTAAGGAAACCTTTTTTTTTGGAGAACCCTACATTGTTCTCAAGCGTGAATGGTCATACAAAAACCTAAAGCGCTTGGTTTGGTCTATTAAATATCTTTTAAGATTGAGAAATGGCTTAAAATCCTATAAAATTGATCTTATATTTCCTTATCTGAATTTTCCAAGTAAAATTGCTTTTTATCTCTATAAACTACTTCCTACTGCGAAGTTTGCTTTCTGGCATCAGTTGGGCCTTGATACATTTAAAGATGATATTTTTGAAAACTACTCGGCAAAAAATGTTCCCTGTATTATTGCTAATGCTCCTACCGGTGTAGATTTATTTCAGAAAGCTCACCCCAAAAGCAAAAGACCCTTGTATGTGCTTCCCCAGTTTCTTGCAATTGATTACGTGATAAAACCAAAAGCAGAATTAAGCAACGCGTACGGCATCCCGCCAGACCGTGTAGTTATAGGAATGGTTGCTCATTATCGCCTGGACAAATTGCATGGGTTGCTGTTAAATGTTTTTGGTGAACTGCTTAAGGAAAATAATGCGATTCAGTTGGTATTATTGGGAAATAAGCGAACAAATAAGGTCACAGAAATGAAATTCCAGCAATTGAAGGATACAATTTCAGCTAAGAACATTAATGAACATGTTTGTTTGCTTTCAGAAAAACCAGTCGAGGATGTGCTTAATATTATAGATATTGGTGTTTTAGTATCAGAGATAGAAGGTACTCCCAATGCAGTAATGGAATATATGGCCTATGGACTTCCAGTGGTAGCAACAAACCACCCCGGCTGCAAACTTTTGCTACAAGATTCCAATTTTTTGATTGAGAACCAAGAAGAAGACTTGGCAGAGGTTTTAAAAATGCTGATAAAATCTTCAGAATTACGAAAAAGCGAAGGTGAAAAAAATAAAGAATTGATTAAAAAAAGAAATCCAGAGGCTTACTTAAATCAATTGTCTTCAATAATTGATGAATTTTATGAATAATCTAATTTCTATTATTCTTCCAGTTTATAACGGTGAGCAGTACTTAAAGGAGGCGATAGAAAGTTGCCTAAACCAAACGTATACAAATTTTGAATTGATTATAGTGGACGATTGCTCTACAGATGCGACATTAGAAGTTGCTAAAAAATATAGTGGTAAAGATCATCGTGTGAGTATTATATCCAACGAGGTAAATAAAAAACTTCCTGCAAGCTTAAACATTGGTCATCATGAAGCAAAAGGGGAATATTTGACATGGACATCAGATGATAATATCCTAAAAAAAAACATGCTAAGCTCTTTGTTACAATGCTTTAAAGGAGCTGAGCATGATTTAGTGTTTTCAAATTACGATGTGATTGAGGCAAATGGCAAATTTAGAAGAACCCACCATTTTGGTCCAGTTTGCAGTTTGCCTTTTGGCAGTTGTATTGGAGCGAGTTTTCTTTACAGGCGTAGGGTTTTTTTTGAATTGGGAGGCTACGATGAACGTTTACATACAATTGAGGATTATGATTTTTGGCTTAGAGCAGCTTTAAAATATCGTTTTTTTCATTTGGAAGAATCTCTTTATAAGTACAGAGTACATCAAAAGAATTTAACTTCAACTATCGATAATAATAAAGATTTTCGAGATGCTTTTAAACAGAAACATAATATCGTTCACGATAAGTGGCTAATTCAAGTGAACGGGTCAGAAGAGACAAAAAACTTCCTTATGATGGTCAAAAGATTTAGAAAATGGGACTGGAAAGTTTTGAAAATACATTATCAGGAAATTATTAATGATCTTTTAGCTTTTCAAAATTTAACTAATAGTAATGATAAAGATTCTGTTTTAGTTTTTTTAGACGCTGTCTTAAGGAATAATCTTATTGTCAATCCTGCAGATAAAAGTTTTTTGTTGTGGCTCCTTTATAAAAGACCTGGAATAATATTTAATTCAAATTATAGCAAGAGAAATACTTTAAAGATTTTAAAGAGTATATTTTAAAGAAGCATGATTTCCATAATTATACCAACCTATAACCGCGCTCATTTTATTATCGAAACACTTCAATCTATCCAAAATCAAACGTATAAACATTTTGAATGCTTTATTGTCGATGACGGAAGTACTGATGGTACAGAAGATGAACTACAAACTTTTTTAAATGATGACCGATTTATTTATAAAAAACGCCCTACGGAGTATAAAAAAGGACCTTCGGGTTGTAGAAATTATGGTTTGAGCAATGCCTCTGGCGATTTTATTGTTTTTTTTGATGATGATGATATTGTCCATCCCAGAAATCTGGAATGCTGCCTAAAGGAGATGCGCTCAAATTCCTACGATTTTTGTCGTTATCAACGCGAGGTTTTTAATAATAAATTTGATTATGATTTTGACAAAGAAATAACATACACTGCTTTTGAGATTGACAAAAGTAAATTACCTGATCTTATTACAAATAAACTTCCTTTCAATAATTGTGCGATTATGTGGAGTAAAAAATGTTTCGATAAGAACCGCTTCAAAGAACAGTTGGAATATGCTGAAGAATGGGAACTCTATTCACGTATTTTAGCAGAAGGAAAGATAGGGATTTCGATTGATAAAACTTTGTATTATGCTCGAAAACACCCTAATTCAAACACCGGGGAATTCTATGCAGGAAACACAAAACGCCTAAATTCAAAAATAGAAGCTTCAAAACTGATTATTTCCAATCTTAATAAAAAGAAATTATTAAGTCCTCAAATGATCCATTTTTTTACCTGGGAAAGTGTACGTTTTAAAAGTAAGGCATTGTATAAACATCTAATCCAGCAACCCTCGCTTTCCCCTGTGCAGAAATCAAAAATATGGATACAGCATACTTTAGGTCCAGCCACTCAATTTTTGATGCGATTCAAGAAGAAATTGAAATGATGCGTTATATTGCCATATAAATTGCTGCAAAAACCTATTAATTGAAAATTCTTATCTGTTTCGGTACGCGCCCAGAAGCCATAAAAATGGCGATGCTCTGTAAGGAATTTGACAAAAGACAAATAACTTACAAACTTTGTGTGACCGCACAGCACCGGGAAATGTTAGATCAAGTGCTTGGCTTTTTTCAGCTAAAACCAGATTATGATCTTGACCTCATGCAACCTGATCAGAGCCTAAATGTATTGGGTTCTAAAATCCTGAAGGAAATCGATGCGATCTTAGAGCGGGAGCATTGGGATCTGGTTCTGGTTCACGGTGATACTTTAACGTCTACTATGGTGGCCCTGGCTGCTTTTTATAGGCAGGTAAAAGTGGGCCATGTGGAAGCCGGCTTGCGCACCTATACTAAAAAAGCTCCATTTCCAGAAGAAATCAACCGCCAACTTACCGGTAGGATTGCAGATTTTCATTTTGCGCCCACAAAAGCTGCTCAGGAAAATCTATTAAATGAAGGCGTTGCAAAAAATAACGTCCTTGTTACTGGAAACACTGTTGTGGACGCCTTAAACTGGACGCTGGAAAACTTAAAAAACACACCCAATTTCCCAGGGCTACCCGCGCTGCAAAAACAATTGAATCCTTCAAAAAAACTGATTTTAATCACGGGCCACCGCCGTGAAAATTTTGGCGAAGGCCTAAGGGATATTTGCAGTGCTGTGCTGCAAATTGCTAAAAAACCTAATGTTGAAATTGTATTTGCCCTGCACATGAACCCCAACGCAAAGGACAAGATTGTCGAAATGTTGGAAAACCAGGTCAATATTCAGCTAATTAACGCGGTAACATATCCTGTATTTGTCTGGCTTATGAACCGGGCAAGCGTCATCATTTCAGATTCTGGGGGTATTCAGGAAGAAGCACCTTCTTTACAAGTTCCCGTAGTGGTAACGAGAAATACGACAGAACGGCAAGAAGGCGTAGATAAAGGGTACACATATCTTGTGGGTACGGATATTGAAAAAATAGTGGGTACCGTCAACCAGCTTTTAGAAACTTCTAAAGAAGGCCGTGATTTTAAGAATCCGTACGGCGATGGTACGGCTTCAGAAAAAATTGCCGCATTTATAGCAAATCTTAGTCTTTGAGTTCGACGAAAAAAATACTCGTTCTGGCTGAAACTATCAATGAAGAAAGCAGTAGTGCGGGCAAGGCAAACAATGCCTTTATTAAAGCCTTGAAAAAAAGTGGATTTAGCGTCAAAACATATCATTTTTCGCATCTTTTGGTCACTATTTCCGAAGTAGAAACCATTCTAATTTCAGAAAAAAAAATAGATCTTTATTATTTTTTAAGCCGCATGCAACGTGTTTTACAGCGTTTTACAGGTAAAAATTGGTCAAAACCGCTTGAAAATAGGTTCGGATTTTCATTTACTTTTAAAAATGATGTAAACAGTATGGTTTCCGCGCTGCGGAAGGAAAATCCAGAAGATTACGGTATGGTGATCACTTTAAGCAAGGGAGCCAGTTATAGGGCGCATGCAGCGATTTTAAAGTTGCACGATTGGCATAAGAAGTGGCTTGCTTATCTGCACGATCCCTATCCATTTCACTGGTACCCATCACCTTATGATTGGGTTGAGGCTGGACACAAACAAAAGGAACTTTTTTTTATTGAGATTGCCCAGAAAGCAAGGTGGCTTGGGTATCCTTCTCTTTTGCTTGCTGATTGGATGGGTCAATTTCATGATAATTTTAAGGAAAAAGCGGTGATTTTACCACATCAGGTTTCTGAACGGAAAAATGATACGGAGAAACTTCCAAGATATTTTAAGCCTGAGAATTTCACAGTTCTTCATGCCGGAAATCTTTTAAAACAGCGAGATCCCTTTCCGTTGATTGAAGCCTGGCAACTATTTTTAAGGCAGCACCCGGAAGCTGAGGGCAACGCCCAACTCCTATTCCTTGGTCCGGCTACATTTCATGAGCCGGGATTGACAGAAGTTTGCGGAAACATCCCATCCATATACAAAAGTGATGGTTACGTAGATTATGCAACCGTAAGCGCTTTGGAAAAGAATTCTTCCGCAAATATAATTATGGAAGCGGTGAGCAATATAAGTCCGTTTTTGCCCGCAAAATTTCCAGGATTAGTCAAAGCCAACCGGAAAATCTTTCATTTAGGACCAAAAAACAGCGAATCCAGGCAATTATTAGGTGTAAATTATCCATTTATTGCCGAAGCAGATGATGTTGAGGAAATTGCAGAAATACTAGGTAAGTTATTTATTTTTTGGAATGAAGATCCTCAGAATTTAAAGTTGGGCAGAGAGGATTTGGAAGGTTATTTTTCCTTCGAAAGTCTTGGGAAAAAGGTTAAAGATCTACTTATAGATACAAAAAGTTAATGGAAATCTCAATCTGTATCGTTTCCAAAAATCGAAAGTCAGCGTTGCAAAAAACTTTAAAAAAAATTGTATCTGTAATTGATAACGCAAAGCATGAAGTGTTTGTTTTTCTGGATGGCTGCACTGATGGATCCAATGAATTACAGAAACAATTCCTGGACTTTCAATGGTTTGAATCTTCAGAAAGCATTGGAGCTTCCCCTGCCAGGCGCATAATCTTTGCTGCAGCAAGGGGTAAAGTTATCTTAGGTTTTGATGATGATGCACACCCGTTACAGCATGATTTTATAAATAAAACGGAACAAATATTTTGGCAAAATCCCACAGTTGGTATTTTAACTTTTGAAGAGATTAAAGGTATTTTCCCCACTGATTTCGCTGCTTTGAAGCTGCATGTTCCTGATCAAAATTATCTTTGTAATTCATTTGTGGGTTGTGGTTTTGCCATAAGGCGTCACGTATATGAACAAACTGCCGGTTTTCCTGAATGGATGGACATTTATGGTGAAGAAGGTTGTGTTTCTATAGAAACTATAGATAATGGATACGATATTTTGTACACTTCTGAGATTTCGGTCAATCATCGCGTAGATCGCCAGGAGAGAAAAATGGGCGGGAGTAATATATTTAGGTTTGAACGCCAACTTTGCCATATGGCACTTTATTTTTTGGTTTTTTATCCAACGGAGTTGCTTCCGCGTAAATTAGGAAAACTCTTCTGGCACAATTTCAGAAAGTATGCATTTAAAAACATAAATTTTTTTGTTGCGTATTTTAAAGGATTGGCGCGTCTTCTTTTTAAATTCAAAAAAGCGTACACTTTCAGAAAACCAGTTTCTAAAGAGACTGTAAAAAAAATAAATAGATTGCCACATCCTAAGTATGGATGAATTTATAATCTCAAAAAATTAGAGTTCATAAAGGGCTAAAGAAGGAAAAACAAAATCGAAAGTTTCTGAGACGTTTCAATTTTACTATTTAAGACTTTATGAAAAAACCTTTCCTCATTGCAGAAATTGCCCAGGCCCACAACGGAAGTTTCAAAAAAGCCCTTGATTATATTAATGCTCTTGCTAAAACAGGAGTTGATGCCATTAAATTCCAGACACATATCGCTGATGCGGAAAGCAGTGTTCATGAACCTTTTCGCGTTCGGTTTTCAGATGATAAAACACGATTTGCATACTGGAAGCGTATGGAATTTTCGCTGGAGCAATGGCAGGAACTCAAGCAGGCTTGCGACGAGCAGGACGTAGAATTTATGAGTTCGCCTTTTAGCAATGCTGCGGTAGATCTGCTTGAAAAAATTGGGGTAAAACGCTATAAAATTGGCTCTGGGGAGGTCAATAATTTCCTTTTATTAAAGAAAATCTCCCAGACCGGGAAACCCATCATTCTTTCTTCGGGCATGAGTTCCTATGAAGAATTAGATAAAACAGTAAATTTTCTGCATCAGCAAAATGTTGATTTTTCTATACTGCAGTGTACCACGAGTTATCCCACAAAACCCGAACACTATGGGTTAAACATTATTCAGGAATTAAAAGCGCGCTATGGGGTCAAAGTTGGTTTTTCTGATCATTCTGCAAAAATAGAGACCTGCATAGCCGCCACGGCCCTTGGCGCCGAAATACTGGAGTTTCATGCGGTTCTTGACCGGAAAAATGACGGGGGTCCAGATGCGTTGTCTTCTCTGGAAATGGAAGAAATCACCACACTTGTAGAACAGGTTAAAACGATTTATACTGCGCAACAAAACAAAGTAGATAAACGCGATAATTCGCATTTTACCGAATTAAAAGGTATTTTTGAGAAGTCCCTTTCCATAAATAAGGATTTGCCTGCGCGTCATCTACTTCAATTTGAAGATCTTGAAGCCAAGAAACCAAAAAATTATGGAATTGATGCCGCACAGTTTGAACGTGTAATTGGCAAAAAATTGTCAAACAGCATGAAAAAGTGGGATTTTTTGAATGAAAACGACCTGATGCATGAGTAAACGAAAGATCTGTGTAGTAATTACCGCGCGCCCATCCTATAGTCGTATCAAAACGGCGTTGACGGCCATAAAAGAACATCCCCATCTAGAATTGCAGCTTGTTATTGCGGGCTCGGCCCTGCTGGATCGTTACGGTAATGCGGCAGACTTTATCATACGTGATGGCTTTGAGATCAATGAAAAGGTTTTTATGGTACTGGAGGGTGAAAATCCCACCGCTATGGCAAAAACCACCGGACTTGGAGTCATGGAACTTGCCAATGTGTTCTACAACCTTCAGCCCGATGCTGTTATTACCATAGCAGATCGTTTTGAAACCATTGCCACATCTATAGCAGCCTCCTATCAAAATATTCCTCTGGTACATATTCAGGGCGGCGAGGTTACGGGAAGTATTGATGAAAAAGTACGCCACGCAAACACCAAGTTGGCAGATTTGCATTTAGTTGCTTCTGAAGAGGCAAGGGAACGCGTCATACGATTGGGTGAAGATCCAGAATATGTCATAAATACGGGGTGTCCTTCCATAGATTTAGCGGAACAAATTAAAAACGAAAACTTATCTTTTGATCCGGTTGAAAAATATGGTGGCGTGGGAGCTAAAATTTCACCGAAAGGCAACTATATTGTTGTGATGCAACATCCTGTGACCAATGAATATGCAAAAGCAAAAGAGGATGTGGAAAAAACGCTCGAAGTGGTTGATGAAAGTGGTTTGCCCACATTTTGGTTCTGGCCAAATGTAGATTCTGGTGCAGATGGGACTTCTAAAGGTATACGTACTTTTCGGGAATTGCAAAACCCTAATAATATTCGTTTTTTCAAAAATATGGAA
Organism: Flavimarina sp. Hel_I_48; assembly: GCF_000733945.1. Lineage (NCBI taxonomy): Bacteria > Pseudomonadati > Bacteroidota > Flavobacteriia > Flavobacteriales > Flavobacteriaceae > Flavimarina > Flavimarina sp. Hel_I_48. Next base: position 2,827,429 of record NZ_JPOL01000002.1, read on the forward strand.
CCTCTGGATTTTCTTCGTTTGCTTAATAATTCTGCCGCTCTTATTGGTAATTCGAGTGTAGGTATCCGTGAATGTGGTTATCTTGGCGTTCCCGTGGTAAATATAGGTAGCAGACAGCACAACAGGCAACGAGGACATAATGTAATAGATGTTCCCTATGAGAAAGAAGCGATTGCCGCGGCACTTCATAAAGCAGTGCAGGGCGGAAGAAAAAAGCGGGCAAATCATTTTGGCGATGGCCATGCCGGTGTCAAAATAGCTGAGATCCTGGCAACTATTCCATTGCGCTATCATAAAACAATCACGTATTGATGAAAATTCTGGGCATCATACCGGCACGTGGAGGGAGCAAGGGCGTTCCCGGTAAAAATATATTGAGCATAGATGGCAAACCTCTATTATCCTACGCCATTGAATGTGGTAAGGAAAGTAAAAAAATAACTAAACTTCTTGTCAGCACAGATTCCAGGGAAATCGCGAAAATAGCTGAAAATTACAAAGCAGAAGTCATGCTGCGTCCTGAAACATTGGCTACAGACACTTCTGATGTTGCAGACACGGTAGGTTTTATATTAGAGGAATTTAAAAAAAATGAAGAACAGTTTGACATAGTGGTACTGTTGCAGCCCACCGCACCGTTGCGTACAGGTCGTGATGTAGATCAAGCACTAGAACTTTTAGAGCAAAATAATACGGATGCTGTAATCAGCATGGTCAAGGTAGGGGATAATCACCCGGCAAGAATGTACGATATTTCAGAGAATAAAATACATGCACTGCATCCAGAACTGGAGAAAACACGCCGTCAGGAATTGCCTACGTATTATATGAGAAATGGCTGTATTTATGGCATTAAAACCGATGCTTTTTTTACTGAAAGAAACCTAATGCCCAGTAAAAAGTCTGCGTATATTATGAATGAAAAATGGTGGGTCAATGTAGACACACCTACAGATATTTATATTTTAGAACATTTAATGCCCTTATGGAAGAAAGAAAACGCTATAAAATAGTAATAGCCGAACCAGAGGACTTTTCCCAAGCTGCTGAAAAAAAGCTTATGGAAAAAGGGCAAATTATAAAAGGTCCTTTTACAACCGAAGAACTCAAATCGGTTTCTCGTGATTGTGATGCAATGGTCTTAAGATTGGGACATTATATTGACCGTGATTTTTTTAAGGATACAGATCTAAAATTTATATTGACGCCTACCACAGGACTTGACCACATAGATTGTGCTGCTGCGGAAAGAAATAATACAGACATTATTTCCCTCCAAGGCCATGCTGGTTTTCTAGAGAATATACCATCAACTGCAGAACATACCTGGGCGCTACTATTGGCATTGCTACGTAAAATCCCTGCTGCCGCATCTCATGTGCTAGAAGGCAATTGGGATAGGGATAGGTTTAAATCACGTAACTTAAATGCTTTGACATTGGGTATTCTAGGTTTTGGTAGAGTGGGTAGGCAGATCTCAAAGTATGCAGAAGCTTTTAATATGGACTATTATTTTTACGATCTTGCAAAAACTAAAAAAAATCATCCCAGGGCTGTTTCAACAGTTGATGATTTGTTAAAGAAAAGTGACATACTCAGTATTCACATTCCTTTAAATAAGGAAAACGAAAATTTTTTGGATCAGAGAAAGCTTAACAAATTAAAAACTGGAGCGTTGATCATCAATACTTCCAGAGGGGAACTAATTGACGAAAATGCATTGGTAAATAGTTTGCTGGAAGGAAAAGTGGCTGGCTTAGCAACAGATGTGCTTGCCGGTGAACTTTATCCCGAAAAAAGAAGGAATAGTCCGCTTCTGTCGTATGCTAGACAACACAATGCTGTGATCATCACTCCGCATATTGCAGGTGCAACATTAGATTCTATGCAAATCACTGAAGAATTTGTGGTAGATGAATTCTTACAACGACTTAGCAAACAATGAAACATTTAGGTATCGTAATAGTAGACGGCGTAGGGTACCGCAATTTTGTGCTGAGTGATTTCTGTGCCCATGCTGTAGAAACTTTTGATAGGGTTACGATATATTCCGGGCTTCCGGAGGACGTTTACTCGGACTTGAATTTTGCCAATTTAAAGGTCAAAGAATTACCTGTTTTTAAGGAAAACGGTAAAACCTGGTTTTTTAGAAAGCTTAAAGAAGTCGCGCATTTACAGCATCATAAAAACGATTTTTATGGCATAAATGCCAATTTAACTAAAAATAAAGCAGTTTCAAATAGTCGAAGAGCCTGGCTTACCCGACTCGTTTTTAGCATTACACGCATATTTAATTCCGAAAGAAGTATTAAAAAGTTTTATGGCTGGCAACAGCAAAGTTTTGCTGAAAACTTCATAACAGAGGAGTATTTTGAGCTTTTGAGAAAAGATCAGCCTAATGTTTTATTCTTTACCCACCAGCGTCCACCATATCTTGCACTGCTTGATCATGCAGCGAAAAAACTAGGCATTAAAACCTGTTCTTTTATTTTCAGTTGGGACAATTTGCCATCTAAAGGCAGAATGGCAGCACCTTTTGATTCTTTTTTGGTATGGAGCTCGCTCATGAAAAAGGAACTCCACTATTTTTATCCCAAAACAAAGGACCAAACAGTAACGGTTGTAGGGACTCCACAGTTTGAACCCTATGTTTTGAACCGATATGCCTCTTCGCGAGAATATTTTTTTGAACGTTTCAATTTAAACAATCAGTATAAAAGTATTTGCTACAGCTGCGGGGATATTTCCACAAGCCAAAATGACGGTTTGTATATCAAGGTTATCGCAGAAGCACTTCGGGATAAGCAGATTCCTAAAGTCAACTTTATCGTACGTACATCACCTGCCGAAGATGGCAGTCGGTTTTCTTCCTTAAAAGCAGAATTTCCATTCATAAAATGGAATTTCCCCCAATGGAAACTTACCCGTGAAAATCATCCTGAACCCTGGTCGCAGCGCGTTCCGTTAGAAGAAGATCTTGTGGATCTGCGTTCGCTTTTAGAGCATTGCGATCTAAATATAAACATGTGCTCAACTATGGGGATGGATTTTATGCTTTTTCAAAAACCGGTGATCAATCCCGTGTTTGGCAATGAAGAAAATGGCCTTTACAACGATCAGAAATATTTACGCTACAGTCATTATGAACGCGTAGTGGCCAGTGGTGCGGTGGCAATTGTAAAAAACGATCAAGAACTCATCAGCGCGATTAATGAAAGTCTCAAAAATCCAAAAGCACGCTTAAAACAGCAAGAGCAATTGCTGGATCTACAAATAGGAAAAACGTTGGAAGGAACAAGCGAACGCATATTAGAAGCACTTTTAAACCTATAATGGCTGAAAGAAGAAAACATATCGCCGTACTTTGCGATTACCGCTTGTTTCCCGAACGGGTAGGGGGGATGGATCATTTTTTCTGGCGCTTTGATGCGGAATGTACAGCAAAGGGAATTGAAGTGGATTGGTTTTTTCCAAACGCCGCCACCCATGGAGCGTATGATACATTAAATATATACCCTGCGGAGAAAAGTACCATTGAGAAGACTTTTTTAGGCCATTTTAAACATAAAAAACCTAACTATTCCCATATAATCACCCATTTTTTAGAAATATGTACGGGGTTCTTTAAAAAAGCAAAACAGCTTACAAAAGCACAGATAATTTCCATAGACCATAATCCACGGCCATTAAAGGGTCATTCCTTTAAAAAACGGATTAAAAAACGGCTAAAAGGAGCTATTTATTCGCGATATATTGATGTTTTTGTAGGAGTTTCAAAATATACGGTTCAGGAATTAAAAAAAGATTTTGGAAATCATATTGAGTCAAAATGTACCGTAATTTATAACGGTGTCGTGATTGAGGATATTAAAGAAAGAGAACAGTCTAATCAACCGCCCCGTTTTGTCGTGGTTTCCCATTTACGGAAATCTAAAGGGATTCAGGATCTAATTAAAGCGGTAACCTTGCTGCCTGATTCCATTAGAAAAATTCTTAAAATTGACTTATATGGTGAAGGTTCGTACAGGAAAGAATTAGAACAGCGCGCCGAAAAGGAAGACGTGTCCATAAACTTTAATTTCAAAGGCAGTTCTTCCCGTATCTCAAGTGTTTTTTACAATTATGATTATTTACTGCACCCCACTCATATGGAATGTTTTAGTCTTACGCTTTTAGAAAGTTTGGCGGCGAATGTTCCCGTAATTACAACACCGGTAGGGGGTAATTTAGAAATTGTTGAAGACAAAATCAATGGATTTATTGTCCCTGTAGAGAACCCGGAGTTGCTTGCTGACATGCTTGTAAAAGTCTATACTGGCGAGTTAATAATAGAACACAATACACGGTCTAAAATCGCAGCCGAATTTAGGATCAATACCATGGTCAATGCGCATTTAAAATTAATTTCCTGATGCACATCGCCTTTCTCACGCCAGAATATCCCCACGAAAGAACCGGTCGCTATGGCGGGATAGGAACGAGTATAAAAAATGCTGCCGAAGGCCTCGTTGTTTTAGGTGAAAAAGTAAGTGTTTTCGTTGTTAGTCAACAGGAAAATGCCGTTTTGCAGGATAATGGAATAACCATTCATCTTATAAAGCAACGCAAATACAAATGGTTTAGTTGGTTTTTTTATAAAAAATATGTACAAAACTATATCAATAATCAAGTCAAATTAGAAAATATCGACGTGGTGGAAGCGCCAGATTGGAGCGGCATCAGTGCTTTTATGAACTTTGACTGTCCGTTAGTGGTACGTTTTAATGGAAGTGATGCTTATTTTTGTGAACTGGAAGGGAGAAGCCAAAAAAGAAAGAATTTCTGGTTGGAAAAAATAGCATTACGCGGTGCTGATCGGTTCATTTCAGTGAGTGAGTTTACTTCAGATCGTACGCGAGAAATTTTTAAGCTGAAAAAGAAAATCGAAATTATCCCGAACAGTATTGCGAGTGATAAATTCCTGCCCAGGCCAGAAATGGGACTAGAAAACAGATTGCTTTACTTTGGGACGATTATCAGGAAAAAAGGGGTTTTGGATCTTGCTGAAATATTCAACAAAATCATTGAAAAGTCACCTCAAAGCAGTCTTTTTTTCGCGGGAAGCGATGTTAAAGATCTAAAAACTGGAAAATCTACCCAAAAATTGGTGGAACAATTACTGTCACCGCAAGCGAGGGAACACGTTCATTTTTTAGGGATATTGGACTACGAGAATGTCCAGAACGAAATCGCAAAAGCAACGGTGATCGTACTTCCCAGCCACGCCGAAGCCCTGCCCATGACCTGGCTTGAAGCAATGGCGATGGAAAAGGCATTGGTCACCTCAAATATCGGTTGGGCACAAGAAGTTATGATTAATGGGAAAACAGGCTTTACCGTAGACCCTAAAAGTCATCAGGAATATGCCGAGAAAACACTGCAATTGCTGGATGATAAAAACTTGAGGAACGCTGTGGGGCACGAAGCGAGAGTGCATGTAGTGAATCATTTTTCAGCAGCAAAAATTGCTGAACGGAATCAGCAATTCTACAAACAGTTGTGCAAATGATTGTACTGGTACATCATAAGGGCAAGAAGATGGTGAAAGCGTACAGGAATGGGGCTCAAATCGCCTACATAAATCATGTTCCCGCGCTTGCCCTTTATGAGTTGGCCGAGAATTACCCTGACGAACTTTTGATATGGTGTGAGGAACGTTTTGAAAATGGAATAGATGAACTTAAATGGCAAAAAATCCTTAGAAATCGGGCTAAAATGGCCAGTTATTCCTGTTCTGGGCGTGTTTTTCTGCCGGAAGCCATTGGTTTTATAGATACCTCGGTTTTTACTAAAATAAGGAGAGAAGTACCCTATCCCACGTGGATCATGAGTAGCGATCGCGGCGGTATTCATGCAGAAACACTATTAGCCTTTAAGGAAAGTAAAATTCCCGTAGATTCTTTTGATTATTTTCTCAGTACGGTCGCCAAACAGGGAATGCCCCACGGTTTGCTTACATATAGTGATCCCAATATTGCTAGCGATTCGCCAAATCTGGAAGTTAAATACAGCACAGATGACGCGGTATTGTACGATTTTGTAAGGAACAATTATAAAAAGCGCTGGCTGCTGTTGCTTTTTGTTCAGCAGCTTATATATCAAAAAAAAGCACTTTTTTTTAGCTTTCTTAGCGCTATTTTCAAAGGTAAAACCACTGATTTCAAGCCTTTATTTTCTTTCAATAACAATAACAATAACAATAACAATTTCAATGTAGATAACTCCTATGAAATTGATGTTTTGATTCCTACAATAGGCAGGAAAAAATACCTTTACGATGTACTTGGAGATCTACGGAAACAGACGTTCCAACCGAAAAAAGTAATTATTGTAGAGCAAAATCCAGACCCTTATTCTTCTTCAGAACTTCATTATCTGACTTCCGAAGAATGGCCTTTTGAAATAGATCATGTCTTTATTCATCAAGCTGGAGCCTGTAATGCACGGAATATCGCACTGAGAAAAGTAACTGCTGATTGGGTTTTTTTTGCCGATGACGACATCCGTATTCCTGGGGATTTTATTGCTAAATCCTGTTCCTTCATTGAAGCTGGCGAATCAAAGGCATTTACCGTAAGTTGTCTTAGAGAAGAAGAACGGGAAATTATTGAGAATGTGGTGCAATGGAGCAGCTTTGGTTCGGGATGTAGTTTTGTGAAAAGTTCCTGTATAGAAAATATTCGTTTTGATCTGGCCTTTGAAGGCGGTTTTGGTGAAGATGCAGATTTTGGGATGCAATTGCGCAACAACGGAGTGGATATCCTGTACAATCCATTTTTGAAGTTAAGGCATTTAAAAGCGCCGGTGGGTGGCTTCCGGTATCAAAAGAAACAACCCTGGGATGATGAAAAAGTTCAACCGAAACCGGCTCCCACCGTTATGGTTTATCAGTTAAAACATGCAACGCCTCTGCAACGTTTGGGTTTTAAGACGGTATTGTTCCTGAAGTTCTACGGTAGGCAGTCAAATAGAAATCCATTTACTTACTTTCGTAGCATGCAAAAACGTTGGGAAATAAGTAAGAAATGGGCAAAAATTCTAATAGAACAAAACCCATGAACATATCCCTGATCATTTGCACCTACCAGCGTTCAGAAGCTATTTTAAAACTATTAAGGTCAGTAGTAAAACAAACCCATTATCCTGAACAGGTTCTTGTTGTTGATGCATCAGAAGATGAACGCACTCGGCAAGTTTGTACGGAAAATGAGTTCGAAAGCCTCGAATATTGCAAAGTTTCCGAAGAACACCGCGGACTCACAAAACAACGAAATTTTGGGGTTTTAAAAACGGCCAGTACCATTGAAATAATTGCCTTTCTGGACGATGACATCGTCCTAAAACCAGATTATTTTGAAAAAATAAAGGAAGCGTATCGCCAGTTTCCAGAAGCATGGGGTGTGGGCGGGTACATTAGTAACGACGTGGTGTGGAACAGAGGCAAGGCACCAGATCAGCGCCTTTTTGAATATGATGGATATTATCGCAAAGATGGCAGTAGGTTTCTTTTGAGGAAAAAACTAGGGCTGGAACCTGATAGGCCACCGGCACACTTACCTGATTTCAGTCACGGCCGTTCGGTGGGTTTTCTTCCGCCCAGCGGTAAAATCTATGACGTAGAACAGTTTATGGGCGGCGTGGCGAGCTATAAAAAATCTGTTTTTGACCACATTCGGTTTTCAACCTATTTTGAAGGCTATGGACTTTATGAAGATGCTGATTTTACCCTGCGGCTTTCTAAATTAGGCAAGCTGTATGTGCATACGGCCGCCCAGGTTGAACATCACCATGATGCTTCCGGAAGGCCTGCCGCTTACAAATATGGTAAAATGGTGGTACGCAACGGCTGGTATATTTGGCGGGTTAAATACCCTAAACCAGGTTTGAAAGCAAGATTGAAGTGGAATGCAACGTCCTTGTTACTGACTTTGATAAGATACAGCAATATCGTAAACACTTCACAAAAAAAAGAAGCCTTTCTGGAAGCATGGGGGCGCACCGTGGGATGGTTTTCATTGTTAATAAATAAGCCTGTAAAATAATGACTTGGACCCTTGATTTTTTTAAAAAAAACAGAGTTTTTAGCGCCGGAGTAATTCTTTTGATCCTTTCCATTACAATTCTCAATAATTCCTATTTTCATCATGATGGCTATGTATCACCTGATTCGGCGGAATATTTAGCCATAGCTAAAGAGTTGAAAGAAAACCAGTCTGCCTTTTATAAAGTGAATCCAGCTATAGGAGATGAGGATATCTTTTTTTCTACTTGGCCACTGGGTTATCCTACAGTTATTGCATTATGTTCAGCACTCACAAGTACTTCTGTATTTGTAGCGTCTAAAATACTTAACCTGTTTGTATTGATGCTATTTTTATGGTTGTTGAACTATAGATTTAAAGGTGATGCCATATCTTTTTATCCTTTACTTTTTACAGGTGGTTTCATATATCTTCTAAGCGCAACCTTGTCAGAATTATTTTTTTGCTCAATACTTTTGGGAATTTTTATTTTGCTGGAAAAGCAGTTGTATGGAGAATACAAAAATAAATTCTTATATGTTTTGTGTCTTTCAACTTTGGTTCTAATTCTACCTTTGATTAGGTATGTTGGAATATTCCTATTTTTCTTTCTTTCTCTTTATTGTTTGATTTTAATAAGTAAAAAAAGATACAAAGACTTCTGGCTTCATTCGTGTTCTTTAATTATAGCTGGCGCTTTTTATACAGTTTACTTGTATTGTAATATTTATTACACTTCTGAGATCACAGGTATTTCCAGACCTTTTGCTTTAAATTTTTATTTTTTTGAATTTATTAAAGCGCTCTTTGGTCAAATTATTTTTATTTATCCTGGTTTTTCTTTGTGGGCGATAATATTACAGATTACCATAATTTTTATTTGGTATCTAACTGAGGGAAAGTATTTACCAAAAATAAGTTTTGGAAAGTTAAGTATGTCAACTAAAGAATCAGGCTTTTTATACATTTCAGCTGGAATTTTGTATTTTCTGTTCATATTTTTTTTGGGATCGTTGTCTGGATTCAAAAATTATAATTTTAGATTTTTATTTCCAGGGACCTCATTATTTTTTGTTGGAATTGTAATTAATCTAGGATATCAATTTATGTATAGAATGTATAAGTTGTTATTAGTTCTTTCTTTCACGTCTATATCTTACAACTCATATCTTCTTCTTAAAACATATCAAAGAACCAGAATGGTGTATAACGAGAAAGTAGATCATATACTTGGAGAAGCTGAGAAAATTCCTTCAAAAAGTGTTATCATTTTCCCTCCAAAACATTTAAAATATTTGACTCAGAATTTTATTTTTTTTGATGGTTATGCACAAAAGGATGAAAATTTATTTATTGAAGAAATTAAAAATTATTATCCTGATTATAAAATCTTCACTTTTAAGGGTGATAACCTGTCCAAAAGATTGAAATGAGATTCCTGATTATAAGCCATACCCATCATGAAATTACCGCAAACGGCTTAAGCGCGTATGCACCTTATATCAAAGAGATGAACCTGTGGTTGAATCATGTTGAATCTGTTGAAGTAATGGCACCAAAGACGAACAAAAAACTGTCGCTTTCCCTAAAATATGATCGGAAAGACATCGTTTTTACACCTGTTCCGTCAATCGCCCTAACTTCGGTTTTTGAGGTGTTGAAAACAATACTTGTGTTTCCGCAATTATTCTTCAAAATAGTAAACGCCATGCGGCGAGCAGATCACATACACTTACGCTGCCCGGGGAATATGGGGTTAATAGGCTGTATTGCACAGATATTTTTTCCGAAGAAAAGGAAAACTGCCAAATATGCGGGTAACTGGGATCCAAATGCAAAACAACCCTGGAGCTATCGCCTTCAAAAATATATTTTAAGCAGTGAAAAACTGACAAAAAATATGAGCGCGATCATTTATGGGGAATGGCCGCAACGTTCAAAGAACTGTAAAACATTTTTTACCGCAAGTTATTCTGAACATCAACGTACCGAAATAAAACAACGTAAATACGATCTGCCGCTGCGTTTCATGTTCGTAGGCGCTCTGGTCGCAGGAAAACGTCCATTATATGCCTTAAAACTTGTTCACGAACTTTTAAAAAATGAAATTCCTGCTGAATTAAGTTTTTACGGTAGTGGGCCACAAAGTGTTAAACTACAGCATTATGTTCGAAAAAACCAATTGGAAAAGTTCATTTATCTTTATGGCAATCAGGATTTCAGAACTCTCAAACAGGCTTACAAAAAAAGTCATTTTCTGATTCTTTCTTCCAAATCAGAAGGCTGGCCAAAAGTGGTGGCAGAAGCTATGTGGTGGGGTGTTTTACCTGTAGTTACCAGGATTTCCTGTCTGCCCTGGATGCTGGCAGAAGGTGCACGCGGCATATTGATACAGAACAATTTGAAAAACGATGTCAAAAGGCTAAAAAAAGAACTGGATAACAAAAATGCGTTACGAACAAAATCGCACAAAGCCCAACTCTGGTCCCGAAAATATACCCTGGAGCTTTTTGAGGCAGAAATTAAAAAACTGATCTAATGCGCGTTCTTCAACTTATAGATAGTTTACAAACAGGCGGTGCAGAGCGCATGGCAGTAAACTATGCAAATGCGCTCGTACATTATATAGAAAAGTCATTTTTATGCACAACCCGGGAGGAGGGACCTTTGCTAAAAGTACTACATACAGAAGTGGGCTATCGTTTTTTAAACCGAAGAAAAACCCTGGATTTTAAGGCACTTTTTAAACTGAAAAGATACGTGAAGGAACAGCAGATAGATATTATTCATGCACATGGCACCAGCTTTTTTATAGCAGCACTTTTGAAATTAATTTACGCAGATTGCATTGTAGTTTGGCATAATCATTCTTTTGAAGATAAGAATTTAAACTTTTTACAAAGGATTGCGCTGCGCAGTAGTATTTCTAGTTTTCATACATTATTGTCAGTAAACGAAAATTTAAACAGGTGGGCTCAAAATACGTTAAAACATAAGCGCGCGTATTATATTAAGAATTTTGTAATCCCACCATCGGAAGATATAAGTGATCACAATCCCTTTCCCGGGATAAAAGGAAAACGGATTGTCTGTGTGGCAAATCTTAGACCGGTAAAAAATCACGGGATGCTGCTGGATGCATTTAATATGCTTTTGCCAAAATTTCCTGAAGCTACCCTGCATCTTTTCGGTTCTCAGAATAACGATATTTACGCTCAAAGTATCCTTGCGATAGCAGAACACGATGTGGAAAACGTTTATTATCATGGGGTCAACGATCAGATGGATGCCATATTACCATTTTTTGATATCGGGGTGCTCAGTTCAGATTCCGAAGGTTTGCCACTTGCGCTTTTAGAATATGGGCAGGCAGGACTTCCTGTAGTAGTTACTAACGTAGGCCAGTGCAAAAAAGTCTTGAACGGCCTTGATGGCTGTATTGAAGTGGGTGACACGGAAGCTTTTGTAGAAAAAATATCTGAATATCTTGAGAATTTTGAAGCGGCTAAAAAAACGGGAAGTGCTTTTCAACGGCAAATTCTTGCTTATTACGGTAGGGATGTTATATTGCCAGAGGTGATATCTATATATGAGGAAGCGCTTAATAAAATATAACAATTTATATATTCGACTCCTGTTGCTTCATGTCTGTATAGGTCTGGGGCTTTATCTCTTTAGGCCCTTAGGGACGATTTATTTTTTGGTTTCGGTTGTTTATTTTTTGTATTTCATTTTAAAAAATGGGAACGATCATAATCAAACGCTTATTGCAGCTGCGTATATGACAGGTGGTGAGGTAATCTTTAGAATGACAAGTACAGTTATTCCCTGGGAGACTGGAAAATATTCGGTTATCTGCTTTTTGCTCATAGGTTTGTTCCTTAGCGGTACCACACGTAAATCTGCTCCTTACTGGCTTTATCTCATATTGTTGCTGCCCGGTGTTATTTATGCCGCTACAACCCTTGATCTGGGCACAAATGTGCGTAAAGCGATCATATTCAATTTAAGCGGACCGGTTTGTCTGGGTATTGCAGCCCTGTACTGCTATGATAGGAGAATTACAAAATTACAGTTGCAATATGTTTTATGGGCTATCGCCATGCCCGTTGTTGCCATGGGTTCCTACCTGTATTTTTATACTCCGAATACACAGGATGTACTTAACGGGACCTCTTCTAACTTTGCCCTTTCCGGCGGATTCGGTCCTAATCAGGTAGCTACAATTCTTGGTCTGGGCATGTTTGCGGTTTTTGTCCAGGTTTTTGTAAATGCTAAGAATAAATGGGTTTTTGGGATCAATCTGTTTGTGCTCATGCTTCTTACATATAGAGCAATACTGACCTTTTCAAGAGGGGGGGTGCTCACAGCGCTGATTGTTTGTGTTGCATTTCTGTTTAGTTATTTTCAGGGGATTTCAAAACCTAGAAAATCCACTATTATGGGATATATTACTATGGTAACAGGTGCAATTTTGCTGGTTTGGTTTGTCACTTCAGTAAGAACTATGGGACTTATAGACCTGCGCTACGCAAATAAAGATGCCGCGGGAAGGATCAAAGAGAATATTAGCACAGGGCGTTCAGAATTGATAAGTTCAGAATTGAGTTTTTTCAAGGAAAATCCCATTATGGGCATTGGTGTAGGTAAAACAAGGGAATATCGAGAAGATGTATATGGGATTCTGGCAGCTTCTCATAATGAATTGAGCAGGTTGCTCTCTGAACATGGTATTTTTGGTTTTGCAGCACTTTTGTTACTCATCTTTGTACCTCTTGCTTATCGGTTGACAAACCGTAAAAACTATTTATTCTATTCTTTTTTTGGGTTTTGGTTCCTGACCATAAACCACTCATCTATGCGCATTGCGGCCCCAGCTTTTTTATATGCACTGGCACTTATTAATATTGTACATGAAAAAAAAGTTACTCTACATAGGGAACAAATTAGCAGCTAAAGGTTATTCTCCCAGTAGCATAGATACTCTGGGAGCCTTATTTGAACAGGAGGGTTGCATACTATTTTATGCTTCAGCCAGACGAAATAAAATATTTAGACTGGCAGATATGATTTACAAGGTTTTAAAACATCGTAAAACGGTAGATTATGTTCTTATAGACACGTATAGCACCCATAATTTTTGGTATGCTGTGTTAGTTGCCCAGATGTGCAAAATGCTACATTTGAAATATTTACCCTTACTACGTGGTGGAAATCTACCTCAAAGGCTTAAAAAATGGCCTAAAACAAGTGAGAATCTGTTTAAAAACGCGTTTTTTAACATAGCACCATCATCCTATTTGCAGAACATTTTTAAGGAGAGCGGTTTCATTAAGGTTCAATTGATACCCAATACCATTACGTTAGAGAATTATACTTTCAAGGAACGTCAATCTTTGCGTCCTAAAATTCTGTGGGTGAGGGCATTTGCCGAAATTTATAATCCGTTGCTGGCACTTCAGGTTTTAAAAGAGTTATTAAAGTCGTACCCAGAGGCAAGTTTATGTATGGTGGGGGCAGATAAAGACGGAAGTTTAGAACATTGTCGAAAATTTGCTGAAAAACACCAACTTCCTGTTAATTTTACTGGTAAATTAACAAAAGCGGAGTGGATTTCCCGTTCCGTTAATTTTGATATCTTTATAAACACCACGCATTACGACAATACCCCAGTTAGCGTTATTGAAGCCATGGCACTTGGGCTCCCAGTCATAAGTACACGCGTGGGCGGAATCCCGGATTTGTTGACGGATAAAGAAGATGCACTACTTATTGATGATAATGACTGTGAAGGCTTTGTCAAATCCATAATTAGTCTTATACAGTCCCCCGGACGAACACTTTTAATGACTAAAAATGCCCGAAAGAAAGCAGAAGGTTTTGACTGGGAAAATGTAAAACTCTTATGGCAAAATACCCTTAGATAAAAATATCTATATTTACGATTAAAATCTACTTCCCTTGCCCCTTTCAAAAAGTATTCATTTTGATATACCTGAACGCAAGGTTTTCTTGCGTATTTTTGACCTTCTGTCTGTTTTTTTAGTTTTAATACTTTTAGGGCATATATTTAATTACGCCTATTTTTCACTTAACGGTTCTCAGTGGTCCTGGCTTTTGACGCTTGGATTGTACCTCATGCTTTTTGGCACTATCTTCGAACTTTATGACCTGCAACGCGCTGCCAGCTTTCAAACGACCCTAAAGAATATACTTCTTACCGTTTCGGTTACATTACTGTTTTATATGCTGACGCCATTTTTCACACCTGTTTTGCCTGCTAATCGTATTCAGATAGTGGTGTTCTTTTCTGCAATGGTAGTCGCCTTGGTACTGTGGCGGTATATGTACATAACATTATTTTCCGCTCCAAGATTTAATAAACGCGTGCTGGTAGTGGGAAACGCGTTTGATATAAAATTGATAGTTAAGAATTTACATGTCGCAGATCCCAATTATAAAGTGATCGGTTATATAAATACCGATAATTCACTCCTTTCTGACGAAAAAGAAAAATTGAAAATTGTGGACGTGACAGAGCTTGATAAGGCAGTTCGGCGGTATTCGGTTTCTGAAATAGTGGTGTCCAGTGCAGGTAAAGGGGTGAATTTTGAACTGTATGGCCAACTCATACGCTTGTTGGAAAAAGGATTCAGTATTAGGGAATATACGCAGGTATATGAAGAAATAACGCAGAAGGTTCCGGTAGAACATATGGAACAGGATTTTTATAAATATTTTCCCTTTAGCCGTAGTAATAAAAATAGCCTCTATCTTTTTTTTAACCGAATTTTCAATATGGTTTTCGCCATTTTAGGTTCAGTCCTTACGCTATTGCTTATTCCATTTATACTTATGGCCAATTTTATAGCCAACGCAGGGCCGTTGTTCTATCAACAAGAACGTGTGGGCTTAAACGGAAAAAATTTCAGTATAATAAAATTTAGGACGATGATCAGGAACGCAGAGGCTCATGGCGCCCAGTGGTCACAGAAAGGGGATCGTAGGATAACCCGTTTCGGTAAGATTATGCGGAATACCAGACTTGACGAATTGCCCCAATGCCTGAATATTTTAAGGGGGGAAATGAGTTTAATAGGTCCCCGGCCAGAACGTCCCGAATTTGTTGAGAAACTTTCTTTAAAAATACCTTTCTATGAGACCAGGCACGTGATAAAACCTGGTCTAACCGGCTGGGCACAAGTGCGCGGCAGGTACGCTAAGTCTGAACAGGATTCGCTTGAAAAATTGCAATATGACCTCTATTATATCAAGCACAGAAACTTGTTTTTAGATCTCAGCATCCTTTTAAAAACATGCAGCACCATGATTTATTTTAGGGGTCAATAATGCTCTGTAAGACCGCTTTTGTCAAATAGACGTATGACGCGCTGTTTATCAGTTTCATTTTCTATGGAGTCTTCAATATCCCTTTTAAGTGCAGCAAGTTCAGCTTCTATAACGGCTTTTTTATCCTGGGAAATATCAGGTTCCTGATTGATAAACTGTAACGCTTCAATTAACACGTAGCAAACCGCACTATCCTGTTTAGAGTATTGCCGTATAGGTTGTATCAACAGGCGCATCGCTTCATCTGCATCAATTATTTTTTCGATAACCGTGAGTTTTCTGTCGTAAAATTTTTCTACGGAAATCTGCGGTAACTGTAAAAGTAAACGCAGCAATTGCGTGAGTTTTAAGATGGCATCTATGGCCGTCCCGGGATCGTTTATTCCGGGAGACATCGCCTTAACTGCGATTTCCATAAGTTTGATCATTCCGCCTATTCCCTTTTCTCCCTCTAACCGGTCAGGGGATAAGGTGACGCAAAAATCAAGATTTTCTTTTTGCTCTTCATCCACCTGTTTTTTGATTTTTAAAAGAGGTGCCCCTTTCCAAATATGTTGGTTCAAGTAAGGGATTATAAATATATCATGGTGCTCTTCTTTTAGTGAATCAAGGAGCAGCGCAGGATCAAAACCCCTGAAATAGCCAGATTTATTACTTTTAATAACTGTCCATCCCGTAGTATCTATAGTTTTTAAACCATCTTTAGTCTTCTTCTGTATTTCAAGTTTTTTCATGAGATAATTACTACTTGCGTCTGAAATACTGTCCACAATATTTTGAATCTGTATGGCTCTGGAAATATTATGTATGAAATATACAAACAGGCCTATACAAATTACACCCAGTAGCGCAGCAAACATGGTACTGAGCCCCAGGGAGCTAGAGTCTACACCAGAAGCCCCCAGCGAGATCAGGATAATTATACAATAGGAAAGCGTACCTATATAAACGCCAAGGATGATCTGGTGTTTTTTATTAGAGATCAGATCTGGTAGTAATCTTGGGGAAAAATTAGAAGAAGCCTGACTCAACACAGACATTACCATGGTAAAACTGAACACGGTAAGTGATAGAATACCGCCAATCAATGTTGAGAGTATAGAACGAGCGGTCTCATAATCCTGAATGAAAAAGTAGGGGAGGTTCTTTTTCAATTCCTGTATAGGTTCAAAATTTTCTACTTCCAGACCACCAAAGGCAATAAACAAAAATACCAGGGTTATAAGGACAGGGTAAAATGCAATACTATGCAGTACGTTTTTATAGGTATTCTTTAAAAATTTAAGTACTATCTTCATTAAAAGTCGACTTTCTATTTTAAACGTATTTGTATATAAACTCTCAGATGACGCTGTTTATCATTTAGTATTTCCTGAAAAAAGCGCATATTATGAGCAAAAACGCCTTAATTTCGGTTGAAAATAGTGGTTTTTTGTCGGTTTTCAGATAATTACTAACGCAATGTTAGTGCTTTCTTCTTCTTGAAAAAAGAAAGCAGGAGTATTACGAAGGCAGGGATTAGGGCAATTTTTGGTATAAAATTGCCATATTTAGTATAGAAGGTTAAAGTGGCATTTTTATTTAATGTTCCTTTTAAAGTTCCACGTTTTCCATAACCCAGTTGATCTGTGATCTTTCCGGTTTGATCTATAAAGGCGGAAATACCGGTGTTTGCACTCCGCGCGACACTGCGCCTGTTTTCAATGGCGCGCAGCCTCGCATAATTAAGGTGCTGCTTGTGGCCCTGTGTTTCGCCCCACCAGGCGTCGTTTGTAATGATGGCCAGAAATTGGGCGCCGTTGCGTACATAACCGGTGACAAATTCACCGTAAACGGATTCATAGCAAATAACCGGCGCAACATGAGAATGGTCTGATCCCTCAAAAACGGTACGGTCCAGCTGCTTTGTTTTCATGGACACAGTCCCGCCAAGGTCTATCATTATATTTCCCAGCAACGGTTTCAAAGTACTTTGATAAGGAAAGTTTTCCACACCTACCACAAGCTTGCTCTTATGATAAATCTGGCTGCTATCGCTTTTGTTCAGCAATACTGCCGAATTGTAAAAATCACCCCATACGGTATCGCCCACGCGATCCCTACCCAGAAAATTACTGGTGGGCAAGAGGTCTTTTCTGTCCTTATGGAAATTATAGAACTGTATCCCGGTAAGAAAGTTAAGATTAGGGTATTTTTTTAGAAAAAGCTGCGCCTTTTCTTTTTCGCGGGAATAATCAAAAGTGTTGAGTGTTGTGCCAAAACCCTCTGCAAGTACGGTCTCAGGGGCTATAAGATAATTGGTGTTATCGTCTACCGCTTTGGCGGCATCCTCATATAAAAGAGTTGCTATGCGCTCATTTGTAATATTGTATTTCTCTTTGTAAGGATCAATATTAGGCTGAAGGAGCACGATTTCTTCGGGATCTTCCTCTTCGGAATAATTGTTTAATATAAATTGAGAAACAATGATAGGAACCGCAATAAGACTTATAAAACAGGCAATTACATAATAAAATGGTCTTCTATTTTCCTGACTAAAAAAACGATTTATGGTAAAAAACAGCAAAATATTTGTCGCCCAGATCCATAAACTTCCTCCAAATGTGCCTGTGTATTCATACCATTGTATCCAGCTTGTTGAGGTCGCAAATCCATTACCAAGGTTTAGCCATGGCCAGGAAAATTCCCAGTGTAGGTGCATCCATTCAAAAAGCATCCACAGCGAGGAAAGAAAAACAAGGCTGGGAATAGCCGATAGCCGCTGGCGCACAAAAAAATAAATACGCCATACCAGTGTCATAAGTAGAGCATTGGCGAGTACGGCAAACCACATCCCAAAAGGTGTAGAAAAGTAGAGCCAGTTTGTCGTGATAATATTAAATATGAAAAAGCTTATATACGCAAGGCCCAGTACTTTCCACCCTTTTTTATCCTTTGTGGAATTCTTAATTTCTTCAGTAGCGAATAACAGGGGCACAAATGCGAAAAATAATAAAAAAGCAAAACCATACGTAGGCCACGCCATAGCGAGAAGAAAGCCAGATACTAAAGCCAAAAGCAGGTTTTTCATACTAAAAAAGGAGTATTTTTGTCGGTTTTTAAGCTAAAAAAAGTTGTTTTCCTGAAAATGAAGCAGTATATCGCATTCCTAATACACGAATTATAATGCTAAAGATACGCGGATGTGCAAAGCTTTGCAAATAGCTCTAATGGTATGTGAAAATAATGAGAAAATCTACCAGGAATATATAATCAGTATGGCTTCCGTTTTTAAAAATTCAATACATAGATAATATACTATACGGTATGGGCAAGGCCTTTAGTTAAAGGTTTGTATATGCCTGTTAAACCTATAACAAATAAGATTGTATCGCGGGTTTTTCTGATTAATTTTAAGAAAACACAATGTATGCGTGTATTGATTACAGGAGCGACAGGACTTTTAGGCCAACAACTGGTAAAAGAATGCCACACTAAAGGAATTGATGTCAATTATTTGACCACCAGTTCTGATAAACTGGAAGATAAAGAAAACTACAAAGGCTTTTTGTGGGATGCTAAAAACAAGGAGATAGATGCGACTTGTTTAAAAGGGGTGCATACGGTTATTCATCTTGCAGGCGCAAGCATCGCAGAACGTTGGACAGATGAGCACAAGCAAGCCATAATTGATAGTAGGATCAATACGGCCAATTTATTATTCGATTTGCTTAAGGAAAAGGAAAACATGGTAGATCATTTTATATCTGCCAGTGCTATTGGAGCCTATCCATCTTCATTGGAAACCCTGTATACAGAGGAATATCCAGAATACAACCCCAGTTTTTTAGGAGATGTGGTAAACGTATGGGAGCAAGCCGCAGATCAGTTTGAAGAAATTGGCCTAAAAGTGACTAAAATACGTATAGGAGTCGTTTTGGCCGAAAATGGCGGAGCTTTGCAACAATTAATAAAGCCCATCAAAATATATGTAGGCGCTCCTTTAGGATCAGGAAAACAATTTCAATCCTGGATACATATTAAAGATCTCGCTAACATATTTGTTCATTGTATGGAACAGAAACTTGCTGGTATTTACAATGCCACCGCACCACATCCGGTAACGAATGCAACACTGACAAAAACAGCCGCTGAGGTTTTGAATAAACCCTTATGGTTACCTAATGTTCCTGAGTTTGCGTTGAAAGCGGCTTTAGGGGATATGGCAGCAGTTGTACTTGAGAGTCAAAAGGTAAGTTCTGCCAAAATCCAGGGTGAAGGATATGTTTTTTCATATGAGCGTATTGAGAAAGCTTTAGATTGCTTACTATCTACCAAATAAAAAAAGCCCGTCGTACGACGGGCTTTTCAGTTTTAAGTAATAATGGATTACATCTGCTTTTTAGCAACGATATCTATTGTAAGGGTTATATCATCACTGATAAACTTATCTCCAAGATCATCAAATACAGATTTAGAACCGTAGTTTACATTCCATTTGGTACGGTCTATAGTAAAAGGCTCACTTTTAAGAGTCATTGTGCTACCATCTACAGAATAGGTTACCGGAAATGAAATGTTATTTTTGGCATCTTTAATAGTAAGATTACCTTCTAACATCTGTTTTCCATTGTCATCCATAACATCAGTAATTTCAAATGCTGCGGTAGGATACTTTTGAACGTTAAAGAAATCTCCTTCTTTACCTTCTACAGTTCCTTTAAGGTGCTGCTCAAGATTGGTTTTTTGTTCACCTTCCAGGTCAGTATCAGTTATTGTGGTCATATCTATAAGAAAACTTCCACTTAGGCTATCCCCTGCTACTTTTACTACTCCAGATTCCAGGTTAACCGTGCCAGTGTGCGTACCTGTGGGCTTGTTGCCTTCCCATGTAATAGTCGATGCTTGTGTATCAACCATGAACTTTGATGCCTGCATACTGGTTTCAGCGGCTACTTCTGCTTCGCCTGCTTCGGTCTTATTTTTACTGTCTTTACATGATACCATGCCGGTTAAGAGTACGGCAAGGCTAAGTACGGGTATTAATTTAATTTTCATAAACGATTTATTTAGGTATATATTAAGAGGCCAAATTACGATTTTGATTTTTCTCCCTTCTTAAATTTTTTGTAAATATAATCTAGTGACATTTTGACATTTATATTGAAGTGGCAGTACTTTTGCCTCATGTGATTAAAATAAAGATACAGATGAGCACAGATAATATAAAAGAACAAGAGCAAGACCATCAGGATCAGCATAAAGATCACGAAGGAAAATTAGACCAGGAAGCGGTACAGGGTGAAGCACAGCAAGAGGATGACGCCAGTGATGAAGATATTTTAAATGCGTATAAAGCGGATCTTGAAAAGGAAAAGGATAAGTTTTTACGTCTATTTGCCGAATTTGAAAATTACAAACGACGTACTGCAAAAGAGCGAAGCGAGCTTTTTAAAACTGCCGGTCAGGAAGTAATGCAGGCAATGCTTCCCGTACTTGACGATTTTGACAGGGCGTCTATAGAGATTGCAAAGGCAAAAGATAAAAACCTTTTAAAAGGTGTTGAGCTGATAAGAAATAAACTTAGTGAAACCCTCAAGGCTAAAGGTTTATCCCTTATGGAAGTCAATGAAGGGGATGTGTTTGATGCTGAAAAACATGAAGCTATTACCCAAATACCCGCACCTAAGGACGCTTTAAAGGGAAAAATTGTGGACGTTGTAGAGAAAGGCTATATGCTGGGCGAGCGTATTATACGATTCCCTAAAGTGGTCGTGGGCAACTAAAAATTTCCTGCTGCCTACAAAAGGAATTAATTACCAAAGATTTACTGATGAAAGAAGATTATTACGACATACTTGGCATTGCGAAAGGAGCAACTGCTACGCAAATAAAAAAGGCATACCGCAAAAAGGCCATTGAGTTTCATCCTGATAAAAATCCAGATGATCACAAGGCCGAAGATATGTTTAAAAAAGCAGCTGAGGCCTACGAGGTACTGGGAAATGAAGAGAAAAGGGCCAAATATGACCGTTATGGCCATCAGGCTTTTGAAGGTGGCGGCGGCTTCGGTGGAGGTGGCATGAACATGGATGATATATTCAGCCAGTTTGGTGATATTTTTGGTGGTTTTGGCGGCGGTGGCGGCTTCTCTGGTTTTGGTGGCGGTCAGCGCCGTATGAAAGGAAGTAATTTACGCATACGTGTAAAACTAACCTTGGAGGAAATCGCAAATGGAGCCGATAAAAAAATCAAGGTAAAACGTAAAACGTTAGCGAAAGGCACAACGTATAAAACCTGTAGTACCTGTAATGGTCAGGGTCAGGTGATGCGTGTGACCAATACTATTTTGGGACGTATGCAGACAGCTACAACCTGTAATACCTGTGGTGGTTCTGGTCAGATGATAGATTCTAAGCCAGCAGATGCTGACGCTGATGGTATGAAGGCGAGCGAAGAAACGGTTTCCATAAAAATCCCGGCGGGAGTTGTTGAAGGTATGCAGCTTAAAGTATCCGGTAAGGGTAACGATGCCCCTGGAGACGGTATCCCTGGTGATCTTCTTGTTTTAATTGAAGAGCAGGAGCATGATACCCTAAAGCGTGAAGGGGACAACCTTCATTATGATCTTTACGTGAGTATTCCTGATGCTATATTGGGTACTAGCAAAGAAATTGATACCGTAACAGGTAAAGTACGCATCAAGGTGGAAGAAGGTACGCAAAGCGGAAAAATCCTTCGATTACGCGGTAAGGGAATTCCTTCCATAAATGGTTATGGTAAAGGGGATCTACTCGTGCACGTAAATGTGTGGACGCCAAAAGATCTGAATAAAGAGCAGAAAGAATTCTTCGATCGTATGGTGGATAATGAGCATTTTGAGCCGAAACCACAAACGGAGGATAAATCCTTTTTTGACAAAGTGAAGGATATGTTCTCCTGATGTATTGAGATAATCAAAAAATATGTATATTTGAATATCACTAATCACTAGTTAGTGATATTTTTCTTTTTCATAGCAATTTTTTTCCCATCCTCGGTGCAGATTGAGGGTGGGTTTTTGCATTTTACGATATAGGGGAATTGATTGATAATCCTATTATTGCCTTAATATAAAGTCTCGATTCTGATTCATAAGTATATAATTGGCTACTTTGGTAAGATTTCGCCTGTTTTTGGGCATTTTTCCATCATAAATGAAAGATTTTAATCTTTAACGTTGAGGAGCGTTCATAGATTTAAACCATTTTCAATACCTTTATCCCTTATTACATAACTATGGAATATCTTCTTGCCGCAGACCACGTTTCTAAGAAATTTGGCAAGTATACTGCTCTTAATGATCTTTCTATCGCAGTCCCCACGGGAAGTGTTTTTGGCCTTTTAGGGCCTAATGGGGCAGGCAAAACAACTTTGATCCGTATTATCAATCAGATTACTGCTCCAGATGAAGGAAGCGTAACTCTGGGTGGCGAACCGCTGCAGCAAAAACATATTTTGAACATAGGTTACATGCCAGAAGAACGCGGACTGTATAAAAGTATGAAAGTAGGGGAGCAGCTGCTTTACCTGGCACAACTTAAGGGAATGACGCGCAGCGATGCCAAATCCCAGAGCGAATACTGGTTTTCAAGGCTGGGTATTACCGGTTGGTGGGATAAAAAGATCCAGGAACTTTCCAAGGGGCAGGCACAAAAAATACAGTTTATCGTGACAGTGCTTCATAGACCTAAACTACTCATATTTGACGAACCTTTTAGTGGTTTTGATCCTATTAATGCCAATTTGATCAAGGATGAGATTCTAAAATTGAGGGATGATGGTGCGACCATTATCTTTTCTACCCACCGTATGGAATCTGTTGAGGCCATGTGCGATCATATCGCACTTATCAATAAATCCAATAAAATACTGGACGGAAACCTCGCAGAGATTAAGCGTAATTATAGATCAAATACCTATGAGATAGGACTGGAAACTGTTGAGGATACCCATGAAGCCCAGCAACGACTTAACATGGAAGTTACCACTGCACTCCCGGAAAACTGGAATGTAACCCCGGCGACTTTTAAAACTATACATGACCACGATCTCAAACTAACGGTACAGATGCCAGAAGGTGCAAGCGCCAATGATTTGCTGCGCTATCTTACTACAAAAGGAATGGTCAATCATTTTGTGGAAGTGATCCCTTCGGTAAATGACATTTTTATTCAAACCATAAGTTCCAATTAAATAAATGGGAAAACTGAGCCTGATTGTAAAACGGGAATACAAAGCACGCGTGAGCAACCGGTCATTTATCGTAATGACCTTTCTAAGTCCCATAATCGCGGTAGGTATGATATTTCTTATCGTCTATCTTACTCAGGTAAATCAGGATGGACAGCGCACGATCGTTGTTGTAGATGATTCTGGTCTTTTTTACAAGGATTTTGAAAGTACCGAAGAAATAAATTACGTAGACCTCTCACCTGTAGGTCTGGATAATGCCAAAGAAAATGTTAGAAAGAATGGATATTTTGGTCTTCTTTATATTCCCGAAGAAGTCAAAACCCAGCCCAGCACCGTACGTTTTTTTGGAGCAGAAGTTCCCGGTTTTGCCACACTGGATGCAATGGAAGAGCAAATCGAAAAAAAACTTACCGATGAGAAGCTGATAGATCGAGGCGTTAATCTCGATATGATCGAAGAATCAAAAACGGTGGTTTCCATAAATATAGAAAATTTCACCGGTGAGCGTACGTCTAAAGTCTCAAATTGGATTAAGGCCGGTTTTGGCGGTGGCGCTGGGTATCTGCTCATGATGTTTATCATAATCTATGGCAATATGGTTATGCGTAGTGTCATTGAAGAAAAGACAAATCGTATTATAGAAGTGATCATTTCTTCGGTAAAACCTTTTAAATTAATGATGGGCAAGATCATAGGGACGACTTTAGCCGGTATTACCCAGTTTACCATCTGGATTATTCTGGGAGCGGTACTTTTACTGGGCCTTGTAAGCTTCCTGGGCATAGATGCCACTGCGGGCCAGGTTCCGCTGGGCAATATGGCTGCTACAGATCTGGATAAAATGGAGCTTATTATTCTTGATATTCTTAAGCTTCCCCTTATTGAGCTGGCTGTATTTTTCATCATCTATTTTATAGGCGGTTACTTTCTGTACAGTTCCATTTATGCAGCCATAGGTGCTGCGGTAGATAGTGAAACCGATACGCAGCAGTTTATGCTCCCGCTCATAATGCCGCTCATGTTAGCCATTTACGTTGGCTTTTTTGCGGTTATTGACAATCCGCATGGTATTGTTGCCGTTGTTTTTTCTTATATTCCACTTACATCCCCCATTGTCATGCTCATGCGTATTCCGTTTGGCGTGGTCTGGTGGGAGTTGCTTATTTCTGTAGCGATATTAGTGGGGAGTTTTATGTTTACCGTCTGGTTTGGCTCTAAGATCTATCGTGTGGGAATCTTAATGTATGGTAAAAAGCCAACTTATAAAGAGCTAATGAAATGGCTCAAGTACTAAAACATGATTCAGGAAGTACAGGAAAATATAAAAGAAGGGGCTGAGAAAGTAAAAGATATCATCCAGGAGGATATCTGGTCTACGATATCTAAGTTCCTTAATCTGGGCTATACTTTAGGAGAGGGTGAAAACCCTATCAGGCTCACCATAGGAGGTGTGCTACTGGTTATTGTTTCTTTTTTGGTAGCATCCCTTTTGCTTCGGTTGATACGTAGCTTCATTACCCGTAATATGGAGCGTAATGATGAGCTTAAATTTATAAGTATCTTCAAATTCATTCGGTATTTTACTTACCTCATTGTCATTGTGCTTAGTTTAAGTGCTTCTGGGATAAACGTAACGGTTTTGATTACTGCTTCCGCAGCGTTATTTGTGGGTCTGGGGCTGGCACTTCAGGAGCTATTTCAGGATGTTATAGGCGGTATTTTCATAATGATAGATAAGTCGCTTGCAGTAGGCGACATTATTGAACTGGACGGTAAAGTGGGTCGTATTTTTGAGATTAGATTACGTACCACAAGGGCGATTACCCGTGACGATAAGGTGATAATTATCCCCAACCATAAATTTATAAGTGAGATTATTTACAATTTCACTCAAAACCATAACACAACGCGTGAAGCGGTCAACGTTGGCGTGGCCTATGGTAGCGATACAGAACTGGTAAAAAAGATTCTTTTGGACTGTGCTGACGCACAGAATGGCATTCTTAAAAGTCCGGCACCTTTTGTGCTTTTTGAAGATTTTGGCGATAGTGCGCTTCTATTTGGGATTTATTTCTTTATTCAAGATAGTTTTGTGGATCCGCGTATAAAAAGTGAGATGCGTTTCAAAATAGATCAGGAATTCAGAAAAAGCGGTATTACCATACCATTTCCCCAGAGGGATGTTCATTTTTATAAAAATAATTCATAGGATTTGCATATCAATTATTTAAGAGTCTTTTTAGTATGCATATTTTCCGTCGCTTTTGCGAATGCGCAAACTACAGATATTGCGCGCGTGGAATATATGCATATCCCCTTTGCAAAATCAAAAAACTCCCTGAGCCGTTATCGCGCGCTTCTACAGATCCCGGTTCCTTTAGATAAAGAACGAAATCATATTTTGGTTTTGGGTCTGGAGTATCGCTTTATTGACATTACCATAAAAGATTCGGTTCCTTTTGATCCCCTTCAGGTAAATTCCGTTGAGCGTATGGAACTTGCATTGGGATATGTGTTTAAAATAGCGGGCAACTGGCGTCTGGGCATACGTACTGCTGCCCGGATAAGTTCTACATTGAATCAGAGTGCACATGGTGACGATTACATTTACAATGCCGCCGTTTATGCAATTAACAACGTAAGCAATCCCAAAGATGGTAAACCCTACCGCTTGATTTTTGGGTTGAACTATTCCACGACGCCCGGCCGCAATTACCCACTGCCGCTTATTGACTATTCAAAACGATTCCGTCCCAATTGGGATTTTACCCTGGGCGTGCCTAAGACGAGTGTTCGGCATTATTTAAATGAATCGCATAAAGACGCTTTTCAGGCGTTTGCAACGCTTGATAATTTCTTCGGAAACCTGCAGCGTCCCATTACTATTGATGGGAAAACAGCCGAAAATATATCCATGACCATAGTGCTTGGTGGTCTGGGCTATGAGCATTTTTTTACTAAAAAGCTCCGGTTTTTTGCCTATGCAGCGCATTCCGTTTCTAATGATTTTAGGCTGCGGAACAACGATAGGGATGATATCTATACCATAAATGACGATAATTCTTTCTATTTTAGGGGAGGAATGAAATTTAAATTTTAGACATGTCAAAAATATTGATCATAGAAGATGAGGCTGCCATACGCCGCGTTTTGGTAAAAATCCTCACAGAAGAAAATAAGGATTATCAGGTAGAGGAAGCGGAGGATGGCGTAGCGGGAATGGAAAAATTAAAAGATACCGACTATGATCTTGTTCTTTGTGATATAAAAATGCCAAAAATGGACGGTATTGAAGTGCTGGAGGCTACAAAAAAGATCAAGCCCGAAATTCCCATTGTGATGATTTCCGGTCACGGCGATCTGGATACCGCAGTAAATACCATGCGCCTGGGCGCTTTTGACTACATTTCTAAACCCCCAGATCTCAACCGTTTACTCAATACGGTCCGCAATGCCCTGGACCGGAAAAGCCTGGTTACCGAAAATACCATGCTCAAGAAAAAAGTGAGTAAAAAATATGAAATGGTGGGCGAAAGCGACGCCATTTCAAAAATCAAGGAAATCATTGCGAAAGTCGCCCCTACCGAAGCGCGTGTTCTCATTACGGGACCTAATGGTACAGGAAAAGAACTGGTTGCCCACTGGATTCATGAAAAAAGTGAGCGTTCTAAAGGTGCGCTTGTAGAAGTGAATTGTGCGGCAATACCGGCAGAACTTATAGAAAGTGAACTCTTTGGCCATGTGAAAGGTGCGTTTACTTCTGCTGTAAAAGACCGCGCGGGAAAATTTGAAGCAGCAAATGGCGGTACACTTTTTCTGGATGAGGTAGGGGACATGAGCCTTTCTGCCCAGGCAAAAGTTTTGCGTGCACTTCAGGAGAGCAAGGTTTCCCGAGTGGGCAACGATAAAGATATCAAAGTTGATGTACGCGTGGTTGCTGCTACCAATAAGGATCTTAAAAAAGAAATAGAACAGGGCAATTTCAGGGAAGATTTATACCACCGCCTGGCCGTAATATTAATCCGGGTACCGGCACTTAATGAGCGCCGCGATGACATACCCTTATTGGTTTCTCATTTTGCCGCAAAGATTGCCCAGGAGCAAGGCACCACACTTAAAACCTTTACAGATGATGCGGTTAAAAAATTGCAGGAATACGACTGGACGGGAAATATACGGGAACTGCGCAATGTGATAGAACGTTTAATCATCCTGGGATCTGCGGAAGTTTCTGAAGAAGATGTGGCGCTTTTTGCCAGTAAATAGGCAATAATTGACACTAAAAGGGAGTTTATTGATCCAAATCACTAAATTCTGGGCGGATATCCGTTAGTCGTACTAAGGATTATTTTCATTATAAAGAGCAGATCATGGTCTGTTTCCTGAAAGGACAACTTTTTATTGGCACGCTTTGCGAAGGATCAAAAAAAATATTTCTACGGAATATAACCCTCTAAAAGAAATACTATGAAAGCAGACGATTATAAAGTAAAAGGGACAATAAAATTGCAGGACGTCCCTACCCATGAGGATTTTGGTAAAAAGGACGACCTAGAAGACGAGTTGGATGATGTAAGCAAAGACCTTGCAGACATTCAAAATAAACTATATGCACACGGCAAATACGCTGTGCTTATTTGCATTCAAGGTACAGATACCGCGGGTAAGGACAGCCTAATTCGGGAGGTTTTCAAAAACTTCAATGCGCGCGGTGTTGTAGTGCATAGTTTTAAAGTTCCCACCAAGAATGAACTCAAGCATGACTATTTATGGCGACATTATATCGCGCTGCCAGAACGTGGAAAATTTGGTATTTTTAACCGTACACATTACGAGAATGTAATCGTTACCCGCGTGCATCCTGATTATGTATTGGGTGAAAACCTGCCGCAGATAAATACGGTAGATGATATTACACCTGCATTCTGGGATAAACGTTTTGAGCAGATCAATAACTTTGAAAAGCACATAGCAGAGAACGGCACCCTGGTATACAAATTCTTTTTGCATCTTTCTAAAGATGAACAAAAACATAGGTTACTCCGGCGGTTGAACAAACCAGATAAAAACTGGAAGTTTTCAGCAGGAGATCTTGAGGAACGTAAACTCTGGGATGAATATCAAGCCTGTTTTGAAGATGCCATAAACAACACCTCAAAACCACACGCTCCCTGGTATATTATCCCAGCAGATGACAAACCTACCGCACGTCTTATACTTGCCAAAATACTTTTAGAGGAACTTCAGAAATATCCAGATATTCAGGAACCGGAACTGGATTCAGAAACAGCATCAAAGATAGAGGAATATAAGGAACAGCTACATGGGGAAGAATAAACACTATACTTTTAAATTCCTGGCTTTTAGTTCTTCCTCAAGTGGTTTATTCTTTTTGGAACCTTTTATCAGTTTGTAAATTAGAAAAAGGGGTAGAAGCGCTAAAAGTCCCAGGCTGTTTTTTACAGTGCCATAAATTAAGATACCTATTAAAAATCCGATAAAAAGGGCATTTGTCACTGCCGACGATTTCATTTTTTTCGCTTCTGCCAGTAGTTCTTCATCTGTAAATTCTGAGAGTTCTTTCATTTTTTAAATTTTGAAAAGCCTTAATTCAAACAAATAGGTATTAGGCTAAGGGCTATCGCGATTTTATTTCAGTTTTAATTTTTTTGATTGAAACCAATTGTATGGGAATAATCGCACCGCAGGAGATTGCAACAGTAATCAATGCTATAAATACGGCTTTATTTTCTAAATAAATCAGGCCATACATTGTAACTGCAACAAGTAAACTAATTACACTGATTAAGGCTGTCGTAATGACTTGAGTCGTTTTTAATTCTGATTTTAGTTCCTGAACGCTTTTACTTTTTAAATTTTCGTCACCCATTATTTTCGTTTTATAGGTAAAATACTGATTATTGAAGTGTTAAAGCGCAGTTGCGCTAATGAATTTGTACATATTTAACCCGAGAGCAGAGGTTTGAGCAATACCATACTGAAATGAATTCCGCGTTAGGGATTGAAGTGGAAATCCTTTTTGAGAAGCATGATCAAAAAGATTGCAGCGCAAAGCCCGACCCGCAGGGAAACGCCCAAAAACCATTAAATATCCAAACAGTGTCTAAAAACCATTTAATTCAAGCATATTTTGAGATATTCAGCTTAATATCAAGACGCTTTACTTAATAATTAAAATTTTGAGAAAATAAAGGCAAGTGATTTACAGCTTCAACTATTTAATAAAAACTGTTTGTTCCTGCGTACTACCGAAAAAGCTTCCAATCCAATTTTACCGAAAAAACATTGCTGTATATCGCAGCGCTCTGATCGCCTATATCGGTCAGGGCATAGTCGATGTGAATGCCTTTGTAATTGAATCCTACGCCAATATTTGGCTGAAAGCCCAATTGCTCACTACCATCAAGTTGGGTAAGATTTTGAAAATTTCCCACCCCCGCTCGCAGAAAAACCAAATTGGCATATCCAAATTCAAGTCCAGCGGCGGGACTTGCACTAACCGCAGATGATGAGATAATATCGTTGGTTTGGGTAAAACGCATAAGTACGTCCACTTCGGCTTTTATGGAATAATCGTACCTAATGAGCCATTCCCGTTGCGCGCCCACTTGCAATTTAGGCAGGGTGACTTCTAGCGTTTCGGGGAGTTCCTGATTTTGTCCGGCAACGGCATCACTTATAGTGGCGAAAGCTTCTTCATCAATGCTCCATGTATTTACAGAAGTGGTAATATCCCGGGCCATCGCGCCAAAACTCCATCCCCCCATACGGTACTGCACTCCAAAATCAAGACCAAAACCCCAGGCATTTGCAAAATCGCCAATTACACGACGTATTATTTTCGCATTCGCACCGAAATCGAGTCCGTCAAGGAACAGTCGGCGTGCATAAGAAAAAGTCATTGCATAATCTGCAGTAGAAAAAAGACTGATGCGGTTATAATCTATATTCCCATTGGCATCAATGAGTTGTGTGGTATTCAAAATGTCATCTACCCCAAAACGAATCAAAGAAATGGCCACGGCACTTTCCTTATCCAATGGCATCGCAAAACCGGCGTAATCGTAGAGCGCGATATTGGCAAAATAACTGGCATGCATAAGTGACAGTTCATTATCTTCAATATTTACGAGTCCGGCAGGATTCCAGTAGCCCGCATTCACATCGCGGGTACCGGCCACTACGGCATTGCCCATGCCCAGTGCCGCAGCATCAACGCCAATATTCAAAAACTCGTTAGAATATTTGCGCACCACCTGGGACTGCATTGTGGAGCAGATAAGGAAGAAGAAAAGGACAGAATAAATTTTATACAATAGCTTTACTTTGAGGACAAATATGTCCAATTTTGCTCACATTATAAACTTTATTTTAGGTACATTATTGTTTGAGTGCATCTAGGAATGCAGAGTTTGCTACTTTTACAAAAATCGATTTTTATGAATATAAACCGTTACATTCCCAATGCCTTCACTATGGGCAACTTATTTTCTGGAATGGTAGGGACTTACTTTGCCGCTAACAATTCCCTTGAGATTGCGGCCTATGCAGTGCTCGCGGGCATATTTTTCGATTTTTTTGATGGTTTTTTAGCGCGCAAGCTCAACGCCCAGAGCGAAGTGGGGCTTCAACTTGATTCCCTTGCAGATGTGGTTACCAGTGGCGTGGTACCAGGAATAATCATGTTTCAGCTTCTTAACAATATTAATGCCTGGGGCGATCACACGCAAAAAATTGCAGCGACTGACTGGAATTCCCTGTCTATCCTGCCGTTTTTTGGTTTTGCGATAACACTCGCCTCAGCGTACCGGCTGGCCAAATTTAATGTTGATGAGCGCCAGAGCGAATCTTTTATTGGGTTGCCCACACCGGCAAATGCGCTTCTTATCATTAGTCTCCCACTTATTTTGATGTATCAACCCAATGCACTGGCAGATAATTTACTTACCAATGCTTATTTTCTTCTTGCCCTTACCATTATCAGCTGCATACTGTTAAATGCTGAAATCGCGCTTTTTGCCCTTAAATTCAAAACCTGGGGAGTTGCTGCAAACAAGATTAGATATGGATTTTTACTACTTTCGGTAATTTTATTGTTCAGCCTTCAATTCCTGGCTATACCTTTGATTATCTTGCTGTATGTATTGATTTCTTTATTGAGCCATAAAAGTACTTCTTAAACAATTCAACAAACATTTTTTAGTGACCACAATGCTACGGATTTAGTATTTTTGTAGTATGAAAATTGCTATAGTTTGCTATCCCACCTTTGGTGGAAGTGGTGTAGTGGCCACAGAACTGGGTATCGCGCTTTCCAAGCGGGGTCACGAAGTTCATTTTATCACTTATAAACAACCGGTACGCCTGGATCTGCTGAATGAGAATATTTTCTTTCATGAGGTCAACGTTCCAGATTATCCCCTATTTCATTATCAACCCTATGAACTTGCCCTTTCGAGTAAGTTGGTGACCATTATCCGGGCTTATAAACTTGATGTGCTTCACGTACATTATGCGATACCACACGCCTATGCTGGTTTTATGGCAAAAAAGATGTTGCGACAGGAAGGGATCACCATACCTATGGTCACCACGCTGCACGGGACAGATATTACGCTTGTGGGAAACCATCCGTTTTATAAACCTGCGGTTACCTTTAGTATCAACAAGAGCGATGTGGTAACTTCGGTTTCTACGAGTTTGAAGGAAGATACACTGCGGTTGTTCAAGATCAAAAAGAAGATCAACGTGATCCCGAATTTTATTGATCTCAGTGGTGTAAGTAGTGGTTTTACAGATTGCCAGCGCGAATTAATGGCAAGTGATAATGAGCGCATCATAACCCATATCAGTAACTTTAGGGAAGTAAAGCGTATTCCAGATGTCATTAAAATCTTTAATCAGATTCAGGAACATATTCCCTCTAAATTAATTATGGTAGGTGAGGGTCCAGAACGGGAACCTGCGGAAGCATTGTGCGACGAACTTGGTATTTCTAAAAAAGTAATTTTTCTGGGGAACAGTAATGAGGTAGATAAAATACTTTGTTTTTCTGACCTGTTCCTGCTTCCGTCAAAGGCGGAAAGTTTTGGCCTGGCCGCGCTGGAAGCCATGGCAGCAGGTGTGCCCGTGGTTTCTTCAAACGCTGGCGGACTCAGGGAAGTCAATAAAGATGGCGTTTCCGGTTTTCTCAACGAGGTAGGTGATATTGATGGTATGGCGGCAAATGCCATATCGATCTTGAAAGATGATAAGGTTTTGGAGCAATTTAAAGCTCAGGCAAAAAATGAAGCACGGCAATTTGATATAGAGACGATTGTGCCCATGTACGAAAAAGTCTATTTAAAAGCGCTTAAAAAAGACCAGAAAAAGCAGGTTATTTAATCAAAAAACGCCATTTTCCGACTGAAAAATGGCGTTTTTAATAGGTTTTTAATTATGTTTTAAAACTGATACCTTACACTAAATGCAATATCAAAATCGAGGTCATCATTAAAATCGTTGAATCCTATTTCTGGCCTAAAATCTAAGGCGATCAATAGTGGAAAGTTAAAATTATATTCAATCCCGATGTCCCCGGCTCCATAAGCAAAGAACTCTGAGTCATCGTTATTGTTCCTATCAAAGTCGTTGCCATAATTTACTGATCCTATACCGCCACCAGCACCGGCAAACCAGTTAAACCCGCCATCAAGGTTCCATACCCATTGATACAGACCAGTGAGTTTAAAGGCGTCAAAATTATCATCATTGCGCCATCCCAGATCAAATTCAAGTCGGTTGTTTTCAGTAAGTCCGCGTTGATAAGAAACTTCCGCCCCCACACCATTATTACCACCAAAACGGATACCAAGGGCATTTTTTGAGATTTCTTGAGCCTCTACCAGCGTGCAGGCGAGAACGGTAAATACAAGGGATAAAATAAGTTTTTTCATAAATTGTGATAGGTTGAAAATAGATTTATAAGATCAATGTATACGTTATATACGTACTACATTGACAATATACTATTCGATTAACCTGCAAATAGAGGATGAATAGTATAAAAAACCGGTTTAAGATCATTAAAATTTTGTTAACCTTATCCTGTTTTACCCGGTATAAAAAGTCCCATAATCGTACCTTTGGTATATGAAGCCTGACCTTACCGCACATTTTGAAGAACTACAGTCCCGTTTTGAGGGCACTATTTCGACTGATACACTCCACCAGCATATTTACGCCACAGACGCCTCTGTGTACCGCGATCTTCCGCTTGCGGTTGCTTTCCCAAAAACGGTTGAAGACCTGCAGGCGCTCGTACATTTTGCAATAGAACACAAAACGTCATTGATACCGCGTACCGCTGGCACTTCACTTGCCGGTCAATGTGTAGGAAAGGGTATCGTGGTTGATGTTTCAAAGCATTTTACCGCTATACTTGACTTTGATGAAAAGAATAAAACGGTGACCGTACAGCCCGGGGTCATCCGTGACGAACTGAACCGATATCTGGAGCCTTACGGACTCTTTTTTGGTCCCAACACGTCCACATCAAACCGTTGTATGATAGGCGGTATGGTTGGCAATAATTCCTCTGGCACTACTTCTATAAAATACGGGGTCACCCGGGATAAAGTACTTTCATTAAAGACGGTGCTCAGTGATGCGAGTTTGGCAGAATTCAGCACTATTTCTGCCGAAAAATTTTCGCAAAAGCGGAAATTAAACACCTTTGAAGGGCAATTATACGACCAAATCGCCCATTTACTGGAGCCTGAAACCATTCAGCAAGAGATTAAAAATGAATTTCCAAAACCGGAAATACACCGCAGAAATACGGGTTATGCACTGGATAAATTACTGGAAAATGCTGTTTTTGATCCAGAAAATCCTACCGATTTTAATATGTGTTCGTTATTGGCGGGAAGCGAAGGAACGTTAGCGTTCACAACCGAAATCACCTTAAAATTAGATCTCTTACCTCCGGAAGAAGGCGTTATGGTCGCTGCCCATTTCAATAGCATATCTACCTGTTTGCAAGCGGTTGTTCCGGCCATGGCGCATGATCTGTATACCTGCGAAATGATGGATAAGGTTATTCTTGACTGTACGCTGAATAATCGCGAACAGCAAAAAAACCGATTTTTTATAGAAGGCGATCCCAAGGCTATTTTAATGCTTGAAGTACGGGACGCAACAAAAGGAGGGGCGATAGAAAAAGCAGATGCTTTAATTAAAGACCTTGCGCAAAGTCAGTTGTGCTACGCATTTCCCGTGCTTCATGGTACGCAGATCAGTCAGGCCATAGAACTGCGCAAGGCCGGTCTGGGCTTGTTGGGCAATATTGTGGGCGATAAAAAAGCGGTTGCCTGTATTGAAGATACTGCTGTAGCGGTAGAAGATCTGGCCAGCTATATTGCAGAATTCTCCCAGCTGATGGATGGTTATGGTCAGGATGCGGTGTATTATGCGCATGCCGGTGCTGGCGAACTGCATTTGCGACCTTTACTCAACCTGAAAAAGAAAGAGGATGTAGTACTTTTTAGAAAGATTACAACAGATGTCGCCCATCTTGTCAAAAAATACAAGGGAAGTATGAGCGGGGAGCATGGTGATGGTATTGTAAGGGCAGAATTTATCCCAATGATGGTAGGTGAAGCCAATTATAAACTGATGCAAGCGGTCAAAAAAACCTTTGATCCCCACGCGATTTTTAATCCGGGGAAAATCGTGGATACTCCTCCCATGGATGCCAAGTTTAGGTATGAAATTGACCGAAGAGAGCCCAAAATCAAGACAAAAATGGATTTTGGGGATTCTGAAGGAATTTTGCGTGCGGCCGAAAAATGCAACGGTAGCGGGGATTGCCGCAAACTCCCTGAAGCGGGCGGAACCATGTGCCCCAGTTACCGCGCTACGCGCAATGAGAAAGATACCACGCGGGCACGTGCCAACGCCCTGCGCGAATTTTTAACGCAACCAGATCGTAAAAACCGGTTCAATCATAAAGAACTCAAAGAGGTTTTTGACCTTTGCCTAAGCTGTAAAGCCTGCGGAAGTGAATGTCCAAGTAATGTGGATGTGGCTACGCTAAAAGCTGAATTTGAATACCAGTACAAGAAAGAAAATGGAAGCTCCCTGCGCACGCGCAGTTTTGCTTATAATACCAAGATAAACAGTGCAGCTTCGGTGTTGCCGGGGCTTACCAATGCAATTTACCGCAACAGGTTTACCTCTGGGTGGCTTAAAAAATACCTGCATATTGCCGGTGAACGAAGTTTTCCGCCACTGGCGAAAAAGAATTTACGGTCGTTGTCAAAAAAGTATAAGGTAACAAATCCGCAACAACCTATAAAATCGGTTTATCTTTTTATCGATGAATTTTCAAATTATCTGGATGCGGAAATAGGGCGTGATGCCATTGAACTTTTACAGGGATTGAATTATGAAGTTCTTTTTGTAAAACATGCCGAAAGTGGACGCTCTTTTATTTCTAAGGGCTTTCTCAAAAACGCCAGGCATGTGGCTAAAAAAAACGTGAAAATATTCAAGGATATTATTTCTGAAGAAACGCCACTTGTAGGCATAGAACCTTCGGCTATTTTGAGTTTTCGGGATGAATATCCCAGGCTCTTAAAAGATGTTGCCGCGGCAAAAGTGCTCGCTAAAAACTGTTTGTTGCTTGAAGAATTTTTAGATAGGGAAGTACAGAATGGCAATATTGTGACGTCATCCTTTACAAAAGAACCACAGACCTTAAAAATACACGGTCATTGTCATCAGAAAGCGCTTTCTTCAATCATACATACGTTTAATCTGCTCAATCTGCCCGAAAATTACAAACCCACGATTATTCCCTCAGGATGCTGTGGTATGGCTGGCTCTTTTGGCTACGAGGAGGAGCATTATGAGGTGAGCATGCAGGTGGGGGAACAGACACTTTTCCCCGCCGTACGCAAGGCTTCACCTGAAACAATAATTGCTGCTTCAGGAACGAGTTGCAGGCACCAGATCAAAGATGGCACTTCCCGGGAGGCACTGCATCCTATAAGCATTTTGCGCAGGGCGCTGGTTTAATGTTTGAGAATTAAGTCAATTTTATCTCCTGCTGTAGAATTAAAGTGTGTCGCAAATGCTGTTTAATTTTTAGGGCAACTACTGGAACTTAGAGGGAAACTGCTTTCTTGCTCTTGTATTCCTGCTGCTTCTAAAATTTCTGCTTCGATTGGTTAAGTAACTTACCGATGTCATTGCAACAGATAATAAAATAATTGCAATAAGTATCTCGCATGCTTCGCCAGGTAATTACATATCAGTAATTTACGAAAAAAACAACAGCGTTATAATATTTTTTTGGGAAAATAAATGATTTGAAAAATCTCGTCTTTTATATAATAAATGACCCAAATTGGTTAGAAATTAGGCTCTTTTTCGGTTAAATCTTCGAGCATATTATGAAAATCGAGTTGCAGGTCCTCATGTAGTTTTTCGATCTTTTTTTCGATGGAAGTACGTTCCCGTAAATAAAGGTTGGTCAACATCGTATTCTTCTTGATGGAGGGTTTTACCTCAAGCAATTTTTCGCAGAAATGGAGGAGGAGAGTAATTTCCGTTTCTTTGTTTTTAGAATATCGAATGAACTTTTTGACCATACGAAGGATCTTCCGAACACTCTTTTTAATGTAATAAAAAGTTCGCGTGGTAATCGCATCAAACCCATCGTCGATTTCCTCTTTTACACTTTCAATGTACCCTTCTTCGTGAGCCGACTCAAAAAGTATATAGGTAAGTAGTTCTTTGTTTTCCTTTTTATATTTTGAAAGTTGCAGGCACATTTCCATAAGTTCTTCACGGGAATGTTCTTTTAACGCCTTCTTTAATTCGCGTACGCCAACTGCTTTCATAAATTGTTTTTCAGTTCAGAAGATTACTTTAGATAAGACTTGAGACCAGGGGTTTTTCGTAGGTATTAATTCTTTATCTCACTAAAATTTGATCCATACTTCAGTAAAAACTGTTTGTAGAGCCAATAAAAGAGAATGGCCATAAGTACGCCCACACCGGCACCTACCAGAATATCAGCTGGATAATGTACACCTACCAGGATTCTACTCATCACAAATAAAACAGGCCACAGGTACAAGGCATAAATCCACTTGAAGCGCTTGCGTAAAACCAGCACGGCAAAAGTGGTTACGGTAAAGGAAGATGCAGCATGACCGGAGAAAAAGGAAAAGTTATGCGGTTCCTGCACAACACGGATTAGATCTTTGAGCAAGGGCTGGTTACTGGGGCGCAACCGTGCAACATGAATTTTTACAAAATTTGTAAAACCAACGGTAACAAGCAGATCAAGAATTAGGAATAGAACTCCGGTAAGTGCCTTTCTCCAATTGAAGGCAATAAAAAAAAGACCAAGTAAAACGACATAAAGTGGGATCCAATGCCTGGGTATGGTGATATATATCCAGAAGGCATCATAATCCTCTATGCCCAGGTTGTTGAGATAAACAAATAAATCCCTATCCCATTGTGCCAGTTGTTCCCACATTAAAAGCGGCGTTTCACAGAGCCGGTGATATCCTCAATGCTCTCTTTGGCCTTGTCAATCTCACTTTTAACGTCTTTCGCTATATCTGTATTGATTCCGCGTTCTTCGGCACTTTTGGTTATTTCTGACTTGATGTCATCTGTAGCCTGGCGCAGCGTACGCATTCCCTTGCCAAGACCCCTGGCAATATCAGGAACTTTATCTGCCCCAAAAACCATTATTACGATAAAAACAACAAAGGCGATCTCGCCCCCGCTGATAAAAAGTGGTGTTATCATAGACAACAAATATAGTGGGAAAAAACAAAAGCTGGCGAATTTTCGCCAGCTTTTTACTATAGGTTTAACGCTATTTTAGATTAAAACGGAATTACCGTTTTTAAAATATCGTAGCATTTAATCCTTAATTTTCAACGCCTTCCTTAAATTGATCAAACTCACTCTCTCCCTGAGGTTGAGCCGGCCAACTGTTGTTAGTAAGGTCAACATCTGCTGTTTCCTGATCTGGGTCAATATTTACGCCTATCAGTTCTTTATCTGTTGCCAGCACTTTGCTAACTTCTTTGTCATTGAGGCGCCATACTTGCACAGGATAGGTTTTCTTCTCTTTTGTACCATCTGCATATGAATATTCTACGATAAGAGGCATAGGTATACCACCAGGTTTTGTGAACGTAATTGCATAAAAGTGCTTGGGCACTTCCATTCCTTCGCGTTGTTCTGGCGTAAAATTGTCCATCATGAAGGCTTTTAGCTTAGGCGCATTTTCCAGGGTGGACTTGTCTTTCATTTCTGGTTTAAACTCTTCGCTATCTTCTGCGACAACATAAAGAGCTTCCACATCTGAAGGAGCCATGCTATATTTTGCAAGGGTCTCTTTCCCTTTTGCGGTAGGTGTATCGGTTACATAATATGATTTTACCTCTTTAACTCCTATGTCTACATTATCTGTGGTGTAAAACCAACCCCTCCAGTACCAGTCAAGGTCTGTTGCCGAAGCATCTTCCATCGTACGGAAAAAATCTTCGGGAGTGGGATGTTTGAACATCCAGCGCTGGGCATAGGTTTTAAAGGAATAATCAAATAATTCACGTCCCATGACGGTTTCCCTTAAAATATTAAGCGCGGTGGCCGGTTTTCCGTAGGCATTATTCCCCAGTTGGTATACATTTTCCGGGTTTGACATAATGGGCGCTATGAAGGCCTGATCACCTTTCATATAATCAACAATGTTAGACGGTATGCCGCGACGTGATGGATATTTTGAATTGGGAGCAATGGCGTCAGGATATTTTTCGCCAAAATCCTGTTCGGTAACATATTGAACAAATGTATTGATCCCTTCATCCATCCAGCCCCACTGGCGCTCATCGCTGTTTACGATCATGGGGAAAAAGTTGTGTCCCACTTCGTGGATGATCACACTGATCATCCCATATTTTACGCGGTCTGAAACCTCACCGTTTTCGTCTGGTCTACCATAGTTCCAGCAGATCATGGGATATTCCATCCCCTGGTTTTTAGCATTTACAGAAATCGCTTTGGGATACGGATAATCAAAAGTCATCCTGCTATAGGAATTTAAAGTCTGTACCACGGCTTTTGTAGAAAATTCTTCCCATAAAGGATTACCTTCTTTAGGGTAAATGGAAATCGCCATCACATCATGTCCTGGGAATTTTACCGCCTGTGCGTCCATAATATATTTACGGCTGGTGGTAAATGCAAAGTCACGAACGTTTTCTGCGCGTAATTTCCAAGTTTTTTTTGCTTCGGTAGTTCCTTTTTCGATCTTTTCAGCTTCGGCCTGGGTTCTGATGATCACCGGTTTGTCATAGGATTTTTTAGCCTGCTCCCAGCGATTGATCATTTCTTTTGAGTAAACCTCTTTCCGGTTGACCAATTCTCCCGTACCGTCTAACAAATGATCTGCGGGTACGGTAATATCTACTTCATAATCACCAAAGGGAAGCGCAAACTCGCCGCTGCCCCAGAACTGATAGTTCTGCCATCCCTCAACATCATTGTATACACACATTCTGGGGAAGAACTGCGCGATAACGTAGTTTTTATTTCCATCAGGAAAACTTTCATAACCAGAACGGGCACGGTCTACGGTATGTTCCACAATATTGGTATCCCAGGAAACCGAAAATTCGAATTCATCGCCAGATTTTAGCGTTTCGGGCAATTCTACCCGCATCATGGTGTAATTTATGGTGTATTTAAGCGGTTTTCCATCCTTAGTGACGCTTTTAATATTGAACCCACCATCAAAGGGCGCCTTCATATAATCTGACACAAAACTCGCTGTAGGCATAACCTCGCTCATACCGCTGCCGTTCTTGTCTTTTGCGGGAGAATCTTTCTTACGGATGTTTTGATCCAGCTGCAGCCACAGATACGTCAAATCATCTGGAGAATTGTTCTTATAGGTAATGGTCTCAGAGCCGGTGATAGTTTGATTATTATCATTCAGTTCTACCTGAATCTTATAATCGGCCAGATTCTGGTAATAATTGGGCCCGGGCGCACCAGAAGCGGTTCGGTAAACATTAGGTGTTGCCCACATGTCGCTGAGCTGCCTAAATTTATTCAGATTAGAATGACCTTCTTGTTTTTTCTCTGGCTGCTGTTGCTCTTCCTGCGCCACAGCGGCAATGCAGAAAAGCAGCATAAATGCCATTAAAGGTAACTTGGCGTATTTCATAAAGTAATGATTAAAATTTAAGAATTTCTAAAAGTATTGAAAAGTATGATCTGATTGCCCTATTCATCAAGATTTAACATCGCGCTATCTTTTGATGCGGTGAGCATAAAACTTTTTCGGGTTTCTCCCACCTGGGCATGTACGACGTTTTTTTGTGCGGGGAAGACGTCCATGAGTAACGTATTCTCGATCTCCATGCTTTTAATGGTGTTTATATCTTTTATTTCAATAAAACAAACCACATAGTCATTTTCATCTTTGTGGCCCAGATAATTCATTTTGACCTGCTCTTTATTGATGGTTATTTTCAGCTTTTGCTGAATGTATTTATTAATGTAAGTGTCCAGTTTTTTCTGGTCGTAACTTTTTTCAACTTTGATACCACTATCGAAGCGCTCTTGCAAGGCTTTTTCAAGATCGTCGTAAAACAGACGGGTAGTTACCTGTACACTTTGTTCTTTCGGAATAAAATCGACCTGGGTAACGCTGAGGTAAAACTTGTGCCAGGCGGTAGAAATGCCCATTAAGCCAATTAAACCGAGCATTAAAAATGTTTTTTTCATAAAAAAGGAGACTAAGGAAGTTTGTAAATGTGCAAACTTTATTCCAAACACGATAAGTTAATCTGGCAATGCCTTATGCATTCTATACAGAATTGCTTTCTGCTTTAAAAAACGGATCAACTTTAGCGGATTCGCATATGCGGTAAGTTGTAGCGCTGCTTCATCGTTTTCATAAACAAAATAGCAAAAATCGTCTATTAGATTTTCGGAAATGTTAAGATGTTCTACATAAAAAGCATTATTGAACCGAACCTGGGCTTTTTTTACGCGACCTTCCATAATTGAAATTTCGAATATTTTTTTTTGCATTTTTTTATCGCCATTCAACATACTAATGAGTCCGCCGAGACCAAAACCACCGACTCCCTGCAGTGCCCTGAGCTCGCTGCTCCGTTTTTTTGAGGTAGGGGCAAAACCTACATTTGTCTGGTCAAAATAGGGGATAACCTCTACGCTTTTTGCATCGCTATCCAGCCTTCCGCTAAGGTCTATATCACTTATATTCACTGTTTTTAGTTCATTAATGGCTGCTTTTAGGGCAATAATCAGGCTTTTTTGTTCAAAAATCTGTTCGTTTACCACAATTTTTTGATGCTCAAACTGTAAAGCGGAAATATAGAGCGTATCATAAAGTCTTGCGGGAATGCTAAAGGAACCATCTTCTCTG
The DNA here is from genome assembly GCF_000733945.1 of Flavimarina sp. Hel_I_48. NCBI lineage: Bacteria > Pseudomonadati > Bacteroidota > Flavobacteriia > Flavobacteriales > Flavobacteriaceae > Flavimarina > Flavimarina sp. Hel_I_48. The sequence goes on from NZ_JPOL01000002.1 coordinate 2,869,546, forward strand.
GTAATGGTGCCGCGCTGAAGGTTTAAGTTCATGATGTGCAGGTACGAATTTTCTAAACTATCATTCAGGATTTTACCTTCTAGCGACCTTATGTCTTGAGCTTGTAGTAACGCACAGCAAAAAATGGCCATAAATAGAAGAAAAACGTCTGTAAAAGATCGTTTTTTGATAAAAGGAGCATTTTCACAGCTATAATTGGCTATAATATACATCCGCAGGGCTATTTCGGTTTATTGCTGGTCTTGTTGCCTGAACTCAAGATATTCTGGGGCAAGTTTTTGAAACATTTTAATAAGCTCTAAAGGATTATTGCTTTCGGCATATTTTAAACGCCATTCCTTCCCCTCAAAAACATAATGAGCAAAGTCATCTATAAGTTCGTAAGGAATATTGAATTGCCGGGTGTACATACTGTCTGTAAAAACCTTGCGGGCTTCCTGCACCCTGCGTTCCATGGCTGAAAGTTCCACGCGTTTTTTCAGCATTTTTGTGCGTCCCGAAAAGGCATTGATCAGCGCCCCCACGGGAATGATGCCGCCACCACTCGTTTGTGCTTCATGCAGCTGCCGCTCCTCAATTGTCAATGATTTCCCGGTATATATGGGAAGACCAGCTGCCCCAGGATCAAAAGGTTTTTTAGCGCTGGAATTCTTGGCATCGGTTCCCAATAAACCGCTGAGATTTATATCCCTCACGGTGACTTCGGGCAGATCATTGACATCTTCTTCCAGCCGGAATTGAATTTGTTTTTCCGCAAATATTTCTGGGGTGATCACAATTCTTTTATGCTTTAACTGTACTGCGGAAATAAACAGCGTGTCCTGAACATGCACGGGAATGGTAAAAACCCCGCCTTCATTTGTGATCGTACCTTGTTGTGTGGTGAGATTGAGAATATGGAGGTAGGCTTTGTCAATACTGTCATTGAGTACGCGGCCCTCAAGCATGACCGTTTGCTGTGCATGGAGGTTGTAATTGCCCAGCACCGTAAAACTTAGTAAAAAGAATAGATATCTTATCAAATGAAAAATTTATAGCGCCTGCGAGCAGCTTTTTGATAAGGACTGCACAATGGATGTTGCGTTGCAATTAGTAACGCGCTCAAATGGTATTTATTTGCGAACGGCTTCAGGTTCAGCATTTCTTTTAAAGAATATTCTTGAAATAGGGATCAACATCAAACTCGCAAGGAAGAAAAGCAAAAACGACCATCTTAGATTTATTAGTTGGGCAAGATAACCCACAAGCGGGGGCCCCAGCAACATACCAATTATACCGTAAGTAGCAATGATAGAAATCGCCATACCGGGCGAATATTTTTTTGAGGTACCGGCCAGGCTAAAGGTCATGGGGATTATTGCGGCAACACCTATTCCCACCAGGCAACAACCTATGAGTGCCGGCCAGAAATAGGGTAAAAACACCATGAGTATAATCCCAAAAGCGGTGATACAGGGACTATAGATATACAAACGGCGCATGCCAATGTAATCAATGACCGCATCAGAGAAAAACCGGGAAAGCGCCATAAAGATCATAAAGAGGAGATAGCCCCAGGTAAAAACATCCTCGCCCACAACTTCCTTAAAGTAAACCCCACTCCAATCAAACATACCACCTTCGCATAATGCAGCAAAAAATACCATGAGACCCAGTGCGCCTATAAATTTATCAGGCTTACCTAAAACCAACTTATTACCTTCTTTTGCACGGTCATTATTTAGTAAAGAACGGTACATAAACAATGCGATTGCGAGCACAAAAATCGCTACGCTAAGCAAGTGATAATAAATAGGGATCTCGAGGCCTATCATTAACGTAGAAAGCCCAACACCCGCCAGCCCGCCACTGCTCCATAAACCATGAAATGATCCAATGATCTTTTTATCAAAAGATTTTTGCAAAGTGACCGCCTGCGTATTAATGGAGATATTTATGATGCGCATGCAAAAGGAAAAAAGACTGATGGATATCACTAGACCAACTATATTATCTGCAAAACCAATACAGCTTAGCGCCACGGCAAATAAGAAAAAGGCAACGAGTAGGGGAGAGCGGCTATTGTACCTGGAAATAAGCCACCCAGAAATGGGAAGGCCAAGCATGGAGCTAATAGGCATGGCCAGTAGCAAGCTTCCCAGTTCTGCCTCATTAAGGTCAAAATAAACCTTGAGGGTAGGGATGCGCGATGCCCAGGTGGAAAAGCAAAAACCAATGATAAAGAAATAAGTTCCCAGGGCGACGCGCTGCCTTATCTTTTCTTCCATAAACTCCAATAATTAATGCAAAAACCGATTAAAGGGGGCAAAATTGCACTAAAAATGGTGATTTTTGGGTCTATTCCTGATTAATTTCCTGTTTGAATTCATCTCTTTTATTCAGTAAAAACTGAATGAGATTGAGCTCGTTCCCTTTGGTCAGCATATTTTTTTCAAGTCCGTTAGCAGCTACATAATCCAGGAAAGCACCTATGTTCTCCTCATCAATATTTAGATTTTTTTTGAAGAATGCATTACCATACATCAGGCTTAATTCCTCTTCTGCGGTATCTTGAAAGTCGCTGGTTTCAGGATCCCTCTTGTCAAACAATGCCTTGAAGATATTTATAAAATCGAGGCCATATTTCCAGTCATCCTTGTCTAACGCATCATTTTCTACCGGGCTGGCATCATCAATATAACTTCGGCGCAGTCCCACGGCAGGTATATTCACACTGGGAGTGTCACTACTCACGATAACGCGGTTGACATCAACTTCAATGTTACCGGTAAGGTCTGTAGGTGTAATTACGATCTCGTCCAGTTTGTTGAGGTTCTCGCGCAGGGTAACGATAATTTTTTTATTTTGAATCATACCCAGGTCTACCTGTAGTTCAAAGGGAGTAAACTGTATAGACTGCACCAATATTTTATCTCCCTGGCGTACATTCAAAAAGAAAATACCATTTCGGTTTGTTATGGTACCGCGGGTTGAGGATTCATTAAAAATCACTATACCTTCATTATCGTCTCCTGGTGGTACATTTACCTTTCCTTCTATCAGCATACGGTTGTTAAAAGACTGAGCCGTAAGCTGGTTAATACTCAAGACTATTAGGAAGGTGTAAAATAATTTCATATCATGTATTTTTTCTGAATTTCCGATAAGAAATGATAAAGAAGAACCTATGCGTGTGTAAATTTTTGTTAAATTGATTCCTACAAACCGATATAACCAACTTGAATGAAAAAAATAATACTCGCCAGTACCTCTACCCTTTACGGGGAAGAGTATCTAAAATACTTATTGCCTGCCATTAATACTCACTTTGAAAAGGTAGAACGCCTGGTCTTTATACCTTACGCCCGTCCCGGAGGCCTTTCTCACGATCTGTACACAGAACGGGTGCAGGAGGTTTTCAACGAACTGGATATTGAAGTGAATGGCTTACATCAGTTTGATGATCCCATTGCAGCATTAGAGGGGGCGCAGGCTATATTTGCCGGTGGCGGAAATACATTTTTACTGGTAAATGAACTTTGTAAAAGAAATCTAATGCCAGTGTTACGCAATGTTCTCTTCAATGGTACTCCTTATCTAGGAACAAGTGCCGGAAGTAATATTTGCGGTATTACCATGCAAACTACTAATGACATGCCCATTGTCTACCCACCAAGTTTTAAAACCATTGGTGCAGTCCCCTTTAATATCAACGCTCATTATATAGACCCAGATTTTGACGGTACGCATATGGGGGAAACCCGGGAAACCCGTATAAAAGAATACCATAAATTTAATAGTCCACCAGTAGTGGGATTGCGTGAAGGTAGCTGGTTGACCGTTACTGGTGATACCATTATATTAAACGGTCAGCATGAAGCAAGGATATTTACCCAGCATGCTAAACCTTACGAATTGGCTAGTGGGGAGACACTTGTTTTTTAAATGTAAACCAATAATTTGTAATTACATCTGGCTTATAATTTTTTTAGAAAATGATGTGCCCAGATCTCATAGCCTTCATTTAGATAGAATTTGTGACTAGGGTAATTCTGTACATAACTGTTGAGTTCTGAAGTCTCACAGCCTTTCTCGCGTGCGTAATCAAAGATCCACTCAAAGACATCTTTTCCCAGACCTTTTCTCCTATATTCCGGTATGATATACACATGGTCTGGCTCACAGGTTTTGCCACAATAATGACGGGTAGCAAACCATAGTCCAAAAACACCTACTAACGTACGCTCTATAAAAATACCCTGGCATTCATAATTCTGCTCAAACATACTTTCAAACCTTTTTATGAGTAGCTCATTTTCTATAGTATTGCCCATGAGTTCATGAACGAGTGGCAAAAAGATGTTAATATCTTCTTTAAATAGTCGCTTGATTTTTAAAGCGGTCATAATTTCGCTATTTTGAATGAAATATTTTTATTCTAAGGAACCATCTGTTTCTAAGATGACCTTTAAACGAATCTTTGGATTTAAAAAAAATCTAAAATTAATTCTTTTACTTACAAAATCATGAATCAATCCATAAAACATAACGAGAATGATAGCCGCGGCGTCTTTTTAATAGAAAGCGATAATGGGATTATATCAGAACTTACCTACTCAAAAGACCGCAATGGGATCATGACCATTGACCATACGGAAACAAAACGTGGTGAAGAAGGAAAAGGGTATGCAGGTAAACTTGTGGAACATGCAGTGGCATACGCACGTAAAATGGAGTATAAGATTGATCCCTTATGTCCGTTTGCTGAGGTGAAATTTGATGAGCATCCCGAATATCAGGATGTACGTTCCTGATTTATTTTGAAATAAAATAGCGTTCTGATAATTTCAAATGTTGTTTTAAAATAAATTTTTTTGAACGAATTTTTGTCCATAAAATTCACACTCTTTCTTGATTTTAGTGAATACTATGATTTACTAAGTAAATACTCACCCTTTTACGCTTGACGGGGTACTTATTAAGTCATAAATATTATGAATATCAATCCGCATTTTTCAAATTAAAAGAAAAATAGCGGATTTCTTCTTTTTAAAGGTTTTTATAATTTCCTTCTTTAAGAGACTTCCTTTTTTCTGTAATCCTCAATGTAGTCATCATATTATACGAATGCCTTATTCTGCTTAATATTTTAGCTAAAACTTTATGTTGGTATGCCAAAGTTGACTGTGTAATATTTCCACAGTGTTTACATTTTAAGCCTTAATTACCGTTTTCGAGCAAGTTACCTTAAAAATGCAACTTACAAATTTCTTTAAAATTAACTTTAAATTAACGTTAAATAGACATTTTGTAGGAATTTACTTATAGTATATTTTTTTTGAACAACTATTAGCAAATTATTTTTTTATGCATAAAAATCAAGCATCATAAGGCCTACCGATGAAATACACAATTACCGTAAAACGGCTTATCGAAAAGTACGTACCACTTCTTTTTTGGTTTTTATATTTATCTAATTTAGCACATGTCATAACCCAACTTATGACAATCATTTTGAATGGTTCCCTAACACCATAATATCAAAATGGTTTTTTTCAAACCATTAGATTTAAACATCCATTAATCAATGTCTCTCTCATTATGAGTAACATACGGCCATTGGTATGTCTAATTTTGAAAATTTAATTTACCCTAAGATCATCTAATATTTATTGCTAAAATTATGAAACAACCTTACACCAATCTGAAATTATCCTTTAGGCCACTGTATTTTTTGGCCCTTTTAAGCATTTTATTTTTCGGTTTATCCTCCTTTACGAATATTAAAATATTCGATCTTAGGAATGCAAAAGTTCTTGAAAATGAAAGGCATGATCCACCTCAAAACGAGGTGTGTTCCCCTATAAGCATCCTAGCCTGCGAAGATATTATCAAAGGGCTTCCGTTAAATCTTAATTTTACTGAGCCTGTATTGAATACTCTGGGAGATGTAAACGGAACAGGAACTGGCTTTACCGCAGCTTTAGAGCATTCAGAAGCTAGACGATCTGGTGACCTTCCAGTATCAAACGCAGCGGTCAATGGCTACGAGCCCTCGTTGATAAGTATCAATAATGGTGGTCTGGAGTTAAAATCCCAAGCAGGTATAAACTATTTAAATCCTCCGGAAAGTAGCAATAACAACAATCAGGTAAATACCCTTGGTATAGGTTTACAAAGTATTGTTACGCCGCTCACCCTGGAGACAACATTAATAAATATAACTACAGGAACTGGTTCTGCCCAGGCAGGAATATGGTTCGGTATTGATGAAGATAACTTTGTCAAGCTTAATGTTTTGGCAAATAGTGTAGAGCTGCGAAAGGAACTGGGCGGTAGATCTATAAATGGAGATACGTCTCCAGATCAGATCTTAATAGATAATTTGGGTACAGTTGGCCAAAATGTAAAATTGAGGATGGTAGTTGATCCTATAGCAATGTCAATTACCGCTTACTATGCCATTAATGGTGGCGACTTTATTCAAGTTACTAAAAGTGATTATTCTGCTTTGAGTCTTCCCGAAGTTTATCTTTCAGGCAGGGATCTAAATTCTGAGATTTCTGATGTTAGCTTTGCAGGTATATATGCTACGCATCGTAATGGAAGTCAATTTACCGCACGTTTTGATTCTTTCTCTGCAATAGTAGAAAAAGAGGAGCTTGACCTTTCTTTTGATAAGGAAGCTTTAATATTTGAAAGTATCGAAGGGGATGTTATTGACCCACAAAGTGTTTCACTTACTGCAAATAAAGGAAATCCTACTTTTTCTCTGTCAGACGATCCTAGTTCTGGTGACTGGTTGATCCTTCCGGTAAATCCAGAACTTGGGGTATTGGAATTCAATATCAAACCTGATCTAGCTCCAAATACCTATAGCACGACCATAATTGCGATTCCTTCAAATGGGGATTACACTTCTGCAGAATTGCAGGTTAGTTTGGTTGTACGATCCAAGGAAAATGCCAGAACTGAGAACGATATTTCAGATTTTGACATTACTTCTGCCACGGGCCCAGCGGTACTCAACCTAGAGGGACATTTGGTTAATATAGAAGTGGAAAGGGGCACAGATCTTACTGCATTGACTCCGGTAATCGGCGTATCTGCTGGAGCATCCATCAGTCCAGATTCAGGTGTTGTTCAGGATTTTACCAACCCTGTTTTATATACAGTAACTGCGGAAGATGGCACGATGCAAGAATGGTCTGTTCGCGTTACAGAGGCCGCACTGGAGAACTTTTCATTTATAGAAAATTTTGAAACTTATAGTATAGGAAACCTTCATGAAGTTTCTAACGGTGCTTGGTCTAAAGAGAGAGTTACTGATGCATCTATACCAGTCGTTAACGAAGGTCTTACATCTAATACTGACTTCAGTATTGATTTGTCCCAGGGTCAACAAACGCATGATTATGAAACACTGATTTCAAATCCCAAAGAACTGGTTGCTGGACAGCCATTTTATTTTAATACCTATTTCAACGTTGCAAATCTAGGAGTAAATACTACAGATAGAATACGTTCTGTAGTACGAATAGATGATAATTTAAGCGGTGATCAATGGATACGTGAGCAGATTGCCTATACAGTGGATAACAAACTTGTCGCCATGCTGGGTCTGGAGGGATCTGGCTCAAATCAAGGTGCTATTGCGATTGATCCAGGTAAAACCATTCAATTTGTAACCCGTGGGGTATGGGATGGAAATGGTACTATAACCTATTCATGGACTATTGATCCACAGCTCAATCTTGAGCAAAACGTATGGACGGGAGCGGGCACACATGCCGTGCAAGGCACCCCTCGGGTAGGTCGTATATTCATAGGTTCCAACGGAATAAACAACGGTAGCTTAGGGCCCATACGATTAGGGACCAACTATTCTGAAATAGTGACCGAAGAAAACACGGAGGATGAACCGGAAGCCAAACCTCTCTTGTCTCTTTCCCCACAGAGAATTGTGGGTGACGTCATTGTAGATGCTAACTTATCCCTAATTAAACAAATAACAATAACCAATAGCGGTACGGCTCCCCTCAACGCAATTGAAGTGGTGATCAATGGAGAAAATGCTGAAAGTTTTTCAATAAATGGAATTCCCCAAACGGTTGCCCCTTCAGAAAGCGCAACCTTTGAGGTGGTTTTTAAACCAGGTAGTGTAGGACCCAAGTATGCATCATTGCGCGTTACTGCCGCAGACGTAAATCCCATGACGGTTTCACTAAATGGTCTGGGTAAATTAGGAAATGGTGGAGATAAAGAGCCATCCTTACAATGGGTTCTCGATACCCAGTTAGGTGAAGGTGCCGTTACCGTAGGTGACAACAATGCGGACACAAATATCATCGATTTGGCAAATGGCCAAAATTACAATACGTTGCTGGGTGACGAACTGGATATCAAAAGTTTTGAACGTGCAGCTTCGGGTAATGTTACATTGGAAGTTCTTAGTGCATTTGGACCAGAAGGTGCTGATCCCGTGACTGCATTTGGATGGTATGAAAGTGGTGATTCCGCAGTTCTTAATGAAATTTTTACTATTGGAAATGTATCCGGTAATGGCCAGACTTTAAATCCTGTTATTGATGGGGCAACAACATTTGATCCTGGGACTGCAAGCTTTGGTTTTTATAGTAGATGGCCATTTTTTAATAATCGTACGCTTTATAGCGAGGATGCCCTTAATACATTTAACGGAGCCATACCTCATCATGTTAGGGTATATGAACTTCCAGGCGAAGAAAACGCCTATATTATAGCCACAGAAGAACACATCAGCGGTTTTGATTATCAAGATATTGTTGTTATTGCTCGTAATATCAAACCCGCTGGGGAAGAAGTTGCCGGTTGCAATCCTATTTCAATTTTAGAATGTGATCAGCTTGAAGTTTCACTTCCTTATGAACTCTCCTTTGACGGTACCGAAGGCGGTCTCTCAAATACAGGTTTTACCATGGTAGATAATCCATCTGCGCGTATCCCACAAGATGGTGCCATAAACTACCCACAGGTACCGGGTTATGAACCCAGTCGTATTTCTTTTTCAAATGGCAGAATGACCTTAAAAGCCGCAAATGGGATAGCATACGTCAAAAATGGTACTATTGCGGGAACAAGTACAGATGTCAATTCGCAGATCAATACATTGGGAGTTGGTATCAATACAGCAGAATATTCAAATTTCAGTCTGAGGACAACTCTTGTAAACCCATACAGCGACGCTACTCAAAATTCTGAACAAGCTGGTTTATGGTTTGGCCTGGACGAGGATAATTTTGCAAAACTTGCTATCGCTAACGGTGGTGTTGTAGAACTTAGGACCGAAACCAATGGTTTGTCAGTTGATAGTGATGCTGTAAGTTCTCAACCTATCGTTAACTATAATAACAGTACTATTAATTTGCGACTGTATATAGATGAAGTAAATAGTTTGCTTACAGGTTATTATTCCGTAAATGGTGGGGGTGAAGTTTCCATAGGTTCCCTGAGCCTTCCCGCAAGCTACTTAGAGGGTAAAGAGAAATATGACAACATTAGTTTTGCAGGTATTTTTAGTTCTAAAAGAAGAGAACAAACCGCAGATGTAAACTATACTTTTGAAAGTTTTGCATTAGAGGCAGACGATGCTATAACAGATACTATTGATCCTATTAATATCAATTTTTCTGATTTAGCAACAGCGTCACCTGCGGGTTACAATAAAGATAGTGGGGATTCTTACGGTGATCGTGGGAACGGTTATTCCTACGGCTGGCTCAATGCGGAAACCAATGTTCCTGCAGTAGTAACAAATAGCGCCAGAATGCGTACTGTAAGTGGGGTAGGTGTTCTCAATAACTCCTTGATCCATATGCAGTATGGGAACGTAGATACTGATCCTAGCAAGGGTTATTTGCCAGATGCCAAGTGGGAATTGGCATTGCCCAATGGTTCTTATAATATAATCGTAAATGTAGGGGATCCAGAATTGGATTCACCATCTACAAGTACCCCTAAGCACACTATCAATGCCGAAGGTGTAAACGTGATAAACCAGTTTATACCTACTGGAGTCAAAGGTGCTGCTACCCGTTTCAAATCTGGAAGCTCCAGAGTCGTTGTTAGGGATGGAAGACTAACAATTGATCCAAGGGGTGGTTTCAATACTAAAATCAATTCAATACAAATTGAACAGGTAGGACTTAGTGATATCCCATATTTTACGGGCGTAAACCCACAAGATGGTGCTATTAATGTACCTGTGAACGGCTTCCAGATTGCTATTGAGATCGTTGTTCCAGAAGGTTATGAGCTTGATAAAACAACTACAAGCAATGCTAAAATCTATGAAGTTACAGCTGGGGGAGAGCAACTGGTTCCAGCAAATACGAATGATACCGGTGGAGGGGATGCCATTATCCTGACCCCATTAAACAAATTAAAAGAAAACACCACGTACATCTTAAAAATGCCTACGACTATTGAGGCTAATAAAATAGGTGATATTCAAGATAGAATTGCTTTTGAAGCTTTTGAGTCCCGTTTTACGACAGGTGAAGAAGATTTAGATACAAATCAGCCAGGCCGTGACCTTACAAACGTTTCATTTACTCAGGTGCGCGGAGCTGCATTGGGTGAGCGTGTCCAAAACGAACGTTTTTCAAGTATGCAGGTGGGACCTGATGGTAAACTTTACGCGAGTACCATAGGGGATTTTCAGTCTGATGGTAAGATATTCAGATGGGATATGTCTAATGATGGCACCCTGACCAATCTTGAAGTACTATCACCAGAGTTATCAGGAGCTAGTAATCCCGTAAATGGTAGCCCTCAAAATAACGACGTTCGTTTGATTATTGGTTTCAGGTTTGATCCTAATGCCACGGCAGAGAACCTTGTCGCTTATATTACACATAGTAAATCTTCAGAAAGTGATGGTCCAGAATGGGACGGTAAGTTGACACGCCTGAGCGGTCCAAAATTAGAATTGGTACAGGATGTTATAATACACTTGCCAAGGTCTAAGAAGGATCATTTGACAAACAGTCTGGCATTTGATATAAATGGGGATTTATTCATAAGTCAGGGTAGCAATACCGCTGGGGGTGAGCCTGATCCTGCATGGGCTTTCAGGCCAGAGCGTTTGTTGAGCGGTGCTATCCTTAAGGTAGAACTTGATAAACTTCCGGGTAATTTACCATTAGATGCCTACACTACTAATAATATAGGTGTCATAAACAGTGCGCCTACAAATTCCATCACTATGAGTGATGGAACGTACAATCCGTATGCTACAAATTCACCACTTACTATTTTTGCAACAGGTATACGTAATGCGTACGATCTACTGTGGCATTCTAATGGTTGGTTATATGTTCCAACCAATGGTACAGCTGGTAACAATACTAATTCACCCAATTCTCCAAGTACGGCAAATTATGAGTTGGCTAGACGAATTGATGGACGTACCACAGTTCCTAACGCACCAGCACTCCTGGGAGGTAATACTCAAAAGGATTGGCTTTTCAAAACCAAGGGAGGTACTTATCATGGTCACCCAAACCCATATAGGGGAGAGTTTGTACTTAACCATGGAGGAACATCCTATAGTGGTTTACCGGGACAGGTAAGAGAACCTTATAAAGATGTTACAAAATATCCATCTAACGTTCAGCCTGATCCTAATTACATGCAACCTGCATTTGATTTTGATTTTAACAAATCACCGAATGGGGTTATAGAATATAAGAGTGATGCCTTTGAAGGAAAATTGAAAGGTTTAATAATGGTGGTCCAGTTTAGTGGTCAGGACAATCTTTTATTACTTGATCCAGGAAGTAATGGTGATATCGCATATAACTACAATTCTGTCACAGGACTTGGTGGATTTGATGATCCTATCGAAGTAGTTGAAGATCCAAAAACAGGAAATATCTATGTGTCAGAATATGATAGGGATGGTAGTAGCTTACCTCAGCTTACCCTGCTCAGAGCTTCTGATCCTGCACAGCCTGGAGCTGTCATTGCTGCTAACACAAAGGAATTAATCTTTGAAACAACGGTAAATAACCAAGGATCTCAAAGTCAGCAGAAGAAGGTTACTATATCTAATGAAGGGGCAGAGGTGCTTAATATCACAGGAGTTTCCGTTAGTGGAAATTTTGCAGATCAGTTCAAAGATGCAAATCCTTCTGGAGCACAAAATATAGCACCTGGTGGAAGTGTTGAATATACGATCACGTATGCTCCTAATCTGGACCAAAGCAATATTGGTTATCAGGATGCCGCTTTTGTAATAAATAGCAATGATGAGAAAAATCCTCAATTTACCATAGGTCTTTTCGGTCTTAAGAAAAAAGGATATGAAGGTACCGGGGAACCTGCATTGCAGGATGTTGTAAATGCACTTGGTATAGGTCTTGATATTGGCTGGACAACGCTTGCTAATAATACTGACCCAGACCCTATTGCAGATGAAATTGAAGTGGAACGTTGGGTAAAACTCAATGCAGAAACACCTGTAAGAATTACGCCGGTAGGAAGATATTCTCCTGCAGAATCCCTGCCATTTGGTTGGTATACTAATGATGGCGAAATATTCACTCAGGAAATAGGAGTGTTGCAAGATGGTTTAGCAAACGCGCAAACGCTTTATCCACCTATGGAATCGAATGAATCCTCTGTTAATTTTGATCCACGAGGGGATGTATTTGGATTTTATGTTGAATCGCGGTCTTTCGGAAGATTTAATTATACCGAAGATATATTAAATGAACTCAGCGGTGTTGCACATCGATCGCGTATTTATCCTAATAAGGACAGAGAGGGGAATATTATTCCAAATAGCTATTTAATCACTTTTGAAGACGCATCAAATGGGGATTATCAGGATTATATGTTCATAATGGACAATGTTGTTCCTTTTAGTGAGGCTTTGCTTGCCTTCGGTTTTGATAAAGAGTCGTTGAAGTTCAGCACATCGGTGAACGAATTGGAAATAAACGATCAGGATGTTACCTTAAGTGTTTCCGGTCCTATCAAAGCAAATGAGATTAGTCTTGATGCTACCGAAGATTGGGTTGTGCTACCAGAGAATTTTGAATTTGAGAATCCGTTTAATATTGGCATTGATGCAGAAGGTTTGGCTATCGGAAACTATACAGCGGTTGTAACAGCTTCTGCTACGAACTACGCCAGCGCCAGCCTGTCAATCAATCTTTCTGTAACAGATGAGGTAGTTTATGTGTACCAATTTAACTTTCAGACTCCTGATGACATAGAAATCTCGCCTGAAGGGTATATTGATGACATAGGGCAACCATATGCTGCCCAGAGTACAGACATGGGTACCGTAGAATTTGGATGGGTACTTCCAGGTACTTTGACACCTGCAAACGCAGCGGTAAATGCACGAAACAGGAATACGGGAACAAACGATGATCCCTTATTAAAAACATTTAATATTATAGGCCATAGGACAGCGGCAACTTATCCTCTTAGGGACTGGACTGTAAAACTTCCTAACGGCAGCTATTTTGTAAACATTAGTGTAGGTGAAAATGAATTCAGGGATAGTAACCATGTTCTTGATGTTAATGGAATAACCGTTGTGGATTTTGATCAGCAGAACAATAATCCTAACAATCTAATTTATGCAGAAGGGACGCGACTTGTAGATGTTACTGATGGCATCTTGCGCTTGTCGCTCAATGAAAGAGGTGTTAATGCGAAGCCAAATTATATACGAATAGCCCCAGTAAATATAGCAACACTGCCACCTACCATTACGGCCACCTTAGACGGTTTGATGTTCGAAGAAAATGTGTATAGAGGTACAGTGGAAGTTACGCTTGCAGCGGAAGATAGAAGCGGCAGCGGATCTATTGAAAACTTGGCTTATATTATTAACGGCGCTCCTTCAATTGCGTACACAGAACCTTTTACGGTTGATGGGTCAGGCGATTACAGTATTTTGGTAGAAGCCGAAGATGGAAATGGTAACACTGCGGTCAAAACGATCGAGTTTAGCATTGAGAAACCCTCGGGAGCCGTTCTCTATATGGAGAACATGACTAAAATACCAGGTACACAACGTGGTTTCCCTGCAGATGATTATTATACTTTTTATAGAATAGGAAATCCTAATACCGGCGGTGCGGCACCTAACGTTGCGCTTACTCATGACACAAATATCATGAGGTTGAACAATACGGGTACAGGTACGTTGATCATTTCAGATGTTCAGATTTCTGACACCAGGGACTACACGTATTCCTTTGTCAATAATATTGGTGAAATGAGTTTCCCTATAAGTATTGAACCTGGTGCATCACGTGATGTTCAAATAAGAATCACGGCTTCTACCACTAATGGTCGTAGTGCCTTGTTCAAGGAAAATATCACCATTATCTCTAATGCAGATAATGGGGGTGAAAGTATAGCAACGCTTAATGGAGGATTTACACCTCAACCAGAAGGCAACGACGAGATCACCGCACAACAGGTTTTTGATGCTTTTGGTTTTACTTCTACAATGAGAAGTATCGTCAACGATAACGGCACCATTACCCCAACGAACAGTGAGCCTACGAGACCAAGTTCAAATTATCCAAAGGCTGAAAATATTGATGCCGGATATGAAGGAGATTTGATCTTGTCTTCGAACTTTGTACAGGCAGATAAGTCAAAACCGGTGCTTGGATTGCAGCTTTCTGCACTTCACGGTAAAGGTGCAGACAATGGGCGCTTTGTATCTGTAAGTGGAAACACGACTGTAGGAGGTATGGACTTTAGACATACAAATACCTATTATCAAACTCTTTTGCCTAATCGTGGCAGTGACCTCAATGCAGACCGGGTAAGTTCTATAAGTGGATCTTTCAGGTTAGCCGTTGCAAATTATTTATCGAGTGGAGGGAATAATATTAGTGGTGATAGACCAGACCTATTGGGCTTAAGGGTCTATAAGGCAAAAGATCAAAATGGCAATATAATTCCAAATGAATACATTGTGCTACAGGATTTTATTCAAAACGGTTGTGGTGCAGGATCAGCCAATTGTGACTGGAATGATAATACGTTTTACTTTATCAATATTAGACCAGAGGCGGTACCAAGTGCGCTACCTATTGAAGACTTGTTCGTAAATGTAGGAAGTACGTTTGAAAATGATCTTTCTGGATATTTCCAGAAAGGGTATCCTGGTAATAAATTGTCTTTCTCTGCAACGCTTGCAGATGGTTCAGAGCTTCCATCATGGATGGAGATCGATGATAAAGGTAACTTATTAGGTGCGGTACCAGAAGATGCAGATCCTAGTTATGTTTTGACGATTACAGCTAAAGATTTGAATGGACTTTTGGTAACCGAAAATGCTTTAATTAATGTTAATAGTGCTCCGGAGGCTGTTATCGCTGCAACACCACTCAAAGGGCAATCACCGCTAGAAGTTACTTTTACTGGCGAAAATTCAACTGATAACGGCGATTTATTGTCTTATTTATGGGATTTTAGCGATGGTGAAACTAGTGAAGATGTAAACCCTGTTCACGTGTACAATGAACTTGGTACTTACAATGCAAAGTTGACCGTTACAGATGAAAATGGCCTTGAAGATAGTGCAATCATAACCATTACAGTTGCAGAAAATGTAGCTCCCTTGGCATTAGCTTCTGCAGATCTGATTGAAGGCCAGGCACCCCTTAAAGTAAACTTTACAGGCGACAACTCTTCAGATGACCTTGCGATTACCAATTATCAATGGAATTTTGGCAATGATCAAACCTCAGAAGAAATAAACCCTACCTACACATTTGAAGAAAGTGGTGTATATGAGGTAAGTTTAACCGTTACCGATGAAAAGGGATTGTTTGATTCTCAATTTTTGACTATTACAGTAAACGAAAATACGGCTCCTATAGCGATAGCAAGCGCTGATCTTACAGAAGGAAAAGTTGCACATACTGTAAATTTTAGCGGAGATGCATCAACGGATGATGTAGAAATAGTTACATACTCTTGGGATTTTGGGAATGGAACCTCTTCAGATGAAATGAACCCGCAATATACTTACGAGACAGAGGGTACCTACGAGGTCACCCTTACTGTTGCTGATGATAGAGGAGTAGAGAATACTTCTAATGCTATACTTATCTCTGTGTTGCCAGCCAATACAGCACCTGTTGCAATTGCGGAGGCTGATGTTACTTCTGGAGCTATACCTTTAGCAGTTCAGTTTACAGGTAGTAATTCTCAGGATGACAGTGAAGTGATAACTTATTTCTGGAACTTCGGTAATGGTGACACTTCTGATGAAGCCAATCCATCCTATGTATTCTCACAGCCAGGTAATTATACTGTTGTACTTGTTGTTGAGGACGAAGAAGGTCAGTTTGGTGTTGCAACTCTAACGGTTACCGCAGGTCTGGACAATACAGCTCCAGTGGCGGTTATTGATGGTGGCCCATTTACTGGAAATACCCCACTTGATGTTTATTTTGTAGGCGATAATTCTACAGATGATAAGGGTGTTGTTAGTTATATTTGGGATTTTGGTGATGGTAGTTTCGCTAATGTTAATAATCCTACGCATCGTTACAATAGCCCAGGTTCATACCTTGTACAACTTACGGTTTATGATGCTGAAGGTCTTCAGGATAATGCGCAGACCAGTGTGATTGTAAATAGTGTAGGTGGTGGAGCCATTGCACCAATAGCTGTTGCCAATGCAAACATTACACAAGGAACAAGTCCATTGCCGGTCAATTTTGATGGCTCAGAATCCAGTGATGATACCGGTACCATTGCAAACTATCGCTGGACGCTCAATACCGTTGAGATTTCTAATGTAGCGACTTTTGACTACGTTTTTAATGAAGAAGGTAGCTATGAGGTAATCCTAACTGTAACAGATGAAGATGGACTTTCAAATTCTGATAACATTACCATTGAGGTAGATGCGGCAAACATTGCACCAGTAGCTGTTGCCCAGTCTGATAAGACACAAGGGGAAGCACCACTTAATGTTATGTTTACTGCCAGTGCTTCTACAGATGACAACGCTATTACCGCTTACAACTGGACTATAGCCGGGACATCGATCAGTAATGCAGAATCTTTTGATTACACTTTTACAGAATCAGGGGTTTACGAAGTAAATCTAAAAGTAACCGATGCGGAAGGTCTTACCGCTACTGATATGCTTACAATTAACGTAGAGCAAGCAGACGTAAACAACGATTTTGCCCTACGAATTAATGCTGGTGGCCCTGAAGTAGTACACAATGGACAAGTATTTGCATCAGACCGCAATTTCGTGGATGGCAAGCAGTACACAAACACAGAAGCAACGGTTTCAACCTTGTTTCAATCTGAAAGAAGTTCATTGTCGCGTAAGTTTGATTATGTGCTTCCTGTTCCAGATGGAACCTACACGGTAAACCTTTATTTTGCCGAAATATACTGGGGTGCAAATGGAGGTGGCCCAGGTGGCAACCGCAAGCGTGTTTTTGATGTTGTAATCAACGGTGATTTAGTGTTGAACAACTATGACGTGAATGCAGATGTAGGCCCTCAGACCGAAGTTGTAAAAACATATGAAGTTACGGTAAGTGGAGGTCAACTGGTCATTAATTTCTCGGGACTGAGCGCTGTGGGTGGAATCGACCAGCCAAAACTATCGGCACTTGAAGTAGTTGCTGTAGGTGATCCTGTTAATCAGGCGCCTAAAGCTATAGTTTCTGCCACACCTCTGAGTGGAAATGCACCACTTGAAGTTTTATTTACAGGAAGTAATTCAACAGATGATAAGCAGATCGTAAATTATCTATGGTCGTTTGAAGATGGAGCGACTTCTACAATACAGGATCCCGTTTATACTTTTACAGAAGCAGGGGATTATGTTGTGACACTTCAAGTTGAAGATGAGGAAGGATTGACGAGTAGTGCAGACGTTACTATTTCTGTAAGTCCTGCCAATACAGCTCCAGAGGCTGTTGCAAGCGCGACACCATTAAACGGAACGGCACCACACCTTGTTAATTTCACCGGTAGTAATTCTACAGATGATAATGAGATTGTAAGCTATTCATGGATTTTTGGTGATGGTGGTACGGCTTCGGTTATGGATCCTGAGTATACCTACACCACTGCTGGCACTTACTACGCAAGCTTGACGGTAACCGATGCGGAAGGTCTTACAGATACAACTTCACCTATTACCATTCAGGTAGAAGGAACTTCTGGAAATGATGACGTAGCTATTTATCTGAATACAGGTAGTAGTGTAAATGTCAATTTTGAAGGAAGGGAATTTGTGGGAGATGTTTCATTGGCAAACCTATATAACAGTGCGCACACCTATGCAAACCCAAATGCAAGTACTATAACTCTTTATCAAACAGAGCGCGGTTCTGCAGAAAACCTGGAAACATTAAGTTATGCTATCCCTGTACCCAACGGTACTTATAGGGTTCAGACATATCACAATGAGTTGTGGTGGGGCAAAGGCCGTACCGGTGGAGCTGGTAAACGCGTATTTGATATTTTAATTGAAAACGACCTGGTCAAGGATAATTTTGACATATTCAAGGTTTCTAATAACAATCCCACTCGCTTAGACTTCAATAATATTGTGGTGACAGATGGTGTTCTTAATATTGACCTACCGGCTACGGCAGACAGGGCAAGTATATCAGGTATTGCAATAGAAAGTTCAGTCAATCAGAAACCTGTTGCGGTAGCTTCGGCAACGCCTAAAACAGGTAGCGCGCCTTTACTTGTTAATTTTGATGCTAGCGTTTCAAGAGATGATGTAAAGGTTACAGGATATCTATGGCAATTTGAACCTGGGGTGACAAGCACAGAAGTAAAACCTGACCATGTCTTTACTGAAACTGGTACATATACTGTATCACTAACAGTTACTGATGCGCAAGGTCTAAGTGATCAAACCAGCTTAACGATTCAGGTAAATGAGGCTCCTAATGAGAGCGAAGTTGCGATGTACCTAAATACCGGAAGTGCAACAAACGTGAATCTTGAAGGGCATACTTTTGTAGGCGATATTAATACTCCGTCAATCTATAACGGAAGTTACACTTATGAGGATTCAAGTGCTCCAGTTACATCCCTATACCGTACAGAGCGTGGTACAGAGGCTAATTTGGGAACACTTAACTACGCCATTCCTGTTCCTAATGGAATCTATACCGTTAGCACATATCACGCAGAATTATGGTGGGGTAAAAAAGGTAGTAGGGCGACAGCGGGCAAACGTGTTTTTGATATTCTGATCGAAGGGAATCTTGTTAAGGATAACTTTGATATCTTCAGGGAATCCAATAACCGCCCAACTAAACTTTCTTTCTATAACATCGAGGTGAAAGATGGTATCCTCAATATGAGCCTACCAGCAAGTGTTGATAAACCAACTATTTCTGGTATTGCAATAGAGGGAAGTTCAGTAAATCGCGCTCCAGTGGCCATAATTACTGCCACACCTAAAACGGGAACTGCTCCATTTGAAGTGAGTTTTAACAGCGATAATTCTACAGATGATAAAGGAATCGTAGCATACCGTTGGGACTTCAAGGATGGTTCTGTATCCACCCAGAAAAACCCTAGGCATGTATTTGCCACAACCGGCAATTATAATGTTAGCTTAAGGGTAACAGATGGTGAAGGTTTGACAGCTACCGCTGAAGTTCTTATTGAAGCAAATGGTTGTAATGCTGTACCAGAGCCCTGGTCATCTATAGACGTGGGGGATGTTGCTGCTATAGGATCAACCTGTTATAACAATGGTGAGTTCAGCGTAAGCGCATCTGGTGCAGATATATGGGGTAGCCGGGATGAATTCCATTTTGTTTACCGTCAGTTAACTGGCGATGGCGAGATCATTGCACGCTTGTCTAGCCTAACCGAAATAAATAATTGGACTAAAGCAGGGGTGATGATGCGTGCCGGTACAGCAGCTAATGCAAAACATGCATTAATGACCCTGGCAGCAGATCCTACTATTTCTGGAAAAGGAAGCTACGGTTACGCTTTTCAAAGCAGGAGTACGACAGGAGGCTCTACACTTAGTAATACTCCTAAAATACTGCCTAATGCTGGGCTACCGTATTACGTAAGGCTCGTTAGGACTGGAAATAGCTTTACCGGTTATATTTCTCAAACTAACGGAAACTGGACACAGGTTAGCAGTGCCACCATAAGTATGGATGCAACTATTCAAGTGGGTATTGCGACGACTTCACATAAAGATGGTACGCTGGCGCAAGCTGTTTTCAACAATGTAAGTGTTAGAAATACAGGCGAGACCAGTGCGATAACCGCGGCCCCATTGAGTGGTGTTGCACCTTTAAGGGTTGACTTTAACAGCAGCAATACGCAGGAAAGGGCTTACATAGATGCTTCCTTGACCTACTTCTGGGAATTTCAGGATGGTAAAACATCTACCAAAGTGGATCCTAAGCATACCTTTGAGAAAGCTGGCTTCTATCCTGTAAGCCTGACCGTGAAACGAGGGGAAGAAGTTTTATATCAAAATACCGTTGAGGTAGTTGTGGATGGTGTAAGCGATGGTTCATTTGCAGAAGAGATCCTTCAAGAGGGTGTTCAAACCACACGTTTATATCCTAACCCTGCATCAACTAATGTAACGCTTGAAGTCGCCAAACAATCGAAGAGCATTACCAAAATAAATATCTTTGATGTTCGTGGCAGGATGATTCTGGAATTTGACGCTGAAAAGATAAACGACAATGGCCGTTATTATCTTAACGTGGAAAGCCTTGAAGCTGGCGTCTACATGTTAACCATTTCCGGAAATGAAGGGTTGGTCGAGCAGAAAAGATTACTTATTAAAGGTTGATAGGTATTGAACATAATTTTAAAAGGAGGCCCTAGGGCCTCCTTTTTTTGTTTGTGACATCTACATTTAAGTTCTAATTTGAAGTATTTGGCTAGTTTATTTTATTGATAAATATGGAGTAAAAAGGTATAAAATAAGCGGTAATTTGAGCTATTTATAAGGGTTTTCAGTTTTATGGTATTTATTTTGTTGAAATTTCTATGGCAGTGAAGCCAATGATCGAAAATTGGAAGTCCAATTTAGATAATCAGAGTAAGTAGAAATTCCGATTAAGAGAAAACGGAAATCTGTCCGAATCGTAGAATATACAGCGAAAATTTATTTGGAAAAGAGGCTGTATTTAGTCATAAAACGCCTGTTTTTTGACCAAAAAAGACCTTTTTTACATATCCGTTAGTAGCCTTAAAATTATTTTAATTCTAAAAATATCATCCCTGAAGCATAGATTTAAAACAATCCTATGCTTTAAAAACGGATGTTGCGTTAGGGATTGCAGTGTAAATCCTTTTTGTGAGGAACGAGCAAAAAGATTGAAACGTAAAGCCCGACCCGCAGGGAAACGCCCAAAAACAGCATAAAATAATTAAAGATCAGCAGTTTTGTAAGCGAAAAGAAACTGTGAAAATGTTGAATTTGATCTCTCATCGCCGCATAAAAAACGGCTCTGTCGAGATATTAAGAATATAAAAACTTTAGTATTCATCATATCTCAAAATAGAATAACTATTCCGCGTTAGGGATTGCAGTGGAAATCCTTCTTGTGAGGAACGAGTAAAAAGATAGAAACATAAAGCCCTACCCGCAGGGTAACGCCCAAAACCAATAAAAAAGAAAACGTACTTTTTAAAGGATATTCTCTTCGCTGATCTCTTTATTTCTGCTTTGTCGCTGATGCTCAAAAAATTCCTCGGGTTTTAAAATACGCATGGTTTTCTGTACTACGACCGTATTGGAAAGGGTATAAACCTGATCATCTTTATTACGAAGGTGCAGAAAAAAGAGCGTGATATTTTCAACACGCCCTTCCATAGGAAAGTCCTTATCGATGATTTCCACAAAGTCACCTATTTTCAATGGATGATTGAAAAACAGGATCAGTCCAGAAGTGATATTACTCAACAATGACCATTGCGCAAAAAAAGCAACCCCCAGGATCGTAAGCGCAGAAGTCACATAGGTGAATACTTCAGCGCCAGATAGTCCCCAGATGGCCGCCAGAAAAAAGGCGAGGATTACAAAAAAGAAAATATTGACAAGCTTGATGACGATCTGCTTCCGGGTAATGTCAAAATTTGCCTTTAAAAAACGTTTTATCACCAGTCTGACAACGAGATAACGAATCAATAAGAGTATAAGCAGAATACCTACACTTTGTAGGATATGATAATAAAATAGAGGCACGGGCAATAGGTTTTAATTTCAGAAAGTATACGAATTATCATTTACAAAGAAAATCGCATTTGCAAAAATAAGCTTTCCATTCTGCCAAAACGCCCTAAAAAGTGGATCGTCTACCATATAAATTACGCTGCCCCTTCCTATGCGCTGTTCTCCAAAAACCAAAGAATTTTTGAGTCCTTTTAAAGCATCTTCCCCGGCAAATCCAGAGACGTTCACGGGCTCTTTGATATACCCCACATTAAAACCATCTTCTAAATAAGAGTAGCTGTCGCTACCCAGTTTGAGGCTAAAATAATCCTGACCATAACCAAACGCCAGCGGATGTGTGGTGTCCAGTTCTGTTTTAAAAATGCTCCCGGTAATGAGGTCTTTGGTGCTTTCTTTTTCAAGATCAGAATAGGGTATCAGCTTAACAACACTATCGTTTTTTTCTTCTTTTGGTTTGTTTTCTTTAAGGCCGAAACCGTCGTTACCAGCCAGTGTTTTGAGTGCGCCATCAACTGCAATGAGTTTGCCGCCATCCTGAACCCAGTTTTTTATTTTTTCGATAGACTTATCGTCAACTACAGCATTATAATAACCATTTGGCATGATCAAAATATCAAAATCATGAAGGTCTGTCGCCACTAGATCACTCGTATTTATGGGAAGTACGGGATAATTGAGATCCTGCTCAAAGAAATACCAGGTAGCACCAAATGCCAGCGAGGAAACTCCATCGCCTTTAAGCAATCCAACTTTTGGCTGGTTGATGATCGACACATCTCCAGAACCAAAATCTGGTCCAGAAGTGGCAAAACTGGTTCGCGTGGATTTTAAGTCCCGGTGAAATTTATTGGCGATTTCAGTCAATTTTTGATCAAAATCGGGCATTTTTGCGTTGTCGCTACGCGTGATTACCAGAGAACCACGCTCGTATTTAGCACCATCGTTTTCAAGGGGTTTATAGGTAAAACGGACTTTTATATCATTTTTGATCAATTCTGCCAGGAAACGGGCATCTTCCATACTGTCCCATTTGCTGATGTAACCTGCCGCATCTGGCGTTGCCGTAGCCGAAGCGTTCCTAGATGGCACGGCAGCGTTCGCTTCTACCAGAGAAGTGCTCGCCACAGCTTCCAGGCCGTAGGCTTGTGGCAGGCTCCAGGCGGTTATGTCATAAGTTATAGGCGTTGAAAGCTTCGCATTTGCATCAAAAAGTACCTTTACCATGGTGCTTTTAGGTTGGTCTGTGCTTATTACAAGAGCCGATTCATAGTCCATTTTTCCTTTTCCATTTTGACCATAATTAAAGCCGCGAACGGAACCTTTACCGGTATAACCATATTGAATCTCATGACGATCCAATAAGGTTGCGAGTGCGGCAAGCCTATCTGGACTGCCTTTTAATACATAACTTTTGTATTCAAAATCCTTAGGGCTAAAGAACTTATGGAATTCTGTATTAAGTTTTTCAACATTTTTTGAAGCGGTTTCTACAGTTGCCAAACCAGTGGTCACGTGATGCGCAACGCGATCTACAAGCGTAAGTACATAACCTTCATCCGTTTTGATTCCCAGGCCGGCACTTCCGTTTCCGCCCTGTTCGTAAGTCATCCCAATCGCGCCCATATATAGCGGATAAGTATCACCATAGCTGGGATACAGCAGGTCAAAACGCTCCCTCGTAAAGAAAAGCCAACCGTTTTGATCAAAATATTTCGCGTTGTTTTTACCAATTTCCGTTTGAAAATCACGCTGAAAATCGGTGATTACTTCGTGAAATGGTTCCGCGGCAGGCGCAAAATAATAAGGTTCGTTGATGCCCTGCTCATGAAAATCCACATGAATTTGAGGCATCCACTGGTTGTAAACTTTTAATCGCTGCCGCGTTTCTACCTGCGAGGCCCAGGCCCAGTCACGATTGAGATCAAAAAGATAATGGTTTGGCCGGCCACCGGGCCAGGGTTCATTATGTTCTGCTGCCGCGCGATCTATACTGTAGGGCTCGGTTTTTACCTGGTTGTACCAGTTCGCATAACGATCCCGGCCGTCTGGATTTACACAGGGATCCATGATTACGACTACATTTTGCAACCATTCTTTTTTTTCGGTAATTAGTTTGTAGACGGTTTCCATAGCAGCTTCCGTGCTGCTGGCCTCGTTGCCATGCACATTGTAGCTCAGCCAGACTATTGTTTTATCTGGAGTGGCGCTTCCATCTAAAAGTCCGGCATTTTTTAGGTTGTTTTGGCGTATTTCTTCCAGATTGCCCAGGTTTTCTGGTGTAGAAACCACCGCATAGGTAAGTGGCCGCCGCTCGTTTGTCTTTCCATATTCCTGATACGTGACCCAATCCGAATTTTCGGCAACGTCTTTGAAATAATTTACCACGTCTGCATGCCGTGAAAATTGGGTGCCAAGGGTGTAGCACAGAAATTCTTCCGGGGATTTTAGGTTCTGGGCACTGAGTGTGACCGATAAAAATAAGAATACAAGAGCGAGTCGGTTTTTGAGCATAAAAGTTGGAATTTTGAAATCTAAAACTACTAAAAACTAGACAATAGTGAATCCTTCCATTTAATGTAACTTTGATATTTTAGGATTATGTATTTTTTGCGCTATAAAGTGCGAAGATGTGTGATTTTTACATCAAATATGCTGCTTGCTATGAACATTCATAAAATCCCCTATTCAGAAACCGGTTATTTTTCTAAAATCATCTGTGACTACCTGGAAAAAAAGGAATCGATAACTTCCTTTTACCACCGTTCTGCTGAGATAGAGTCCTTCAAAGCGCAAATAAAAGAAAAGAAAAGTTTTACCGCTGAAAACAGACAAATCCTGGTAAAAACACTTCAAAACCAGTATAAATCGATCAAAATCAGCCAAAAAACGGCCGAAAATATCGATTTATTAGAGAAAGATTCAACGTTTACCATAACTACGGGCCACCAACTCAATCTTTTTACCGGACCGTTATATTTTCTATACAAAATCATTCATACGATCACGCTTTCCCAGAAGTTAAAATCCCATTATCCCGAGCAGGATTTTGTGCCCGTATACTGGATGGCGACAGAGGATCATGATTTTGACGAGATCAATTACTTTAATTTAAATGGTAAAAAATTCCGCTGGAACCGTACCGACATCACAGATAATAATAAGGGTGCCGTTGGTGAATTGTTTACCGAAGGCCTGGATGCCGTGCACGAACAGTTTTGCGCAGAAATAGGAAGTACCAGAATCGCTAAAAAGCTTTGCAATCTTTTTTCTGAAAGTTATTTAGAACACAAGAATCTCACGGAAGCTACGCGTTACCTGGCAAACGAACTTTTTGCTGAATATGGCCTGGTGATTATAGATGCCAATGCAGCAGCTTTAAAGCGGAATTTTATCCCTTTTATGGAACGGGAATTAAAAGAGCAGATTTCCTTTAAAACAGTAGAAAAAACGACTGAAAAGCTTGAAAAATCAGGGTATTCCATCCAGGTTTCTCCCAGGGAAATCAATCTTTTTTATTTAAAAGACGGACTAAGAGAACGTATTATTGAACGTGATGGGGCATTTTTTGTTCACGATACCCAAATGGAGTTTTCGCAAGAAGAGATTCTAAAAGAACTACAAAATTATCCAGAACGCTTTAGTCCCAATGTGATTATGCGTCCCTTGTATCAGGAAGTGATTCTACCGAACCTCTGTTATATAGGTGGAGGCGGGGAGCTTGCGTACTGGCTTGAACTAAAAGACTATTTTGAAGCGGTACAGGTTCCTTTTCCCATACTCATGCTGCGCAATTCTGCCCTGATCATGACCGAAAAACAGTTCGACAAAGCAAAAAAAATGGATCTTGAGATTGCAGATTTATTTCAGGATAACAATGATCTGGTAAACCGTAGAATACGTAAAATATCAAATATTGATATTGACTTTTCCCCTCAAAAGGAACATCTGATCAATCAATTTGAAGAAATGTACACTATCGCTGAAAAAACCGATGTAACCTTTCTTGGCGCCGTAAAAGCGCAGGAAGTAAAACAGTTAAAAGGTTTAGATCATTTAGAAAAGCGTTTGCTAAAAGCCCAAAAAAGAAAGCTTGGCGATGAAGTTAAACGACTTACCGCACTACAGTTAGAACTCTTTCCTCGGGAAAATCTGCAGGAGCGCATAAATAATTTTTCAGAGTTTTATATCGAATATGGCGAGAAGCTAATACCCCAATTAATGGAGTCGCTAGATCCGCTTAACGAAGACTTTAGCGTTATCGTTTTTGAATAGAAGCTTCTGTAAATTTATGGGAAAGTAATAAGTAGAATCAAACTTTCAGATGGTAATTTTTAATCTTTTCTTCTGTGGTTTTATAGAATCATAGCATTGTAGGGAACAATCGTAGTAAACCCTTTAACCTTAAAATACTCCATTTCCTTTAGCGAGCCGGTCGCCAGTATAAAATCGCCGCCCCAGCCGCCCAGGCTTTTAATACTACCTTGATAATCAGGAAAAAGTCTTGATTTTACCGTTGGCAAACCTAGCAAGTTTGAAAGAATATTTTCATGTTGTGTCATTAAATATTCAAATTCATTCAATGTTGAAACCACTAAAAGAGACCGGGTCAGTTCTGAGATCTCTTTTACTTTATCTTGAAGTTCGTTTAATGGCTGACTTCTATACTTTTTTACCGCCTCACGGGTATTTTGCTTTTGATTTAAATGAATAAAAAAAAGCTGGTCTGAAAAATTTGGAGCAAAAGGAGCGTCTTCAACTATTGGTTTTTTATCTTTTAAATGATATAAAATAGGTGCGTCATGGTGTGCGCACGCAATATCATAACCACTACCTCCAAAGGTTTTTTGTAGTAAGTCATAGGGGTTGACCATTGCCCAGGACGCTACATTATTTATAAGCGTAGAAGAGGAGCCCAGGCCCCAATCCCGATGAAAATCAAGTTCGGTTGTAACCTGAATATTATTATCAGCGGCTAAAAAATCCGGATTCAGCTCTTTTGCGGCACAAAGTATTTGATAAAGTCGAGCTTTTGGATCGTTTAAATTCTGCTGAAAAGCCTTATTATTTAAGCTTTTCAGGTCAATATTTGCCTCAAACCAGCAGTTTTTATTTTCGTCCAGGCTTGACCAAAATAAACCTTCTTTTTTTGATTGGGTCACGGTTAGCGACTGTCCTTTTTTTGTGGGAAGTGCTAAAGCTAGCGCACCATCAAGTACGAGGTATTCACCCGTTATGAGTAGTTTTCCGTTACTTTGAAAGATTTTTTGGTTCAAGGATTTCTCTTATTTTCTAATGCTTTCTACGTAATGCTCAACTGCGCTATGGGTAACTTTATGGGTTTTGAAATGATTTATTGCCTGGGATTTTTCATCATCATTGGCGCTCATTTGGTTCAGTATGTTCATGAGGTGCATTTTCATATGTCCCTTTTGAATTCCCGTAGTGGTAAGTGACTTAATGGCACCAAAATTTTGCGCAAGACCTGCAACCGCAACGATCTGCATCAATTCTTCTGCACTGGGATTGCCCAGAAGTTCCAGATTTAATTTAACAAGTGGATGGATGTTTGTAAGTCCGCCCACGGTGCCCAGGGCAAGCGGTAATTTTATGGAGAAGGTAAAATTTCCATTTTCCAGTTCTACTTTTGTAAGGCTGCTGTAGCTTCCTTTTCTTGCCGCATAGGCATGAATACCCGCTTCTACCGCCCTAAAATCATTACCGGTAGCGATAACCACGGCATCTACGCCATTCATTATACCTTTATTATGGGTAACGGCACGGTAAGGTTCAATTTGTGCAATCTTTACCGCTTGTTCAAATTTTGTTGCAAAGAGCTGCGCATCAAAACCTGGACCATCAGCGAGTTCTTCAATGGGGCAACTCACAGATGCTACGGCGATACATTCTGGTACATAATTGGAAAGTATGCTCATGATAATCTGTAGCCTACCGTCGTAATCCCTTGCGATCTCGTGGCTTTCAAATTCCCGCTGAAAGGTTTCGGCAAATTGTTCCAGGCAACTGTTGATGAAATTGGCACCCATGGCATCAAGTGTCTCAAAGGTGCATTGTAACTGATAGTAATTATTTAAATGCTTCGTTTTATTTTTTAAAACAATATCCAGAATGCCACCACCACGGTCTTCCATTTTTTTTGTAATGGGCTTCGCTTCTTTTATGAGCTTTGATTTTATTTCTTCAAAAAAGAGAATGAGCTCGTCAGGTTCGCCGTCATAAGTAAAATGAACGTGGCCTACCTTCACTGTACCCAGAATTTCAGTTTTAAAGCCTCCGCGGGTCATCCAGAATTTTGCGGCTTTACTGGCGGCCGCCACAACAGAACTTTCTTCAATTGCCATGGGGATAGCATAAGGTCTGTCATTTATTAGAAAGTTGGGCGCAACGCCCAGCGGCAAATAATAATTTGAAATCGTGTTTTCAATAAACTCATCATGGAGTTGCTGTAGTTTATCATCCCCGTTCCAATATTGCTTTAAAATAGCTTTAGCGTTGGGGTTCTCGCTCAAATACTGGTCAGAAATCCAGTCTATTTTTTCTGTTTTGGAAAGGCGGGAAAATCCCTGAATAGTTTTAGACATAATGCACAACAAAACGATTAAAGGGTAAATATACCATTTTAGTAGGTTTTATATGAAATTATACCAACTACAGGTTCAATGCTAGCCATAAAAAAACCTCAAAAGCTTTCTAAGCTTTTGAGGTTTTCAATAAATCTGATTATTGATTAATCTTCAACTAATACCCAATCACCCTTATCTAAAAGGGGAATTGCTTGTTTGTATTTGACGGTTTTATTATCCCCGTTCATTACATTTTTAATTGTCACCCTGTCGTTACGGTTTATCTTGGGTCGCTCACGTACAATGGTTTCGGTGATTTGCTGCTGCTGGGGCTGTGTGTTATTACCAGCCTGTCTGTTTTGTGCGGCACGCTCGTCAAGATTTTGTATTTCTTCTTTAGAGGTTTCGGTTTTCTCCTTCTTTTGAGTGGTTTTCGCCTCTTTTATCTGGTTTTGCTCCTGTACGGGTAGTTCTCCTTTAAATAAGAAAGAAATCACATCTTTATTTACCTGTTCTATCATTTGTTTGAACAGTTCAAAAGCCTCAAACTTATAGATAAGCAATGGATCCTTTTGCTCATGAACAGCCAACTGAACGCTTTGTTTTAGTTCGTCCATTTTGCGCAAATGCGTTTTCCACGCATCATCTATAATGGCAAGGGTAATGTTTTTCTCAAAATCTGTGATAAGCTGTTTACCTTCACTTTCATATGCACCTTTTAAATTGGTAACCACGCGCAGTTCTTTGTTTCCGTCAGAAAAAGGAACAACGATACGTTCGTAATTACTATCTGGGTTTTCATATACATTTTTAATGATAGGAAAAGCCATTTCCGCATTGCGCGCCATCTTCTCTCGATAATGTTCCAGCGAAGCTTTGTAAACAATTCCGGCCAACTTTTGAACACTCATGGAGGCAAATTCTTCCTTGGTGACGGGACTGCTCATAGAGAAAAACCGAATAAGTTCAAATTCAAAATTCTTATAATCCTGAGCGACTTTGTTCGTTTCGGCTATTACTTCCGCAGTATCATAGATCATGTTTGCAAGATCCACACGAAGGCGTTCGCCAAAAAGTGCATGATAACGACGCTTGTAGATAACCTCACGTTGCGCGTTCATTACATCATCATATTCAAGCAAGCGCTTACGTACACCAAAGTTGTTTTCTTCAACCTTTTTCTGGGCACGTTCAATGGATTTTGAAATCATCCCATGCTGAATAACTTCACCTTCTTCAAGGCCCATTCTATCCATCATTTTTGCGATACGTTCTGAACCAAAAAGGCGCATAAGGTTGTCCTCAAGGGAAACGTAAAACTGTGAACTTCCCGGGTCTCCCTGACGACCTGCACGACCACGTAACTGGCGGTCTACTCGTCTTGAGTCGTGACGTTCTGTACCTATTATGGCAAGACCGCCCGCTCCTTTCACATCTTTGCTCAATTTAATATCCGTACCACGACCAGCCATGTTTGTGGCAATGGTTACCTGACCAGAGTTACCGGCATCGGCAACAATATCAGCTTCTTTTTTGTGAAGTTTTGCATTCAAGACGTTGTGCGGAATTTTGCGTAAAGTCAACATTTTGCCTAAAAGTTCAGATATTTCAACCGAAGTCGTACCTATAAGTACAGGCCTGCCGGCTTTTGTAAGTTCTGTGACTTCATCAATTACCGCATTGTATTTTTCACGCTTGGTTTTATAAACCTTATCATCTTGATCATCACGGGCAATAGGACGGTTTGTAGGTATTTCAACCACATCGAGTTTGTATATTTCCCATAATTCTCCAGCTTCGGTAACGGCCGTACCGGTCATACCAGAGAGTTTGCGGTACATCCTAAAGTAGTTCTGAAGCGTTACCGTTGCAAACGTCTGTGTAGCGTCTTCAATTTTTACGTTCTCCTTAGCTTCTATTGCCTGGTGAAGACCATCGCTATAGCGACGACCATCCATGATACGTCCTGTCTGTTCATCTACAATCTTGACCTTATTGTCAATAACTACGTATTCTGTATCCTTTTCAAATAAAGTATACGCCTTGAGGAGCTGGTTCATGGTGTGAATACGCTCACTTTTTATGCTGAAATCCCTAAAAAGCTCTTCTTTCTTTTCTGCTTCTTCTTCTTTAGTAAGTGCAGCACTCTCAATTTTATTGATCTCCATACCCATTTCTGGCATGACAAAGAAATCGGGATTGTCTTTTCCTGAAAGGTGATCTATACCTTTATCGGTTAATTCAATTTGATTGTTTTTCTCATCAATGGTAAAATACAGGTCCACGTCAATTTTTGGCATCTCGCGGTTATTGTCCTGCATGTAGTGATTTTCGGTCTTTTGAAGTAACTGCTTAATACCTTCTTCACTTAAGTATTTAATAAGCGGTTTGTTTTTTGGAAGTCCGCGGTATACCCGGTATAATAAATCTGCACCTTCTTTAGTATTACCGGCCTTGATCATTTTTTTAGCTTCGGCTAGCGTAGTGGTAAGCTGCTGACGCTGAATATTAACCAGATCATCAATTTTCGGCTTTAGGGCATCAAATTCGTGTACGTCTCCTTTCGGAACGGGTCCAGAAATAATAAGCGGGGTACGGGCATCATCTACAAGCACACTATCCACCTCATCTACAATGGCATAATTAGGGGCACGCTGCACAAGATCACCGGGGGAATGTGCCATATTATCACGCAAATAATCAAAACCAAACTCGTTGTTTGTTCCATAAGTGATATCTGCGGCATAAGCCTTTCTTCGGGAAGCGGAGTTGGGGCGATGGTAATCAATACAATCTACGGTAAGACCATGAAAGTTAAATATGGGCGCCATCCAGGCACTATCCCGTTTGGCAAGGTAATCGTTTACCGTTACCAGATGCACGCCACGACCGGTCAAGGCATTAAGGTACATGGGGAGCGTAGCCACAAGCGTTTTACCTTCACCCGTTTGCATTTCTGCAATTTTACCCTGGTGCATGGCGACACCACCTATAAGCTGTACATCGTAATGGATCATATCCCAGGTAATAGGCTTACCTGCGGCGTCCCAACTGTTAGACCAGATCGCCTGATCATCTTCCAGGGTCAGGTAGTCTTTGTTTGCGCTCAATTCCCTGTCAAAGGCACTAGCCGTAACTTTGATTTCGGTATTATGAAAAAAGCGGGTAGCGGTTTCTTTTACAACAGCAAAAGCTTCGGGAAGGATATCATTGAGTACCTCTTCACTAATTTCGTAAGCTTTATCTTTAAGAGCATCTATTTCTGCATAAATGTCTTCCTTGCGGTCAATATCCTCATTAGTATCTGCTTCGGCTTCCAGCTCTGCCATTTTTGCGTTGACCTCACTGAGTGCATCTGCAATTTTTGCTTTAAATTCAATGGTTTTTGCCCTTAGTTCATCATGGGAAAGTTTTTTTATGGCTGCTTCATAACTTTTAACTTTCTCAACTATTGGCATAATGGAGGCAACATCCTGCTTGGATTTATCGCCTACAAATACTTTTAAAACCTTATCTAAAAATCCCATGGTTGGTATGATCTTTTAATTGTAATTATTCCGTTCAAATTTAAGCAAAAAAAAAGCCTCTAAGTGAGACTTTATAGTTGTTTATGGTATGGGTATATTTAATACTCGTCCTCGTTCCAGAGATAATCATCTTCTGAAGGGTAATCTGGCCAAATCTCATCTATAGAATCATAAGAGTCACCCTCATCTTCCATAGCTTGTAGATTTTCCACAACCTCCAGAGGAGCTCCAGTCCTAATTGCATAATCAATCAATTCATCTTTTGTGGCCGGCCAAGGGGCGTCGCTCAAGTGAGATGCCAATTCTAAAGTCCAGTACATAGCGTAGCGTGTTTTTAATTTTTGCAAAAATAAATTTTTGAACGCTAAAACCAAGTAAATAATCAATTATTATCAAAATAATTTATAAGAACGTCTGTGCCGGCCTATTAATGCTGAAAATGAGGTCTAAAACACTAGTTTTCCTTTTCGGGAATCCATTTAATTTCTTCTGCTTGTAGTTCATGGGTCAACATTCGTGCCAGCATAAACAGATAGTCAGATAGTCTGTTGAGGTATTTCAATGAAAATTTATCAAAGGGTTGTTGCTCATAAAGTGCTGAGGCATTGCGCTCAGCCCTGCGGCAGACGCAGCGGGCAATGTGACAGAATGACACCGACTGATGCCCTCCCGGAAGCACAAAGTGCGTCATCTGGGGCAGATGGGATTCCATGCGGTCCATCTCATTTTCCAGGTGTTCCAGATCAGCTTCTTTTATTTTTTTAATATCCAGACGCTCTTTTCCATTTTTGAGAGTCGCTTTTTGTGGATCTGTAGCGAGAATGGCGCCAACGGTAAAAAGATTTTTTTGAATCTGGAGCAGGTTCTTTTTGTGAAGCTGGTCAATTTCCTGATCGCGTATAAGTCCCAGATGTGCATTGAGTTCATCTACCGTTCCATAGCTTTCTATGCGCAGATTGTGCTTAGGTACTCGTGTACCGCCAAATAGGGCAGTAGTGCCTTTATCACCCGTTTTCGTATATATTTTCATGCCGTGAGGAGTAATTTTTGATTTGTGTTAGCAGCGTTTATTTTCTTTGATATTCATGAAGATTCACTTTAGAATAATAAGAAAAGCTGTTTATGTTTTATTGCGTTTTTCTTCTTCCTGCTTGCGCTCCATATAATTTTCGCGAAAGCTCCTGCGTCTTCTGTCACTGTTCTTTTTAGTATTTTTTCGGTTGTTTGCGACGACTATTAAAAACAATACCGCAACAACGACAACGATTAGAATGCTTTGCATTTCTTCGGAAATAAAATCGAACATTTTATTAGTTTTTAAGAAGTTCTGACACTTCTTTTTTTAAAAGAGGTATGTCATTATGAATTATGTTCCACAGAATATCGTAGGAAACAAATTCATAGCCATGCGAGATTCTACAGCGGGTATCAATTATATTTCTTATCTGACTGATCTTTTCGGCTATATTTTGATCTTCTTTTAAAATTTTATTTGAAGCTTTACCTATTATTTTTAAGTTTCGTTCTACGGATTTAATGGTTTTGATGTCTCTTGAGAAATCATCAAATTGCGTTATTGCACGTATAAAAATCTGATTTCATTAATAGATCTATGAATATCATACAGGCAAGTTTTGATTTTGATGTTCATATACTAGAACTTTTGTGCGATCAAGTTCTTCTTTAAAATATGGATTACTGATCGCTCTTTCTTCCAATAAATCTATATTTCTGCCCAAAAGTTCAATTAATTTGAATTTTAGGTCAAAATATTTATCATTATAATTAAATGGATCCTTTTCCTCAATACCAACCACGAGATCAATGTCACTGGCGTCACTGAATCTCTCAGTAAGAACAGAACCAAATGCAAAAAGGCTCTTCACTTGATTTTTCAAGCAAAGTTCACGTATTTGATCCGCATGATCGAGAAGGATTTTCATACCTTAAAAATAAGGATTTAAGCTGAATTTCTTCCGTAGAAATCACAAAATCAAGCTTCGTTACATCTGCTGGTGCTTTGCGTAATTGCGCCATTTTTCAAAACAAGCTTGCATATCTTCTGGTATTTCACTGTCAAAGCTTTTCCATTCGCCACTAACTGGATGCTCAAAACCAAGGGTTTTTGCATGCAGCGCCTGCCGTGGAAGCACTTTAAAACAATTATCTACAAACTGCTTGTATTTAGTGAATGTTGTTCCTTTTAAAACAGCATCACCTCCATAACGTTCATCATTAAAAAGGGTATGGCCTATATATTTCATATGTACGCGAATCTGGTGGGTACGACCGGTCTCCAGCTTGCAGGAAACCATGGTAACGTAGCCAAAACGCTCCAGGACTTTATAATGGGTGACTGCTTCCTTACCGTGGTCAGATTCTTCAAAAACGATATTTTGCATTCTGTTTTTAGGGTGGCGGGCGATATTGCCTTCTATAGTGCCACTGTCATTTTCCACATTTCCCCATACGAGCGCCACATATTCCCGCTCACTGGTCTTGTTAAAAAACTGCTTGGCCAGATGGGTCATGGCATCGTCTGTTTTTGCGACCACCAGGAGTCCGCTGGTGTCTTTGTCTATGCGGTGTACCAGGCCGGGCCGACCACTGCTGTTTTCCGGCAGGTTTTCAAAATGGTAGGTAAGCGCATTGATAAGTGTGCCGCTATAATTGCCATGACCAGGGTGAACCACCATTCCGGGAGGTTTGTTTACCACAAGCAACGCATCGTCCTCATAAACGATATCAATGGGAATATTCTCTGGGACAAGTAAAAATTCATAGGGCGGATGTTCAAAAAGCACGCGCACCACATCATTTGCCTTTACCTTATAATTCTGCTTGACAACCTCGCCATTGACCTGAATATTGCCATTTTTTGCCGCTTTTTGAATCTTGTTACGGGTCGCTTTTTCCACAAAATTCATTAAAAATTTATCTACGCGCAAAGGTTCCTGACCCTTACCGGCGGTAAAGTTATAATGCTCATAAAGCTCATCGTCCTGCTCTTCGTTATCGGTGGTATTCTCGTCCTGCATACCTATAATTTTCAATCCCTTGAAGGATTCATTAGTTGACCCTAAAGGTCGAAATCTTATACTTTTTCCACATCAAAATCAGCGCGCAACTCATAAATAGAGTAACCCTGAGACCTGATTTTATTTGAAAATATTTTAAGGCTTAATTATCGTATCCGCTTTTGCCGTCGCCCAGAACAAGATCTATCGTTGCTGTTTTCCGCAAGGGTACGCCCTCTTCCAGTTTTTTGCCTTCGTGCCGCATTTCCAGTACTTCATCTTCGGCAATGTAGGGCTTGTAGGTAATTTTGCCTACTTTAAAACCCATAGCGATAAGCGTAGGTTCCGCTTGTCTCAAGGTACGTCCTATAATACTGGGCACTTCGATCTGGCGGTAACCAGAAGGGTTCATGACCAGGTATATTTTTCGGTTTTCCTTTACAAACTTTCCGGGTGCCGGGGTTTGTTCAATTACGGAATATTTCGGGAAATCCGGGTTGTAGTTAGAAGAGTCAATCACTACATAATTGAGGTCAGATTCCTTCAGCTTTTGCTTTACCAAAGCCAGGTTCATTTTGCCAAGGTCAGGCACGGCAATACGCTGGTCGTGATTTGTTGATCCCTGTAGCCAGTACATAGAAAGAAAAACAAGCCCCACGATAATCACAGCTGCCAGAGCCAGCTGAATTAAAAAAGATTTACTGAATATAAAGCGTATAAAACCCATTTGATTAGCCTTTTTTGTAGCTGCAAATTTAGTTAAAATTGGTTCGGTTTGTTGGTCGTTTCTTTTTTTGTTTAAATGTCCCCTAGATCATGAGACAAACAAAATGCTGAAAAAGGGTCAAAATCTCAAAATTGTCCTTGCTTTTCGGTCAATGTTTGTACTTTTAAACGCTTATAGTTTATATATATGTCAAAGAAAAATATAGCCATTGTGATGGGCGGCTATTCCAGCGAGGCTCAGATTTCCTTAAAAAGCGGGCGTACCGTTTTTGAAAACCTCGACCGTACTATTTATGAGCCTTATGCCGTTGAGATCCTTCGTGATTCGTGGCATTGTGTACTGGCAGACGGTTCAAAAATTGCTATAAATAAAGCCGATTTCAGTATTGAAATTGACTCAAAAACCATCTTTTTTGACGCGGTTTTCAATACTATTCATGGTACCCCGGGAGAAAACGGATTGTTTCAGGCGTATTTGGAATTGCTTGATATCCCGCAGACCGCGAGCGATTTTTATCAGGCCGCGCTTACCTTTAACAAAAGGGACTGCATCAGTGCGTTAAAACCTTATGGAATAAAAACCGCAACCAATTATTACCTCAATCAGGGTGATGTCATTGATGAAAAGGCCATTGTTGAACGTGTGGGGTTGCCGTGTTTTGTAAAGGCCAATAGGGCGGGGAGCAGTTTTGGTATTTCAAAAGTATATGAAGCCGAAAATTTGAAAGATGCAATCGCTATTTCTTTTAAAGAAGATAATGAGGTGATCATTGAATCCTTTTTAGAGGGTACCGAAGTTTCCATTGGCGTGGTTGAATATGAGGGTCAGGTAATGGCCTTGCCGGCAACCGAAATTGTAAGCGAAAATGACTTTTTTGACTACGATGCTAAATATGAAGGTAAATCGCAGGAAATTACCCCGGCGAGAATTTCCGAAATTCAGGCGCAGGCATTAAAGCAACAGGCCGAAACCATCTTTAAGGTTTTAAAACTAAAGGGCATTACCCGTGCAGAGTTTATTTTTCACAATGGGGAGCCGCACTTTCTGGAAATAAACACGACTCCGGGTCTTACCCCGGCAAGCCTAATCCCTCAGCAAGCTAAAGTAGCGGGGATTTCGTTACAAGATCTCTTTGGGGAGATGATCACAAATGTGCTTAAAGAAGAGAAAAACAGTTAAAAAAGGACTGAAAAACGACCTATTGAACCTAAAATTAGAATTATGAACAAAGCAGTCTTTCCAGGATCTTTTGATCCATTGACTTTGGGACATTACGATATTATTGAGCGTGGTCTCACCCTTTTTGATGAAATTATCTTGGCGCTGGGCAATAATGCACAGAAAAAATATATGTTTTCTGAAGATCAGCGCGAACACTTTTTAACCGAAACCTTCAAGGATGAGCCCCGTATCAAAGTGATGCGCTATCAGGGCCTAACGGTAGAATTCTGCAAAGCAAACGATGCCGGTTTTATATTGCGTGGCCTGCGCAATCCAGCCGACTTTGAATTTGAAAAGGCGATTGCACATACCAACCGTAAACTGGCTAAAATTGAAACGGTATTCCTACTTACTTCTTCCGGGAAAAGTTATATTTCTTCATCTATTGTACGTGACGTGATACGAAATAATGGTGATTATACAGAGCTGGTGCCGGGGGCGGTGAGAGTTTAGCAATTTTAGGTGGCCTTATATTTTTTAATGGTTTTGGGCGTTTCCCTACGGGCCGGGCTTTACGTTTCAATCTTTTTGCTCGTTCCTCGCAAAAAGGATTTTCACTGCAATCCCTAACGCAAACAGGCTTTTGTTTTTAGATATTTTAAAATGTCATAGTCTAACGTTACCCTGTTCAGATAGCTATAGGAATGGCTCAGTGTTGCAAAAGCAGCTCAAGTACTTTATTTGAAAAACGGCTATTTTTAGTGTGTTTTCAGCCATTTTTGGAATGTTTTTATCGGTTTCTGGGCGTTCCCCTTCGGGCCGGGTTTTACGTTTCAATCTTTTTGCTCGTCCCTCGTAAAAAGGATTTTCACTGCAATCCCTAACGCAAACAGGCTTTTTGTTTTTAGATATCTTTAAAATATCATAATCTGACGTCACCCTGAATTTATTTTGGGGTAGCATAAGCTGCTCTAGCATTTTAGTTGAAAAAAGGCCGATATTCGGGTGATTTTGGCCGTTTTAGATGGTTGTGGGCGTTTTCCTTTGGGCTGGGCTTTTCGCTTCAATATGTTTACTCGTCACTCGTTAAAAGGATTTTCACTGCAATCCCTAACGCAAATAATATTTTGTTATCAAGATGATGACTAGTTTACAAATGATAATTCAAACGCAACCCAACATAATAATTCACAGGATCACCGGGGTAATAATACCGTGGTGCAGCGCCGCCAAAGCCAGTGGCATTGGGTAGGATCTGGGCGGCATAATCCGTATCGGTTAGATTATTCACTCCAGTGTAAATAGTGAGGTCAAGTTGTTGTAAAAGTTGAAAACTATAATCTGCCCGTGCATTCAGTAAATTATAAGAGTCACTATAAAGCGTATTTCCATCATTTAGCGGGATCATTCCGGTATGTCTGTAATTTATATTGAATTTAAATCCGCTGTTCTGAACTAAATCTATACCCAGATTATAAATCTGATCAGGAACACCGGTTAGATCGTTGCCATTATAGTTGACGTCGTTATCTACAAATTCATCAAAACTATAATCGTTCAGCGTAAGTGAACCATAGGGTTTTAAAAACCAACCCGGGGCGATACTTTGGTTGTAATTTATAAGCAATTCGATTCCGTTATGATCGGTTTTACCAATGTTACGGCCCACATATTGATCTTCGGCAATGCGATCTGCCACAATGAGATCGTTTACCTGGATGCTGTAGAGTGCAAGTTCTGTATAAAGCTTTTTGTTGAGCCAGGTCGCTTTAAGCCCCAGTTCGTAATTGATACCAATTTCTGGCTCAATAGTAGTATTTATAGCGCCTTCCGGAGTTAAGGTTTCCGCTACTGATGGTAGTGAGAATCCTTTGCTCACATTGGCATAAATAAATTTATCTGAAACTACTTCATAGGTAAGACCTGCTTGTGGCAAAAATTGGCGGGGATAGGTATACTTGCCAGAACGGTCTTCCCCGGTATTGTTCAGGCTATCGTCAAGAACATAACGGCTGTGGTTATAGCTCACACCCACTTCGCCTTTTAAGCGTTCTGTAAATTGCAGGCTGAATTGCGCAAAAAGGTTCAGGTATTTGCGGTCCTGATGCTGCTCGCTAAAGCTATTCCCCTGTAAGGTACCGTTGCCATTATTATCTTCATATAAGTTCTCAAAAAGTTGAACATCATAACTTTCATCAAAATATTCAAGTCCCAGGCTGCTTTTTACGGGTATGCTACCAATAGTAAAAGCAGTGTTAAAATTACTGCGAATACCGAATGCAAAAGATTCTTCGTCAAGAATATCAAACGGCCGGGGCTCATAACCGTCACGGTAATTTCCAAAAATACTGGTCGTCCAGGCAGATTTATCGCTAAAATTCCAGGTATGGGAGAGTCCGGCAATTGCTTTATCATAGGATTCATAACCTTGCGCCTGTCCCCAGGTAAAAGCTGCTTTATCCGGATTTTCATTGAAGTCCTGTAAATTTATGGAACTGGGTATAAATGCTTTCAGCTTTGTGAAATTTCCGAAAAAAGCAAGGGAATGTGCAGGGGCGAGTTGGGTTTTCGCGTAAGCGGTAAAGGTATCCCTATCATACGTACTATTGTCCCTAAACCCATCGCTTTCCAGATGATTGTAGCTAAAGAGTGCAGAAGCGTTGCCAGAGGCAAGTGCCGCGGTAACACCGCTTTTAAAAGTGCCAAAAGAACCTACCAGTCCATTTAGCTGTATGGAAGTGCTTTCCTGCTGCGGTTTAATTATAGAAATATTCATCACCCCGCCCAGGCCGGCACCATACGTACTTGATGCGGGACCTTTTATGATCTCAATACGTTCAATGAGGTTGAGGTCGATATCTTCAAGGGTGGTTTCCCCTTCACCTGTAGTGAGCGGGATGCCTTCAATGTAGGCTTTTACCCTGTTTGTAGAATACTGGCTGCGGGCGCCAAGACCCCTGATGCTGATGCGGCTTAAGTTTAATGCGCCCTGTTGCATCTGTATCCCCGGATTTTTATTGATTTCGTTGGCGAGTGAAAGTTGGTCCCCACGCTGTAAATCTGCCGCGCTAACCACATTCACTGATGCCGGAATGCGCTGCAGGGTGTCAATAATGGGCGTACTGCGAATCAGGACTTCGGGAAGATTGTTTTCTTTGTTGGGATTTAGCGAATCTTTTTGTTGCGCTACGAGATTGGGTATGCAACAAAAAAATAGGGCTACACCCAGGATGTACTTGAATAGTAGGGAGCGCTGTAAGTAATTTTTGTTCATTTGTTAAAACTGTTTTCAGTTTAAAAAAATTCAGCTTCCTGATGGGGTTTGCCAAAAGGAAGCTGAATAATTAGGAATTTAATATGTTATTTATTTGCTGGCGGCCACCCTCCAGATAATACCACTGTCATCATCATTAACTAATAGGGAACCGTCTGGTGCAGTAGCCACACAAACTGGGCGACCATAAACTTTGCTCTCATCGTTAGTGTCTATAAAACCCGTAAGGAAATCCTGAGGTTGTTGTGGTTTTCCGCTTTCAAAAGGGATAAATACCACTTTATAACCAGAAAACGGTTCGCGGTTCCAGGAACCATGCTGGCCTATAAATGCTCCATTTTTATATAAATCTGGGAAATTATCTGCGGTATAAAATGTAAGTCCCAGGGATGCTGTATGGCTTCCTAAAGGAACATCTGGCACAATGGCTTTATCTACCATTTCCTGATGGGGATCGTCAGACCAGCGTGGATCTTTTATTTGACCATAATAGCTATAAGGCCAGCCGTACCAGCCTCCTTTTTTTACGCTTGTTGCATAATCTGGCACAAGGTTGTTCCCAAGTTCGTCACGTTCATTCACGGCCGTCCAAAGCTCGCCGGTTTCTGGATTCCAGTCCATTCCCACCGGGTTGCGCAATCCATCAGCATAGACGATCTCTCCACTACCGTCAGGGTTTACTTCCAGGATATTAGCGCGTCGTTCTTCTTTTTCCATTCCCTGATCGCCTACGTTACTGGCAGAACCTACAGAAATGTATATTTTATCTTTTGCTTCGTTTGTAATGATATTACGCGTCCAGTGATTGTTATAACCGCTAGCGGAAAGAGCCACTATTTTTTCACCTTCAGCAGTCATTTCTGTTTGACCTGCTGTATAAGGATAGCGGTACAGGCCATCTGTATTTGCTACATAAAAGAAATCCCCTAAAACGAGCATCCCAAAATTCTGATTAAGACCCTCCATAAAGACAAACTGATCGTCTACCGTACCGTCCTTATCGTTGTCCCTTAATAATGTTATTCGATTGGCACTATCTTTTGTGTCAGATTCAGCCACAAAAATATCATTGTTTGGCGCAACGTACGTCCAGCGTGGGTGTTTAAGATCTGTTGCAAAACGTGTTACCGTAAAACCTTCTGGAGCCTTAGGGGACTGATTTTCTTCCCAGCCTATGACCTTGCTGCTGTTGTTTACAGATTCTGAAGCAAAAGGTGCGGCAAGTTCAACAGGGCCAGTAGCCGTCTCTACGATGGTCATGCCATTATCTGCCAATTCTTTTTTATCCTCTTCGGCTACTGTTTTTTTATTCTTACAGCCTATGGTGAGCGCCACTAAAAGTAGGGGCAATATGTATTTTTTCATGTTGTTTAATTTTGGTTCTAATATAGGTCTTAGATGTCAGTAGTTCATTACAAAATAGTCGATTAGTAAATGTTTAACCTTTGACTAGCATTACAACCTTCTAGTTGTTTTCAACTAGGAAATTTTAAGGAATTCAGGTGTTAAAAGTCCTAAAATTCGTTAGAAATAAGTACTGTTTTCATCCTATTTCAGCCATTATTAAAAGTAATTAGATGATTTGAAGCATTCAAAAGTTTTTGGGAATAAAAACATCTCTTCCAACAACTGTCTTAAAAATCAAATCTCCAGTATTCAGTGAGAGTGTGTTTTGAGGTGATTTTTTCAAATACTACCCAGTTTGCCTAAAAAGGTTATTTTTGCAAAAATTTTATGGTCAAAATCACAAATTTTAGGCTAAGTAGGTTTCTTTAATTTGAAATAATCAGGTTAACAAAGCCGCTAAAAGAGCATTTAATTTTTTTTTTGGATACAGCATTAAAAAGATCTGTATCTATCCTTCATGATTTCAAACAGAAGATCATGGCACATCTATTTATAGCATTTTATGAAAAAAGTACTCAACTTATTTGACCTTACTCAAAAAGTTAATTACAAAACAGAAGTATTGGCCGGTTTAACCGTGGCAATGACGATGATTCCAGAATCTTTATCGTTTGCAATCTTGGCCGGTTTTCCTCCATTAATGGGATTGTATGCGTCTTTTATTGCCGGTCTGGTCACTGCAATATTTGGAGGAAGACCGGGAATGATTTCTGGTGGTGCAGGAGCAACAGTTATTACCTTGATTGCTTTGATGCGTTCTGACGGACTGGAATATGTTTTTGCGGCGGTTGCGCTGGCCGGTGTGATCCAGATTTTTATAGGTGTTTTTAAACTGGGAAAATTTATAAGGCTTGTGCCACATCCGGTAATGTTTGGGTTTGTCAATGGGCTGGCCATTGTCATTTTTATGTCACAACTGGATCAATTTAAAACCATAGTGAACGGTGAAGTGGCCTGGCTTTCTGGGACGTCCTTATATATTATGGCCGGTCTGGTAGCCCTGACGATTGCCATCGTGGTTTTATTGCCGAAGATTACCAAAGCGGTTCCTGCTTCCCTGGTTGCCATAATTGTGATTTTTGCAGTGGTTTATTTTCTGGGCATTGATACTAAAACCGTAAAAGATATTGCCTCAATAAGCGGTGGCTTTCCTCCCTTTCATATTCCTAACATACCCCTCACCTGGGAAACCCTTAAATTGATCGCTCCCTATTCTCTGGTGATGGCAGCAGTAGGTTTGACCGAAGGTCTTTTAACCCTGAGCCTTGTAGATGAAATCACAGAAACCAAAGGTCATGGAAACCGCGAATGTATCGCGCAGGGCGGTTCTAATATCCTCAACGGATTTTTCTTCGGAATGGGAGGCTGCCCTATGATCGCACAAACATTGGTTAACCTTTCCGCAGGTTCAAGGGCCAGGTTGTCTGGTATAATTGCGGCCCTGACCATTCTGGTAATTGTATTGTTCGGGGCGCCGGTCATTGAGAAACTTCCCATGGCGGCTCTGGTGGGCGTTATGATAATGGTCGCCATAGGAACCTTTGAATGGGTCAGTTTGAAAATCATCAATAAAGTGCCTAAAAAGGACGTTTTTCTGGTCATAATCGTAGCCGTTATTACTGTTGTACTGCATAATTTGGCCCTGGCCGTCCTTGTAGGTGTTATTCTATCTGCGCTGTTTTTTGCATGGGAAAGTGCTAAAAGGATTCGCGCGAGAAAACATATTGATGAAGATGGGATCAAACATTATGAAATATACGGACCCTTATTCTTTGCGTCCACAACTAATTTTACCGAAAAATTTGATGTGCAGAATGACCCTGACATTGTAATTATTGATTTT
Organism: Flavimarina sp. Hel_I_48; assembly: GCF_000733945.1. NCBI lineage: Bacteria > Pseudomonadati > Bacteroidota > Flavobacteriia > Flavobacteriales > Flavobacteriaceae > Flavimarina > Flavimarina sp. Hel_I_48. The sequence continues at coordinate 2,913,308 of NZ_JPOL01000002.1, forward strand.
AAAGAAAGCCGTGTTTCAGACATGTCTGCTATTGAAGCGCTCAATGTGATCACACAGCGCTATCACAAAGCAGGAAAGGAAGTTCATCTCAGACATCTAAGTGAAGATTGTATCCGGTTGCTAAAGAATGCCGAAGCCATCATTGATGTCAATATCATGGAAGATCCTACGTATAAGCTTGCTGCGGATAAGCGGGATAAATAAAACTTTAGGTTACTGGTTATCAGTGCAAACTTAAAATTCAACCATAAAAAAAAGCCGATACAATTATGTATCGGCTTTTTTTGTCTAAAGTTGGATAAGGGTACTTACTTTTTATTCTGTTGGTCTTTTATTGTTTTTTTATCAATGTCCACCTTATTTGTCTGATCCTTATTCTTTTTTCCGCCAGTACTCAAAGGGTTGTCTTGTTCGGTCTTACGTTCAAATTTCTTAGCCATAATAAAAGTTCTTTTTAATTAGATTCTAAAGATAGAAGAAGTCTCCGTTAAATTTTGACAAGGAAATAATAAGAAACGGTTAATTAATTGGCCGTTTTCATGTCATTTTAGCGGATTTTAGACACAAAATCGCCAATTTTATCAACGCCCTGCGCTGTAATATGTTTGATAAAAGCAGAACCTATAATAGCTCCCTTGGCGTTCTTGGTCGCTGCTTTGAATGTATCGTTGTCTTTAATACCAAAGCCAACAATCTGCGGATTTCTCAAATTTAAAGAGGCTATGCGTTCAAAATAATCGTGCTGTATGGCATCAAAGCCTCCGGTTCCACCGGTCGTACTCGCACTGCTTACCATATAAATAAACGCGTCACTGGCCGCATCAATTTCACGTATACGCTCCTCAGAGGTTTGTGGAGTGATAAGGAAAATAAATTTCAGGTCGTTTTCCTCAAAAATCGCTTTGTAGTGCGCTTCATATTCGGCAAGTGGAAGGTCTGGTAAAATGATACCATCAATGCCTACTTCTTTACATTTCGCACAGAATGCTTCTACACCATATTGCAAAACAGGATTAAAATATCCCATAATTATTAGGGGAATCTCAATTTTCTCCCTAACGTTTTTGAGCTGTTCAAAGAGTTTTACCGTGGTCATTCCATTTTTCAGCGCATGCGTAGAACTTTCCTGTATCGTGGGCCCGTCTGCCAAAGGATCGCTAAAAGGCAAACCAATTTCAACCATATCTACCCCCCGCTGCTGAAGGGCTTCTAGTGTAGGCATGGTATCTTCAATCTTGGGATAGCCCGCGGTAAAGTATATGGAAAGCAGCTTTTTGTCTTCCGCTAATTTTTTATTTATTCTGTTCATTTATATATCTTTTTTTCATTTCCGACCTTCAACAAGCTCAGGGTAAACTTTGGAGGAAATCTTAATATTATTTATCTGAATTCTCAAAGCAACTGTGTTTTTTTGCTCCTTCCATTTTGAAGGGAATGTGGCAGGGCTAAGCGCTGACGGAAGGGTTGAACCACCCCTATTCACATAAAATTGGAATTTCCCCTCCTTTAAAAGGAGGGAAGCCCATAATAAAACTTCAATTTGACTTAAGCCAAATCAAAATACTCAATGTACGTATTCAAGTCCTTATCACCGCGACCGCTCAAATTCACTACCACAACATCGTCTTTTTCAAATTTACGATCTTTAAAAATCGCCAGCGCGTGCGCCGTTTCTATAGCCGGAATGATACCTTCCAGTTTGCTCAGTTCCAGCCCGGCTTCCATGGCAGCGGCATCAGTAACGCTAATGAATTCCCCGCGTTTACTGCGGAAAAGATGCGCGTGCATAGGTCCCACACCAGGATAATCAAGTCCGGCAGAAATGGAATACGGTTCTGTAATCTGACCATCTGGCGTTTGCATGAGCAGGGTCTTGCTTCCGTGAATAATGCCTTCTTTTCCCAGAGCGGAAGTGGCTGCACTTTCCCCAGAATCAATCCCTTTTCCGGCTGCTTCCACGGCAATAATCCCCACTTCGGGATTATCCAGATAATGGTAATATATACCGGCAGCGTTACTACCGCCTCCCACGCAGGCCACCACATAATCTGGATCTTCCCGGCCTTCTTTTTCTAACAATTGTTTTTTGACTTCCTGTGAGATCACACTTTGAAAACGCGCCACCATATCAGGATAGGGGTGCGGACCTACAACACTTCCTATAATATAATGGGTGTCGGTAGGATTACTGATCCAGTCGCGAATGGCCTCATTTGTGGCATCTTTTAAAGTTTTACTGCCAGATTCCGCCGAAATAACCTTCGCTCCCAGCATTTTCATGCGCGCCACGTTGGGGGATTGCCTTTTGATATCTATCGCGCCCATATACACAATACATTCCAGTCCCATAAGCGCACAAACCGTTGCGGTGGCAACACCGTGCTGGCCTGCGCCAGTCTCAGCTATGATACGGGTTTTGCCCAGCCGCTGCGCCATGAGGATCTGACCTATCGTATTATTCACCTTGTGCGCGCCGGTATGGCAAAGATCTTCACGTTTGAGATAAACTTTTGCGCCATATTTTTCTGAAAAGCGTTTTGCGTAATACAGCGGTGTAGGGCGTCCCACATACTCCCGAAGCAACTCTTGAAATTCTTTCTGAAAATCTTCGGTTTGCATGATTTCCAGATAATTCTGGCGTAGTTCTTCTACATTGGGATATAGCATTTCTGGGATATAAGCCCCACCAAAATCGCCATAATATCCTTTCTCATCTACGTTATAGTTCATCTTTTATATCTTAATTTTTTACTTCCACAAAAGCGGAAATCTATTTTTCTAGTATTGAGGATTCTAGTTTTTGCAAACTGCAACCTTAGACCTGCAATAGTTTTTCTTTAAAATCCCTCAACAGTTTCACATCCTTCGACCCGGGTTCTGTTTCAAATTTACTGTTTACATCAATGCCGTAAAGGGGCAAATCTGTTTTTGACAATTCTTTAAGCTTGTCTAGCTCCTGTGGACCTATGCCACCACTCAAAATAAACGGTTTTTTTGAAGGATATGCCTTTAAGACTGACCAGTCAAAGGTATACCCATTTCCTCCTTTTGCCTTTCCTTTTGTGTCAAAGAGAAATTTATCCACTAAGGGTTCATAATCTTTTAATATGGAAAAATTGAACTCGTCTTTTATACCGAAAACTTTCCAGACTTCGACAGGCTCAGTCCGGAGAACTTCGACAGGCTCAGTCCGGGGAACTTCGACAGGCTCAGTCCGTGGAACTTCGACAGGCTCATTCCGGGGAATTTTGACAGGCTCTGTCCGGGGAACTTCGATACGCTCAGCAAAGCTTAATTTGCTTTTTAGTTCGGCTTTTAATTTTTCACAGTATGCTGCCGATTCATTACCGTGTAATTGAATGATATTAAGTTTAAAATGGTCAATTTTTGCCAGAATATCACTGATTTCAGCATCTACAAATACGCCAACTTTTTTAATTTCTTCCGGCAATGCCTTCAGTTCTTCCGCAAAAGTTGCCTGCTCCTCACAATACCGCGGACTGCCCTTATAGAATATAAAACCCAAATAATCTGGCTGAAGTTGGCCCACTTCAGCCATGTTCAATTTCATTCCGCAGATTTTAAGTCTCATGATATTTTTTTAAAGTTCCCGCCTTTCTTGAAGGGAAGGGCTTAATTACACCTCTTTCAGCTTCGCTGAAATTTTCCCCTCATTGAAAAAGAGGGGAGGCGTAAGACATTTCAGTTCCCCCTTTGGGGGCTAGGGGGATTTATTTTTGCAATAAACTCCTTCGCACTTTTGCCCGGATCATTGGTTTTCATAAAATTCTCACCTATTAAAAATCCTTTATAACCATAAGGCTGCAGTTCTTGTATTGCGTTTATTGAACTGATCCCGCTCTCAGAAACCTTGACAAAATCATTGGGGATTTTATCAGAAAGGCTCTTGCTGATCTCGAGGCTCACCTCAAAGGTTTTGAGATTCCTGTTGTTCACGCCCAGCATATCCAGAGAAGGCATAATCGATTTTTCAAGTTCGTCAAGGTTGTGCACTTCGAGCAACACATCCATTCCCAACTGTTTTGCTAGTTCAGAAAAAGCTTTGATTTCGCTCTTTTCAAGCACTGCGGCGATCAATAAAATAACATCTGCACCATAAGCTTTAGCTTCCAGGATCTGATATTCATCTATTATAAATTCCTTGCGCAATAGCGGAAATTTAACCGAAGCCCGCGCAATTAAAAGATCGTCCAGTGAACCACCAAAATATTTTGCGTCTGTTAAAACACTCATGCCACAAACCCCGGCCTGCTCATAACCCTGTGCCACATCCTGTACGTTGAGTCCATTATTGATGACCGACTTACTGGGTGAGCGGCGTTTGTGTTCAGCGATTATTCCAGAACTGCTTTCCCGTAAAATAGTGGCTAAAGATGCCGATTTTCGGTCAAAAAGCACCGATTTTTCGAGCTGTTTTACCGGAATTAATCCTTTTCTCAAAGCAACTTCCTTTCGTTTGTCTGCTACTATTTTATCTAGAATGTTCAAAATCAATTATTATTACTATTTATATTTTTATTAAAGCCCTGTTTTATAATTTCCCCTTCGGAGGTTAGGAGGATTAAATTCCCCCTTTGGGGGCTAGGGGGATCAATGTATTCAGTTTCTCCAGCGCTTTTCCACTTAATAACGTTTCTTTTGCCAGTTCAAAACCAGCTTTTGGTTCTAATTTTTTAACGGTTGCGATAGCCATTCCTGCATTTGCAGAAACCACATTATTCTGAGCTTCGCTGCCTTTACCAGAAATCACTTTCATAAAAATCTCAGCCGATTCTTTTACGCTTTCTCCGCCGTAAATGGCTTCTTCCTCGATTTCTGTTACTCCAAAATCTTCTGGAGACAGCATACGCTCGCTATTGTTTGTAATGGCCTTCGTTTTTCCGGTTAGGGCAATCTCGTCATAGCCGTCAAGCGCGTGCAGGATGGTAAAATTTTTATCGCCTTTTTGATACAAATAGCCATACATACGGGCCAGTTCCAGATTAAATACGCCCACCAACTGATTTTCTGGAAATGCAGGGTTTACCATGGGCCCCAGCATATTAAAGAAGGTTTTAACCGCAAGATCCCGGCGAATTGGGGCAACGTTTTTCATCGCAGGATGAAAGAGTGGGGCGTGCAATACACAAATCCCGGCTTCGTCCAGACAACGTTTCAGGAAATCCTTATCGCTGCTGAAACTAATCCCTAAATGTTCCATCACATTGCTGCTTCCACTCACCGAAGAAACGCCATAATTGCCATGTTTTGTGACGTTCACACCAGCACCGGCGGTCACAAATGAAGAAAGTGTGGAGATATTAAAAGTATTTTTGCCATCGCCCCCCGTGCCGCAAAGGTCAATGCTGTTGTATCCTTCAAAATCTACCGCGAGACAAAGGTCTAAAAGCGCATCACGAAAACCTTCCAGTTCCCCTATAGATACGCTGCGCATCATATAAACGGTCATAAAAGAAGCAATCTGGCTGGGATTATATTTCCCTTCGGAAATGTTTACCAGCACCTCGCGCGCCTCTTGTTTGTCAAGCTGCTCGTGATTGATAAGTCTGTTTAATATATGTTTCATTATTGCACTCTAACTCCCTCCAATGAGGAGGATTTTATTATTTGATTTATATGCTATTCCGTGTTTTTTATCAAGAAAACACCCAGTTTTCGATCATTTTCTTGCCTTCTGGTGTCAGTACAGATTCTGGATGAAACTGCACGCCGCGCAGGTCAAAGTTTCTATGGCGCAGCGACATGATCTGGCCGTTCACATCTGTTGCGGTGATCTCAAGATCTTCTGGAAACTGGTCTGGGGAAACCACCCAGGAATGGTACCTTCCTATTTTAAACTCGCGATCTATATTTTTGTACAAAGGTTCGTCATCAACGGTTTGCGTAGCGGTAGTCGCCACGCCGTGAAAAACCTTATCCAGATTGATCAGGCTTCCGCCGAAAACTTCTCCAATGGCCTGTTGTCCCAGACAAACGCCGAATATGGGTTTTTTCCCTGCATATTCTTTGATTATTGGTTTTAAGAGTCCGGCTTCATCGGGAATTCCGGGTCCTGGAGAAAGCAGGATTTTGTCATAGGCAGCAATTTCTTCAAGCGTTACTTTGTCGTTGCGCTTTACGGTAACAGCACAATCCAGCGCTTCCAGATAATGCACCAGGTTGTACACAAAACTGTCGTAATTATCGATGACCAGTATTTTAATCCCCATCCCTTCCCCAGAGGGGAAGTGAGTCTGTTCTGATTGTGTCTTATCTTTATGCTTCATTGTTGAATTTTCTAATTGCTTCAAAAACCACCCCTCTTACAGCTTTGCTGAAATTTTCCCCTCTTAGAAAAGGAGGGGAGCTTTTTTCTTTTTTTATTCCCCCTTCGGGGTTAGGGGGAGGAATTTATATTTCCTCCGCCAGTTCAAGCGCGCGGGTGAGTGCGCCCAGTTTATTATAGACCTCCTGCAATTCGTTTTCCGGTTTGCTATCGCTTACCACACCGGCGCCGGCCTGATAGTGTAACTTATGATTTTTACTAAGAAAAGAACGGATAATGATCGCATGGTTAAAATCGCCGCTAAAGTCCATAAAACCGATCGCACCACCATAAAAATCTCGGTTTACGGTCTCATAATCTTCCAGCAACTGCATGGCGCGGTGTTTAGGCGCCCCGCTCAAAGTTCCCGCAGGGAACGTGTCTGCCACGACCTGTAGGGTGGAGGTCTGCGGATTTTTTGTCGCGGTCACTTTGCTTACCAAATGGATGACATGGGAAAAAAACTGAACCTCCCGATACGTTTCCACTTTGACATCTGTACCGTTACGGCTTAGGTCGTTGCGGGCGAGATCTACAAGCATTACATGCTCGCTGTTTTCCTTTGCATCTTCCGAAAGCGTCTTGGCCAGTGCGGCATCCTGCTCATCATTCCCCGAACGTTTAGTGGTTCCCGCAATGGGGTGAATTTCGGCTTTGCCTTCTTTTACGACCAACTGTGCTTCTGGCGAACTTCCAAAAATCTTAAAATTCCCGTAGTCAAAATAGAAAAGATACGGGCTGGGGTTTACGCTGCGCAACGCGCGATATACATTGAACTCGTCACCGGTAAATCCCTGAGAAAAACGCTTAGAAGGGACAATCTGAAATACATCGCCGCGCTGGCAGTGTTTCTTGCATTTTATGACCAGTTCTTTATACGCTTCATCAGTAATATTGGATTCTGTCTCACCTTCCCGACTAAAATGGTATTCAGCGAAATTTTTGACCTTGAGTGCTTGTTCAATAGTGTCTAAATTATGCGTTTCCGTTGTACTGTGCGAAAACAGGTAGGCCTGATTATTAAAGTGGTTTATGGCTATAATATTGCCATAAACGGCATAATAAAGATCTGGAATTTCAAGATCGCCTTTTTTCTTATGTATTTCTACCTGTTCAAAATAGCGTACTGCATCGTAGGACATGTAGCCAAAAAGCCCATTGTCAATTACTTTATGATCGGTTTTTTCTGTAGTGAAGCTTTGGGCAAATTGCTCGAGGATTTTTACCACATCCGTTGATTGCTCAATTTTTGTAATGGTCTGTTTTCCATCGGGAAATTCCTGAAAAATGGATTCGTTTTCTACTTTTATCGATGCAATGGGATTACAGCAGATATAACTGAACGTATTATCATTTGCCCGGTAGTCGCTACTTTCAAGCAGGAGACTGTTAGGGAACTTGTCCCGCAACCTAAGATACACTGAAACCGGTGTGATCGTATCTGCCAGTAATTTTTTGCTTTTGGTTTTAAGGCTGTACTTCATGTCTTCTCTTTCAATGGTTATCTTTTGTTACTTTCTGCTTCCAATCACTTTTTCCTCTTTCTCAGAAATGAAAAAGGCCCGTCGTGATTGACGGGCCTTTTGTATATGATTTTAATACACGGGGTCACTCACGACGTTAACGTTGTGTGATCCACCACCAGGTATTTACTATGTTTGTTCTCATGGAGCCTCAAAGATAGAAATCACTTTTTAAAATGCAAACTATTTTTGAATTTCTCTCTGCTTTTTATTTTCCGCGGAAAAAATCAGTTATAAATTACATGTGCAGGGTAATATCCAATTCAAAGTTATCACGGATGGTCTGGTCACCAAGATTGTCAAAAAATTTACCAGAACCGTAACGTACATTAAATTTTGAACGGTCAATGGTCAGTTTTGTGTGTGCTGTGTTACCATCTACATCAAGTTCAAAAGCAAGGGGCTCCGTATTTTCCTTGATAGTAAGATCGCCCACCATAGAATAGCCTTTATCTGTTCTGCTTACTTCAGACATATTTAGTGTTGCGGTAGGATACTTATCAACCCCAAAGAAGTCATCATTTTTTAAATGGCCTTCAAGGTTTTGTTTTTCTTCACCGTCAAGATCTGTTACGGTTATGCTTGGCATATCAATGATGAAATGCCCGCCTATGATGGTATCTCCTTCTTTTTCAAAATAACCTTCTTTTAGGTCGATGGTACCATGGTGCTTGCCAAGTACCTTTTTACCTGTCCAGTTGATTGTGCTTGATTTGATTGCTATTTTTTCCATTGTATTCTATTTGTATTATTAATCAGTTAAAATTTAAAATTTTTGACATTTGGTCATTTATGGTTTGAAACCTGTATCCTAAATAGTTTCAAAAAGTTCGGCTTGTGGCCTTCTGACTTTTTTATCGTACTGATGTTTGTCATCTTCACTTCTATAACCTACGGCGACAACCGCTACTGCATGTAAATTTTGATCCTTAAGATCGAGTATTTTATCAAATGCATCTGCGTCAAAACCTTCCATGGGGCAGGCATCAATTTTAAACATTGCAGCGGCACTCAATAAATTGCCAATCGCGAGATAAGCCTGTCTGGCAGACCAGCCACTTTTAGCTTCCTGAGGAAGATCCATAAGCGAATTTTTCATCACTTTCTCATAATCTTTTAGGCTTCCCTCTTCTATTTCCTGAATACGTTCTGCATGCGAAATGTAGGAGTCAACCAACTCCTCTCCAAAATCCGTACGATGGGTGAAGACAAAAATGTGGGATGCATCCGTAAATTGAGATTGGCCGTAACCTGCTTCTCTTAATTGTTGCTTTACTTTTTCATCTTCTACCACTAAAATCTTATAGGGTTGCAAGCCATAAGAAGAAGCGGAAAGCTGCACGGCTTCTTTAAGTAATTCTAAGTCTGAGGTACTTACCTTTTTTGAGGCATCAAACTTTTTTGTTGCGTAACGCCAGTTCAACTGGTCTATGTAGTTATTCATTAGTCCTGATTTTATTTAATAGATCATTTAATAATATGCACTCCTCCTTGCTCAAATTAGAGAGGTTATTTTTATTGGCTTCCTCGGTTAGGGGATCTACTGTTTTGAGAAGTTCAAGCCCAGTGGTAGTGATTTCTATCTCTACTTTACGCCGGTTAGTGGGACAAATCCTACGCTTGACAAAGTTTTTGACAATGAGCTTGTCCACGAGACGTGAGGTATTGCTGTTAGTATCTACCATGCGTTCATGAATAGAGGCAAGGCTTGCCGGTTTCCCTTTTTGTCCCTTTAAAATGCGTAACACATTGTATTGTGGCAAGCTTATATCATGTACTTTAAGTATAGAGGCCACTGACTCTTCAAGCATGCTTGTGGTATATCCTATGTTGATCACCACCTTCGTAGGGAGGGTAGTCGCTTCGCTCAGTTTAAGGATATTTTCAATGGTCATAGTTGTATGTACAATTGTTGTAGGTACAAATGTATGGCTTTTTTATAAGCGCAACATTTGTTTATTAAATTTTAACACTATTTATGAAATCCTAAATCAGGATTGCCTTTTGCGTTGATTTAGTAAAGAAGGTGGTTCTTGGGGATAAGTAAAAGACTAACGACTATTTCCTAGGATATTTTCCATTGTATTTTGCTGGATAAATGTCGATTTATGGTTAATCAATCGCTCTTAAAAGTTAACAGGATAACTTTAAAGGTTCAGTCTAATAGGTTGAACGGAATATGAGGTCTGTAAAAACAATAATTTGCTTAATTTTATGCATTCACAGCGTGGGCATTTTGCATGCGCAATAACAGAAGATAACCATCCGTAAACCGGAACGATAAAAGCAATACCATGAAAAATATCACACAGGAAGAGTGGGCAAAAGGCATCGCTGAAGATGAAAACGTAGAAATACTTGACGTGCGTACTGATGAAGAGGTAGAAGCGGGGATGATCCCAAATGCCCGTCAAATAGATATTCACAAGGGACAAGGTTTTATTGATGAAGTGGAAAAAATAGACAAATCAAAAAACGTGTATGTCTATTGCCGTAGCGGTGCCCGAAGTGGCCAGGCCTGCCAAATCATGGATAGCCTGGGTTTTGAGAGCACTTATAATCTTGAGGGCGGATTTATGAAATGGGAAGGGGAAACCACCCAGCCCGAAGATTAATTCCACAAACATCATTCATATAAAAACGGCTTCAAATAGGTGTAAATCACCTTTTCTGAAGCCGTTTTTACATTATATTTCAAGATTTTAGGCTATAAAACAATTTTTTGGGAGCCATTTTTAGCCGATTCAAAAATTGCTTCCACGATGCGTATATCGCGCAACCCTTCAGTTCCAGGGACCATCATGGGTTTGTTGTTTATAATTGAGAGCGCATCATCATCCATCTGGATGGCCTGCTGCACGCATTCACAGGGAGGTAATTTTTTTCCGTCTGAAGTAGATCCTTTTACGCCGGTATAACTTTGAAAAGGGGAAAGTTCATAACTTCCATCTGCACATTGTATGTCCAGATTGTTATAGCCATCAGCGTAGGACACCTTGCAATCTGCCATAATTTTCCCGGGAAACTCCATATTGAAGTAGGTGATCTCGTTAGCTCCATTAGTAAATAAATCGGGACGGGTATTTTCATGGCGCGCGGTTACCGAAATAGGTTCCAGCCCAGTGCTGTACCGGGTTGCGTTGAGCGGATAAACCCCCATGTCATAAATAGCGCCGCCCCCTTTTGACCCATCCAGCCTCCACCCGCCGGAAGAGCCTATCTTAAAACCAGCTGCTGTGGTTATGCTTTTCATCGTACCATAAGGTTTTGATTTTGCCCATTGCATGATTTGACGTGTGTTTTTTTCATGTTGCATGCGATAACCTATCGCCAGTTTGACTTTATTCTCTTTGCAGGCATCTATAATTTGTTGGCACTCCGCAGCAGTCATAGCCATTGGCTTTTCGCAAAAAACATGTTTTCCCGCATTTGCCGCGGCAGTAGCGTATTTTGCATGCAAAAAAGTGGGTGTGACAATGTAGATGACATCTATAGCGTCATTAGTTGCGATATCGCCCATATTATCATAACTATAAACATTGGCATCCTGAATATTGTATTTCTTTTTCCATTGGGGTATTTTTTCCGGACTCCCGGTTATGATCCCGCGAAGTTCAATATGCTTAGTTTCCTGAAGTGCGGGCGCCAACTGTGTCGAGGCGTAATTGCCAAGACCTAAAAGGGCTACACCCAATTTCTTTTTTTGTCCAAAAATAGCCTGCGGAAAGGGCATAGTGCTGGCAGCTAGAAATAAACCAGACTTCTTTATAAAACTTCTTCTATTCTCCATAAGTATCTTTATTTTGATGCCATCAATAGCTTTGAAAGTGTTAAAACAGATGAAATAACGTCTACTGAATTCTGTGTAAAAGTTAATCAAAGACGTTAAAAATCACTTCGGAATTAACTGATTTTTAATGTTTTTCGTAAATAATGAATATTAAAGAAATTCTTTACGGAAGTAGTATGGGAAACAGTTCTTTACCTAAAAGAATAAAATTTCTGTCCACTATTTCGTAGAAAACGCTCAAAAGACGCTCTTTTTTGGCCAAAAATCAGAAGTAATTGTTCAAAAATACCCGCTTATTTCAAGATTTTCATCGGGTTCTTATCTTCATCGATGGCCACAAAAGTAAAGGCGCCGCTTACCGCCCTGATCCTGTCTTCAGAATACATTTGTTCCACAAAAATTTCCACACGCACGGTAAGGCTGGTAGTACCTATTTTCTCCACTTTTCCTACCAGTTCTACAATGGTGCCCGCGGGTATGGGTTTTGAGAAATCAATACGTTCTGAACTTACGGTGACCATACGTTCCCTACTGAACCGGGTCGCGGTAATAAAGGCGGTCTCGTCCATAAGCTGCATGGCCGTACCGCCAAAAAGGGTGTCGTAATGGTTTGTGGTATTGGGAAAAACAGCCTTAAAAATGCTGGTGGTTGATCGTTCTATGCGTTCTTGTGTGGTCATTGTTCTTTAAAATAAGGGCCCAGGATTTTTTTCAGGCTTTGGTTGTGTTTCATTAGATTGTATTCGCTGCGCAGTTCTTTGATACAGGTAGCGCAAAGGCAGTCTGTATACTGTATATTCAAGTATTCGCGCTGGGCAAAAGTGAGCTTTACGGCACTGCACTGGCACAAAATAATAGAGCCCACCTTGCACTCAAAACGAGCTTTGCAACGTGGGCAATATTTTTCTTCATGACTGGCCATTGGCTAGATTACGGCTTTTTTAGAAAGCGCGGCCCTCATGTTCTTGGCTGCGGAAACCATTTCGGTAAGGGCAGCTTTGGTCTCTTCCCAGTGGCGTGTTTTGAGTCCGCAATCTGGGTTTATCCACAGTTGGTCTTCCGGGATAACCGCTTTGGCCTTTTCCAGGAGTGCTACCATTTCCTTTTTATTGGGAACCCGGGGCGAATGTATATCATAGACGCCGGGACCAATTTCATTGGGATAATTAAACTTTGCAAAGGCATCCAGCAATTCCATCTGGGAGCGTGAGCATTCTATGGTGATCACATCCGCGTCCATGGCTGCAATATGCTGTATGATATCGTTAAATTCTGAATAGCACATGTGAGTATGAATCTGGGTTGCATCATTCACCCCAGAAGCAGAAATACGGAAGGCGCTGATCGCCCATTCCAGATAATGTTCCCAGTCTGCTTTGCGAAGGGGCAGGCCTTCGCGCAATGCCGGTTCATCTATTTGAATAATTTTGATGCCTGCTTTTTCCAGGTCTGTCACTTCATCGCGAATGGCAAGGGCAATCTGCTTGCACGTCACCGCACGCGGCTGATCGTTACGTACAAAACTCCATTGTAAAATAGTAACTGGTCCCGTGAGCATTCCTTTTACCACTTTATGGGTAAGACTTTGCGCATAGGTGCTCCAGGCCACGGTCATTGCTTCTGGACGCTCTATGTCGCCATAAATTATGGGCGGTTTAACACAGCGGCTACCATAGCTTTGTACCCAGCCAAATTTTGTAAAAGCAAAACCATTGAGGCGCTCCCCAAAATATTCAACCATGTCGTTGCGCTCAAATTCGCCATGTACCAGCACATCAAGGTCGATTTCTTCCTGCCAGCGAATCGTTTTTTCGGTTTCTGTCTGGAGCAGGCGCTCATATTCGGTGATGCTAAGATCGCCTTTTTTGAACTGGGCGCGCCAGGCCCTCACTTCTTTGGTCTGGGGAAAAGAACCTATTGTTGTGGTAGGATAGGCGGGCAGTCCCAGATTTTTGCGCTGTATATCTTTGCGTATTTCAAAGGCATTTTTGCGCTGGGTATGTGATGTAGCGATCGCTTTGGCGCGTTCTTTTACTTTTGAATTGTGTATGGTTTTAGCTGTTTTTCGGCTTGCGGTGGCCGTTTTTGAATCTTCAAGCAATGCAATAGTTGTTGCTTGCAAAGTTTCATTTGTAAGGTCCTGAAGTGCGGTTACTTCTCTTACTTTTTGTTTGGCGAAGGCCAACCAGCCTTTTACTTCCGCAGCAAGTGATTTAACATCGTTTTCTAAATCGAGGTCGCAGGGCACGTGCAACAGCGAACAGCTGGGCGCGATAAGAATACGGTCAGGACCTACTATTTTTTCAGCCTTTTTTATAATGGCAAGGGATGACTCGAGGTCGTTCTTCCAGATATTGCGTCCATCTACGAGCCCCAGCGAAATGCTAAGTTCTTCCGGCGCATGCTCCAGTACCTCCGTAAGTTGCTCGGGATTGTGCACCAGGTCAATGTGCAGGGCGCAAATAGGAAGTTTTAAGGCCAGTTTGAGGTTGTCTTTTAGACCTTCAAAATAGGTTGCTACCAGTATTTTTAACTTCGGAAAATGTTTTTTAATCGTTGAATACGTATTATTTAAGGCCATTTTTTCGGCTGCGCTGAGGTCAAGGGCCAGAAAAGGCTCATCAAACTGTACCCAGGTGGCACCCAGTTCTTCCAGTTGGCCAAGGATATCCAGATACACCGGAAGCAGTTTTTCAAGAAGTGCTACCCTATGGAAACCACTGGCTTTTTCCTTGCCTAGCAATAAAAAGGAAACAGGTCCCACAAGCACTGGTTTTGTGCTAATACCAAGGTGTTTTGCTTCTTTAAATTCATCCACGATCTTGGTTGAGAATAATTTGAATTCCTGATTGGGATAAAATTCTGGAACGATGTAATGGTAGTTGGTATCAAACCACTTTGTCATTTCCATAGCGGTAATATCCAGCGTATCTTTTTGATACCCGCGCGCCATGGCAAAGTAGAGGTCCAGTTCTGTATTTCCTTTTTCAAAGAGTACTTCATGATAGCGCTTTGGGATGGCATTCACGGTCAGCGCCATATCCAGGACGTGATCATAAAACGAGAAATCGTTAGAGGGGATGAGGTCAATCCCTGCATCTTTTTGAAGTTGCCAGTTGTGTTTTTTTACCTCGTGGGCAGCCTTCAGCAGGTCATTTTTAGAGATTTTGCCAGCCCAGTACTGTTCGCAGGCTTTTTTGAGTTCCCTGTGGCTACCTATTCGCGGATAGCCAAGAATGTGCGTTTGCATTTTACTTACTTTTAAAGATTAAACAATGTTTAAAAGTTTTGCAGAATTTCTGCTTTGCAAATCGTGAAGTGATATTTTGTAAGGTAGGTACACGCAAGATTGGGGAGTGCCATAACCCCCTTTAAAGCGTAACAAACCAGACGAAAAGCTTCAGATCGCGAAAGCAATGTCATTGCGAAAAAGGCAGGTCTCCTGACTTGTAACGGTTTTATCGTCCTTCCCATCTTTACAGACAGTGGATCACGTGGATAAAACCTGTAGTGTTACTTACAGTTGCGCGACAGTCCTGGATTTGCACCAGGTTCCCTATTAATGCACGTTAAGTGTAACCTTTTTCGGTTGATGAAATAATGTAAGAACTTTTATTATTGTGGTAAATGTACCTCTTTAGAAAGTATTAATGGGCAACGAGCGGGTTATTATACTTCAATAGTGCTATGTATTTTAGGGTAAAAAGACCATATTGCTGCATTTTTGAGTTTAAAACCATCCTAGGGTGGTCAATGTGGCAACTTTTCTCTTAAAATGCCATATACAAAAGTGCCCAGCAATGCGCCAGCTATTACTATGAGTATGGAAAAATATCCCGCGCCGGCAAGAACATACATAGGCCCGGGACATGCGCCCGCAAGCGCCCAACCCATACCGAAAATCAGTCCGCCGATCGCATATCTGAAAAAGCTTGTTTTTTTAGGCGTTAACTGCATTTCCTGCCTATTTATGGCTTTGAGGTTTTTGCGCTTAATGATTTGTACTCCCACGATACCAATAGCAAGTGCAGAACCAATAATACCGTACATATGGAAAGAACCAAACTGAAACATTTCATAAATCCTAAACCAGGAAGCAGCCTCAGATTTATACATTACTATTCCGAAAAAAGTACCAATTAGAAGGTAAGTTGCGTATTTCATTTAGCTAAAGATTAAAGGGAAAAGTATGTGAACCATAAAAAGCCCACCCACAAAAAAACCAATTACGGCTATAAGTGACGGTAATTGCAAGTTGCTAAGGCCAGAGATGGCATGGCCGGATGTGCAGCCACCGGCATAACGGGCACCAAAACCTACCATAAATCCGCCTAGGATCAAGAGTGCAAGCACGAAGGGATCGCTTAAATTTTCCACTGCAAAAAGTTCGGTGGGCAGGTAGGAACTTCCCGCACTGTGAATATTGTATTCCTGGGAAAGTTGGTTGGCAACTTCCGGATTGATTTGTACAGTGTTATCAGAAAGGAACTGAGAAGCGAAAAAACCACCCAAAACAGATCCCAAAACCACCATTAAGTTCCAGCGTTCTTTTTTCCAGTCTATATTAAAGAATGAATTTACTTTTCCTGCTCCTGCAACGGTGCACATGGTACGCAGGTTTGAGGACATTCCAAATTGTTTGCCCATAAAGAGCAGTGCAAACATGGTCAGCGCGATCAATGGGCCAGCAACATACCATGGCCAGGGTTGATAAATGAAATTCAAATTTTTATATTTTAGAGAGTTGTTCGTTTGCTTTATTTCGAAGAA
This sequence comes from Flavimarina sp. Hel_I_48, assembly GCF_000733945.1. Taxonomy (NCBI): domain Bacteria; kingdom Pseudomonadati; phylum Bacteroidota; class Flavobacteriia; order Flavobacteriales; family Flavobacteriaceae; genus Flavimarina; species Flavimarina sp. Hel_I_48. Next base: position 2,929,716 of record NZ_JPOL01000002.1, read on the forward strand.
TCGAGCTTTTAAGACTGCTGTACAGTAGCTGTTGTGGAAATGGAAGTTTTCTTGATCGCCTGCAATCCACCTTCTATATTGACCAGATTGTGATAACCTCTTTTTTTTAAGATAGAGGCCGCAACCATACTACGGTAACCACTGGCACAGTGCATGTAAAAAATGCTTTTCTGCGGAAATAGGGAAAGGTGCTCATTTATAAAATCGAGCGGTGTGTTTTTTGCGTCCAGTACATGTTCGGTATCATATTCGGTTTCTTTTCGCACGTCAAAAACCTCAAAATCAACCGTTTTTTCGCCTTTTTCATACCATTTATTGAGGTTTTCGGCAGAAATTGAATCGATTTTATCCACTGGTTTAGACGCTTCTGCCCAGCGTTCAAAACCGCCTTCAAGATAGCCTAGCGTATGATCAAAGCCCACACGTGCGAGACGGGTAACGGTCTCTTCCTCACGGCCGGGTGGAGTGACCAATAAAATAGGTTGTTGCACATCTGCGATCAATGCACCTGCCCAGGGGGCAAAGCTTCCATCAATGCCTATAAATATAGCATTGGGGATGTGTCCTTTTTCATATTCGTCCTGATGACGTACATCAAGAATCACGGCACCGGTTTCATTAGCGGCACGTTCAAAAGCTCCTGGTGACAAGGTGCGGGTACCGCGTTTTAATACCTCATCAAGGTCAGCATAACCTTCCCGGTTCATTTTTACATTCAATGGGAAATATTGCGGCGGTGCCAGCAGGCCATCGGTTACTTCCTTTATAAATTCTTCTTCGGTCATGTTTTCGCGCAGCGCGTAGTTCATTTCTTTCTGGTTGCCCAGCGTATCCACCGTTTCTTTCATCATATTTTTTCCGCAGGCGGAACCGGCACCGTGGGCGGGATATACCACAACGTCATTTGCAAGGGGCATGATTTTTTCGCGCAGGCTTTTAAATAATAATCCGGCGAGCTCTTCCTGGGTTATCGTGTCTGCTTTTTGCGCAAGGTCAGGCCTCCCCACATCACCTAGAAAAAGGGTATCGCCAGTGAAAATCGCATGGTCCCTGCCATTTTTATCCTTTAATAAAAAGGTGGTGCTTTCCATAGTGTGGCCGGGGGTGTGCAAAGCGATAATGGTAAGTTCACCCAAACGAAATTCCTGACCATCTGCAGCAATAATGGCGTCAAAAGTAGGATTTGCATTAGGCCCATAAACAATGGGAGCGTCCGTTTCTTTAGAAAGGGTTACGTGCCCACTCACAAAATCAGCATGAAAGTGTGTTTCAAAAATATAGTTGATCGTAGCGCCATTTTTATGTGCTCGTTCCAAATAGGGTTTGACCTCGCGCAGCGGATCTATAATTGCCGCTTCCCCATTACTTTCAATATAATATGCACCCTGTGAAAGGCAGCCCGTATATATCTGTTCAATTATCATATTATTTTATTTTTTTACCGAATGCGATAAGCATTCAGCAAGATTATTTTTCTTTATTTTCAAAAACTGTGATCATTTGATTTAATGCTTCTGGGAAACATCTAGATAAAGAGTTCTTTATACATAATGTAAAGTCCCATAACCAGCACAAACCAACCAAATCCCTTCTTTAATTTTTTACCGTCGATACATTTATTTAGCCACATACCAACAAAAATACCCACGATCGCAAGGGTGGTGAAAATCAATAAAAACGGCCAATCAATAGTTGTATGGGATACATCGCCCAGAAACCCTATTAAAGAATTTAAGGCGATTATAAGCAAGGAAGTACCCACGGCTTTTTTCATGGGCATGCGCGCGATCAGGACAAGAATTGGGATAATTATGAATCCGCCGCCGGCGCCTACCAGACCGGTGATTACGCCCGTTAGTGATCCAAGCACCAGTAATAATGCGTAGTTTATATCATTTGTGCCCTCATTGTTGTTTGAGGATAGAATCTTTTTGGAATCAAAAATCATAGAAAAGGAAGCTGCGAGCATAAGCAGGGCAAAAAGAACCATGATCGCCATTTCTTTTGTAAGTATGATATTGTTGCTGCTCCAAAGAACCTCTGGGATGGCCGGCACTAGAAATTTACGTGTGGAGAACACCGCGATAACTGCCGGCACACAGAAGGCAATGGCACTTTCAAAATTCACAAGTCCTTTTGATAAATTTCTTGCCGCACCCACAAAGGATGCGCTTCCCACAACAAAAAGCGAATAAGCGGTTGCGGTGACCGCCTGGATGGAAAGTAAATAGACCAATATGGGCACAGTTAGAATAGAACCGCCGCCACCTATGAGACCAAGTACAATTCCTGTTATTAGTGCCCCAAAATACCCAAAAAACAATGAAGAATCCATACCTTTTAATGTCTTGAGGTAAAAGTATATACTCTTTATCTCTTAAAAGGTAACATGAGTTACATAAGGCTTAAATTTCGGTAAGTATATCAATACTGTTACGGCCCAGGGAAATAATATTCATGATTTCAAGCTTCTTTAAAAGTCTCGAAACAACCACCCTCGAGGTATTTAGATCGTAGGCGATCTCTTGATGCGTAGTTTGAATACGGTTGCTGTGGGTTACTTTTACCTTATTCTTTAAATACTGGAGCAGGCGGTCATCCATGTTTAAAAACGCGATGCTATCTACGGTCTGCAATAGTTCCATAAGGCGGTTGTGGTAACTTTCAAAGACAAAATTCCGCCATGATTTGTACTTTTCGGTCCATCTTTCCATGTTATTTACGGGTATCATGACCAGTTTTACTTCTGTTTCGGTAATGGCTTTGATCTCGCTCATCGTATCGCCCATACAACAGGTCATCGTCATGGCACAGGTATCGCCAATTTCAAGAAAGTAGAGCAGCAGTTCATCGCCATTATCATCTTCCCGCAATACTTTGATCACGCCAGAAAGTAACAGGGGCATGGACCTAATGTATTGTCCTATCTCCATAAGCGTCGTGCCTTCGGGAACTTCCCTGACTATTCCCACTTCGTTGATCTCCGCCAATAATTCTGGTTCAAAGAGCCCTCCATAAAACTCCTGCAGTTCTTTAAGCATACCTTATAACTGATTAATGATAATACTTCAATACACATTTACGCAAATTAACACCTTAGTGGCAAGTTGACAAATTCAAAATATAGGTTTACGGAAGAGTAACCAGTGCTAACGAAAACGTTTTACGTTAAATCAATCAAAAATTTAAATTAAACAAATGTTTGATTTAAACAATCGTTTAATTTTGTTTCTCTTAATTTTTGATTATGAATATGAGTCAAAAGAAGGTTCAGATCATGGAAGTTGCCGAGAAGCTCTTTGCTGAAAACGGTTATGACGGTACTTCGGTAAGAAATATTGCAAAAGTGGCAGGCATAAATGTGGCAATGATCTCATACTATTTTGGGTCTAAGGAGAAACTTCTTGAAGCCATGTTGTTACATAGGATATCAGACTATATGAGTGAACTGCAGCAAACCATTACGCCGGCGATGACACCGCTTGAGAAAATGAATTGTTTTATAAAGGTCGTGATTTCGCGCGTTCACCTCAACAGGCGTATGCACAAAATCGTAAACTTTGAATATACCAAAGATGCACGCAGCCTTGATTTTGATAAGTACATAGATCAGAAAAAGGAAAATTATAAGATCATTGAAGATTTTATAAAAAGTGGTCAGGAAGATGGCAGTTTTAGAAATGATATTGAGCCTGTGCTGGTCGTGCCCACCGTTTTAGGAACTTATCTCCACTTTTATTATAACAAACGTTTTTTTCAATCGGTACTTCACTTACCAGATGAAAAAGCCATTGATGATTATGTCCATAATACATTGATACCACACATTCAAAGAACAATAAAAGCCCTGCTTACCCATGAAAAATAATCGGCTGTTACCCTTAACTCTAATGTTTTTCTGTTTTTTCCATAGCTACGCACAGGACATTAAAACCCTTACTCTGGACGACGCCGTGCATCTTGCACTTGAAAAAAGCGATGACGCCAGGATTTCTGAAATCAGGGTACTTACCGCACAAAATGAGCTCCAGACCATCAAAAACGGTCAATATCCAGAAGTTTCCGTATCTGGCCAATATCAATATTTGACAAATGCAAATGTTGAATTTAATTTGCTGCCTCGATCCACTACCTTAGAAGGGGAGGACGCACAACCTGCCACCACACCGCAGATCAATCAATTATTATTAGGCCAGGCCAGCATTTCCATGCCGCTTTTTTCTGGTTTTAAGCTTAAAAATGCAGTCGAAGCGGGAGAAAATCAGTTAAAAGCGGCCACTTTTTCCGCTGCAGGGGATAGGGAAACTATTGCCCTTCAAACCATTCGCCAATATATCGCCCTATACAAAGCGCAGCGTACCGTAGAACTGTTAAATGAAAACCTCAAGAGTGCACAGCAACGTGTAACTGATTTTTCCGCTATGGAAGAAAATGGATTGCTTGCCCGTAATGATCTATTGAAAGCCGAATTACAAAAAAGCAATGTAGCCCTTACCGTAGAACAGGCGAAGAAAAATGTGACCATTTTAAATTACAGGTTGGTTACGTTTTTAAAACTTCCCCCGGAAACGATTATTTCCCTAAATGAGGACAATTTTACCATTTTGCCGACATTTTCAGAGATACCTATGCAGTCCACAAGGCCAGATTTGGAAGCGCTTGACTTTCAGAAACAGGCAGCGGAACAAAATATCGACGTGGCACGCGGTGATTATTATCCCAGCGTTGCGCTTACCGGTGGTTATATAGCCCTTGACTTGCGCAATGCGCTTACCGTTACCAATGCCATGAATGTGGGTGTTGCCGTCTCCTACGACCTTTCATCTATTTTTAAGAACAAGAGCAAGGTTCGCACGGCGAAGAGCAAAGCCGAAGAATTACAATATACCTACGATAAAGCAGCTGATCAGGTAAATATTCAAATAAAAGACGCTGAAGAAGAGTATACCCTGGCACAAAAGAACCTCGTGGTCTATAGCCAGTCTGAGGAACAGGCAATAGAAAATTATAGGATCGTAAAAGACAAATATGATAACGGCCTGCAGGATACCAATGATCTTTTAGAGGCAGATGTACAGCGCTTGCAGAGCAAGATCAACCTGGCAAATGCCAAAGCTGATATAACGCAGCGCTATTATGAATTACAGGAAGCAGAAGGGAATCTCACCAATCAATTGAACCAATAATCTATCCATCCCATGGAAAAGGAAACCAAAAAGAAAACGAACAGGAAATTTATCATTATCGTAAGTGCACTTGTTCTTGTGGGTGCAATTTACGGGGGTTATAAATACATACATTCGCTCTCCCATGAGGAGACTGATGATGCGCAGATACGTGCAAACATGACCCCCATCATACCTCATGTGAGCGGTTATCTCAAAAAGGTTTATGTCACCGATAATAATAAGGTAAATCAGGGGGATACCCTTTTTGTTATCGAGTCTCAGGACTATCAGGTACAATTTGAACAGGCAAAGGCCAATCTGGCTGCCGCCGAAAGTGAGGTTGCGGTCTCTAAAGCAAGTATAGGTTCCTATCAGGCAAATGCCAATGCTTCACGGGCGCAGTTGAGTTCGGCTGGGGAAAGTATTGAGACAGCACGCGTAAAATTGCGCCGTGCATCAGATGATTTTGAAAGGTATAAAAACCTTTATGCAAATCATTCTATTACTGCGCAGCAGTTTGAGCAGGCAGAGGCGGCGAAAGAGGAGGCGCAAAATCAACTGGCCATGCTTAAAAATCAGGAACGTGCCAGTGCCAGCCAGAGCAAGGCGGCCTCGTCGCAGACTGAGATCTCTGAAAAACAGGTGGACGTGGCACATGCTAAAGTAAAAGCGGCACAGGCGCAACTGGAAGCAGCAAAAATTAACCTGGGCTATACCGTTGTTACCGCGCCAATCGCTGGCCAGCTTTCCAATGTGGATATTCAGCAGGGACAGTTCGTTAGTCCCGGGCAGGCATTATTTTATCTGGTCAACAGTCAGGATAAATGGGTGATCGCGAACTTTAAGGAGACCCAATTAACCGAGATGCTTTTGGGTCAAAAAGTAGGGATTGACGTAGATGCCTATCCCGATACCGAATTTGAAGGTGAAGTTGCGGCATTTTCACCGGCCACAGGAGCACGTTTTTCCCTGCTTCCGCCAGATAATGCCACTGGTAATTTTGTAAAAACCGTGCAGCGCCTTCCGGTCAAGATCAATTTCACTAATGCAAACGATCAGGAAAAACTTGGAAAATTACGCTCTGGGATGAACGTAAATGTAGATGTTCACCTCAAATAAATACTGTTGAAATTAGGCATAAAACACTGTAAAATAGGATGTTTTTAAGTGGATTTTGACCATTATCAAGCATTGACCCATGGCAGAAGCAAAGCGCATTGAGGATAGTGATTTAGTTGAATACGGTTTCCGTCGTTTTATTGTGACCCTGACCGCGATTTTGTGTGCACTTTTGGAGATCGTGGATACCACGATCGTGAACGTGGCCCTCAATGATATGCGCGGGAGCCTTGGGGCGACCTTAAATGATGTGGCATGGGTGATAACGGCCTACGCAATTGCTAACGTGATCATTATCCCCATGACAAGCTGGCTCTCCAAACAGTTTGGCCGAAAGAACTATTTTGCCGCTTCCATCATGATATTTACAATTTCCTCTTTTTTATGCGGGAATGCGACCAATATCTGGGAACTTGTTGCCTTCCGTTTTATACAGGGTATGGGCGGTGGCGCGCTACTCGTTACCGCGCAAACCATTATTACCGAAAGTTACCCGGTTGCTAAACGCGGTATGGCGCAGGCTATCTATGGTATGGGTATCATCGTGGGGCCTACACTTGGCCCACCTCTGGGGGGCTATCTGGTAGATAATTATTCTTGGCCCTATATTTTTTATATTAACCTTCCCATTGGTATCATCGCGACCATTTTGACCATATTATACATTCGTAGCCCCAAATACGGGAATAAACTGACGGTAAATCAAGTAGACTGGATAGGTATAATTACCCTTGCTGCATTTATAGGTTCGCTGCAATTTGTACTTGAGCATGGGCAGCAGGATGACTGGTTTGAAGATCCTGTTATTGTTTTGCTTTCGGTGGTTTCCCTTTTTGGGTTGATATTCTTTATTTGGCGAGAACTCGTTTACGAGCATCCCATTGTGAATCTACGGGTTTTGCGGGACAGGAATTTGAGCGTGGGCACGGTGCTTACCTTTATTTTAGGCTTTGGTTTATTTGGTTCTACCTTTATCATTCCTATTTACACACAGTCGGTACTGGGGTGGACGGCCACAGATGCTGGTCTGCTACTTATTCCAAGTTCTATCACCACTGGGATCATGATGCCCATTATCGGTAAGCTGCTAGAGCGTGGCGTTCCGCAGAAATATCTGGCTGCCGGTGGATTTTTGATCTTTTTTATCTACAGTTATTGGATGTTTGGCGTCATGACGCCAGATACGGGATCTGAACATTTTTTCTGGCCGCTTGTAGCGCGGGGATTGGGATTGGGTTTGCTTTTTGTACCCATTACCACGCTTTCGCTTTCTACACTTGAGGGAAAGGATATTGGAGATGGTGCCGCATTTACGGGTATGATGCGTCAGCTTGGCGGTTCTTTTGGTATAGCTATTATAACCACTATGGTGTCGCGCTTGAGTCAGCAGCACCGTATTGACCTGATCCCAAACATAAGCGCGATCAATTATCAGGTACAACAACGTATCCATGGGCTACAGCAAATGTTCATCAGTAAGGGTTTTAGCGCTAGTGAAGCCCTGAGTCGTGCCTATCAAACCCTTGAGGGTGGTGTGATGCGCCAGGCAACTGTGCTTTCATATATGGATATTTTTCTTTATCTGGGTATTCTATTCCTTGTCTGTATCCCGTTTGTGCTGATCATCAAAACCGTTAAGAGAAAAGTAGATACTTCGGCGTTGCATTGATCTTGTAAAGTGCTTTTTGTTAGTCTTCGTTATTATCTAATATTGATAGTATATTCACCTTAAGGCGGAAATAATAGCTTTTTTCGGTTATTATTAGGAATTTTACGGAAACTCTATACTTCCTTATGATCAAGACCAATTTCCTTTTGATTTTTGCCTATTTCCTGACGTTTTATACACAGGCCCAACAACAATTTACAAAGGCAGATAGCCTTCGCGGGAGCATCACCCCAGAGCGCGCCTGGTGGGACGTCATGCGCTACGATATTTCGGTAACACCAGATTTTGACAAGAAATTTACATCGGGATTTAATACCATTACCTATAAAGTGGTACAGGAAGAGCATCCCAATGTTATGCAAATTGACCTGCAGCAACCCTTAAAAATTGACAGCATTATTTATGACGGAACAAAAGCCCTGAAATTTACCAGAAATGACGCCGTTTTTCTCGTACAGACCCCTGCCCAAAAAATGGGTTCTGAGCATGAGGTAAAAGTTTACTTTAGCGGGAATCCGCACGAGGCCGTTCGCGCGCCCTGGGATGGTGGCTGGACGTTTACAAAAGACAGGCAGGGCCGGCCGTGGATGACGGTTACCTGCCAGGGAATAGGGGCATCTATCTGGTATCCCAATAAAGATCACCAGAGCGATGAGCCAGACCGCGGTGCTTCACTGACCATGCGCGTTCCCAAAGAACTGATGGCCGTGGCGAATGGCCGCATGCTGGATAAAACTGATCACAAGGATGGTACGATTTCCTATACATGGGGTGTGGAAAACCCTATTAATAACTACACGATCATACCGTATATAGGCCATTACAAGAACTTTTCTGAAGTTTATACCGGGATCAAGGGAGATCTCGACCTCAATTACTGGGTACTGGATTACAACCTGAAAAAAGCCAAAGAGTATATGCCCACCGAAGTGCATAACATGCTTACCGCTTTTGAATACTGGTTTGGTCCGTATCCTTTTTATGAAGATGGCTACAAACTGGTAGATACAGAGCATCCCGGTATGGAACACCAGTCTAATGTTTCCTACGGAAATTACTATGCCCCCGGCTACCGCGGCCGTGATGCATCAGGAACGGGCCTGGGGATGACCTGGGATTTTATCATTATTCATGAAAGTGGTCATGAATGGTTTGGCAACAACATCACCAGCAACGACCTGGCCGATATGTACGTGCACGAAAGCTTTACCAATTATAGCGAAACCCTTTTCATTGATTATAACTACGGTGAGGAAGCCGCAAATGATTACAATTATGGCACGCGTGGCGGGATTTTGAACGATAAACCCATCATAGCGCCTTACGGTCTCAACGCGCAGGGAAGTGGCGATATGTACCCTAAGGGTGGAAATATGATCCATAGCATACGCCACAGCATCAATGACGACAAATTGTTCAAGAATATCATGACCGGCCTTAATATGACCTTTCACAATAAGACGGTAGATGGGACGCAGGTACAAGACTATATTTCAGAAAAGGCGGGCTATGATTATGACAAGGTATTTGAACAATATCTGACCACCACCCAGATTCCTACTTTGCAATTATACGTAGATGGCCCAGATAGTAAAATATTTTACCGCTATATAAACAGTATTGACGGTTTTGACCTTCCGCTGGTGCTCAAGGGAACTCATGAATCGTTAAAGATCATACCTTCTGGAGAATGGCAAAGTATCGATATTCAGCATAAAAACCAGTATTTGTTTACGCCCTGGAGAATCGAGCATATGTATTACCTCAATGTGGAATTAGTTAAAAAAATGGAAGAATAAATGTTTTCAAAAAAAACCTACCAAAACCGCCGAAAAACACTCAAAAACCGACTTAAATCTGGACTTTTAATTTTTCCCGGAAACAAGGAAGTCGGGATGAATTATGCGGCCAACTGGTATCCTTTTCGGCAGGATAGCACTTTTTTGTATTATTTCGGTATCAATCAACCTGATCTTTATGTGGTGATCGATATAGAAGAAGACAGTGAAATGCTCTTTGGCAATGCGCTCACCCCAGAAGACATGGTCTGGGTAGGTGCGGCAGAACCGCTGGAAGATCAAGCTAATAAAGCAGGGATTACCAAAGTAAAACCGCTTTCCGAGCTTCAGAAAACCATAAAAAATGCCCAAAAAATGGGTAAGAACATCCATTTTTTACCCCCATACCGAAGTAAAACCACCATTGAAATCAGTGAACTTACCGGTATTGCGGTAGGTGAAGTCAAAGAAAAACAATCTATTGAATTCGTCAAAGCAGTCATTGCACAGCGCGCCATTAAATCTGCCGAAGAAGTCACGGAACTGCACAAAGCGGTCAATATTACCGCGGCCATGCACCGTCACGCGATAAAAAACACAAAACACGGTGTCACCGAAAAGCAGATTGCAGGTGAACTACAGGCGATCGCCATTGCCGGTGGCGGAAACATCGCTTTCCCTATAATTTTGACAAAAAACGGACAGTATTTGCACAATCACGCCACGCAGGCGGTAGTGCAAAATGGAGATCTCGTGCTGTGTGATTGCGGCGCGGAAACCGCGATGAACTATACCGGTGATATGACGCGTACATTTCCGGTGGCAGAGCGTTTTACAGCTGTTCAGCGGGATATTTATTCCATTGTTTTAGACGCGCACGAGTCGGCGGCGGCGGCTTTAAAACCGGGATATCGTTTTAAAGACGCGCATTTGCTGGCGTGTTCCAGAATTGTGGAAGGTTTAAAAGGAATGGGACTCATGAAGGGAAACACCCAGGATGCCGTAGATGCTGGTGCGCATACACTCTTTTTTCAATGCGGACTGGGACATTTTATGGGGATGGATATTCACGACATGGAAAACTTCGGTGAACAGCTCGTAGGTTATTCTGACAACCTTCAGAAAAGCACCGAATTTGGCCTGAAATCGCTTCGTCTAGGGAAAGAATTGGAAGCGGGCAACGTACTTACGGTAGAACCGGGAATTTATTTCAACCCCTTTCTTATTGATGAGTGGCGGGCAGAAGGAAAATATACTGATTTTGTGAATTATGATGCCGTGGAGAAATTCAAGGGTTTTGGCGGTATGCGCGTGGAGGAAGACTTTTTGATCACGGCAGATGGTAAGGAATTACTTGGTGAACCTCTTGAAAAAACGGCAGATGAAATTGAAAGATTGAAGGCCAGCTAAATTCTTTCCCCCTAACCCCCAAAGGGGGAATAAGCAACTTGCTCAAAGCTCCCCTCCTTAAAAAGGAGGGGAATGAATTCGCCAAGGCGAAGAAAGGGGAGGTTAAATAACGAATAGAACTATAATTATCAACTCAACAAATAGATGAAAAAAACGCTCCATTTTCTAATCCTGTTCTTTGCGGGAATAGTGATCTGCGACGCCCAGCAAGCCACAGATTCCCTGCTCACGTTAGATCGTATATATAATTCGGCAGAATTTCGAGGGGAATCGCAGGCACCTATTTTCTGGATCGAAAATGGGGACGCTTTTGTCACCATAGAACAAAACAGCGCAGGGAACGATGAACTGATTCAATACCAGAGTAAAAACTATAAAAAAAGCGCTTTTCTTTCCGCAGAAAAACTAAATGTAGATGGGGAAAACTTATCCATTGAAGCGTTTACCCTTTCGCCAGATGGCAGTAAAGTTTTGATTTTTACAAATTCCAGCAGGGTTTGGCGCAGCAACACAAAAGGGGATTATTGGGTTTATGATTTTAAAAGTGAGAAGCTAAAACAGCTGGGCACTGACTTCCCTTCTTCTTCGCTGATGTTCGCAAAATTTTCTGAAGACAATCAGTTTGTGGCCTACGTTCAGGATTTCAATATCTATAAGGAGGATTTTAATACCGGGGAAGTTGCCCAACTCACAACTGATGGGAACGGCGATATAATAAATGGTACGTTTGATTGGGTTTACGAAGAAGAATTCGGGATGCGCGATGGTTTTAGTTGGAATCCAGATGGATCGACGATCGCTTACTGGCAGCTTGATGCTTCGGAAATTGGTACGTTTTATATGATCAACACTACAGATTCTGTCTATTCTGAACCCATCCCGCTGCAATATCCCAAGGCCGGTTACGATCCTTCTTCGGCAAAAATCGCCCTGGTGGACACAAAAACGGCAAAAAGCACCTGGATTTCGGTTCCCGGAGATCCCGTACAGCATTATATTCCTGCTATGCAATGGGCAAACAAAGATTTGCTGCTTATTCAGCAATTGAACAGAAAACAGAATGAACTGAACATTTTCACTTACGTTCCCTCTACCGGTAAACTTGATAAAATCTATACGGAAACTGAAGAAACCTGGGTAGATCTACGCTATCCTGATATCGCTTCAAACCAGTGGGGAAACAATGATTTTCTACTGGCAGATAACGGCAATTCGCTGCTGCGCATGACCGAAAATGATGGTTGGCGGCACGTGTATAAGATTGATTTAAAAACCGGGAAAACGACCTTGCTTACTCCCGGCGATTACGATGTTGCCGCGTATTATGCCACAGATTCCAGGAACCTGTACTTTGCGGCCTCTCCCGAAAATGCAACACAACGCTATTTATTCAGCGTTCCATTAAGTGGAAGTGGAAAAACAACCCAGATTACACCAAAGGAATTTAGCGGGGTCAATACATATAACATCTCTCCAAACGGCAACTACGCGATGCATAAACATACGGATGCAAAAACGCCGCAAACAACTCGATTAATTAGCCTTCCGCAGCATAAAACAGTGCATAATCTGGTCAAAAATGAGCAATTAAAGGAGAAATTGGCCAGTCTGTCGCTTCCGGAAACCAGTTTTTTTACCGTTACCACGGAAGAAGGGATTGAAATGGACGGCCGCATGACAAAACCATTGAATTTTGATGAAAACAAAAATTATCCGGTGCTTTTTCATGTATATGGCGAACCCTGGGGCGTAGTTGCCACAGATACCTGGGTGGGGCTTTATGAGATTTTTATGGCGCAAAAAGGATTTGTCGTCATCAATATGGATAACCGCGGTACACCCAGTTTAAAAGGCAGCGACTGGCGAAAAAGTATTTATCAAAAAGTGGGCGTCCTCAATACAAAAGACCAGGCGCTGGCCGCTAAAAAAGTGCTTGAAACCTATGATTTTCTCGATAAAAACCGTGTAAATGTGTGGGGCTGGAGCGGTGGTGGCTCCATGACCCAAAATCTGCTTTTTAGATATCCTGAAATTTATAAGACCGGCGTAGCGGTTGCCGGCGTGGCAAATCAACTGTTTTACGACAATATTTATCAGGAACGCTATATGGGACTTCCCAGTGAAGACCAGGATAAATTTGTGGAAGGTTCACCGGCTACTTATGCGAAAAACCTTGAAGGTAATTTACTGCTTATTCACGGTACAGGCGATGATAATGTGCATTATCAAAACATGGAATTTCTGGTAAACGAACTCATAAAAAACAACAAACAGTTTGATATGATGGTTTATCCCAACCGTTCGCACGGTATTTATGAAGGCGAGAATACCAGTAGGCACCTCTATACCTTAATTACGAATTATTTTCTGGATAAAAACGGAATGTAAACGTAGTTAACAACCAAAAAGCATGATACAAATTTAAATGCAAATCCGGTTCGATTAAGCTAACTGGCGGTATTGTGTAGGCGTGATTCCCTTGAGTTCTTTGAACTTTCGGTTAAAGTTGGCAATATTGGGAAAACCACAAAGTTCCGAAGTATTTGCTACGGAAAGGTCCTGATCCTGATTGAGTAATTTACAGGCGTGTTCAATACGTATTTCAATCAGAAACTGAAAAAAGGTTTTATTGGTACGCTTTTTAAAATACCGGCAGAAGGCATTCTTGCTCATGTGCGCTTTTTCAGAAACCTGATCCAGTGAAATTTGTTCGTGATAATGGTTCATTGCAAATTGAAAAACCTCATTCATTCTTTTTCCTTCATCATCTGTATATTTTTTCTGATAAACGAAGGAAGATAAAGGCTGTTTTTTCGAATGGATAAGCAGGTTGAGAATTTTAAGCAGCGTGGCGATACGTTCTATTTTTCCCTGGCGTTTTAAGTTGTTGAACCACTTAAAGGCTTTCGGCTTTGCCTTAATTTTCATGCCATATTCAGACTCATCAAAGAAATCCTGCACATCTGCAAGATCTGTAAGGTTAAAAAAGTCCTTCCCGAAGGATTTTTTTGTAAAAAACAACGTGTACATAATAGATAAAGGAGAAGCCTTAGGATCACTTTTGAATACATGGGGAACATGTTCACCAATGACCAGAATATCATCTGGTTTAAAATCATTTATAGTGTCCCCTACGATTAAGGAACCACTTCCCTGTATAATGTAACTTATCTGTATTTCTTCATGACTGTGCAGCCGGTCGTAAAAAACCGTTTCATGATCCTCCTGATAGACAAGAGCTTCTTGTTCAGGCTTAGGGATTTTAAAAGGCAACACTTTAATCATCGTAGAATTTTTGTAAATATTACTAAAATCCCTTGAAATTCTTATCATAAGGGGTAATATAGTATCAATTCTCGCTAATAAACAAGAAAAGGGAGTTTTGAGTAACCTGTAATTTTGCTCAAAACAGAAACAATGAGCATAAAATGGGAAGGGGTCATGCCCGCAGTAACGACAAAGTTCACTACAGACGATGAACTTGATCTTGCAACTTTTGAAAAAAATATAAAAGCGCAACTAGCCGCCGGGGTTCACGGTATAATCCTGGGAGGTACACTGGGCGAAGCCAGTACACTTACTCCAGAAGAGAAAGAAACCCTTGTATCAAAAACCCTTGAAATTGTGGGTGGTAAGATGCCGGTGATCATCAATATTGCAGAGCAATCCACAAAAAATGCCATTCAAGTAGCACAACGTGCAGAAGAATTAGGTGCTAATGGACTCATGTTGCTTCCTCCCATGCGTTATAAGGCGACAGATCATGAAGTGGTGGTTTATTTTAAGGAAATCGCCAAGAGCACTTCACTTCCCATTATGATCTACAACAATCCCGTGGATTATAAGATCGAAGTTACCCTGGATATGTTTGAAGAACTGCTGCAATTTGACAATATTCAGGCTGTAAAAGAATCTACACGTGATATCAGCAATGTGATACGCATCAACAACCGTTTTGGCGATCGTCTTAAAGTACTTTGTGGTGTAGATACGCTGGCGCTTGAGAGTCTTGTCGCTGGTGCGCAGGGCTGGGTTGCCGGTCTTGTAGCCGCATATCCTGAAGAAACCGTTGCCATTTATACGTTGGTCAAAAATGGCCAGATAGAAGAAGCGCTTACAATTTACCGCTGGTTTATGCCCCTTCTTGAACTAGATATTTCACCCCAACTGGTACAAAATATAAAACTGGCCGAAGTTGCCACTGGTCTGGGCACAGAACATGTGCGTGCACCACGTTTACAATTGCAGGGAGAAGAGCGTAAGCGTGTAGAAGGGATTATCGAGAAAGCAATGGCAACTAGACCAAAGCTAATGGATTATAGAAAACTTTAAATCCATATGTATGTATTAAAAATGCTAAAAAGTGCTATTTTGATTCAAATGATTTATATTAAGGGTATTGTAGGATTCGTTTAGCAAAAAAATGGATCATTCTAACTTAAATCACATACCAAAGATGAGCAATATGATAACAGGAAAGAATTATATAGGAAAGACACTTTCCAATGGAGGTAAAACAACTTATAAAACCATAAATCCCGCAGCAGGTTCAGAAAATGAGATTACTTTTTTTGAAGCCACGCAGGCAGAAGTAGACCAGGCGGTAGAGAAAGCGGCCAGTGCTTTTGAGATTTATAAAAAGAAAAGCGGAAAGGAAAAGGCTGAATTTCTTGAAGCGATCGTAGCAGAATTGGAAGCAAACGCAGAAGCTCTAAAAGAGATCTATAGACTAGAATCTGGCCTTCCAGAGGGGCGTTCCAATGGTGAATTTGCCAGGACGACCGGTCAACTTAGGGCTTTTGCAACCATGTTGAAAGAAGGTAGTTGGGTAGAGGCGATCATCAATAATCCCGAAGGAAAACCAGACCTCCGCAGGATGCAGGTGCCTTTCGGCCCCGTCGCCGTTTTTGGAGCGAGTAATTTTCCTTTTGCCTTTTCCACCGCAGGTGGTGACACCGCGAGTGCGCTGGCAAGTGGATCTCCCGTAGTGGTAAAATCGCACCCCATGCATGCGGGCACCGGTGAACTTGTTTCTAAAGCGATTATAGACGCTGCCAAAAAAACCGGGATGCCAGACGGTGTATTTTCAAACCTTAACAGCAAAGGGATAGAAGTAGGGGAATGGCTTGTAAAACATCCTAAAATCAAAGCAGTGGGCTTTACGGGTAGTTTTAAAGCGGGTACCGCGCTCAGTAAATTGGGTGCCAACCGCGACGAACCTATTCCTGTTTATGCCGAAATGGGCAGTATCAACCCGGTTCTTGTTTTGCCTTCTGCCCTTGATGAAAAAGCTCAGTTCTGGGCAGAGCAATATGCGGGATCCATTACTGCCGGCGCCGGACAGTTTTGTACGAATCCCGGGCTGATTTTGGGTTTAAAAAGCCAAAAATTGGATGATTTTATGCAATTTTTGAAGGAAAATATTGAAAAAGTAGCGCCTTCGGTGATGTTACATCCCAATATTAAAAAACAGTATGATTCCGCTAAAGGCGAAATGCTTCAGCAAAAAGGCTATACCTCAGTTGCCGAATATACAGAAGAGGTTAATGGAAACCTTGGAAAACAGCAGGTAATCAAAGTTTCTGGGGAAGAATTCCTCCAGAATAAAAATTTCCATAAAGAAGTCTTTGGTCCGTTTTCTATCGTTGTTGAATGTACAGATAAAGAACAATTAGGCAAAATCATAAAAGATCTTGAAGGTCAACTTACGGGGACGGTTTTAAATGCAGATGCTCAGGAACTCAAGGAATTTTCAGAAAGTATTGAGGCGCTAACGGCTTCTGTGGGACGTCTAATTTACAACAGTGTACCCACTGGTGTGGAGGTATGTGCCGCGATGACACACGGTGGGCCATTTCCGGCAACGTCAAATGCCAAGTTTACTTCTGTGGGATTAACCGCCGTACAACGCTGGGTGCGGCCGGTTTCCTATCAAGATTGGCCAGATGCTTTATTGCCAGATGCCTTAAAAAATGATAATCCGTTAAAAATAGTACGGGAACTTAATAGTGAGCGCACCAGCGCTTCAATTTAAATGGCAAGAAAGACTTTTTTTTGTGTAGATGCCCATACCTGCGGTAATCCCGTGCGAGTTGTGGCCAGTGGTGGCCCTTTTATAGAAGGGGCAAACATGAGTGAAAAACGCCAAAATTTTATCAAACAATACGATTGGATACGCCGCGGACTCATGTTTGAGCCCCGGGGGCACGATATGATGAGCGGGAGTATACTTTTTCCTCCCGTAGACCCTGCAAATGATTGCGGGATCCTATTTATTGAGACCAGCGGCTGTCTGCCCATGTGCGGCCACGGCACCATAGGTACGGTAACGGTGATGATAGAAGAAGGACTGGTTACCCCTAAAGAACAAGGAAAATTGCGCCTGGAAACCCCGGCCGGTCTGGTCATGGTTTCCTATAAACAGGAAGGTAAAAAAGTCAAATCTGTAAAGGTCGTTAATGTAAAATCATATCTGGAAGCAGAAGGTATTGCGGTTGATTCCGCCGAATTAGGCCCTATTAAAGTAGATGTTGCCTACGGCGGAAACTTTTACGCCATCGTGGAAGTTCAGGAAAATTTTAAAGGACTCGAAAATTATCAGGCGAGCCAATTGATTACCTGGAGCCGGGAGTTGCGCAAAAACCTCAACCTAGACCATTCTTTTGTGCATCCTGAAAATGATACGATCAATGGACTTAGTCATATTTTATGGACAGGGAAGGTCATAGAGCACAATTCCACAGCGCGCAATGCGGTGTTTTACGGAGACAAGGCAATAGACCGCTCGCCATGTGGCACGGGAACATCGGCGAGAATGGCGCAATGGTACGCTAAGGGTAAACTCAAAAAAGGAATTCCTTTTGTACATGAAAGTATCATAGGAAGCACCTTTATAGGAAGAATAGAAGAAGAAACGACGCTGGGCGACAAAAAAGCGATTGTTCCCAGTATTGAAGGTTGGGCGCAAGTTACAGGTTACAATACGATCATTATTGATGATGACGATCCATATGCCCATGGTTTTCAGGTGTTGTAAATCCCCCTAGCCCCCGAAGGGGGAACTTGTTTGTCAACGAACTACCAAAGCACTATACTAAGTTTGTTGAGGCTTTCAACCTTTTACATTGACTTCTTGTAGGTTCATCTAAATTTTTTCTTTTAGGAAGTGGAAGTGCCGAAATGCAGAATGCCTTAAGCATAAGATTTTTTCTATAATCCAAATCAAAATTAATAGACATTGAAAAAAATCATCATCATAGGAGCGGGAATCTCGGGATTATGCAGCGCTTATTATCTGGTAAAAGCAGGATTTGAAGTTAGTGTTATAGACAAAGGGGATATGACTACGGGCGCGTCCTATATCAATGCAGGTTATCTCACTCCCAGCCATTTTACCACGCTTGCAGAACCCGGCATGATTACCCAGGGACTTAAATGGATGATGAATAGTGCGAGCCCATTCTACATCAAGCCACGCTGGGATACCAGTTTTTTCAAATGGACATGGAATTTTAAGCAATCAGCTACTTCTTCAAAAGTAGAAAGGGCTATACCCATTATAAAAGAACTTAATTTAAAGAGCCGTGACCTGTATCTGGAGATTCAGGAATCTGGCGATTTTGATTTTCATATGGAACGTAAAGGACTATTAATGGTCTATAAAACGCCAAAAAATGAAGAACACGAGATAAAATTGGCCGAAAGAGCTCAAAAAGAGGGTCTTGAGGTCAAAATACTAAACAAGCAAGAGCTCCACGCACTGGAACCTGTTTTTGCAGATGATGTTTTGGGAGGTATACGCTATGATTGCGATGCTCACACAACCCCTCATATTTTTATGAAGAATATGAAAAACTGGTTGCAGCAGCAAGGCGTCAGTTTCAAGTTGGATGAAAAAGTAGTGGACTTTAAAACCGAAAACAATAAAATCAAAGCAGCAGTAACAGAAACCAACCTTTATGAGGGCGATGAATTTGTACTGGCCTCTGGCGCGTGGACCTTTCAACTTGCAAAACAATTAAGGCTTAATATCCCAATTCAAGGCGGAAAAGGGTATAGTATTAATGTGGCGCAGCCCACTAATATTACGATGCCTGCCATCTTGATGGAGGCTAAATGTGCGGTAACGCCCATGCAGGGTTTTACACGCTTTGCCGGTACGATGGAGTTTTCTGGCAACAATGACATTATACGCGCTAATAGGGTGGAGGCGATCGCTAACGCGGGTACACGTTATTATAAAAACCTTGAGTTTTTGCAAGAAGTCAAAGAAGGGGCAACCTCTGGACTGCGCCCGGTTTCCCCAGATGGGTTGCCTTATATAGGGAATTCCGCAAAATTTGCCAATCTTAATGTAGCCGCTGGACATGCCATGATGGGATGGAGTCTGGGGCCCATTACGGGAAAATTGATTACGCAGAATATTATGGGAGAAGAACCTGAACTTAATTTAGTGCCCTTCAAGGTTAATAGATTTCGTTTTTAATTATGAATATTTCTATAATTTGTAGATTACAGTGGGAAAAATACAGGCACGATGTAGCAGAAAGACAGTAAATAATTTAGATTCTGAGCGAGACTGCTGGAAATATCTTTTTATCTATATGATGTAGAAACTAGAAAAATAAAAAATAAGATCACTTCCGGAAACTCGTCGGTGCGCGATGTGTTAGAAGTAGATGATAAAAAGCGCTAAATTTATTTTACCGGCAGCGGAATAGCCTCCTATTACATTCAATAGTGCCGCATCGATTTTTTACGCAGCAAGAAATCCTTGTAGAACTGACCACTGCTGCAAAAAGCAGGATTTACTTTGAACCAAAAAAATTGTGGATAACCCTGGAAGCAGGTTCCATTGAAAAACTCGTCTATAACAAAAGCTCTGGAAAATTAAAACTAAGCCTGGGCAAAAAACAGCCGCCACTCCGGTTGTTTATCTGCGCAGTTCAAAACCTTCGGATCTGGAATATGATAAAATGAACGGGGCGTATATAATTCCACTATCAAATCAAGAAACGCAGGTTAGCTTCTAATCCTAATTTTTCAAAATGTTATGAGGTAGGGTGTTAAACTTGTTGTTCACGCTGCCTTAACCCAAATTTAAACTTAGGGATTCCTAAATCTCTGCTTTATTGGTTTCATTTGCGCATCAGTCAACCCGGATGAGACCAGCATATCTTCAACTTTCAGACAAACGGCTCGCGTTACTGTTGCACAAGAACGATAAGCAGGCATTTCATGTTATTTTTGATCGTTATTGGAAAAGACTCTACAGCTACGCATACCGCATACATGGCGTAGAAGCGGTGTGTGAAGATTGCATCCAGGAGATTTTTATTACGCTTTGGGACAAGAGAAAAGAAACCTTCCATTCTAAATCTTGAAGGTTATCTTTTTAGGGCAGTTAAATATAAAGTCGCCACCCAACTTAGGGATTTAAAATTCACCCGCGCCCAGGATGAAGTACTACAGCAGATTCCGGTTTCTTCAAAAGTGGATACAAATCTGGAATATCAGGATTTTGAGCGCTTTTTAAATGCCCGAATAGAACAGCTTGCACCCCGTTGCCGTAAAGTGTTTATGCTGAGTCGGTTTGAGCATTATTCTAACGGCGAGATCGCAGACCAGCTTAATATTTCCATACGCACCGTAGAAAAGCACATTAGCGATGCCATTAAAGAATTGCGCGCCGGTCTGGCGCACCCTTCCCTTTAGGTTCTTTATTATCTCAAGGTTTGCGTTGTGTTAAGAAAAGACCGCCAATTTAAAGGAACGGTTAAATCCACTTTTTGCACTACGTGCTGCCCATCAAAAGGGAGACTTACTTTAAAAGGTCCCATTGAACAATTCAGAATTTAAAAAATTACTTTACAAATATACCGCGGAAACGGCTACGGAAACCGAGCGCCTTAAAGTAGAGTATTTCTTATATAAACTACAGCAGAATAACCAGGATTTGCCTGTTCCGCTGGGAGATGCACAGCACAGAGGAATTAAAAATCGCATTGATTCGGCACTTGCTTCCCCAGTCAAAACCGTTCACCTGCAGGTAAAAAAAATATTATGCCTGGGCTGCGGCAATCGCGGTTTTAATAGGTGTTTCAGCATTCCTTGCATCAAGTATAGGGCAAAACACGATCACGGTTTCCAGCGCGAGGGGAGAACATAAAGAAATTGCCCTGGCCGATGGTAGCCACATCTTTCTAAATGCAAACAGCAGTATTGCCTATGAAAAAGATTTTGAAAGCAGGCGGGATGTGACCTTGAAGGGCGAAGCGTTTTTTGAAGTTGCCCACAATCCCCAAAAACCTTTTACAGTTACTTCCGGTGCTATTAAAACCTGTGTTCTTGGTACTTCCTTCAATATAAATTCAAGCGAAAAAATGACCATTATAGGGGTGAAAACGGGCAAAGTAGCGGTAAAATCAACAAATAATCCCCAAAAAAGAGCAGTTCTAACCAAAAATCAACAAATCGTTTTTGAAGCGGGAAAAACCACAAAAATAACCAGGGTAGATGGTTTAGACATCACAGCGTGGACACGTAATGAAATTGTGCTGAATCAAACCAGCCTTTTAGAAACTGCTAAACTACTGGAAAATCAATACGATGTCACTATAGATTTTGAAGATGAATCGCTTAAAAACTATACACTTTCCGGAAAGTTTAAAGATGAAAAATTAGAAAATGTGCTCTCAAGTATTGCCCTTCTCAAAAACCTAACTATTGAATATTTAACACCTAAACACATTCTTATAAGAAAAAAGATACAACAATCCTAATAAAGACCCAGTGCCAAATGGCAACAAAGCCTACACTAAAAATAAACCAAATAGCCCGATTGAAAATGAAAATAAATTTAACCCAACTATTTCGGAAACATAAAATCACACCGTTTCATATTTTTTTTATTCTTTCTACCCTTACTATAGCCACAGCAAAAGCAAATAACGACCAGGATCTTCGTGAAAGTTTTATTACCACGCACTTAGAAGACGTGACCATAACAGAAGTTTTTAAAAGTATTGAAGCACAAACTGCATTTACCTTTGTTTACGATGATGCTCTTGTTCAAAGTGAAAAGCGTTTTAATTTACAAGCTACTCACGAAAATCTTGAATCGGCTTTAAATAGGTTAGGAAAACAGGCTTCCTTCACCTTTAAAGCAATCAATACCACTATTACCGTATTAAGTCAAGATGCGAGTCAACAAACCATAACCGGAAAAGTCACCGATGAAGCCGGAATGCCGCTTCCGGGAGCAACCGTAATGCAAAAAGGGGGCAATAGGGGGACTACAACAGATTTTGATGGTAATTTTAGCCTTGCTGTTTCAGAAACCTCTACGGTTCTTGTAATCTCGTATGTAGGTTTTCAAACAGAGGAAATACCTGCTGCTCAAGGCACTCCTATAACTGTTGTTTTAAAAACAAGTGAAAACGCACTTGATGAAGTGGTCGTTACTGCATTGGGAATAAAACGCTCCCAGAAAAAGCTGGGTTTTTCTCAGGCAAGTATCAGTGGGGATAATCTGGATCAAACCAATCCAAACAATTGGTCATCTGGACTGAAGGGCAAAGTAGCGGGGCTTAACTTCCTTTCTGCCGGATCTGGACCCATCAATTCGCAGAAAATTACGTTGCGCGGGGATGCTTCCCTAAACCCTAACAACAACGCAGCCCTTATTGTGATAGATGGAGTGCCCATAGACCAGGAGATCAATACTTCCGGTACGGGCAGTGCGTATGGCGGCAATGATTCTCCTATAGATTTTGGGAATGTTATTTCAGATTTGAATTCACAAGATATTGAGAGTGTTTCTGTACTTAAAGGTGCTGGTGCAACCGCTTTGTATGGAAGCCGCGGCCAGAATGGCGTAGTGCTCATAACAACAAAATCAGGCAAACGTGGAAGTGGCCTTGGGGTAACGTATAACAGTAGCGTAAGTTTTGATATCATTCAGCGCTGGCCAGACTGGCAATATAAATACGGCCAGGGGAGCGGAAAATCTTTTGATGAAGATGGAGAACCTTATTATTCTTATGGTGCCTCGCCCGATGGTTCAAATACCGGAAGTACGAGCAGCGCCTGGGGCCCTGAATTTAATGGGCAGTATTATTATCAATATGATCCTACCATTGAAAGTCAATCTACAGCCCCGCAACTCTGGAGGCCTTATAAAGACAATCGAAAAGATTTCTGGAATACCGGAATGACTTTTAAAAATTCTATTTCACTGGCAGGTGGAGATGATAATGGTTCGCTGCGGGCTTCTGTGGGGCACTCAAAAAACGAATGGATTATGCCAAA
Organism: Flavimarina sp. Hel_I_48; assembly: GCF_000733945.1. NCBI lineage: Bacteria > Pseudomonadati > Bacteroidota > Flavobacteriia > Flavobacteriales > Flavobacteriaceae > Flavimarina > Flavimarina sp. Hel_I_48. The sequence goes on from NZ_JPOL01000002.1 coordinate 2,953,169, forward strand.
CACCGGCTATGAGCTTTTGAATGCGTCGGTAAATGCGACCTATGATATTTCAGACAGAATCAATGTTTCGTCGTTGGTAAACTATAGCAACCGTACCAGTGACAATATACCCAGCACGGGTTACAACAACGGTTCTATCGCTTATTTTATGATTTTTCAGAATCCTAACGTTGCTATGGACTGGTACCGACCCATCTGGCAGCAGGATCAATTTCAGATCCAGCAAATACAACCGTTCAGTTCGTATATAGACAATCCATATCTTATTGCTTATGAAGCCACTAATGGTATGCAAAACGACCAGTTGATAGGAAATCTTACCACCACCATTAAACTGGCCGATAAATGGAATTTACTCTTACGAACCGCATTAAACACTTACAATCAGGAACGACAGCTTAAAAGGCCGTACAGCATCAACAGATATGCGCAGGGTTATTATGAGACCCAGAGTATCTGGAAACAAGATATAAATTCTGATTTCCTGCTCACGTTTGACAGTAAGATTACTGAAGATTTTTCGGTACAGGCTTCTGCGGGGGGAAACAGCAGGGACTATAAATACCGCCGGGTAGATGCCTCGGTCGAAGATCTTGTGGTTCCGGGAGTATATAAGTTGGCTAACGGTGTAAATAACCCGCTGGTAGGCCGAAATGATTCCAATTTTAAAGTCAATAGTCTGTATGCCCTGGCCAATTTTTCTTTTCGGGATCAGATTTTTGTAGATCTAACGGCAAGAAATGACTGGTCTTCTACATTACCCAAGAAAAACGACAGTTATTTTTATCCTTCGGTAAGTTCGAGTTTTATTTTATCAGACATTTTTAATATGTCTGGCACTATGGATTATCTAAAATACCGGTTTTCCTTTGCACGCATAGGTAATGATACAGGACCTTATAGAACAAGCAAGTACTACAGCCAGAGTGATTTCCCCAGTTCTGCTACTGTTCCTACCACCTTGTATAACATTGATTTTAAACCGGAAGTAAGCAGCAGTTTTGAGACGGGATTAGATATACGTTTCTTCAAGAGCCGCCTGCGCCTTGATGCAACCGTTTACCAGACCAATACTAAAAATCAAATTTTAGATGTGCCTATAGATATTACCACAGGTTACAGTTCTGCAACACTCAATTCTGGAGAAGTACGCAACCGGGGCCTGGAGTTTACACTTTTGGCACAACTGTTTAAAAAGGATAAATTCAGCTGGGAATCTACCCTAACTTTTTCAAAAAATTGGAATAAAGTACTTTCCCTTGCCGAAGGTATTGACAACCAGCAGGTAATAGGCGAAGGAGGCCAGGCAACTATTCTCGCTAAAGTAGGCGGTAGTGCAAGTGCCGTGTATGGCTACGGGTTTTTAAGATCTCCAGACGGCAGGATTATTTATGATGATGCCGGCTTGCCCGCATATCCGGAATCTGGGGATATTCAAAAAATAGGAGATGCCAATCCAGATTTTAGGGCGGGGCTTTACAACAGTTTCCGGTTGGGTAATGTAAGCCTGAATGTAATGTTAGATGCTCAAAAAGGGGGCATTATTTATTCTCAGACCCATCACAAACTTACCGAACAAGGTAAATTGAAATCTACGTATTACGGTCGTGAAGATGGTTTTATTGTAGGCGATGGTGTTGTTTTAAATGATGACGGCACCTATTCTGAAAATACAACCGAAGCAGCTACACCAGATTGGTACACCAGGTATTACCGCAGGGCAAATGTAGAATCAAATTCTTTTGATGCCTCGTATATCAAGTTGCGGGAAATAAGCCTGCAGTACAACATGCCGGCCAAATGGCTAAGAGGTACCGGTATACAGGATCTCAACCTCAATTTCTTTGGAAGAAACCTGGCCATGATTACAGATTTTCCCATCTACGATCCTGAAACTGCAGCACTTAACGGAAGCACGCTGCTACCAGGTGTAGAAATAGGCCAGATGCCTTCCCCGGCAACGTATGGTATGGGCTTACAAGTTAAATTTTAAAAAACATTGAAAATGAAAAAGTTATATTTAATAATAATCGGTATCAGCCTTTCCGTTTCGTTTCTTTCCTGTGATAATAATTTTGAAGAAGTAAACGAAGATCCCAACCGACTCGCAGAAATAAGTCCGGCAACGATTTTAAATCCCATTATCTACGGTCTGGCAAGTCATAATGCAGACCGCAGCTGGGCTGTGAATTTTGACCTTATGCAGGTTACCCTTCCTTTTCCCAGTGTTTCCGGTGGTTTGCACCGCTATGATGTAAGTCTGGGGGTGGGTAATTCTTCGTATTACTGGTATTATCGTTGGGCAAATAATATCAACGAGATGCAGGAAGCGGCAGACGAAGACGAAAATCCCAATTACCAGGCCATCGGACTTACTTTACATGCAATGGCCTATGCTAACCTCACGGATATGTTTGGCCCGGTACCCATGACCGAGGCATCAAGTGGGGAACAAGGTACGTTTTATCCCAGGTTTGATTCTCAACAAGTTGTTTATGAAACCATTCTTGCTGATCTGGAACGTGCCAATGAATTGTACGATACTGGAAGAACTATGGAATACGCCAGCGATATTTTGTACCAGAACGATGTTTCCCTGTGGCAGAAATTCACCAATGCACTTCATATGCGCCTGCTGCTCAGAATTTCTAACCGTACCGAAACCAATGCTTTCCAAAAACTGGCTGCAATGATCAATAATCCGGCGAAATATCCGGTTTTTGAGAATATGGGGGAATCGGCAGTGCTAGATATTACCGGTGTTGCACCCAATGTTTCCCCATGGGGAAGACCACAGGATTTTAGGTTGGGCGTAAAAATGTCTGAATTTTTTGTGGACAATCTGAACAACTGGGACGATCCGCGGCGTCCTATTGTTGCTACAACAGCAGACAGCAGCGATATAAACATAGGTTATAAAGGTATCCCCAGTGCCTACGCAGGCCCAGAATCGCAGTTTGGTTTTGATGCATCTACCTTAAATATCGATCAGGTTACAGATCCTATGCAGATTTTCTTCCTGACCTATGCAGAGGTAGAGTTTATAAAAGCAGAGGTAGCCCAGCGTGGGTTTACAAATGATGCACAATTGCATTATGAGAACGGGGTGAGAGGCGCGATGGAACAGTTGGGTGCCGTTCTTCCAGAAGGTTATTTTGATAATGCGGCAGCAGGTTACGATGGTACTTTAGCGCGTATTATGCTTCAGAAATATTATGCCCTTTACTTTGTAGATTACCAGCAGTGGTTTGAATATCGCAGAACCGGTTTGCCAAAACTTCCTACTACAGAAGCGATGTTTAATGATAAAAAAATGCCTTCCCGATTTTTTTATCCCACGGATGTGCAGATCAGCAATACTGCCAATTATAAAGCTGCGCTGGAACTTTTGGGCGGTCCCGATCATATTAACACAAAAGTATGGTGGGATACCGTTGATTAATAATCCTTTAAAAAGTAATCTAATGAAAAATATATTCCTAATAAGCCTGATGCTTCTTGGTTTTACTGCGCCTATTCCCGCGCAGCAAATGGCCAGGGGAAGCGTTTATGAAGATAGCAACAAGAACGGAAAAAAAGAGCGTCGCGAAAAAGGTATTGCAAACGTGTCAGTAACCAATGGAAATGAAGTGGTGGTTACCGATGCTTCCGGAACTTATGAACTCCCGCTGGGTGATGATAATATCATTGCGGTTATTAAACCCGCAGGATATGCGGTTCCTCTGGATGCGTATAATATTCCGGTTTTTTATTACAATTACAAACCCAATGGGTCACCAGAAAGTAAATTCCCAGGTGTAAAACCTTCCGGAAAATTGCCAAAAACGATCGATTTTGGACTATTTCGGGCAGAAAATAACAAGGAATTCACTGCGCTTATTTTTGGCGATCCGCAGCCTTACAATCGGGATGAAATAGATTATTTCGTCCGTGGGGTGGTTGTAGAAGTTGAGGGGATTGAGAATATTCCGTTTGGACTGAGTCTTGGGGATCTGGTGGGTAATGATCTTGATCTTTTTATGCCCTATGCAGAAGCGGTAAAAAAAGTGGGCATACCCTGGTACAATGTGATGGGCAACCACGATATGAACTTTGATGCAAAACAGGACAGCCTGAGTGATGAAACGTACGAGGCACATTTTGGCCCGGCGAATTATGCGTTTAATTACGGGAAAGTACATTTTATTGTCCTTGATGACATCTTGTATCCAGATCCACGTGATGATGAAGGTTACTATGGTGGTTTCCGGGAAGAGCAGCTCAATTTTGTGGAGAACGATCTAAAACATGTTTCTAAAGACAAGCTTATTGTGCTGTCGTACCACATTCCGCTCAATGAACAGGGCGGTGATTTCTTCCGGGGGGCAGATAAGGAACGTTTGTTTTCTATTCTAAAAGAGTTTCCGCATACCCTTTCGCTTTCAGCGCATACGCATATTCAAAAGCAGGATTATTTTGGGAAAGCAGATGGTTTTAATAGAGAACAGCCGCATCATGAATACAATGTAGGCACGACCTCCGGCGACTGGTATTCTGGAAAACTGGACGAAAACGGAATCCCTATTTCCGTAATGCGCGATGGAACTCCCAAAGGATATGCATTCCTCCATTTTAATGGAAATCAATACAAAACCGAATATAAAGTTGCCGGAAAACCCAAAGAGTATCAGATGAAAATTTTTGTCCCACAGGTTGTGGCACAGGGAAGAAATACAAAAGCTGGGATTTATGCTGATTTTTTTATGGGTCAGCCGGGCGATGAGGTACTTTACAGCGTAGATAACGGCAAATGGGAATCTATGGCTTACGTAGAAGAAGCAGATCCTTCTTATGTAGCACTGGTCTATGAATGGGATACCTCAGACAAACTTATGGCGGGAAGGCGTTCTTCAAATCCCATTGTGAGTACCCACTTGTGGCGCGGTGATATTCCTGCAAAACTCGAGCCGGGGGAACATAAAATAGAAATTAAGGCTACAGATCATTATGGCCAAAATTACACAGGAACCGCTTCGTATCGCCTGGAAAAACCCAAAAAATAGAAGTTTGTTTTATGTTTACCACAATCCATTAGAAATAAAAAAGAAGAGGCCTTTTAAAAAGATCAAGGTGAATGAAAACAAAGCTTTAAAATAGCTTTGTTTTTCGATTGAACAATAATAGAAAGCTGTTCTAGGTAAGTGTTGACACGTTGAAACATACGTTAAAATTTAAAAAAAGTGTCTATTTATACTAAAAACCTCCGATTTTAGTATGAAAATAGGCGCTTTTTACTCTTTTATGGAATCTGCTAACCTATTTATTTCCATCAAATAAATAACCAGATGAAAATAGAAATGGAGGAGAAAAAAACTCATTTCTTCAGCTTAACTTTAAACAAACTTTGGCGAATTATTCTTTGTCGTCATCAGGAGAATTGGGAATTTTCCATTAAATACACAAGACAGTTAGAAAATTCTGGAGGACTGTTTTTGCTGAGATCTAAAGAAAAGCAATTGATTGACAAAGAGGTGCATATTTTCTGGTTTAAACGGGATCTTAGGCTGGAGGATAACGAAGGTTTTTATACGGCAGTAGCTTCTAAGAAGCCACTGATCCCCATCTATTTGTATGAAAAATCCATCTGGGAAAATCCGCATTACAGCACCAGGCATCTTTATTTTATAAAAGAATCGTTAAGGGAACTGGCTGCGCAATGCGCAAAATTTGGTTTAAAGCTTCAATGCATAGCAACAGAAGCTGTGCCTTTTTTCAAAAAGATTACGGGGCATTATAAAGTCGATGCCATTTATAGTACCCGGGAAACCGGGCTTGATATAACTTATAAGCGGGACCTTGCAGTGCAAAATTTTTTCCGAAGTAACCAAATCCCGTGGAACGAGTATCAAAACAACGGCGTACTTAGGGCCATAAACAACCGTGATGACTGGAAAAAAGCGTGGTATGCCTACATGCAATCCCCACTTTGCACGCTACCTGAAGGGATTACAATTGAAACTTCCGCAGAACTGATTGCTTTTATGGCAGATCAATTTATTGCGCTTGATTTGGAAACGCCAGAACATAATTTTCAAAAAGGGGGCAGGGCACATTTTGAACAATGGAGCAGCAGTTTTTTTGAATCGCGCCTTGAATATTACAACCAGTATATCTCAAAACCAGAACGTAGCCATTTTGGCTGTAGCAGGTTGTCCCCTTACATTTCCTGGGGCGTATGTTCTATTCGTGAAGTTTTTCAGTTAGCGGAATCCATGCGGGGTAAGTCAGCATTTAAAAGGGAACTGAGCGCTTTTACTTCCCGCTTGCGGTGGCAAAGCCATTTTATACAAAAGTTTGAAGCAGAACCGCGCATGGAATTTGAAGCGGTTAATAAGGGTTTTCTGGAGATGAGCCAACCTTTAAATGAGCGTTATATAGAAGCATGGAAAAGTGGAAAAACAGGCTATCCCCTCGTGGATGCCGCGCAGCGAAGTGTAGCTTCCTGCGGATATTTGAATTTCAGGATGCGGGCGATGGTAACCTCATTTCTTACCCATCATTTGTTTCAGCATTTTACCACGGGCAGCGCCTGGCTGGCACGCCAGTTTTTAGACTTTGAACCCGGTATTCATTACGGTCAGTTTCAAATGCAGGCCGGCTTGACGGGAACCAATACCGTGCGGGTCTACAATCCTACGAAAAACGCACAAGAGCATGATCCCGAAGCTATTTTCATTAAAAAATGGGTGCCAGAACTTCAGGAATTGCCCGTACAATTTGCCATTGAACCCTGGAAAATGACTGCGATGGAAGAGCAATTGTACAATTTTAAGCTTGGAATAGACTATCCAGAGCGTATTGTTTTGCTACAGGAAACACGCGCTTACGCCCTTGACAAATTATATTCACATAGAAAAAGCGACAAGGCCCAGTTGGAGCGCCTTCGCATTCTCAAAACACATACAATACGAAAACCTTCAGATAAAGACGATGCCAAACAAATCTAAAATTTCGCTGCTGTGGTTCAAGAACGACCTGCGCCTGCTTGATAATGAATCCCTTTGCAACTCCCTTGAAGCTTCAGAAAAAATACTGCCAGTTTATATTTTTGATCCCCGTCATTATAGGGAGACCGCTTATGATTTTCCCAAAGCTGGTTACAACAGGTTTGAATTCTTAAAGCAAACACTTACAGATCTCAGGGAAAACCTGAAAAAAGCGGATGCCAACTTGTTAATAAAAGTGGGTAAACCGGAAGAAATCATCCCTAAAATCATCGAAAAATACGGTATTTCAAGTGTTTTTGCCGAGCAGGAATATGCGCCGGAAGAAGAGGCTGTAGTACAGCAGGTGATTAAAAATTTACCCCAATCCTGTGAGTACAAAGCCATCTGGGGAAAAACCATGTATCATATCGATGACCTGCCGTATGCTATTGATGAGATTCCGTTAACAAGCAAAGCCTTCCGTATCAATACGGAAAAAAAAGCTTCGGTACGGGAAGTATTTGCGCAGCCAGAAAAGATTGAGGTATTCGATATTGAAGACTGGGGAGAACTACCGGAGGCATCTACATTTGATTTGGTTCCGGAGGAATCACAGGAAGCGGAAACATACCTAAAGGGAGGGGAAACCGAAGCTCTAAAACGGCTCGCTTATTATACGCATGAGAGTGAGCTGCTAACTTCCTATAAATGGACCCGAAACAGATCCCTTGGATTAGATTATAGCAGTAAATTTTCTCCGTATTTAGCACTTGGTGCCATCTCACCGCGTAAAATTCATAAAGAAGTGAAGCTTTATGAAAAGGAGATAAAGAAGAACATAAGTACGTGGTGGTTGATCTTTGAAGTGGTATGGAGGGATTATTTTACCTTTAAAGGGATGATGATGGGTGATGCGATCTTTAAAACCGAGGGTTTTAAAAATAAAGAGATCACGTTTGAAAACGATACCGAAAAATTTCAGCGCTGGTGTGATGGTACTACCGGCATTCCATTTATAGACGCTCACATGCGCCAGCTTAACCGAACCGGTTATATGAGCAACAGGGGGCGCGTAAACTGCGCAAGTTATATGGTGCACGATCTTAAGATCGACTGGACCTGGGGAGCGGCTTATTTTGAAAGTAAACTTATAGATTATGATGTAAGTTCCAACTGGATGAACTGGCATATGCAGGCCTACGAGATCTGGTACACAAACCCGGTGCATCAATCCTTGAAGTATAAAGCTATTGAATTTATTCAGAAATGGGTTTCTGAACTTGCTTCCGTAGAGGGTGCGCTAATCTACGCGCCCTGGCAAATGGGTAAGCAACCCACCGACTATCCCGCACCTATAGAAGTATATTCCAAGTGGTCGCGATCAATCAATAATATCCTTAAAGCCGCAGAAAAGGAATAGTTTTTGGTCTAATATAGATAGATATTACCTAAGTTTTTTCAAGATTATTATCTCTGCCATGGCTTCGGTTTGAACGAGTGTTTTGGCAATTTATGCCGTTATGTGTATAAGTTGTACATTCACGGTACATGGTTTAAATGACCATAATGATTTTGACTGTGGAATGCTTAAGGATAAACTTTCAATTTGACATCTATATATAGTTTTTTTAGAAAAAAGCAGGGCACTATAAAAGGGTATGTACTTAGAGCATTGGTGTTTTTTGCAGTATTCGCTTGCTCAGGTGTGTTGGGACAACCTTTGCAGTCAAAAGAACATTCAGAACAAACGTACCGGTTTGTACATTTAGGGGTTTCCAATGGTCTTTCTCCTGGCGTGGTCAATTCCTTTTACAAAGATAGTCAGGGTTTCATTTGGATTGGGACGCAAACAGGACTCAATAGATATGATGGTTATTCCATTGAGACCTTCAATGCAGATTTACCCTTTGCTTCTTCTAGCAATGCCAATGATTACAAAGCAATATTTGAAGGCCCACTGGGCAATATCTGGGTCAATACCCCGTCAGGGACTTTGATTTTTGATGCTGCAACGCAAACCTTTTCCACAGATATTTCCACGGTCTTAAAAGAGTTGAACATACCTAACAGGCAGGTACAGAACATCGTCAAGGATCGTAAGGGGAATTACTGGTTTGTGCAGGATCAGGGCCATATCTTAAAATACGTTCCGGGTCAAGAGGGAGGAACGGTGTATACTCTTAATTTAGATGAAAAATCAGCAGTAGAACAAGAGATTTCGGTATTTAAGGAAGATACTGATGGCAATTTCTGGATGCTTTACACCGATGGAACCTTACAAAAAATTGACGGAAACACCCTAAAAGTGCTCTTTATCAGTCATAAAATGACCGAGGTTTTCCCAAATGCTCTTGAGAATTATGATATGGTGGTTGATTATGAAGATAACCTTTGGATATATTTATATGGCAACCATGGTATTTTCTACTACGATAAGAAGCAGGACAACTTGCAAAATTTCACTGATACTTCATCAGTTGTAAAACTTACCAGTAGCTTAGTTTATGATATTGAAAAAAATGTAGATGGAAAAATCTGGGTGGGTACAGACCATGGCGGTATCAATATTATCGACCCTAAAGATCTATCCATTGAATATATAGAAAATCATGAAGAAGTAGAGAACAGCCTTTCGCACAATACAGTTACTTCCCTTTATAGCGACAGCGATGGGATTATGTGGATAGGAACCTTTAAAAATGGTATAGATTACTATCACCAAAACATTGTTCGGTTTCCCCTTTTTAAAAAACGTATTTCCCAGGAGAGTTTGCCGTTCAATGATGTCAATGTGTTTGAGGAGGACGATAAGGGCAACATCTATATAGGAACAAATGGCGGTGGGCTGCTTTATTTTAATCGGAAATCAGGAACCTACACACAATATGTACATGATCCTGAAAATCCCAGCAGTCTTTCCAGTAATGTAGTGGTGAGTTTACTGTACGACAGCAATGGAGATTTATGGGTGGGAACCTATCAGGGCGGACTGAACAAAAAAACAGCTACAGGTTTCAAAAACTATATTCATAAAGATACAGATTCAACAAGTATTGCCGATGACAATGTGTGGGAACTATTTGAAGATTCGCGTAAAAATTTATGGGTAGGCACACTGGGTGGTGGTTTAGACCTGCTCGACAGAGAAAAAGAAGTATTTAAGCACAATAATGAAAACGAAGGCGCATACCCGCTGCATGACACGTATGTCTCTGCGATTGAAGAAGACGCGTCTGGCAATATGTGGATAGGGGGTGTAGGTGGGATAGATGTGTTTAATCCTATAACCGGTGAACAATTTTTCTTTTCACACGATCCAGAAGATGCTGCCAGTTTGAGCAGCAATAACATTTTGTCCATCTATAAGGACAGTAGAAAAAACATATGGGTAGGTACGCATGAAGGACTGGATCTTTATGATAAAATAAACAATCGTTTTTACCATTATACCGTTGCCGATGGTCTGCCAGGCAAAAAAATCATTGCGGTTAGGGAAGATGATAAAGGTGATTTATGGATTACTTCTTCTTACGGTTTATCTCAATTTAATATAAGTTCAAAAAAATACGGTAGCGGGAGAATACCGCCAGCTTTTAGAAACTATAGTGAGCTGGATGGTTTGCAGGGTAATCTCTTTAATGAGAATGCAATTTTAAAAACAGAAGCCGGGGAAGTGATCATAGGTGGGATGCATGGCTTTAATCTTTTTAACCCACAACAATTTAAATACAATACCAAAAAGCCAAACGTGGTCTTTACATCCTTCAGTCTTTTTAATGAAGAGATCAAAGGAGGCCAGAAAATAAACGGTAGGGTACTGCTTGAAAAATCTATCCAGAAAACCGATAAAATCACCTTAAAATATAGCGAAAACGTGTTTTCTGTTGCATTTTCTGCACTGGATTTTTTCCAACCTTCAAAAAACAAGTACCGCTACAAATTGGTAGGTTTTGACACAAAGTGGCAAGAGACAAGCGCCAGCAAACGCCAGGTTACCTATACAAATCTTGATCCTGGGGAATATCATTTTCTGGTACGTGCTTCAAATAATGACCAGATATGGAACGACGAGGCAACCAGTTTAACAATTATTGTTTTACCTCCATTTTATGGGACGATCTATGCCTATTTGCTCTATATAATTGCCATCATCGCACTTTTATATTTTGCCCGAAAACGAATCATAGTGCACCAGCGAAAAAACTTTCGAGTAGAACAAATTCAGCGGGAAGCAGCACACCTTCATGAAATGGATGTGATGAAAATAAGATTTTTTACGAATATAAGCCACGAATTTAAAACACCTTTGTCCTTAATACTTGCACCCTTAGAAAAGCTGAAAAGCAGTGAAATTAGCTTTCAGGCTAAGGAGCAACTTGACATCATTAGTAAAAATGCGCAAAAACTTCTCACGCTTATCAATCAGCTATTGGATCTGGGAAACATTAAGAAAGAAACTTTATTAATTACTTCTACTAAAAATATTATTGAATTCATAGCAGAGGTCGTTAACTCTTTTGAGGGATTGGCTAGAAATGAGGGGATAACATTGAGTTTTAGCTCAAGTCAGGAAGTTTTTTATACCGCATTTGATTCAGACAAATTAGATAAGATTCTTTTTAACCTAATATCGAATGGAATAAAGTTTACAGCCAGGGGTGGGAATGTAGACGTTGCCCTGCGAATTGTTGATTCAGGAAACACCGCTTCCCATAAAAAACTTCTGGAGCTTAAGGTAAGTGATACGGGGATAGGTATTTCAAAAGAAGATCAGGATCAAATTTTTGAGCGCTTTTTTAAAGCCAGTCGGTCCGGAGAAATTCATGCGTCAGGCAGTGGCATAGGACTTTCTCTGGTTAAAGAATATGTGGAGCTTTTTAAAGGTAAGATCAGGGTAGAAAGTACACTGGGCGTAGGTTCAAGTTTTTATATGGAGATTCCATTAAAAGAATTAAATCCTGTAGGTACAGAAGTTCCTATAATTCATGGAAAAGCGTCTAAAAACACCAAAAAAAGCGCTAAAAATGGACTTCAGGAGGAGCTTTTCAATCTGGTTATAATTGATGACGATCAGGATTTTCTCAGTTATATGGCAAGAAGTCTTGCCAAGTTCTACAAAATATTTATAGCTCAAAATGCTGACGAAGGTTGGAAAAAGATATTATCAGTTCAACCTGACCTTATCCTTTGTGACTGGAACATGCCAGTTATGAACGGTACCGCCCTATGCAAAAAGGTACGGGGAGATGGCAGAACACAACATATACCGTTTGTAATGCTCACGGCTAACGCTCAGGAACATAATAAAGTGAAAGCCCTTCAAATAGGGGTAAGCGATTATGTTACAAAGCCCTTTAGCTTTGAAGAGCTGCATTCGCGTATGCAGAATCTCATAAAACAGCGTAAAGCCTTTCAAAAGGCATACAGCAAGAAAATAAAAATCCCCAAAACAGTTCATAAACTTCCGCTTGAAAGCGAGGATGAGAAATTTATGCGCAACGTTATTGCACAGATTGAAAAGAATGGTTTGAATGCTGAATTTTCGGTAAAGAAACTGGCAGGCCATCTTGGCGTCAGCCGTACATTTCTATATAATAAAACAGTCACGCTTTTTGAAAAGTCTCCTTTAGAACTTATAACAGATATCCGTTTGGAGCATGGTAAAAACCTTTTGGAAAATAGTCAGCTTACAATTTCAGAAATTGCTTTTAAGGTAGGTTTTAACAATCCAAAATACTTCACGAAAAACTTTAAGAAGAAATATCAGGTGCTCCCTTCTGAATTTAAAGCTGCTTTAGAACCTTAAAATTGATTGTTTTTCTAAAGTGAAAGTCTTCAATCAAATCCATTAGAGGAACATTTATCAGGTTTTTTGAATTTTTGACAGCATACAATTGTTAAACACTGGTATTTGAGGTGTTAGAGTTGGGTTTGTAAACATATTGTCCCTTCTAAAAACGATTTGATCCCTATCATCAGGGCCTGATTTCTATACTTTAGCACTCCATTTCAAAAAGCACTCAAACGTTTGAATTTTTGAATCAGCAATGGAATGCGTCCATAATTTTAGATTGATTAATAGAGTAAATCATTTTATTTAGAAATTCCACATTTTATATTAAACCAATACTTATGAAGAAAATAAACTTACCTAAAGCATCCTGCTCTCGGTATCTACTGAGTCTAATCTTTGGTATGATTGGTATTGCCAGCCTTTGGTCGCAAGAGACCCTCAGCGTATCTGGAACGGTAACCTCAGCAGATGACGGTATGCCTATTCCAGGAGTGAGTATAATTGTAAAAGGCTCTTCCCAGGGTACCACTACTGATTTTGATGGTAACTTCCAGATTGAAACAGCAACTGATGCCACGCTGGCTTTTAGTTATGTAGGATTTGATACACAGGAAGCGCCCGTAAATGGGCAAAGCACACTTAATGTAGCATTAAAAACAAATACTGCTGAACTTGATGAGGTGGTGGTTGTAGGATATGGTACACAACGCAAAGCCCTTGTTACCGGTGCGAATCTTCAGGTTGACGGCGATGCACTTCAAAATCAAAGCAGAACCAACCCACTTGAAGCATTACAGGGAAAAACACCAGGGGTTCAGATCACTTCTACTTCTGGACAGCCAGGGGCCGGTCTCAACGTAGTTATACGTGGTCTAGGATCTACCGGTGGAAATGCACCATTATATGTTGTAGATGGTGTATTAACAGGAGACATATCGTATTTAAACAATGCTGATATTGAATCTATTTCTGTACTTAAAGATGCTGCATCTGCCGCTATTTATGGTTCGCAGGCTTCAAATGGAGTTGTGCTGGTTACAACTAAAAGCGGTAAAAGGAACTCTTCACAAATCACATTTGATCAGTATTATGGTTTTCAAAGTGTACCCAGTAAAATTGATTTACTTGATGGTAGGGAATATGTTGTCATCATCAATGAAGCAGCTGTCAATTCTGGAAGAACACCTTTTTTCAATAATGAGGAAATTGATAATCTTCCTACGGAAACGGACTGGATGGATAAAATGTTTGTAGATAATGTGGTCACTCAAAACTATAGTCTTGGGTTTACCGGGGGTGGCGAAAATTCAACTTTTTCTTCTTCTTTGGCCTATACACAGCAAGGAGGTATCGTAGGGGGTGAGGATTTATCCAATTATGAGCGCTACAACGTTAGAATTAATTCTGAGCATGATATGTATGATGGCTTTGTAACCTTTGGCGAAAATTTAAGTTTCGCCTATGAGAAAAGTAATGGTGTTCGCGTGGGCAATCAGTACAATAACTCGCTTAGACCCGCTTTTGGAACTACGCCATTAATGCCATTTAGGGATGAAAATGGAGATTTCTTTAATACCGCAAATACTTCGACCCCTTACATCTCTGGACAATCAAACCCTTATGCAGAGATGGTTTATAATAATATGAATGAGAACGATAATCAGAAATTACTGGGTAACGTTTATGCAGAACTCAATTTTACAGATAATCTTAAATTTAGGACGAGTCTAGGTATTGATTATAACGCATCTAATAGTCATTCGTACGAGCCTATTTACCAGCTTTCTATATTTTCGTTTAGAAACAGGGACAGGGTGTACCAGTCACAGAGCAAAGGCTACTCTTTGATATGGGATAACTTGCTTACCTATAATTTTAACATAGCAAAAGATCATGAGTTTGAGGCTTTATTGGGAACATCATCATATAGCTATCAAGGTACATATCTTAATGCCACTAACGTTGACCTCACGTTTGATGAGCTTAAATACGGTTGGTTGGATAATGCCGTAAATTCTGAGGGCGGCGGACTTTTGAGCGCTGGCGGGGGGCCAAATTTTGTAAATAAGAGAATGTCTTATTTTGGACGTTTAAATTATAACTACAAAGACAAATATCTATTGAATACCACTTTTAGGGCAGATGGATCATCCAACTTTGATCAGAGTAATCGGTGGGGATATTTTCCATCCATATCAGGAGGTTGGGTCCTTTCTAAAGAAGATTTCCTAAGTGACTCTGATATATTCAATTTTCTTAAGTTGAGAGCAAGTTGGGGACAGGTTGGAAACCAGAACGCAGGGGCTTTTCAGTATTTAGCACCAATTACGTATTCCAACACCAACTATACTTATGGAAATGAAGAAGGCGTACTTGCGCCAGGTGCTTTTCCCAGCAGGTTGGCTAATCCTGGTTTGAAATGGGAAACCTCAGAACAAACAAATATAGGTCTTGATGCCCGTGTATTGAATAATACCTTAAATGTTGCATTAGATTTTTATGAGAAGGTTAATAAGGATTTTATTATAGTAGCACCAGTACCCTCTACAAGTGGTGCAGATGCACCTTTCTCAAACGGTGGTGATGTAACGAACCGTGGTGTAGAACTTGCGTTGACTTACGCCAATAACATAGGTGACTTTCAATACAATGTAGGTGTAAATGGAGCATATAATGATAACAAAGTAGGTAATATACCAACGCCTGACGGTATATTGCATGGAGAGATCAATCAGCTTTTTGACAATTCACCTGAATTTTATCGTGCCGAAAGTGGATTTCCTTTGGGCTATTTCTGGGGCTTGCAGACTAGTGGTCTCTTTCAAAATCAGGCTGAAGTGGATGCATACAATTTAAATGGAACCCTGGTGCAACCCAATGCCAGCCCAGGAGATGTGCGTTTTGTTGATCAGAACAATGATGGTACGATCAATGCTGATGATAAAATAAATATTGGTGACCCTAATCCAGATTTGACTTTTGGCTTCAATATTGGTTTTAATTATAAGGCACTGGACTTTATCCTTTCAGGAAATGGCGTAGCTGGGAATCAGATTGTTCAATCGTATAGAAACCAGTCTAATCAGTTTGCTAATTATACCACTGATATTCTTAATCGCTGGACGGGAGAAAATTCATCAAATTCAATTCCCAGGGTTACTTTAGATAATAGGAACCTATCAAATTTCTCTGATTTATATATTAAAAACGGAGATTTCCTTAGACTTAATAACCTAACTATAGGATATGATCTTGCAAAGGCCACAGATGATTTTGTGATTCAGAAATTACGTATCTATGCTTCTGCACTTAACCTTTACACTTTCACAAATTATGATGGGATGGATCCAGAAATAGGGTACGGTATTTCTACAGACACGTATTCTTTTTCATCCGGCGTTGATCTGGGATACTATCCGCGACCACGTACCTTTTTGCTTGGTCTTAATGTAATATTTTAAAAAAATGAAACCGATGAAATATATTAAACTTTATATGTTACTTGGCTTGAGCGCCTGTACGTTGCTCTCATGTTCAAAAGATTACCTGGATGCAGAACCTTTAACGCAGCTTACTGATTCTAATTTTTATCAGTCACCAGATGATGCATATGCTGCACTTGTGGGATGTTATGATGGTATGCAACGTGCCGTGGGCGGCATAGGTGGTTTAAGTTATCCTGTTGCCAGTATGGTTATGTCAGACAACTTTTATGGAGGTGGCGGTAGTGCAGATGGTTTTGGCTTTCAGGCAGTAGATGAATTTGATGTAACCCGTGCCCCGGCAGATCAGAATCTGTACGGAGGTTTGTGGGATGCCTATTACAAAGGTGTCTACAGGTGTAATGTGTTGATTCAAAAAATAGATCAGATTGATTGGTCAGAGAACCCGGCGTTGAGGGAACGATACTTATCAGAAGCACGTGTTATTCGTGGTTACTTATATTTTCAAATGGTGAAAATGTGGGGCAATATCCCATTACTTACAGAACCTTCACCAGACAATATTCCACAAGCTACTCCTGAAGAAGTTTATACGGTAATCGCTGAGGATCTTTCTTTTGCTGCTGAAAACCTACCCATGCAGGCCTATTCTGCAGTAGAACCTGGTAGAATTACCAAATGGGCGGCAAAATCATTGCTTGCACGTGTTTATTTATATTACACGGGTTATTATAATCAACCTGATCTTGTAGGAGTAGTAAGCAGGACAGAAGCCCTGGGACATGTAGAAGATGTGATCGCATCAAGTGGGCATGGTCTTCTTTCTGATTTTTCAACTTTATGGCCAGCTGCTTCGGTTAACAACTTTGCCGGTGAGAACAATGAAGAAATCGTTTTTTCTGTAAAACTTACCTATACAAGTGATTATAACGGAAATACAGATGGTAACTTATGGATGGTTATGTTAGGCATGCGTGAATATACCTACACTCCATATGGTAATGGCTGGGGGGTAACCGTGAATTCTGATATATACAACGCATTTAATACAAATGATACGCGAAGGGATGCTTCTATAATTGCCATAAATGAGCAGGAGGTGCCTTTTGATAAGTTGGCAAATCAACGAGAATATTCGGGATATTACACAAAGAAATATACTCCTATGGCAGATGACGCGGGCAACAGTCTGGCAGTAAAACTGGGAGGTGTGGATTTTCAGATTGGCCAATATCAGGATTTTTATGTAATTAGATACGCAGATGTATTGTTAATGGCAGCAGAATTGGGAAGCCCGAGCGCTCAGTCTTATTTTGATGAAGTAAGACAACGTGCGTATGGAGACAATTTTACCCAGATAGCCGTAACGCCAGCTTCAATTCAAAATGAAAGGCGATTAGAACTGGCTCTGGAGGGTGTGCGCTATTGGGATCTACTTCGCCAGGGAGTCGATGTAGCTGCAAATACCATCGCGACTTCCAGAACGCTTTTAAATGCGGGTGCAGAAGTTCAAAAGACAATTACCGCTGCAAATATTCAGAAGACACAGGGGTTACAACAAATACCGAACAATCAGATAACACTTTCTGATGGAGTATTGAAACAAAATCCAGGCTGGTAAAACTTTTTTTAAATTATAAAATACAACTATGAGAACTATTTTATTAAAACTATTAGTATTTGGCGCGGTCATACTTACTAGCTGTGATTCGCAGGATGATGAACTTCCACAGATCAATCTTCAAGCAGCAGATCTTAATTTTACAGTAATACAGGATCCTCAGCGGGATAATGATCTTAGCATGACCAGTAACGATAAATCCATGATACCCTATTGGAGTTATACTGACGCAAGCGGTAATGAATTAGGTCATTCCAATAAGTCTAACTTCAGCATAACCTTGCCTTTTGCCGGTTCCTATTTTGTAAATTATATTGTCTATACCCAGGGTGGAGCTGTGGAAGCGACGCCCGTAAAGGTGGATGTTTCTGAGAATGATGAGGAATTTTTTAGTGCAGAAGAATGGCAGATGCTCACCAATGGTGTAGAAGGTAAAACCTGGGTTCTGAATATGGTCAACCCCATAGGCTATGCTGGACTTGATTTTCCATACGGTCCAGAAAATGGTGATTACTGGAACTGGTATCCGGATTATGTAGGTAATGAATGGCTATTGGAGCAAAAGGATTGGGGCGAAATGACTTTTGACCTGGATGGAGGCTACAACGTATCTGTTATTCAAACAGCCTTAAATTCTTCTGAGCAAAAAACCACTTCAGGTTCTTTTGGTTACGCAATTGAAGATCATGCGATCAGTTTTAATGGTGGTGTAGAGCTTTTATATGGGGGTGATTATTATGCTGATGTAAGCAACTGGAAAAGTGTAAATGTGATAGAGTTGACAGAGAATTCTATGCGTTTAGCGGTAATTCGCGATCAAAGCAGATCTGGTGAGGGCCCGGCACAGATCGTTTTTCATTTTAAACCGAAAGATCAGTAATTAATCAGCATTTAAAGACCTGCGCAAATATTAAAATGTGCAGGTTTTTTATTAAATACCTTCACTATTTATGTTTCGTTTTTTTAGGCATAGTCTTACCTTAAGTATAATTTTTGCGGTATCTATTTCTTTTTCACAGACTAAAAAATCTGATTTTAGCCGTAGGACTAAAGATTTTAATGCAAACTGGCAATTTCATCTCAATGATGATTTGCAAAATCAGGATACGATAAGTGCAAACACGTCCTGGAATACCTTAAATCTACCCCATGACTGGAGTGTAGGACTTCCGTTTGAAGAAAATAGCCCTTCGGGAGCGGGTGGAGGTTCTTTAAGGGGCGGTCTGGGCTGGTATAAAAAAACGTTTCAGGTTCCCGCGGCAGATTCTTCGAAAATCACTAAAATTATATTTGACGGCGTGTATCACAACAGCAGCGTCTGGATCAACGGCAATTTTTTGGGAAAACGACCCAACGGTTATATTGGTTTTGAGTATGATTTAACTCCTTTTCTGAAGTATGGGGACACTAATAATGAAATCCTTATAAAAGTCGATAATGCGCAGCAGCCCAACTCCCGCTGGTATTCCGGAAGTGGTATTTACCGGAACGTTTGGCTTACCACGACTAATAAATTGCGCGTTCCGCAGTGGGGAACTTTCATCACCACGCCCCATATTTCAACGGATAGTGCTTCGGTTAAAATTGTTGTTCAGGTAGAAAATGGCTATAAAACGTCAAAAACGGCCCAAATTAGGACAAAAATTGTGTATAAACATACCAAAATAGCCTCTATTTCTTCGGAAAATACAACGATTTTAGCCCATAAATCTGACAGTTTAAGGCAGGAAATTAGTATTCCTGACCCAGAATTATGGTCAGTTGACAATCCCGCGATGTACACTGCGGTAACTGAAATTGTAGTGGATGGAAAAATCGTAGATCAATACAAAACACCTTTTGGTATCCGTAACTTCAAATTTGACCTTGACCGGGGTTTTATCCTGAATGGAAAACAGGTCAAAATCAAGGGTGTTTGTATGCACCACGATTTGGGTCCGCTGGGAGCTGCAGTTAATACAAGGGCAATTGAGCGCCAACTCGAGATTTTAAAGGATATGGGAGTGAATGGCATTCGTACCGCACATAACCCTCCCGCACCAGAATTATTAGAACTTTGCGATGCAATGGGATTTATCGTTATGGATGAATCCTTTGATATTTGGGAAAAGAACAAAACCGAATTTGATTATGCCAATAACTGGGGGAAATGGCATAAAACCGATCTAAAAGATCAGATTTTCCGGGATCGTAACCACCCCAGTGTGTTTATGTGGAGCATTGGCAATGAGATCCCAGAGCAGTGGAGCAATCGCGGTGCGGTAATTGGCAGGGAGCTGGCTGCAATCGTCAAAAGCCTAGATACCACACGTCTGGTTACTGCCGGTATGAACCCGCCCATTCATATAAAAGATAAAGAGGTGACCATCCAGTTTGAAGAAACCGCGGCAGAGCCCAATGCGCTCGCTGGTTCTGGGGCGCTGGATATCATAGGGTACAACTACGCGCACCAGACCTACGCACAGCATCAGAAAAATTTTCCCAATACGCCTTTTATAGCTACGGAAACGACCAGTTCCCTGGAAACTCGTGGATATTATGAATTCCCTTCAGATACCACAAAAATCTGGCCTGTACGCTGGGATATTCCATTTTCAGAAGGGAGTCCGGCAAATAGGATTTCGGCGTTTGATCAGGTACGCGCGCCGTGGGGATCGCTGCATGAAACAACCTGGAAAATCATTAAAAAATACGATTTCCTATCTGGTTTTTACATCTGGACCGGTTTTGATTATATAGGCGAGCCCACACCTTATACCTGGCCGTCGCGCAGCTCATACTTCGGGATTATAGACCTTGCAGGTTTTCCAAAGGATGTCTATTACATGTATAAAAGCGAGTGGGTAGAGGAAGATGTGCTTCATCTGTTGCCGCACTGGAACTGGGAAAAAGGGCAAACTGTTGATGTATGGGCATATTATAATCACGCTGATGAGGTTGAACTTTTCCTTAACGGAAAATCCATGGGAACGAAGAAAAAGCAAGGCGAAGACCTGCATGTGATGTGGCGCTTCCCATTTGAGGCTGGCACCCTGAAGGCGATTTCCAGAAAAGCCGGTAAAACAATAAAGGAAACTGAGGTTAAAACCGCGGGAAACTCAACAAAAATGGCACTCACAGCAGATCGTAATACGATCATTGCTGATGGTAAGGACCTTTCTTTTATCACCGTGACTATTACAGACGATGAAGGGATTTTATCACCAAGGGCAAATGATAACATTACCTTTTCAATAGAAGGGAACGGTGAAATCGTGGGGGTGGCCAGCGGCGACCCTACAAATCATCAGTCCTTTAAGGGAAAAGAACACCGCGCACTTAACGGAAAATGCCTGGTGATCCTACAATCTGCCAAAGATGCCGGCACAATAACCCTAACTGCTAAAGCTTCCGGTTTGAAAACCGCAACAATCAACATTATTTCAGAATAAAAACACCTAAAATGACCAAAAAACGCCAAAAAATGACCACTTTTCCGTTTCTATCGGAAATAAAAAAACTACCCGTACTTCTAGGCCTTCTGGCGGGAACGTCTGGCTTGTATGCGCAGATGCAAAATGCAAATATTCTCAACAGCGCCATAGATATAAGTGCAGATTTTGAAAATTACCAGAACACCTTTTATTTTGCTGATGAACTGGCTTCCTTTGATCCTAAAACCGGGAAGGGTACGGTAAAATATAAGCGGTATAACTATGAGACCGCGCAGGCTTTTGATAATATGCTCATGCGCCCCAATGAAGTGCAGGCCAATGAATTTCCTGCCACGGAATATGAAGCCGAACCCGAAATGCCTTTTGAGATCCAGTTTGTTTCTGATAGGTCCATCAGGATTAAAATGGCATCTGGCCCTCAATTTAATCAGCCAGAAGAATCGTTAATGCTGGTGGATGGTACAGCGCCAAATCATCCAGAACTATGGGAATCATCCACGATAGACGGAGGTTATAAATATACCAGCGCTCACGGTGCCGTGGAGATCCTGACCAAACCTTGGCACGTAAAAATTTACGATGAAAACGGAAAGTTGCTCACCAGCACCTTACACCTTACCGATACTAAAAATACGTACACGCCCGTAATGCCTTTTGCCTACGTGCGTCGTAGCAGTGATTATTCCCGCAGTATGGCACCTGTTTTTTCACTGGAGCCAGATGAAAAAATCTTTGGTTGTGGGGAGTCTTTTACCCAGTTTAATAAACGTGGTCAGAAGGTGGTGCTTTATACAGATGATGCCAATGGTGTGCAGAACGAGAGCATGTACAAACCTATCCCGTTCTATATGAGCAGCCGCGGTTATGGAGTTTTTATGCACACATCTTCTCCTATCAGTATTGATTTTGGAAAGTATTTTAGTGGTGCGAATAAAATGATGCTGGGTGATGATGTTGCAGACTTGTTCCTTTTTATAGGTGAGCCTAAAGATATCCTTGACGAGTATACAAACCTTACCGGAAAAACCCAGATGCCACCATTATGGTCTTTTGGTTTCTGGATGAGCCGCATCACGTATTTTTCTGAAAAGGAAGGGCGCGATGTTGCAGACAACTTACGTAAATATAAAATTCCCAGCGATGTCATTCACTTTGATACGGGTTGGTTTGATGTGGACTGGCGTAACAATTACGAATTTTCCGCAGATCGTTTTGATGATCCCGTAGACATGATGGCTGATATGAAAGATCAGGGTTTTCATGTTTCTCTGTGGCAATTACCTTATTTCACACCTAAAAACACCCTTTTTAAGGAGATAATTGACCAGAATCTGGCCGTTAAAGACCGAAAAGGAAATATTCCCTATGAAGATGCAGTACTTGATTTCTCAAACCCGGAAACGGTTACCTGGTATCAGGCAAAATTGAAACATTTGCTAGATCAGGGCGTAAGTGTTTTCAAGGTCGACTTTGGGGAAGCTGCCCCGGCAAATGGAATTTATCATTCTGGCCGCACAGGTTTTTACGAGCACAATTTATATCCTTTGCGTTATAACAAAGCAGTTGCGGAAATCACACAAAAAGAAAAGGGATATACCTTGATCTGGGCGCGCAGTACCTGGGCCGGTAGTCAGCGCTATCCCCTGCACTGGGGTGGTGATGCCGCAACAACTAACACAGCAATGTCTGCAACCCTACGAGCGGGACTTTCCCTTGGCTTGAGTGGTTTTAGCTTCTGGAGCCATGATGTGGGCGGTTTTGTCACAAAGTCGCCAGAAGACCTTTACCGCAGATGGACGCCCTTTGGGATGTTATCTTCGCACGTGAGAAGTCACGGGGAGCCACCTACAGAGCCCTGGGAATATAGTAAGGGCTTTTTAGAAGATTTCCGTAAAGCAGATAATATGCGTTATGAGCTTATGCCCTATATCTACGCACAGGCCAAGGAAAGTTCTGAAAAGGGACTTCCCATGATGCGCGCGCTATTTGTTGAATTTCCGGATGATGCAGGTTCCTGGCTTGTTGATAATGAGTATTTATTTGGTTCAAGTATGTTGGTCGCCCCATTATTTGAAGAGGAAACTGAACGGGATGTTTATCTTCCGGAAGGTACCTGGATTGATTACCAGAGCCATAAAGTTTACCAGGGCGGATGGCATAAAATCAAAGCTGGTGACATACCCATCATAGCTTTAGTTAAAAACGGTACCGTGATTCCACACATAAAATTGGCGCAATCCACTCAGGATATGGACTGGAGCAAAATTGACCTTAAGGTTTTTGCTGATCAAAACACGAATTCTGCCACGGGTAAAGTGTTTTTACCAGAAAGTGATGCGCTACAGTCTATTACATTGCGAAAAGAAGGGAAATCGTTTTCATTGAGAGATAATCCTTTAAAGGGAAAAACCGATTTTAAAATAGAATTACAGCAATAAAATCCCCATCTGGCCTCCCCGATAAGGGAGGAACCAGAACGTTGATAATATGAATGCAAAGGTCAATTTAGAGAATACTATGAAAAATTTTGGATTGGTTCTTGGATTTTTACTGCTGGTTTTAAACAGTTGTTCCGAAGGGAAAAAGACAGGGGCAAAAGCTGAAAAGCAGTCCCCTCGCTATACCGCAAATTGGGATTCCCTTGCGAAGTATGAAGAAACAGCGGAATGGTTTAAAGATGCGAAGTTCGGGATCTATGCCCACTGGGGCGTGCTTTCTGTACCTGCGTATGCAAATGACTGGTACCCGCGCAACATGCATATTGAAGGTAGTGATGAGAACAAACATCAGGTAGAGACCTACGGTCCACTGAGTGAATTTGGTTACCATGATTTTGTGCCACAGTTTAAGGCCGAAAATTTTGATGCCGATGCCTGGGCCACTTTATTTAAAGATTCTGGGGCAAAATTTGCCGGTATTGTAGCAGAACATCATGACGGCTGGAGCAACTGGGATAGTGAAATTAATCCTTGGAATGCTATGGATAAAGGTCCGCACCGCGATATTGTAGGGGAGTTGGAAAAAGCTATTCACGGGCAGGATATGAAATTTGTAACCACGTTTCACAAAGCCAGGAACTTACAGCAATTTCAGCAGGATTCAACAAAGTGGCTTGATGACACGTCTTATTTTCCATACAATCCAGAAATGGCAACTGCTTCTACAGATTCTACGTTGCGCATAATGTACGGTAATATTCCGAAAGAGCAATTTTACAAAAACTGGCTGGGCGAACTTCATGAGGTTATTCATAACTACGGTCCAGATCTTATCTATTTTGATAGCAAACTGGATAAATTACCTGATTCGATTAAAGCAGAGTTTGTCGCTGATTATTTCAACGATTCTAAAGCCCGAAACAAGCAGGTCGTTATTACACATAAGGAAGGCGAACTTCCAAAATCTGTAAGTGTAGAGGATTTTGAGAAGGGGAGAATGAACGACAAAACCGATGATTTTTGGTTGACTGATGAGACGATCTCCGTGGGGAGTTGGAGTTATGTAAATGGTCTACAGCTCAAAACTTCGGGTGAAATTATTAATCTCCTTGCTGATATTGTAAGTAAAAACGGTGCGTTGATGCTTAATATTTCACCGAAGGCAGATGGAACTATTCCGCAGGATCAACAAAAAGTCCTTAAGGAAATAGGAGTATGGCTAGAGAACAACGGTGAGGCTATTTATGGTACGCGTACCTGGAACATTTTTGGCGAAGGCCCTACAAAACAGGAAAAGTCAGGTATGTTTTTGGATAAAATCAGCTATACCGCGCAAGATATTAGGTATACCAGCAAAGGGAATACGGTTTATGCTATTGTGTTGGGCCAGCCAGAAGCTGGAACCGAAATGTTACTGAGGTCTTTTTCAGAAGAAAATTTAGATAATTCTTCCGCTAAGGTTTTGGGGGTTACCTGCCTGGATTCCCAGGACGATATCGCCTTTAAACAAACCAAAGACGGACTCCAACTTACAACGCCATCCAAAACGATTAATGATAAAGCCGTAGTTTTTAAAATTACATTACAGAAAGAAGAATGAATATGAACTCAATACTATACTTATGAATCTATTTAACGTACAGCGGTTTTTAATGGCAATGGTGCTATTCGTAGCAACTATATCCTGCGCTAATGATGATGTCGAAGTCGTGGCAGCGCAAAGTCTTGATTTTTCGATAACGCCTTCAGAGATCAGTTTCGACCCAAACGGTGGAAACACACTCATAAATATCAATACAGAGACTGACTGGGAACTCACAGTAGCAAATGACTGGCTGACAGTATCTTCTAATAAAGGATCCAAGGCCGAGAAAATTACCTTGAAAGCATTGATGAATAGCGATACAATCGCAAGAAATTCAGTACTAAGCTTAAAATCTGGCGATTCTTCACAAGATATTCAGGTGAATCAGGCAGCGGCAGTTCCGGCAGATGATAACACAATCACATACGCAATACCAGCAGATAGCACGGGAATGAGCAGTCTGCCGGCTGTAGAATTTGCCAGTCAGATGCATATAGGCTGGAATGTGGGAAATTCACTTGAAGCAGTGGGTGGTGAAACTGCCTGGGGCAACCCGATGATCACTGAACAATTAATTGATGCAGTACAGGCGGCCGGTTTTGATGCAGTGCGTATACCGGTATCCTGGAGCCAATTTTCAAACGAAGCTGAATTTACCATTCAAGATAGCTGGTTAGATCGCGTGCAGGAAGTTGTAGATTATGCACTGGCCAATGATATGTACGTTATTATGAATGAGCATTGGGATGGTGGATGGATGCAGCCAACAAGGGCTGATCAGGAATATGTAAATACACGTCTGGAAGCGATGTGGACACAAATCGCAACCCACTTTAGGGAGTATGGGGATCATTTGCTGTTTGCCGGTACCAATGAGGTTATGGTAGAAGGTGATTACAGTACGCCCACTGAAGACTATTATACCGTTCAAAACAGTTTTAACCAGACATTTGTTGACGCTGTGCGGGCTACAGGAGGTAAAAATGTATATAGATATCTAGTCGTTCAGGGTTTTAATACAAACATTGATCATACCGTAAATTACGCAGAAATCCCCGAAGATGTAGTTGCTGGGAAATTAATGATGGAAGTTCATTACTACGACCCTTTCAATTTTACTTTAAATCAGGATAGCACCATAACGCAGTGGGGAAATGATGCTGAAGATCCTACCAAAGTTGAAAGTTGGGCGAATGAATCCCATGTAGATAGCCAGTTTCAAAGGATGAAAACTACATTTATAGATGAAGGAGTAGCAGTCATCCTGGGCGAATATGGTGCAATTTCCCACACGGAAATAGAAGGGCATGATGCTTATCGCAACTATTACCTTCAATATGTTACACAAACGGCAAAAGCTAATGGACTCGTGCCCTTTTACTGGGATAATGGTTTTGCGGGGAACTATGGTTTTGCGCTTTTTAACCGCGCAGAAGGAACGATTATTGAGCCAGAACTCATTACAACCTTAATAAACGCCGCTCAATAAGGGGAAGATAATATCAACTCATAAGTTGTCGTAATTTTCGCTTATTCTAAGCTGGTTTTCAACCGAAATGAATCGTGTACAGTATAATTAATGTAGCTCTCGCTAAATTCAGATTTCAGGATCTGATTGTAGGGAGAGCTATTTTTTTGTAGTTCAATCACAAAGAACCATAGTTAAATATCGTGCATCATTTTAAGCATAATATATTAAAATATCAATGTCAGCACCGAGTAAGAAAAGGTTTTTTAGATTGATAATTCCAGATTGCTGTATTTGATGATTATATATGTGTTTGAAATTGAGGAGTGTTTAAAGTGTTGAGCATATTTTCAGTTTTGAAGTTTTGTACCAATTGATAAAGGAAATATATCCTCAATTTTTTGCTGAAAACAGCTGTTTTGAGCTATATTTTGGTGATTTATATCTTAAATCTAACGCATTTCGTTTTAAAATTTGTCCTTGCTATTTTGGTATTCGTATAGCAAATCGTGAAATTCAAAAGACATCCATTTTCAAGTTATATCCTGTGGCAGAGTAGTATCTTTGCACGATGCGTCCCAAAATCCTTTTTATTACGCCACCCTTTACGCAGTTAAATACCGCGTATCCTGCAACGGCCTATCTTAAAGGTTTTCTGGAAACGCATGAGGTTCCCGTAGTGCATGTTGATCTGAGTATTGAGCTGTTTACGTCGATTTTTACGGGAGCTTTTTTACGGGCAGTATTTGAAGAGGCCGCGGAGTTAGCGCAGGATCACTATCCTAAGGTCAGGGAACTGAAAGAGCATTATATCTCAAGGGTGGATACGGTCATTGGCTTTTTGCAAAAGCAGGACCTTAAAACTGCGCACCAACTCCTTAAACCCGGTTTTTTACCACAAGGGCACCGATTGATCAACGTCAATACCACGATCAAATGGGCTGCCGGTGAAGAAGGGATTCTGGATAAGGCAAAGCATTATGGTACCCTTTTTATTGAGGAACTGGGCGATTATATACACGCTAACGTAGATGAGTTTTTCGCATTTACCAAGTATGCCGAGCAACTGAGTGCTTCGGCGAGCAGTTTTGATCAGCTTGATGAGTTTTTAAGTTACCAGCCAACGCTTATCGAGGAACAAATGCTGGACCTTCTGGTGGCGCATATTGAAAAGGAGGAGCCTGATTTGGTTTGTTTTACGATTCCGTTTCCCGGAAATTTGTTTGCCGCCTTGCGCTGTTCACAATTTATAAAACAGCTGTTTCCGGAAATTAAAGTCGCCTTTGGCGGCGGCTATTGCAATACCGAATTGCGTTCCCTCAGCGATCCTCGTATTTTTGAATTTATCGATTTTATTTGCCTTGATGACGGGGAAGGTCCGCTTTTAAAACTGGTAGGCTATCTGGAAGGAAGTCTTGCTATGGCAGATTTAGAACGTACGTTTTTACTTGAAAATGAACAGGTGCTCTACAAGAATAAACTGCCCAATACGATTTACCACCACCGCACCTTACCGGCTCCTGATTATTCCGGTTTGCCCTTTGATAAGTACGTGTCTTTTCTGGATGTGGTAAACCCGATGCACCGTATGTGGACGGATGCCCGCTGGAATAAACTCACCATCTCGCACGGGTGTTACTGGAAACAATGTTCGTTTTGTGATGTGAGCCTGGATTATATCGGTACTTATCAAAACACAACCGCAAGCGCTTTAGTTGATAAAATCGAAAAAGTTATTAAGGATACCGGTATTACGGGTTTTCACTTTGTGGATGAAGCGGCACCTCCAAAAATGTTGCGGGCGCTTTCTCATGAATTGCTTACGCGAAACCTTAAAATCACATGGTGGACGAATATTCGGTTTGAAAAGACGTTTGATTTTGAATTGTGTCAGTTGATGGCGGAGTCTGGCTGTATTGCCGTAACCGGCGGACTGGAAGTGGCTTCAGACCGATTGCTGGCGAAGATGAAAAAAGGGGTGGATATCGCTCAGGTTACGCGGGTCACGCATAATTTTTCCCAAACTGGTATTATGGTGCACGCTTACCTGATGTATGGTTTTCCCACCCAGACCGAGCAGGAGACCATTGATGCGCTGGAGGTGGTACGCCAGCTTTTTGAACATAATTGTATTCAGTCTGCTTTTTGGCATCAGTTTACCACAACCGCCCACAGTCCTATTGGTAAAAATCCGGAGGCTTTTGGAATAGAAGTGACCGGGCCTGATTTTGAAGGTTTTGCACAAAACGATTTGTATCATAACGATCCGCAGGGTGCTGATCATCCTAAATATACACAGGGATTAAACAGCGCCTTGAATGCGTATTTAAACAACACCGGCTACGCTAAAAATCTACAAAATTGGTTTGACTTTCCCATCCCGGAAATCAGTATTTCCAGGGATCTTATCAAAAGGTATTTAGCTGAAAATAGGTCTAAAGAAACCACTCGAGTGCATTAAGGGGAAAGATCACCCAAATTATTAAATCCGAAATTTAAGTTTAGGAATGTAAGCGTTTCTCTGCATTAATGATCTGCGCTACCGCCTGTCTGTATTTTCCAGGGTTAGAGGCTTTTTTAATCGCTTTATAGGTTTTTTTGGGATCAGAGGTAGACTGTGCAAAGAACTCCCAAAACCCTAGCATTTTCATTTTTATGGGCGTTGGTCCGGAAAGGTACTCATCGTACTCCCGATAAATGCGGTCGTGAAATTCAGAGAAAATTGACCAGCGGTCCCCGGGGTATTCTTTAGTATTATTTTTGATCATGGCGGGTAAAAACGGATCGGCAATTAAACCACGCCCTATCATAAAATGATCAATCTGGGGAAAGCGTTTTTCGATCGCTTTAAATACCGAAACACTGGTGATGTCGCCGTTATAATACAATTTATGTTTGGTACTGCTGATGCATTTTTCAAAAGCATCCAGATCAACGGGACCTTTGTATAACTGTTTTCCTATACGGGCATGAATCGCGATATTTTTAAGCGGGTACTTATCTAAAACCGAAAAAGCATCCAGAATTTCACCTGCATGTTCATATCCCATTCTCATTTTCATAGAAACCACAATATCGGTCTCGTTATGCGCGCGTTGCAGCACGTCATTAATTTTTGCCGGATTACAGATCAGCCCAGATCCCATTCCAGATTTGGTAACCATGGGATATGGGCACCCTAAATTCCAGTTTAGTTCTTTATATCTCAGACTTCGCACATAATTCACTACAAACAAAAACTCATCAGGATCGTTAGTCATTACCTGGGGAATTACTTCAAGATCAAGGTTGTTTTCTGGCTGTAAATCGTTTTGATAGGACTGCTTGATTTTAAGCTTTCCGTTTAAACGAATATATGGCGAATAAAAAGTGTCAATACCTCCAAAATAGTGATGAAACGCATTCCTGAATCTGAAATCTGTAAAGCCTTGTAAAGGGGAAGAAAGTAGTGTAACGGCCATTATATGGTTTAGTGCGGCAAAGATAACACAATTGCGTTTGAGTTTTTTAAAGCGGAAGGTGTTGAAGAATTAGAATATTGAACCTTTCCATTCATTTATCTACTGGTTGAATGCTGTGATTATAAGGTTTATCATCAGGTAAAACGCCTACGATTAGATAGTATAAACGCTAAAAACCACCGAAAAATCGAATTTTTCGGTGGTTTTTTAGATGTATTTGGTGGTTTTTGGAACTTAAGCAATATCTTAAATTCTACCATCTCAAGAGCTTGGAATTTTAAGAATTATTTTCATTTGATCTTTTTACTTTAAAACAAAATCAGAAAGTAAACGAATTATTCCACATCAGTGGATTAATCACCGAACAAATTACCTAAGCTGCCTGAACCACCTTTTTTTGCTTTATTTCCCAGTAGCATTCCGGTAACGTCATCCATGACACTCCCATCCCCATTTCTATCCAGAAGTGATTCGATGATACTACCACCTCCACCGGAATGGCTCCCTAGAAGACCTCCCAGTAATTCAGACAATCCGCCAGGCTCATTTACATTATTTTCCTGCTTCTTCTTGCCCAGAAAACCAAGAACTATAGGAGCGGCAATTTTTAAAATTTGGGCAACCGTACCTGCATCCAGTCCTACTTTCTGCGCAATGGTCTGCTGAATGCCACTTTGTTGACCTCCCAATACATTTTTGAGAATTCCCTCTCCATCGTTTTTAACGTTTTGATCTACACCCTGACCTCCTAAAAGACTACCCAGATTATCAAGGATGCTACCGTCATGTTTGTTTGAAAGGGCCCCCAAAAGACTAGACGCGCCCTGTGGTGTTGCCGCGTTTTTATTCATGGCGCCCAGTAAGAGGGGTAGGGCCATTTGCAGTACGCTACTTGTTTTATCTTCGGAAGCGCCGGTTTCTTTACTGGTGCTGCTTATTAATTGTTTTGCGGTATCGTTATTTAAAAGATCAAGTAAACCTGACATAGCTATAGAATTTAAAGTTGCGTTTTAAAATTAGGGCATTAAACTCCGCCATCAACCACTATTAACAAAAAAACCGGATACAGGATCCAGTTTTTAATGTTTAATTTAGAAACTTATCCCAATAGGGATTTGATCTGATCTGCGAGTTCAACGCCTATACGATCCTGCGCCTCATTAGTCGCAGCACCTATATGTGGGGAAAGTGAAACCTTGGGATTCATGAGCACCTTAACGGCAGGTTTCGGTTCATTTTCAAAAACATCAAGACCGGCAAAGGCCAGTTTTTTATTTTCCAGAGCTTCTATAAGCGCCAGTTCATCAATGACACCACCGCGTGCGGCATTGACAAGGCCAGCACCGTCTTTCATCATTTCGATTTCTTTTTTACCAATCACGTATTCTTTTTGTGCAGGCACATGAAGGGTAATGAAATCTGCAGTTTTCAAGACCTCCTCTTTAGAAATGCTGGTCAGTTTGAAATTTACTTTTTGACCGTCATAAAAATCAAGGCCAACCTCGGCATTCTCCATATAAGGATCATGGTAAATGACTTTCATGCCTGCGCCCAGGGCAACTTTTGCAGTAGCCTGACCTATACGGCCAAATCCTAAAACCCCTAAGGTTTTACCGCGGAGTTCTACCCCTTTTGCATAGGCTTTTTTAAGATCCCCAAATTTTGAATCGCCATCTAAGGGCATGTTCCGGTTTGAATCATATAAAAATCGTACTCCATTGTACAAGTGGGCAAAAACCAATTCTGCCACAGAGGCAGAAGAAGATGCAGGTGTATTGATTACATGTACCCCTTTTTCCTTAGCATAGGAAACATCAATATTGTCCATACCTACACCGCCACGACCTATAAGTTTAAGGTCTGGGCAAGCGTCAATAAGGACTTTGCGTACTGTGGTGGCGCTGCGAACTAATAAGGCGTCAATTTTGTTTTCATTTATATAATTAGCGAGTTGCTCCTGGGCAACTTTTGTGGTGATTACTTCAAATCCTCCGTCTTGTAACGCATCTACGCCAGACTGGGAAATGCCGTCATTTGCTAATACTTTCATAGTTGTGATCTCTTTTATATTATTTATACTGGGAATTGGTTTTGCCAGGTTTATGCCGTGCGCTCCAGTTCGCTCATGACATCCACGAGTACGCCCACGCTGTTTAAACTTAATGCGTTGTACATAGAAGCACGATAACCTCCTACGCTTCGGTGCCCGTTAAGACCGCTTATGCCGGCTTCTTTCAGCATGGTGTCGAATTTTGTCTTGGCTTTTTCATTGGTAATATTAAACGTTGCGCTCATTGTAGAGCGGTCTTCTTTTGCAACATAACCTTCAAAGAGTGGGTTGAGGTCAATTTCAGAATAGATAAGGGTTGCCTTCTTGTCATTTTCCTCTTCAATAGCGCTTACGCCACCCAATTCTTTAAGCCAGCGCAGGGTCAATAAGGAAGTATATACTGCAAATACCGGTGGTGTATTGTACATACTGTCTTTTGCGATATGCTGAGCATAGTCCAGCATATTGGGTATAGGTCGTTTTACCTTACCAAGAATATCTTCTTTTATCACAACTAAAGTCGTCCCTGCCGGACCCATGTTTTTCTGTGCACCCGCATAAATGAGGTCAAACTTTGAATAATCAAGCGTACGTGAAAAAATATCACTGCTCATATCTGCAACCATGGGGCAGTCCAATGCTGGGAAATCTTTCATTTGTGTACCAAAAATAGTATTGTTAGTGGTACAGTGAAAATAATCCATGCCTTTAGGAACTTCATAGCCTTTAGGAATGTAATTATAGTTCTTGTCTTTTGAGGAAGCAACTTCTACGACTTCACCAAAAATCTTTGCTTCGGCCACGGCTTTATCGCTCCAAGTACCGGTGTTGAGATATGCTGCCTTATTCTCGAGTAAATTGTATGCTGCCATTACGAATTGCATACTGGCGCCACCTTGTAGAAACAATGCTTTATATCCTTTACCTTTAAGTCCCAGAAGTTCTATGGAATGTTCACGGGCCTCTTCCATTACCGCGACGAAATCCTTGCTACGGTGCGAAATTTCCAGAACAGATAAATCGAGGTTGTTGAAGTTGAGAACGGCATCTGAGGCTTGCTTGAGTACCTCCTGTGGCAGGATACTGGGCCCTGCGCTAAAATTGTGTTTTTTCATTGGAGAATATATAGTGTAAAAGAAATAGTTTTAAGGCTAAAGTTTAAACAATCTTGTTGGACATTGGATAGCTTTTGAGCGTGATTTCTGTAATGTTATATAGAATTTTCACTATGCAAAGATGTCCAAAAAGTAATGGAAAACCACCGATAATTCAATAAAAAAGGAATAAATAAGCCTAAATTTTTAATAAAAATGCAATAGTATCTACACCATCCGCATAATCCCAAAGTTTGGGTTGCTGTGCCTGACCAAATGGAATTTCATTTTCTGTAAATCCTGATGAAACGATGCATTGAATCTGATCAGCCTGTCCTTGAAGTATTTCTTTCAGGTTTTCGGGATTTTCATATTTTTCATAAAATACAACTGCGATAGGGGAAGAGAAATTTTTGTCCTCTTTCAATATCATAAAGTTATTGTCCAGAAGTGGCTCAAGCCCCATGAGATAAACCGCTTTATTGTAATCGTAATTATTGACATATTTATCGTGATTGATGACTTCCTTATGTTCAAACATCGCGTTAAAAAAGAGATCTATATCATAACCTTCCGGAAGGTAAATCTTAGAAACACTTCGGCATCCCATGCCGTAAAATGAAAAAATATCATTTGCAAGGCCCTTTAATTCTTCCCTGGATTCCTGACCGGTGAGCACGGCGATACCATTTCGGTTTTTGCGTATAATGTGTGGCTTTTCTTTAAAATAATATTCAAAATAGCGTGCGGTATTATTACTTCCCGTGGCAATTACAGCGTCAAAAGAAGGTAATTTTTCTTCTGTAAATTTGATTTTATCTTCAAATAAGGGTTCTATGGCTATAAGTACTTTGGCCAGATAGGGCAGGAGCAACTTGTCATTACTGGATAATTTTGCAATTACCTTATGCCCGCAAATCAAAATGCTCAGAAAATCATGAAAACCTACAAGGGGAAGGTTGCCGGCCATTACAACAGCTACATTTTTTGAGGAAGGTTCCTTGTCACCGTCATACTTTTCAAGCCACTGATGAAGGGCGTTTTCGGTAAGGTTTTCTGCCCAGCCCTTTAGGGCAAGATGCACCATTGTTTTAGTGAACCATGCATTATGAATATGAGCCTTTTCTATACATTCTTTAAAATCTGTGTACCATTGCTTGTCCAGGATTGATTCTTTTTCAGTAGAATCTGTGTTTTCCTGAAAGTTCTTTAGGAAAGTCCCAAGTTTTGAGAATGCTGTAATTCTTTGGTTTAAATGCATAAATGGTTTGGTAAGGTTAAGGCCAAGCCTTAATTTTGTGTGTAAATTTACGCAATTAGAAAAAGAATATACCATGGCGATCATAATAACAGATGAATGTATTAACTGCGGTGCCTGTGAGCCAGAATGCCCGAATACGGCTATTTATGAAGGAGCAGATGACTGGAGGTACTCAGATGGTACAGACCTTAAAGGAAAGGTAGTCCTGCCTAGCGGAAAAGAGGTGGATGCCGAAGAAACTCAGGAACCCATAAGCGACGAGATTTATTATATTTCCCCAGATAAATGTACCGAATGTAAAGGATTTCACGAAGAGCCCCAGTGTGCGGCTGTTTGTCCGGTAGACTGTTGTGTGCCCGATGATGACCACGTAGAATCTGAAGAGACCTTACTGGCAAAACAGGCGTTTATGCACCACGAATAAAAATTACCATAAAGCATAAAAAAACCGGCAATTTGCCGGTTTTTTTATGCTCTGAAGTGTTTTACTCAAAAATTGAAAGAAAGCCTTGAATAGTAATAGGCCCCGCTAAAACCCATTTGTACTGAATCCCAGTAACCACCGGCCTCGGTCCAGTCATCTTGCTGATCTGGATATACATTGAAAAGGTTAGTACTTCCTACCTGCAACTTTAGATGATCTGAAAGCTCGAAGCCAAAAACCAAATCTGTAACCACCTTTGGGCTGTAATGGTCTGTAGCTCCCTCTAACAATGCAGCGTCGTCAGCATAACCCAAATCTGCCGGACTTTCCAATGCCTGAAAATCGAGCAGGTTTATTTCGCTAAAACGCGTAAAAGACAAACCTGTATTGAACCAGGACCGCTCATAATTTAAATTTAATGCCATCTTGCTATCTGGTGCAGAAGCAAGTAAAAACGCCTGATCACGTGGTCCAAAAAAGGTCTGCTCATCCAGATCGCCATTATTAATGTCAGTAATTTCCATATCATTGAAATTGCCGGTAAAGGTCGCGCTAATAAGGTTTTTATCAAATTGTGTCTTGTAACTCAATACCACATCCAGACCTTTAGTACGTGTATCTGCGCCATTTGCAAAAAACTGGGCGGCTTCAACACCTGGGATGGTTGCGGCATCAAAATTTCCGGTAAGGACAATCCTGTCTTTTACGCTTATGTAATACCCATCAATAGTTGCAGAAAAAGAGTTTATGGTTGTTGTAAACCCCAAGGCCGCGTTCAAAGCGGTTTCTTCTTTTAAAGGTCCGATGCCAAAGGAAGCGGTGACCGGACTATTGTTAGGGGATAAAAGGGATTCCAGGGCTTCACCACCTATAAAATTCGTAAACCGAAGATTGTAATAAATCTGAGCCAGTGACGGAGCTCTAAACCCGGAACTTAAAGAACCACGTAGGTTGAAGTTATCGCTCAGTTTTAAACGCGAAGATAATTTTCCGTTAATGGTACTGCCAAAATCACTGTAGTTTTCAAAACGGGCTGCCGCGCTTAAAAGGAATTTTTCGGTTAGATCAAATTCTGTATCGGCATAAAGGGAAACATTAGATCTGCTACGGTCTACTGCATTTGCCGGGCCATATCCGGGAAAACCCTGAGAACCCCCGGGTCTAGGATCTCCAGATACAACATCGATGGGCTGGGTTTGAGTAGCGGGATCAATAATTAACCTTCCCGAGGTATCGTAAGTTCCATAAGAGCCTTCCTCACCAGCAAATATGGTAAAGTTTTCGGTACGGTATTCTGCACCAAAGGCGATGTTCATACCGGCAAGTATAGTATCATAGAACTTAGAAAAATCGAGATTGATCGTATTTTGGTCTAAGGTATGTCCGCCAGCATCAAAATCGGTAGGGGAGAGTTCTTCAAGACTGGCGTTGACCGTTCCCTTTATATAGTAATGAAAAAGATTTTTTCCGTAGGTGTTACTGAGGTCTATATTCCAGCCCGCATCAGATTTTGTGCGCACACCCACCGCTACGGAATTGTCTGTAATGATAGAAGTGATGCGTGGTGTAAACCCATTGGGATAAATGGAAGTTACGACCCGTGCGCCGTCGTTTCTGGTAAAGGCATACGCATCTGTATCGCGGTAGTTGCGACCTCCAAAAGCATAAATTTCTGTTTTGTCTGAAACAGGATACGCTACATTGGCAAATAAATTCAATCCCTCTATAGCGG
Organism: Flavimarina sp. Hel_I_48; assembly: GCF_000733945.1. Classification (NCBI taxonomy): domain Bacteria; kingdom Pseudomonadati; phylum Bacteroidota; class Flavobacteriia; order Flavobacteriales; family Flavobacteriaceae; genus Flavimarina; species Flavimarina sp. Hel_I_48. The sequence continues at coordinate 2,989,939 of NZ_JPOL01000002.1, forward strand.
CTTCACCAAATCCTTTCCTGAATTCAAAACCGGGACGTAGCGTTTTATTTTTATTGATATATTCCGTAGTGAAATTGGCATAACCACCATTTTCTCCCAGTGCGACACCATAATTTACACCCACTTTCACAGAACCTCCATCAAAAGATTTGTCTTTGCCTATAGCGTTGCCATCGCGGTCTGTATCCAGTCTGTAGCCGTCTGTATTCCACAGGCCATAAGGATCTGTACCAAAATCCCCTTTGGCATCCGTATTGTAAAAGCCATAACTAACAGAACCTCCCACAGCGCCAGTGTTGTCATTTAAAACGATGTTGATAACACCGGCAATAGCATCAGACCCGTACTGGGCAGAAGCACCATCGCGCAGAACTTCAATGCGTTTTATTGCGGTTACGGGGATGGCGTTGAGATCTGTCCCCGTATTTCCACGTCCCCTTGTCCCAAAAATATTTATTAAAGATGATTGGTGCCGACGTTTACCATTGATTAAAACCAAGGTTTGATCTGGTCCCAACCCACGCAAAGAGGCGGGATCCACATGGTCTGCCCCATCAGAGCCTGATTGTTTATTGGCATTAAACGAAGGTGCAGCATATTGTAATAGTTGGTTTACCTCTAATTGTCCACTTTGCGTGCTGACTTCTGATACATCGATAATATCTATGGCAACCGGTGTATCTGTCGAAGTCCGTTTTGGGTTTCTGGAACCTACAATTTGCACTTCATTTAATTGTAGACCGCTGGTCATGGTAACATCGATCTGACTTTCCCCATCTACCGGGATTTCCTGTTCTTCAAAACCTATATAGGAAAAAACGAGTGTCGAACCATCATTAACTTCTATGGAATAGTTACCATCAAAATCTGTTGTAGTTCCCTTGATGGTCCCTTTTTGAAGGATGTTTACACCGGGAAGCGCCGTGCCATCTGTATCCCTGATAGTCCCTGTAATGGTATTTTGCGCCCACGTTAAGGAGCAGAGCAAACTAAAGAGTAGTGTTAATTTCATATAATTGCGTTTTTAGAGTTCGTTAGCTAAAAGTATTCAATGAAAATGGATTTTTGTTAAAGAAAATGGCTTTAATTCACATTTTATTTGATTAAAATTAAAAGAATTCTATTGATGATGTTATATCATTATTTCATTAAGAAAACGAGAATTTGGTAACATTATATAATAGATAATTCAGGCCCTCCTTTATATAACCTTTTTTTCCGCGGAATGCTTGAGAACATGCTAATTATTGTTATCTACTAACCCCTTAAATTCTATAGAAGCTTCCTATATTTACGCCTCCAAAAAATAAAGTAATGAAAGCAGGGATTGTAGGATTGCCAAATGTGGGTAAATCAACTCTTTTTAATTGTTTGTCAAATGCAAAGGCGCAGAGTGCGAACTTTCCTTTTTGTACCATTGAGCCTAATGTGGGCGTGGTTAACGTACCTGATCCAAGAATTTCCAAGTTAGAGGAATTGGTCAAGCCAGAGCGCGTTCAACCAGCTACTGTGGATATTGTTGATATTGCCGGTCTGGTAAAAGGAGCAAGCAAAGGGGAGGGATTAGGAAATCAGTTCCTGGCAAATATTAGGGAAACCGATGCCATCCTTCATGTTTTGCGCTGTTTTGATGATGAGAATATAGTGCACGTGGATAATAGCGTAAATCCGGTTAGGGACAAAGAAACTATAGATATAGAACTTCAGTTGAAAGATCTGGAGACTGTGGAAAAGAAGCTTGAAAAGGTAAAAAAAGCATCCCGAACAGGTAATAAGGAAGCACAAAAAGAAGAGGCTGTTCTAAGTAAAATAAAAACATCTCTAGAACAAGGTATTTCCATACGTGCAGTTGAATTTTCTGACGACGATTATGCTGACTATGTAAAGCCATTACAGTTTATTACAGATAAACCCGTAATGTATGTTTGCAATGTGGACGAAGGATCTGCTAAAAGCGGCAACGCCTATGTAGAAAAAGTGCGAGAAGCCGTGAAAGATGAGAATGCCGAAGTTCTTGTACTTGCTGTAGGTACCGAAGCCGACATCAATGAGCTTGATGATTTTGAAGAGCGCCAAATGTTTTTGCAGGATATAGGCCTTGATGAGCCAGGTTCTGCAAAACTGATACGGGCGGCGTACAAATTATTAAAACAACAAACTTATTTTACGGCTGGCGTCAAAGAAGTACGTGCATGGACGATCAATGTAGGTTCTACTGCGCCACAGGCTGCCGGGGTTATTCATACAGATTTTGAAAAGGGATTTATCCGTGCAGAAGTTATTGGTTATGAGGATTTCGTAAAATTTGGCAGTGAGGCTAAAGTAAAGGAAGCCGGAAAAATGGGCGTAGAAGGCAAAAACTATGTTGTAAAAGATGGTGACGTAATGCACTTCCTTTTTAACGTATAGTATTGCTTATAACCTTTATTATAGTGGAGGTCAGTTAGTAAGCAATAACATAAAAAAACGGCTCTTTTTCATTGAAAAAGAGCCGTTTTTTTATAAAACCGAACGTATATCTGAACAATTTTCTATTTAGTACACTATTTAGGACAATCCTAAAACCTGTAGCGAATTTTGATTACGACTTAGTTCATGAATAACATTTGATCATCTAAATGCCAATGCTTTATTTCTGTTTAAAATAGATTAAAAAAAATAATCCATATACGTTTAATATTGGATATTCCATTCCGGAATAGATAAACTAAAAAGCCCCTACATTAAATGTAGGGGCTTTTACCTTAGATAAAAATATAAGGGATTATATTTTTGTTATTTAATTAATTTAAAAGTCACTCTTCGTACCAATTGTCTAGCAGCAGCAGATGCTTTATCTACTGTAGAATCTTCACCACTTCCAGTCACGGTCAGTCTACTTGCATCAACTCCAGAAGCCACTAAAATCTCCTGTACTTTCTGTGCACGTTTCTGAGAAAGCATCTGGTTGTAATCAGGATTTCCAATTTCGTCTGCAAAACCGATCAATTCAGCTTTAGCATCTGTATTTTCATTCATGTATTTCGTTAGGTAGTTAATAGCCTCATAGCTATAAACTTCTGGCTGGGTACTGTTGAACTGGAAGTAAACATTCACGTAACCATCGCCTATGAGTTTTTCTATAATATCATTTCCACTACTTGTAGAGGTAGCCTCCATTTTAGTGAAACGTGCATCTATAGCAGACTCTAATTCATCAGGAATACCATTTTGGTTCTTATCAACTGCAACACCTTTAGTATCCACGGTGACACCAGAAATAGTGTTAGGTTCCCTGTCTAAATAATTAGGTACACCATCGCGGTCATCATCCTGAAGGTCTGTTTCTAATTTAGCTAAGCGACTGTTGATAGAATCCAGATCGTTAGCCATATTCTTTTCTCTTGAATACCAGTCTGCATGTACATCATTTCCACCTAAATAAATGGAAAGACCTATAGTTGCATTAACATAAAAACCGTCAAAGTCTGCAGCGCGCTGACGTCCTGTACCATCAAAGGTTTGATCTTGTCGAATATGACCTATAACAGAAAGGTCAGCATTAAGGGCAACACGTTCTGCTAATTTTATTTGTGGTGTAATACCTGCAATAAAATTAAGCATTTGATCATTGTCATCAATTTCTACAGGTTCCTGTACAGAAAGGGTACTATAACCCATACCACCGTGAAACAAGAGACCTAAAGTATTTGTCCATTCCCGAAATCCCAGGATATTACCTGCATTGGCAACACCTTGAAGCGAGATACGGTATAACCTTGACTTAAAAGGAAGGCTATTTTCATCATCAGAAAAATTATCAAAACCCGCATCAAGTTTAAGACCGGCCCTGTCATTGATCATATATCTTACACCGGCATCCGCATGAAAGAAATCTGGTGTACTGGTATAATAGCCTGGAGCAAATGGACGGGATGGTTTATTTACACCGGCATTAATATCTATAGACCATTTGTTGTATTCATCGTAAGAGGATGTGGTATTTTGATCCTCATTCAGCGATGTGGTTTCCTGATCAGCCATATCTTGAGCATTGGAAACTCCTGCCATTGCGAGAACAGCGAATACCCCTAGTAAAGTCTTCTTCATAATAAGTTGTTAACGGTTATTTATAACAAATGTAAAGTTTGTTTGTTAGATTATAGCACATCAGTGAGGAATTTACAAAATTTTAAGACAGATTTCAGACAAATTTGAGTCGGTATTTTCTGTTTAAGACCAATTTTTTAACGATTAAAAGGTATTTGTTATGTCTTTTTTGAAAATTGAAGCTGCTTTTCCTCAAAAATGTTAATTTAAATTGTTTCTGCTTTTATTTCCAGTAGTTGGATCTGATTTAAAAGTCTTTCTTTTACAAGATTCATCATTCTTTTGTTAAGGGCTGATGAATTGGTTATATAAGTATTGTATTCCTCAAGGGTAAATTGCCCAATAATGATTCCTTTGAGACTGTTCCTAAACTTGATATCTCTTAGGATTGCATTTTCTATGTATTTAAGGCGTTTTTCAATAGTAAGCGTAAAAAACACATTCTTATGTTTTGCAATATAGTTTCCAAAAACAGCAAGTAGCAAATCGTTCTGTAATTTGGCCAATGGTCTCAACGTTTCGTTCTGAAAGTGTTCCTCACTACTCATTTGAGCATTTACTTTAGCCGTGGGTATTACGGGTCTTAATGCTAGTAGATCTTTGTCGCGTGTTGACATCATGAATTATTTTCTTAAATATAAGGTTTTGCAATCCATTGCAGGTAAAGGGATCGTTAATTTTAAGATGCTTCTTAAAGCGCGTTAAAGTGCTATTAAAGGAAAGTCTATTTCCACACTGGCTTTATAACTTTAAATAAATCTACAGATTATGATAAAATCCACGAATCCATATAACCAGAAGGAAGTTTTCAGTATTAAAGAGTTTAGTGCAAATGAAGTTGAAGACGCGATAGATCGTGCTGATGCTTTTTTTCAATCCTGGAAAAAAACCACGTTTGCAGAGCGTAAAGAAAAAATGCTCGCAGCGGCAAAAGAATTGAAGCAAAACAAAAAAGAGTACGCTGAAACCATGACTCAGGAAATGGGAAAACCCATTAAACAGGCCATTGCGGAGATTGAAAAATGCGCATGGGTATGTGAGTATTATGCAGAAAATGCCGAAAAACAGCTAAGTCCTAAAAATATTGAGACTGATGCAGAAAAAAGTTATGTGAGCTACGAACCTTTAGGGGTTGTACTCGCGGTCATGCCTTGGAACTACCCTTACTGGCAAGTGTTCAGGTTTGCTGCTCCCGCACTCATGGCAGGAAATATTGGCCTGCTGAAACATGCAAGTAATGTGACACATTGTGGTGAAAAAATTCAGCAGATTTTTGAACGTGCAGGTTTTCCAAAAGATTGTTTTCAACATATGCCATTGGGAAGTGATAAAATAGAAAGCGTAATTAGAAACAAAAAAGTCAAAGCCGTTACCCTTACCGGAAGTAAGTCTGCGGGAAGTTCTGTGGCAAGCATTGCCGGGGAAGAAATTAAAAAATCCGTGCTGGAACTGGGCGGTAGTAACGCGCTGGTGGTCTTTGCGGACTGTAATCTAGAGGAAACCGTAAAAACCTGTGTGCAGGCAAGGTTTCAAAATACGGGGCAGAGCTGTATCGCCGGTAAGCGACTTATAGTAGAGGAAAGCGTTGCAGATCGTTTTACAGAGAAGTTTGTAAAGGCGGTTAAGGAATTGAAAAGTGGTGACCCCATGGATGAGGAAACTTTTATAGGTACAATGGCTCGCGAGGATCTTGCCAAAGATCTTGAAAAACAACTTAAGGATTCTGTTGAAAATGGAGCAAAAATCCTAACGGGTGGAAAACGTGATAAGGCGTATTTTGAACCTACCGTAGTTGATAAAGTAACTACAGATATGAGTTTGTTTGAAGAAGAAACCTTCGGACCCGTCATAGGGATTACTACTTTTAAAAATGACGAAGAAGCCGTGAATATGGTTAACCAATCTGATTTTGGTCTGGGTGTCTCCATTTTTACGGAAGATAGGGATAAGGCTGAGCAGTTGGTGCCACTTTTTGAGGATGGGGCCGTTTTTGTCAATGAACTTGTAAAAAGTGACCCTCGTTTGCCTTTTGGCGGAACAAAGATTTCGGGTTATGGCCGCGAACTTTCAGAAGATGGTATTAAAGAGTTTGTTAATAGGAAAACGGTTTATTTTAATTCGTATTAATTTGTTTGTAAATATCTCATTTCCGATAATTTTTAACCCAAAAAACCCCGATTTTAGTCGAAAATCGGGGTTTTTTGAATCTATATGCTTTGTCGTTAATGGCGTTTTTTCGTGAAATTAGGTCTGGTTTTTAATACGTTGCCTATTATTCGGTAGCGCTATAAAACTTAAATAAGTTCAATTAATAATCGCTCTGGGGAAATTCAAAAATCTTACCGTCAATTTGTGGATTTAGATTGATGTTCTTGATCTTTATCAGCATATCGCCCTGTTTTATGGTAAAAGGAAATGAAAAACCCTGTACTTTTTGATAATCGCTCAATTCACTAGTTAGATAGTCACCATTAGGCTTCATTTCTATGATTTTAACTGGATTGAAATTTTGTGTATTAAAATAATAAAAACTTACGTTTTCTACTTTTCGGCCTTCAACGGTCATGGGCTCTTTGATTATTTTTATTTTAAAGGTCTGCACACTATCAACAGTTTCAATTCCTTCATATTCTAATTGATAATAGTTTTGTTCATAATTGATGACCGGGGATGGAAAATCATTTAGACTGAGTTTTATGTTGTCTGTGAGTGCCTGGCTTCCCAGCAATGGTATCATGGTCGTAAGGTCTGTTGTCCAGTAGGTTTGACCGTCAAAAGCCATCTGGGCAAAACGTTTTCCGGCAAAATCGATCATAATGGCCTGCTTTCCAGATTTTGTATTGTAGAGTGTCAAGGGGAGTAAAATATCAGCTTGCTGAAGAGTCGCGTCCATTTTTGTTGCCCTTAAGGTATCCCAACCGTTTCTGCCTCCGCTTTGTTCAATGTATTTTTCCACGATGTCATTTGCCGCCTGTGCTTTTGCATCGGTAAATGAAAATAAAAGTGTGATCAATAAAAGGGACAGGTATTTCATATTTTAAAATTTACTCTTTATTAGCCAAAAGTATACCGCAATTTTAGTCAAAAATTTTGAATGGGCCGCAGTACATCCATGTCTAACGCTAAGTAGTTTTTTTAGTACATTAAAAAAATATTGATGTAGATTTCAGAGACGCTGGCCAACCTTACAATAAATCGCGAGAAGCTTTTTGCTTTAAAGTTAAGACTGGGCACGTTTAGGAGCATTGCCTTATATTTACATAAACGCCACGTTATGCAATTCGGAAAAGTTGAAAATCCGTCACAGATAGATTTTAGTTTGCCAGAGGATCACCCAGATACCATAAAACTACTAAAAACCTTCAAAAAACCGGAAAAACCCACCGTTTTTGTGGGTTGTGCAAAGTGGAACAAGCAGGATCTCAAGAACTTTTACCCCCGCGGTATAAAGGATGAATTAGAATACTATTCGTCCCAGTTTAACTCCATAGAATTGAATGCTTCTTTTTATAGGCTTTTTCCAAAAGATCAATTTGAAACCTGGTACAGCAAAACCCCGAAAGACTTCAAATTTTTCCCCAAGATTACCCGTACCATTAGTCACTCGAAGCGCTTAAAGGACAGTAAACCGCTTATTGAAGAGTATGTTGATCATGTTGTCATGCTCAAAGAAAAGTTGGGCACTGTTTTTTTGCAGATGCATGACAACTTTCAGCCAAAAAACTGGGACCGTGTAACGGAATTTGTGTCTAATTGGCCCAAGGATCACCCTCTTGCGTTAGAATTTAGGCATACAGACTGGTTCAACGATACCGAAAATGCAGAACGACTTTATAGTTTATTGCAAGATAATGGTATGTCAAATGTGCTCGTAGATACTGCCGGTCGGCGGGATATCATGCACATGCGACTTACAAACCAAGAAGCTTTTATACGCTACGTGGGCGCAAACCATCCTAGTGATTACGATAGGTTAGATGCATGGGTAGAACGTATTGAAAAATGGGTAAAACTTGGTTTGCCGCAGGTGGATTTCTTTATTCATCAGAACAATGAGAAAGAATCACCTTTGCTTGCAGAATATTTCATTGAAAAAATCAATAAAACATTAGGTCTCCAAATTTCAGTTCCTAAGGGATTGCACGGCACCGATAATTTAAAATTAGATTTATGAGCAGAATAATATTAGTTTGTGGAGTTTCTGGCTCCGGCAAGACCACGATAGGCAAGCTTGTTGCGGAGCGAACGGGAATTCCTTTTTATGATGCAGACGCTTTTCATCCAGAGTCAAATATCAAGAAAATGGCAGCTGGTCATCCGCTCAACGATGCTGATAGGCAGCCCTGGCTAGAAGCTATGGCAGAAGCTATGTCAAAATGGGAAAACGATAGCGGGGCCGTACTGGGCTGCTCTGCGCTTAAGGAAAAATACAGACAAACCCTTGAAAAAGGCGCTGGCAAGAAAATAATTTGGATTATGCTGGAAGGCGATTTTGAGCTTATAAAAGATCGCATGAGCAATCGTAAAAATCATTTTTTTGATGCAGATATGCTACAATCTCAATATGACGCTTATGAACGTCCAGACTATGGCTATTTCTTTGATGTAAAATACACTCCGGAAGAAATTGTAGATTCTATAGTGAAAGTCCTAAAAGACAATAACGAACTGGAGTAATGAATTTTGGATAGCTTTTGGTGTTTGCTAAAATACAGTCTTTTTATTATCTCCAATTCTTTAATTAAGTAATTGGGCTATCTGCGCCAACGACCGTTCTTGTATTTATGGGGTCAAATTTCCTTTTGGAATGTATAGCGAGAATATAAGGTGTCAAAGCAATCCCAATATGTCTTTTTTTGGTAATTTTCCGCTAAAAGCATCCGTGGAGCATTTATATAGTGTCAGGAGTAGATTCGTTTGCTTATGTCAATAATAGCGGTTCAAGATTGGTCAAACTATAGCTGGGGCCTTACTGAAAGGCAAACCTTTAAATCCTCGTCTAGTGTAACCACCATTATTGCATTTAAAGGCCTGTGTTATTGTCTTATTCTTTGGTTTTTCCTTTGATGTTTTTTTCTTCTGCAGTATCCTGCACCATACGGAATGGAAAATCTTTCTCGCCGCCGTATAACTTTATCTCCTGAATATCTGCTGGCATGTAATAGCCGTTATCTTCCAGGGCTTCCTTAACCGAACGTACCACATTACCTTTAGTGATAAGTGCCATTCTTCTGAAATCTTTTGTATCTACCCAGAAAAACACTTTTAAGTTTACGGTACTGGTCGCGAGTTCATCTTCTATCACAAAATTTTCATGCTCTTCGTCCTCTATAACATCTGGCTGGTTGTGAAGGGCGTCCATCACTGTTTGCTTTGCGCCCTCGATATTGTCTTCATAGGCGATCCCTATGATAAAGCTCCATCTAAAAAAGCCATCTTCGGTATAATTGGTGACGGGCTGGGTGAGCACATCACTATTAGGGATATAAACATCCTTTCCATCAAAGGTTTTCAATTTTGTATATCGAAATTCCAGCGCTTTTACCTTTCCAAAATTACTTCCCACTTCCACGGTGTCATCCACATCAAAAGGCCGGTTGAAGGAGAGAATAATCCCTGCTATAAAATTCTCACCAATATCCTTAAAAGCAAATCCCAGCACTACGGCACTCGCTCCGGCAGCTGTTAAAATACCTGCTGCAATACCTTGAAGGCCAGCGGCATTTAGGGCGATCATAATAGAGATTATAATAAATACAACCTTAATGGTCTTGCCCAGAAAGCGGCTCATCAATGGGTCATTTGTTCGCATGGAAAGGCGTTTGCGCACAAAATTACCTATGACCGCACCTAAGAGTACGCCCAGTATAATGATGCCTATCCCTATGGCGATACCTGGGAGTTGGTCTATAAATTTCGCTGAAAAATTGGTAAAGGATTCCGAAATACTTTCGGGATTAGCGGTAGTATTGGTTTGCATTAAAGTTGGTTTTTTATTGCACGATGTCAGCCTGTACGGGGCACATCATTGATTATTTTTAATAGGGCAAATAACGGATTTTTTGTGAAACCAGAATTCCTTTAACGTATTCCTACCTATAATTTAATACTGTTCCAAATATTCTTCTGCTATTTCCTTTAGAGTTTTTAGAACAGTAGTTGTCAATCATTCTGGTCCCGATAATCCTCTATTTGTGAGGCTACATTTTTTAATTGCCTTTTGGACGGTGGCTCGGGTAACTGTTCGTTTTTGCCCTTAGGCTCAAAAGAAAGTTCTGCATAAGAAGGATAATGGTCAGAATTGATATCTGCTCCCATAGCCATTTTTCTTATCCTGAATTCAGGGGAAATAAAAATATGATCCAATGGCCACTTCATAAGTGCGGATTTCGCGCTAAAAGTATTGTAAAAACCCCTGCCTATACGGGGGTCGAGTAGTGTGCTCGAAGCTTTAAAAAGAGCCGTGGTATTAGACCAGGCAACATCATTAAAATCGCCCATTACAATTACGGGCAGTTTGTTTTGCCTGCTTTTGTGGGATATAATCATCATTTCTGCATCGCGGTCTGACGATTTAGGATTATGCTGGGGCATGGGCGGTGTGGGGTGTATCGCATAGATCTGGATGGTATCACCGGTTTTGAGGATTAATTTGGTGTGAATTGAAGGTATTTCTTTATCAATAATATAATGTACGGTAGGGTCAATAAGTGGCATTTTCGAATATAATGCCATACCGTACGTATTGTCTAACGGGATTTCTTTACGGTAGCTATAGTTTTTACTCGTATAGGGACGTAGATCATTTAACCATTTCGCGTTCGCTTCACAAAGGAGCAAAATATCAGGATCTTTACTTTTCAATTCATCTATGAGAGGTTGTCTCTCCTTATTACTCTGTAATACATTTGAGGTAAAAAGACTCAGGTGCTTTTGAGCATCTTCATGTTCCGCATTTAAAACTTCATAGGGATAAAGCGACGTGTAGGGAACTATCTTATTGATCTGATAAACGAAGCACGCAAGCATAATACTTACGAAGAGGTAATCGTGTTTCCATCGAATGTCAAACCGGAAAAAGTAAAATGCAATTACGATGAAGGTAAATGCGGTAAGCTGTGTATGGGGGAAATCAAATATTCGTATCCACCAGTAATCTGCTGCAATAAGTGGTATTAAAGTTAATAAAATAGCTAAAATACCTAATGCAAATAGACCTCTTTTTAATGTCATCCATCTAATTTTTCGGGGATGAATATACGATGATTCTATAAATTAAGAAAACAAGATAAAAAGTCGCCTGGTTACGTGGGATAATGAAGGTTTTTTAATTCATTTTAAATGACCTGTCATCGAGATCTGAACTGGATACTTCCTCAAAAATTTCGAGTTTAAAATAAGGTACGGCAGCGATAATATGGTCAAAAATATCAGCTTGTATGTGTTCATAAATTTCCCAGCGTTTGTCTTTGCTGAAGCAAAAAATCTCTATGGGAATACCCTGAGAAGTAGGGGCTAGGTGGCGCACCATTAGAAAAAGATCTTTGTTGATCGCGGGGTTTTCATGTAAAAAAGCATCAATATAACGCCTAAATATGCCCAAATTTGTCTGATTTCTTCCGTTTATAAGAAGGCTTCGGTCTGCATTCCGAAGTCGGTTAGTACGTTCAAGATCCTGTTCGCGATGTTCAATGTAAGGAGCTATAAGCTGAATTTTCTTTAACTCTTCGATGTCCTCGGTTGTTAAAAAGCGTACAGAACGTTGCTTGATAAAAATTGCCCGCTTAATACGTCTCCCATCACTATCCTGCATTCCACGCCAGTTTTGAAAAGAATCTGCAATCAGACTGTAGGTGGGGATGGTGGTATAGGTGTTATCAAAATTCTGCACCCGTACCGTTGCAAGGTTAATTTCGGTAACAGTACCATCTGCGCCAAATTTGCTAAACGTGATCCAGTCACCTATACGCACGATATCATTGACCGAAACCTGAATGGAGGCCACAAAGCCCATTATGGTATCCTTAAAAATAAGCAACAGTACAGCAGAGGTTGTACCCAGCTGCAGCGCTAATTTACCAGCTTCCTTATCAAAAATTTCGAGAATTATAAAAAATGCGGACAGAGACCATAAGAAAAGCATGGTAACCTGAACATAACTCTGTAAGGGTTTATCGTGATACTTTTCCTTGGTTTCAAAAAAGCTACGGGATGTACGCAATACGCTACGTAATATTTTGAGTATTAAAATTATTACATAGACATTTATTGCTTTATTGACCCATAGCAATACCATGGGATGGTTGCCATGTAACATGATGGCAAGTACATATTTTAAGATGTTTATAGGTATAATATGACCTACATACCTTGGAAAATTGGTAAGGATAAGGTAGTCATCAAAAGTACTCTTGGTCTTATTGGTAAAGGCTTTGAAGAACTCGATCAGCAACCTACGTAAAATCCTGTCAAGCAGTATAAGGCCAGCAGTTAACAGGAATACGTTGATAAAAATACTTAGTATACCGGCATAGTAGGGATCAAGACCGTAGTCTATGAGCGAGTTGCCAAAATCTTGAAAATACTGGTGTAGTCTTTGATGCATTGCCAGTTGTGCTTTTTTGACGGCAAAGATACTATAATAAAAATCGAGGAACTATAGAAGAGTGAGAGAGGAGTTCAAAATTATAAGTATATAAAACCTTATCATGTAGCTTAGTTTGGTTTCTTAAAAAATAGCTTAGCAAAACCCAATAAAAAAGGCTGCCAGTGGCAGCCTTTAGAAACATTAAATCTTTTAAGATCTAATTTTATTGAACAATAAAGAACCCACCTATGGTTAAAACTTCATCCATAGTTAATGGCTCATCAAAGGCAGCAGTAACTGCATCAGCACCACCAAAATCGCTAAATAATCCAGCGAGATCAACACCACCTTGTTCGGTGTTTTCTTCACCGGCATAAATAGGGGCAAATGCATCTGGCAATGTATTGTTATTTTGTACAATCCATCCTTTTTCCATACGCATTCTTCTCACTTTTGAAGCATGACGTGCTTCTACAGAATGAATTTGCAGCGCATAATCAAGCAATGTGTTATCTACCGCTAGTGCTCCAGCTTGTCCTTTGTAAGCACGCACACCAGTATCTTCAAAACCTTGTGCTAATGCCATAAATTGAGCATAAGCAGTTTCCTGATCTGCACCATTTTCCATAAAAGGATCTAAACTCAATCCACCTGGACCACCTGTAAAGTCAAATGTTGGCTTTGCAATCGCATCAGCTCCTAAAGCATTTACAAGAAACTCTACGTGTGCATCTTCATGTTTGGAAATGGTCTCAAAGACCGTCATATCAGCATCAGAAATGACGCCGCTATTAAGGCCTTTCTGATAAAATTCCTGCTCAAGATATTCTAGGGTTAATGCAAAATTTAATACGTCTGTAGGACTAGCTTGAAAAGCTGCTGCTGCCATGGCGCTTGTAGCTGCCCTAGCTTTAGAGCTTGTTGCTGCCAGACCGAAAGGAATGGAGGCAAGGGCAACATTTTTACCCACACTTTTCATTTGTTGAAAAGAATCTCTTCTTGAACTGGTTTTGGTTAAGGCCTCTCTATTTGAAAGGCTTTCTAAAAGCTTTATAAAATTCATAATATTGTCTTTTTTAAAATTAATGAGTTAGCTAATCGTTACGCTGTAGGCAAATTGTTTGCCGTGAATGGGGTAACTATAAATTCAAGATCAACCACTGCTGCAATCACATCTGCAGGGAGGGTAGCTTTGTCATATGCAACGCCTGAGCCTCCTAAATCCACAAGAACATCAGCGCTTGCAAAATTAGAGGTGTTTGGGCTCACAAGATCTCTAAAAGCCGAAGCATGACGTGCTTCTACAGATACAATCTTACCCGCCAAAGTTAAATAAGTAACACCAGCAGCATCGCTAACATCAATTAATTTACCGGCACCATTGTAAGCAGAAACTCCGGTATCTTCTAACGCAACAGCCGTCGCTAAAACAGAATCCCTACTTGAAAAATCAACAGCATTAGGTCCTGATGAGAAATCAAATTCTAAATCTGGTAATACCTGATCTGCTTCAACTGCCGCAGAAATTGCCGTTTTAAAGAAATCCCTATGGATTACTTCATGATTAGTAGTATCTAAAATAATTTGCTTTTCTTCACTATCATCAGGAAGTCCTTGATAATAAGATCCATTAAGTACTTCTAAATAAAAAGCAGCTTCTAGCTGTTCTAACGCAAAAGCGTAATTAAGTATTCCAACATTTCCGGAACCTAAATCAAATACTGCCGGCTCTTCTGGAACTTCTGGATCTTCTGGATCATCAGGATTCTGATTTACGATTCCCATATCATCGTCATCGCTACATGAGAGTAATAAACCTCCACCCACGATAGCCATTCCACTTAATTTTAAAAACTTTCGTCTGTCGCGTCCAGTTAATGGCTCTAGTGCGTCATCCTTTTTAATTTCATTGCTTTTCATCGAAATTGTATTTTTAGTTATTATTCATTCTGAATCTCAACATAATCTACGAGGAAAAGGGCAGCCTAGTTTTAAAATGATAAACCTTTAACAGATATTTATGACTTTTTACCGATTAAAAGAAGATTATATCTTAAAATTTAACATTTAAAGAATTTCTAACTGCCTAGAAGTTAGATTTTCAGATTAATAAATTTTTCAAAATTGTTAATACACTGTAGGTACTTTAACGATATATTTTCAGAAAATTAAAAATAAGGAATATGGAGTTCTAAGGAAACAACTATTAAGTTCTATTGAATAGCATTTTAAAATTCAATTTTTCCCCTTTAGTATATTTGAAATTTCAAAATTTCAAAAACTATATTTAATGCTTAGTGAGCATTTACTAAGTGCAAATAGAAGATTCTTTAGTGCGCTTATTCCACTGCGCAGGGAAAGTCAAAGTTAATGATCTCGTACTGGTAATTTTTTTTATAATTAAAATGCCACCATTCGGTACGTATGGTTTCAAAACCATAAAGAAGCATACCTTTTTGCAATAACGCTCTGTTTTTAAGAATTTGATCTGGAAAGTCCGTATGGTCAATATGCGCCTCTATGCCAAAAAAATCGTGATCTGTACCCATATCCACTGGCTCCCCCTCTAGTGTAATAAGTGAAATATCTACTGCAGCGCCCCTATTATGAATGGAGCCGCTTGTGTAAGGATTTGCCACGTATTGTGGATTAGGATATGCTTTCCACATTTTTTTCTGGGCAGAAACGGGACGGTAACAATCGTAGAGGAGAATTTTATACCCAAGTTCGCAGAAATAATGGTTTGCCTCTTTAAGCGCGTCAGCTACTTCGGGTCTCAAATAACAAGCTGCACAATCATAGAAAGCTTCTTTAAGAAAATTATTTTCCCCGGCGTATCGTATATCATACGCAAAACCGTCCTGCAGGGTGTCTAGCTGTACGAGATCTACCTTTTGTGCTGGCAGCATTGCCGTAAAAAGAAGGAGAAAAACAATTAAAAATGTTCTATTCATGCTTAAATATAGCCAATAATTAACACCTAAAGGTAATTTCTACAATGCTGAAACTAGTCTGGATAACATTATTTAAGGTGGGGTTCAATATATTTTGCATCCATCCAGAAAGTCCCGCAAGGAACTACGGAACAAATCAGAACAATCACCAGTGTTTTAAATGACCACCGCAACTGCCTGCTAACGATTACCGCAACGATGACATATGCGATAAACAGCACCCCATGAGCCATACCCAACCATTGATTGGGAACTGGGTTATCGTAAAAATACTTCAAAGGCATGGTAATGAGAAGCAAGCCCAGAAAAGAAATTCCTTCAAGAATACCGAGTATTTTAAAAAATCGAAGCATAGGCTTTATACTAAACTAAATATTGCAGCGCCATAAACGGCAAACCTCACAAAACGCATCAAACCAAATAAAAGATAATTTTTAAACGGAAATTTTATCATACCTGCCGCCAGGCTGCTAATGGCAAACGGAAGTGGCAGGATAGCACCCACAATGATTAAAAAACCTCCCCATTTACGTGCATTTTTAAGGTGTTTTGCCATTTTTACCTCTAGATACTCATGTACCGCTTG
The DNA here is from genome assembly GCF_000733945.1 of Flavimarina sp. Hel_I_48. Taxonomy (NCBI): domain Bacteria; kingdom Pseudomonadati; phylum Bacteroidota; class Flavobacteriia; order Flavobacteriales; family Flavobacteriaceae; genus Flavimarina; species Flavimarina sp. Hel_I_48. Next base: position 3,006,155 of record NZ_JPOL01000002.1, read on the forward strand.
AATGCGCGTAGATGCCCTGCCGGCGAAATAAGAGATAATACCACCCGTGTAAGAAAGCACCGCAAGCAAGCTCAGATATAAGATTGGATTTGGCATTTTATCGCTCCATGCTATAAATATTTCTGGCGGAATAAGTCCCAGAATGGTTTCCGAAATAAAAAAAACCGCGAGTACCCAGAATGTTGGGAAGGTATCCGTCATTTTGACCAGAAGGCTGTTGAGATCAATTACAAAATAATGAATCGCAAAGATGACTGCAATAAACAGAAGGATAGGGGGGAGCGCTTTTTTAAGACTAGTGCCTAAAAAGCTGTAAAAACCGGTATACTTATAATATTGATGAAGCAGTTGAAGCCTGGACTTACGTTCCCCACCTTTATGTTGTGACATGATCTAAAATTTGGTGCAAAATTACGCCTTAAGCATTGGAAGACCAACGCAAAATGAACCAATTATGAACTGTATTTTAGTTTTAATAAAACTTTAATTGTCACCTTTCCGCTACGCTGAATATTAATATTAAATTTAAGCTATGGATAAATTAAAAAACAAAGTAGCCTTCATTACTGGAGGTACAAAAGGAATAGGAAGAGGAATCGCAGAATCCCTTTTAAAATTAAATATGAACGTGGCAATCACGAGCCGCACCCAGAGTGCAGCTCAGGAAGCTGCTGATGAACTTAATAATGCAAACAGCGGTGAAGGCAACGTAATAGGCATAGAGGCTGACGTACGTGACTACGACAGCCAAAAAGAAGCGGTTGCAAAAATACTTGATAAGTGGGGTCAAATTGACGTACTTGTTGCCAATGCCGGCTTAGGTCATTTTGGAAATATTTCAGAACTTACGGTTGATCAATGGGATGAAACTATAAGTACAAACCTTACGGGTGTTTTTTATAGTGTAAAAGCTACCCTCGAAGCTTTACAGAATTCAGAGGGTTATATCTTTACTATATCAAGCCTTGCGGGTACAAATTTCTTTGCTGGCGGTAGTGCCTACAATGCGAGTAAATTTGGACTTACCGGTTTTAGTCAGGCTTTAATGCTTGATGTGCGTGATAAGGGAGTGAAGGTGACCACGATCATGCCAGGTTCTGTAGCAACGCACTTTGGAGGTCATGAGCCTTCTAGTGATGATGACTGGAAAATACAAAGTGAAGATATGGGGCAGATCGTTTCAGACCTGTTACAGATGCATCCCAGGACGTTGCCAAGTAAGGTTGAGGTCAGACCCTCTAAACCACCAAAAAAGTAAAGAAATTCAACTATTTAAGCATAAAAAAAGCACCTTTAAGGTGCTTTTTTTATGCTTTATAACAAGTAAACCCAGGAATCAATTTTCGTCTGCGTAGTCTTGAAGCGCCTCTACATAAGAACGAATGTCCAAACGATTGGATTTATTTTCAGGTTCTGCAATAAGGTTGAGCAGATAAAGAAAACTTTCATTGGGTTCTGATGGCTCCCGGGGCTCAAGATCTTCTTCATGGCCTTCAATAGGTTCTTCTTCGGGAATATCTATGGCAAATGTCTGGTATTCTTCAATATGTTCAAAAGTAAGACGTACAACTTTTGCTATGAGGGGCCTTTCTTCTTCCACAGCATAGGGACGCAGGCTTTTAAGATCATTTACGGCCGTATTTGTGATGATGCCGTTATTCTCAACGTCATCTATAAGCTTGTTAAGTAGCTTTACTGCTTTGGGATTCTTCAATGCTATAAGTTTGGTTAGATGACAAAGGTAAAAGATTAGGTCTTTTCCTGCACTACAAGGCTTTACTTTTTTCCAGGTGCATCTATAAATAATCCTAAACATATGGTTGTGAACTTAATAGGAATCCAACAAATATTAAGACGTTAATTTTTTTAAGAAGCCTTTAAATACCTTATTTTTGCAAAATTCATTATCAAAAATTACTACACTTGGGCGAACGATCTAGAGAGCGGAAAAAAAACGAAGGAAAAGAACTTTATTCATATCAATTAAAAGATTTAGACAGGATTTTTGCCTGTATAGAAGAATCTACAGATGATTTTAACCTGTTGTACCAGTTGCCCACGGGTGGTGGTAAAACGGTTATATTTTCTGAAATAGTGCGTCGTTATATTGCTGAAAAGAATAAGAAGGTAATTATTCTCACGCACCGTATCGAACTTTCTTCACAGACCTCAAAAATGCTTACCAGTTTTGATGTGCCTAATATGGTAATCAATAGTAAGGTGAAGACCCTGGAGGGCAACGAGAATTATATGTGCTACGTAGCCATGGTGGAAACGTTGAACAACCGTTTGCAGGATAAGCAGATGAAATTTAACGATGTGGGGCTTGTGATTATTGATGAAGCGCACTACAATTCATTCCGTAAGCTTTTCAGCCATTTTAAAAAGACCTTCATACTTGGTGTGACCGCAACACCGCTAAGTTCTAATGTGAAGCTTCCCATGAAGGATAATTATAAAAAACTTATCATGGGCGAGAGTATTTCTTCGCTTATCGATAAGGGCTTTCTTTCACAGGCGAATGTGCACACGTATGATGTAGGTCTTAAAACACTTCAGGTAGGTATCAATGGGGATTATACCGTAAAATCTTCAGAGATCTTATATACAAACCATAGCATGCAGCAAAAACTGCTCATGGCTTATGAAGAGAAGGCAAAAGATACCAAGACGTTGATCTTCAACAATGGTATAAATACGTCTCACTATGTATACGAGACTTTCAAGGAGGCGGGTTATGATGTGATGCACCTTGATAATACCCATAGCAACAAAGAGCGCAAGGAAATTTTGAAATGGTTCAAGAAAACCCCGGGTGCGATCCTTACCTCAGTAAGTATCTTAACTACTGGTTTTGATGAGCCTACTGTTGAAACTATTATTCTTAACCGTGCGACACGATCCCTCACGCTTTATTTCCAAATGATAGGTAGGGGCTCACGGGTTTTACCTAATAAAAAAGAATTTCAGGTAATTGATTTAGGTAATAATGTGGCGCGTTTTGGCCTTTGGGACGGTCCCATGGACTGGAATGATATTTTTATGTATCCCGAATTTTACCTTGAAAACCTTGTAAGTGATGAGGATATTGAGCGGGAATTTATTTATGAAATGCCACCCGAATTGCGCGAACAGTTCAGCAATAGTAAAGAGATAGATTTTGATATCAAGGCAGAATATGAAAAGGTTTTTGCCGAAGGTAAAAAGTCAAAACTGGCCCTTGAACGCTCCATAGCACAACATGCCAAGATCGTATTTGAAAATACGGAGGATGTTTTTGATGCGCGTATTCTTGCCCGGGAACTTAAAGATGAAATCAGTTTCCGTATACGCCAGTATTCGTACTGTATCATGAAAAATACCCAGAATTACAAAGACTGGTTAGAAGAGGATTACATGCGCAAGCTTCGACTCAAGTTGAGCCAAATGTACACAAGCGTTACGCCTGTTGAATAAATAAGCATCTTGTTTATAAAAGCTTAGGGATTGCTGCCTTAAAAAGGGCGAGATTTTGAATGCTATGTTATGAAGGATTTTTATAAGTAGCGGTGCGCTTCGTCAATATTAAATTATACAGATTTAAATTAAATTAAATGAAATATAGCTTCACAACATGTGCGCTGATTGCGTCACTATTTCTGGCTACAGTACATACCAGCATCGCACAGGAAACCGAAGGTAAATTGGGCGGATGGTACGCTTATGTGTTCAATACAAAATTTGGTGATTCGCAGTTTGGTGCCATGGGGGACTTTCAATACCGTTTACATGGTTTGGGCAATGATTTTCAGCAACTTATTTTAAGGGGAGGACTTACGTATAGACCTAAAGATTCTGGGATTACATTGCTGGCTGGTTATTCTTATTTTAGTTCGGGTGTTCTGGGAGATGTTGAATCAACGTTTTCTGAGCATCGCCCATACCAGGATGCACTTCTATCACAGCAGGTGTGGGGCAACGTATTTGTGGTTCATCGTTTTCGGTTAGAGGAGCGTTTTGTGGAAGACCAGGATTTTAGGACACGTTTTCGCTATATGGTTTCCGCCCGTCTTCCTTTAAATCAAAAGACACTCACAAAAGACGCCTTCTTTCTGGTTGCTTTGAATGAAGTTTTTATAAATGGCCAGAAAGATATAGGAAATGATAGAAATGTCACGTTATTTGACCGCAACTGGTTGGCCGGTGGTATAGGTTATGCATTTACGGATAAGTTGCGGCTTGAGGCAACTTATATGCGAGAGAGTACTGAAAGCCGAAACAAAGGACAGCTATGGTTTACGCTTTTCCATACCCTTTAAAAATAACTCTAGTTGACAAGCTTATTGTAACAAATAACATCCTGTAGAATTTTAAGTAGTGATGTACTAGGTCTAATCGATCTATTCTCTTAAGGTAGAATGAGGTGAATAAAAAAACGGCCCGCTTTATTAGCGGGCCGTTTTTTTATTGTAATGAAGTCAGGGATTCTTAACCTAAATACGTTTTAAGAACTTTACTTCTTGAGGTATGACGCAATCTGCGAATTCCTTTTTCACGAATTTGACGTACACGTTCGCGACTTAGGTCGAACATTTCACCAATTTCCTGTAAGGTGTGTGGTTGCTCACCGCCAAGGCCGTAATTCAATTTAATGACATCAGATTCACGTGGAGACAAAGTTTCAAGCGCACGCTCTATCTCTGTACCTAATGATTCTTGCATCAAATCTGCATCTGGATTAGGTGATTCACCAGAACGTAAAACATCATAAAGATTTGAATCATTTTCTCCTTCCTTGAAGGGAGCATCCATGGAGAGGTTACGACCGCTATTTTTCATAGCAAGTTTAACCTTGGAGATTGTCATGTCAAGCTCTTTTGCAATTTCATCTGCAGAAGGTGGTCGTTCAAGACTTTGCTCCAGGTAGGAGAATGCTTTGTTGATCTTACTTATCGTGCCTATTTTGTTAAGCGGCAGACGTACGGTTCTAGAATGTTCTGAAATGGCCTGTAATATGGATTGCCTAATCCACCATACGGCGTATGAAATAAATTTAAAACCTCTGGTTTCGTCAAAACGTTTTGCAGCCTTTACAAGTCCTACATTACCTTCATTGATAAGGTCTGGTAGTTTTAAACCCTGGTTTTGATACTGTTTTGCAACAGATACAACAAAACGCAAATTAGCCTTAGTCAATCGTTCCAGGGCAATTTGATCGCCTTCCCGAATGCGTTGTGCCAACTCTACCTCTTCATCAGCGGTAATCATGTCTAATTTACTGACATCCTGTAAATAGGTATTTAATGACTTCGATTCCCTATTGGTTACCTGCTTCGTGATCTTGAGCTGTCTCATATATAGTCTTTAGTTTTTTTTTACCTGGTAGTATAACACCAATAATCGACAAAAACAATAATTTCCTCTGAAAATTACTTTATTTAGTATTTTTTTATGAAAAATAAATATTTCGCCTGTTTATCTAATGTATTTATCAATTAGCGCCTGCAAATATACGTAGGAATGTGTTAACATCATATTTTAACCCTTAATTAGTCGGAAAGTTTGATATTTCTTTACATGGCTCTTTGGCTAATGCTCTACTTCATCCTAGAATATTAAAGACTATCAGCCATCCCGTTTTTAGGTTATTTGAACTAATGGAGATTTTGAAATATGCGTATTCCGTTGAATGCTATAGAGGTAAGTGCTGATATTGCGGTTGGCATTTCTTTTTGCAATAATTACAAGAGATCTATGAGTAGAATAAAAGAAATTAGAGCATTACACCTCATGGACTATTTTTCATAAATTTTATGTCAAAAAGATTTTAGAACTAAATAAAATATCTAATTTTTACCTACCAAACGAATCCTAACTTTTAATCTTTCTACTTGACGATGTATATAATACTGATTGCTGTTTTCATACTGGGTTATGTCTGTATTGCGCTAGAGCATAACTTAAAAATAGATAAGGCAGCTGCCGCAATCCTTACTGGTGTTGTCTGCTGGGTCTTGTTGATTATTGGTAATGAGACTTTACTTCCGGCTCAGGAGGCCGCCGGTGGAGAAGGAGGGATCCTTTCATTTTTAGATGAGAGCTTACTGGAGCATGTAGGTGAAATTTCAGAAATCCTCTTCTTTTTGCTTGCTGCAATGACTATAGTAGAACTTATGGATGCCCATCGTGGTTTTGAAGTGGTTACAGATAAGATTACAACCACAAGCCGTGTTAAACTGTTATGGATCATCTGTAGCATTACCTTTTTCTTTTCCGCAGCACTGGATAACCTGACTACTGCTATCGTTATGGCGGCTCTTCTAAGGAAACTATTGAAAGAGCGCGAAGATCAATGGTTTTTTGGAGGGATGGTAATTCTTGCGGCAAACGCGGGCGGCGCCTGGTCTCCCATAGGGGATGTTACGACTATTATGTTGTGGATAGGTGGGCAAATCACCGCCCTTAATATAATAACTGTAGTCGTTTTACCAAGTTTATTCTGTTTGCTCGTTCCCTTAATTGTTCTAACTTTTAAAATGAAAGGCTCAATAGATCGTCCTGAAGAGCCTCTATCTTTGAACGAGCAACATGTGGATGTGAATACTTTTGAACAGCGTGTTGTTTTTTGGTTAGGGGTAAGCGGACTTTTATTCGTCCCTGTTTTCAAGGGACTTACACATTTACCGCCCTTTATGGGAATGCTTTTTAGTTTAGGTGTTCTTTGGGTTGTTACCGAACTGATGCACAAAAACAAAGAACAGCATAAAAAGCGTGCGCTTTCTGTTACAGGGGTAATCCGTAAGGTTGATTCGCCCAGTATACTCTTTTTCCTAGGTATTTTACTTGCTGTAGCGAGTTTACAGACCGCGGGTATTCTTTCTGATCTTGCTCAAGTGCTCGACGATACTTTTCAAAATATCTACCTGGTCAATATATTTATCGGTTTGTTATCTTCTATAGTTGATAATGTGCCGCTAGTCGCAGGAGCTATGGGAATGTATTCTCTAGAAACGTATCCTCAGGATTCTACTTTCTGGGAATTGCTGGCCTATTGTGCCGGTACGGGCGGAAGTGTACTTATCATAGGTTCTGCCGCTGGGGTAGCTATTATGGGATTGCTGAAAATCGAATTTATGTGGTACGTCAAAAATATCAGCTGGATCGCCCTTATAGGTTATTTTGCTGGGGTAGGGGTACTTTATTTAATAGGTTAACAAGTAATATACATGCTCAAAAACATATAAAAACCGGCAAATTTGCCGGTTTTTCTTCTTATATAATATGAAAAAAGCCCGAAAACATGACGTTTTCGAGCTTTTCAGATCACAAATTGTGTCTCTTATTTTATATCGAGTACTTCAAGATCAAAAATTAGATCCTGACCTGCAAGTGGATGGTTTGCATCGATTATAATAGAATCTTTTTTGACTTGTGCCACACGCAACTGGCGTTCTGTACCATCAGGGTTTTTAGCAACAAGACCCATTCCTTTTTCAGGGGTTATTTCAGAAGGTAATTCGCTTTTCGGAATTTCCTGAAATAGATCCTGTCGTACTTCACCATAAGCTTCGCTATGTGGAATGGTGACCGTCTTTTTTTCTTTGACTTTCATATCGATCAGTCCCTTTTCAAAACCGGGGATCAATTGTCCCTGACCTAATTTTACTTCTAAAGGATCACGATCTACGGAACTGTCAAATACCTGACCATTCTCTAGCTTACCAGTATAATGTACTTGTACAGTATCTTCAGCTTTTACTTGACTCATATCTTTTCGTTTTCTTATTGTTTCTAAAATTACTTGGGGGAACTTACTAAACGTGTAGGGCAATACAATCAAATAAACGTTAAAATCGCCCAAAAAAGCCTTAAAATGGGCGTTTTTAGGCAAAATCAGGCGTTTTAGGACTATTTATCGCAACTATTGCCGCTATTGCGGAAATCTCCCGGCGTTTCCCGAAGATCAATGCATTTTTTACTGCTCTTTATTTTATTGTTGGTAAAGCTTAGGTTCCTATTGCCCTGCCGTATCTGAATTCCGTCCATAGCGCCGGCATTGATCTCATTGTCTTCAATCGTGATATTATTGGTTCCCACCAGGCGAATTCCTGTTTCAAAGGTGTTTTTAGTAAGATTGATTCCGTTGGAATTGCCTATGCTTATAGCGTCATTACCCATAAATACGTTGGATTCAAGATTTAATTCTCCATCTTTTAGACCATAAAAATTCAGGTTGAATATATGCAATGGATTTTTCTGTGAACGGAACTCATTATTAATCAAAACAGAATTATCAATAGTGGTTACATGAATGTAAAGCCCGTTACTGTCTGGCAGTTCGCTAAAAAAAGTATTGTTGTATATGCTCGTGTTTCGTAAATCGTAAATGCGCAGTCCGGTTGTGAAATTGGTAAATTTGTTATTATGGATTTTATGGCCACTGCCTCGCACGCTGATGGCCTGTTTAAAATTCTTTACTACATTGTCGTACACTTCGTTCTCAAAAACGCGTTCACCATCTTCTCCCAGAGTCATTCCCACACCACCCATACCCGGATTGATGATTGTATTTTTTCTAATTATAATATGATCTGAATAGCCAAAATTAATAGAGGATTCCATCGTATTTTTTTCAATTAAAACGTCCCTACCCGTGGCGACCACAAAGCCTTGCCATCTACTGTTTTTTTCAATATTGTTTCTAATGACTATTCCTTCGGCTTTTTCATAATGAATGAGTTTACCGGTTTTTTTGCTTCGTTCCTTATAAGGTTCAACATCAATTGCCGCTTTAGGGCTTGTACCTTTTGAAGTTGGGGTGTCCTGGCCCGCATTGAGGAACGTGTTTTTTTCTACCAGAATATCTTGACCGCCCGTAATGGCAAGGTTATTTCGGCGGTTATTGTCAAAAGTACAGTTAGTGATAATGATATTTCTCGTTTTGTCATGATCTGCCGCGTAGGTAAAGTTGTGTTCGCGTACGACCATACCATCACCATTTCCCTCTTTTATCGTAACTCCGTTGATCACGCCATTCTCAAGGCCTATCAAGTCTAACACGTGTCCCCACTCGTCGCTGCTTTTGCCAGAGTATTTGTGCGTGTTACGTTCTCCATAAAGATTGCCGCCGGTTATGGTTATATTGTCGTGGGTTCCATTACTGAGAAGCGCGTACCGCTTGCTATTATTTGGCTGAACACGTAAATGCGTATCGGCACGCATAACAAGGTTAAAATTGGCTGGCATAGTGATCGCTTCCTTCCAGGAATCAAAACGTTTCCTGCCATGCGTGACGCTCACTACGTCAAAATATGCATCTAAAGCACCTATTTTAAAGGTATCTGCCTGCTTTGCTACCGCATCTTGAAATGCAGCTTCCAACTGTATTCGGTTTTTAAGGGCAACAGCGTCTGTAACTTCCCCTTCCACAATATGCCAGGCTTTGGGGTCCAGAGTATAGCTTTCGGTTTTTTGAGGAGGTGTATCTATTGGTGTTGCGCAGATAGAAGAAGCGGATAAAACGATCAGAAAAAAAAGCCAATGGAATCTTGTAAATTTGTTATTTATGGAATTGATCATAGCACTTTAATGGGATTTTTCCGGGGAGGAAGTTTTGTGTATTTCGTATCTTTAGGTCCGGCAAAGGAACAGCATTTTAGGATCTATTATTCACATTCCGGCAAAGCCGAAAAACGATCTACCTTACCAAACGAAGTAATACGGAGTATATTCCGCAGGGTTAATAGAGATTAATGTATTGATAGATTCCAAAAAGTATACCGTTTATTCATGAGAGAAGTGCCTAAAGGTTTGAAAAATGAGTGAAATAGAACAATTCCTAAAGGAAAAAAAGGTGCGTCCCACGGCAATGCGTCAGCTTATTTATAAGTATATGACGCAAAAACAAGTAGCGGTCGCGCTGACCGATATAGAAAATGCATTTGCTACAGCAGATCGTACAACCTTGTATCGCACTGTAAAAACCTTTGAGGATAAGGGCATTGTACACCAGATAGAAGATGGCACCGGAATTTCAAAATATGCGCTTTGCGATGCGGGTTGTACCCTTGAAGACCACCATGACCTGCACTTGCATTTTCATTGCAGTACCTGTGATGAGACCACCTGCCTCACCGAATATAAAATTCCGCAGATCAGCCTTCCCCCGGGATATAGCGCCCATGACATGAATCTCGTCGTTCAGGGCATTTGTGACAAATGCAGTTGATCAACTTTCTTCTCAGACCATGCCCATTTCCTTTTGCACTTCCATTGCGCTTAATTAAAAACTACTTTGCGTTTAAATATTGAGAAAATGGCAGATTGTTGCGCACATGTACATAAAGAAAAAGAACACGTAGGATTTTTAGGGCCAAATACGGAACTGTATTTTGCCATTCTAAGTGGAATTTTTGTCACCACCGGTTTTTTACTGGATACGTTTACTGAAATAGGGGCGAACATTCCATGGTATTTATACCTCGCAGCCTATTTTTTTGGCGGATTTTACACCGTTAAAGAAGCGGTAGAAAAAATTTCACAGGGAGAATTTGAGATTGACTTTCTAATGATCGTCGCTGCCATAGGTGCCGCATTTCTTGATAAATGGGCAGAAGGGGCACTTTTGCTTTTTCTTTTTAGTCTGGGACATGCCCTTGAGCATTTTGCGATGGGCAAAGCGCGTAAATCTATAGCCTCCCTGACAGATCTGGCCCCTAAAACAGCACTTCTTAAAAAAGATGGCGCTACGAGTGAAGTAGGAATAGAGAAATTGAATCTAGGCGATATTATCGTGGTACGGCCCAATAGTAAAATTGCGGCAGATGGGATTATCGTAAAAGGTGCGAGCAGTATCAACCAGGCGCCCATAACGGGAGAGAGCGTTCCGGTAGATAAAAAAGCAATTGCAGATTCGCGGCAGCAATTTAAGGATAACAACAAAATACCGGAAGAAAGTCATGTTTTTGCAGGTACTATTAACGGTAATTCAACCCTTGAGATCCGCGTAATTAAAGAGGCCAGTGATTCTACCTTAAATCGGCTGGTCAAAATGGTGTAGGATGCACAGGAAAAAAAATCGCCCACGCAGCGCCTTACCGATAAATTTGAAAGATATTATGTTCCTTCCGTTATAGCCCTGGTGATTTTACTGAATTTTGCTTTTTTACTTATCGATGAATCCTGGAGTGCCAGTTTTTACCGTTCCATGGCAGTTCTTGTGGCCGCAAGTCCCTGTGCGCTTGCAATTTCCACGCCGTCTGCGGTCTTGAGTGGCGTAGCGCGTGCCGCCCGTGGCGGAGTTCTGGTCAAAGGGGGAAAACCACTTGAAGATCTTGGTGTTCTTTCTGCTATCGCTTTTGATAAAACAGGCACGCTTACCGAAGGAAAACCAAAACTGACCGATATTCTTCCGCTTAACGGAACTGACGAACAAACGTTATTGGAGATCGTTGTCTCCGTCGAAGCGTTGAGCGATCACCCTTTGGCCAAAGCGGTAGTGCGTGACGGTACGGCAAAATTAACTTCCGCGGAAGCAATTCAGGAAGCAGAAAATCTGGATGCGGTACAGGGAAAAGGGATACGGGCGCAATATGAGGGAAGCGCTATCGAGATCGGTAATATGGATTTATATACCGAAATTGATCAAAAAGAAGCAAAAAACGTACTTGAGCAGGTAAAAACCCTGGAAGCTGAAGGGAAAACCACTATGCTCGTCAAAAGGGACAATACGTTTATAGGTATTCTCGGACTGATGGATACGCCCAGGGGCGAGGCTAAAAAGACACTCGGCGAACTCAAGAAGCTGGGCATAAAAAAGATGATTATGCTTACCGGCGATAACCAACAAGTGGCCAATGCTGTCGCAAAAGAAATAGGCCTTACCGAAGCCTGTGGCAGCTTATTGCCAGAAGAAAAAGTTGCCGCGATCAAAGAGCTGAAAGAAAAGGAAAACAAGCTCGCCATGGTGGGTGACGGGGTAAATGATGCACCTGCAATGGCAAATAGTACCGTGGGCATTGCGATGGGCGCAGCTGGTAGCGATGTCGCCTTAGAAACTGCGGATATCGCGCTAATGGCAGATAAACTGAGCACCCTCCCCTTTGCCATTGGCCTAAGCCGAAAAGCAAAAAATATTATCAGGCAGAATCTCTGGTTGAGCCTGGGAGTGGTGGCGCTTTTAGTGCCTGCAACCATTATGAACTGGGCTAACATAGGGGTCGCGGTTGCCATTCATGAAGGTTCGACCTTGCTTGTTGTTTTCAACGCCCTGCGATTATTGGCCTATAAACGCTAAAAACCGATCAAAAAGACCGGTTTTTAGCGTATTTACAGTGATTTTTACATTAAATCCCAGTATAATTTTGGGGCGTAATTGCTTGTAATTCCCGTTTTACTTCATCACTTATTTCTAAGGTTTCAACAAAAGATGCGATAGATTCTTTTGATATCACGGCATTTGTTCGCGTAAGTCCTTTTAGGGCTTCATAAGGATTTGTATACCCTTCGCGTCGTAAAATTGTTTGAATGGCTTCGGAAACCACTGCCCAGTTATTTTCCAGATCAGCGTCAAATTTTGAGGCATTCAGCACCAGTTTATGAAGTCCCTTGAGCGTACTTTGTAAACCGATAAGCGTATGGCCCAATGGCACCCCAATGTTACGCAAAACCGTACTGTCTGTCAGGTCACGCTGCATACGCGAGATAGGCAACTTCGCCGAAAGATGTTCAAAAATAGCATTGGCCATACCAAGATTTCCCTCGCTATTTTCAAAATCGATGGGATTTACTTTATGCGGCATCGCCGAAGAACCTACTTCCCCTTCTTTGATTTTTTGCTTGAAATAATCCATGGAAATATACGTCCAGAAATCACGATCAAGGTCTATAAGTATGGTATTAATACGCTTTAGATTGTCAAAAAGCGCTGCCATATGGTCGTAATGTTCTATCTGAGTAGTGGGAAAAGAATGGTGTAATTTCAATTTCCCATGTACAAATTCGTTACCAAATTTTTTCCAGTCAATGGCGGGGTAGGCCACTTGATGCGCATTGTAATTGCCCGTCGCTCCACCAAATTTTGCCGCACTGGGGATATCATTCAATAAGCGTAACTGCTCTTTAAGACGAACGCTGAAAACTTCAATTTCTTTACCCAGCCGGGTGGGAGATGCCGGTTGGCCATGTGTTCTTGCGAGCATTGGCACGGTGTCCCATTCTTCGGCAAGATTCGCCAAAACCACCTGTACTTCTTCTAACTGGGGAAGATAAATTTCATTTATGGCATCTTTTAAACTTAACGGAATCGCGGTGTTATTGATGTCCTGTGAGGTAAGGCCAAAATGTATAAACTCTTTATATTCGGCGAGATCCAGCGCGTCAAATTGCTGTTTTATAAAGTATTCAATGGCTTTTACATCATGATTGGTAACTTTTTCAATATCTTTTACGGTCTGCGCATCTTCGGTCGTGAAATCCAGATACAAATTCCGTAGGGTATCAAAATGTTTGGGATCAACATTTTTTAGCTGTGGGAGTGGTAGTTCGCAAAGAGCAATAAAATATTCCACTTCTACCTTAATCCTGTATTTTATAAGGGCTTTTTCCGAAAAAAAAGCGGTCAGTGAGGCAGTTTTTCTGTGATATCTGCCGTCTATGGGCGATACGGCTTCAAGGGCGTTGAGCATAGTTTTTATGTTGAGGAGCAAATATACATTGTGCATCTGGGTTCTCAAACCACAATACCGTATTATCGATATCTTAGAAAGCTGTAAACCGAAATCGACAGACCGGTCAGGGAAAAACCTATAAATTTGATTTTATGTATTTTTAATGAGTTCATTGACGAGTGTGGGGACTCCGGTAGAGGCATTTTCTGCAATTACCTTTAAGTTGTGGGCAGACTGTATGTTGGGCTGTGGGTCAATGAAATAAAGCTCAGCATTTGCCGGGGCGTAGTCAATGAGTCCGGCCGCAGGATAGACCTGCATGGATGTGCCCACAATAAGTACTATATCTGCTTGCATTACCGCTCGTGCCGCATCATCGAGTAGCGGTACGGCTTCCCCAAACCAAACCACATGAGGCCGCATCTGACTTTTTTTAGCGCACAAATCGCCCATTTTTATATCTTTTTGCCAGGAAACGATATCATGCTCATCGGCACTGCTGCGCGCTTTTAATAGTTCGCCATGCAAGTGAATAACTTTTTTACTGCCTGCGCGCTCATGGAGATCATCCACATTCTGGGTTATGATAGTTACATCAAAGTGCTCTTCCAGTTCAACGAGTGCTTTGTGCGCGGCATTGGGTTGTACACTTAGTAATTGTTTCCGGCGTTGATTGTAGAAATCGAGCACCAACTCCTGATTTGCTTTCCAGCCTTCTGGTGTCGCAACATCCATGATATCGTGACCTTCCCATAGCCCGTCAGCATCCCTAAATGTCTTGAGTCCGCTCTCTGCGCTAATGCCAGCTCCGGTAAGTATAAATATTTTTTTTAACATAATATTAAATATTTAAAAGGTTGAAAATTATGTTTTTATCGTTAATATGCGCATTCTATGGTATTTTAATGCTGAACTAATTCGGTATATTAAACATTTAATAGTTAAAACAAAAAATTATGAAAAAAATTTATTTCTTATTTGTGATCCTGGTTGCTGGGTTAACATCCTGTCAGGACGATGACTCAGATGTAATTTCAGATGGGACAGGCAACCGTGGTTCTTATGACCTTAAAGCTACATCTAGTGATGGAGTTAATGCTCAAGTTGGATTTGTTGAAAAAAATGATGGTTCCACAGATATTACAGTTGTTTTATTAAAGGTTATGGAAGGAACATACCCCGTAAATATTCTATCAAACAGTGTGGTTGAAGGTGGGGAAGTTGAAATTTCTTTAAATCCAATTGATGGATCCAGTCGCACAAGTGTTACAAATATTACCTCTTTAAGTTTTGAAGAGTTGATTAATTACGATGGTCATATCAATATACAAAGTTCCAGTGATGCTCAAAACATCGTATCTCAGGGCGATATAGGTGACAATAAGCTTACAGGTGAGAGCATTGAATATATTTTAGCAAGCCAGGCGATTGATGATATAAGTGGTACCGCCACGTTAGAACAACGCCGAAGTGGCGCGACACTTCTTACAATCGCTTTAGATGGTACCCCCGATGGAGCCTCGCACCCAGCACACATTCATACGAACAGTGCAGCTGAAACTGGTGGGATAGTTATTGATCTTAAAGCTGTCAATGGCACCTCTGGTATGAGCATGACTCATATTGAATCCTTTAACGATGGTACTGCTGTAGATTATTCAGATTTATTAAATTATGATGGTTATATCAACGTGCATTTGAGTGCAGACAATCTTGCGACTCTAGTAGCGCAAAGCGATATAGGAGCTAACGAACTGACCGGGGAAACTAAAGAGTATGTTTTGGGTTCCGTTTCAGATCCAGATATTATGGGTAGTGCTACTTTTTCTCAACGTAAGGATGGTTCTGCTCTTGTAGAATTAAATTTAGAAGGAACGACTGATGGCAATTCACACCCTGCTCATATTCATATGAACAGTGCGGCAGAGACAGGAGCTATAGCAATAGATCTTAAAGAGGTTGATGGAGCTACAGGTAGGAGTGCTACGCAAGTAGAAGCTTTTAATGACGGTACTTCAATAGGCTATGAAGGTCTTCTGGAATATGATGGGTATATTAACGTACACGCGAGTTTAGCTGATATTACCACATTGCTTGCTCAAGGAGATATAGGTGTAAATGAATTGACTGGGAATACTAAAGAGTATGCTTTAGGTTCAGTATCTAATCCAGATATTAGCGGTACGGCAACCTTCTCTGAGCGTATGGATGGTACCACGTTAGTAGAATTGAATTTAGAAGGAACGTCTGATGGCAATGCACATCCCGCGCATATTCACATGAATACCGCTGCAGAGACTGGTGATATTGTAATTGATCTAAAGGATGTAGATGGGGCAACCGGTATGAGTGCTACTCAAGTGGAAGCTTTTAATGACGATACAGCTGTGGAATATGCTGCTCTCTTAGAATATGATGGTTATATCAATGTACATGAAAGTTCGCTCAATATCACGACACTTCTTGCACAGGGAGATATAGGTCAAAATGAACTGACTGGTTCAAAGCAGTCGTATATTCTCAATGATGTTAGTAATCCTGCAATCAGCGGCGTGGCGTCTTTCGCAGAGCGCGTTAATGGAGAAACTTTAGTGACATTATCACTTAACGGAACATCATCAGGCAGTCTTTTTCCTGCACATATACATGCAGGATCTGTTGCTGAAGCTCCAGGCGATATTGTTATAACACTTTCAAGTGTCGTGGGTGCTACCGGTCTAAGTAAGACCAATGTTGCAGCCTACAATGATGATACACCGATCACCTATACTGAAATGTTAGCCATTGACGGTTATATCAATGCACATTTAAGTGCAGATGATTTAGGAGTCCTTGTTGCCCAGGGGAACGTAGGGGTAAATGATAATTAGTATTGAAAAATTGAAATACATAAGATTTCGAATAAAAATCCGGTCGTACGACCGGATTTTTTTATTTTCGGGCTATGGAAGAAAAGGACTTATTGGCGTATCTTGAAAGTTTCGTAACGCCGAGACGAAAAGAGCTTTTTGAAACGGTTGCGGCAACACGCACCTATCACCTCACCGTGGCTGTGGAGGACGTGGGCCATTTGCACAACACTAGCGCGGTAATGCGTAGTTGTGAAGCTTTTGGTGTTCAGGACATGCATGTTATAGAAGATCGCTTTGGTAGGCGTATTGATCGTGAGATTGCAATGGGAGCTCAAAAATGGACGACCGTTCACAGGCATTCCTCTTCTATGGAAGCCTTGGGAATGCTGCGTGAAAAAGGATATAGGATAGTGGCCACCTCCCCTCATAAAAAGGAACAGACTCTGGCCAATTTCAAGTGGAACAAGCCTACGGCCTTGTTTTTTGGCAGTGAAGCAAAAGGATTGAGCGCTGAGGTTATGGAAGCGGCAGATGACTTTATCTACATACCTACTTATGGCTTTACGGAAAGTCTCAATATTTCGGTTTCTGCGGCGATAATCATTCAGGATTTGATGTCGCGCTTACGTAATGGCAAGTTGAACTGGGAACTAAATGAAAAGGAACGTTTACAGTTGAAATTGCAATGGTTAAAAAAGCATGTAAAAAATAGCGACGAACTCCTAGCAGCGTTCAAAAAGCGTTCAGACTATGTATAGTGAACATAAAAAACCGCTGACTTTAAAATTCTAGATTTTAAGGTCAGCGGTTTTTTTAAAGGTATTTCTTTAATTCCAGGTTCCCGGTTTAGTACAACGTAATTTTTTCTGGAACGGAAACTTATTTTTGCCGATTGAGGACTTTATATTCCTCATAACAGCTGCTTATGGCATCAAGGATTTGCAAATCGTTTGCAGTTTTTACAAAACTTTCAGAGTAATCACAACGGCGAAGAATCTCGTCAATATCAACTTTGGTCACCTGTAAAAGTGCGGCCAGGGTCTCCCGGTCAAATTTGGTTAATAACAAGGCCCTGATCTTATCATCTTCCTTCATTTCCCGCATTTTTTTCATCTGTTTGGGCCGTTTTCCAAAGGCTTTGTAGAGAAAATCTGCCGGGTTAAAAACTGCGTTGAGCACCTGATTGATAGCGCCTGGCTGACTGTTTCCTGCTTCATATCCAGAATCTAATCCGCTAATGCTATACCGTACGTTCTTGAATACGGGAACATTTTTAGCATCTATTTCCAGATAACCGGTAAGCTCTACATCTTTGACCACAACTTCTTCGAGGGCGATACCCACTTCGGTCATTTTTACCTTTACATCACCAAACTTCTGCCAGTCATTGGTAACACGAACCTGTAAGGTCTTAAAGCCCAAAAAAGAAAAATAAAGGGTGTCATTAACCTTTGCCTGTATTTCAAAAATACCTTCGGCATCGGTAATGGCACCCTTAACATTATTGAGGTTGATGATATTTACCCCCTCCAGGATTTCATCAGTAGATGCGTTTAGCACACTACCCGTTATGATTTCGGTATTGTTGTTTTCTTGTGAAAAACAGATACCTGCACATAAAAGCAAGAGGGTAAGAAAAATCTTTTTCATAATAGGGGGTCAATTTAGAAAAAGAGATGGAATAATCATACCAAAATTATTAGTTTCGACTTACATAATCGCATTAATCTCTGTCCCTACGTCTTCTCTTTCCAGAAAATGGGGCTTTACCACCGCTGGTATTAGATCCTCGGCGTTCACTTCTATTTCTGCCTTCTCCTTTTTTTGAAGAAGATCTCTTATCGCTGTTTCCGCCAAAACCGCCACTCTTTCTACCGCCACCTTTGCGCTTTTTGCCGCCGCCACCGCCGCCGCTTCCGCGTGTATCTTTAGTGACTTCTACGTGAATGTCACGACCCTGAAGTTTAAAGTCTTCAAAGAGGGCGATAACGGTATCTTTATGTTCGGTATCTGTATTAAAGAAGCTAAAGCTGTCTTTACAATCTACCCTATAAATACCATCACCCAGACCGGTAAGGTCTTTCAGAAAGTCTTTAAGGGTCATCCAGTCAAAGTTATCTTTTGCGCCCACATTGATAAAGTAACGTGTGGAATCACCAGATTCTTCTTTGATCTGTGCGTTTACTTCTGTATTGAGATCTTTGGTTTTCTTATAGTAATTGAAGAACCTTGTAAATTCAACAGAAAAGACTTTTTTGACAATTTCTTCCCTGCTCAATCCTTCCAATACTTCATTGATACTGAAAAGGTAAGGATCAATCTCATGATTGATTTTTGTGTTCTTTATATCATTGGCCAGGTGCATCAACTGTACTTCACAGATTTCCATTCCGGTAGGGATTTCTTTCTGGATGAATTTCTTATTGATGATTTTTTCGACCTGTCTGATCTTGCGTGCTTCGCTTTTAGAAACGATTACAATAGAAATACCCGTTTTTCCTGCACGACCGGTACGACCGCTACGGTGGGTGTAAGTCTCGATCTCATCAGGAAGTTGATAGTTGATAACGTGCGTGATGTCATCTACATCAATACCACGGGCTGCAACATCTGTGGCAACCAGCATTTGTATCTGTCTGTTACGGAAACTTTTCATCACAAGATCACGCTGATTCTGACTTAGGTCACCGTGAATTGCGGCGGCGTTATAACCATCTTCGATCAATTGTTCTGCAACTTTCTGGGTATCGCGTTTTGTACGGCAAAAAACAACTGAAAAGATTTCAGGGTTGGCATCTGCAAGACGTTTAAGCGCTTGATAGCGATCCCGTGCATTGACCATATAAAATTCATGCGAAACATTTTCTGCTCCGGTGTTTTTTGTCCCAACTGTGATTTCCACGGGGGATTTCATGAATTTTTTGGCAATACGGGCAACTTCTTTCGGCATGGTAGCCGAAAATAACCAGGTATTTTTAGTTTCTGGGGTATCGGCAAGAATGGTCGTGATATCCTCGTAAAAGCCCATATTGAGCATTTCATCGGCCTCATCGAGTATGCAATAGCTGATTTCGGTAATATCCACCATTTTTCTGCGCATCATATCCATCATACGACCCGGTGTGGCAACAATTATCTGTGCACCACGCTTAATCTGTCTGGCCTGCTCGCTAATGTTTGCACCACCATAAACGGCAACTGCATTGATCCCCCTTACATGCTTGGAGTACGCTTGAATTTCTTTAGTGATCTGCAAACAAAGTTCTCTTGTGGGAGAAAGTATGAGCCCCTGGGTAGTTTTACTGTTTGCGTCTATTTTTTGAATAAGCGGAAAACCAAATGCTGCCGTTTTTCCCGTCCCGGTCTGGGCGAGTGCGACGATATCAGTATCGTCTTTAAGTAGGACGGGAATGGCTTGCTCCTGTACATCTGAGGGTTCTGTGAACCCCATGTCGGCTACTGCCTGCAGGATAGCATCATTTAGTCCTAACGCTTGAAATTTATTCATTATGTGATATTTATAATAACCTGTAGTGGTTAAGAAGGCGCAAAGATAGTGTTAAAAAATTTAAAATTGATAAATTAAAGTGTATTGTCAAGCAACTGATTATAAGTTGATTAATGGCTTTTTCAACTTGTTTTTTGAGCAATAGTTTTAATTTTTATCCTCTAAAATGCATTTTTATAATTTTTCTTTGAGAAAATCAACTAACTTTTGAACCGCTTTTCCGCGGTGGCCTATACTGTTTTTGAGCGCTAAGGGCATTTCTGCAAAGGTCTCCCAGTAGGTTTCTGGTCTAAAAATGGGATCATAGCCAAAACCGGAATCCCCCATTTTTTCTTCGGTAATCGCACCGTTGCAAATACCTTCAAAGGTATATTCCTTGTTGTTTAAACTTAAGGCGATCACGGTCTTAAAGCGGGCCTTTCGGTTCCGCGTGTCTTGCAGTGCTTTTAATAATTTTTTCATATTGTCATCCGCATTTTTCTGTTCACCGGCATAGCGCGCACTATAAACACCTGGTTCGCCATTAAGTGCTGCGACTTCCAGGCCGGTATCGTCAGCAAAACAGTCCAGATTATATTTTTGTTTTATAAAACGCGCTTTGAGAAGGGCATTGCCCTCAATAGTGGGGGCATCCTCAATGATTTCTTCTGTACAGCCTATGTCAGTAAGGCTTTTTAACTGAATAAAATCGGGTACCAGCGCTTGTAATTCTTTTAGTTTATTTGGATTGTGGGTGGCAAAAACGAGTGTCATTTGGCAATTTGTGGTTAAAATAACGGATTTTAGTCCGGAAGGTTGAAAGTTGAATGTTGCAGGTTGAAAATTCTGAATTTAGATTTCAAAATTTAAGATATTCTATTTTTACTGATGGTGATAAGGTTCATTCCGTAGAATGGTAAAGGCTCTATAAACTTGCTCTACCATAAATAAACGGATCATCTGATGTGAAAAAGTCATTTTTGAAAGACCAATTTTTCCCTGTGCCTTGGCGTAGACTTCTGCAGAAAAACCATAAGGACCACCTATAACAAAAACCAGTGTTTTAATACCGCTGTTCATCTTTTTTTGAAGGTATTGAGAAAAACCCACGCTGGTAAATTCCTTTCCTTTTTCATCCAACAGGATCAATTGGTCCTGCGGACTTATTCGATCAAGAATTAATTGTCCTTCTTTTTCTTTTTGTTGTTCTTCGGTTAGGTTTTTGGTTTTTTTGAGATCTGGAATGAGATCCATTTCAAAATTCACGTAAAAACCCAGTCGCTTGCTGTAAACGGTTATGAGTTCGTCAAGGTTGCGATCATCCGTTTTGCCTATGCAGATCAATTTTATGTTCATGTTGCAAAAATAGGATTTTGTATTTTTGAGAAGGAATTAGGCCGCTAAATTTGCCAATAGATTTCGGTTTACGGCAATTCTTTTCGGTTTTAAGCCGAAAAAGCGGAATTTTAGTCTAAAACAGGTGATTTTTAGCCTAATAATCTGCATTTTAAGGCAACTTAGCAGTTAGAAAAACGTTGTCAACCACTACTAAAGAACTACTTATATATGATATCAGAATCACAAATGGCCGGGGAAGTTGCCTTGATCATAGCAAATGCCATACGGGAAGATGTAGGGGATGGTGACCATAGTTCGCTGGCGTGCATACCCGCAGAAGCACCCGGTAAAGCAAAATTACTGGTCAAAGAAAAAGGGACTATCGCGGGCATTGCCTTTGCTCAGGAAGTTTTCAAATATGTTGATCCTCAACTGGAGGTAGAAATCCTGATGAATGAAGGAGATGAAGTCAACGTGGGGGATATCGCATTCTATGTACAGGGAAAAGCACAGGCCATTCTAAAAGCTGAGCGCCTGGTGCTTAACGGGATGCAGCGTATGAGCGCCATTGCTACAAAAACAAAAGCTTTTGCCGAATTGTTACAGGGCACAAAGACAAAAATCCTGGATACCCGCAAAACCACCCCTGGATTGCGCGCGCTGGAAAAAATTGCCGTGAAGATAGGGGGAGGGGAGAACCATCGTTTTGCCCTTTATGATATGATCATGCTCAAGGATAACCATATCGATTTTGCCGGGGGAATCGCTCAGGCTATTGAGCAAACCAAAGAATATCTGAAACGGGAAAAGCGCGATCTCAAGATAATCGTGGAAGCGCGTGACCTTCAGGAGGTAGATGAGATTTTAAGTGCAGGTGGCGTACACCGTATACTTTTGGATAACTTTAATTATGAGGATACGAAGAAAGCGGTACAAAGAATAGGTGACGCCTGTCAAACAGAATCCTCTGGTGGGATTACACTTGAAACAGCCCGAAAATATGCGGATTGTGGGGTAGATTATATATCAAGTGGAGCGTTGACGCATTCGGTTTATAATATGGACCTAAGCCTGAAAGCTATCTAATGGATAAACAGATTGAAAAAAAATTACGGGCTATACCCGTCGTAAGCGACATTGTGCTTTACATGAAAGGTATCAAGTTGCCTGGATTGCAAGGCTTGTCGCTTTACGATTTCTGGGAACTGTATTCTGTGGGCATTGTAAAGGGTACTTTTTCTACCCGCGCAAGTGCGATCGCCTTCAGTTTTTTTATGGCCTTGTTTCCTTTTTTTCTATTCATCCTGAATCTTATCCCATACGTGCCCATTGCAGATTTTCAGGAGAAATTTCTCAATTTTGTTTACGGGGTGCTTCCACCACAAACAGCGGATTTCTTTGAACCCATTTTACTGGATATTGCGGCAAACCCGCGTGGGGGTCTACTTTCCTTCACCCTTATTTTTGCGATATTTCTGATGGCAAATGGGGTCAATGCTATTTTTACCGGTTTTGAATATAGTTACCATACCTCTGCAAACCGTACCATAGTACGCCAATATCTGGTTGCGCTTGGTGTCTCAATAATCCTTGCACTCATGTTGCTGCTCAGCGTGGTTGTGATCGTCTTTTATCAATATAAAATTGGTCAGATCAATCGGCATTTTATTTTTACTGATGATAATTCGTGGGTATCTTCCCTGGGCAGTTATGTGTTTATTATAGTTATGATCTACTGTGTAGTAGGGACTTTATTTTATTTTGGCACAAAAGAGGGCAGGCATTACCGGTTTTTTTCCGTAGGCGCATTGCTTACAACCGTGCTTTTTTTACTTACTACTTACTTTTTTGGAATTTATATTACTAATTTTTCAACATATAACCAGTTGTACGGTTCTATAGGTGCATTATTGATCATGATGGTTTATATTTGGTTAAACTCAAATCTTTTGCTGCTTGGTTTTGAGCTAAACGCAGCACTTTATAAACTAAAATGTAATTTCTAATTTATCTTTTATGAAAAAAAATATCCTACTGCTTTCAGTGCTATTATTTTCCATGGTAAACCTCATGGCTCAAGATGTGACCGGTAAATGGAAAACCATTGATGATCAGACGGGCGATGCCAAATCTATTGTTGAAATCTACAAACAGGATGGCAAAGTCTATGGTAAGATTGTTGAACTTATCAACCCCAAAAAAAAGAACGCAAAATGTACCGAATGCCCCGGCGATGATAAAGGCAAACCTTTAACAGGTTTGATGATCATACGTGGACTCGAAAAAGATGGTGATGAATATAGTGACGGCAAAATTTTAGACCCCATTTCTGGAAAATTATATAAATGCTATATAGCGCTAGAGAATCCAGACCGCCTCAAGGTAAGGGGTTACGTTGGGTTTTCCCTTTTGGGCCGTACGCAGTATTGGTCCCGTTTAGATTGAACCGAACATTACTAGGTATCTTTTAGGTTTAAAAAACTTCATTTCAATGGCTGTCCTTATCTTTGGGCGGCCATTTTTTATATATTCAGCGCATGTATTTTGTAGATGTTATTTTGCCCATTCCCGTAGAAAACACTTTTACGTATAGTATTACTGACGCAGAATATTCTTTTATAAAGCCAGGTATGCGGCTGGCGGTCCCCTTTGGGAAATCAAAAATATATACCGCGCTTGCCATCGGCGTTCATACTACGCAACCCAGAATATACGAGACAAAGGATATTGAGCATATACTGGATGAGCAGCCCATTGTGCATCTGGGCCAATTGCAATTCTGGAAGTGGATGGCCTCTTACTACATGTGTACGCTGGGGGAGGTAATGCGCGCAGCGCTGCCCAATGCATTTATACTTGAAAGCGAAACCCTGATAAAACGAAAAAAAGGAGTGGACCTTGAAGCCACAAGTATTGAAGATGATGATGTGCAATTGCTTGTTGATGCGTTACAAAACAGTTCTTCCCTGCGCATCAAGGAAGTCATGGACATTTTGGGAAAAAAGAAAGTGCTTCCGGTGATTCAGAAACTGATAGACCAGAATGTCGTGGAGCTTGAAGAGGAGATTTATGAAGCGTATAAACCAAAACTTGTAAGTTATGTAAAGCTCACTGCGCTTTATGAAGATGAAGGGAAGATGCATGATTTACTGGATGATCTGGAACGCGCACCAAAACAACGGGAGCTTGTACTGAATTATTTTTCGCTTAGCGCCAAATCTTCAAAACCCATAAAAGCCAAAGCATTGCTAAAAGCGGCAAATGCATCCAGTGCCCAGTTGAAAGCGCTTCAAAAAAAAGGCGTTTTAGAGAAATACAAAATTCAGAGGGATCGAATCGAGTTTGATGGCCAGGAGGGCGATGGAATAAAAGAATTAAATGATGCACAAAAGCTGGCGCTACAGGAGATCAAAACTATTTTTCAGGAAAAAGATGTTTGTCTTTTGCATGGGGTCACTTCTTCGGGTAAAACCGAAATTTATGTAAATCTTATAAAAGAGCAGTTGGATCAGGGCAAGCAAGTGCTCTATCTCTTGCCCGAAATCGCCTTGACGACACAACTTGTGGCAAGGTTACAGCATTACTTTGGCGATCAGCTTTCTGTTTATCATTCTAAATATACCGTACATGAGCGTGTGGAAGTGTGGAACAATGTACTTCACAACCAGCAAAAAGCCCAACTTATTCTCGGTGCGCGAAGTGCGGTTTTTCTTCCATTTCAGGATCTGGGGTTGGTCATCGTGGATGAGGAACACGAACCGAGCTACAAGCAATTTGATCCTGCGCCGCGCTATCAAGCACGGGATGCGGCCATAGTGCTCGCAAATAATCAGCGGGCAAAAGTCCTTTTGGGGTCTGCTACACCGGCTCTAGAAAGCTATTACAACGCCCAGCAGGGAAAGTATGGCCTGGTTACCTTAAAGACACGCTACGGTGATGTTATGATGCCTGAAAACACCATTATTGATATAAAAGAGAAGTATTTTAAAAAGAAGATGAGCGGTCATTTTAGCGATACGTTGCTTGAAGGTATAAATGAAGCCCTTGCAGAAGGGGAGCAGGTTATTCTTTTTCAGAACAGGCGGGGCTATTCCCCCATTCTTGAATGCAACACCTGTGGTCATTCCCCACAGTGTCCCAATTGTGATGTTAGCTTAACCTATCACAAACACCGCAGCCAGTTGCGCTGTCACTATTGCGGGTATCACATAGCCATGCTGCAAAAATGTATGGCTTGTGGAAGTGATGAACTGGATACTAAAGGTTTTGGTACAGAGCAGATTGAAACAGAGCTCAAGACGCTGTTTCCAGATGCGAATACAGGCCGTATGGATTCTGACACCACCCGTGGAAAATACGGTTTTGAAAAAATAATAACCTCCTTTGAGCAGGGCGAGACTGATATTCTAGTGGGTACTCAAATGCTTACCAAAGGGCTTGATTTTAGGAACGTGAGCGTGGTGGGTATCTTAAGCGCAGATAGTATGCTTAACATACCTGATTTTAGGGCGCATGAGCGCAGTTTTCAATTGATTCAGCAGGTTTCTGGCCGCGCCGGAAGGACAAAAAAAAGGGGCAGGGTTTTCATACAAACCTACAATCCTTATCATCAGATCCTGCAGCAGGTTTCTGCAAATGATTATTCTGGGATGTATAAAGAGCAACTTGAGGAACGGTACGTATATAAGTATCCGCCATTTTGCAGGCTTATAAAGATTACCCTTAAACACCGGGATTTTCAAAAAATAGAAGACGCTTCGGTATGGATGGGGAAAGGGCTGCAGAATTTATTTGGTAAAAACGTGCTGGGGCCAGAACCGCCACCGGTCTCCAGAATACGCAATGAGTATTACCGCAACATCCTGATCAAAATACCAGGGAATCAAAGCCTCGTTAAAACCAAACGTGCCATATCAAAAGTACGAGGCAGTTTTATGAGCGTGGGACAGTTTCGCAGTGTCAAGATGGTAATTAATGTAGATAATTATTAGAACCAGAAAACCCTTTGTATTTGTTACAAAGGGTTTTGATATGGGTTCGTCAGCGATTTGGGGTCAACTGGTGTTATGCAGAAAGTACTTCCATGAGCTTCGCCTTTTTATGACGACTTAGAGGGATCTTGTCACCTTCTATCTCAATATTCCTACTATTGTATTTTTCTACCTTATCAATGTTGATGATATACGATTTATGAATACGCATAAAACGATCTGAAGGTAATTGCTCGTCAAAAGCTTTCATGGTAGAAAGTACGATAATGGGCTCATTGTAGGTGATGAGCTTAACGTAATCGCCCAGCGCCTCGATAAATTTGAGTTCATTGAGAAATACTTTTTTCTTTTTAAGATTACTTTTTACAAAAATGTAATCGTCTTCCTGCACATTGCCTTCCATCTTAAGTTTGTGCATGCTAAGTGCTTTGTGCACGGCATTCATAAACCTGTCTTTTGTAAGCGGTTTCCTTAAATAATCTATAGCATTGTAATTGAACGCTTTATAGGCATATTTAGTTTTACCGGTCACAAATACAATCTGCGGTTTGTGAACGAGATCATCAAGGAGATCAAAACCCGTAAGTATGGGCATTTCAATATCGAGAAAAATCAAATCCACCTTAGTTTCAAGAAGTCCGTTTTTGGTCTCTATCGCATTATTGTACTGGGCAACGAGGCGCAGACTGGGGTGATCTTTAATGAGCTTTACTATAGCTAGGCGCTGAAGAGCAGAATCGTCAACAACAGCACAATCTAGAATGAGTTCTTCCAAAATTATATTAATTAGGTTAACATTAGGTAAATCTAAACAGAATTAAGTTATTAAACAACCCAACGGTGCATTTGATCGGTTTTTTAAAACGTTAAAATAGAAAATACCTATAATAGACGAGTAATATAATAATACTAAACGATTTTCGGTCAATAGTGTTGTTAAATTAGGGTATTTATAGTATTTTTGCACTCATTTTTTAAACAAATAACTGAATATGAACAATTACGAAACTGTTTTCATCTTGAATCCCGTTTTATCTGATGACCAGATAAAGGAAACAGTAAAGAAATTTGAAGACCTTCTTGTTTCTAAAGGCGCCAAGATGATTGCTAAAGAAGATTGGGGGCTAAAAAAATTAGCCTACGCGATCCAAAACAAAAAAAGTGGTTTTTACCACCTATTCGAATATCAGGTAGATGGGCAAGTGCTCACAAACCTTGATCTGGAACTTAAGCGTGATGAGCGCATTATGAGGTTCCTTACCGTCAAGATGGATAAATACGCTGTAGAATGGGCTGTAAAACGTAGAAAAAGAAACAAAGAAAAAGCATAATTATGGCAACATCTATTGAGCAACAAGCAAAGGCAAAAAAGGACGGGGAAATCCGTTATTTGACCCCGTTAAAGATTGAGACCTCAAAACCTAAGAAATACTGTCGCTTCAAGCGCTCTGGTATCAAATATGTAGATTATAAGGATGCAGACTGGCTTTTGGGCTTCATAAACGAGCAAGGTAAATTATTGCCACGCCGTCTTACTGGAACTTCGCTCAAATATCAGCGTAAAGTGGGAGTGGCCGTAAAACGTGCCCGTCACATTGCACTTTTGCCTTATGTAGCAGATTTATTAAAATAAAAAGACAGGTATGGAAGTTATATTAAGAAAAGACGTAGAAAAACTAGGTTTTGTGGATGATCTGGTAACTGTAAAAAACGGTTACGGAAGGAACTTTCTCATTCCTGGTGGGCATGCGATCCTGGCCACACCTTCAGCAAAAAAGGTGCGCACGGAAACTTTAAAGCAACGTGCTTATAAAGACAAGAAAGTCATTGACGAAGCACAAAAACAAGCTAATAAACTAGCGGGTATTGATATTAAAATCAGTGCCAAGTCTGGTGAAGCAGATAAATTATTTGGTTCAATCACAAGCGCAGATCTTGCGAATGCACTAGGTAAAGAAGGTGTTGAGATTGATAAGAAATATATTACCATCGCCGGTGGCGCTATCAAGCGTCTTGGGCAATATGAAGCATCTCTTCGTTTTCACCGTGAGGTGATAGAGGATTTTACCTTTGATGTGGTAGCAGATTCTTAATCGATCCTAAGATAAAGTAAAAGCTTCCGCGATGCGGAGGCTTTTTTTTTGACCTAAAATCAAGAGTTCGTTATTTATCAAAAAACTATTTCTAAAATGAAATATCAAAGACTTAGCAAAGAGCAATTTGAAGAATTAAAACCAGAATTCATCAACTTTCTGGCAGCACAATCCATCACCGCAGAAGAATGGTCCAGCATTAAACAAGACAAACCCGAAACCGCCGAACAGGAACTCGATGTCTTTAGCGATCTTATCTGGGAAGGTGTCCTGGAGAAAGTGGAATACCTTGAACATTTCTCTCCTCAGCACATGTTCCTTTTTCAAATAGATGGAACCACGATCAACCTAATTTCAATAAAGATTGAAAATCCTATGGTTGATATTACCACAGATGAAGGTTACGCGTGGCTTCAGACCAATCTTATGGAAGATGCCGTGAATTTATACACCTCGAGCAAGATACTGAAGGATGACCGCAATAACGATATTTTTGCGCTCATACAACAGGGGGCCAACATAACAAAAGGTGAACTCTACAGCTGGTTTTCAAAATTTGTGGATACCGCGTAGCTTTTGTATCTGTACGTTATTCTTCAATTATCCTGAACTCACTTCGCCTGTTTTTTTCCTCTCTGGCACCTTTGCCCTGGGCAGGTGTTTCTACCAGTAGATGTTCTTTACCGTAGGCTTCAGTAGTCAAACGGTTGCCTTCAATACCTTTAGCTATCAAATAATCTTTTGTGGCTTCCGCACGTTTTGCCGAAAGTTTATTGTTGTAGGAACTGGAACCCACCGCATCTGTATGAGAACCAATGTTTATTCTAATTTCAGGGTTTTTAAGCATGAAATCTGCCAAACTATTTAAGGTTTTTTCAGCCTCTGGACGTATCTCAATTAGATCATAATCAAAATAAATATTATCCATTTTTTGCTTTACAAGTAAATCTTTAAGCGGTTCCAGAGCGAGGTCGACACTTACTTGAAGTTCGCTATTTGTAACAATCACTACTTGGCGCGACAGGGTTTTAAAACCTTTCAGGCGCGCCTCAAGCGTATAAGAATTATTTGGTTTTACCTTGAAATCATAATGGCCATTGCCATCGGTTTTGAGCTTTTTAGATGCATTTTCCGTTGTTTTTAGGGTGATTTCCGCCTCTTTTAAGGGGTTTTCGGTTTCGGTATTGATAACTATTCCGGCCAGTTCCCTGGTTCTGTTATCTATTGCCTTAAAACTGTAGATTTTATCAATTCCATTACGATTTGAAGAGAAAAAACCAGTAGCGTTTGGCTTTTCAAAAATAAGTGAGAAATCATCGCGGCTGCTGTTTATGCCTTGCCCTAAATTGTATGCCTCGGCAAAGGTGTCACCATCCTTATCGCTACGGTATATATCCAGCCCGCCCAGCCCTTCAATGCGGTCTGAGGCAAAATAAAGGTTTCCACCATTGTCAATATAAGGAAACTGTTCCTGTAGCTCAGAGTTTACCATAGGTCCCAGATTTTCTGGATTTCCGAAGGAATTATCGGCCAGGATCTCAATTTTATAAATATCACCTTCTCCAAAGCCCCCGGGCATATCACTGGTGAAATAAAGGGTTTTTTCATCTGCACTCAATGCTGGATGTGCAAGGGAATAAGAGTCTGAATTGAAGGGCAGGCGCTGTACATCTTGCCATTTCCCATCAGCAAATGTTGCGCTAAAGAGCTGTAAAACGGCCACTTTAACACCGTCCATACGCTTAAAATCGTCATTTGTACGCGTAAAATACATGGTTTTACCATCTTTGGAAAAAACGGCGTTGCCCTCGTGAACGGGTGTGTTTATTGCTTCGGAAAAAAGCTTGATGTTTTTTAAATTATTGCCATTTACCTCAGCGGTATACAGATCTAAAAAATGTTGATTGGTGCGGGAATAAATTGGCCTTTCCATATTTCTATCAGAAGAAAATACGAGTTGGTTGTTTAAAAGGCCAGGGCCAAAAGAGGTGAAATCTGAGCCGCCATCCAGTAGCTGCACATCCAGTAAAAGCGGTAGGTTTTCACTGTTTTTAGTCAGTTTTTGCTTTATATTGACCGGTTTTCCTGCATATTGCGACAATAATGCATTGGCCTGATCATAATTATTGTTCGCTTTAGCGGCATCGGCATACCGCAATAGTACCTCACTTTCAAAAGCGGAGTCAACGTCGTAAATCTCTTTGTACGCTTTTTCGGCTTCCCGCATATTTCCTGTTTGATAATAACTGTCTGCCAGGTTTATCTTAAGCGTTATATCTAAACTGTCCAGTTCCTTATAGGCAGTTATCGCAGTATAGAAATCTTTCTCCTTAAATGCTTTGTTCGCTTTTTGCAGTACCGCTTTCTGGCTCCAGCCTGTTTGCAGTATAAAAAACAACGCGAGAAAGCTTATATATTTGTAAATCATAATGGACGATTTTCTGTAAAAATTTGGCTTTTGATCTAAAAGAAACGGGGTGATTTGGAATACTTGGGCGTTAACCCTAAAAATTTGAGATCAAAGAGCAACATGATCTCATGACTACCGTCATTGTATTTGCCAAGATTTGATGTGGTGTAATCATACGCGTAACCTATGCGCAGGCCCTCTGCCACCTCAAAATTGACAAGACCGGTAATTGCATTCCCTACGCGGTATCCTATTCCAGCTTCTAACTTTTCATATAAGAGCACATTGGCATTCAGGTCTAAGCTCAGTGGAGCGCCTTCTACGGCACGCGCCATGAACGAAGGTTTAAGTTTAATTTCGGGATTGAGGTCAAATACATAACCGCCGGTAAGAAAATAATGAACCGTTTCCTTGCCAAAACCACGCACTCCATCACGCTCTTCAATGTGTTCTGAATTTAAAAGGTTAGGAGCAGAAGCACCCAGGTAGTACTGATCGCTAAAATAGAACAATCCTACGCCAAGGGTAGGGTAGGTCTGACTGATATCACGGTCAAACGCCAGGTCTGTTGAAGAACTGCCACTTCCCAACTGTAGTCTTGTAAAATCTGTATTAAAGAAGGTCGCACCCGCTTTTAGGCCAAAGGCCAGATTGGTGCCGGGAGACAATTTCAGTTTATATGCAAAATCTGCATTTAGGTTCGTTTCTTTCACTACATCGCCTATCTCATCATGAATTAGGTTTACGCCCATTTCTATGCGGTCATTAATGGGAGCGTGGGCAAAAAAGGTCGCAGTTGTTGGCGCGCCATCTATTCCTACCCATTGTGCACGGTAGAGTGCACCTAAGCTCATCACGCCATCATTTGCGGTAGCATATGCCGGGTTTACCAGGCTCATGTTGTACATGTACTGCGTGAGTTCTGGATCTTGTTGTGCCCTCGCCGACTGGAAAACCAGAACAGTAGCGGTGAAAAACATAAGTTTTTGAATCAATTTTCTCATCGTAACTATTCTTTTATCGGTTTAAGTAGAGGTTGCCTTGAACGGGCGCGGTCGCGCCGTCGTTATAATTTATAATATAGAAGTAAACACCGTTAGGCAAGACGCCATTACCCAGTTGGTTTTGATTTGCCGTGCCATCCCATGCTTCGCTGTTCGCGTTGCCTTTGAATACCACATTCCCATTTCGGTTAAAGACCTCAATGGTATAGTCTGGGTAGACAACGCCTATATTTTGTATTATAAAGCGGTCGTTGATCCCATCTCCATTAGGGGAAAATGCTTCTGGAACAAAAATGTTATCGCAGGCCGTAAGGTCTACGGTAATGGCAAGTCGCTCGCTGCTTTCACAGCCCAGACTGCTGGTTTGGGTAGCGTAATAGGTGCTCCTGTTTACGAGTTGTGTTGAGCCCGCAAGGGTATTTCCGCCTGTTTCAGAATCATAAATAGCAAGGGTACCGGTACTCGATAACCTATTGAGAAGGTCTGAAACTGTGGGGTCATCATTGATACAGAACCTATTTCCATCAGAAGCAATACCAGGCGGTTCAGGGTCCTGGACTTCAAAAATTATAGCATTGTCGCCCAGGTTTGCTGCACCGCACTGGGTTACAAAATCCTGAAGTCCTATAATGCTAATTGTGGTATTTCCGGCATTTTCAAGTACGGAAGGAGCTATTGTAAAATGTGCATCGCCCGAAACAAATAGTACCTCCTCCGTTTGAGTCTGTGTCGTAGCTCCTTCCAGTTGATAGGTTATTATATATTCCCGGTCTGCCAGATTTGTAGCTCCGGAAATAAAGACTTCCGCCGAGCTTGTCAAACATATATTTTCAGTTGTTAGACTGAGGCCACTGGCATCAGGTCTGGATGAAATTTCAAAACTGGCGCTTGCGTTGTTTGGTATAAAACTGCAACCTGTTGAACTAACTATTTCTTCAATGCTTATTGTGGTCGAGCCAGTATTTATAAGCTGACCAGAAGGGATTTCAAGTATACCTGATGCATTATTTATATCCAGCGTCGTGGTAGTAGCGTTGCTGTTGTTTGCTCCGGAAAGCTGGTACGTAATAGTGTAGCTTCCATTTACAAGACCTGAACTGCTGTTAACGGAAAGCATTCCCGCTTCGTTTATGCAAATATCCATCGCGTTAATATCATCAGACTCCAGGGTTGGTATAGGATAGATTTCAAAACTGGTGCTTACTGCTGTTACGCTCTCGCAGCCGGTGTTAAGTTTGGTTAACGACTGTACGGTGAATATTGTGGTGCCAGCATTAGATACTTCATTAGAAGAGATGTCAAAGGTAGCACCTCCATCAGAAATGGTGATCATTAATGGTGGAGCTTCCAATTCATTCGCACCGCTCAGCGAGTAGACAAGTGAATACGAGCCATCTTCAATTGAAGCTGCACTGATAATGAAACTTGTGTTTTCCCCTAAGCAAACCGACGTTACTGAAATGTTCTGCGCTGTAAGCTGTGGAAGTGCATTTACGGTAAATGTTGTAGCTATAGTTAAATTTTCGGAACTACAGTTTTCTGAATTGACCGCAGTGACCATGAGGGTGGTCTCGCCCGCATTCGTAAGAGCGTTTTCGGGCAGTTCAAAGCTGCCATTGCCATTGGTAAAATTGAGTCCGTCTGCTGTATCATTATCCGTATTTGCGCCACTTAGCGAATAGGTGAAATCGTAAATTCCATCTGTTAAATATGGTGCATTTACCGTTACCGTCTGGTTTCCACTTATGGCACAAAAATCTGCTACCGTAAGGGATGCGCCGGTCATATCTGGGGGAAGGGAAATTAAAAAGGAAAAATCTAGATTTTCTGGATCTGTGGTACAACCGGTAATGGTATTCGTAACATTAGTAACCGTAAGGTCTGTGTTGCCGGCATTTGTCAATAGTGTTTCAGAAATACTGAATGAGCCGCTTGCACCATCAATTTTCACTTCCTGGGATTGAAAACCAGAGGTGTTATCACCTGAAAGCAAATACGTAAAAGAATATGTGCCATCAGAAAGGTTTCCTGTTGCAGAAGTTACATTTACAGTCGCAGCATCTCCCAGGCAAAGTGCGTCTGCAAGACTCAATGTGGTATCATCGAGAACGGGTGATGCATTCACGGCAAACGTTGTTGAAAGTGATGTTTCCGTAACGCAGGTTAAATCATCGTTTTCCTTCTGAATATTGGCAATTTCCAGCCTATTTGCACCCGTATTTTGAAGGAATTCCTCCGGAATGGTAAAGGAAGTTGCTCCATCAACAAATTCAAGTGTTATTTGTTCATCAATAGCCGTATTTGAACCGGTGATGTTATACGTAAGTGTATACTCGCCATCGTCAAGGGTAGCACCGCTTAGATCTGCAATTACCGGCTCTGGGAAACATACGGAGTTCACGGTTAGTGATGCATTATTGAGATCAGGATTTTCATAAATCTCAAAAGAAACACTTTTAGGCAGACCCAATGCCGGACAATTTTGAGATTCATTTTCAAAAGAATTCAATTGTAATGTGTAGGAAGTGGGGAGTGCAACAGCTTCAGAAGGAAGGGTGACAGATCCGGTTCCACCTATAAATTCAATGGATGCCGTATAATCATCACTTTCACTATTGGCTTCAAGAGCATATCCTAGCGTATAGATCCCATTAGGAATATTAGTTTCACTATCGGTAATGATGAGGTTTACCGGTTGCGTTTCACATACCGAAGCGATAGTTAAAGCGCTGGCAGTTAAATCTGGATAGGGGGAGATGCTAAAAGTAGCTGCAGGCTCATTTAAATTAACGGCATCGCAGCCGGTACCTTCATTTTGCAGATTTGTTATGGTAAGGGTTGAAGTCCCCAATTCTAAATTTTCACTGGCAAGATCAAAAGATGCAGTACCAGCAGTGAATAACAATTGAGTGATTTCCTGGTCGTTTAGGGTATTTGCCCCACTCAGTGAATAGGTGAGCGTATAATTACCGTCAGCGATTGCTGTGTTTTCTCCGTTGTTTAAGTTTACGGTAATTGTTTCCCCGGCACATACATCATCAATGGCAACAAGGAGGTTTGTTGCATCTGGTCTTGGTGAAATAGTAAATGTATCAGAAAGATTGGCCGTAGTTGTACAGCCCGTTGCCCCTGTAATATCGGTAAGGGTGAGCATAGCGTCTCCAGAATTAGCGATAAGGCTTGAAGGAACCGAAAAGCCAGCTGTTCCGTTCGTGACTTCTATACTTCCCTGTTGCGTCTGCGTATTGTTTTGAACCGTTAATTGATAGGTAATAGTATAAATACCATCCTGCAGTTCAATAGTTGTATTGTCAATGTCATTGAGCGAGACACTAAGGCTTTCGCCAAAACAAACAGGTTCAACAACCGTAAGCGCGGTATCAGAAGTATCTGGAGGGCTGTTAATGGTAAAACCATCGCTGACATTCCCTAAGGGTACCTGGCAATTGGTTTGTGTATTGGGATCAACAATCTGGGTAACTTCTACAATAACATCACCGGCACTTGTGAAAAAATCAGGATTTATTGCAAAATCGGCTGTTCCCTGGATAAAATTAAGTGTTAAGCTTTCGGTACCAGAATTTTGACCATTACGTACCGTGTAAGTGATGTCATAGTTTCCGTCAGGTACCTGAGTTTGATCAACGGTCAATGTTCCGGTGGCATCAATAGGCAAATCAGCAACGCAAATTGCTTCCTGATCTTCCGGAAGTGTCACGCTAAGTGCGGCTGATGAGAAGTCCAGAACATCTTCTATAAGGATTGTAACCGTGGTGGCACTGGAAGCACACGTAGGGTTGATGGGATTAACGGTATAGATAAAAGAATAGGTGCCCGGACCAAGAGTGTTTCTAAGCCGCTCTATATTGATCCTGGAATCGTTAGGTCCAGATATTTCAGCAGTTGTAGTAGTTTCGGTCCAGACGCCGCCTGGGTCCTCACCTACAAGCACATCACGAAGATTGTAATTTGTAAAGTTGGAAAGATCGTCGCTTTCGCAAAAAACGGGCTGCACAAAAGTTCCAGAATCTGGTGTTTCGGCAACTTCCAGAACCACAGTGCTTGAGGTGGCAGGACAGTCGCCATATGCGGGAACAGTGTACATAAAATCATATCTCCCTGGCATGGTGCCAGAAACATCAAAAAACCGGTTATTGGCGCCGCTTAGTACTTCATCAGGTAGATTCATCGCGGTCCAGTTACCATCTATGGTAGGACTAGGACTACTTCCCGTGAACTGAAACAGATTAACATTGCCTGCATCGGCACAAACTACTGCGTTGTTATTATCCCGCCCCGCATAAGAACCTAACGTAAGGGTAATAACGGAAGTATTATCTGGACAGCTGGGGTCACCATTAACGGTGTAGGTGTATTCAAAAATACCCCCTATCATTATGGCATACGTATCCAGTTGTCCTGTTTCTGTATTTAAGCCACGGTCCTGATCATTATCAGACCAGACACCTCCCGGTATAGGATTACCTTGTAAAAGGTCAAAGAGATCAAGAAACTGGCCATTTTCTTTAGAACAATAACTGAAAGACGCATCTTCCCCGGCGCACTGCGCGTTGAGGGTAGAATTGCAAAGAACCGGAAGGAGAAAGAATAAGAAAATAATCTTACCCCAATTGAATGTAGTTTTTTTCGACATAGATTGAAAATTGCACATACCTAAAGCATATAATATCGCTAAAATATGATATAAATACGATAAAGTGCAATTTTAATCTAAAAAATACTTTAAAAGTAATTTCGGAATACAGATCTTATCCAGGATTTTCCTCTTTGCCGTCAGGAAATATCGCAAATCGTTTTGCATCTAAAACATGCGTATGTTCTGGACTGGGCCACGGCCAACCTCCAAATTCACTTTCACGGAAACGGGAAAATGCGGCGTTGATCTCTTCGTTTGAATTGGCTACAAAAGGACCATGTTGTACTACGCGTTCCCCTATGGGTTTTCCCTGTAATAAAAGGAGTTTTGCCGGTTTTGATCCGTTTTTAAGGGTAAGTTCTTCCGCAGCATCGGCGATAATGCGGTGCATGGGCGGGATTTCAAAATCTTCCGCACGCAATTGATCGCCCTCGAAGAAATAAAGTGATCTATTAACTTCCGGGGATGCCGTGGGGAGCGTAAATGTAGCGTCTGCTTCCATGGAAATGATCCAGATATTAACGTCATTTTTTGCATTTGCCGCCCAGGAATCTGGGTTGGGCTTTAAAGCAGCGTTGTCTTCATAGTTTCCGGCAACGATTTTGATTTCCGTATTTTTGTTTAAAGTATCTTTAACGTTCACTACGGGAATATTCTCATGCCAGAACATGCCAAAATAAGGTTCTACCTGCTTGTTTTTAGCTGGTAGGTTGAGCCAAATCTGGAATAAAAGCAATGGATTTTCTTTTTCTTTGTAGATCAGTGGGAACATTTCACTGTGCTGCACACCTTTGCCCGCGGTCATCCATTGTACGTCACCCTGTCCAAAACGTCCAGAAGCTCCCAAGGAATCAGAATGATCTACAAAGCCGTGTTCAGCAATGGTAACGGTTTCAAAGCCTACGTGAGGATGCGCAGGAAAACCGGGAACGGTCCTGCCATGATACATCGCCCAACCTTCTTTCTGAACAAAATCCTGACCCAGGCTGCGCCCGGCCAATGAAGCTTGTGGCCCCATTTGTTCATTTCCTCTGGGATAGGCATCATTATGAAAAGCGCAGAAAAGAAAGGGATCTGCTGTTTCCCATTGTGCATGAAGTTGTTTGACTTTTAATATTGCTCCCATAGTTTTGCCTGTATTTGTACTGCCGTTCCTGTAATATTTATGTAAATTTAAAATAAACTTAGTAGACGGCAATTTGTTGCATTTGTCGTGTTTTTAAGCCGAAAATAACCAATTTTAAGACCTTTAAGCTCAATTTTTTATATGGAATTTTTTCAAAAGGAAATAGCACTTGCCGCAAGAAATCGGGGTTTTCACCTTATTACTTCAGAAATCACCTCACAATTCCATGAGATAGGAAAAATCACTTTGGGTCAATTGCAGGTTTTCATAAAGCATACATCCGCCGGATTAACCATTAATGAAAATGCAGATCCCAGTGTTCGTACAGATTTTGAAAGCCATATCAATAAAATGATTCCTGAGAATGCTCCTTATTACGTGCACACCTTAGAAGGTCCTGATGACATGCCAGCGCATATCAAGGCATCGCTTATGGGAAGCTCCGTGACCTTGCCCATAACTAACGGCAAACTCAATCTGGGCACCTGGCAAGGCATTTATCTCTGCGAGCATCGTAATCATGGAGGGAAAAGACGTTTAGTCTTAACTGCCTTTGGCAGCTAATGCTTTTTTCTTCGCCGCAATAAGCTCTTCGAGAACGTCTTCAACGCCTTCTTCGTTATTACTTTTGGTTTGAAAACGAGCCGCTTGCAGTATATTGGGATGCGCATTTTGCATCGCGTAGCTAAAATGCGCTTCTTCCATCATTTCAAGATCATTGTTGTAATCTCCTAACACGAGCGTTTCTTCTTTTGTAATACCAAGAAGTTTTTGAACATGTTTAAGCGCCTTGCCCTTATTTGTTTTAGTATCTGAAATGTCCAGCCAGTTTTCTGCAGAAACTTTAACTTTTATATCTCTATCATCATTTTTAAAGGCTGGAAAAGTAGAATTTTCTGAACCTTTAAAACTGTAGACCGCAATCTTAAAGAATTCGTCATCTTCAACAACTTGCATAAGATCTTCTACTTTTTCATATCGCACGTAATATTCTGGAAAGATGGATAAAAATTCAGAGTGGTCTGATTCTACGTAGGCTTGTCTCTTCCCGCAGAGAACCATGTGCGCATCTTCTAATCCACGTATTTTTTCTATCAACAATTTGACGGTATCCCTATTGAGC
Organism: Flavimarina sp. Hel_I_48; assembly: GCF_000733945.1. Taxonomy (NCBI): domain Bacteria; kingdom Pseudomonadati; phylum Bacteroidota; class Flavobacteriia; order Flavobacteriales; family Flavobacteriaceae; genus Flavimarina; species Flavimarina sp. Hel_I_48. The sequence goes on from NZ_JPOL01000002.1 coordinate 3,044,882, forward strand.
GACATGGTAAGTAGAACCTCGTTTTTGCGCTGTGAAATCCCACCATTTTCAGCAATTACGGTAATCCCGTCTTTTATAGGCTCCAATTTATCAATAATGCTGAAATACTGTCTTCCGCTTGCGGCGATAAAATGTACATCCAGATCAAGTAGCTCTTCATAAAGTGAAAAAAAGCGGTCACTTACCTTTCCATCTTTATTAAGAAGCGTCCCATCCATATCGCTTACGACTAACCGTACCTGTGCTAAATCCATAATTTTCTTGTAAGCTGCAAAAGTAGGATATTCAAACCAGGAAGGAGTTAGTAAAAGGTTAAGGGTTGCAAAGGGAATACGTTCTCGCTACACTGAAAAATATTCTGGAAATTCCCTCTGCAAAAGATTCAAATAATGTGCAAAACACTAAAAAAGCCCCAAAATCGAGAGATTTTGGGGCTTTTTTAGCAGTTTTTCCTATTAATTGCTATTAATTCCTTGGTGTTTTATTAGAAGTGGATTTAGAACCTACACGGGACATTGCATTTCTAAAACCAATATCATCTGTAGCCATGGTTTGAGGTAGATAGCGACGTTGCGCAGGGTCTAACCAATATTCCCTATCTCTCCAGGAGCCACCTTTGTAAACCCTAACTTCATTATCAATAAGGGTAGTACGGTTATTGTTTTTATCATAATTGCGAACCATTTCCCCATCCTGACTGCTTACATTATTGATGGGAGAATCATACATACGGTCAGCATTCTCATCGTAACCCTGAAAATTGCGCGAGGACTGTTTGTCACCATCCCTGTAGTCACGGTTATCACTTTCGGTGAACTGGGTTCTCATATACGTGTCATCCTCTGTAATGGGAACCTGTAAAATCTGTCCAGGAAGGTTGCGGGCAACGATTTTTCCGTTTTCAAGCGTATCATAAACGATCTCACTGGTGGTCAATACTTTTACACTACCATCTTCATTGATAGCGTTCTTCGTATAAACGTTACCTCTATAATAATTGAAATCGTTGAATTCATCATCAATAATGGGGCGATAAACGTCTGCAACCCATTCAGAAACATTACCGGCCATATCATAAAGTCCGTAGTCGTTAGGGGCGTATGATTTTATTTCAGCCGTGATGTCTGCATTATCATCAGACCAACCTGCAATCCCACCATAATCACCGGCGCCTTGTTTAAAGTTTGCCAATTGATCGCCGCGTGTTCTACGGTTTCCAGATCTGGTGTAAGAACCATCCCATGGATATTTTTTACGTCCTCTATATGCGTTGTATTCACGTAGTCCTATAAGACCTAGAGCTGCGTATTCCCATTCTGCTTCCGTAGGAAGTCTGTATTTTGTGGTAGAGATAATACCATCGCTCATTTGAACATAGATATTACTAGCCGCAGTTGAGTCAGAATCGTTTGTTGAACGTGGAGTGTTCATTTTTTCACGACGTTCAGATTCCCTTCCTCCACGGGTAATAGAGTCATTACCTCCATAAGCTAGGGTAGGCGCCTGTAAATACGTATCTGTATCAAAAGTTGCCTCGGCATCGTAGGTATATTTCGCACCTTTTGCCGTATAGCCTTCACGCTCTAACAAAAGTTCGTTATAACGGTTTGTTCTCCAGTTACTGAATTCAACAGCCTGTATCCAGCTTACTCCAACGACGGGATATTCGCGATATGCCGGGTGTCGCAGGTAATTTTCGGTCATGGTCTCATTGAAGCCAAGACGGTTACGCCATACCAATGTATCAGGAAGGGCACCGTAATAAATATTTCTATAATTAGCCTCTGTGGGGGGGAATACTTTCTTTAGATAATCAAGATATTCAAGGTACATGAGATTGGTCACCTCTGTCTCATCCATATAAAAAGACTGTACGTGCTGTTGCGTGGGATTGTTGTTCCAGTCGTACATTACATCGTCCTGAACACGTCCCATTGTAAATGTTCCTCCTTCTACAAAAACAAGACCTGGGGCAGCTTCCTGCTCCTTATAATCTGTATTCGCCTGAAAACCTCCATCCCTATCATTAATGCTCCATCCGGTTGCCCTTGAGGAATTTTTGTAATCATTTTTGCGACCACATGCTGTAAGTAAAAGTGCCGAAAGGCCTACAACAAAGGTTCTTTGAACAAGATTTCTATTCATCTTTTAAGTTTCTTTTATAAGCAAATTTGGGGCTGCAATATACTAATTCACAAGAAATAATCAAGCGATTAAAGAATTTTGCAGTCTGTCAAAATCAGATACTATGTTCTGAAAACGTAATATTTTCCGCTTTAGTATTGCGTTGAACTATTTTTGCGCATTCATTATTTTATACTTTGCTTTGCATAATAGCGTTATTATTTTGATGAAAAAAAAGATACTGATTTTTTTAGTCTTCCTTTCTATTGGCATAAACCATGCGCAAACAAGGCGTTTTGCGATAACCTGGGAAGAAAAAATGAACGTATCTACAGATCAGAAACCTATCTATGTACCTGGTTTTGACGCAGCCAATTTCTCCTACGATGCCATGGAAGGTTTGCGCTATTATGCGCAATGGGAGGAAACCGGCAGTTTTACAAATCCCACAATAACCGGCATTGTAAGTGAGCCTATTAGTGCAAGTCAATTACAGGATCTCGATATTTCTATTATCCCCAATAAAGTTCAATTTACCCATGGGCGTTCGCGAGCCCGGGGTGTTTCCTACGCATGGGCGGGTATAGCCCCTATATATAAAGACAATGGTATTCTTAAACGGGTCACGGCATTTACCGTTGGCTTTTCCGCGCAGCGAAGCAATCAAAAGCAAGCCATTAATACGTTAAACGTAACCAATTCTGTGCTGGCCAGTGGGGATTTTTTCAAGTTCTATATTGATAAAACAGGGGTTTTTAAGTTGGATAAACAGTTTCTGGAAAGCCTGGGAATGAATGTGAACGCGATAGATCCAAACGCATTGAAAATTTATGGGAATGGCGGGGAAATGCTACCGCTCTTAAATATGGACAATACCGTTTTTGATCCCAGGGAAAACAGCATCAAAGTAGTGGGCGGTAACGATGGCTCTTTTGATACGGGCGATTATATTTTGTTTTACGGGGTTGGAACACGTGGTTTTAATGAAGAAAGCCTCACGCACATAAATGCCTACGATGACCGCTCTTATTATTTTATTACCGCAGGCGGAAGTACAGGTAAACGCATAACGACCATGCAACAACCACAAGGGTCTGCAACGCAGCAGATCACGACTTTTGACGATTATCAATTCCATGAAGAAGATAATGAGAACCTCGTGAAACTGGGTCGCCGTTGGTTTGGGGAGCGCTTTGATTTTCAGAACGAACAGGATTTTGTTTTTGATTTCCCTAATCTCGTTGCCGGTCAGCCGGTGAAGGTAAGGGCTTATGCTGCGGCGATTTCAGAATCCCCTACGGGCATGAATGTTTCCGTAAATGGTCAAAGTTTAACCACTTTAAACTTTTCTCCCATAAGTGATGCGATCCTTGCCCAGGCCAGGAGCTATGATTCTTTTTACAATCCAGCAGGAAATCCGGGTATAGGTGTGTCTTCCTCAGAAATTACCGTGAACCTGTCCTATAGCAATGGTGGCAATCCATCCAGTAGGGGATATCTTGATTTCATCGCCCTGCAGGCGGAACGCGAATTGCGTGGTGCAGGTGCCCAGCTAGCTTTTCAGAAAAATACTACCATTAATGCATCTGGTGTGGCAGAATATGTGCTGCAAGACGCCGCGCAATTTTCCGAAATATGGGAAGTTACTGATCCTTTTGCCATAAAAACGGCTGAAAATACAGGTAATTTACCGGTTTTTAGCTTTAAATCTGCGGTAGGTGTTCTGCGAAAATTTGTCGCTGTAAATCCAGATGATTTTTATGTTCCATTACGTGAAAACGGCAATACAAGGCTCACAAATCAGAATCTAAAAGGAACGATTTTTAATGGTAACGGCGGTTTTCAGGATATTGATTATCTTATGGTCACGAGTGATTTGCTTCGGCCGCAGGCCGAAAGACTTGCGCAGCATAACCGGGATATCAGAGGATTGAATGTAAAGGTAGTTACCATTGACGAGATTTATAACGAGTTTAGTTCTGGTCATGCAGATATAGGTGCCATACGTAATTTTGTGCGCTATGTTTATGAGAATGCCTCTTCTGAAGCCAGGCGCTTGCGTTATCTGTGTTTGTTTGGTGATACTTCGATAGATTACAAGGATAGGATTCCCGGCAACAATAACATAGTTCCCACCTTCAATACGTACAATAGTTTTTCACAGGCCACCAGTTATATGAGCGATGATTATTTTGGCTCACTGGATCCCTTTGAAGGTATTATTGAGGACGGAAGTCCCATAGGCAGTGGCGGTCGCGATAGGTTGGATATTGCGGTGGGCAGGATCATAGCAGACACTCCACAGCTCGCCAATCAAGTTGTGAACAAAATCATCAATTACGATCTGGACGATTCCTTTGGCCGCTGGCGGAATAATTTTGTTCTTGTTTCTGATGATGTGGACGTCTCCTGGGAATTTACCGAACTTGAAAGTACGTTAGATGCCCTTGGCGATGATATACAGCGTGAAAAACCTTTTGTAAATGTGGTGAAAATTCACAGTGATAGTTACCAGCAGGAATCTTCAGCCGGTGGGGATCGCTATCCTGAAGTAAATCTTGCCATTGCAGATGCACTGGAAGTGGGGACACTTGTACTGAATTATTTGGGTCACGGCAGTGAAGATACCCTCGCTTCAGAATTTATTTTTACCAGGGCCAATGCGCAAGCGCTAAATAACGGGACAAGATTGCCGGTAATTGTTACCGTGACCTGTGAATTCACGCGTTTTGATAATCCTACACGTCCTGCCGCAGGTGAAGAATTATTCTGGAACGCTGACGGTGGTGCCGTGGGTCTTGTGGCGACAACCAGGCAGATTTCGGTAAGGTTAGGGGTTAATTTTAATAGGGTGCTGGCAGGGAATTTATTTTCCTTTGGTACAAACACCATTCGCAGCGTTGCCGAAAACCTTCGGGAAACAAAAAACATGATCAATGATTCTAAGCGCAGGGTGATTTTTTTCATAGGCGATCCCGCAATGAAACTGGCATTTCCACAGCCCAGCATTCGGCTTACCACGATAAACGACGTTCCTCTCACGCAAGCCGTAGATACCCTTAAGGCACTGAGCAAAGTAAAGTTGGGCGGGGAGGTAATCAACGCGGGTGGCCAGCGCATACCCAATTATAACGGTACGCTTTCCGCAACCGTTTATGATAAATATATAGACCGCCAGACGCTGGGCAATGACGGTACGCGCGGTGCAAATGGGAATCTTTTGATCCTTGATTTCAAATCCCTGGGGACGATTTTATACCGCGGGCAGGCCTCTATAGATAATGGTGGTTTCAACTTTGATTTTGTGGTGCCCAAAGATGCGCTCATACCTACGGGGAATGGGCGGGTAAGCTTATATGCGAAAAGGGAAAACCAACTGGAGGATCAAACGGGTGCCAATCAACAAATCATTGTAGGCGGACTCAACGAAAATGCCCCTGAAGACAATACTGGTCCGCTGATTAAACTTTACATGAATGATGAAAGTTTTGTCAATGGAGGTGTTACAAATACATCACCTTTTTTACTGGTGCAACTGGAGGATGATAATGGAATAAATACGGCCAGCGGGATAGGACATGACCTGGTGGCAATCTTAGACGGTAATGAAACAGAGCCTATCATTCTCAATGATTTTTATGAAAGTGATGTTGATAATTTCAATTTAGGAAAAGCGCTGCGCAAATTAAGGGATCTTGAACCGGGATTGCACACTGTAAGCGTAAAAGCCTGGGACACCTATAATAACTCATCTACGGCAGATCTTCAGTTTGTCGTGGCGGGAGATGACAATATACAATTAGAAAACGTGCTCAATTATCCCAATCCTTTTGTGAATTACACAGAGTTTTGGTTCAATCATAACCGGCCATATGAGCCGCTTGACGTGCAGGTTCAGATTTTTACAATTAGTGGTAAGGTGGTCAAAACAATCAATAGAAATGTGATGACCACAGGCTTTTTATCACGGGAGATAACCTGGGATGGTCGGGATGATTTTGGAGATAAAATAGGTAAAGGTGTATATGTATACAAGATTACCGTTAAATCTACGTTAACCAATAAAAAGGTTGAAAAATTTGAGAAACTTGTAATCCTCTAATCATTAATTGTACTTAAAATTTATATTTGTCAAAAATCACTACCAAGCATGAAAAAATCACTATTACTTTTTGCCCTTATCGGTATCATAGGAGCTAATACTTCTAACGCTCAAGAAGTTACCGGAAGCAGGGTTATTACCACAGGTGTTCCCTTTTTAACCATTGCCGCAGATGCACGCGCTGCCGGTATGGGAGATCAGGGGGTGGCTACCAGTCCTGATGCATATTCCCAGCAATGGAACCCAGCGAAATACGCTTTTATAGAACAACAGCAGGGAGTAGGTGTGAACTATACGCCTTATTTGAGCCAGCTGGTAAATGATATATTCCTTGGGCAGGTTACGTATTACAATAGATTGGATGAAAAGAGTGCCATAGGAGCAAGTTTGCGTTATTTTAGTTTAGGTGAAATTGAAGCGAGACAAAATCCTGATGAACTGGGACTTTTGTTGAAACCAAATGAATTTACGTTAGATGTATCTTATGCGTTGCGACTAAGTGAGCGCTTCTCTCTTGCTGTCGCTATGCGTTATTTACGTAGTGATCTAAAACTACAGGTAGATAGTGACGATGCAAGTGCAGCAGGATCCTTTGGTGTGGATATCGCTGGTTATTACCAGTCTGAAGAAGTTCCCGTAAGTGATTTTTATGGTCGCTGGAAAGGGGGTTTCAATATTTCCAATATCGGACCAAAAATCAAGTACGATGATGCTGGTCAGGAAAACTTTATTCCCACGAATATGAAACTGGGTGGTGGATTTGACTTTATTTTAGATCCTTATAATACCGTAAGTCTTGGCCTTGAATTGAACAAATTATTAGTGCCATCTCCGCAGGATTTTAATGGCGACGGAACCATAGATTCAGAAGATGCCCGTGAATATCAGGACATCGGCTTCTTTAGCGGAATGTTTCAATCCTTTGGAGATGCTCCAGACGGTTTTAGCGAGGAACTTAAAGAATTTACCTGGTCCCTGGGAGCAGAATACGTTTACGATGATGCTTTTAGCCTTCGTACCGGTTATTTCAATGAGAGTGATCTGAAAGGTTCACGTAAATTCGCAACATTAGGTCTTGGCTTTAAATACACAACCATAGATATTGACGTTTCTTATTTGTTTTCTACTTCTAGCGTGCGCAATCCTTTGGAAAATACCCTTCGTTTTGGTATTACCTTTGGTTTTGGAAATGAATACTCAGAGTATTAAGCCAAGGAATGAAAAAAATAGAGATTGCCACAACGCTTGCTGTTTATGACTCCCTTGATGAACTTCCGGAGGATGTTCAATATCTAATGCAAAGGTCTTTTAAAGCGAGGGACGCTGCTTATGCACCCTATTCCAGTTTTCATGTGGGAGCGGCTATCTTACTTGAAAACGGAGAGGTTCTTTCCGGAAGCAATCAGGAAAATGCTTCGTATCCTTCTGGACTTTGTGCAGAGCGTACGGCAATTTATTATGCTGGGGCAAATTACCCTGACATTGCGATAAAGACCATGGCGATCTCTGCAAAAGCGATGGGCAAATCAACTACAAAGCCAGTTCCTCCCTGTGGTGCTTGCCGTCAGGCCATTGCAGAGTATGAAGTCAGGCAAAAACAGCCCATAGTACTTTACTTTATGGGGGACGCTGGTCAGGTTTTCAAAAGTGAATCCCTGGAAAATCTATTACCACTTTTATTTACTCAGGATTATTTATAGAAATATGCAGTTTTGAAGTATATTTTGGCCGTTTTTGCTTCCAAAATGCTTAAAAAACGGCTTTTTATAATTTTACGATAAAGGGTTTTAGGTTTGCCCTTTAATATATTATTTTTGTTGTCCATTGTAAAAATACCGTTGTTCTTAAGACAATTGAAATTTTGCTTTGAATAAAGAAATAAATTTACGTTCGGCCTACATATAAACTGTCCGGACTCCATTCTCATAATATTATATAGATGAAAGAAATAACAGAAGAGGTTTATCTGGACTGGTATGAACAAATGTATTTCTGGCGCAAGTTTGAAGACAAACTGGCTCAGGTGTACATTCAGCAAAAAGTTAGGGGTTTCCTTCACTTATATAATGGTCAAGAGGCCATCCTTGCAGGAGCATTGCATGCAATGGACCTTACTAAAGACAGAATGATAACTGCCTATCGTAACCACGTACAGCCCATAGGTATGGGTGTAGATCCTAAACGTGTGATGGCAGAGCTATATGGCAAAAAAACCGGAACCTCCATGGGTATGGGAGGTTCTATGCATATTTTTTCTAAAGAACACCGCTTTTACGGTGGCCACGGTATTGTGGGAGGACAGATTCCATTAGGTGCAGGCCTTGCGTTTGCAGATAAATATTTCAAAAGAGACTCGGTTACATTGACCTTTTTTGGCGATGGTGCGGCACGTCAGGGTTCATTGCACGAGACTTTCAACATGGCGATGAACTGGAAGCTTCCAGTTGTTTTTTGTGTTGAAAACAATGGTTATGCAATGGGAACTTCGGTTAAACGTACCGCAAACCATGAGGATATATGGAAACTTGGACTGGGGTATGAGATGCCATGTGGTCCGGTTGACGCCATGAATCCTACTGCAGTTGCAGAAGCTTTAGATGAGGCAATAGAACGCGCAAGACGTGGTGATGGTCCCACATTCCTTGAAATGAAAACGTACAGGTACAGAGGGCATTCCATGAGTGATGCACAAAAATACCGTACAAAGGATGAAGTTAAGGAATATCAGAAGATAGATCCTATCACCCAGGTAAAGGATATAATCCTTAAAGAAAAATTCGCTACAGAGGATGATCTGAAAGCGATAGACAAAAAAGTGAAAAAACTTGTCTCTGAATGTGAAAAATTTGCAGACGAGAGCGATTATCCTGACAAAGAGCAGATGTATGACATGGTCTACGAGCAGGAGGATTATCCATTTTTACAACATAAACCAGTATAGTTATGGCAGAAGTAATTAAGATGCCCCGTTTGAGTGATACAATGGAAGAAGGAACCGTTGCATCCTGGCTCAAAAAGAAGGGTGATAAAGTACAAGAAGGTGATATTCTTGCCGAAATAGAAACAGATAAAGCTACGATGGAATTTGAGTCCTTCCATGAAGGTACTCTTCTGTATATCGGTATTGAAGAAGGGGAAACCGCAAAAGTGGATAAGCTTTTAGCTATCATAGGTGAAGAAGATGAAGACATATCAGATCTTATAAGTGGCGGAGCTGCTTCTGAGGATTCAAATGATTCAGAAGAGGATAGTGCAGAAGATGATGATTCCACTGATGAGGATGAGAGCGATTCTGACGATCAGGAGGAAAAATCTGACGCTGCCGATTCAGATGAGGACGAGAGTGAAGATGAAGAAGGTGATGAAGAAGTTTCAGACGAAATACCTGATGGAGTTGAGGTAGTTAAAATGCCCCGACTTAGTGATACCATGGAGGAAGGAACCGTAGCTTCCTGGTTAAAGAAAGAAGGTGATGAAGTTTCAGAAGGTGATATTCTTGCCGAAATTGAAACCGATAAGGCAACGATGGAATTTGAATCTTTTTATGCAGGAACACTTCTGCATATTGGGATTCAAGAAGGAGAAACTGCTAAAGTAGACTCCTTATTGGCCATTATTGGTCCTGAAGGTACTGATGTTTCTGGTATAATTGCTTCTGGTAAATCTGGAGGTTCTAAAAAATCAGAAAGTAAAAAAGCTTCGGAATCTAAAGATAAAAAAAACAATAAGGAAGAGAAGAAAGAGGATACTAAAGAGCAGCAGAACAAAAAAGGCGATGCTTCCAAATCTTCTGATAGCGATAAGGCCCAGAAGAAAGAAAAATTAGAAGCAAAGGATACTGATTCTTCTAAAATGAATGAAGAAAAACCGACTTCCAGTTCAGATGGCCGTCTTTTTGCTTCCCCATTGGCCAAAAAATTAGCCGAAGAAAAAGGTATCGACCTGAATAAAGTAAATGGTTCTGGTGATAATGGTCGTGTTGTTCGTAAGGATATCGAGAATTACACACCCGCAGCTTCTGGAAGCGGAAATGCTGTGCAACAATTTGTGGCAACCGGTGAAGAAGATTATGAAGAGGTTAAGAATTCTCAAATGCGTAAGGCGATTGCAAAAGGTCTGAGCAAATCAAAATTCAGCGCGCCAGATTATACGCTCAACGTAGAATTTGACATGGAAAACGCGATCGCCTTCCGTGGTCAGTTTAACCAGTTGCCAGATACAAAAATATCGTATAACGATATGCTTATAAAGGCGGTTGCCCTTGCCTTAAAGCAACATCCGCAAGTGAATTCACAATGGTTTGATGACAAAATGCGATTGAATCACCATGTGCATATGGGTGTAGCCGTAGCGGTACCAGATGGTCTTGTCGTTCCTGTCGTTAAATTTGCCAATGAAAAAACGCTTCAGCAAATTAATGCAGAAGTTAAAGAACTTGCAGGCAAGGCAAAAAACAAGAAGTTAAAGCCTGAAGAGATGCAGGGAAGTACCTTTACCGTTTCTAACCTTGGGATGTTTGGGATTACCAGTTTTACATCTATTATCAATCAGCCCAATTCTGCTATACTTTCTATAGGTACAATTGTTCAAAAACCAGTTGTAAAAGACGGGAAGTTGGTCGTGGGTAACACAATGGCTTTAGCCTTGACGTGTGATCACCGTACCGTAGATGGTGCTACTGGAGCCAAATTTTTACAAACTTTGAAAACGTATATAGAAAATCCTATATTAATGTTAGTTTAATATTGATTTTTTATAAAATAGATTCAATTAAATCCCACCTATCTACGGTGGGATTTTTATATTTATAACATGAAAAAAGTAATAGTTTTTTTATTTCTGGGTTTTTTAATAGCATGTGGGCCTTCTAAAATACGACGCGTTGAGGCTTCTAAAGAAGCAACTACCAGTCTTGAGAATATCGTAGAGGCAAACAAATCCCGTGCGAATAATGTCAATAATGCGGTAAAATCACCCATTCAGGAAACAAGTGTTAAGGAACATCTTGAATATCTTGCATCTGATGAATTGATGGGTCGTAAAACAGGATCTGACGGACTTGAAAAGGCTGCAGACTATATAGCAAACTATTTTAATGAATATGCTATCAAACCATACTTTGATAGCATGCACGATGATTTTGAAGCGAATGGTATTCCCACGTACAATATTGTGGGTGTGGTAGAGGGCAGCGATCCCAACTTAAAAGATGAGTATGTCCTATTAGGAGCCCACTACGACCATATAGGTATAATTGAAGAAGTGATGGGAGATTCTATTGCAAACGGGGCCAATGATGACGCTTCTGGTACAGTAGCGGTAATGGAGCTCGCTAAATATTTTGCCGAGGTAAAAACGAACAGGCGCAGCATTATATTCGCTTTGTTTTCTGGAGAGGAAATGGGTCTATTGGGCTCTAAGCATCTGGCACAGCGACTTAAGCAGAACCAGGTCAATCTTTACACAATGCTGGAAATTGAAATGATAGGTGTTCCCATGGTTGATAAAGACTATTCGGCATATCTGACCGGCTATGAGCTGTCTAATATGGCATCTGTTTTTAATAGTTACAGCAATGGGGAAGTACTTGGTTTTTTACCTCAGGCAAAGGAATATCAGCTTTTTTACCGCAGTGATAATGCTTCATTTTATGAGGCTTTGAAAATTCCTGCACAGACTCTTTCAACCTTTGATTTTACTAATTTTGATTATTATCACCAGGTAGGTGATGAGATCGAACAGATGAATATTCCACATATAACCACGCTCATAAATACATTAATCCCCGGTATTGAAGGAATGACAAATAGTGATGCGCATATAATTACATTAAATGAAGAGTAAAAAAAATATCATAGTTACAGGTACCAGCCGCGGGATAGGTTTTGAGCTTGTTCAGGAATTGGCAAAGGATGGACATAATATATTAGCACTTTCGCGAGATGACAAACCGCTAAAAACCCTCAATAATGATAAAATATCGGCTTTTTCATTCGATATTTCAGTAGAAACCGACTTTGAAAAAGTTGGTGATTTCATCAATAAAAAATGGGGTCATGTTGATATTCTCATTAATAATGCCGGTGCTTTGGTCAATAAACCATTTGAAAAAACAAGCATTGAAGAATTTAAAAAAATTTATGACGTAAATGTTTTTGGCGTAGCCCGTCTGATTCAATGTGTGCTTCCATTTATGAAAAAAGGAGCACATGTTTTAAATATAAGCAGTATGGGTGGAGTGCAGGGTAGCGCAAAATTTGCGGGATTGTCTGCATATAGTTCTTCAAAGGGAGCTCTTGCTATTTTGAGTGAACTTCTGGCTGAGGAATACAATGATAAAGGTATTTCTTTTAATACTCTAGCACTGGGCGCTGTACAGACAGAGATGCTAGAAGAAGCATTTCCTGGTTACGAAGCGCCAGTTTCTGCAAATGAAATGGCTAACTACATAAAGAATTTTGCTTTGACGGGAAATCAATTTTACAATGGCAAAGTCCTGCCTGTTTCTGCTTCAACGCCTTAATACTTCCCATGGAAAGGATACTCTCCAGATATATTCCTGACCAGGCCGTGGCACCCGTTTTTGAGCTCATAAAAACCTTTGGCGTGCATCTTAAGGTTGTTGATGAACGCACGACACGTCACGGAGATTATCGCCGTATGCCAGATGGCACCCACCAGATTACGGTAAATACCAACCTCAATACGTACAGGTTCCTGATTACTTTGATTCATGAAATTGCACATTTAGTTGCGTTTAAAAAATTTGGTCGTTCCATAAAACCACACGGGAGGGAGTGGAAACACACATTTCAGCAACTTATGCTTCCCTTCATAAGACCAGAAATTTTTCCGTCAAAATTGCTTCCATTAATAGCAAGACACTTTAAAAATCCCAAGGCAAGTAGTGATACAGACGCACTTTTGAGTATTGCGCTAAAGGAGTATGATCCAGATAACGATAAATATTATATATTTGAGATACCTGTTGGCAGTGTTTTTCGTATTTACAACGGAAAAATTTTCAAAAAAGGAAATAAACGTATAAAACGTTACGAATGTATTGAGCAGAAAACCCAGCGCGTTTACCTGTTTCAGCCTAATGCTGAAGTGGAACTAATATCTTAAAATTTTGAAAAAGAACGAAAACTATTACGCAGTAATCATGGCCGGGGGTGTAGGCTCGCGTTTTTGGCCTTTAAGCACCGAAAATTTTCCGAAACAGTTTCATGATATTTTGGGCGCAGGGCAGACGTTGATACAAAAAACTTTTGACCGACTCGCACAGCTTGTACCAGATGAAAATATTTTGATATTAACCAATGAACGTTATAAAACACTGGTCAATGAACAGCTCCCAATGGTAAAAGACAGTCATATTGTCTTAGAACCAGCAATGCGCAACACAGCTCCATGTATATTGCTTGCGGCTCTTAAGATCCAGAAAACAAATCCTAATGCGATTATGGTGGTTGCCCCCAGTGATCACTGGATTGAAGATGAAGCCTCATTTTCACGCGATCTCGATATTGCTTTCAATGCATGTAACAGCAGCGATGTAAAAAAAGGAGAGGATGATTTACTTGTTACTTTGGGTATAAAACCTACGTTCCCGCATACGGGTTATGGCTACATATCTTATTCAGATAGTGATCAGAATGTAAAAAAAGTGAATGCTTTTACCGAAAAGCCCAATTATGAAACGGCACAAAAATTTCTTGCACAGGGCAATTACGCCTGGAATGCGGGGATTTTTATCTGGTGCGTACAGACCATTGTTGATTCTTTTGAAAAGTATCTTCCCGAGATGTACAAAATTCTCAGTGGGGGAATGCCGGTTTTCAATACAAACCATGAGCAAACCTTTGTGCACGAAGAATATCCCAAGGTAGAGAATATTAGTATTGACTACGGAATCCTTGAAAAAGGCAAGAATGTAAATGTCGTACCCGCGACTTTTGACTGGAGCGATATGGGTGCATGGTGTTCTTTATATGACAAAAAGGAAAAAGATTCAGATGAAAATGTGGTCATTAACGCAAATATGATTTCAAAGAATTCTAGCGGAAACCTTGTGCGTACAAAAGATGGAAAGATAGTTGTTCTGCATAGTCTAAAAGATTTTGTAGTGGTTGATCGAGAGGATATCCTTCTTATTATGCCTAAGGAAAAGGAGCAGGAAGTTAAAATATTACGCCAGGAGGTCAAGGATAAATTTGGGAATAATCTAGTATAATGCACGAAGAAGACAAGAGTAAAGAATCTAATGCGCATCTTGAAGACGAACCTGTAAAGGGTGCAAAAAATATTTTTAGGGACACGGTTAGGTTTTTGTCTGAGCTTTTTAATTTAAGGCATGATACAGACCGGGACTCTACCATTGCGGCCGTCCGCAATGATATTTCCTTTAAGGGACACAATGCCTGGATTTTAATTTTCTCGATCTTTATAGCCTCTATTGGTTTAAATGTAAGTAGTACGGCCGTAGTGATAGGCGCGATGCTTATTTCACCACTTATGGGACCTATTGTGGGGGTAGGACTGTCCCTTGCGATAAATGATGTGGAAACGTTGCGCAAGTCTCTCAAAAATCTCTTTATTATGGTTTTGCTGAGCGTGCTTACCGCTTATATTTATTTTTCGATTTCCCCTATCAAAGAACTCACTTCAGAACTCGAGGCGCGCACGTATCCCACGATATTGGACGTGCTGGTGGCCATTTTTGGTGGTCTTGCATTGATTGTTGCAAAGACTAAAAAAGGAACCATAGCCAGTGTGATATTTGGTGTGGCGATAGCAACGGCGCTTATGCCGCCTTTATGTACGGTAGGTTATGGGTTGGCCGTGGGGAATCCTAAATTTTATCTGGGGGCACTCTATTTATTCTCAATCAATGCGGTTTTTATTGCATTATCAACCTTCGTGGTTTCTAAATTATTGGGCTTTCCAATGGTGCGCTACGCAAATTCTAAGCGCAGACGATTTATTGCCCAGATGGCTTCTCTGGTAGCTGTAATTGTACTTGTACCTAGTGTAATTTTATTTTATAATTTGATTCAGCGTCAAATATTTGATAGCGATATTAAAGAGTTTATTGAATCTACCATAAGCTATGAGGGAACGGAGATTATAAAATCTTCCCAGGATTATAAAACCAAGGTAATTGATATATACCTTATAGGCGGCCTCGTCCCACAGGACCGTATTCAAGAGTGGCTAAAAGCTTTAAAAAGTAATGAACGTCTAAAAAATGTTGATTTGAAGGTTCATCAGGGCTCAGATCGCAGTAGTGAAATGGCCGCCCAGTTAAGCAATCAGGTAAAGTCAGATATTTTAGAAGATCTGTATATAACGAATCAAGATGCTTTGACCAATAAAAATGAACAAATACGTTTATTGGAACAGGAATTAATGCGGTTAAAAACCATTGACATTCCTTTTGAAAACCTGAGCAAAGAAGTACAGATAAATTATCAGGGTATAAAGCGTTTTAGCTATGCCAATATTTTAGCTGTTGATTTTGACAATCAGGTTACTGACACCATACCAACATTTCTTATAGATTGGAAACCCGAAATTACCAGTGAAATTAAAATATCAGAACAGGCCAAACTAAAGAAGTGGTTAGCACTTAAATTTCAACTTGATACCTTGGAGATAAAAACTTACAATTGAAAGGAATTTTAGAACTATCTAAACTGCTCCTTTTTATTGAGCGCAGAGCGAACTTCCTTGAATAAGTTAGAAGAATAAACGAAGTCTGTGACATCCTCATGGTCTGTCTTAAATATCTCGTCTTTAGATCCCTCCCAGGCTAGTTTGCCTTTTTGAAGAAAGACGATTTTTTCCCCAATTTCCATAACGGAATTCATATCATGGGTATTTATCACCGTAGTAATCTCATTCTCCCGTGTGATCTCCTGTATAAGATTATCAACAACCGTAGCTGTTTTAGGGTCAAGGCCAGAGTTGGGCTCGTCACAAAAAAGATATTTAGGTTTGTTTACAATTGCCCTGGCAATTGCTACTCGTTTTTGCATTCCACCAGAAATTTCCGAAGGAAGCTTATTATTCGCATCTGTAAGGTTAACCCGCTTTATGGCTTCATTTGCACGCTCCCTACGTTCGGCACGTTTCATACTAGTAAACATGCGCAGCGGGAACATAATGTTTTCTTCTACGGTCATAGAGTCAAACAGGGCGCTTCCCTGAAAAACCATTCCCATTTGCTCGCGCAATTCGCGTTGATCTTCTGAAGTAAGTGTAGAATAGGCCTGGCCGTCATATAAAATTGAACCTTCCGTGGGTCTAAAAAGCCCCAAAAGACATTTTAAAAATACTGTTTTACCAGAACCACTTTGGCCTATGATAAGATTTGTTTTTCCTTTTTCAAAAGTGGTATTGATGCCCTTGAGAATCATCTCGCCATCAAATCCCTTTTTTAGATCTTTTACTTCTATCATGCGCTCAACAATAATTGGGTTAAAACATAATTACAAAGAATTATTGCCACACTCGTCCATACGAACGAGGTGGTACTTGCCTTGCCAACTTCAAGCGCCCCGCCGCGCATATAATATCCCTGATATGAAGGTATTGTTGCGAGAAGCATAGCAAATACAATTGTTTTTATAAAAGCATAAGCGAGTTGAAAAGGTATAAAATTGTCCTGCAAGCCGGAAATAAAAGCATCTCCTGAAGTAAAACCTCCATAAACCCCGGCAACATACCCTCCCAGAATACCCAGAAACATAGCAATAACGATGACAAATGGATAGAAAAGCATGGCTATGATCTTGGGGAAGACCAGATAATTCAATGAATTGATTCCCATAACCTCTAGAGCATCTATCTGCTCTGTAACGCGCATCGTACCTATACTGGAAGTAATAAAAGAACCTACTTTACCGGCCATAATAATACTGATAAAAGTAGGGGCAAATTCTAAAATGATAGACTGGCGGGAAGCAAAACCTATAAGGGATTCCGGTATGAGTGGATTATCCATATTCAGGGCGGTCTGTATGGCTACGACACCTCCTACAAAAAAGGATATAAAGGATACAATCCCAAGGGAATCTATTATAAGATCGTTAATCTCCTTGAGAATCAATTGGCGCAATACAGATGCTTTGGTTGGCTTGATAAACGTGCCTTTAAGCATTAAAAAATATTGACCTACATTACCTACGTAATTCATGTTTTTTCTATTCAGCGTTAAAAATAGGAAAAAAGCGGGCAAGAGTATTTAACTTTGACTTAATCTTTTTACTAATTAACAGACCTAGCTTTACGGTCTAACAATAACCTACAATGAAAAGCATGAAAAAGCTAGTACTTATAGCCCTCATTTTAACATTTATTCCAGTCGCCAGAGCCCAAAAAGACCCTTCTGAAAAGCCCAAGCTTGTTGTAGGAATTGTGGTTGATCAGATGCGTTATGATTATCTCACCCGTTTTTATGCAAAATTTGATGATAATGGCTTCAAAAGACTCATAAATGATGGTTTTAGCTGTAATAATAACCACTTTAATTATATGCCCACCCTTACCGCTCCCGGTCATGCATCCATTTTTACGGGGACAACGCCCAGGACTCACGGTATCATCTCTAATGACTGGTACAACAAATTTGAAAAGAAGTCTGTTTACTGCGCAGAAGATCATTCCGTGCATTCTGTAGGTACAGAAACGGCGGATGGGGAGATGTCCCCGCACCGTATGAAAACCACCACGGTTTCAGACCAGAATAGGCTGCACACGCAAATGCGTGGCAAAACCATTGGGGTTTCCCTAAAAGACCGCGGTGCTATTTTGCCTGCTGGGCATTCTGCTAATGGAGCGTATTGGTTTCAGGGCAGGGAAGAAGGGAATTTTATAACAAGTAGCTATTATATGGATAAATTGCCTACTTGGGTTACATCCTTTAATTCTTCGGCAAAAGCAAAGAGCTATATGCGTCCCTGGAAGACATTACTTGATATAAACACCTACACAGAAAGCGGTCCTGATCTCAACGTTTTTGAAGGTGGTTTTGAAGGAAAGAAAACGGCGGTTTTTCCCTATGACCTGGGCGGTTTGAATTCCGCTAATGGCGGTTATGATATATTGAAAGTTACGCCCTATGGTAACAGTTTGTTAGTGGATTTTGCCCTTGCTGCAATAGATGGTGAGCAGTTGGGCGCAGATATGGACACTGATTTTCTTACGGTGAGTTTTAGCAGTACAGATTATGTGGGGCATAACTTTGGCGTAAATTCAAAAGAGATTGAAGATACGTATATTCGTCTTGACCGTGATCTTGGCCGTTTGCTCAATGCACTTGATAAAAAAGTAGGTGCAGGGCAATATACTGTCTTTTTAACGGCAGACCATGCCGGTGTACATGTACCCAGTTATTTAAAAAGTGCAAAAATACCCGCAGGATATTTTGATTCTGATGCTTTTGACCAGGCGGTACAGGATTTTGTTTCTACCGCTTATGGCAGGGATGATCTTATCGAAAACATTTCGAACTATCAGGTATTTTTCAGTTATAAGGTGCTGGAAGAAAACAAGATTGATGCAGAAGAACTTCAAAAGAAAATCGCTCATTTTGCCCTTCAGTACGAGCAGGTAAATAAAGTATATACCCGCGCACAACTTGAACAATCAGGATTTACATCAGGTATGGAACAACTGGTGGAAAACGGGTTTGATCAGAAACGAAGCGGTGATGTTTTTATAATTCTTGATCCTGCCGTGATTTCCTATGGCGTAACAGGATCCATGCACGGTACGGGTTACAGTTATGACACCCACGTACCTCTATTATTCTATGGAAATGGAATCAAGCAAGGAAAAACCTACGCAAAGACGGTTATTCCAGATATTGCTACAACAATTTCTGCACTTTTGGGTATTGAATTTCCGAATGGTTTCTCTGGAGAAGTACTTTCAGAAGTATTGAAATAAATCGATAAATTAGGCTAAAAACAGCTTTTTTTGGATCATTTTCCAGCGTAATTGCCTTATAAATTGCCCTTCTTTTTCATTTACGAGGAAGGGTTTTTTATTTCTTTTTGCCGAAAAATAACCGGAAAGGCAATTTTTAAAATAGGCTATATCCTTTTTTCGAAGCGCCAGCTTCCCAGAAGCTATAAGGGTAAGTGGCAGTCCATAGCGCATACCGTAAAAGGCTTCTCCCTGTTTTAATCTTGCTTTGGCCGCATACGTTGTTCCTGTAGGTTTTAGATGCTTGACCGCAAGGGATTCAACCGTTTTAATGCTCCAACCATGATATTGCGCCAGTAGTTCATCAAGGGTGTCCCATCCCATGGCCGGTTTTAAACCATTGATCTGTTCAAAACAGGAACGGCGATAGGCCTTCAACGCCCCGCGGATGTGATCTTTGTTGGTCAGGTTTTCTAGTATCCACTCACCATCTTTTAAAATATGGCAAAAGCCACCGGCCATTCCTACTTTTGAGTCTTCCTGGAATATGGCGGACAGCCGGGCTAAGTATTCCGGAGGAAATACAAGATCTCCGTCAAATTTGCAAAGAATGTCGTAAGGAGTAGATAATTCCTGTAAACCAAAATTAAAGGCCTGTACTACTTTGCCTCCCGGTAGATGAATCTGCTCGCTATCTTTTTTGAGATATTTAATGTACTTATAATCGCTTGAGAATCTTTTGATAATTTGCGCAGTCGCGTCTGTACTGTTGTCGTCCACGACAATAATCTGCTGTGGTTGTTTTTGCTGCGTTACCAGGGATTCCAGGGTTTGCGCGATGAAATTCTCTTCGTTATATGTGGGTATGATAATGGCTATTTTCACGAGTTGGTACGTTCTGCATAAACGAGATAATAACGTGGCGTGAAGAGCCTTAGTAAGGGGCGAAGTCCCAGTTTTTTTACGGGATGGGTAAATTTCTCCCGCTTTTTGATCGTCCACCCTGCTTTTTCAAGCAGCCAGTCAAACTGCCAGTCCTCAAACTCGTGATAATGTCTGTCCCATGGATCTGTCTTGCTTCGGTATGCGCTGGAGAACCATAGTTTTAACGGAATGCTTGCCACGAGTTTATCAGCTCTTATCGCATCAATTACAGGTAGGGGGGAAAGCAAATGCTCAAAAATCTCAAAAGCGGTAACCGCATCGGTTTGTGTGTCTTTTATACCGTTTAGGTTGAGGTCCAGGTCTTCGCCTTCCGTATTTTTTACGGTAAAACCTTCCTGTTGCATTAGTTTTGAAAATGGATTGGGTACGCCCAGATCCAGAACTTCACAGCCTGCGGGAAGCACTTCCTTGAGAAAATGCATGGTGCGTTTAAAGCGTTTGTTCGGAAAGGTTTTTTCGTACACAGTTAATGTTTTTGAGGTAGCTAGAAGCTTTTGATTGCTAAAGTAAAGGTAAAAATACTGGAATCTTTTATAAATGAGAGATACAAGCTGAAGTTCCTTACTTTAAAATTCTATAAACTTTAGTACATTTGCCGCTTATAGCTGTCGGTATATGCGAAGTAAGCAGATTGACCCTACCCAGTGGGTGAAAAAATATTCAGATTATCTCTTCAACTTTACGATCACCCGTGTGAATGATCGTGAGGTGGCGCAGGACCTTATTTCTGAAACTTTTCTTGCCGGTTTAAAATCAATGAAGAACTTTAAAGGAGAAGCCACAGAGCGCACGTGGCTCATTTCCATCTTAAAGAGGAAGATTATTGATCATTACCGTAAAACCAATTCAAAAAAGGGGAAGGCAGAGGTGCATATCAACTACCGTGATGAAGATGGCGAAGGTGACTGGATGGAGGAACGTGTTGCAGACCCCTTTGATAAAACCGCAGAAGATGCCATTGAGAATGAAGAACTGGGCGAGGCTATTTATAATTGTCTTGATAAATTGCCTGAAAGACAGGCCGAAATTTTTAAATTAAAGACCATTGACGGGCAGGAAACGGAAACTATCTGTAATGCCTACAATATTACTGCGTCTAACTTATGGGTAATTATTCACCGGGCACGTACTGCGATGGTTGAATGTATGGAAAAAAATTGGCTACAATGAGTTTTAAGCTATTTATAGATTGTAAAAAGGCCGGCCATGTCTGTGATAAGGTTCAGTATGATGAATCAACGCTTGCCGAAAAAATACGATTACGAATTCATATTCTGATTTGCGGTAGCTGTAAAAAGCATTCAGAAAAGAACGTAAAACTGACCAAACTATGCAAAGAAGCAAAGTTTCAAAAAATGACCGAAGATAAGAAGCAGTCCCTCCATCGCCTTATCAACGAAGAATTGTCTAAGTAAACAGCATTAACAAGAACCAGCTCACCACCGGTATCCCTTCTACCCAAAAAGAAGCGTAATAGCTGTTTTGATCTTTTCCTGAACAATAGATCGCTAGGGCGGTAACAGGTAATTGGAATCCCAGAAAGATCCAGTTAGTGCTATAACTTCCCATTAAATTGCTTCCAAGCGCAACCAATAAAAGAAAATAACCTATCATTTTTGTCTGTTTTACGCCCAATAATTGGGGTAAAGTGGCCAAATTTTTAGCATCAAAAGCTAAATCCCGAATCTCAAATGGGACAATCAGTGCGAGCACGATTAGAAAACGCTGAACAAGCAAAACCAGTATTTCAACAGTCCAGTCTAAATTTGCAGCGACCTTGGGTAAATAAACCGTTGTCCCAGCCCAAACCCCAGCAATCACAAATACTTTAAGCGTGGGCGTGGTACGTAGGTTTTTTGCAGATGGAAAAAGCGGTACGGCATAAAAAAAAGTAAGTAATCCCAAGGGGACACAAGCCAGTACTATAGTCCATTTAATTTGAAACACAAAGTAAACGCAAGCCACAAAACTAAGTAATGAAAAAAGCTGAATTGTTTTAAGGGTAGAGGTAAGGCTTCGGTGATGAAGTTGTGCAATACCGGCATATTTCACAAAGTTATAACCTGTTATGGTCCCAAAAAATATAAAACCCAGCACGTCAGTTTCCGCAGGTACGCCCAGTATCATACAGGTGCTTGCGGTAAAGGCAAGAACCGCAAGGGCAACATGAATACTACTGTTGATATAAAACCTAAAACATTCACGTAAAACGCCCATGATACAAATGTATTCTAAACTGTTGATAACTGCGTGAATTGTTTAAAAACTCCTCTTAAACAATGAACTTTATACTCTCCGAATCCTTAATTTTGCAGCCTAAAATGATAGCAATGAGAACAGATGTTTTTGCCAAAAGGCATATAGGTCCCAGAGAGAATGAGCAGGAAGCTATGCTTAAGGCCATAGGGGCAGATTCCTTAGATCAATTGATTTATGAGACGCTTCCAGACGGAATTAAATTAGAGAGGCCGCTCAATCTGGAGCCAGCGCTTAATGAGTATGATTATGCGCGTCATATTAGTGCGCTTGCGGCAAAAAATAAAGTGTATCAGTCGTACATAGGTCTGGGCTATCATGAGGCAAAAATACCTGCGGTAATACAACGCAACATTCTGGAGAATCCAGGCTGGTACACGGCATATACGCCGTATCAGGCAGAGATTGCCCAGGGCCGTTTAGAGGCTTTGCTCAACTTTCAAACCATGGTGAGCGACCTTACCGGGATGGAACTCGCAAATGCATCTTTGCTTGACGAGTCCACTGCGGCTGCTGAGGCTATGTCCCTTATCTTCTCCTTGCGTGACCGCGAACAGAAAAAAAACAATGTTGCTAAATTCTTTGTTTCCGACGAAATTTTACCACAAACCTTGAACGTGCTCAAAACCAGAGCGATTCCCGTAGGTATACAATTGGTTGTGGGAAATCATGAGGATTTTGACTTTTCCGCAGAATTCTGTGGTGCATTAGTGCAATATCCTGCTGCTACCGGTGAGATTTTTGACTATTCCGGGTTTATTGCAAAAGCAAAAGAAAACAATATAAAAGTGGCCGTAGCGGCAGATATATTAAGTCTGGTTTCCCTTGAATCTCCAGGCAGTATGGGCGCAGATGTTGTTCTGGGCACCACACAGCGATTTGGTATACCTTTAGGTTACGGCGGTCCTCATGCTGCATTTTTTGCCACGCGTGATGAATACAAACGTAATATCCCCGGTAGGATCATTGGCGTGACAAAAGACAGGGATGGGAACCGTGCCCTGCGCATGGCGCTCCAGACTCGTGAGCAGCACATCAAACGGGATAAGGCAACGTCAAATATTTGTACCGCACAGGTTTTGCTGGCAGTTATGGCCGGTATGTATGCCGTGTATCATGGGCCAAAGGGCATGAAGTACATTGCCAATAAAGTGCATACCACGGCGGTGACTATCGCCGATTCTTTAGAGAAAATGGGCTATTATCAGCTTAATTCGGCATATTTTGATACGATTCGCATAAAAGCAGATGCTTCCGCAATTAAGGCAATCGCCGAAAAGAACGAGATCAATTTCTACTTTCCAGATTCTGAAACGGTAAGTATTTCCGTTAACGAGACAACAGGCATAAAAGACATCAATGCAATCCTTTCTGTTTTCGCCGATGCGAAGTCCAAAGATTTTGATGAAATCCAAGAATTGCTTACCCAAACAGCGATCCCCGAAAATTTAGCGCGATCAACTGATTTTATGACCAATCCGGTCTTTAACTCCTACCATTCGGAAACGGCGCTTATGCGTTATATCAAAAAACTGGAGCGTAAGGATCTATCCTTAAACCACAGTATGATTTCCCTGGGTAGTTGTACCATGAAATTGAATGCAGCTTCAGAAATGTTGCCGCTAAGCGATGCGCGCTGGGGAAGTATTCATCCATTTGCTCCGGTAGACCAGGCCGCGGGATATCAGGAAGTACTTAGAAAATTAGAAGATCAACTCACCGAAATCACCGGTTTTGCTGGTACTTCGCTGCAACCCAATTCTGGCGCGCAGGGAGAGTACGCGGGTCTCATGGTAATCAGGGCGTACCACGAATCGCGTAATGAATCGCACAGGAATATTTGTATAATCCCATCTTCTGCGCACGGTACGAATCCTGCGAGTGCGGTTATGGCGGGCATGCAGGTGATCGTTACAAAATCTACAGATCAGGGAAATATTGATGTGGATGATTTACGGGAAAAAGCGGAAAAACACAAAGATAACCTGGCAGCACTAATGGTGACTTACCCATCCACTCACGGGGTATATGAGTCGGCTATTCAGGAAATCACCGCTATCATTCACGAGTTTGGCGGTCAGGTTTATATGGACGGTGCAAATATGAACGCGCAGGTAGGTTTGACAAATCCTGGGCGTATTGGCGCAGATGTGTGTCACCTGAACCTGCACAAAACCTTTGCGATTCCCCACGGTGGCGGTGGACCTGGTGTTGGCCCTATCTGCGTTGCAAAACAACTTGTGCCCTTTTTACCTTCCAATCCGGTTATCAAAACGGGTGGTGAACAGGCGATCACCGCTATTTCTTCAGCTCCCTGGGGTTCTGCATTGGTTTGTTTGATCAGTTATGGCTATATCAAAATGCTGGGCGAAGCCGGACTCAAAAAGTCTACACAAGTGGCGATCTTAAATGCAAATTATATCAAAGAGCGTTTGAAAGGTGCTTTTGAAGTGCTTTATACGGGAGAAAAAGGACGCGCCGCGCATGAGATGATCATTGATTGCAGACCGTTTAAAAATAATGGTATCGAAGTCGTTGATATTGCAAAACGTCTTATGGATTATGGTTTTCATTCTCCCACGGTTTCTTTTCCAGTGGCGGGAACCATGATGATAGAACCTACCGAAAGTGAAGATCAGGCCGAACTGGACCGTTTTTGTGACGCGATGCTTTCCATCAAAAAAGAAATAGATGGCACTACCGCTGAAGATGATAATAACTTGCTGAAAAATGCACCCCACACGTTAAAAATGCTTACTGCCGAATCCTGGGATTTCCCTTACAGCAGAGAACAAGCCGCATTTCCGTTGGATTTTGTAACAGATAATAAATTTTGGCCCAGTGTGCGCCGTGTTGACGACGCTTACGGTGATAGAAACTTAATCTGTACTTGTGCTCCTATTGAAGAATATATGGAAGAAGCTTAAAGGTCCCCACCCGGCCTCCCCAAAGGGGAGGGGTTAAAACTCTTTCTAAAAGTAGAGCACTTTTACTCTTTTAGATAATGTTTAAAACCTCTGATTTACATAGAAAAACAACCGTTTTTCCATGTAAATCAGAGGTTTTTTTGAGTAAACCCCTCCCCTTCGGGGAGGTTGGGAGGGGATTTATTGGGAGGGGATCATTGCTTCCGTAGAACCTGCAACGGCGGACTTTTAATCACCCCAATACTACTACCCAATCCTATGGCCATGACAAGGATAACAATTAGCGGAAAAAGCACTAAAAATGGCCAAATAGATGGTAAAAACGGAGTATCGAAAACGATCCACGTTAAAAGTTGGCTGCTTATCAGAGACAATAAAATACCAGATATCGCGCCAAGTGCTCCCAGATAAAAATATTCCAGGGCGAGAATTTTTAGTATTTGCTTACTTCGCGCGCCGAGTGTTCTGAGCAGTACACTTTCTTTGATGCGCTGGTATTTGCTCGTTCGTACAGCGCCCAGTAGGACAATAATTCCGGTAAGGATACTGAAAAACGCCATAAAATTGATAATCAGCGTGATTTTGTTCAGGATATCTTCCACGACCGTAAGTAATTGCCTGAGATCAAGAATGGAAACATTGGGGAACAAGCGCACCAGTTGTCTTTGTAGCTTTGCGGAAGCACTTGCATCTGGAGCTTTTGTCGTAAGCACACCAAATTGCGGGGCATCTTCAAGAACACCTTTTGGAAAAACAATGGAAAAATTGAGCTGCAACCTGCTCCAGTCTACCATACGTATACTCCCTATTTCGGTTGCTAGAAGTACGCCCTGTACGTTAAAAGTCACTTTATCGCCCAGTTTTACATTGGCATCATCGGCAAAATTAGAACTTACAGATATAGGCACCGGCCGCTTGCCGTTTTTCAAACTTTTGGTTAAGGTACCTTCATTCAGACTTTCTGAAGCTATTAGCGAATCGCGGTAGGTAACCCGAAATTCATGGGACAAAATCCAGCCATTTACGCGCGAACTGGTGTCTTGTTTTATCTGATTGACACTCTTTCCATTTATTTCCTGAACGCGCATACTCACAATGGGAATACTGCTGAGCACCGGAAGGGCCTGCCCCTTAACTGTGGCAGCAACCGAATCTACCTGCTCCCGCTGAATGTCAAGCATGATGATGTTTGGGCTGTTCTCATTGGATTCTAAATTGGCCTGCGCGAGCAATAAATCTTTAGTAAAATACAACGTACTGATCAAAAAAGAACCGACTCCAATGGCCAGAATAAGAGTAAGCGTCTGGTTCTGCGGCCGGAATAAATTTAATAAGCTTTGCCGTGGTTCAAAATTCCACGAAGTGGGAAAATTACTTTTAATGAGCTTGATAAAGAGGGCGGCAATGCCAGTGAGCAACGCAAAGGTTACTAAAACACCACCCACAAAAGAGAGCGCATATTTCCAGTTTTCAAGCAGCCAAAAGGAGAAAAGAAGAATAAAAACCACAATGGCCACTCCCACTAAAAAAGCGGCACGTTTTGAGTTTGTATTCGTTTTAGTCTGTACTCGTAGTGCCTGCAAAGGAGAAACATACAAGGTGCTCATTAAAGGATAAAGGGCAAAAAGAACAGACATAATTACCCCTAGCACGACACCGCCTATAATGATCTGGGGAGCCAAAGCAACCTGAACATCCACGGGTAAAAAATCCCGTAAAAGAATAGGGAAAAGCTGCTGGAGTAAGAGTCCGGCGATGGTTCCCAGAATTCCACCTAAAAGCCCCATACCGGCAATTTGCACCAGATAGATCATAAAAGTCTGGCGGCGGGAAGCACCTATACATTTCAGGACCGCCACAGAACGCAGTTTTTCCTTGATATAAATATGTATGGCGCTGGCGATACCCACACAACCCAGTAAAAGCGCAACAAAAGCAACCAGGTTTAAAAACCTTCCAAAATTCTCATACCGTCTGCCCAGCCGCTCACTTGTGGAAACATGCGTGTCCAGATCAGCTTCATTTTTGTCCAGTATGGGATCGAGCGCCTGCTCGAGTTGCTCCATGTCCTGATTTGCAGGTGCAACAAAATAATACTCATAATTGATACGACTACCGGTTTGTACCAGTCCGCTTTCTTCAATAAAGGAATAGGGAATGACCACTGGCGGCGCTACAGAACTAAAAATAGCATTACTTCCCGGCAGTGATTTTAAAGAACCGGCGATGGGCAGCGTGATGTTGCCCACTTTTATACTGTCGCCGGGTTTGAGTCCCAGTTGTAGCATAACCGTAGCATCCACCAGAGCGCTGTTTGTTTGTTGAAAATCTGCCGCGGCAGAAACCGGTTCGGTATCCATGGTTCCATAAAAAGGGAATCCACCAGTTATACCGCGAATCTGCATGAGTTTTGTACCTTCGGAAGAAGAAAAAGCGGCCATGGAGGCAAAACTTATTTCTTTCGCCCGGGCGCCACCCAGCGAATCCATGAGCTTTACAACTTTTTCATTGACAGGGCTGTCACTGTCAATCTTATAATCTGCACCCATAAGGGATTTAGACTGAAGGGCGATATTTTTCTTCAGCGTATCACCAAAAGACTGAATGGAAACTACTGCAGCGATCCCCAGAATAATGGAAGCCATGAAAAGGATCAGTTTCTTTATGCTGGCACGGCCATCGCGCCAGGCCATTTTAAAGATCCACCCCAGGCCGGGTTGTGTTCGTCTTTGGTCTGTATTTTTCAAACTAGGGAATTTTCGGTAGAAACTATTTTTCCGCCTTTTAATTTAAGAATCCGTTGAGTTAGGGCTGCGAGTTCATTATCATGCGTGACGATGACCAGGGTGGTTCCCTGATCTTTATTGAGCGCAAAAAGAAGTTCGATAACTTTTTCGCCTGTTTCCGCATCCATGTTACCGGTAGGTTCATCAGCAAACAGGATCGAAGGTTTATTGGAAAACGCCCGTGCCAATGCCACACGCTGTTGTTCCCCGCCCGAAAGCTGGGAAGGATAATGGTTAAAACGGTCACCCAAACCCACTTTTTCAAGCAGTTCTTTACTAATTTGAGCTGCTTTTTTATCGCCCTGTAATTCTAACGGAACAGCAACATTTTCAAGCGCGGTCAGGGTGGGCAGCAATTGAAAATCCTGAAAGACAAAACCCACTTTTTCATTGCGCAAACGTGCCCTTCCGTCTTCATCCAGGTTGTTCATAGAAGTACCGCAAAGGCTAATATTCCCGCTATCTGGGTGGTCAAGGCCGGCGCAAAGACCAAGCAATGTAGTT
This sequence comes from Flavimarina sp. Hel_I_48, assembly GCF_000733945.1. NCBI lineage: Bacteria > Pseudomonadati > Bacteroidota > Flavobacteriia > Flavobacteriales > Flavobacteriaceae > Flavimarina > Flavimarina sp. Hel_I_48. Next base: position 3,073,459 of record NZ_JPOL01000002.1, read on the forward strand.
TTACCGCTCCCGGACGGTCCCACTATTGAAAAAGTTTCCCGTTCCTCTATGCTAAAGGAAATATCGTGTAATACCGTAAGCTTTTTGGAACCATTGGTATAGCCTTTCTCCAAGTGCTCAACGTTTAATATCTTTGCCATCGTACTGTTCGTGTAATTTAGATCCTAAAAAGACAAAATACCGAATCGCTTTTAATTTAAACCCGTATCGCCGTGAAGAGCCTGTTAATGTTTTGTTGTTTTTTAGTGCTTACCTTTTTCGGTTCCTGTAAGGACAAAACGCCATCTGCCGCCAGCGCAAAACCAGAGCAATCCCAGGAAGAGTCAGCAGCTGCCACGGAAAACGATACAACTTCCGGATCTATTCTTTTTTTTGGCGATAGCCTTACCGCGGGCTACGGCCTTGATGACACGGAAGATGCGTTTCCCGCGCGTATTCAGCAGAAACTGGATTCTTTGGGGCTGAATTATAATGCCATCAACGCCGGGGTAAGTGGGGAAACCACTGCTGGAGGCAAAAACAGGATCAGCTGGGTGCTCAAACAAAATGTGGATATTTTTGTTTTGGAACTTGGTGCCAATGACGGTTTGCGCGGTATTCCGTTAACAGAGACCAGGCAAAACCTGCAGGCCATTATAGATACAGTGCATACGAAAAACCCAAATACGCAGATCGTACTTGCCGGGATGCAACTTCCGCCCAACTTAGGCCGGGAATACACTACAGAATTCAAAAATATTTTTCCCGAGTTGGCCGAAAAGAACAATGCGAAACTAATCCCTTTTTTACTCACAGACGTAGCCGGAGTTCCTGAACTGAACCAGGGCGATGGTATTCATCCCATCGTAAAAGGCCAAAAAATCGTGGCAGAAAACGTGTGGAATATCCTAGCACCATTGGTGAGAAAATAGCTTTTTTGACCTAAAATCGGCCTTTTTTGACCCAAAAACAATCTTATAAACAACCAAATTATGAACCGAAAAATTACTAAATACACCTTTTTATTGCTCTTTTTAGCCGTTTTTTTAAATTCTTGTCAGGAAAAAGATAAAAAACAGGAGATGGCAATGACCGATGAAGATCTTACTAAAAAAGCACAGCAAATTCAGGACAATGTCATTACACTCGACACGCATAATGATTTTAATGTCGCAAACTTTACAGATTCAATAAACTATACGCAGGATCTGGAAACACAGGTAAATTTACCAAAAATGAAATCCGGCGGCCTGGATGTATCCTGGCTTATCGTGTATACCGGTCAGGATTCACTAAACGAAGCTGGTTATGAAAAAGCATATGAAAATGCAATGTCAAAGTTTAAAGCCATTCACCATCTGGTAGAGGATATTGCGCCAGACCAGATTGCACTCGCAACCACTTCAGAAGAAGTAAGAAGGATTCATGCAGAAGGTAAAAAGGTAGCTATGATAGGCGTAGAAAACGCTTATCCTATAGGCGAGGATATAAGCAACGTACAAAAATTCTACGATCTGGGCGCCCGCTATATGTCGCTTGCGCACAATGGCCACAGCCAGCTGAGCGATAGCAATACGGGTGAAGCAGACAGCATTTGGCTTCATAATGGTCTTAGCGACATGGGCCGTGAAGTGGTCAAGAAAATGAATGAACTAGGGATGATGATAGACGTTTCGCATCCTTCTAAAGAAGCGATGCGCCAAATGATCGAACTTACCAAAGCACCCATCATTGCTTCCCATTCTTCAGCACGAGCAATGAGCGAACACAGTAGAAATCTGGACGACGAGCAGTTAAAATGGATGAAAGAAAATGGCGGGGTGGTGCAAACCGTAGCCTTCAAGAGCTATTTAAACAAGGATAAAAATGATGCAAGGGAAAAAGCACGAAAAGAACTTGGCCTAAAACTATTAGATTCTATGGGAATAACCTACATAGATGAAGACACGTTACCTCAATTATCTGACAAGGAACAGGAGGCTTACAATGAGAAAATAAAGTCCATGGCACCTATACTTGAGGAAAAAATGAACATGGATAGTTTGCCACCTGCGGTAAATGTTCAGGATTTTGTTGATCATATTGACTATCTCGTAGAAAAACTGGGGATAGATCATGTGGGCATTAGTAGCGATTTTGACGGTGGCGGTGGTGTAGAAGGTTGGAATGATGCCTCGGAAACATTAAATGTGACCAAAGAACTGGTACGCCGCGGCTATACTGAAGAAGAAATAGGAAAGTTTTGGAGCGGTAACCTCTTGCGTGTACTCGATGAAGTTCAGGAAGTTGCCCAGCGCCTGAAAAGTGAAACAAAATAGAGGATAACAAAAAACGGGGTAAAACGTTTAAATAATGCCTATTTTCACCAAATATTGAAGAAATATGAGTGACCAAACCTCAAAAAGATACGCACAACGCGGAGTTTCAGCAGCTAAGGAAGATGTGCACAATGCCATCAAAAAGGTAGATAAAGGCTTATTTCCAAGTGCTTTTTGCAAAATAGTTCCAGATCACCTTACGGGCAGTGAAGAACATTGCCTCATCATGCACGCAGATGGCGCAGGAACAAAATCTTCGCTGGCGTATATGTACTGGAAAGAAACTGGAGACCTATCTGTATGGAAAGGGGTCGCACAGGATGCGCTGATAATGAATATTGACGATCTGCTATGTGTGGGCGCTACAGATAATATCCTGCTTTCTTCTACCATTGGGCGCAATAAAAACCTGATACCCGGTGAAGTGATTTCGGCAATTATCAATGGTACCGAAGAACTTATCACAGATTTGGAAAACTTTGGCGTAAGCATAAAAAGCACCGGTGGGGAGACGGCAGATGTAGGCGATCTTGTACGCACCATTATTGTAGATTCTACCGTTACCGCGAGGATGCGAAGGGCAGATGTGATCAATAATGCGAACATACGCCCGGGCAATGTGATCGTGGGGCTTTCTTCTTCTGGCCAGGCCACGTATGAGAAGGAATACAATGGCGGTATGGGAAGTAACGGACTTACTTCTGCAAGGCACGATGTTTTTGGAAAATATCTGGCCGAAAAATATCCGGAAAGTTATGATGCCCTGGTGCCGGAAGAATTGGTGTATTCCGGTTCAAAAAAACTGACCGAAACGATCGAAAATTCGCCGTTAGATGCCGGTAAACTGGTGCTTTCCCCTACAAGAACCTATGCGCCCATCATAAAAAAAATACTGGAAAACGTAGATCGTTCCGCCATTTGCGGGATGGTGCACTGTAGTGGGGGCGCGCAGACTAAAATTTTACATTTTGTTGAAAAACTACACATAATCAAAGACAATCTCTTTGAGTTGCCGCCGTTATTCAATCTTATTCAGCAGGAAAGCGATACGAGCTGGAAGGAGATGTACCAGGTTTTTAATATGGGTCACCGTATGGAACTTTATGTTGATGAGAACGTTGCGGAGGAGATTATTGATATATCGCACTCCTTTAATGTGGATGCACAAATAATAGGCAGCGTAGCCGCGGCTGAATCAAAAAAATTGAGTATTTCCAGTTCTTTTGGCTCCTTTGAATACCATTAACGATTTAAATAGATTGCCTTGAAGTCTTACCACATTTTGATTGTTTTTCTGTTCATTACCATAAATCAAATAAATGCCCAGCAGGTTTTGGTGCATTTTGGGCTGGATGGCAGGGAGCTTACTGGTATGGTTAATGCTAAAAAAGCCCGTGATGAAAGGGCCTCACGATGGACGGAGAAAAATGTTATAGGCATTGACCTCAGTGAAGTTGCCTTTGTAAACTGGAATGCGGGAGGTAGTAACTCCATCTCTGGCCTTGCGGAAATGAACATAGTCAGAAATTATGCTGATGGTAAAAACAACTGGCGCAACAGTTTAAGGGCGCGATATGGTGTTAATAGTCAGCAGGGACAGGAAGTGCGCAAGACTGATGACCAACTGGAATTAAAGTCAGAATATGGTTACCGAAGGGATACAATATCCAACTGGTTTTATTCGGCGCGTTTTAGTTTCAACACGCAATTTACTAACGGTTATAATTATCCCAATACAGAAAGCACCATATCACAATTCATGGCCCCCGCGTATATCTTCACCGGGGTAGGTTTTGAGTACGGTAAGCGTATTGAGAATCTTTCATTGTATGCATCGCCACTTACTTATAGATCCACTTTCGTACTTGATCAGGAGCTTGCAAACCGTGGTGCTTTCGGGGTAACCGAGGCAATTCGGGATGCTGACGGCACGATCATAAAGGAGGGTGAAAATGTGCGTAGTGAATTGGGTATTCTTTTATCTGGGTCCTATAGTACAGATATTATGGAAAATGTGCGCCTTATCAACGACCTGCGACTTTATACAGATTACCTTAACAGTTTTGGGAATGTGGATGTGGACTGGGAACTCAACTTCAATTTTAAGGTCAACACCTTTGTAGTGGCAAAATTAGGTTCCCATCTTAAGTATGATAATGATATCAAGCTCAGTGAGACCAACGCTGACGGTAAAGAAGAAGTGTTGGGAGCGCGTACACAATGGAAACAACAACTAGGTGTAGGTGTTATAGTAGACTTCTAAGTATACAAAACCTGACGAGAATAAAGTTTATTTTCTTCCTTATTCTATTTTTCTAAACAAAATCAACTATCATCAAGGTGAAGATGTTGCCATTTCAATATGCTCAATTATTATAGCCTCAGAAATCACTAAGATTTATTTAAGAGGAAAAAGCCAATTAGTTAAAAATATTTTGATTATTTTTGAATTTCACAGATGAAATGCATAAAATATCGTCAAAATGCAATTACGAATAATTTCAAAGAAAAATTGGGTATTTACGATTATAGTATCTGTCCTTCTTTTTATTAATCTATCATTCGTTCTTTTTGCTGATTTGCAGAGTAGTAGATTGGCACGATTAGTCACCGTAGCGTTTTTGTTTATTTTTTACCTTTCCAGAAAACAGTATAAGAACTCGTGGGTAAAAGCTGCCTTGATTTTTTTCCTGATTCATGAAATTTTCTTTCAATTTTACGAATACTCCATAGGTTTGAAAGGGTACGTGATCGTAGGCTGCCTTGCATATATGATGGTTATTGTAGAATGTTTCCGTAAATTCAGTATCCGCTTTTTTAATACTTCATTTGTTATTTTAGGTGCACTCCTGCTCATAGTTAATATGTACATGCTTTATTCGGCTATTGAAATACTTAACCTTGTGTTTAGGGATTCCTTAGATATAGCACTTTATTATCTGTATGGCTCTTTCATGATGATCATGGCGGTTATTGCCGTCGCGTACAATACGAAGTACTACAGTACACGGTCTTTACGGTACACGTTACTCGTATTTTGTTTTCTATTTTCTGATGTATCCGCTCTTTTCGCGTATTACTTTGATTTTGAGTTGTGCTATATGTTTTCACTGGTGTTTTTTATTTTAGCACTCTCCATATTTGTTACCTATGGGCTTAATTATGAAATTGAAAGAGAAGAAAACTATCAGTATGAGATGATCCATAGTAACGAGTTCAGGTAACTTAAAATACAAATTACCAGGTTGAAGTAAAAGCCAATTATTGTCCCAACTGTTTCTTTTTACAGCTTAGAATCTATGATTACACGCGTTCTAATTCTTTAAAATTTTTGTTTATGAAGTCTAGTTTAGGGACGATATAGCGCTGGCAGAACGGCGCTTCTTTATTTTTCTCATAGTATTGTCTCAAGCTCATTCGGCTGGGTTCAAATTCACTAAAGGGCAACGCGCGGGTTATTAGTGTGGATTCAAAATTTTTCTGTAGTTCATCGATTATTTTTTCGACTTCCTCAATTTCCGACTTTTCATAGCTATAGACAGCTGATCTGTATTTCTTTCTGAAAGAATGTGCCGATGCGGATGCATGGGTATGCAGGTGAACATATATCAGATCCTTTAGGCTAATTTCGTTGAGATTGTAATGCACCAGGACCCCTTCGGAAAATGAATCGTTTTCATTTGTAGATGCTATATAACCCTGCTCTACATTTATCACGCCTTTCAGGGCATTAAAGACAGCTTCTGTACACCAGTGACAACCGCCTCCCATTCCTACTTTCCCTATATTTCCTTTCATTTTTTGATAGATTAAGCTGTTCTAGTCGTATTGAGGTAACGTTATTATCGTTTTTCGGCACGATATTTTCTGCTTTTGAAATAATAAAAACGGGTATTTTAACCTGAAAACCGGCTTTTTAAGGTATTTATTACGTAAAAAATTGATTGTATATTGATGTTTACGGTATAAATTCTTTTTTATTATATTAAGATGCACTACTAAAAATAGGTATTTATAAACCCTGATTTTGAGTTGAAGTTCTGCTGGTTTGTTCAACTTTATTGATTTGAGGATGAATTCATTCCTTGATTGCAGCAACATGTAATGTTATGAAATCTAGAACGTATTTTAAGAAAAATTCAATGCTCTTTATGGGACTCACCCTGGTGGGCATTTTATACTCTTGCAAAGATAAAGAAGCCGAAAAAACTGCTATAAGCAAGATGGAAGTTTCAGATACTTCAACATTACTGGTAGAGCAACCGGAGGAGATTTTAAAACCTAGCGGGATGGTATGGGTTTCTGGGGTTCACTTTACAATGGGGGCTCAACATGATGATAAACAGGCCCTTCCCAGAGAGAAGCCAGCACATCCCGTGGCTGTTGATGGTTTTTTTATAGATAAAACAGAAGTCACCAATGCAGAATTCAGGGAATTCATAGAAGCAACGGGATATGTGACCCTTGCTGAGGAACCCATAGATTGGGACGAGATTAAATCCCAATTGCCGCCCGGTACCCCACGCCCGGCAGATAGCATACTTCAACCGGGATCCCTCATCTTTAATGATGCGATCGCTGATGTATATGGCATGAGTGATTATTCCCAATGGTGGAAGTGGAAACGTGGTGCCAACTGGCGCCATCCATCTGGGCCGCATTCTTCCATAGAAGGAAAAGATGATCATCCAGTTGTTCACATTGCCTACCGGGATGCACTTGCTTTTTGCGAATGGGCAAATCGCGGGTTACCGTCTGAGGCACAATGGGAGGCCGCGGCTCATGGTAAATTGAATGGTGGAATCTACACCTGGGGAAATGATACTCAAATGATCAATGATAAAGCGAATATTTGGCAGGGCGAATTCCCCGTAAAAAATCTGGCTTCAGATGGATTTGATGGGATAGCTCCTACGGCATCATTTTCTTCTAATTCGCTGGGAATTTATGATATGGCAGGCAATGTATGGGAATGGACGCAAGATTGGTTTGATGTAAATTATTATGTCAGGGCATTAGGGAAAGGTGAACTTAGAAATCCCAAAGGACCGTCTAAATCATATAATCCCGAATCTCCTTATAGTCGGGAGAGGGTAATCAAAGGAGGTTCCTTTTTATGCTCCGCTTCCTATTGCAGTAGTTACCGTATTTCGGCCAGGATGGGAAATACTATGGATTCTGCTACTGATCATACAGGTTTTAGGACCGTGGCAACGGTAGAAATGCTTACGGACTAAGTCGGTTTTTACGCTTCCGCAGTACTTTTTTTCTTCTGGAATATTATCAAGATTAAACGTAGTAAGAAATAATTTTTAATTCTTTCAATAGCATAGATCTAATCATCCCAATAAAATCTACCCATTTTCGATCAAAAATGATCAAAAACAACCAATAAATTGACTCTAAACCTATTTAATTGGGTTTTCTAAAATTTGACGGAAACGAATCCGGTATAAAATCCCATAGATACGGTAACAAATAATAGGTCATCATAGTGAGCAGCAGTATAGAAATAATGTTCATCCATACGCCGGTTTTAACCATGTCTGGAATACGCAGGTAGCCAGAACCAAAAACAATAGCATTTGGCGGCGTGGCCACCGGAAGCATAAATGCACAGGATGCTGCAACCGTAACGCCTACCATTAAAATATAGGGATGAGTATTAAAAATAAGGGCAACCGGTACGATAACCGGTAGCAGCATGGCCGTTGTTGCAAGGTTTGACGTTATTTCGGTTAAAAAATTTACTGCGGCAATTAAGATAAAAAGCAGTAGGATCAAGCTTATATTTTCAATAGAAGTGAGCTGCATGCCTATCCATTCCGCAAGGCCAGTTTCAGAAAAAGCACTTGCAAGAGCTAGTCCGCCACCATAAAGCAACAATATTCCCCAGGGGAGCTTTACCGCCTCTTCCCAGTGAAGCAGCATTCCTTTTTCATCCTTTTTAGAGGGGATTAGAAATAGAACGAGCGCAAAAAATACCGCAATGATGGTATCATCTATTTCCGGAAACAAAGGTTGTAGCAAATATGCCCTAAACATCCAGCAAAAAGCTGTGGCTGCAAAAACAACAAGGACGATACGCTCTTCCCTGCTCATTTTTCCCAGGGACGTTATAAGTCGGTTTATTTCCTCCCGTCCTCCCGGAAACTGCTTGGGCATTGCAAGATCGTTGCCTTTAGAAAACGCGAAATGTGTAAGATATAAATAGCAGATAGCAAGTAAGAGTGCAGAAACGGGAAGGCCAAATTTCATCCACTGAATAAAACTTATTTCCACACCGTAGCTTTCTTCCAGTACTCCCGCAAGGATAAGGTTGGGTGGTGTCCCAATCAATGTAGCCATACCTCCTATGGACGCCGCGTACGCGATAGCGAGCATAAGCCCTTTTCCAAAAGTTAGGTGTTCATTGCCCTTAGAGGCGGGATTGTCCTTTAGCTGGGAAACAATTGCCATACCTATAGGCAACATCATTACGGTTGTGGCCGTATTTGAGATCCACATGGAGAGAAATGCGGTAGCTACCATAAATCCCAAAATGATTCGGTTGACGCTCGTACCTATAAGGTTGATTATGTTTAGGGCAATTCGCCGGTGCAGGTTCCATTTTTCTATGGCGATGGCTATTAGAAAACCGCCAACAAATAAATAGACATACTTGTGCCCGTAGCTTGCCGTAGTTATATCCAGGGGCAAGGCACCGCTCATGGGAAATAGAATAATGGGCAGCAAGGCTGTTGCTGCAATGGGCATAACCTCCATCGTCCACCATACCGCAATCCAGGCAGCACACGCCAGTGTGGACTGTGCTGCAGGAGAAAGACCCTCTGGGGCAAAAAAATAGTTGAGGTATACAAAAAGCAATGGTCCCATTATACCGCCAATAATCTTAGTCGTCTTCATAGTTGTTTCTTCAATCCTATAATGTATTCATTACGAGAATACCGTGAAATTTATAAGCGCTATTCATTTTAAAGACATTCATTTTCATCCCAAACCTACATATTTATTTCCTATGTTAGCCGAATAGTTTTATTTTGAAAAGGATCAACATAGTAAAGCAAAACTAAATGATGAAAATTCTAGGTATAGGATCACGTATCAACCATGCAGAATACGGAAAAGGGGTAATTACAAATAGCACATCTCAGGAATACTGGGTGACCTTTATAGAAAAAGGATTAGAAACCATTGATTTGGACAGTACTTTTGAAGTTATTGAAGCTACCGAAGATGCCGTAGACACCATAAGTCTGTACGAAGTCGAAAGCTCTTTAAAAGAACTTTTAAAGCGCTATTCAGATATTTCTGAAATTGTTCCCATTGCAGATAAGTGGAAAGGCGGCACAATGAATTTAATACCTAAGGACATCAATCTATCTGCTAAAGAAATACCCGTAGACACCTTCTTTCACAAAATTGTTATGGTGCGCGACCGCATACGGGTTATGGAGCAAAAAATCAATGCGAGCAAGAATCTTGACGATCAGGAAAAAGTTGATCTACAGCAATATTTAACCCGTATATACGGAAGTTTAACGACTTTCAATGTTCTTTTTAAAAATAGCTCACAAAGCTTTAAAGGGGAATCTTCTAAAAAGTAATAGTCGCCAATCTCAATATATTTTGAAGATTTATTTAGAGCTCCTCAGTTTTAGGTTTTCAATTGTTTCCAATGGATCTTTCGATTTAAATATAAAACTGCCCGAAACAAGGACATCAGCGCCGGTTTTAAAGAGTTTTCGGGCATTTAAGTCCGTCACGCCGCCATCTATTTCTATAAGCGTTGTGGCATTTTTAGCAAGGATCAGCTCTTTGAGTTCAGCAATTTTATTATAGGTGTTCTCAATAAACGTCTGACCTCCAAAACCTGGGTTTACGCTCATTATACAAACCATATCTATCATGCCTATTACCTCGCGCAAAGCATGAACAGGTGTATGAGGATTTAGGGCAACCCCCGTTTTTACGCCTGCCTGTTTTATGACCTGCAGGATACGATGCAAGTGGGTACATGCTTCGTAATGCACGGTAATGCTATTCGCTCCCAGTTTTGCAAAATCTTCCACAAAACGGTCTGGATCAACGATCATCAAATGAACATCAACAAACTTTTGAGTATGTCTTGTAATCGCCTCAAAAACCGGCATTCCAAAGGAGATATTTGGAACAAATAAACCATCCATGATATCTACGTGAAACCAGTCTGCTTTGCTTCCGTTAATCATTTCAATATCGCGTTGCAGGTTTGCAAAATCTGATGCGAGTAGGGAAGGGGCAATATATTTTTGTGACATGGGTTTCGGTTTTGGACAAAAATAGGACTTTTGAAAAAGTACATATACCAATTTGAACTATAAATGCGGAATTTTAGAATTCTCTCTTATAATTATTCAGAATGCTAATTTATAAACTAGGATCAATGTCGCTTTGTAAGTTTTCAGGGTTTCAAAGAAAGAAATCAGCTCATTTGAATATAAAAAATTTAGGGATTCATAGCTCTTAGAATTGCCTGTACCAGATGGATAGTCTTTTTTAACTCTGGTGTGTCCATTTTACTGATCATGGCAACATAATTTTTTAGATCATTAACAAGCGATGGATTGTCACATATTTTGAAACCGCTATGATAAAAGTCAAATCCTTTGATTTCCGTATGTTGTTCCATAACTGGAATAAGGTTACGATGTCTCCAGTCATTTTTAACGCGATCGTATATCATCATTACTTTTTCCTGGTCACCCTCCAGAAGCTGAAGAAAATTTCCCCTGTCATAAAGCAGAAAGCCAGAGATATTTAATGGATCGTTGTTCTTATGGGCAGCTTCCATTATTGCGTTTACGTCATTATTGTTCAGATCAGGAACACCACTGCTAATATACATTACGGAATAGGGCATAGTTGTAAAAATAGATGTTTGGGGTATTTAAAAATATGAAAAATCCCCGGTAATCAGCCGAGGATTCATTCATCAATCAAAAAACAAACAGTTATGATGAACTGTTGTCGTCTTGGATATTATTAATAAATCTATGTATTTGTTTTTCGATGTCAAGATATAAAAAGCTCTTTTTAAGTAGATGTTTTTTAACTTTTATTGGCATTAGCCAAGATATGTTTTAAGAATTTTACAACGAGAAGTATGTTTTAACCGTCGTATTGCTTTCTCTTTTATCTGCCTTACGCGTTCCCGGGTAAGGTCAAAGGTTTCCCCTATTTCCTCAAGGGTCATGGGTTGTTGTTCCGATAGGCCAAAATAGAGTCGTATTACATCTGCTTCCCGTGGTGTTAAGGTTTCTAGGGCACGTTGTATTTCTACGCGCAGGGACTCATTTAGCAACTCACGATCAGGATTAGGGGATTCGTTGGATCGAAGCACATCATATAAATTAGAATCTTCACCAGGTATGAGCGAAGCATCCATACTTACATGACGACCCGAGTTTTTAAGGGATTCCTTAACCTCATTTATGCTGAGGTCCAGTTCTTTCGCTATTTCTTCTGGACTGGGAGGACGTTCGTTCGCCTGTTCCAGAAAAGCATACGTTTTATTGATTTTATTTATAGAACCAATTTTATTGAGGGGAAGGCGTACAATTCTCGATTGCTCTGCAAGTGCCTGCAATATGGACTGCCGTATCCACCAAACGGCGTAGGATATAAATTTGAACCCACGGGTCTCATCAAAACGCTGAGCTGCTTTTATCAAACCCAAATTGCCTTCATTGATAAGGTCTGGTAGTGTTAAACCCTGATTTTGATATTGTTTGGCAACAGAAACCACAAAGCGCAGGTTGGCCTTTGTCAATTTCTCTAAAGCAATACCATCACCGGCCTTTATACGCTGGGCAAGTTCTACCTCCTCATCTGCAGTAATGAGGTCAACTTTACCAATTTCTTGAAGATATTTATCAAGGGAGGCCGTTTCACGGTTCGTTACCTGTTTGGTAATTTTAAGTTGTCTCATGATGTAGGGCTTTTGTCTATAGCACATTAGGTACTATACTAGGTATACGTAAAAAAGAAAAAAAATGTTACAGATAGACCCTTATATTTTCAATTATTTTTTAGATAACTAAAAATCAAATATTTAGAAACAGATTTATTTAAAGAACAGAACAAAAAAAATCCCCCGAAATGGAGGATTTATAAGAATATGGATTCCTGTTTATACGCGAATGTGGCCATCACCAAATACGTAGTATTTATTGGTTACCAATTGTTTGAGACCCAAGGGCCCTCTGTGGTGTAGTTTATCTGTACTTATTGCAAGCTCTGCACCTACGCCCATTTGACCACCATCAGTAAAACGGGTGGAAGCGTTGTGGTACACGGCAGCACTATCAACCTGCTCCATAAAAATCTTAGCAACATCTTTATCTTCTGTAAGGATCACACTAGAATGGCCTCCGCTATAGGTATTTATTTTTTGTATTGCTTCTTCGATACCGTCTACGGCACCAACAGCAATTTTCATAGCCAGAAATTCTTCTAACCAAACCTTATCATCTTCAATTTTTTCAAGGGTATCCAAAGTTTCGCCCACTTTTAAATCTACAATGGTTTCAACTTCCGCAGCGCTTAAGGTTTGTTCTAGATCCTTGAGGCGTTTTTTATAATCTGGGAGGTTTACATCTACCAATACTTTATCAAGCGCGTTGCATCCTGAAATTTTATCTGTTTTGGCATTTATAATGACCTCTAAAGTTTTTTTCCAGTCTGCTTCTGGATGAACATATAGGAAATTATTTCCACGACCACTAATCAATACGGCACATGTAGCATGCTCTTTTACAAAAGCGATCAATCTTTCACCACCACGAGGAACGATAAGATCCAATTGCTGATCAGGATTTCTTAAAAATTCCTGGGTTTCGGTACGGTTCATATTGAGCATGGTGATCCATTCTTCGCCCAGATCATTCTGTTTTAATGCTTTGTGCCAAAATTCAACCAACAGTTTATTACTATTGAAGGCTTCTTTTCCACCTTTAAGTAATATTTTATTATTTGCTTTAAAAGCAAGAACGGCAGCTTCTATAGTTACATCAGGTCTGGATTCATAAATAATCATAATGGTGCCAAAAGGTGCCGTACGATTAATAATCTCAAGACCACTGTCTAAAGTCCTATTGGAAATTTCTTTATTTACGGGATCTTCCTGATCACGTACTTCGCGAAGCGCCTGAATCATACCGTCAATTTTTTTGTCATTGACTACAAGCCTGTCATACAATGCCTGATCGTCGCGATCAAAAGCATCAAGATCCTTTTGGTTCGCTTCAAGAAGACTCTTTCTATTTTCATCAATGATTTTGATCATTGAATCAAGAACATTATTTTTTTTATCTGTATTTAATAACTGCATAAATTTTCTATTTTAAGTTAAAACTAGGCGTGAAACTTCGTCCCTATATCTTTACCGTCCATGATGTCAACAATGACATTTTTCCTCTTCCCGTTCGCGATATAGGTTATGATATTTTTGCGTGCGGTTTCCTTGGCAATCTTCAATTTAGACTCCATACCACCACGGCCTTCGCCTTCTGCTTTATTGGATTCCTGTACATATTTTTCTACATTTTCATCTGTATGTACGGCATTCAGTTTTTTTGAATCTTCTGCATCCGGGTGACCGGTATAAAGACCGTCCGTGTCAGTAAGAAGTATCAGCGCATCTGCCTGTATCAATTCTGCCACAAGGCTCGCGAGTTCATCATTATCGCTAAACATGGACATGGTCAAAGAAACTGCGTCATCCTCATTTGCAATGGGAATAATTCCTTCGGAAAGGAGCCCTTCATAACAATTGATCATATTCTCCCTGTACTTTCCGGCGGCAAAATCCCTTTTAGTGGCCAAAACCTGGGCGCAGCGCATACCAAAACTGTGAAATAGGGAATAATAATGCCGCATCATACGTGGCTGACCTACCGAAGAAAATATCTGTCTTCTTATGGATGGATCCTGTGCCGCACAATCGCCTAAAATTTCCTTACCGGCAATAGCAGAGCCTGATGATACAAGTACACATGCAATATCATTCTCATAGAGAACGGCTATCTGCCTAACCAATTCATTTAATATAGGGCCTACAATGCGGTTGTCCTTATTGGTCATCACATTGGTTCCTACTTTTATAACTACTCTCTTTTTGCTCATTACTTTACTTATAGGTTATTTTCCCAACTCAGTAGCCCTGTTGAAGGCCGCGTAAGCTGCATCTTTAATTAATTCTTTTACATTATTATCATCCATGCTGTCCAAAGCAGCACGGGTAGTACCTCCTTTAGAAGCTACCCTGTCCATCCAGGTCTCAGGAGATAGGTCTGATTCGTTGAAAATCGCCACGGCACCTTCAAAAGTTTTAGTGACCAACACGCGAGAGTCATTTTTAGAAAAGCCCATTTTCAAGGCAGCCTCTAGCATGCTTTGCATAAAATAAAATATATAGGCTGGTCCGCTACCGCTTATTCCCGTTGATGCGTTTATGAATTCCTCTGTATTAACATGAATAGAGCTTCCGGTGGTATCAAGTAGGTTGCGTACCATGATAAGTTCAACCCTGCTCACTTCTTTAGATTCTGTAAAGGAAGTCACGCCTTTACCTACTTTTGCGGGAAGGTTAGGCATTGTACGTACTACTTTAGAGATACCCAGACCATTTTGTATAGTTTCAATAGTTATACCTGCCATTAAGGAAACTATAATTTGAGAATCATTGACCAGATCTTTGATTTTGCCAAAAAGATCTTCTGTATGAAAAGGCTTAACCGCTAAGAAAATTACATCTGCCTGCGGTACGCAATCTTTAACATCAGCATAGGCATCAAAGTGGGGTAATTTGTCAAGTGCTTCAATTTTCTCAGCGGAGACATCGTGAATCATGAGATTCCTTTTATTGAGAAATGGGGATTGCGCCATGCCCTCGGCATACGTTAATCCCATATTTCCTGCTCCTATTACAAGTACTTTCATGTTTTTGCTACTTTTTATTTAATGAAATATATAGTGTGCAAGGACTATGCGGAATTCATGCAACAAAATAGATTTTCACTAAAATCTGATTAAAAATAGGGTATAATAGCTGTTTTACAGGTAATTAGACTTCTAATTTTTGTTACTATTTATAATTTTAACAGAATAATTCGTATTGCAGATATGGCGCAAACAATGGACAAGCAGTCAATTCCCTGCTATAATGACAGTAAAAAAGCGCCTAAGCTGTGAGGCATAGGCGCTTTTAAAAAATCGTACTTTACAAATTTAGAGCAGATTAATCGTCTTTACGATCGTTGTCCCTGCTTCTGGAATCCCTTCCTCTAGAGTTGTCCCTGTTTCGGCTATCACGGCCTCTGCTGTTATCACGCTTGCGGTCGTCACTGCGTGGTGGACGTTCTTTATAACCTTCTGGTTTAGGGAGTAGCGCTTTACGGGAAACTTTCTCTTTTCTCGTCCTGCTATCCATTCCCAGATATTTGATATCAAACACATCACCCATGTTTACAACATCGGTTACATTTTCGGTGCGTTCCCAGGCCAGTTCAGAAACATGTAGCAATACTTCATTTCCAGGAGCATCCACATATTCTACCACTGCGCCAAAGTCAAGCATTTTTATAGCTTTCACTTCATAAACGCTACCAACTTCTGGTTTGAAAGTAATAGAATCTATTTTTGCCAGTACAGCATCAATACCTTCTTTACCTGTACCTAAAATTTCAACAATACCTTCTTCGGTTACCGGATCTTCGTTGATCACGATCGTTGTTTTGGTCGTTTTCTGAAGTTCCTGGATTACTTTTCCACCAGGACCTATCAATGCGCCAATAAATTCGTTAGGAATAGTTACCGTTACCATTTTAGGTGCGTGGCCTTTAACGTCTGCATTCGGCGTAGCAATGGTTTCAGTCAATTTATCAAGAATGTGCAATCTACCTGCTGAAGCTTGTTTAAGAGCATTTACAAGAATTTCATAGGAAAGACCTTTAACTTTAATGTCCATCTGGCAAGCAGTGATACCGTCTGCGGTACCCGTTACTTTAAAGTCCATATCCCCTAAATGATCCTCATCTCCCAATATATCGCTCAAAACGGCATATTTTCCGCTCTCAGCGTCAGAAATCAGTCCCATGGCAATACCAGAAACCGGTTTTTTAAGCTGAACCCCGGCATCCATAAGTGCCATCGTACCGCTACAAACAGTTGCCATTGAAGAAGATCCGTTTGATTCCAATATTTCTGAGACCACACGTACGGTGTAAGGACAGTCTGCTGGAATCATTCCTTTTAATGCGCGTTGTGCCAAGTTACCATGACCAACTTCCCTACGGGAGGTACCACGAATAGGTCGTGCTTCACCAGTTGAGAAAGGTGGGAAATTGTAGTGCAGGTAGAACGTTTCTTCTCCTTCGTAAGAAGGCATATCAATCTGATTTGCTTCCCTTGAAGTACCTAAGGTTACGGTAGCAAGCGCTTGTGTTTCACCACGCGTAAATATAGCTGAACCGTGGGTAGAAGGGAGGTAATCCACTTCACACCAGATAGGGCGAATCTCGTCTGTTTTCCTTCCGTCAAGGCGTAAACCTTCATTTAAGGTAAGATCACGAACCGCTTTTTTCTCTGCTTTATAAAAGTATTTAGAAATAAGATCACCATATTCCTCTTGTTCTTCTTCAGAAAAACTGGCTTTCACCTCATCTTTTATTTCCGAAAAGGCGCTGCTGCGTTCTTTTTTAGAAGAACCATTTTTTGCAATAGCATAAACCTTATCATACGTAAGCTCCTGTACTTTTTTAGCTAGCGCTTCATCTTCACGTTCAGCTTCGTACTCCCGTACTTCTTTCTTGCCAAAAGCTTCAGCAAGTCTTATTTGTGCCTCACATTGTTTTTTAATGGCTTCATGGGCAAACTTAATTGCTTCAACCATTTCTTCTTCAGAGATTTCTTTCATCTCACCTTCTACCATCATCACAGATTCTGCCGAAGCGCCAATGACCATGTCAATATCACTTTCTGCGAGTTGGGCGCGGGAAGGGTTTATGATAAACTCTCCATTCACACGGCCTACGCGTACTTCTGAAATAGCGCATTCAAACGGAAAATCAGAAAGTTGAATAGCGGCAGAAGCGGCAAAACCAGCCATAGCATCTGGCATAACGTCCTCATCATGTGACATTAGTTGGATCATCACCTGGGTTTCCTGGTGATAATCTTTAGGGAATAGTGGGCGCAAAACGCGATCTACAAGGCGCATGGTAAGTACTTCACCATCGCTGGGACGAGCCTCACGCTTAAAAAAACCGCCAGGATAACGTCCTGCAGCTGCAAATTTCTCACGATAATCTACCGTTAAAGGAAGAAAATCAAGGTCTTTTTTCTCATATCCCGAAACTACGGTACAGAGAAGCATACAATTACCAGATTGAACAACAACAGAGCCGTGGGCCTGTTTTGCAAGTTTCCCGGTCTCGATGGAAATTTCTCTTCCATCGCCAAGGTCTATGACCTCTTTAAATGTTTGTGGAATCATAATGTTTTTCATTTACGCCGCGGTACGGCGTTGTTTTACAAATACATTTTTTGAACGAATTCAAAAAACGCGTGGTCGTTGTGTTGTGTGTGTAGTGAGTGGACCAATGAAAAACCTAGTGATAGCTTTCCTTGCCACAAATGATTGCTCAAAAGTGGTTTTTGTATTCTTGCTTTAAAATGAGAAAAATCCGGTTAAATATGGGTTTTTTCATCTAAAAGCACTATAAATTGGGGTGTTCTGTGCTAAATATAGAAAAATAAAAAGGGGCCGCAAAGCCCCTTGATATTATTTTCTCAAGTTCAATTCCTTAACAATAGCACGATATCTCAAGACATCTTTCTTAGTAAGATAATCTAAAAGTGATCTGCGCTTTCCTACCAGTCTCACAAGGGAGCGCTCGGTGTTAAAGTCTTTACGGTTATTTTTTAAATGCTCGGTAAGGTGGTTGATTCGAAGTGTGAACAAAGCGATTTGTCCTTCTGCTGAACCGGTATCCGTTTTGCTTTTACCGTGCTTTTCAAAAATTTCTTCTTTTTTTGCTGCGTCTAAATACATTCCAATATTATTTAAATGATTTTTATGTACATAACGGTTTTTCCGTTAAGGCTGCAAAGATACATTTTTTAATCTGTGCAGCGTTATGAAAAGTTATTTTCTAACGGGTTGATTCTGAATCAAGTCGAGGTAAAGGTTTACTTTTTGTTTCAGTTTACTGCGGTGTGTGATAAAATCAAGGAAACCATGATCCTGTAAAAACTCCGCCGTCTGAAAGCCATCAGGAAGTTCCTGACCGGTCGTATCGCGCACCACGCGTGGACCTGCAAAACCTATAAGTGCTCCCGGTTCTGAAATGTTGATATCGCCCAGCATGGCAAAAGAAGCCGTGGTACCACCAGTTGTAGGATCTGTACAAAGGGAAATGTAAGGGATTTTTGCGTCATGCAATTGTGCCAGTTTTGCAGAGGTTTTTGCCAACTGCATCAGCGACAGGGCCGCTTCCATCATTCGTGCACCGCCAGATTTTGAAATAATCATGAACGGAATATTGTTTTTAAGGGAATAGTGCGCCGCACGGGCTATTTTTTCCCCTACCACAGAACCCATGGAACCGGCAATAAATTTAAAATCCATTGCGGCAATTACAAGGTCTTTGCCCATACTTTTTCCCACAGCGGTACGTACGGCATCTTTAAGGCCCGTTTTTTCCTGGGCACTTTTCAGACGGTCACTGTACTTTTTACTGTCCTCAAAATCCAGCGGATCTTTTGAGGTCATATTCTTGTCAAATTCCTTGAACTTATTGTCGTCAAACAAAATTTGAAAATACTCTGCACTGTTGATACGTACATGGTAATCATCTTCTGGACTAACATAGAAATTCTTGGCCAGTTCTTCAGCATCAATGATCTTTCCGGTAGGGGACTTATACCAAAGCCCCTTGGGAACATCTTTTTTATTTTCTGTGGCCGTCTGTATTCCTTTTTCTTTTCTTTTGAACCAAGCCATAATTGTCTTTAATTTTAGAAAACCATTTTATACACGCAAAATGCATAAAATGGTTCTGATTACATTATAATTATGATCAACCCTTTATTAGAGTTGGTTTACATTATTAAGATCTTCAAATGCTTTTGTAAGTCTCGCGTTGAAGGAATCTTCTCCTTTGCGCAACCATACCCGGGGATCGTAATATTTCTTGTTTGGGCTGTCAGGACCGTTAGGGTTTCCTATTTGGTTTTTAAGATAGTCCGCATTTTCATCAAAGTAATTGCGAATACCTTCAGCAAAAGCCCATTGTAGGTCTGTGTCAATATTCATTTTGATCACACCATAACCTATAGCTTCCCTTATTTCCTCTACGGAAGAACCGCTACCTCCGTGAAATACAAAGTCGATCGTATTTTCTGGCAGGTCATGCTTCTTAGAAAGGTGTTCCTGTGAATTTTTAAGGATTTTTGGGGTAAGTTTTACGTTCCCTGGCTTGTAAACACCGTGCACGTTACCAAAAGCGGCAGCAATGGTAAACTGATCGCTTACTTCTTTAAGTTGTTCATAGGCGTAAGCAACTTCTTCCGGTTGGGTGTAAAGTTTAGAATCATCAATATCTGTGTTGTCCACACCATCTTCTTCACCGCCGGTTATGCCCAGTTCAATTTCCAGGGTCATATCCATTTTGGCCATGCGCTTAAGATATTCTTTACATATCTCTATGTTTTCCTCTAATGGTTCCTCACTTAAATCCAGCATGTGCGAACTGAAAAGGGAATGGCCAAATTGCTTGTAGTGCTTTTCTGAAGCATCAAGTAAACCATCTATCCATGGAAGTAATTTTTTAGCACAATGATCTGTGTGTAAAATTACGGTAGCACCATATTTTTTTGCAAGTTCATGAACGTGCTTCGCACCGGCAACAGCACCTGCGACAGCAGCCTGCTGATTGTCATTAGATAGACCTTTACCAGCGTTAAACTGTGCCCCTCCATTAGAAAACTGAAGGATTACGGGAGCTTTTAACTTTGCAGCGGTCTCTAACACTCCATTAATGGTATCAGAACCTATGACGTTTACCGCGGGTAACGCGTATCCATTCTTTTTAGCGTGGTTAAAAATTTCCTGAACCTCTCTTCCGGTGGCTACACCTGGTTTAATATGATTACTCATGAGTTATATTGTTTTTATGGTTGCGATCGTAAAAATAAGAAAATAAGCCGTGATTATCTTTAGAACGGGTAATTAATGCCAACATTGAACACAGCATCACCAAAATTATAATTTCTGAACCATCGGTTTCCAAGATCAAGTGCTGGGTTGTATGTTTTAAAGCCTACATCAAAGCGCAATACAAAAAAGTTAAAGTCATACCGAAGGCCAAAACCAGAACCCACCGCGATATCTTCCAGGCTTTTAAAATCATTAAAGCGTGCCCGGGGATCCTGCACATTATCAAGCACGTTCCATATATTTCCCACATCAGCAAAAAGGGCGCCCTTGAGGTCGCCAAGCAGGCTAAAGCGCTGCTCTACGTTAAAGGCAAGTTTCATATTTGCTTCATTAAACTCGTTAGGGCTATTTGTACTGCCCGGGCCCAGGCGATAAGCCTGCCAGGCACGGTTGTCATTGGCCCCGCCACCAAAAAAACTGCGTATAAAAGGGATGCTGTTGCTATTGCCGTAAGGGATCGCTATTCCGCCAAAAGCGCGTATGGCAAGTATATTATCATTCTGAAAATCCCAATGTTTTATAAAAGTAAGTTCTGCCTTGGTATATTGTGAAAATGTTACCCCAAAAACGCGGGCATCCCCATTGGCATCCCTTCCCAGCTGCAGTTCATCTGCCGCCAGGGAGAGCAGGTTTCCGGCAAGTTCTAAGCGCGCCCTAAAACTGGTGAACTCTTCGTCAAAAATGCCTTGTCTGGTATTTTTGAGATAGGTGATGCTTGAGGCCAGGATGAGGTTATCTTCGGTAAGGCGGTCACGGCGCTCCTCAATACGGTTTACCTGAAGGAGCTCGTCATTGGCAACATTAATACTGCCATTTTCTACCTGATTGATAAAACCCAAAGCGCCATCGGGAATGCTCAATCGGGGCAGACCGGTATCTGCTTCCGCTTGGCCATATAAGGGATTATCATCGGTCAGATTGTTACGGGCAATTTCATTCAGGTTATCGTAACTGTTACTGTACACATTAAAGTAGTTACTGGTATTTAGGTTACGTATATATTGAATATCGAGCAGGTCAAAACGGTAATTGACATTAGTGGTAGGATTCCAGCGGTAATCTATACCTGCGGTTAGGTTTTGCTTATCAAGCCCTATATTCTGCTGAACGCCCAGACCTGAAGTAAAACTCGTGCTGGGGGCCATTTCCGGGGTGATAAAACTACCGGTGCGAATAGGAAAAAATATACGTGGAAGGGTAAAGTTAAGATCAACGCCCAGTTCTGTAATATCAAAAAAGGCGCTGGCATCATCTGGGGTCGCAGAGGCACCTATGCTCCCGCGGGCAGAAAGTTGCAGTGTTTCCATACCGCCCAGAACGTTACGCATAAGCAGCGAACCGCCACCGGCTATACCAAATTTCTGAATGTTAGACCTGGAGACATCAAAATTCAACCGAGCATTAAATTTGGGTAGCGGAGAGAGGTAAAAGTTTGCAATTAAGTTTCTTCCGGTAGAATCTGCCGGGTCTTCGGTAAAGCGCAAATCGGGATATTTAAACGTACGCAACTGGCCCAGGCGAATAAGGGATTTATTACGCGACTCGTCGCTATAAACATCTCCCGGATCTATAAAAATTGCATTGGTTAGGTAGCGCGGCTTGTATTCTATCTTATCAAAGCCATATAGTTCATAATCATTAAACGACATCGTGTCTTTAGGAGAATCATTCCGCTGGGCGTAAGTGTAATCGGTATAAACTTTTACCGTACTTATATGGTGCACCTTGAGTTCTTCCTGATATACGGAATCCTGCGCCTTAATCTGTCTGTTCTTTATATACAGTTCAAGGTTTACTTTCTGACCGGTATTTACGGTGTCCCCTATAAAACTGATAAATTCCTGGTCAAAATGAAACATCCCGTTGTTTCTGAACAAAGTGGTAAGGCGCCGTGCTTCTGCATTAAGCTCCAGCCTTTTGTATTGTTCCCCTTGTGAAATGAAGGACTGGTTTTCAAATCTTTTATAGATAGAATCTACTTCTGCAGACTGTATAAAAGTCTTTAGCGAGTCGAGAATGTAGGGCTGGCCGGTTGTGACGTTGTAATCTACCTTTCCACGTTTATAAGATAGAGTGTCTATGCTGTAGGCGGTTTCCGCATTAAACCAACCGTTGCTCTTATAATATTCATCAAGCCGTTCTGCGGAACGCTGGGTAAGGCTTTCGGAAATAACGGTAGGGGCTTCGCCGGTACTTTTTAAGGCTTCATTAAAGGCAATCCTGGTCTCAATATAACGGTCCAGTTGTTTTCGGGAGAGAACGGCAGTCCAGAATTTGCGGGTGGCATCATCTTCAATGGCCCTCGCATGTAAAATACTATCAATATTGGGACGGGCCCAGTTGTAAATATACAGCCGAAGCGGGGCAGTAAAGAGCGGAACACGATTATTGGGCTGCTGGTAGGGAATATTGTTGATATTGCCAAGCTTGTTCCTGGTACCATTGACGTCTATGGTATTTTCCATGAGCAGAAGTTTATCGTCTGGTACGCGCTTAATGGCATTGCAACCCGCAACCGTATACAGAAGTACAATAAATAATGCTATTTTCGTCAACAGGTGCTGCAAGATGGGAATCGCTCAGAATAACGTCAAAAATACATAATAAGCATGGTAGCTAAAAGCCAAATAAAATTAATAACGAGCCTGGCTCAAAAAAAGTACCGGCAGCAGCACGGCTTGTTTGTGGTAGAAGGTATCAAAGGCATTCAGGAATTACTGCAATCCCGTTTTAAACTGCATTCATTATATGTTTTAGAGGAACATAAAACCGACTTTCCAGGCCAAAAAACCATCGAAATTGACCAAAAAACGCTTAAAAAAGTCAGTTTTTTAAAAAGTCCACAGAAGGCGCTTGCGGTATTTGAAATCCCAGAGGAAAGCAAAGCAGAACTTCCTGGGCAGGGGCTGCAACTTGTGCTTGACGACGTGCGCGACCCAGGGAACCTGGGCACGATCATACGGCTTTGTGACTGGTTTGGCATCACGCATTTGATCTGCTCTGCCCAGACGGTAGATTGTTACAATCCCAAAGTTGTACAGGCCACAATGGGTTCGCTGGGACGTGTACACATAACGTATCGCGATCTTACTATTTTCTTAGCAGAGCAAAAACTCCCCGTTTACGGCGCTTTTATGGACGGAACCGCCATTTATAAGGAAAAATTGCCCGAAAATGCCGTTTTAGTGCTGGGAAATGAAGGAAATGGAATTAGTACCGAAGTTGAAAAACACGTCCAGCACCGCATCAGTATACCGCAATTTGGAAGTCCTACTGCCGAAAGTTTAAACGTTGCCACCGCAGGGGCGATTTTAATAAATACGTTTAGGGAAAGGGGCGGGGTGTAGGTTTTAGATGATTGAATTTAATTGGTTGAAAATGATTAAATTAGTCGGAGTATAACGGGATAGACGGAATGGTACGTTTTTACACATGTTATGTCGAATAGAAGAAAACCAGATTTGTTAAATTAAGAGATGAAAGTATGTTGATTGATTCTTTAGAACTTAAAAATGGCCATACAATTGAGCTTAGGTCTCTCAACCTCGTAATTGGTCCAAACAATTCTGGTAAAAGCTCATTTCTGAAGGATCTTCAGAACTTAACTGATCAAGGTTTGATTTTAGGTTCTACAAACCCATCTGGGTTAACTGAGGAGCAAATCAAAATATTCATGGAGAAAGCCAACAACTTTTCTGTGCCTGCACCAAAAGGCGGATCATGGAATAGCGGCAGTTGGGAGGAGGCTCAGACACATGTGAAGCGAGAAATTAAATCCGTTAGCAATACTTTATTAAAAAGAAAATGGACTCAAACTACTATGATTCTTGATGGTAAAACCAGATTGGCGATGGTAGACGACAAGGCATACCAAGGCATATCTTCTAAAGAAAAGCAGAATGTTTTTGAAACTCTTAGAAGAAATAGGAAGTTAAAAGCAGAACTTCAGAAGCATATGGAGGTTATACTACCAGGCAAGTACTTTGCTTTATGGAACCCTAAGCCTGCAGTTTTAAGAGCATACATTTGTAATATCGAACCAATTAATGATATTGAATATTTCGATTCACCAGATGCGGCCACTTTCTTTGAAGAAAATGCTATTCCACTTTCATCTTACAGCGATGGTATTAAAGCATACTTAGGTATATTAATAAATGTTATTGCTGATGGAAAATTGCAATTCTTAATAGACGAGCCTGAAGCTTTCCTCCACCCCAATCTTTGCTTCAAATTAGGTCAGACTCTATCAACCATTTCACTGGGTAAAGATAATATGTGCTTTTGTGCAACTCATTCTCCATACTTCTTGAAAGGTTGTCTTTCACTAACACCAAATGAAGTGAGCGTGACGAGATTTGAATTTGAAAAAGAAATAAGTAAAGCCAATACATTGGCCACTGAGGACTTGAAGGCTGTAATTCATGATCCATTATTGAACAATATTGGGGTAACGGAAGGCTTATTCCATTCTAGGGTAGTTGTGACAGAAGGAGATTCCGATAGAGCATTCTACAACGAAATAAACAATCGGCTTGTCGCTTTTACTGATAAAGGAATTAGAGACTGCCTTTTTGTTAATGCTCAAAATAAGCAGACAATTGCAAAAGTTTTGGGTTTGTTTCGTAAAGTGTCAATTCCTTGTGCTGCTATTTCTGATATCGACACTTTTAAGGAGGGAGGTACAAACTTCACAAATATTCTAAATTCTCTTTCAATTATTGGAGGGTCTGCTGAATCACTTTCAGTACTTCGTGAACGAGTAAATCAAAGTTTGAAGGCGGCAGCCAACAGCACGGGAATAGAAGAAACTACATTTGAAATATTATCCGAAAGATTATCTAACGCCAATTCTGAAGGAAAATCTGTCTCAGAATTTCTAGGGTCACTAAGAGGAATTACCAAGCCCCCAGATTACAAAAGACTTGGTGGGGCAAGTTTGCTTTCAGGTTCTGAAATATCAGACGCCAATAACCTAATTACTCAATTAGCCAGTGCTGGTTGGTTTGTTATACCAAATGGAGAAGTAGAAAAGTGGCTGCTAAGCTTAGGCGTGGGTACTTCTAAACATGGTTGGCTACTACGAATTTTTGAAAAAATGGGATCTGACCCAATGCTCCCAGAATATGTGAATCCACCAAATCCACTTGATGATGTATGGCTATTCACTTCAAAGATTAACGAATGGTTTTTGAATCAAACGAATTTAAAAGAACATAAAACGACATAACACTATATATGAAATCATAGCACCCTGCGGGATGCTAAGCTTCATATACTTAAAGTTATGTGAAAGCTGAAAAACACCCCTGAACTCAAAAAATGAACAGTAATAAAATCACCATTTTGGAATTTCCAACGAACCTGGGGTTAAGAAAGAGAGATGCTGATACCGAACCCGGTGTAAAAAAACTTCCAGATTGGCTGAAAAAACACGGTTTTCACAAGCGGGTAAATGCTGAGCGAACCTTGCGTCTTGAACCGCCTGCATATGCTATGGATTTTGATAAAGTAACAGGGGTAAGAAACGCAGATAAAATCATTAACTACGCAATAGAACAAGCTAAGATCGTATCTGAACACTTAGAAGAGGAT
This sequence comes from Flavimarina sp. Hel_I_48, assembly GCF_000733945.1. Lineage (NCBI taxonomy): Bacteria > Pseudomonadati > Bacteroidota > Flavobacteriia > Flavobacteriales > Flavobacteriaceae > Flavimarina > Flavimarina sp. Hel_I_48. Next base: position 3,099,610 of record NZ_JPOL01000002.1, read on the forward strand.
GTTTTTCAAATTAGCCTGGGAGGCGATTGTAGTATTTTAATAGGTACTGCTATCGCACTAAAACAGAAAGGAAATTATGGGCTGTTTTTTCTGGACGGGCATACGGACTTTATTACATCTGAAATTTCTCAAACCGGTGGTGTAGCCGGCATGGACCTGGCGATCGTTACTGGTAATGGCCATGATACCTTGACTAATATTACCGGTTTAGAGCCATATTTCGAAGAAAAGAATGTTTTTTGCGTGGGTAATAGGGAGTACGATACAGCCTATGTACGTCCCATTTTAGAATCTGGTATAACTTATTTTGATTTAAAAAGGTTACAAGAAAATGGGTTTACAGAAACAGCAAAGCAATTTCTAGAAATGGTTGAGATAAACAAGTTGGATGGTTTTTTTATTCATCTTGACGTTGATGTATTAAACGATGAGATCATGCCGGCTGTTGATTGTAGAGCAAATGATGGACTCACGTTTGAAGCGTTTAAAGAACTACTGAAACCTTTACTATTGAGCCCAAAAGCGGTTGGAATTGAAATCACCATTCTGGATCCCAATTTAGACGCCGATGGAACGTATACAAAACAGTTTATAAAGCACTTCCTTGAATTAGTAGACTACGGAAAAGCAAAAACTGTTAATACATAGATCATGGTCTTATAAAAACAGAGGGAACAATCTCTTTTGCAAATGATTAAGCCGGTGCAATATAAATTCTAGTTATCTCAAATGTATAATTTTCATGTCGCTACTATAAAAGTTCGGAATTTTATCTATCTTAGATTTATTAAACCATAACGTGTTGGTTTACGATATATAATATGATGAAAAAAGAACTTTCGATTTTAATAGTGCTTGCTTTAATAATTTTGAGTTGTTCTCCTGACGACCATGAATCAACCGTACAGCTTAACCAAAAAATCAAAGCTAAAACCTTTGAAATATCCGCCCCCTCAGGTTGGAAATTAGTAGAGGGAGAGGGAATTGATACTTATATAGGTAGAATAGAAAATGACAGGTTAAGTATTTTGTTTGATCAAGGCTATCTTAGTTTTGGAACCCTGGCTAATATTGATGAAACTGAAGAGACAACCTTTTTTCAACGCCTAGAAATAAATGGTGTTCCTGCCATAATACGTAAAGAAAATCAACCAATTTATGCAGCCGCCCACACTACATTATCGGTTTATCTTGATAATGGTACGAAACAAAATATGCTCTACGTTTTAGATTCAGAAGATGATGCATTTTTTATAACGCTGTTTAAGACCCATAAATTTCTCGATTAAAAAACGCAACAAAAAACTGAAAATAGCCTTTAAAGTGGCATTTTTCAGCTCAAATTGACAAAAAAGATATAAAATTCATTTTAAATCGAATACGTTAAATGAAGGAATATTTTCATTGGAAAAACGCCGCTAAATGCTTAAAATCAAGTCTTATTAAGTAAAAAAAGTGCTTTAAACCATTAAAATTACTCATTTTCTCAATATGATTTACCCTATAAATAGGGATTTTCAACCTTTAATAATTACGGATTAAACTTTAAATCTTCGCTTGATACGTATATAAATCGTGATACCTACCGCCCTGGGCGATCAAAGTCTCGTGAGAACCGGTCTCGGCAATTTTGCCATTTTCAATAACCAAAATCTTATCGGCTTTTTTGATGGTACTTAGTCGGTGGGCGATGATGATCGTAGTTCGGTCTTTAATCAGTTCCTGTAGGGATTTTTGAATCAAGCCTTCACTTTCGGTGTCCAAATTAGAGGTTGCTTCGTCCAGGATAATAATCCGTGGATTGGCTAAAATCGCACGCGCAATAGAAATACGCTGCCGCTGCCCGCCCGATAATTTTACTCCGCGCTCACCAATTAAGGTATCCAGGCCTTCCTCAAAACGATCTGTAAATTCATCAACATAACCCGCATTGACTGCTGCCAGAAGTTCAGCTTCCGAAGCCTCTGGCCTGGGGAATAAAATGTTTTGTCTAATAGTTCCTTCAAATAAAAACTCGTCCTGCAAAACCACGCCCAGATGTTTGCGGTAACTGTTGAGTTGCACGGTAGCAAGATCAACACCATCAATAAAAACCGTTCCCTGCGTGGGATTTATAAAACTGGCACAAAGCCCTGCAATGGTAGATTTACCCGAACCAGAACTGCCCACCAGTGCGATTACCTGTCCCGCTTTTGCTTCAAGGCTAATGTTGTGAAGGACATTTTTTCCTTCCGTATAGGCAAAAGTCACGTCTTTAAGCTGAAGGTGACCGCGTACTTCCTGAAGGGTAACCGTACGGTTTTGCATTTCTTCTTCCGTGGTCATATCCATCAGCTCCTCGGTACGGTCAAGTCCCGCAAGTGCCTCGGTCAACTGGCTGCCTATGTTGCTCATTTGTACAATGGGCGCGATCATAAAACCAAGCAGCAGGGTGAAAAGCAGGAAATCACCGGTGGTCATGCTACTTTGAATCATATAATAACCGCCTATTCCCATAATCCCCACGGAAGCCAATCCCAGTAAAAACGTGGCAGAACTGGTCATAAACGCGGTTGCGGTAAGGCTTTTCTTTACATTTTGAAACAAGCGTTCTACGCCCACTTCAAAGATTTTGTTTTCCTGTTCTTCGGCATTAAAACCTTTAATAACACGCACGCCGGCCAGGGTTTCGGTGAGGCGGCCGGTGACTTCAGCATTGATTTTACCGCGATCGCGGAAAATGGGTCGGATGAATTTAAAAGCTTTTAGCGCCACAAACCCGAAGATCGCAACCGGGACAAAGACAAACAAAGTCATCCAGGCATTTATGCGTATCAATAAAACCAGCGAAATCACGGCGGTAAGTGTACCGCCCACCAGTTGCACCAGACCGGTGCCTATAAGGTTGCGCACGCCTTCCACATCGTTCATGATACGGGAAACCAATGCGCCAGATTTAGTATTGTCAAAAAAACCAATGGGCAGCGAAAGCACTTTTTTCTGAACCTGGGTACGCAGTTCGCTGATAAGGTATTGTGCCTGTACGCTGAGCAATTTTGTCAATAAAAAGGACGTGACCGCCTGAACGAGTAATGCCGCGCCCACCATCCAGAGCAGGTTATAAAGACCGGAAATATCTTTGTTTGGTACAATCTCATCCAGTAGTTCCTTAGACTTGAGCGGTAGCACAAATCCCGCGAGCCTGCTTACCACGATGAGGAACAAACCGAGAAAGAGCAATTTTCTTCTGGGCCAGACAATCGTTTTAAATGCAGAGGCCAGGGTCACCTTGCCAGTGGTTTTATCTTTTTTTATCATAGACCGTAAAGGTACGCCAGTGTAAAATTTAATGGCAAAAACCTTCTATAAATGTGCTAAAAACCGCTAAAAATGGTTGAAAATTGGCTATAAATGATCAATTTCTATGCTGCGGAAATGCGTATTTACGGGTTTTGCAGACCCTTATCTTAGGTTCAGGGGTTGAATGCCTGACAATTACTTAGATATCGGAATATAAACTCCAAATCAGGAGATTTTATTTGCCTAAAAAGAGATATCCCATTGAAGTCGGAAGCGGAATTCGTCATCCATAGCACCTGAATCGGTTTCCAGATCAAACTGCGAAATTTCAACGGATAGTTTGTTGTTATGCCCATGAAAAAACCAATTGAAACCAAGGGTTTTTTCTTCAAAAGCCATACTTTCTTCCATATCAGGTCTAAAATGGGCATACCGGGCGGCTATTTCAAGCGCTTTTGGCCACCACAGAAAGGATTGATGCGCGAGATAGCCTGCATTTACATAATAACCGCCCAGTGTGGTTTTGCGGTTGTCCTCCAGTTTGTTTATGATCTCTTTTCTGTGAAATTCCCCCTGCGCACTAAAACCCTGATAAACAAAAGCTGATTCCAGATTGACCTGGTTGACACGATACTGGCCGTTTTCCTCCTTTTCAAAATCAGTAAGAAAACCACCGCCAGCGGAAGAAAAGCGGGTAAACGGACTACGGTTTGTCACTCCGGCGAGGGCAATAATAGCTTCCGGATCTTTGTGTATTTCCAGGTCGCTGCTATTAAAACCAAGATCTTCCCCAAGTACGTTCCATTGCAAACGGCCAAAATACATAAGGTGGCCATCATCGTTTTCCTGAGTACTCCTGCCCGTACCGGTAAAAACACCTGCCCAGTAACTAAAGTCCAGCGAACCATGCTGCCTTAAGCGGCCATAAAGCTCAATCCCCTGCTGGCGGTCTACGGTAAAGTTTCGGTTGAGGATAGAGCGGTCAACAAGTTGCTGCTTTCCACTACTTATGCGGCGTTCCCTGGAGAATTCTACTTTCCACTGACCCACTTTTAAGTTGAGCCATTCCCATTTTTCGATCATGATCCGGTAATCCAGTAGGTTGGATTGTCCCAGCTCATATTCCCAGTAAAATTTTAACCACGGTTTATACGCGTGTCCACCTACTTTGAGCCTTGCGCGGTTGATTTTAAAAACACTATTGGATTCATTATCAAAATCATCAAGGTTCAAAGGGTTTTGATCACTGGGTGTAGCAATCCTAAACTGAAGTCTGCTCTGTATCTGCAATAAATATTCATTGGAATTTGACCGTAGCTCAAAACCCTTATTTCCGTAGTCAATATTCCAGCCATCAAGAGAATCCTTTTTCATTTCCTGGGCATGTGCACCAAAAATGAAAAGGTTTAGCAGTAGGGCATAGCCTATTGCACGCCCGGAAACGTTGGTATTCTTACCCTGTAAACTAAAAGTCAATTGATTTAAATATAATGTATAATAAAAAGAGGGGTCCAAGATACCTCAATAGAAGGTTATTCTATGTGTTAGTAAGGGATTTTATAAATTTTTACCGCTGTCTGATTGCTGAAATGGACTTATTGAAACGTTAGGTTCAAGAAGATCCCACGGGTGGCCATTTTGTCAACATTGCCCGTATAAGGGCTAGAAATATTATTTATGTTTAGATTGTCCGTATTATCATCACGTACAAGTTCATCATTTAGGGCAAATACACCGCGAATACTGGGTGTAAATTTGAAATAATACAGATAAAAATCAATGCCAAGTCCCAGTTCATAATAATAGGTATTGTTTTTCATCCTGAACTGACCGTCAAAATTATCATCAGGATTGTCCTGATTACTGGAGAGGTTATAAGAATAACTTACACCGCCCATTATGAAGGGCTTAAAATTATTCAGTCGTTTTGTGGAAACTTTTAAAAGCAGGGGGACGTGTATATAAGTCGAATTACTCTCCCGAATGGCCGCTTGCTCGCTGGCAAACTCACCCGGAAATAGGATTTCCCTTTGTGTAAATACAAGACCAGGTTCCAGGCGCAGGTTGAAGTAATCATTGATGCGCATATCACCCAGCAAACCAACGTTGAAACCTAACGTCTGATTGACTAAAATATCATTTTCCTGATAGTCTGCGTAATCAAACTTGAAATCATAGCTGTTCAGACCTAAAAAGAAACCCCATGACCAGCGCTGCTTGTCAAAGTTTTCAATATTAGTGAGTCGCTCTTTACTGAACAGTTGAGCATGCCCTATCTGGGCGCAAAAAAGGAATAAGAAGAAAGGGATTATTTTTCTCATGCTATTATTTTGTAGCGGTATAGATTGTAGCGACCCCAAAGGTTTGTGGATCATCCTGCACATTAGTAAACCCGGTTTTGCGCAAAATATTGTTGAACTTCTCCCCATATGGGAATACAGAGGCGCTTTCGCTAAGATAGGCATACGCATCCTTGTCTTTGGAGAATACCCTTCCTATTAGTGGCAATAAATGTTTTGAGTAAAGCGAATATCCCTGTTTAAAAGGTGTTTTTGTGGGTACAGACGTTTCTAAAATGACAAATATTCCGCCAGGTTTAAGCACGCGGAGAATTTCGGCAAGGCCTTTTTCCAGGTGTTCAAAATTGCGTACGCCAAAGGCTACGGTGATAGCATCAAAATGGTCATTTTCAAAAGGAAGGTTCTCGCTGTCTGCCTGTACCATTTCGATTTTATCATGATACCCTTTAGCTGCGATTTTTTTGCGGCCCACATCCAGCATGCCGGCAGAAATATCAAGACCTACGATTTTGCCAGCCCCGGTGGGAACCATCTGTATGGCAAGATCACCTGTACCGGTAGCGACATCGAGAATACGGTCTGCCCCACTATTTTTTACCAAGTTGACCACTTTTTTGCGCCACTGCACATCGATCCCAAAAGAAATCACGCGGTTTAAACCATCATATTCTCCAGAGATGGTATCAAACATCTGCTCAACCTGTTCTTTTTTAGAGCGGTCTGAACTTTTATAGGGATTGACATTTTTTGACATGGGCAATTTTACTGCAAATATAAGATTTGTTGTGGGATAGCCCTTGTTTTTAAACAGTCTTGATATTCGCAAATTGTTGGTATTAAATCACGTATCTTTGCGCAGTTTATTTTAAAATATTTTATGAAAATAGTCATAGCGGGCGCTGGTGAGGTAGGTTTTCATTTGGCAAAACTACTTTCTTTTGAATCTCAGGATATCACTTTGATAGATGTTGACAAGGAAGGGATCGCTTACGCAGACACGCATTTAGATATACGTACCATTCGCGGGGATGCCACTTCAATAAGGGCGTTGAAGGATGCACAAATAGACCGGGCAGACCTTATTATCGCGGTAACTTCAAGTGAAACCACAAATATTACCGTTTGCGTTCTTGCAAAGCAAATGGGAGCTAAGCGAACCATTGCCAGGATCTCCAATACTGAATTTATTGATAATCAGGAGATGGTGGGCTTCAAGAAATTTGGTATCGATGAACTCATCTCGCCAGAAAGTTTAGCCGCTTCTGAAATTGAACTCTTGTTAAATCAGTCTGCCTTTAATGACAGTTATGAGTTTGAAGAAGGAGCGCTTACCATGGTAGGTACTATTTTATCACGTACCGCATCCTTTGTGGGCAAAAGTGTAAAAGAGGCCGCGCTTATTTTTCCTGAACTTCACTTCATGCCCATTGCCATACAGCGCAGCGGTACCCAGTACACGCTTATACCTAGGGGTGATACTGTATTTAAGGAAGGTGATCAGGTTTATTTCATGACCGTGAAGGGTGGGGTAGAGGAGATCTACAAACTTACCGGGCAGATGAAACAGCAGATCAAACATGTAATGATCCTGGGCGGAAGCAAAATAGGTTACAAAACCGCACGCGATCTTTGTTCTCATAATTTTAAGGTTAAACTGGTTGAAAAAGACCGGGAAAAAGCCATTGACCTTGCAGAAAAATTACCCAGGGCACTCGTCATTAATGGCGATGGCCGAAATGTGGAACTTCTTGAAGAAGAAAATATCTATGATATGGATGCCTTTATCGCGGTAACTGGCAACAGTGAGACCAATATCATGTCCTGTCTGGTGGCCAAATCAAAAAGCGTAAAAAAAACCATCGCCCTTGTTGAGAATATGGACTATTTTCAGCTATCGCACAGTATTGGCATAGATACATTGATCAATAAAAAGTTACTTGCCGCAAATAATATTTTCAGGTACATACGAAAAGGGGATGTGGTCGCCATGACCAAACTCAACAATATGAACGCAGAACTCCTTGAATTTATAGCCAAACCAAACTCTCAGGTCATCGGCAAACGTATCAAGGATCTAGATGTTCCCCGTGCTGCGACCATAGGGGGTATAGTGCGTGATGGCGTGGGGATTATCGCCCTGGGCGATCATGTGATCAAGGCGGGGGACCGCATTGTGATGTGCTGCCTCTTGCGCTCTGTCAATAAAGTGGAACGAATGTTTATTTAATTATCCTACTGTGCCCAGATTAAATTACAAGATTATACTGCACCTCATGGGTGTTTTACTGCTCTTTAATGGCGGTTTTATGATGATTTCGGCCATTTTTGGCTTTTTCTATGATGGCTATGACGTCACCATGCAAATTACCGCAGCAGCGCTGCTTACCATGTTTGTTGGGGCGCTCCTGATGTTTATTACCAAAGATCGCAACAAAGAAATACAACGGCGCGAGGGCTATATTGTCGTGACCTTTGGGTGGATTTTTATGTCCCTGAGTGGCTGTCTTCCCTATATATTTACCAATTCGATTCCCTTATTTACAGATGCTTTTTTTGAGACTATAAGCGGCTATACTACTACAGGCGCTACGATTCTCAATGATATTGAAGTTGTTCCTCACGGGGTACTTTTCTGGAGGAGCACGACCCACTGGATAGGCGGGATGGGTATCATCGTGCTGGCCATTGCTATCCTGCCTTTGCTAGGTATAGGAGGTATGCAGCTTTTTGCGGCAGAAGCCCCTGGGCCCAGTGCAGATAAGCTACACCCGCGTATCACCGATACCGCAAAAAGGTTATGGCTTATCTATTTTGGCTACACCGTTATTGAAACGATCTTTTTAAAGTTAGCTGGGATGAACTTTTTTGACGCTATAAATCATGCCATGAGTACGCTTTCCACAGGAGGGTTCAGTACAAAAAATGCCAGTATGGCCTATTGGAACGATAACCCAGCAGTGCAATATATCGTCATTCTTTTTATGTTTCTGGCGGGTACCAATTTCGTTCTCAGTTATTTCGCGTTTAAGGGTAAGTTGAAACGTGTTTGGGAAGATGAAGAATTTAAATTGTACACCACGTTTGTTTTCGGCTTTGCCATACTTACTTCCATATTCATTATTTGGCAGGCTGATGTCTCCATATCGTCCATTAGCCATCCTATGGTTTTGGGAGAATATGAAAGCGCGATACGCCACGGACTTTTTCAGGTACTTACGGTGATGACCACCACCGGTTTTGTAACCGCAGATTACACACTATGGGCACCGTTTGTGACCGTAATATTTTTTGGTTTGATGTTTCTGGGCGGCTCTGCCGGTTCTACTTCCGGGGGGATTAAGATCGTGCGGCATTTAATTATAATAAGGAACGGTGTGCTCGAGTTTAAACGTACCCTGCACCCTAATGCGATACTTCCCGTACGTTACAACGGCCGCGCGGTCTCTAAGGAAATCGTATTCAATATACTTGCCTTTTTCATACTTTACCTGCTAGCATGGATTATTGGAGCCTGCGGACTTGGTTTTATGGGATTGGGTTTTGAAACAGCACTGGGAACGGCTGCCTCTGCCCTTGGTAACGTGGGGCCGGCATTTGGCGATCTTGGTCCGGTGAACAATTACGACTCCCTGCCGCCCCTGGGTAAATGGTGGTGCTCTTTTTTAATGCTTATCGGCAGGCTTGAGCTCTTTACGGTCCTTATCCTGTTTACGCCATTTTTCTGGCGAAATAGGTAAGGATTGGTTAACTTTATAGTTACGGCCCATGGCCGAAATTAAAAACAAATTGCTTTGAAAACACATCAACTTATAATTATTGGGGCAGGTCCCATAGGGCTTGCCTGTGGTATCGCTGCGTCTAAGGCAGGACTGGATTACGTCATACTTGAAAAAGGCGTTCTGGTCAACTCGCTATATAACTTTCCTGAACAAATGACCTTTTTTTCAACCTCAAACCTTCTTGAGATAGGAGATGTACCTTTTGTTTCTCATAGTGATAAACCTACGCGTAAAGAAGCGCTTGAGTATTATCGTCGTGTTCATGACAGTTGGAAATTAAATATCAAATTGTACACTGCGGTAAAGGGAATGGAAAAGGAAAATGATGAATACCGTATCAAAACGTCTAAAGGTGATTTTATAACCGAAGCGGTAATTGTCTCCACCGGATTCTATGATACAGCACGAAAACTGGGAGTCCCGGGCGACGATTTGCCAAAAGTGAAACATTTTTACGATAGTCCACACCCTTACGTAAATCAGAATGTACTGGTGATAGGTGCGGCAAATTCTGCCTGCGATGTAGCCTTGGAGACTTATTACAAAGGCGCCCATGTGACGATGGCCATACGTGGAAATGAGATTTATGAAAAAACCAAATACTGGATCAAGCCGAATATTGAAAATAGGATCAAAGAAGGGGCGATAAAGGCGTATTTTAATACGGAAGTGAAGGAAATTACCCCAACGACCGTTATTTTAGACACCCCAGACGGGGAGATCGAACTGGAAAATGACTTCGTTTTGGCAATGATAGGATATACACCGGATTATTCCCTTTTTGAGCATTTGAACCTGCCTATTGACGAAGAGCATGAGAAACGACCTGTTCATGATTCCCTGACCCTTGAAACACCTTTGAAGAACGTTTTTGTTGCAGGGGTAATCAATGCGGGTATGAATACCAGTAAATTATACATAGAAAATACAAGGGATCATGCAGATAAGATCGTCAACGAACTCAAAGGAAAATTAGTTCATGCATAACTTGGCTATCCCTGTTAAAAACCTGCCAAACCTTTCCTAATCTGAAAACCGAAGCCCCTATTTTAGCGTTATATTTGATAATAAACCAAAAAAAACGCTATAAATATGAAAATTTCTAAAATTTTACCCGTAACGCTTTTGGCCAGTACTTTTGCTCTGACTTCCATATCCTGTGGTGATCAAAAGAAAGTTGCTGAGAACCGTGCCGATCAAATGAATCAGGATTCAAGAGAGGCCATGGATGATACCAGGCAAATGGCCGAGGATACAAAAGATGACATGGACGATACCATGCAAAATAGTCAGGAAATGGTAGCCAATGAAAAAGACGCCATGGAAGAAGAGGCTATGAATGAAATGGATGAGGTAACAGACGCTATGGGAGGCATGGAGAAAATGGTGGGAGGTGCAATGATGTCCCCTAACGAAACCATTGTAGCGAACGCTTCAAAAGCAAATAACCTTACCACTCTGGTGGCCGCAGTAGAGGCTGCTGATCTAGTTCAAACCTTACAAGGTGATGGACCGTTTACTGTTTTTGCGCCTACGAACGATGCTTTTAATAGTCTGCCATCAGGTACGGTAGAGACCTTATTAGAACCAGAAAACAAAACCATGCTTCAGGATATTTTAAAATATCATGTAGTTGCAGGGAAAATGAATGCTAAAGATGTCATTGCTGCTATAAATAGTGGAAATGGTAAGGCAGAATTTGCTACTGTAAATGGAGCCATGCTTACCGCGATGTTGGATGGTGATAAAGTAGTGTTAGAGGATGAAGATGGAAATACTGCTACCATCACCACTGCTGATGTGGATCAATCCAATGGAGTTGTACATGTCATTAATACAGTATTGATGCCTAAAAAGAATTAAGGATAGGATCACCAATCATATTAAAAAAAACAGTCCCAAATTTGGGGCTGTTTTTTTTTAATACCGATTTTAGAACGATTCTTTGAAATGGAAAAGAGAACTAGTTTGTAACAATGACTTCCTTAGCGCTCTGAAATGCGCGTTCCCTAACGACAGACATATCACTGTCCAGATCGTCGTAGCTTACTACAACGCCCATCCTGCGACCGGCAAAAGCGGTAGGCTTTCCAAAGATCCTGAAATCCGTTTTAGGCATGGCTGCGGGAATTTCAACATTTTTGTACGTAGGCCGCATACTGGTCTGGGTCGAAATAATTACCGCACTCGCACCCATTTTATCTAACGTGATCTCAGGTATGGGAAGTCCTAGAATGGCACGCAGGTGCAATTCAAATTGATTGAAGTTTTGTGTATGCGCGAGGGTAACCATTCCGGTATCGTGCGGTCTGGGAGAAAGTTCGGAAAAATAAACTTCATCTTCGGTAACAAAAAACTCAACGCCCCAGATGCCTGCACCGCCCAGTGCTTCTGTGATTTTTTTTGCGATTTCCTGAGCCGCTTTGAGATCTCCGGGTATCATCTCTGCAGGTTGCCAGCTTTCGCGATAGTCCCCATTTTCCTGACGGTGGCCTATAGGCGCGCAAAATAATGTTTTACCATTGCTCTGGGTTAGGGTCAGCAAGGTGATCTCGTATTCAAATTTGATAAATTCTTCTACAATAACTTCAGTAATGTCACCCCGGGAAGACTCGTGGGCATGTTGCCATGCGTTCGGAATTTCCGCGGGACTTTTTAAGGTACTCTGGCCTTTTCCGCTGGAGGACATCAATGGCTTTACGATGCAGGGAAATCCCACTTCTTTTGCGGCAGTTTCCAGTTCTGCCAGCGATGAGGCATAGCGATATTTCGCTGTTTTGATATCCAGTTCTAGACTGGCCAGATCACGTACCGCTTTCCTGTTCATTGCAAAATTTGCAGCTTTGGCACTGGGTACAACGGTAATGCCCTCTTTTTCATAATCATAAAACCGTTCGGTGCGAATGGCCTCTATTTCGGGTACGATAAAATCTGGTTTGTATTTTTCCACAATTTTATCCAGTTCATTGCCATTCAACATATCCACTACTTCAAAAGCATGCGATACCTGCATGGCCGGCGCATTGGCGTAACGGTCTACCGCAATTACCTTTTGACCAAGGCGCTGGGCCGCAATCGCAAATTCTTTACCTAATTCCCCACTTCCCAATAGAAGAAATGTTGCCATAAATTGATTTTTTTTAACTGACTATAATCAGATTTTGATTCTATATATTTTAAAATGGCCTATGAAATAATTCTTAATTTCATAGGCCCTGCAAACTTTCAATACGCTCCTTGTTTTAATAAAATAGGATAAAACCCGAATTTATATACTTAAAGTGTGATTTTATTAAGAAACAGCCTCTTTAATTCGGCTCATTGCATTTTTAATATCCTCCTGGCTTGCAGCGTAAGAAAGCCTGATGCAATTAGGACCGCCAAAAGCATCCCCGGTTACTGTAGCTACATTTGCGTGCTCTAGCAAAAACATAGAAAAGTCTGAGGCATCCTTAATGGTTTGACCTTTGAGGGTTTTGCCTATATAATGTTCAATATTCGGGAAAACGTAAAATGCACCTTCTGGTTCGTTGCATTCAAAACCAGGGATGTCTGCAAGAAGACCAAGTATTAATTTGCGTCTTTCCTTAAACTGATCTACCATAAACTGTATTTCAGAAATAGGGGCTTCCAGGGCTGTTATAACCGCTCTTTGTGCAATACAATTGGCACCGCTGGTAACCTGGCCCTGAAGTTTGTTACAGGCGCGTGCTATATATTTAGGGCCTCCTATATAACCTATTCTCCAGCCAGTCATGGCAAATGCTTTGGAAACACCATTAACTGTTACCGTACGCTCATACATATCGTCAAACTGGGCCATACTAAAATGATCACCTACATAATTAATGTGCTCATAGATCTCATCACTTACGACAACGATTTGAGGATGCTTCTGAAGCACATCTGCCAGCGCGCGTAATTCCTCTTTGCTATATATTGAACCACTGGGGTTGCATGGTGAGCTGTACCAGAGCATTTTAGTCTTCGGTGTAATTGCAGCTTCCAGCTGATCTGCGGTCATCTTAAAATCAGAATCTATGGTTGTGGGAACTTCTACTGGTACACCGTCAGCAAGTTTTACGATATCACTGTAACTAACCCAATATGGGCAGGGAAGGATAACTTCGTCACCCGCATTAAGGCAAACCATTGCAACATTGTAAAGAGATTGCTTGGCACCTGTAGATACGACAATCTGAGAGCGGTCATAAGTCAATTTATTATCACGCTTAAACTTTGTGATCACGGCATCTTTGAGCTCCGCATAGCCATCAACGGGGGTGTAGCTATTATAGTTATCATTAATTGCCTTAATTGCTGCTTCTTTAATAAAATCTGGCGTATTAAAGTCTGGTTCTCCAAGACTTAGACCTATGATATCCTTTCCTGCTTCCTTAAGTTCACGGGCTTTTGCAGCCATCGCTAGCGTAGCGGAAGTTTCAAGGTTGTTGATTCGATCAGAAAGTTGTTGTTGTTTTGTTTCCATTTAAATATTTAGGTTATGCAGTTTCTAAAGAAGGGCGTGTACCCATATCTTTTAAGTGTTTAAAATGTGCTATGATCGCCTTCCGCGTGGTTTTGTACTCATTGTAGGGAAGGTTGAACTCCCGGGCGGTCTCTTTCACAATGTTTGATATTTTAGTATAGTGCACGTGGCTTATGTGAGGGAAAATATGATGCTCTACCTGATGGTTGAGCCCGCCGGTGAACCAATTTACAATTCTGTTTTTAGTGGAGAAATTGACCGTGGTAAATAACTGGTGAATGGCCCAGGTATTTTTCATGGAGCCGGTATTGTCTGGCAAAGGCATTTCGGCATCATCAATGATATGCGCCAGTTGAAACACCATACTTAAAATTACCCCTGCGGTGTAATGCATTATAAAAAAGCCCAAAAGAACTTTCCACCAGGCAAGATCAAGGACCAGAAGTGGCAAAACAATCCAGATAAGTACATAAATTACCTTTGTTATTACCAGTTTTGTCCATTCTATGCGAGGATTAGGAAATTTACCATACGATAATTTTCGTTTTAGGTAGCGTTTCATTTGTAGAAAATCTACGGTGACTGCCCAGTTGAAGGTTAAAAGTCCGTAGAGGAGCACAGAATAGTAATGCTGAAAACGGTGGTGCTTTTTCCAGGGGGAATGTTCTGAGAAACGCAAGATCCTCCCGGCTTCAAGATCCTCATCGTGGCCGTGAATGTTTGTATAGGTATGGTGCAATACATTGTGCTGTACCTGCCAGTTATAAACATTGCCGGCTAAAATATAAATACTGCTGCCCATAAGCTTATTGACCCATTTTTTACTGGAAAATGAGTCGTGGTTGCCATCGTGCATGACATTCATACCTACACCGGCCATACCGATTCCCATAACAATCGTAAGGAGAATCTGGGACCAACCCGGTAGATTTAAAGTCAACAGTAAAAAGTAAGGCGCTAGAAAAAGACTGAACATTACGGCAGATTTCAGGTAGAGTTTCCAGTTGCCAGTGCGTTGTATTTCATTTTCCTTAAAATAGGAATTGACACGCTTGTTTAGTGTCCTAAAAAATTTAGCAGAGTCAATACGGGAAAATTTTATAATTGTATTATCCATTAGTGTTGTGATAAGTTAAGTGGAGAACATCGTAATCCCCTGAATTAGGGAGTCTTGTTCTTCAGATCGAGAACATCAATATCTCATCTATATATACGCAAATAATTAGGTAAAGATTGTTAATAACCAAAAATACCACTATAATCTTTTTTAAGATCGTCTCAGGTATAAAAATAACATGTCAAAACGTTAATTTTGCACCATATTAAACGATTTATGGAAAGAATACTTCACTATTTTCCAAATATGGAGCCGCAGCAAATTGACCAGCTCACACAATTGGAAAGTTTATATCAGGATTGGAATATTAAAATCAATGTGGTTTCCCGAAAGGATATTGACGAGATTTATCTCCGCCACGTATTACATTCCTTGGGAATAGCCAAAATCCAGGAATTTAGAGCGGGCGCCTCCATACTTGATGTAGGCACGGGAGGGGGTTTTCCTGGAATACCTTTAGCGATTCTTTTTCCGGAAGTTCAATTTCATCTTGTGGATAGCATAGGAAAGAAAATCAAGGTTGTTGATGAGGTTGTGGCAGGTCTGGGGCTGCAAAATGTAAAAACTACCAATGATCGTGTAGAAAATATCAAGGGACATTATGACTTTATAGTGAGCAGGGCAGTGGCGCAGATGGAAACCTTTGTACACTGGGTAAAACCCTTTATTGCGAAAGAAAGCAAACACGAACACAAAAATGGTATACTGTACCTTAAAGGTGGTGATCTAGCCGAAGAACTTGCGGTCTATAAAACGGCGACGGTTTATGAACTGGAAAATTACTTTGAAGAGGAGTTTTTTGAAACTAAGAAAGTGGTGCACCTGCCGCTAAAGTATAAGGGCTAATAAGCATAAAAAAAAGCGGCACTATTGCCGCTTTTTTTTATGCTCTAAGTATAGAGAAATAAGTTCTATTACACCTGTTGCCGAAGTTCTTCAAAAACTCCTGGCATTGATGCAGTACATTAGACCGCTCAGGTTCCTGTTCTTCAAGAAGATAATGCTCTAATTCCTTGAGCTTATCGTCTACAGTATCAGGATCTTTTACGAGATAAAGTTTTTCTTTTTTACGTGTAATTTTTCTTTTTGATTTTTTCTTCGTCACGTCGATCAAAGTATATTTTACCTTGAGCACGTACATTTTGTTGTCATCAGTCACCATAATCCATCTTTTTAAGTAAGGGTAAAGCTACAAAAATATTTCTAAGAATGATAATAAATTTACATTTACGTAACATTAAGTTAACATTGAAAGGTGCTAAACAAAAAAATCGCCCAAATAATGAGCGATTTTATCAATTTATGACCTAATTAAGTCAATTATTCACCTAAAAAAGGATATCTGTAGTCTGTTGGTGTCACAAAAGTCTCTTTGATAAGACGAGGGGAAACCCAGCGAAGCAGGTTGATCATGCTACCGGCCTTATCATTTGTACCTGAGTTACGCGCTCCACCAAATGGCTGATTACCTACAACTGCTCCCGTAGGTTTGTCATTGATGTAGAAGTTCCCAGCGCAGTTTTGTAGCGCATCGGTTGCTTGTGCAATCGCATAACGATCTGCGGCAAGGACTGCACCGGTAAGTGCATATTCACTTGTGCCATCTACCAGTTTTAAAGTATCTTCCCACGCAGTATCCTCATATACATATATGGTAACCACCGGTCCAAAAAGCTCTTCGCACATGGTCGTGTATTTAGGATCTTTGGCCAGAAGTACGGTGGGTTCTATGAAATAACCATCGGTTTTATCATAATTGCCACCGGCAATAATTTCCACGTTTTCATCTGCTTTGGCTTTGTCGATATACTGGGCCAACTTATCAAAAGAACGTTCATGAATTACCGCATTGATAAAATTACCCATGTCCAATGGACTTCCCATTTTAAAGGATTTGAGATCCGCTAACAAATAGTCTTTAACTTCTTCCCAAATAGACTGGGGTATGTAACATCTGCTTGCTGCACTACATTTTTGCCCCTGGAATTCAAAAGCGCCACGAGCGATCGCTGTTGCCACTTGTTTAGTATTGGCCGTTGGGTGTGCCAAGATAAAATCCTTACCACCGGTTTCTCCCACAATACGGGGATACGTTTTGTACTTATGGATATTATCGCCAATTTTTTTCCAGATGTTTTTAAATACGGTCGTAGAACCTGTATAATGTATTCCGGCAAAATCTGGGCTATCAAGAACGGTATCGGTGATCATTTCGGGATCTCCCATAACCATATTGATCACGCCATCAGGTACACCCGCTTCGCGGAAGACATCCATAATTACTTTAGCAGAATATACCTGGCTATCGCTAGGTTTCCATACAACGGTATTACCCATTAGTGCAGGCGCCGAAGGTAAATTACCGGCAATTGCGGTAAAGTTAAAAGGAGTAACGGCGTATACAAAACCTTCTAAAGGTCTTTGTTCTACGCGGTTCCAGGCTGCGCTGCTAGATTCTGGCTGATCTTCATAAATCTGAGACATGTACTGCACGTTGAAACGCAGAAAGTCCACGATCTCACAGGCGGCATCAATTTCGGCCTGATAAATATTTTTAGACTGTGCGAGCATGGTTGCCGCATTCATTTTTTGTCGGTAAGGCCCTTGTATGAGTTCCGCTGCCTTTAAGAAAATCGCCGCGCGTTGTTCCCAGGGTAGTTTTGACCATTTTTTACGGGCCTCTAGTGCACCGCTAATGGCTTCTTCTATATGTGCTTTATTGGCCAGGTGATATTCGCCCAATGTATGTTTGTGATCATGTGGGGGAGACATGCTTCGTGTGTTCCCGGTCCTGATTTCTTTTCCATTAATATACATGGGAGCATCAATGGTGCTCTTGTACATTTCTTTGTAAGTAGCTACAACCTCCTTGCGTTCTGGTGAGCCAGGTTTATAACTCATTACAGGTTCATTTACCGCTACGGGTACTTCAAAAAATCCTTTTCCCATTATTTGTCTAAATTTTGGTTCTTATTGTATCGTGCCGCCAAAATACGAAATTGAAGGCGGAGCGCAGTGGGACTGGGGCAATCATTATGCTAAAATTCACTTAACAATTGAAAGGAAGTAACGATATGTGTTAAATACAAGAAAATGGAGAGGCAATTCTTGCGCAAAAATCAATTAAGCGCAAAAGGGGAATGGAGTTTAAAGGTAGGGATCCTCACCTTAAATGTATTTCCGGTTGTAAAATTGGTCATCGTGTAATAACCACGCATGGCTCCAAAAGGGGCACTTAGCAAACAACCGGAGCTATAAGTATGCAGTTCACCAGGTTGTAGAATGGGTTGCTGACCTATGACCCCCTTACCATCTACAATTTCCATAATATTGAGAGCGTCGAGAATTTCCCAGTGCCTTGAAAGAAGCTGTACACTGTGTGGACTCTGGTTTTCTATGGTTATGTTATAGCCAAACGCAAAATTGATCTGCTGTTCCTTATAGAACGTGCCTTCAAAATGCGAGGTTACCGAAATCCTGATCCCTTTAGTAATCTGCTCAACCATAGTTTTAATAGATTGCCGCCCAACCCGTAAAGAAAAAGAGGGCGGCTATTCCTCCTACCGTTAAAAATACAATATTTATGGCAAAAAATTTGACGAGGGTGAGTATTCGATTTTCCTTGTAAAAATTACGCATCGCTTTATAAAAATAAACTGGTGAAATCAATAGAAAAATCATGCTAAACAGGTCTTTTCCTACTAATAAATCAGGTAAAAGGCAAAGTAGTAACCCTAGGAAAATGAAGATCAATACATGAAAATTGAATACTAAATGTTCCATATAATTTACCGTGCGGCGCACCCTGAAAATCCAATAAAAGAAGCTTAATACATTTAAGAATAGGCTACCAGCTTTGGTTTTGTGAACAAGAAATTGAATTTCTTTTCGGTTAGATCTTTGGATAGATTGTTTTATCGCGTCAAAAGGATACCATCTAAAATAGATCAAAAGATAAAATATTGATAAAAGCGGTGTGAAGAAAAAAAGGAAGAATGGCGTTTTGCCTTTTATATAAGTAATAAATTCATTGGGGTTTTCTTTGATCTGGTCAATGACCTTATTCTTTTTATAGAGCCACACGTTAAATTTGGTCTTGTTGTACTTTAAGCTGTCAAGGGCTATGTTAGGGTCGGTAATGGATTCTTTTTGATAAAATTCGAAGAAAAGAACCACTTTTCGGGCATTTTTATTAAAGAATGATAGCGTGTCAATATCTTTTTGGGAAATATAGGTAAAGTCTTCGCTATCTGTTGCATCAATGCTATCCTTGATACTGTCGTTCAGATTGTCTTCTGTTTCTGAGTTGGAAAACAGCTTAATATTTTGGTCTGTATCTTTTTGATCAATAAAATCCAGAAAGTTACTTACCAGAAAGAAAATGATGCTAACGCTAAGAAAAAACCTAAATGGATTTGCATAACGTACCCTTTTGCCAGAAATGTAATTTTGGCTAATCGTACCGGGTTTTAGAAAAAGATCTGAAACGGTATAATAGATACGTGAATCATAAGTGATCACGCTCATCAAAAGTTCGTTGAAATAGTTAAAGACGGTTAGTCTTTGTGTTGAATTTTGCTGGCCACAGTTGGGGCAGAAGCGATCGCTAATATCCAATGGCGTTCCACAATTAAGACACTGTTTTCCGCGATATTTCAGCGATTTTCTACCAGTAGGGGTGCTATTATTTTTATACACACATAGATGTGATTAGATGCTGTTATATAACTTCTGATTATCGTTTTAAAATCATTATTTATCCGTGGTAAAGAACTGTATAGTGATCACAAGCTAATCCTTTCTTACACCAGAAATGGATGTGGATAATGCGTTGCCCACGCCGATAAGTTCATCAAAGCGTCCCCCTGGTCTTCTGTAATAGATCAAAACATCATATTCATTTTCGGTCTGCCAGAAATCCCCACTGATAGGATTTTGTGGAAGCTGAACGCCCTGAGCGGCAACTATATAGTTATAGTTATAATACCCTTGTTTGAGCAGCAAAGGCAGTTCGTAAATACCAGCTTCGGCATTGTAATCCATTTTCACGGCATCTTCTATCACATAATTATTGAAATTCCCATTGATATAAACTTCCTGCCCTTCTGGTAACTGCTCGTGCTTTACTGCAAAGTGAATCCATGCATATTCAGATTCGGTATCAGGGTTTGTACCCTGTAATGTGCGAATCACAAAATTCCCGTTAATATCTGGATTGTAAGTATATACCTGATCAGCGCGTGTAGGATCCACGTAGAGATAATTGTGGTAGAGGTCTATAAGTTCAATATATTGTACACGATTTGTGGCGGCCCTAACATCTTTGTTTTCAAAAGCGAAAAATTCATTTCCGGCAAAAAATGAAGCCTGTTCATCATAGCGATATTGAAGTACGTTGCCTATGTAGTATTGAGGGATGAGACCGCCTATGGTGTTTTGCAGGTCATTGTTTTGTATTAAAAGCGGATAAACCGTTTCCTCTGGATTAATAAGGGGTTCTTCCCCAGAATCTACCTTGAAGTTTACTACTTGTTTTTCATCAATAAATTTAAGGTCGCGCGTACGTAGAATTTCTACACCTACGCTTACCTGGGGATCATAGATCATAAACTTTCTGGAAAATACGATCTCCTCATCACTGTTGCGAATTTTAAGCATGTAATTGCCAGATTTTGTGAGTGACCGGGTATTTTTATTTGGAATATTTAGTTCGTAATGCGTATAGATTTGAAGTGTAGCCAGGGAATTGGTATAATTGAAGATCCTAATATTGTCAAAACCTTCCATGTATTCGGTTTTGGCAAGTACACTGGGAGTCCAGTCTACGTTGAAATGCTCAATGGTGTAGTAATAATCAGCTTCGTCACCTATAATATCATCAAAACTAATACGTAAATTTTCCCCAAGCCTTAGTAAAGGCAGTTGGCTTAAAGGTGTATCTCCACGAAATTGAACAGTCTTAATATATGGAGGAGCGGGAATTTCAACTTCGACCTGACCCAGCGAAATAGAGGCAAGCGATAAGAAAAAACACACAAGTAATGTTGTCTTCATAAGATGTTTAAATGGTTTTCAAATATAGTTAAAATAGAGAAGTTCATACCTACAATGTTTTCGTAGGTAACGGTTAAGGCTCAAAATCTTATTTAATCCAATGTTTAACATTTTAATTGCCCTAAGATGTGCTTTAACGTACTAAAATTTGTAAATTCGCTCACCCAAAATCCAATTTATATTTCTCTTAAATGGATAGGGGCGAACAAAAAATTTAACATATTTTTTCTATGTCAAAAGACATTAAGATCAAAAGAGGTCTTGACATCAAATTGGTAGGAGAGGCCGAGAAAGTGGTGTCAAACGCTCCCAAGTCAAAAACTTATACGATCAAACCATCCGATCTGCATCTCGTTACTCCAAAGATGATGTTTAAGGAGGGTGGTACCTTCAACGCTGGTGACCCTATTTTTTATTCCAAATCTGATGAGACAATTAAATTTGTTTCGCCGGTAAGTGGTATACTTAAGGAAATTAAAAGGGGTGCAAAGCGTGTGATAACACATATTGTGATCGAAGCTGATGGTAAGGATACGTATGCTGATTATGGCAAAATGGATCCTGCAACTGCAAATGCAGAGCAAATCAAACAGCGGTTACTTTCTTCTGGGCTCTGGCCTTTTATCAAGCAGCGTCCTTACGATATTATAGCTGATACAGATGAAGAGCCACGTGATATATTTATCTCTGGCTACAACAGCGGGCCTTTGGCTCCAGATCTGGAATTGGTGCTAAAAGGGAAAAAGGCCCAGCTTCAGGCTGCGGTCACGGCACTTTCTAAACTTACGGAAGGTGCGGTGCATATAGGT
This sequence comes from Flavimarina sp. Hel_I_48, assembly GCF_000733945.1. NCBI lineage: Bacteria > Pseudomonadati > Bacteroidota > Flavobacteriia > Flavobacteriales > Flavobacteriaceae > Flavimarina > Flavimarina sp. Hel_I_48. The sequence continues at coordinate 3,121,437 of NZ_JPOL01000002.1, forward strand.
GTACCTAAGGGTGTTAATTCTGTTTTTTCTGATCTAAATGATGCTGTGTTGCACGGGGTTTCAGGACCACATCCTTCTGGGAATGTGGGTACACAAATCAACAAGGTAGGCCCGGTAAATAAAGGTGAAACCGTATGGACGATCAGCGCAGCAGATCTTGTCATTATAGGTGAGCATTTATTGACTGGTAAATTCAATCCAGAGCGCATCATAGCTGTGTCTGGATCCTGCATAGAGAAGCCGAAATATTATCGCACAACTTTAGGGTCTGAAATCGCTACATTTCTGTACGATGCTGGCCTTAAAGATGAAAAGGCGCGTTTGGTTTCAGGAAATGTTCTTACCGGCGAGCGTGTTGCGCCAGATGGAAATTTAGGGTATTACCACAATGAATTTGTAGCGATCCCAGAGGGAGATGATTATGAATTTTTTGGTTGGAACAAACCTGTATTCAATAAAATTTCCCCTACACGTGCACTAACGTTTTCGTGGTTGTCACCAAACAAAAAATATGACCTTGATACCAATACTAATGGTGAGCACCGTGCGTTTGTAGTGACCGGGATCTATGAGGAGGTTTTTCCACTGGATATTTTTCCACTTCAGCTTTTAAAAGCTTGTATGGTGGAAGACCTGGATGCGATGGAACAAATGGGTATGTATGAAGTAGCACCGGAAGATTTTGCGCTCACTGAATTTATATGTATTTCAAAACAGCCCCATCAGGCGATCATTCGCAAAGGGCTTGATCTAATGCAAAAAGAAATAGGATAATATAGCTATGGGTTTTAAAGAAAAAATGAATTCCTTGAAAGAGGAATACAAAGGCAAAAAGATGGCGCCTGCCTTTAATGCGCTGCATACGTTTTTATACACTCCTAATGAGACGACTAAAAACGGGTCGCACATAAGGGCTGTGGATGATTTGAAGCGTACGATGAATACCGTTATACTGGCGCTCGTTCCTGTATTAATATGGGGTATTTTTAATGCGGGTTATCAGTATTATGCAGCTATTGATGCTGCAAATGGGATTATTCGTGAACCTAGTCTTTTAGGTAATTTCCTTACCTGGGATAATTTTGTAATTGGTGCCTGGACAGTTTTACCCCTGGTGATCGTTTCTTACGCTGTAGGCCTTGGTGTGGAATTTGTCTTTGCTGTAATAAAAGGCCATGAAGTGGAAGAAGGCTATCTGGTAACCGGAATGCTGGTTCCACTTATCGTTCCTATTGATATTCCATTATGGATGCTTGCAGTTGCTGTAATCTTTGGTGTTATTATAGGAAAAGAGGTTTTTGGTGGTACGGGAATGAATATCCTTAATCCGGCATTGACCATCAGGGCATTCTTGTTTTTTGCTTATCCTACATGGATGAGCGGTGATAAGGTATGGGTACATAATGCGGTAGATCTTGCAGGAACACCAGACGCGATTTCTGGAGAGACAATTTTGGGGACATACGCCGCAAATCAGGAACCTATCTACAATACTTTTGATATGTTCTTTGGTTTTATACCAGGTTCTGTTGGGGAAACTTCTACCTTTCTTATTATAATAGGCGCGTTGTTCCTTATGTTCACTAAAGTAGCAAGCTGGAGGATTATTCTAAGTGCGATTGTAGGGGCTGCGGTAATGGGATTGATTTTTAATGGTGTCGTAGATCAGGGTTGGATTACAGAAACCAGTAAATTCTATGGCCTGATGAGTACACCGTTCTGGAAACATTTAATAGTAGGTGGTATTGCTTTTGGTATTACCTATATGGCTACAGATCCAGTATCTGGATCACAAACCAATAAAGGTAAATACTGGTATGGTTTTTTAATAGGTTTCTTTTCTATCATGATACGTGTATTTAATCCAGCCTATCCTGAAGGCGTGTTTCTTGCAATATTGCTTATGAATGTATTTGCTCCTACCATTGATCATTACGTAGTTCAGGCAAATATCAAAAACCGAATGAAGCGTTTAAAATTAAGAACAGCTTAAAAAATATAAAGGCATGGCAAATACAGAAAAAATAGTTATACGGTAATTTTTGCCGTTGTTATGGTTCTTGTCGTAGGTTCGGTGTTAGCTTTTACCGCTTCTTCCCTGAAACCTACCATTCAGCTCAATGAGAAATTTGAGAAGCAACAAAATATTTTATACGCAATGGGCGTGAACAGAAATGTGGAAGGCTCTGCAGTTTTTGTTTCTACTGATAGTGTAAAGGATATATTTGACAACTACATAAAAAGGCAGCTAGTTATCCAGGATGGCCAAATCAATGAAGATCCAGAAGCGTATTTGATTGATTTAAAAAGCCAACTTACTAAAGAAGTAAAAGATCGAAAACTTCCTTTATTTGTTGGTGAAAAAGATGATAAGGATTATTATATAATTCCTATGTATGGTAAAGGCCTTTGGGATGCGATTTGGGGATTTATTGCCCTGGACGAAAACTTTGTAGTGCAGGGGGTTTACTTTGATCACAAAGGAGAGACCCCCGGACTTGGGGCGAACATAAAGCAGCGTTATTTTATGGATGATTTTACCGGGGAAGAAATTATGGATGATACCAAATATGGTGGTATTTCTGTGGCAAAAGGTAATAATGATCCTCTTAATGAACGTAAGGATGATGGTAAAGTTGATGCCCTTGCTGGTGCTACCATTACCGGCAACGGGGTGACTGCGATGATAAACAGTACCGTTAAATTATACATACCTTACATTAAAGATTTAAAAATATAAATAATGGCAATACTATCTAAAAAAGATCAAGGCCTACTATTAGACCCGCTAGCTGACAATAACCCGATAACAATTCAGGTATTGGGAATATGCTCTGCACTTGCGATTACCGCCCAGTTGAAAGCCTCTATAGTGATGGCACTTTCCGTAATGTTCGTGCTGGCCATGGGGAATGTTGTAATCTCCCTCATGCGGAATATTATTCCTTCTAAAATAAGGATTATTGTACAGTTGATCGTGGTTGCCGCTTTGGTAATTATCGTTGATCAGGTTCTCAAAGCATTTGCTTACGAACTCAGTAAAGCGCTTTCTGTATTTATTGGTTTGATTATTACCAACTGTATAATAATGGGACGTTTTGAGGCATTTGCCCTTGGTAACGGTCCATGGAGATCTTTTCTTGATGGCATAGGTAATGCCGCGGGTTATGGGTTGATTCTTATAATTGTGGGATTCTTCAGGGAACTTTTGGGATCAGGTACGTTATTGGGTTTTCAAATACTGGGAGACCCTATCCAGAAAACAGGATTGTATGCTTTAGGTTATGAAGATAATGGTTTCATGTTATTGTCTCCAATGGCCTTGATCGTCGTGGGTATTATTATCTGGGTACAGCGTTCAAGAAATTCAAAATTAATAGAAGAAAATTAAATAGATAAATAAGCTCCTTCTGGAGAATACCTCTAGGTTGATGGGTTTAATTCTTATATCTTAAAAAAATGGAACACGTAGAATTGTTTTTTAAGTCGATTTTTATAGACAACATGGTTTTTGCAACGTTCCTTGGGATGTGCTCTTATCTTGCTGTTTCTAAAAAGGTATCTACTGCGGTAGGCCTTGGCGCAGCGGTTATTTTTGTACTTGCCGTAACTGTACCCATGAACTGGTTACTTGATCAATATGTATTAAGACCAGGTGCTTTGGAATGGTTGGGTCCAGAATACGCAGAATATGATCTTAGCTTCTTATCCTTCATCCTTTTTATCGCTACCATCGCAACAATGGTACAGTTGGTTGAGATTGTTGTTGAAAAATTTGCTCCTTCACTATATACTTCATTAGGGATATTTTTACCTCTTATTGCAGTGAATTGCGCCATCTTAGGTGGTTCATTGTTCATGCAGTCTAGGGATATCGCAACTTTTGGGTTGGCATTTAATTATGGTATAAGTTCAGGTATTGGTTGGTTTCTGGCGATTTTAGCTATAGCCGCAATTCGCGAAAAAATTCGTTATTCTAATGTTCCTGCACCCTTACGTGGTTTAGGGATTACCTTCATTATTACCGGTCTTATGGCGATTGGTTTTATGAGTTTTGGCGGTATGTTAACCGGTGGTGGCGACACAGATGAAGATGCTACAGAAGAGCTTATGACCCCACAAGGTGAGGTTTCCAATGAAGCTACGGATGAAGAGCCCATCGCAGAAGTTAGCTTAAAAGACAAACAACAAATAAATAATTAGACTATGTTTTTAGCAGCAAGTACCGTAGGTGTTGTAGCGGCAACAGTGGTGTCATTTCTGGCGCTTACCCTAATTCTGGTAGCTCTTTTGCTTTTCGCGAAAGAAAAATTATCCCCATCTGGGCCTGTAAAAATTACTATTAACGGGGAAAAGGAAATAGAAGTTGAATCTGGTAGTTCTTTGCTTTCTACCCTGGGTGGAAAGAAAGTATTTCTTCCTTCTGCTTGCGGTGGGGGTGGTACCTGTATTCAATGTGAGTGTCATGTTCTTGAAGGTGGTGGCGAGGCCCTACCTACGGAAACCCCTCATTTTACTCGTAAAGAACTTGCCAGTGGAGCCCGTCTTGCTTGTCAGGTAAAGGTAAAACAGGATATGAACATAACCATTCCCGAAGAAGTTTTCGGTATAAAGAAATGGGAAGGAACGGTCGTTCGAAATTATAATGTCGCTTCTTTTATTAAGGAATTTGTAGTGGAGATCCCAGAGGATATGAACTACAAAGCGGGAGGATATATTCAGATTGAGATTCCAGAATGTGAGATCAAATTTGGGGATATTGACATTACGGCGCATCCTGAAGAACACGACGATCCTAAGAAATTTCAAGAGGAGTGGGATAAATTTGGTTTATGGCCATTAACCATGAAAAACAACGAAGTTGTTGAACGTGCTTATTCTATGGCTTCTTATCCTGCTGAAGGTCGTGAGATTATGTTAAATGTTCGTATTGCCACGCCACCATGGGATCGCGCCAAGAACCAGTGGATGGCAGTCAATCCAGGAATTGCTTCTTCTTATATATTTAGCCGAAAAGAAGGCGATAAAGTAACGATTTCTGGTCCTTATGGAGAATTTTTTATAAATCCTTCTGAGTCTGAAATGCTATACGTAGGTGGTGGAGCAGGTATGGCGCCCATGCGTTCTCATTTGTATCACTTGTTCAAAACCCTGCAAACAGGTCGTAAAGTAACCTATTGGTACGGTGGTCGTTCTAAGCGTGAATTGTTCTATCTGGAACATTTTAGACAGCTGGACCGTGATTTTGAAAATTTCAATTTCTATTTAGTGCTTTCAGAACCTCTTGAGGAAGATAACTGGAAAGTAAAAGAAGATATTGATGGGGATGGCGACGGTTTTGTTGGTTTTGTGCACAATGCTGTTATCGACCAATATTTAAGTAAGCACGAGTCCCCAGAAGATATTGAACTTTATTTTTGTGGACCTCCATTAATGAACAAAGCCGTTCAAAAAATGGGTGAAGACTATGGTATTCCAGATGAGAATATTCGTTTTGATGATTTTGGTGGATAAGTATTTGATGTAAGAATTATCTTTTAATCACAATTTTGATAAAAAAACCGATGCCTTTGCATCGGTTTTTTTTGTTTTACTATCAGGTTTATGTGGAATCCAATTTATTGTATTAAAGGTATGATTGAACTTTTAAAAAAATTAAATAGATCGATTCTATTCTGATAATATTGAATAAATTCATCTTAGAATGCCGTTTCATATTTTGAGTATATTTCTACCCTAAAACAGCCCTTTTAACCTTTAAATGTTTAAAATCACGCCAAATTATTAGGTTTTAGATATAGTTTTTAAATCTATAGAAAGTACTTGTTTATCTTTGCAAGATGTCTGAAGAACTAACAAAACAAGAGTTACACAACTTAGCGATGAATATTGTAGGCAAAGACCTGGAGGATCAAGGCTATGAATTTCTTGGGGTGAACTCAAAGCTTAAAAAAGATCCCCAATTTGTCGCATTGAAAGATAAAATACTTCATTTTGTTATTGTTCGTGCTAAATCATATCCTGATGATGCTAACGCATATGATCCCGTTTTTATGCAAACCATAAAGCAACATGCCGATAAATTTGAGGCAAAAACTTTTTATGCCGGCGTAGGTTTGGGTAATGCAATTGATTATGGCAAACCAGTATTGAAGGGATCAGATTATTCCGTTGTTTATAATGGATTACAGCCTATTTTATGAGATATTTCCTTTTACTTTTTATTTTTATTTCCTGTGTTGAAAAAGATGCTACTGAACTTCGGTCTTTCAACGGTGAAGCACTGGGCACGGGATATACTGTTCAGTTTTACAGCGATCATCAATTCCCGGTACAACAGCGTTTTGATTCGGTAATTGCAGCGATCAACCAGTCCATGAGTACGTATATTCCTGATTCTGATATTTCACGTATTAATACTGGCGATACCACAGTTGTTGTTGATGCTATGTTTAAGGAAGTGCTTTCCCAGTCGCGTAAGGTATATAAAGCTACAGAGGGGTATTATGATCCCACTGTTGGTATATTGGTCAATGCTTATGGATTTGGTCCAGAGAAGCCTTTGAAACAATTAGATAAACATATTCTGGATTCTTTAGAACAGTATGTAGGTTTAGATGAAATAAAACTTACTCCGGAAGGGCGGATACGTAAAGAAAATAGTTCGGTTTATATTGATTTTAATAGTATTGCAAAGGGCTACTGCATTGATAGGGTAGGAGTAATGTTAGAAGAAAGTGGGGTAAAGGACTATCTTATAGAAATGGGTGGTGAATTACGGGCGCGAGGTAAAAATATAGAACGAAAAAGTCCATGGAAGGTGGGAATTGAAAATATCAACGCGCCCATTGAAGACCGAACCTATACTAAAATTGTAGCGCTGACGGATCGAGGGATGGCCGGCTCTGGTAATTATAGGAAATTTAGGATAGATTCTACCACGGGAGCGCACTACGTACATACCGTAAATCCACTTACCGGTCTGGCCGAAAAAACGGATGTGCTCAGTGCGACGATAATTGCGCCCACTTGTGCTGTTGCAGACGCTTACGCGACGGCTTGCATGGCAATGGGATTGGAGCGCTCTAAGAAGGTACTGGAGAACCTTAAAGATGTTGACGCGTACTTACTCTATGCTACTGGAGATACTACGGCCATTTATATGTCTAAAGGTTTTAGTCAATATATAGAGGAATAAGATTGATTTATTTGAAACATATAGGCAAAATTTCGCCCTGTGCAAGCCGGAACCGATCTACTTCTTCTGGACTTAACGTGCTTGTATAATCTTCTTCATTTACTTTAAAACCCACTGCTCTTAATTTGTCAAAGTAATCTTTACCATAAACCCGTACATGATCGTATTGCCCGAATATTTTTGCGCGTTCTGCTCTATCGGTTATGCTATCATCTTCAAATGTTTTTTCACGATTGAGATCATGCGGAATTTGCAAAACCGCCATTCCTCCCGGTTTTAGCACTCGATAAAGTTCCTGCATTGCTTTATGGTCATCTGGGATATGTTCCAGTACATGATTGCAAAAAATGATGTCGTACGAGTTGGAATCGAAGGGAAGATCGCAGATATCTGCTTTGATATCTGCCAGAGGGGAATTTAAATCCGTCGTGGTATAATCAAGGGTTTTCATAGCACGGAAGCGTTTGTAGAACGCTTGTTCTGGTGCAAAATGAAGCACCTTTGAAGATTTTGTAAAAAAATCGGTTTCCCTTTTTAAATAAAGCCACAACAAGCGGTGGCGTTCTAAAGATAGCGTAGAAGGTGATAATACATTATCCCGTTGCTGCTCATAGCCGTAAGGTAAAAATTTAGAAAACCATCTTCCATCAATGGGGTCCTGGTAGTTTTTACCTTTTAGGGCAAAGGAAAGAATGGGTCGTGCATAGTAACTCAACCGTATAAGCACAGGCCTTGGCACAACATTTAATATTCCTTTAAAAACCGTTTTTATCATACTTTGAGATCACCCCAATTTTCCCCGGTTTTAATACGATGAAGCTGCATTTCCGAAACGCCGAATTGCTTTGCAAGTACTTTTAACCGTGTTTTTCTGTTGGGATCAAGAAGTTTTTTCTTTAGAATGGTTGCTTCGGCATAAGTAAGTTTGGTATAGTGCCGTTCGCCAGAATTGCGTCTTTTTATATCCATAGGACTGGTTTTCTGATGTGCATAGCGCTGTTTATGCGTGGCCCATTTCAAATTAGTCAAACGATTGTCTGTTTTATCGTGATTGAGGTGCAGCACGGATTTTTGACTAATTGTAGCTTCCAGAAAAGCCTTTGCGAAAAGTTTATGGAGGTAAAAATTACGTCTTTTGCCACTTTTCATTTTGATGTTGACCGTGCAATATCCATTTATATTACCACCTTTTATCACAGTACCTTTAGGATCCTGTGCATAACTGCGAACCCGGCCATAATTGGAAAGACCTATAACAAGATTTTCTTCCCATTCATCTTCCCGGTAATCTACCCATGTTTCTAATTGCATAATTGGTTGTTTTGGTTGTTTTATGGTTGTTTTTCATGCAAATAGGATCAGTTGGTTGTCTGATGTGCCCTAAAAGCGTTTTCTTCAGTACTGGTAACTCCCAGCGCTTCATAAATATATTCAAAGGTTGAAAGTAGTTCTGGTTTACCATCCACGATTGCAACATCATGTTCAAAATGTGCACTTGGTTTATTATCACGGGTTGTAATCGTCCAGCCATCACGATGCTGTTTGATACGGTGTGTACCTAAATTCACCATGGGCTCAATGGCCACTACCATACCTTCTATGAATTTTTTTCCCCTTCCACGACGGCCGTAATTGGGCATTTCTGGATCTTCGTGCATTTTTTTGCCCAGACCGTGACCTACGAGTTCACGAACGATACCATAGCCATGGTCCTCGCAATATTTTTGTATCGCATATCCCACATCTCCTACGCGGTTACCAAATTTAAATTCGGCGATTCCTACGTATAGGGATTCTTTTGTTACATCAAGCAGTTTTTTGACCTCTGGATCGACTTCACCTATAGCAAAGGTGTAGGCATGGTCCCCGTAAAAGCCATTTTTTATTGCGCCGCAGTCTATTGAAATTATATCGCCTTCTTTGAGGGGAGTGGTGTTGGGAATGCCATGAACCACCTGTTCATTAGGACTCATGCAAAGGGTATTGGGGAAGTCGTAAAGGCCTAAGAAACCAGGTACCGCCCCATGGTCGCGTATGCAGGTTTCGGCAATTTTATCAAGTTCCAGGGTGGTTACTCCTGGTCTGATTTCAGAAGCGAGTGCTCCTAATGTTTTTGAGACAATAAGGGCGCTTTCGCGCATTAATTCAATTTCTTCTCGGGTTTTTGCTATAATCATTCTATTGGATTGTAGGATCAAAGGTACGAAGAATACCTAATTTGAAGAGAACAAACCGACTTCTATAATGAAGAAATGTAACATTACCTAAACTTTTGATCGTTTTTGATTAAAATGTTCAATTAGGTAAGCAAAAGGGAGTTTAACAAACAATTTAATTGAATGATAGCAAGATTATTATTTCTTTATCCAATCAGCACTCAAATAGAATGTCAGGTTTTTTGAATTATGTAAATCCAGGTTTTATAGATCGGTGGGATCTATTGCTAAAGTGTTGAATAATTTTGCTTTTGCGGTGTAAAGCTTATTTGTAATTTCAATTGCCTTGAGCCTTGCTTCTATAAGATTGGTTTCCCTGGTATTTATAAGAAATATGGAACTCTCGCCTACCTGGTATTTTCGTTCTTCCGCTTTGAGCATGGTTTCATAATTGATAACTACCTCTTCAACCAAATTATTTTGCTGAATTAAAGTACTCAGTTCAACATATACTGCCGTTATTTTATTCTGAAGTTGAATTTTGGCATTGTCCAGTTCAAAGTTGGCATCTTGAACCTTTAATTGAGACAATGCCAAATCACCGCGCTCCTTTCTCAGGAAAAGGGGCATTTTAAACGTAAGACCAGCTTTATAATTCGGTACTTGAAATGAGTTTGCCAGCTCTGGGGTTGAAGTAATAAAATTGTAATCTACATCAAGCGTAGGCAATAGTTTATTACTTTTAAGGCGTCTTTCAATGTCCAGACCTTGTATTTTGAAATCGAGCGATTTGATTTTAGGATGTTCACTGGTCTCAAACCCTTCCGCCAGGATACTTTCGATCTTTAGTGCTTGTTCCACTACATTTCTAAGATTTTCTTCTGGTTTGATATCCTGTTGAAGTTCTACAGGGATATTGTCATTGAGCCATAGGTAATTTGCAAGTTCCAACCGTGATTTTTGATAATCGAGCTGAACCCCCTGCAGGCTGAGCTGGCGGTTTTGAACGCTTATTTTTGCTTCCGTAGTGTCAATTAAAGGTATGGCGCCGGCCAGTGCACTGCTTTTTATACCACTAAAACGTATTTCGGCATTTTCGAGAAAATTTTCGTACAGATTTACCTGATTGTATGCCTTTATCCAGTCAAAATAGGCGGTTGCAGCTTCAAAAATAATCTGGTTAATGGCCAGATCCTGGTCTGCTTCAAGCTGTTGTTGATAGACCCTCGCCTGTTTTAAAGTCGCCATTCGTTCATTGATCCATAAACCCTGGGCGAGGGAAACAGAAATACCTGCAGCATACAATCCGTTCTCTGGTACGTTGTTCTGCGGATTTAGATAATAGCCCGCATTTTCCTCAAATTGTGCTTTAAGTTCTACGCCATACCAGGTAGGAACTTTGAAGGTGGCGTTCAAAAGGTTGTAATACTCTGTATCTTTAAAAACCTTTTGATTAAAATCAACTTCCACTTTAGGATCAAAACCTCCCCGAGATTTTAAAAGATTTGCGTCTCCCTTTTTCTCAATTAAATAGGCTTGTTTTGCCACGGGGTGAAACTTCTTGACGAGTTCCAGATAATCTTCAAAAAGGAGCACGTTGTTTTTCAACTCCATATCCTGACCACAAAGTATGGAAGTAAAAAACAAGCCGAACAGTATAAAAATTAATCCCTTTCTCATTTTTCTACTTTATACGCTTCGTTTGAAGAAGTTTCTGGCGTGTAATAATTAGGAGGAAACCCATTGAGCTGACGCCACACTTCATACCAAATAGGCACATCTTCCAGAAGTGCCAGGGTAGAGGCGCCAGAGCCAATACTAATAAGTTCTGGCCATTCTTTTTCATCTGTATCAGGTGCAAGTAGGATACGGTATTTTCCGTTAGCACTTATAAAACGTTCTATGGCCACCACTTTTGCACCATAAGTCCCGAAGGAATTATAAGGCCAACCGCTAAAAACAATTGCCGGCCAGCCGTCAAATTGTACGCGCACTTTCTCACCTATGTGTACTAATGGTAAATCAATGGGCCGTACGTAGGTTTCTACGGCGAGATCATATTTAGTAGGCATAATACTTACCAATTGCTGGCCCTCTTTGAACGTTTCTCCCAGACCTCCTATTATAGCCCTGTTTATATATCCCGCTTGCGGTGCCTTGATATAATACAGGGAGTTTCTTATGGAATAATTGCTAAAATCGTTTTGAAGTTTGCTTACCGCCGCCTCAGAATCGTATTGATTTGATTCTGCGGTAGATTGATCGCTCTGTGCCTTTGAGATTTTATCGGCATATTCCGCAGAGAGTCGGTTAAGTTCAATTTTTGCATTGATAAGTTCATTTTTACTTGCCAGTAATTTATTCTCCTGAGACACGATTTTTGCCTGGGCTTCCTGAAGTTTCAGTCTTTTTTCTTCAGTATCCGTGACTGCTTTGAGACCTTCAACCTGAAGTTGTAGCGTACGTTCATACTGGCGTTCGGCAATACTTAAATTGGTCTTGGTAGCTTCAAAATCTATGCTGTCGCTCTTAATTTTGAGTTTGGCCTGTATGCGTTTGTTTTCAGCTTGATCGAGTTTGAGACCCCGTTCCCTGTAAAGTGCGTTGATCTGATTGCCCAGTGCAGATACCTTGTTTGTATACGAAGTGACAGAGCGCTCCTTAGCCTGTACCTGTTCCCCGGTACGTTCTACAAGATCTGGATCAAAGTATTCATTTTTAACTTCGGAAATAAATAAAATGGTATCCCCTTTTTCCACTAAATCCCCTTCCCGCACGTACCATTTTTCAACTCTTCCCGGTATGGGCGATTGAATGGTTTGCGGTCGCTGGTCTGGTGTAAGGGTGGTCACATAGCCAGTCCCTGATATGGTTTGCGTCCACGGTAAAAAGAGAATAACAAAAAGAATGATCGCAAAGGCAAGTAAAAAGCGGTTTAGGTATTTATAGTGTTCCCTGCCAAAAACTTTCTGGGAACGTGTACCTTGATAAACATCAATCTTCTCGCTGAGATTCTTATGGGATATATTAAGCATTTAAGATTGATTTAGAATGGTGATACTGCCTTCTTTTAAATGGATGCGATCTTGACAGTATTGTTGCCAGATTTCATCCTGACTGGCAACAATAAGGGTCCATGGGTTTTCTTTATCAAAAAGAAAATCAAGGATTTTGCGTTCTTCCTCCTGAGCAAATTGATTGAGGGGGTCTTTCAATACAAGCAGATGCGGTCTGCGCACAATACTTCTGGCAAGTACTATTTTCTTTGATACCGTGCTTGAAAACTGTCTGCCCTCAGGATAAACCATTGCCTGGAGACCCAGGGATTGTTGTTTTACAAAATCACGTAGCAGCGTTTTTTCTATGGCCCAGTCAATATCCTTCTGAGGGATGGTTGCATCGCCAAAAGTAATATTGTCCAGGATGGTACCTTCAAACGGCGATTCATCCGGTAAGGATTGTCCTATCAAAGAACGGTAGTGATTCAGGTTGATACCTTTTAAAGAACGGTTGTTTATGAAGATATCACCAGAAGTGGGCTCTAAGATCCCTGTGATGAGTTTCAATAAAGTTGTTTTGCCAGAGCCATTAGGTCCCAGCAGCAGTAGGGATCTTGAAGGAGGAATGGTCAGGGAAATATTCTTTAAAATTTCTTTACCGTCCAGTGCCGACTTAAAGCCTGCCTGATCCAGCTCAATGGTGAAAGATTCATTGTGTTCAAATGGTTTTTCGCCGGTCTGGGGCTCCAGTTTTTTATCTACGACCTGACCTATCTTTTCAAGGGCCGTAAGTACATCATAGAAGGTTTCCAGACCTAAAATCAGTTTCTCCACGGAATTGATAATAGTTAGGATAATAATTTCCGAAGCGACAAACTGGCCTATGTTCATTTGCTGGTTTAGAACCAGAATACCGCCTATAACGAGCAAACCACCAGTAATAAGAACTTTAAAACCTATTAGCTGTATAAACTGAATGCGTAGTATCCTAAAATGATTTTCACGGGAATCCAGATAATCGCTCACCAACGCATCGTTTTTACGGAGACCCAAACTGGTTTTTCCAGACAATTTAAAGCTGACCAGTGTGCGTGCAATCTCCTGAATCCAGTGTGCAATCTTATACTTGTACTTGGACTCGTTCAAACTGGTCTGCAAACCGGAATTTCCCGTAAACCGAAAGACTATATAGACTAAAATTACGAGTAGAAAACTGTAAATAATAAAAAAGGGATGGTAAAGTGATAACAGAAGTAGACCAAAAATGATCTGCACAAGTGCAGTGGGAAAGTCCAGTACTAACTTGAACAAACCTTTTTGAATGGTCAACACATCAAAAAAACGGTTGGCCAGTTCTGGTGGATAATAATTTTCCAGTTCGCTCATTTTGATTTTCGGAAAACGGTAGGTAAATTCAAAAGAGGCACGGGTAAATATCTTTTGCTGTATATTTTCAAGAATTCGTATCTGCATGAGCTGTAATATACCCACAAAACCTACCCCTAAGGTAACGAGCGTTACCAGGATGATCCAGGAAGTACTTACCTGTGCGCCCTGTATCAAGTTTACAATAACCTGTATGCCCAGCGGTAGTGAAAGACTTACAAGACCTGCAAAAAAAGAATAATAAAGAATCTGTAAAAAATCTTTTTGTTCAAGCTTTAATAGGTTGACAAAGCGTTGCCATGCCGTTAACTGTTTTTCAGGCATGGCTATTTGTATTTAGAAGTTGCTGTACAAGATGCTTGAAATAATTGGCCGGCGAGTTGTCTGCCCTGCAATCTGTAATGGAAGCAAAATGTTCTTTTAGAAAATGCTGGTGAAGGGAACCTTCCAGTATGGTGCTTGCAAGCGAAGCAGGATACGGGTAGTCGTTATCCACTTCGATAATCAGGTCTTTCAATCTATTGGCAAGCCGTTTGTAAACCATAAAACAACCATCTTTATTTTCCTGATCCACGTTCTTGGTAAGATAGGATTTAGAATACTCGTTAATGATAATCTTGTTCAGTTTTATCTCGTTAATATGGCTAAATGAGGAATCCTCTTCTACCTCCCTCGCAATGGTTTCAATGGCGCGATCCAGTTTCTGGCCTGAGTCTACGACATTAGTTATTGCAAAAACAAGTTGGTACTCCTTCCATCCCCAGTACCAGGAGGTGAGATAGAGCAAAAACCGGTGTTTGTTTTCAAAATACCTATAAATAGAACTCTCATTTGACCCAAGACAATCCCCCAATTTCTTAAAATTGAAATTCTCAAATCCCAGTTCATTAATAAGAAGTATACCGTGTTTTACGATACGCTGTCCCAGTTTAGAAGATTCTGGGTCCTTGAGGTACAGACTTTCGTTAATCGCAATTTTTACATTGCTGAGTACGTGGTTCATTCAATACATTTAAGCGCTAAAGTAATAGTAATACTATTAGGGTTGAACACAACTCTATTAATTTAACATTACTTTAATAACCTAATACGTTTGTAGTGGCTCTTTTGAAGGTGAACGCTTTGTAGGCTTAGCCAAATTTCAACGGGTTTACCAAAACAAGCCCTATATTTACCCAAAATCAAAGAACATATTTTGGAAAATTTTGCAGCGCTGGGGATCAACAAGGATATCATTAAAGGACTTAATGAAATGGGGATCGTGAAACCCACAGGTATACAACGTGAGGCCATACCCATTCTTATGCAGGGTGAAACAGATCTTGTAGGTCAGGCTCAAACGGGTACGGGAAAAACGGCCGCCTATGGGCTCCCAGTGCTGGAGCGTATTGATCCTACTTTTGATAAGCCACAGGCCCTTATTCTCAGTCCTACACGCGAACTTGCGCAACAAGTAGCAAAACAGCTTTTTAAGTTTACCAAATACACCGAAAAGATTTTTTGCGAAGCGGTTTATGGCGGGGAGAAAATTGATATTCAAATCAAGAACCTGCAACGGCCCACACAGGTTATTGTTGCTACCCCCGGCCGACTCATAGATCTTATTAAGCGTAAGGCAGTAGATCTGCGCTATGTGAAAATAGTGGTCCTTGATGAAGCAGATGAAATGCTGAGCCTGGGTTTTAAAAAAGAACTTGACGAGATTCTGGATACTTTAAAGCAAGTTCAGAACAAGTGGTTATTTTCGGCAACAATGCCACACGGTATTGCGGCGATTGTTAATAAACACATGAGCCCAGAGGCGCATCGCATTATGGTGGGTAAGGACAGTGTGGTCAATAAAAATATAGAACATAAATTTCTAATTTGTGACGATGTCAACAAACTGGAAATCCTGGTTGACTTTCTGAAAAGTAGGGAAGAGGAGCGCGGCGTTATTTTTTGCAAGACCAAAGCGGCTACTGCCAAGCTTGCCAAACAACTTATAGCGCGTAACATTTCTGGCGAAGCCATTCATGGTGATATGTTGCAGAAAGACAGGGATAAGGTAATGCGCGCCTTTAAAAATGAAAGTTTGCGCTTACTTATTGCCACAGATCTTGCCGCACGTGGTATTGATGTGGAAGATTTAGGATTTGTTGTACATTATCAATTTCCAGATCAGCAGGAATATTACACACATCGTAGTGGTAGGACTGCCCGTGCCGGTAAAAATGGTCTATCACTGGCGCTCGTGAATTCATTTGAGCTAAAGACACTTCGAAGCTATGAGAAGGCACTCGGTATAAGTTTTAGCCAGATACGACAAGTGTAATATAACTGTAAACAAAGAGCATGCTCCATAAAATAGTGCGCCACCAGTTATAGTTGACCAGTTTTAAAGTGATTTCTGAAGTTTTTTCAGCAGTTTTTATGGCATTGTGTAAGGGTACGAATTGATAAAAGGTATGGGCCCAGAGGATGATAAGTATTATTAGGCTCATTGTGGTATAGCTGTTTTGATCATCATAGCATTGGAGCACTGTTATTATCAACTGACCCAGCATTTGCGGGGCTATTAGTATGGCAGAAACCTGCATATATTTTTTATGCCAGCGTTTTAAATTGCGTTTTGAGTAGTATCTAAAGCTGGGATAGATAATCACTTGTACAAGCCAAATCAATACGAGCATACCGAAATCAAACAGTAGTCTTAATAAAGAAAGCGTGTTAGGCATTAAGTTGAAAATATAAATAAAATCTTAAGATCAAAAAACCGATTAAAATGACATAAAATCATGCTTTTTAATCGGTTTTTTAATGCTATTTTCTGTTTTTCGGGTAGTTGGAAAAGTGTTTTCTACATACTCGGTGTTATAGTCCCATTTTTTTCTTTTTCTTTTTGACTTTTCTGAAGAATTTATAAGTGTAGAACGCGATTTGTGCTGCACTTGATAACAGGAAAAATTTGCTTAGTATTTTGGTTTTCATAATTTTTATTTAGTCAGAATATCGTAAATATTAAAATAAATGGTGGTTAAAGAAATCTTATTATTTATAGTAATAGACCTTTTTCCTTTAAAAAATCAAATACAAACTGATCTACCTGAGAGACCATCGCAAGGTTTTCATGTGTAAGCCATACAATTGCGCTGACGTCAATCTCTGGAATAAGTTCCCCAATAAATTCAGCTGTATAACAATTTATGCGTACTAAAGCTGCACCTGTAGAGGCATTTGCCCGGCCTTCAAAAATTCCTAAGGGGTTCATGGTCGCGGTAATAAGATCAATAGCAAGTTCCCTTTTTATCTCACGCTTTAAGGTATGAGCATCGGTTTCTTCTGTTTTTTTTATACCGTTAGGTAGATGATAATGCTCTTCATTTAAAGATTTTATGGTCAGGATACGTCCTTCTATAAGATAGATCCAGGCCACTTTTTCAATGATTTGATCTGTAGGTTCGATATAATAATCTATGGAATTTAAAGAATGATCTGGGTCAAGCGCGTCAAGAATACGATCTAAAAGAAGTCCAGAGCTGTTAAGCAGGCCCAGTTTTTTATTCCGCCCCAAAGCGCTGGAAATAGTCTCGTCCCTGTTGCCAAAACGGTAAGCCCCTTTTTTTAACCAAAGTAGGTTGAGCAGGTGCTGCATTGCGACATTCCCCAGCTGATCTATAGAAATGGCCATCTTGAGGCAGTACTCTCCCAGGCCGCGCAGCCCATTTTTAAAAAGGTTATAGAAAAAACCATAAAGGAGCCCGAATGGAGCCGTTATTACGAGCAATAGGATAGAGACAAAAAAGAGCAAAATACCTGTAAAAGGTTGGATTTTTTTGTCTTTTTTATGTGCTCTGTCTTTAAAAATCATCGTGAGTAAATATATTCATTGCCACGCAATGCATCCCTTCAAATTGGTATCAAAACTGATTTTTTTTTGCGGCAAATGGAATATTTAATTTTTGGCTATAGCCAAAGATTAAAGGATATTCAACCACTGTGGATTTTGTTAGTTCTTTTCTTCTTGAAAAGTACCATGATTTTTGCTATTTTGCTTTCATGGAACCAACTTTTGAAACTATTGAACCGCGCAAATTGATAGGTATGCGCATTGAAGCCACGATCTCTTTTGACGATACGGCAAGGCTGTGGAAAGAATTTGTATCCCGACAGGGAGAAATTGAGAATAAAAAGAACACGGGATATTATTCGCTGCAGGTATATCCCGAAGGTTTGAAAATGGCAGATTTTACCGAAACAACAACCTTTGAACGCTGGGCGGCGGTTGAGGTTGGTGCTTTTGATAAAATCCCCGAAGGAATGGAAAAAAAAGTGCTTACGGGTGGTAAATATGCCGTCTTCACCCATGTGGGGCCCATCAAAACATTTGTTGAAACTTCAAATTATATTTATAGCGACTGGTTGCCAGCGTCTAAATATATGTTAGATACACGAGCACACTTTGAACGTCTGGGAGATAAATATTATGGCCCGGAACATCCTGAATCTGAAGAAGAAATCTGGGTTCCTATCAAAGAAAAAAACCAGGATTAGAGATAAATCGGTAATTTATAATGAAAACCGCATTGCATTTTAAAGCATATCCGCAATTGTCTATGGTTTTTCCAGTTTAAGAAAGGTCAAAAAAGATATAGACTTCAAATCAATAGCTGAGTTCCCCGAAAAATTACCGTAATTTTGAAGATCGTAAAGGAATGTTCTTTTTCTTTCTGAATGTAGAATACGCAATAACGCTAACTTATAGTACAATAGTAACCGCATGAGCATTTTTTCATCCATAATGGGGAACGCAGGTGTCGTAGAACCAGAAAAATTAAGAAAGGATTTTGCAGATCTACTTATTCCCTCTGAAGATATTGAAATAGGTTTTAAACTGTTGCGCGATATCTTTATCTTCACTACAAAACGGTTAATATTGATTGATAAACAAGGGATTACGGGTAAAAAAATGGCGTATTTGTCTATTAATTACAAGAGTATTTCAAGGTTTAGCATAGAGACCGCAGGTACTTTTGATCTCGATGCTGAATTGAAGATCTGGATATCAAGTGAAAGTCACCCCAGTATTTCAAGACGTTTCAACAAATCTGTAAATGTTTATGAAGTTCAGCGTATTTTAGCTCAAAACGTGCTCAAATAGCATCTTATTTGGTTATTTTCCCAGTCAATTTGAACATTTGAGTGCATTAAAAGCTAGTTTTCATTCCTTTTTAATTCACCTCTTTTCGTCCAATTCCTGTTTAGATTAGAATAGTTTTTTTTGTTTTACGAATGCTTTCCTTAAGCGTAATCTATGTCAGGAAATTTATAGTCACTTAAAATCAGCAATCCCAATAATTACCCTATAAAAATCAGTTTTGGATCAAGAAAAACTCATAGAACTTGCGCATTATAAAATGCCTTTTGGGAAGTATAAAGGCACCTATTTAGTGGCCATTCCAGAGTATTATTATGTTTGGTACAAACAAAAAGGATTCCCTGATGGAAAACTGGGGCGGTTGATGCATGAAATGTACGAGATCAAACTCAATGGCCTTGAGGAACTTATTTATAAGATCAAAAATAATTTCCCCGCACCCCGGCCCAAAAACAAATAGCCCAAACATTCTTAAAATTCCCTAAAATGGTTCGCAGATTAATCCCTAACTTTGCGCCCCGTAAACGCGCCTTAAAATTTCCCATTTGGTAAAAAAAGGCTTCATCTACAGTTCACATGGCAGATACAAAATACATCTTCGTTACGGGAGGGGTTTCCTCATCATTAGGTAAAGGTATAATCGCGGCCTCACTTGCAAAATTGTTGCAGGCGCGCGGGTACAGGGTAACCATACAAAAGCTTGATCCCTATATCAATGTTGATCCCGGTACACTCAACCCTTATGAACATGGCGAATGTTATGTCACCGATGACGGTGCGGAAACGGATCTGGACCTGGGACATTATGAGCGTTTTCTAAATGTCAAAACATCACAGGCGAATAATGTGACCACCGGTCGTATTTATCAAAGTGTGATAGAGAAAGAGCGCCGTGGTGAATTTCTAGGAAAGACCGTACAGGTGGTTCCCCATATTACCAATGAGATCAAAGAGCGCATACAAATACTGGGAAACAGTGGCGATTATGATATTGTGCTTACCGAAATAGGGGGTACCGTGGGCGATATTGAATCTTTGCCCTATATCGAGGCTGTACGCCAACTCAAATGGGAACTGGGCGATGACAATGCACTGGTGATCCATTTGACGCTAATCCCATTTCTTTCCGCTGCTGGCGAACTCAAGACAAAACCTACCCAGCATAGTGTGAAAACACTAATGGAAAGCGGTATAAAAGCAGATATTTTAGTCTGTAGGACAGAGCATGACCTTAATGTTGACCTTCGGGAAAAACTGGCGCTGTTCTGTAATGTGCGCAAAGAGGCCGTGATTCAGTCTATAGATGCTTCCACAATTTACGACGTTCCTAACCTGATGCTTGAAGAAGGGCTGGATACGATCACTTTGCAAAAGCTCAAACTTCCTGACGATACAGAACCTGTTCTTACGCGCTGGAACGAGTTTTTACGCCGACACAAAAATCCAAAGGCTGAGGTTCGCATCGGTCTGATAGGTAAATATGTGGAACTTCAGGATTCTTATAAATCGATACTCGAAGCCTTTATTCACGCTGGCGCGGAAAATGAAGTTCGGGTAAAGGTGGAGCCTATTCACAGTGAATTTATAAGCCAAAAAGTCATAGATACCAAAGTTTCTAAAATGGACGCACTTCTGGTTGCACCGGGTTTTGGCGAGCGCGGTATAGAAGGCAAGATTAGAGCAGTACAATACGCAAGGGAACATAAAATCCCTTTTCTGGGCATTTGCCTGGGGATGCAGATGGCGGTAATAGAATACGCCCGTAATGTGGTAAAGCTTGACAAGGCAAATTCTACCGAAATGCAGGCAGATACTGAAATTCCCGTAATTGACCTTATGGAAGAACAAAAAGACATTACGCACAAAGGCGGAACCATGCGCCTGGGTTCCTGGGACTGTGAGCTTGCACCAGATTCTATCGTATCGCGGGTTTATGGAACAAACCAGATCAGTGAGCGCCACAGGCATCGCTATGAATTCAACAATGCGTACAAACAGCAGCTTGAAGAAGCGGGCATGCGTATTACCGGAACCAACCCAAAAACAAACCTGGCCGAAATCATTGAATTGCCAGATCATCCCTGGTTTGTGGGCGTGCAATACCACCCAGAATATAAAAGTACGGTTGCCAGTCCACATCCTTTATTCGTGGCATTTGTAGCAGCTGCGGTAAAATATAGCCAGTCCGGAAGTTCCGACAATATGGCACCTCAATAAAAATTGGGTGTGTTCTTGTTCAAGCTTAAAAATGGTATTTTATTCCGGTTTTTCGGCTGAATATTAGGTTTTACAACAATTAAAGATAAAGCAGTTATACTGCCCTTATTATGGAAGAAAAAAAATTAGACTTTAAATCTATTATAGGTTTTGTGCTCATTGGGGCAATTTTATTATTTATGCTCTATCAAAACCAGCCCACGCAGGAAGAGCTGGATGCTGAACAGGCTAGGCAGGAACAGGTAGATGCGGCCGCACAGGCAAAAGAAACCCATAATACCTTAACATCAGAAGGCCAGCAGGAAAATCAAAATGCCATACCACAGGATTCGGTAGGGCAGGCGCGTATGCGTGAGCAACTTGGCAGTTTTGGATATTCAGCTACATTGCCTTCAGCAAAAGCGGGAACCACAACCATAAGTAATGAGTTGGTTGAGCTAAAAGTGAGCAACAAAGGTGGTTTTATTACCGAAGCGCGTTTAAAGGCCTATAAAACATACGATTCGGTACCTGTTTATCTTATAAAAGATGGGAATGCCAAATTTAACCTGAGCTTTAGTACTGCGGATAATCGCAATTTAAACACGGAAAACCTCTATTTTGAACCAAAACTGTCAAAAAACGGAGAAAATCAGGTGCTTACGATGCGCTTGAAGGTTGCGGCAGATAAATATCTTGAATATCGATATGAGTTGGAGCCTAAAGATTATATGATGAATTTTGGTATCAAGACCGTTGGCCTTCAGAATGTAGTCAATACGTCTAATCCCATGAACCTCAAATATGAACTCACAGGCTATCGTCATGCAAAGAGTATCAGTTATGAAAACAGGTATTCCCGCCTGGTTTATGACTATGAGAACGGGAGTACAGACAAACTAGGCGCTACAGGCGAAGAGACTGAAGTAGAAGAAAATGTAAGCTGGTTCAATTACCGCCAGCACTTTTTTAGCTCCATGTTGTTGACAGATACTCCTTTTGAGCAAGTGAAATTTACTTCTGATGATTTGGTCAAAAATGAGGAAGTAGATACAACCTTTACCAAGCATTATGCGGCAGATATGAAATTGACGCCGAAAAATGGCGAACTCAACTATGCCATGAATCTTTATTATGGCCCCACGGATTATACGATTTTAAACAACTATGAGCGTGGTCTGGATGAAGCGATGCCGCTAGGCTGGGGGATTTTTGGATGGATCAATAAGTATATTATAATACCCATATTTGGTTTTTTGATTAGTTTCTTGCCTGCAGGTCTCGCAATTATTGCTTTGACCGTCTTGATAAAACTGGCACTATCTCCCGTGCAGTACAAGCAATATGTCTCTCAGGCGAAAATGAAGGTATTAAAGCCAGAACTTGATGAGATCAAGCAAAAATATGAGGGCAACCAGATGAAGATTCAGCAGGAAACCATGAAGCTTCAGAATACTGCCGGTGCGAGCCCATTAAAAGGATGTTTGCCAGGAATACTTCAAATCCCGGTGTTTTATGCCCTTTTCACTTTTTTCCCTAGTGCTTTTGACCTGCGTCAAAAAAGCTTCTTATGGGCAGATGACCTTTCCAGTTATGATAAGGTTGCAGAATTGCCGTTCACAATTCCATTTTATGGGGATCACGTGAGTTTATTTCCCATTCTGGCTTCTATAGCTATATTTTTCTATATGCGCATGACCACAGGTCAGACCATGCAACAAAATGCACAGCCGGGCATGCCGAACATGAAATTCCTTATGTACCTGTCTCCCTTACTTATGCTTGTATTCTTTAATAACTATGCCAGTGGATTGAGTTTGTATTATCTTACTTCAAACCTGATTACGATAGGGATTATGCTCGTGATAAAGAATTTTATTATCGACGAGAACAAGATTCACGCACAGATACAGGTCAAGAAAAAACAGCCCAAGAAACAAAACCGTTTTCAGCGTAAGATGTCTGAAATCATGGAGCAGGCAGAACAGCAGAAAAATGCTAAGAAATAGTTCTATATGCGCTACGTTGAAAAGCCCATTCTTTAAAGAATGGGCTTTTTTATGTTCTACCTTGATAAACCTATAACGGTTGAGCGGAGGGTACGTTTTTTAAATAAACCTTAACGCGAGGCTATATCGTTTTCGACGATATAATGTATAATTTTAGCTAATATTTTACTTCAACTTAATTCGTTACGGCAATGGTAAAAGGAACAGATTTAATTTTAGGGATACAGGTTTTAATTGTTCAGCATAAAATCTGCCAGGATTTACAGGTTGTTGTGAGTACTAGTGATAAGTTTAAAGGAGATACTACGCTTTCAAATTTTTTTGTAAAGCAGTTTAGACTTAGTAAGAGTTTGAGGACAGATTTACAAAATCTGCTAATAAACCTTGGGAATGCTTACGATCACACTAACATGGATAACTTGCATAATTTTATTCAGGAAAAGCATTTGCCTGCCCTGAATCATGATTCTTTTTCATGCAAGGCGTACAAAGCTGTAAAAAGGCAATATTTTCTTCTTGTAGAAAGTTACAACAACATACTGGCTTTTAAATCCCTTCCAGTAGCAGTTGAATCCATTCTTTTATATCATCTCGCTGAACTGCAGGGCGCAGCAGCTTTTATGATAGATCACCAACTGGAATTTCAAGAGCCATCGACCGAACCTACTGCAAAATTCGACTTGGCAGTTTAGTATTTCAGTCTTCTATAAGGTTATAAACTGGTTTTTCTAAATCTTCATGCTCTTTTCTATTGGAGATATTTTCCGATAAATACATGTTTCTACATCTTGAACTTAAAATTTTTTCAGTATCGCAATTTTGAATTATGCAGATACGCACCTTATAGAACTTTGCATTGGAGCTGAACAGGTTTCCGGAAAATTCTAAAAAATTTGTAAAAAAGCTTAAATCTTCCCTCTTTTCGATAAATTTGTATTATTTTCTTTTTACAAATTTGAATTTATATAAATCAACACATCTCAATGAAAGATACTAACCAAGAAATTGTTCAACAAAGTATAAATACCGTGAGGGTACTGTCTGCAGATGCCGTACAAAAAGCGGAATCTGGACACCCAGGAACACCTATGGCGCTTGCTCCCATGGGACACGTGTTATGGGGTAAAGTAATGAATTACAATCCTAAGAGTCCAAAATGGCCGAATAGGGATCGTTTTATCCTATCAGCAGGTCATGCCTGTATGCTACAGTATAGTTATCTGTATTTAACCGGATACGATATTACATTAGATGATATAAAAGATTTTAGACAATGGGAAAGCAAAACCGCCGGTCACCCAGAGTATGATCTGCTTGATGGTGTTGAAGTAACTACCGGACCATTGGGCCAGGGTTTTGCAAATGCCGTTGGTTTTGCTGTTGCCGAGAAACACATGGCGGCGCATTTCAATAAACCAGATTTTGATCTTTTTAATTATCAAATTTATACTATTTGCAGTGATGGTGATTTAATGGAAGGTGTAACCGCAGAGGCTGCTTCTTTTGCAGGTACAATGGAACTTGGGAATATGGTTTGCCTTTATGATGACAACAATATTTCTATAGAAGGAGATACGGATATAACGTTCAGGGAAGATGTGGCCATGCGCTTTGAGTCTTATGGATGGCATGTAATTACCGTAGAAAACGGTCGAGATGTTGAAGCCCTTACCGAAGCTATTGAAGAAGCTAAAAAAGAAACAAAAAAACCAACCTTAATTAAGGTGCGTACCGAAATAGGTTACGGTAGCCCAAATAAAATAAATACTGCCGGAGCACACGGTTCGCCATTAGGTGAGGATGAACTCCGATTGGTAAAAGAGAAGTTCGGTTTTGATCCTGACAAACATTTTGAAGTTTCTGACGATGTACTTGATTTCTATCGCAAAATAGGGGCAGAGGGGGCAGATAAAGAACAAAAATGGAATGACCTTTATAAAAATTATAAAGAAAAGTATCCAGAACTTGCCAGTGAATATGAACAAATAAGCAGTGGCAAACTTCCCGAAGGCTGGTCTGATGATCTTCCGGTTTTTAAGGTAGGAGATGATATGGCTACGCGTAAAGCTTCTGGTAAAGTGTTGAATGCATTGTCTAAAAAACTACCTAATCTCTTAGGAGGTTCTGCAGACCTTTCCCCATCAACTAATACGGTTCTTGATGCTTATGATTCTTTTTCAGCATCTAACTATGGTGGGCGTAATTTCCACTTTGGTATTCGTGAGCATGCCATGGGTTCTATCTTGAATGGTATAGCGTTAAATGACTACCTTATCCCTTACGGTGCAACGTTTTTAATATTTTCTGATTACATGCGTCCACCGTTACGACTAGCTGCGATCATGAAAAAACGTATTATCATGGTGTATACCCACGATAGTATAGGCTTGGGAGAAGATGGTACTACACACCAACCCGTAGAGCAACTTGCAGGTCTGCGCTCTGTTCCTAACATGACAGTTATAAGACCAGCTGATGCAAATGAAACTGCACATGCCTGGAGAGTAGCAATCGAAAATACAGATGGTCCGGTATCATTGATATTTACACGCCAGACATTGCCAACCATAGATCAGGAGAAATATGGTAAAGCGAGTGGTGTTGAAAAAGGTGCTTATGTGCTTTCAGATAGTGATGGTACTCCAGATGTTATTTTAATAGGTACAGGTTCTGAGGTACAACTAGCCGTTGAGGCACAAAAGGAATTAGCCAAAGAAAATATCGCTGCAAGGGTTGTAAGTATGCCTTCCTGGAATCTTTTTGAAAAACAGGATTCCTCTTACAAAGAAAGTGTTTTTCCTAAAAGTGTAAGAAAACGTGTTTCTATAGAAGCAGGTTCTACCATGGGATGGCATAAATATGTAACCGACGAAGGAGCTGTAATAGGCCTTGATCGTTTTGGTGAATCAGCACCAGCAGAAAAGCTAATGGAAGAATTTGGCTTTACTGTTGAGAATGTTGTTAAAAAAGCAAAAGCGCTTTTAGATAAATAGGCATTTAGCTAGCACTAAATAAATCAAAAACGGCCCTAAATTGACTTTAGGGCCGTTTTTTTATGTTTAATAGATGATAATTGGTTGATGTCTATTTATTAGTCATTCTTTTCTTCACTTTTATCACTATCATCTTCTGCGACAAGGTGTTTCGTTTTGCCCAGACCTACATATTTGATTATGTTAGTAACCATCCCATAGAGCATTAACACTACTACAATAAGGGCTGCACTAAGAATGCTACTGATGATAAGGGTAATATAATAAATGGTATCAAACCAGTGTTCCGGGATGTTATCGCTTTCGGTCACTGGCAGGTTAAACAGGACAAAACAGAGTAGGGATACTATAAAAACCACAGTATCAACTCTCGCAATGTGCATAATATTTATATAATGAGCCTTCTGTAGTTTTGATGAAGTATTTGAACTCAATCCCAATACGGTAAGTAACAATGCTAAAATAGTAGCACTCGCCAGGACGATAGTATTGCAAAGTGTATTTAGTCCGGCAATTGATACTTTGATTAAATGTTTTGCTTCATAACCGCTTAAATGGCCGGTAATAAAGGAACCAACTCCTATTACCGCCAGAAATAAAATACCACCTGCCGCTGCCCTTTTATTAAATTCTGTCATTGTAAGTTACTTGTTTTCAGCTTAAAATATAAGATTTTTCAATTTAGGAATTTGATGCGATATCTTAAACTATTTAGAAGTAATCTGTAAAAATTCTATTTAGATATGTTCAAAAGATTGCTATAGAATCGCATGATTATGCTCAAAATCCCCTCTTTTTTAAAACACCGCTTTAGTTCTTTGAAGTATCTTTGATGCGCTTTAAATATCATCAAATGACTAAAAACGATCCTTATGCCGCCTTGAGGTATAAAGAATTCAATATTTTTTTAATTATTCGTTTTGCGATGGTATTTGCATGGTCCATGCAATTTGTAGTCATAGAATGGGAGGTTTATAGTATAACCAAAAATCCGCTTTCTTTGGGCATTATTGGTCTCATGGAGGTTATTCCTGCCGTTTCCCTGGCATTATTTGCAGGTCATATTGTAGATCAAAAAGAAAAAAAAGGACTTTTACTGAAATGTATTTTAGGTTTTTCAGTGATAAGCGTAGGGCTGTTCTTATTGACCTGGCAAGTTATCGTGGAAGATCTATCCACGCAGCTCACACTCTATTTAATTTACTTTCTGGTATTTCTGGGCGGTATTGTACGTGCCTTTTTAGGACCTACCATATTTTCCCTTTTTTCATTGATAATACCGAAGAAAGTATATCCCAATGCGGCCACCTGGAGCAGTTCTGTATGGCAGATGGGTGCGGTAGTGGGGCCGGCAGTTGCGGGTTTTAGTATTGACGGTATAGGCGTTCACTGGTCTATGTTACTCATTTTTGGCTTTTCAATCATTGCCCTGACCGCTTTATCCTTTATCCCGAAAAAACCAATTTTAAACCCCAAAATCGGTGAGAATGTTTTTGAAAGTCTCAAGGAAGGAATTCGTTTTGTAAGAAAAACTAAGGTAGTATTGAGCGCGCTGACATTAGATATGATTGCAGTGCTTTTTGGTGGGGCCGTTGCGCTTTTGCCCATTTATGCTCAGGATATTTTAAAAGTGGGACCAGAAGGTTTTGGTATTTTAAGGGCGGCACCAGCTGTAGGTGCTTTGCTCATTATGTTTACCTCTGCTTATTTTCCGCTGAATAAAAACGCAGGCTGGAAGTTACTTGGAGCGATATTTGGCTTTGGGGTCTGTGTTATCGTTTTTGGTGTATCAACGATCTTTTGGATTTCGGTCTTTGCTCTTTTTATGAGCGGTGTGACAGATGGTGTTTCCATGATCATACGCCAGACGATCCTGCAATTAAAGACACCAGACCATATGCGTGGGCGCGTGGCATCGGTAAATTCTATGTTTGTGGGATCCTCTAATGAGTTGGGCGTTTTTGAAAGCGGATTAACCGCTAAACTTTTCGGTACGGTAACAGCGGTGGTTTTTGGAGGGAGTATGACCCTGATCACGGTGGTCATAACCGGTTTGGCTTCGCCAAAATTCAGGAAATTGGATCTAAGAAAAGATCTTGAAGAGCTGGAAGCACAGCCTGATTGATGTTAAAACCCGGCGGGCAACGGTGCTGTAAACGTCTCCGAATTTCCCATATCTACAATGACATCATTTTGCGGTTTAGATATAAAACCGTTTCTGAAAATAATAAGGTTCATATAAATATCAACCTGAACATCTACATATACACCGCTTGAATTTGGAGACCTAAAGGTACCATCGTTAAAAAACCCTCTTAAAAACCATGTTTCAGTAGTAGTATTTTTGTAGGCATAAACCTGAAAACCAGGAATCTCGTCCACATTACTGTTGCTGTGAGACATTATGTTTGTATTGTTATTGGGTCCTGCGAAATAATATCCCTGTACGGTAACGAGGTAATCTGTAGTTGAAATTTTTGTGTCGTAATCTAAAAGACCATTCGTATTTGTATTTTCAAAGGCGAACTGGGCATAGTTTATAGGGCCATATTTACTTTGCTCAATATCATACTGCAAAACGGTATTGGTTGTAGAGTTAACAAGCAATTTAGACCCTCGAATTTCATTAAAATCTCCGGGTTCTTCAAGGTATAAATTTCCCTCAAGTAATCCGTTGCCCTCTACGTGAAGCATAGCCCTTGGTTCTGTGGTGTTTATACCTATTTGTGCTTCAGCTGATAAAAAGCCCAATGAAAAAAGTATGTATAGGACTATCCGCATGGTTGTTAATATAAGTTTGGGGTAGAAGATGCCGTACCCGTGTTATTTCCTCCAAGATCTGTTACGATCTCCGGTAGGTTTCTGTAGTAGGATTTATCATATATGATAAGCGTTATATGGTATTCTAGGGATTTTGAAGGAGAGAGATCTAAGAATCTGTTGCGTATTTCCAGGTGCCATGTTCCATTATCCACAAACGTACGAGATACAAAATCCCCTACTGAAATGTTACCATTACTTAAATCTTTTTTTAATATTGCATCCCCTACATACCTAAAATTGGCCAATCCCACGATGTATTTATCAGCATCATATTGAAGATTCACATCCCTTAAGTTGTCTTTGCTTATTCCTGTAAATTCATAGTTGACCACATTGACGGGAGCAACTTGAAGCTCGTCTACATTAAGTACGGCCACTTGTCCTTTTGGTTGGGAATTGGTAAGACGGGTAAGTAATTTAAAGTCAGCATCTGTATCCTGAACAAAAGGCAACGCGCCTATTTCCATAGATTCCTGAACCAATGTATTGCCTATGACGTGGAGATCGTCTTGAGGATCAACCGTACCTATCCCCACTTGCGCCTGTAGGCAAGGGAGGTTAAATAGGATCAGAAGAAATAGCAAAACATTTTTCATATAGAATTCAGTCAATAACAGCATTTGGTGCAGCTCCCGTACTTGCATTCTGCATGGGTATGATCACGGTACCAAACTGTTTGGATAGATCATTAGAATAAATTAGGGTGGTAAATGTCCAGGTTCCTACTTCATTTTGATTTCTATTGGTAACCGAAGGAAAATCTGCAATAAGGTGCCATGTTCCATTCTTTATAAATGCGGAAGTGTAAGGTGCAGAACCGTTTTCCCCGCTGTTGGCACCTGTTATTACCAACTCTCTATCAAAAAATGCAGAAATACTGATCAAAACAAATTCTGAGGCATTCACGCCTGTATCAAAATCCTTGACCCAGTCTCCGTTGGGATTTGTGATGATGTACTTTTGAATGTAGCCTAAAGCCGCACCGGTAGGGTTACTAACATCAAGCGTTTTTATCTCATCAATATCATTTTGGATCAAAAAAGTAGAATTGTCCGAATCCAACATGTCCCTTTTTTCCTTGATATCCAATGTTCCAGATACCACCATGCCTCCGGCGACCTCAAGAGTGGTTCGGGGAGTTGTAGTGCCTATACCTATACTATTTTGTGCCTGTGTTTTAATGGGCAAACCTAGCGGAAATAGAACTAAAAAATTAAGTATAATTTTTTCATGCTGCATCGATTCGGGGTGACAAATATAGAAATAAAGATGAATTTAACCAAATAAAAACCTGTTTAAAAGGATATTATATCAGTTTAAGTGCATAGTATGCGTTCTGTTTGCACTTTTCTTGTAAGAATAAATACATTCTTCCTTTCCTTTAAGAAATTTTCGATTTAGAATAAACTCCCTATACAGGGAGTAAACGGTGTTGATTTAATGAAAAACTGTTATTTTTGAATCAAAATAAAAACATGTCAAGAAAGAAATATACCATTGCAGTCTTACAGCTCAACCTCAATGATAAACCACAGAATAATCTTGAGAAATGTAAACAATGGGTGCGTGATGCCGCTGCAAAAAAAGCAGAAGTGATCCTTTTACCCGAACTCTACAGCAGTCACTATTTCTGCCAGAGTGAAGAGGTGGCCAACTTTGAATTTGCCGAACCTCGTGATGGCGTATCTTTTCAGGAGTTCAGTGCATTGGCAAAAGAACTGGGCGTAGTAATTATCGTTCCGTTTTTTGAAAAAAGAATGCCAGGTATTTACCATAATAGCGCCTTTACGATAGATACAGATGGTTCTGAAGCTGGTCTATACCGTAAAATGCACATTCCTGACGATCCTCATTTTTATGAGAAATTCTACTTTACTCCCGGTGATATAGGATTTAAGGCTTTTGAAACAACTAAGGGCAAGCTGGGTACACTTATCTGCTGGGATCAATGGTATCCAGAAGCAGCGAGACTCACCGCTTTGCAGGGTGCAGAGGTTTTGTTTTATCCCACCGCAATAGGATGGCATCCACAGGAAAAGAATGAATATGGAGAGAATCAAAAAGGCGCGTGGATGAACGCCATGAAAGGCCATGCGGTTTCTAACGGTGTTTATGTGGCTGCCGCAAACCGTATAGGTCTTGAAAAATATATTGAGGGAACCGAAGGAATTCAGTTTTGGGGAAGCTCATTTATTGCTGGTCCACAGGGCGAGATCCTGGCGCAGGCTTCAGAAGATCAAGAAGAAATCTTAATGGCAGAAGTTGATCTGGACCTTCAGGAAAATGTAAGGCAAAACTGGCCCTTTTTTAGGGACCGAAGGATTGATGCCTATGGTGAAATCACTAAACGAGCACTGGATTAATGGATTTTCCACAAAGAAGATTTCCCGCAGAATGGGAACAGCAGCAAGGCATTTTATTATGTTTTCCGCATAGCGGCGATGACTGGCCCGGTAAGTACGAAGCCGTACAATGGGCATTTGTAGAATTTATTAAAAAAGTGGCTGCCTACGAGAACGTATTTCTTGTGGTCGCCTCAAATAAATTGAAACAAAAAGTAGAAAAAATGTTGCAGCGTGCCCGCGTAGATCTAAATATGGTTCAGTTTATTGAGCATAAGACAAACCGTAGCTGGATGCGGGACTCCGGTCCCATTATCGTAAAAAATTCCGAAGGAGAAAACGAGGCGCTCAATTTCAATTTCAACGGTTGGGCAAAATACAGTAATTATAAATTAGACAGGGGAGTGCCGCGCAAAGTAGCAGACGTACTTGAATTGCCACTCACACAGGTTACCTACAATGGTAAACCGGTAATACTTGAAGGCGGTGCGCTAGAGGTTAACGGCAAAGGAACGCTTATAACTTCTGAAGAATGCTTGTTGCACCCAGACATTCAGGTTCGGAACCCGGGTTTTTCAAAAGCCGATTATGAATCTGTTTTCAAAGAATATTTTGGGGTCACGCAGACCATTTGGATTGGTGATGGGATTCAGGGGGACGACACACACGGGCATATAGACGATCTGTGCCGTTTTGTAAATGAAAATACCATTGTCACCGTTGTAGAGGATGATGTCAACGATCCTAATTACCATGCCTTGCAGGACAATCTGGACCGCCTAAAAAAAGCTAAATTACAAGATGGGACATCGCCTAACATCGTTACTTTGCCCATGCCAAAACGCCTGGATTTTGAAGATCTGCGATTGCCGGCGAGTTATGCCAATTTCCTGATCTTAAATTCCTGCGTACTTGTACCAACGTTTAATGATACCAATGATCGTATAGCATTGAATATTCTTGCCGATTGCTTTCCTGACCGAGAGGTTATAGGAATAGGGGCAATAGATTTAGTTTGGGGCTTTGGTACGTTGCATTGTTTATCGCAGCAAATACCGACATAAGCAAATAGAATTCCTGATTTTTCAGAAAAATCTTTTCGGAATTAATTTAAATATCAATAAAAACGAGCTTAAACACCTGATATTCGGTTGTTTAAGCTCGTTTTTGACTCTAAAAGGTAATATTTCGCTCTTATTTATTGCGCTCAAAGCGCTATAAAATACTACTTTTAATATTCGATGACTGTTTTCCCTATTGATTTTCCAGATTCCAGTTGGGCATGAACAGCCTTAAAGTTGTCAACCGTCATTCCCTGCAACGTATTATTGAGCGTACTTCTCAGTTCGCCATTATCCAGTAATTTTGCTACCGTATTTAAGATTCTGTGCTGGGCGACCATATCTTCGGTCTCAAACATGGAGCGCGTGTACATTAGTTCCCAGGAAAAAGTAACACTTTTGTTCTTGAGTTTATTTAATTCAAGTGGTTCTGGAGAACCGGTAATAGAGGTAATATGACCCTGTGGTTTGATCAGTTCTACACAATCGTCCCAATATTGATTTAGATCATGAAAATCAACAATAAAATCCACGGTTTCAAAACCTGCTTTTTTTACGTTCTCTACCAGATTTTTATAATTTACTACATGATCTGCTCCATGGTCTTTGCACCATTGTACCGTCTCATCACGCGAAGAAGTTGCGATAACTTCAAGACCGGCCAGACGTTTTGCCATCTGTGTGGCGATAGATCCCACGCCCCCGGCACCGCCAATGATCAGAATGCTTTTTCCTTCATCTTTTTCCCTTAAAATACGCATACGGTCAAAAAGCGTTTCCCATGCGGTGAGGGAAGTAAGTGGCATGGCCGCGGCTTCGGGGATACTTAGATTTTTTGGTTTGTGGCCTACGATGCGCTCATCGACCAGTTGAAATTCTGCATTGCTACCGGGCCGTGTAAGATCGCCTGCATAAAAGACGGTATCCCCTTTTTTGAAAAATTCCACATGTTCACCTACCGCTTCTACTATTCCCACAGCGTCCCAACCTATGATTTTAGGTTCGTCCAGGGTTTTATCTTTAGCGGCAGACTTACGTATTTTAGTATCCACCGGGTTTACAGATACTGCCTGAATTTTAACGAGCAAGTCGCGACCTTCTGGTTTTGGTGTTTCTGTTTCAAAAGAAATAAAACTTTCTTTTTCATTTATGGGAAGTGATTTTTTGAATCCTATGGCTTTCATGCGTATGTTTATTTATTAAATTTTGCTTCAAACCAATTTAAAGATTTAATTTCTGAAAATCGAACGGAGAATGATAAGCTTGCCTTAAAAAATGTATCGAAGAAATAGGCGGTTAAATGATTTCTTTAAAATATTGTACCGAAGGAATAGGTGGTTGAGTGATTTTTGCAAAAATTGTACCGAAGGAATAGGTGGTTGAGTGATTTTTGCAAAAAATTGTACCGAAACCACCTATTTCATCAATTTTTGGGCGTTCCCCTGCGGGTCGGGCTTTACGTTGCAATCTTTTTACTCGTTCCTCGCAAAAAGGATTTCCACTTCAATCCCTAACGCAAAGTAGTTTTCAAACAAAAAGTTTTATTTTGGAGTATTAATTTTAGAAATAACCACATAAAAAAGCGGATATTTCCCTGAGGAAAATCCGCTTTTTACGTTTAAAATCTACTCCTTTTCACCCTATTTTACGACTAATTTAAAGGTTTTTGAACCTTGTTCATTACTTGCTTTAACCAAATAAAACCCGCTGGATAACTGCGAAATATCCACCGTTTTTATCCGATTTTGACTCAAATTTGCCGATTTTGTCACCTGTCCAGAAATGTTATAAATCGTTACTTCATATACAGGTTTATTGAAACCAATAAATTGTGAAGCGGGATTGGGATACATGTTTAGAGAAGAAAGCGCTTTTGTATTATCAATACTCAAAGTCGTTGCTTCATTAGCGTAAATCTTGAATTCGCCGGGCGCCAGACTTATGGTTTCGTTAGTATTCGCTACATTAATCGTACTTCCATCAAGCATGTTAAACCAGGTACCATTTTCCTGAAACTGCGGATTTATACTTTTTGCAGTAACACTAAGATTACCTATTATGGTTACATATTTAATGGCATCACCCGTAGCCCTGTCATCAGTAAGTTGTATTCTCTTAAGTCCGTCTGGGGTAGACGCGTCCACTGTAAAATTATCGGTTTTAAAAATGGGCTGATTTAGCTTTAAGTCGATGAGTTTTTGCCAGGTATCGTGCAGTGCCACTCGGTTTGCATCGTTGAGATAGTCCCAGCCGTCAGGTTTTGGTGCGAGTTTACAATCGGGATTGGGGTAGGGCTGGGGCAACGTGCCATCTTCACAGGTAAAAATACTCACATCATAACCCAGTTCACCGAACTGCCAGATCATTTTAGGGCCGGGAACGGTAAAGAAAAATGCGCCGGCAGCTTCCATACGCTCTAATGCCGTGGGCAGGTCTTTGACGTTATAATCTGCATTAGCATTGCCAAATGCCAGGTTTTTAAACATGAGGCGCTCTTCGTCATGACTTTCCATATAACCTACCGCTGCAGGGACGTCAAAGCCTTTTTCTTTATAGGAAATTCCAACGAAATCAGCATTATCATAACCCATGGTCGCCTCGTTGTATGGACCGTTCTGAATATTCCAGAGCAGGATTCCCTTGCCTTCATCAGCGCGGTAATTTGCCCACTCGTTTTCTTCCTGAATTCCGCCTAAATGTTCAAAAATGACTATAAAATTATCATTTTTTGCCCAGTTATAGTCGGCATATTGCTTAAGTACGGCGACGCGGTCTGCCTGGTAACGGTTAGTGCAATCTTGATCTTCCGCAGTACAGTTTTGGGTAAAACCTTTGGTAAGATCATAACGGAAACCATCCAGTTTAAATTCGCTGATCCAGTAATCGGTTACGCGTTTTACGTAATCACGGGTTGCGGTTGCGCTATGGTTAAAGTCGTTAAAAACGTTATAGGCGTGGGTTACGGTCTCATTAAAAAAGGGATTATCGCTGCGCGGAACGCCATCGGTGCCGCCATTTGAAGTATTATACAACCTGAAATACGGATTTTGACCGGTCGCCTGATTGTAAACCACATCAAGAATAACCGCGATACCACGGGCGTGACAAGCATCTACAAGTTCTTTGAATGCATTGCGTGTACCATAATATTTGTCTAGCGCCATGTGAAAAGCGGGATTATAACCCCAGCTGATGTTACCGTCAAATTCCTGGACGGGCATCAATTCAATCGCGTTGATTCCCAGATCATCCAGATAATCCAGACGGTTCATCACAGCATTAAAACTGTGGTTGTCATCAAAATCTCGAATATGCAATTCATAAATGACCAGGTTTTCTTTCGCCGGCGCGGAAAAATTTGTGTTTTGCCATTCGTATTCGGTTTCATCCAGCGCTACGTAAGAGACATCCTGAGAAGTTTTATCTGAAGGATATTCGGGAAGGTCAGGATAGACTGAATCTTCAATAAATGCGTCATTAAAAGAATCCAAAACTAAAGTGGAATAAGGATCTGCAATGCGGATATCGTATTCCACCACGTATTGATACAACAAGTCTGAAACTGTATTTTCAGAAAGATCAAGGGTGATCCAAAAGCGGTCTGAAGCACTGTCTTTGTTCAAGATATAGTCATTGGAAATTTCCCAATCAGAACCATTAAAATTACCGATGAGGTGCACAAAATCCTTTTCCGGGGCATATAAAACAAAGGTAGCTTCATCAGGATTTGCAGGATCATAATTGAAACCATTTTGCATTCCTTCTGGAACGGAGGCTTCGGTAGGACTGGGATTTACAAAAGCATTAAAGATTCGTTCTACGGAATTTTCGGTACCGTTTTCAGAAGCGACTAGTTTAAAGTTAACGTTTGCGTTCACTTCATAAGAAAAAGTATAATTGGTTATCCCATTTTGAGTGTTTATTAAAGTCCCATTGGCGAACAATTCAAAATTTGCATTTGCGCTGGTTGTCGCATCGATATTCAAAGTATTTCCCGCGTTGAATATGTTTGTCTGTTCAGTTGGAGAATTCAGCACGAGACGAAAGGTGCCCACGTTAAAAAGAAAATCCCTGGTCTGGTTTGTACCATCCTTAGATTTGGCCAAAACGCCTATGCTTGAAATTTCCGTATCATTGTAAAAAGTAGTTGGAGTGAAGGTATAGGAATACGTTCCATCGTTATTATTGGTGAATTTTGCAGATTCTGGGGAATTTCCAAAATCAGTTCCCGTGGCATCTGGATTGCCCACAAAATCGCCATTGGCGTCAAAATGCCATGCCCAGAGATAAACGTCTGTAGTTCCCCAGGCCTGCTGCGCATCAAGTTCAGAAAGGGTAAGGGTAATTTCCTCATTTTCATCAAAAGGGTTAGGTGCGACCGTGATCTGCTGGGCAAAACCCATTGCGGCAATTAAAAAGGTAACTAGAAAGGGTAGTTTTGTTTTCATAGAAATGATTTAAAATAAAAAAGGCTGAATCGTTTAAAATTCAGCCTTTTTGAGGTGTTTTTATTCAGTAATGGGGATAAAAATATATCCACCAGTGAGATCGTTGAACCAAATTTCATAGGTTCCCGCAGTTACCGGAATATTGGCCCCGCCCATAGTACCAAAACCGCTCAGGGCAGTTGCTGCTCCCCAGTTGGCATCCCAGGCATCATTGGCACGAAATTTAAGTTCACCGTCCAGAAGTTCCACTTCCTGAATCTGCCAGATGTGCGGGTCAAAGTCAGATTGGGTCATATCAGTATCAGGAGCGTCAAAACCACCTTCGGTACGCGCGGTTCCAATGATAGCGATTGAAGTATACGTTGCAGCGCCGGTCACATCAAAAGCTTCTAACGTTATCACAGGTTCCTCTTTATTCAACGTTACCGTATAATAACCTTCTAAAGGAACGGTTACGGGCTGTGGATCTTCACCGCTACCATCGTTCACGGCAGCTACGCCATCCTGAAGCCCCCATTGCGGTTGCCACTGGCCGCGCATTTCAAGAAATTTAAATCCTGTGCCATCTGCCAGGAATTTACCGGTATAACTAAATTCCATTTCATTATCTGGATTTCTAACAAAAGCAGGATTATTCGTATTGTTATTGTAACCCACTGCTGTAGCGTCACCAACTAAAAACAACTGCGGAAGAATGACAACTTCCTCTTCGCCCACATTCTCT
The DNA here is from genome assembly GCF_000733945.1 of Flavimarina sp. Hel_I_48. Taxonomy (NCBI): domain Bacteria; kingdom Pseudomonadati; phylum Bacteroidota; class Flavobacteriia; order Flavobacteriales; family Flavobacteriaceae; genus Flavimarina; species Flavimarina sp. Hel_I_48. The sequence goes on from NZ_JPOL01000002.1 coordinate 3,158,909, forward strand.
GGCAAGAACACATTTAATGCCTGTACCTCAGAAAATTGCTCTACTGTATTTGCATTTCCATTACCTGCAAAAGCGCGAAGGCGTATGTAAACCATACCACTGTTATTTGCTGACTCAATCCCATCAGCATCCGTTATTGTGGTATCAGGATCATTGTCCAGACCTGCCGCGGTTGCCAGTTGCAACAGTTGGTTTACGGTTATCCCGGCGTTGGTTTCCATAGTAGATGCCAAAGGCGAAAGCATGTCTGCAAAATCTGCAGCGGAAGAACCCTGAACTTCATAGGTTATATCTGTGGGCACACCCAGGTCTACTTCGTTCCATACGAAACGTTCTGCAAGGTTTTCCCCTGTACCATCAGTTAAAATGTATTGCGCAGAAACGTTACTTGTAAAATTAAGTCCTTCGGGATCTGGCTGAACGGTAAAGTTTAGCCCTTCATCATCTGAGCAACTGCTCAATCCTATGGCCATGAACAATGTCATTGCAATTAGATATGGTTTTTTCATTTGTATATACTTTATAATTAATATTTGAATTTAATAACCTGGGTTTTGAGTCAGGTTTGAATTTGAAGAAAGGCTTTGATCTGGTATGGGGAACAATTCCCTAAATTCTGGGATGGAAGTTCCAGATTGTGGCCCTCCTTTATAAGACCAGTTGTACTGACCGCCCGAATAAAGTCCAAAACGGATTAGATCCTGACGACGTACACATTCCCAGTAAAGTTCGCGCGATCGCTCGTCAATAAGAAAATTGAGTGTCAAATCCCCATCTGAAATATTTCCAGAACTGTTGCCAAAGGCTCTTGTCCTAAGCGCATTGATATATTCCAATGCGGTAGCACGGTTTCCACCGCCACCCCTTAAATGAGCTTCTGCATACATAAGCAATACATCTGCATACCTGAACAAGGGAAAATCAGTATCTGTAAAAGTCCTGTCTGAACCAAAACCTCCATCTGAAGTCCTATTGGAATATTTTGCAATAATATATCCCTGTGCCGTATTTCCCACATCACTGATTGCTATAGGACGATCTTCAGTAAGTAGTGTGTTGCGCGAATCATTTTCAAAAATTGGATTATCAGTAAATCGTCTTGAGAACTGACTTCTAACCCTAAACAATCCACCAAAACCCGTGGGATTAACACCCAGTGATTCTCCGTTAGCTTCAGGATTTCCTACTTCGCCTTGAATTAAAATGGTGGTTCCCCCATAATTTTGAGCAAAACTACCGTCATTGATTATCGGAAAAATAATCTCATTTTGTGCGCCATTCGTATTGTTATCTGCCATAAAATTATTGAGATAATTAGGGGTGAGCGTATAGCCACTGGCTATGATCTGCTCACACTGCGCAAGGCAATCTGCATATCTGGCTTCGCCGGTGTATACCTCTGCATTGAGATATATTTTTGCGAGCAGCATACGTGCCATTCCCTGATCTACACGACCATATTCATTCTGAAGTGCAGGTGCAAGGTCATTTATGATCTCAAGCAATTCCCCTTCTATGAACGTAAATAGTTCCTGGCGGTTGATTTCTTCTGCCTGCACAAAGCCCACAGCGTCATTTTCTGTGTAGAATGGCGCTTTACCAAACAAGTCCATAAAGTGATAATAGGCCAGGGCCCGTAAAGCCCTTGCTTCTGCGCGGTATGTTCGAATCTCTGTACGCAAACTTTCTGAAACATCCCTTCCGTCTAAAACTTCTGGTGTCGTCTGGCGCAAAAACTCATTAGCAAGGGAAAGTTCGTAACCCGCACGCGCAAAAACACCCAGAATCAAAGGATTGTCAGAACCCCAGGTATTGCGTTGCATGCCACGTAATCCCGGGTCGTTCTCGTAGCTCCAGATCGCTTCGTCTGTACTTAAATTTTCCAGGTTAAAAAGACCACGTATATACTGGCTTGTGCCTCCATCAATACCAGCAAGGTTGGGATCATTGTCAGGGCCCAGGATACCAGGGAAGCTCAAATTCCCATAGACGCCGGCAAGGGCCTGTCTATATGCTTCTGGGGATGTAAAAAGGTCGTCTGAGGTGAGCTCATCATCGTCCTCTAAGGTTACGTCAAGATCATTCTCACAACTGGTGAAAATGGAGAGTCCCAACATTAAAAATAATACTAATTTATAGGTACGCATTGTTGCTGTTTTAAAATCCATAATTAATTCCGAATAAGAAAGTTCTGGGTCGTGGATAGATGGTATTATCTATACCATTATTTGAGATTTCTGGATCAATACCCGAATAATCTGTGATCAGAAACGCATTTTGAATACCCGTCCATATTCTTAGATCATTGCCATCAATAAAATCCTTGTTGAAAGTGTAGCCCAGGGTAATGTTATCCATTCTTAAAAAACTACCATCCTCAAGATAATAATCTGATAAAATAACATCTGGGGTTGTTTGAAAATTAGTTTCTAGTATTTGGGTAGGCACGTTGTTCACAACCGTTCTAAAAACGTTACCGTATTGCGCTCTTGATGAATTTACGTTATTGTAAATTTCATTGCCAAAAGCGGCGCGCATATTAAAACTAAAGTCAACATTTTTATAGCGAAGATCAGTTAGGAAACCCATGGTAAGATCTGGTCTTCCATTTCCTGCAACATATTTATCTTCGTTATTGATGAGGTTGTCATTGTTCAGGTCTGCATAGGCACCTTCTACGGGTTTGCCCGTATTGTCATATAGTTGCTTGTACAGAAAATAAGAAAACGCATCTTCTCCTTCACGTTGTAAAAGTGCGGTAATTCCCGTACCGCCCGAAATACCTCCCGTAAGGATATCCTGACCAAACGCCAGCCGATCGATTTCACGGTCTATATAAGTCGCATTATAATTGAGATTCCAGCTAAAATCATCGTTTTCTATTAAATTTAGGTTAACCGCAAATTCTACACCCTGCGTGATAAATTTTCCGATGTTCTGAAAACCCTGATTGGAGAAGTTAGCTCCGTCTGGAATAGGTGCCTGAGAAAGGAGGTCATCAGATTCTTTTCTGAAGAAGTCTAACGAACCCGAAATTTTTCCGTCTAAAAAGCCGTAATCCAATCCAAGATTGTATTCTGTGATTTCCTCCCATTTAATCCCCTGATTGCGATACAATGGCTGCGCCAGAAATAAAGGTTGGTTGCCAAAAGCATACTGTGAGTTGTTAGTACCCAGTCTATAGCGGGAAAAATAGGCAAAGGCTTCCGTGATATCTTGCTGACCGGTAATACCGTACCCAACCCTTAGTTTTAGATTGCTTAAGGTTTTTGATTCCTTTAAAAAGTTTTCATCGCTAATTTGCCATGCGCCACTTACTGCGGGAAAGTAGGAAAAGCGTTCTTCTGGCCCAAAACGGGAAGTACCGTCCCGACGTACAGAAGCGCTAAGGAAATATTTATTTTTATAGTTAAAATTACCACGGGCAAAGTAAGCCAGTAGGACGATATCTGGAAAAGTAGTAGTATCAGGTTCTAAAGCATTGGGATCAAGTATCTGAAATGAATTATAATCTTCCTGCTCAAATTTTTGATAAGAATAGCCTGTTGTGATTTCTGAATTAAAATCCCCAAAAGAATCATTGTAAACAAAATAGCCGTCAAATAATTTATTGGAAACCTCACTGCTATAATCCCTTCTGCCCCCTATAAGTTCTCCCTGCTGGGCGTTTACACCCGTGGCGCTATTGGGATCTATCAACACCGTACCACGGCTATTGCTCTGGTCAAGTCCCAGGTTGACTACCGCACGTACTTTTGGCAAAAAGTGCAATTTATAGTCAAGTTTGAAGTTGCCATAGTATCTGCGTACATTGCTATAGTCACGCGTTTGTAACAGCTGGGCTACAGGGTTAAGCGGTATATTTCCTAATACGGAACCATCTTCCCCACCGGTGTACTCATAAAAACCACCATATTTTGAACTGGCGTCATAAACGGGTTGGGTGGGGTTATACTGTATCGCCTGTCCTTCAACACCAGGAGCAAAGCGGTTTTTCTCGAAGTTGAGGTTGGCGTTAAAATCCAGCTTGAGGTGATTGTCAAAAAGGCGTGGATTTATGGCGAGGGAGGTAGTGGTCCTTTCAAATTCCGAAGTTTTCCTAAGACCTTCCTGATCTGCATAACCGGCTGATAAACGAACTGGAAGCACATCGAAGAGCGATCCGCTTACAGATGCGTTGTGCTGCGTTGAAAACGTAGTCCGGTAAATTTCGTCTTGCCAGTCAGTGTTTGCCGTACCCAGAAAATCGGTCCGTTCTGGGAAGTTTTCATTGATAAAACCACTAAAATCCTCTGCAGAGAAAACATCTATTTTTCTAGCCAATGAACCTACGCTAACTTGCGTATCCACATTTACCTGAAGTTTTGATTTCCCTTTTTTAGTAGTAATAATGATCACGCCATTGGCACCACGGTTACCGTAAATAGCCGCTGCAGACGCATCTTTTAAAACCGAAAAAGATTCAATATCATCAGGGTTTATTGAAGAAAGAATAGATCGAGAACCTCCAGTGGCGTTGCTCTGTACCGGTAATCCATCAATCACAATGAGCGGACTGTTAGAGGCATTTAAAGAAGCACCCCCACGTATCCTAATCTCAGACCCTGATCCTGGCGCTCCGCTTGTGTTTATGCTAACACCGGCCACACGGCCGTTCAACAGATTTTCTGCGGTAACGTTGTTTCCTTTATTAAAATCGTCCTCGCTTACAAGCTCTACCGAGCCAGTGAGGTCTTTCTTGGTTGTGGTACCATAACCTACCACTACCACAGCTTCCAGTTCTGCGGCATCCTCAGCAAGGCTAACATCAATATTGGGCTGTCCCGTGAAAGGTATGGTTTGGGTTTTGAACCCTACAAACGAAAATTCAATCACATCGCCGTTGTTTATTCCGGTTAGGGTGTAATTTCCGTCAAAGTCTGTAGTAACTCCATTTGTGGTATTCTGTACCAGGATATTCACTCCTGGAATGGGTTGATTTGTAGATGCCTCGGTTATCGTTCCGCTCACAGTATTCTGCGCAAACGATGTAAAAGAGGCAAACAAAAAGAGGAACGAGAGTCCCTTTAAAATTGATCTCATGTACATATTTTGAATAATTCTATTATTAAAATTGCTTAATTCTGAATTTTAAGCGCATAAAAATAGATATTCTCAATATAACAGGGTAGTGTGAAACTAGAGCGGTGCCAACTATAACGGTTTCGTGTTGACAACTTTTTTTGAAGAGGAAGAAGAGCGCTTATTTTATGATAAGAAGTGACAATGTAGCTATATTTTTTTTAAATTGACCCACGCTATGAAAAGAAAAATAACCTTAAAAGATATTGCGAAAGAGCTGAGCGTATCTATTTCAACCGTTTCAAAATCCCTTAAAGATAGTTCGGAAATAGGGGAAGATACCCGTGAGAAGGTGAAGGCATTTGCTGCACTTTACAATTACAAACCCAATAATATAGCGATAAGCCTTAAAAATCGGCGTACCAAGAACATTGCGCTTATCATCCCCGAGATCGTAAACGATTTTTTTGGTGAAGTAATAGGCGGGGTGGAAGAAGCGGCTAATGAGAAAGGCTACAATGTTATCGTTTGCCTTTCCAATGAATCTTTTGATAAAGAGGTTGTCAATATAGATACCCTGGCGCATGGTGGTCAGGTAGACGGATTTATCATTTCACTTTCCAAAGAAACCATGTTGCGCCAGGATTATAACCATCTCATTGAGGTTGAAAATCAAGGTATGCCACTGGTAATGGTAGATCGTGTGACAGAGCAGGTTCTTTGCGATAAGGTAATTGTTGACGATGCACGTGGCAGTTATAACGCGGTAAGCCATCTTATAGAACAAGGTCGAAAAAAGATTGCATTGATAACCACGGTAGACTATATAAGCGTGGGGCACCTGCGTACTCAGGGCTATATTAAAGCCCTGGGCGATCATGGACTGGAAATAAATGAGGATCTAATTGTACGCGTAGATGATATTGCAAAATGTGAGGCGCAGATCGCCGCGATGATAAAGAAGAACGAAATAGATGGTGTTTTTGCCGTAAACGAACTTTTTGCGGTTATTGCTATGCAAGCTGTACATCAGCTGGGCAAAAATGTGCCTAAAGATGTTGCCCTGATCGGTTTTTCTGATGGTAAATTGCTAAAGCATTCCACACCGGCGATAAGTACGGTAAGTCAGCACGGCAGGGAAATGGGTCGTATTGCCGTAAAAATGCTCATAAAACGCCTGCTTTCTGATAAAGAGGAAGAAAGTTTTAGCACCAGGGTAATTAAAACCTCCATCATAAAAAGAAAATCTACGGAATAGTGATCTCCTTTTTAATTTTAAAAATTATAGTTAATGACCCAAAAATGCATATTTATTAAACCTTTCCATCTAACGGTACTATTCTTATTTTTTATTCAAATGACGCATGCGCAATTAAAACGTGTTGAACCGCCATTCTGGTGGTCTGGTATGCATATGGAAGAACTACAGATCCTTCTATACGGCGATTCGATTTCTGATTATGAAGTCAGCAGTGACGTTCTGGAGATTACAGAGGTTAAAAGTACCGAAAATCCCAATTATCTTTTTGTTACCATAAAGGCAAAAGATGTAAAGCCAGGGGAGTATAGCTTCCGTTTTAAGAAAGGCGGCAATACAGGCTTTATTCAGCAATATGTAATAAAAAAGCGAAGGGAGAATTCCGCTTTGCGGAATGGATTCAATAGCAGCGATATGATCTATCTGCTTATGCCAGACCGTTTTGCCAATGGAAATCCGTCTACTGATTCTGTTCCCCCCATGACCGAAAAGGCATCCCGAAAACAGCCCGGCGGCCGGCATGGCGGTGATATAAAAGGGATTATAGATCATCTGGATTACCTGCAGGACCTGGGTGTTACCACCTTATGGAGCACTCCACTCAACGAAGATAATGATGCCAACCATTCTTATCACGGCTATGCGCAAAGCGATGTTTATAATATTGACCCCCGTTATGGTACGAATGAGGAGTATAGGGAACTCGCTTCAGAACTGCATAAAAAAGACATGAAACTGATTATGGATTATGTGACCAATCATTGGGGAATAGAACACTGGATGATGAAAGATTTGCCCATGCACGACTGGATTCATCAATTTCCAGAGGGTTTTAAAAATACAAATTATAGGATGACGACGCAGTTTGATACGCATACCTCCATTATTGATAAGGAGATCAATGAGAAAGGCTGGTTTGTCAAATCCATGCCAGATCTTAACCAGAGCAACCCGTTAATGCTTAATTATCTTATTCAAAATGCCATCTGGTGGATAGAATATGCAGATCTTGATGGGCTGCGGGTAGATACCTATTCCTATAATGAAAAGGAAGGCATAGCCAAATGGACCAAAGCAATTATGGATGAATATCCAAACCTCAATATCGTAGGTGAAATATGGATGCACGAGCCGGCACATATTGCATACTGGCAAAAGGACAGCAAAATAGGAGCTATACAAAATTTCAACTCGCATTTGCCCACGGTGATGGATTTTCCGCTACATGATGTGATGGAGCGGCTTTTTGGAGAGCGACAGGACTGGGATACCGGCATGATACGCGCATATAATGTGCTGGCAAGCGATTTTCTTTACCCAGACACCAATAATTTACTCGTTTTTACCGAAAATCACGATACCCAGCGTACCAATACCAAATTGAAGGGAAGCCTGGCAAATTACAAACTTGCCACAACACTACTTGCCACAACACGGGGGATTCCGCAGTTATACTACGGTACAGAGATTGGTATGCAAGGAGATAAGGACAAAGGCGATGGCGATATACGCCGCGATTTTCCAGGGGGTTGGGAAGGTGATACAAACAATGCCTTCACGCAATCTGGCCGCACTAAAAAACAGGAAGAATATCATGCGTTCACTAAAAAACTATTCAACTGGAGAAAAAATGCAAAAGCGGTACATACGGGATGTTTGTTGCACTATGTGCCAGAAGAAAATGTATATATTTATTTTAGGATCCTTGAAGAACGGCGTATAATGGTCGTGCTGAACAACAATACAAACGATCAGGTCCTAAGGCTGGATCGATTTTCGGAAGGGTTAAATGGGAAATCTTCCGGAGTGGATATTCTCTCGGGAATTGAGGTAAATTTGAAAGATAAACTGAAAGTAACTGCCAAGACCCCAATGGTCATTGAACTGGATTAACTTTTGACCAACGGCATATGAAATACGCATCAACGATAAAAAAATTAGCAGCCGTCCTGTTAACCCTTACCACGCTTTCGTGTAAAACCGAATTGAAAAACACAAAAAACATGCAGAAAACAGCCCAAAAAGAAGTGATTTATCAGGTTTTTACCCGATTATTCGGTAATACCAATGAAACCAATAAACAATGGGGGACACTTGCCGAAAACGGTGTGGGAAAATTCAATGATTTTACGCCAAAGGCACTCAAGGAAATCAAAGATTTTGGGGCGACCTACATCTGGTATACCGGTGTTCCCCACCATGCGGTAATTACCGATTATACTGAATACGGAATTTCCAATGACGACGCAGATGTGGTTAAAGGCAGGGCGGGAAGTCCATATGCCGTCAAGGATTATTATCAGGTAAATCCTGATCTCGCCGAGGATCCAGCAAACCGCATGGAAGAATTTGAGGCGCTCATTAAACGAACACATGAAGCGGGCCTAAAACTGATTATTGATATTGTTCCCAATCATGTGGCGCGGCATTATGAAGGCAAAAACAATCCAGAAGGTGTGACCGATTTTGGTGCTGAAGATAGTACGGATGTGGTTTATGCAAAAGACAATAGTTTCTATTATATCCCGGGAAGTAGTTTTAAAATTCCCCATTGGCAAAATGGTTATGTTCCGCTGGGCGGAACAAAGGATTCCCTGGTAAATGGGAATTTTGAAGAAAACCCGGCAAAATGGACAGGCAATGGCTCCCGTGATGCACAGCCAGATCAAAATGACTGGTATGAGACCATAAAAGTAAATTATGGCGTAAAGCCTAATGGAACGACCGATTTTGATTCCCTTCCAGCCGATTTTAAAGATCGGGATCCTGAAGCGCATTTTGAGTTTTGGAAGGATAAAGAAGTACCAGGGTCCTGGAAAAAATTCAGGGATATTGCCCTATTCTGGACGGCAAAAGGCGTAGATGGTTTCCGTTACGACATGGCAGAAATGGTACCGGTGGAATTCTGGAGCTATATGAACAGCGCGATAAAAAGGAAGAACCCAGACGCTTTTTTATTGGCTGAGGTTTACAATCCCGCAATGTACCGCGACTATATCCATAAAGGAAAAATGGACTATCTGTACGATAAAGTTGAACTTTACGATACTTTAAAATATATCATGCAGGGCTACGGAAGTACAGATCATATCGCCCCAATTATTGAAGCCCAGCACGATATTGAAGGTCATTTGCTGCATTTTCTGGAAAATCATGACGAGCAGCGTATCGTAAGTCCAGATTTTGCCGGTAACGCCGAAAAAGGCAAGCCAGCAATGGTAGTCTCGGCAACGATAACAACGGCCCCCACAATGGTTTATTTTGGACAGGAATTTGGGGAACCGGCCAAAGAGGATCTTGGTTTTGGCGATCCCACGCGAACCTCAATTTTTGATTATGGATCTGTTCCCAGCGTCAGGAAATGGGTAAACAACGGAAAATTTGACGGTGGAAAAAACAGCGAAGAAGAGCTAAAATTGCGTGATTTTTATAAAAAACTGCTCAATTTCACCACAAATAGTCCTGCTTTAATGGGCGATTATGCCGATTTACAAAAATACAATAGGGAGCATACAGAATGGTACAATGATAAGGTTTACTCCTTTGTGCGCTGGTCTGAAGAGGAAAAACTGATCATTGTGACCAACTTTGACGCGCAGGATGCTTTTGGCTTTGAGCTTCAGCTTCCGCAGGAAGTAATCGCGCAATGGAATCTAGCAGACGGCAATTATAAAGTTACAGATCAACTGAACACAGAAAAAACCGGAAATCTCAAGATTACCGGTGGTAAAGGGCAGATTCGCATAGATGTTAATCCTTTGGAATCTTTTATATTCAAAGTGGGCAGTTAACTATTAGTTGGAAGCAGTTGCGATTTTCGCCTTGATTTCTGGAACTTCAAAGCAGATATTAAGTTTTTGATTTCCAAAATCGCGCGCCGCCTGCACATCTGTACCCAGGTGCAGGTCAATTTTTTTCTTATACCTGCGGTTCATTTTATCATTTACCTTAAAAGGTTCGTTAAAACCCTCAATATAGATCATCGTGCCATGAACCATCCCGCTATCTATTAGATCCCGGGAGATTGCAACAGAAGGGACATTGGGGTTGAGCGTATCTCCCCATGCGGTTATTTTGCCATTTGTCCCTATACGCGTCTGGTTGCCCAAACTGTTGTAAGCGGAAGCTTTGACCTCCATACATTTCATTTCCGGCGAATCTTTTTCATCGCAGGAAAGGATTAAAAGCAGGAATATTAAAGCGGAAATTTTTAGCGTAAAATTTTTCATGGCAGTTGGTTTTACACGTAAAATAGGGATTTAGGAGCGTAAATGCTTGTTTTTAAGACAAATATTAGGGTTTTTGGATTTCAAATGTTTCTGATTCTATAAATTATTTGGGGATTATGAACGGTAAATGTTCTATTAAATAACCACGTGAGAAAATATCTCTATAAAAAAGGGTTTATAAAAGCTGGCCATTCGTGACGACCAGAACTTTTATAAATCCTTTCAATGTTTCTATTCTAAAAAATTATTTGAACATATCCAGTCCCGGGATATCTGGCATGCCTTCTTTTGCAACTGCTGCAAGTTCGCCCTCATAATTATTTTTGGCACGTTCCAGTGCTTTGTTAAGGGTAAGGATCAGGTAATCCTCTAATTGCTCTTTATCTTCTAACAAAGAATCGTCAATGTCTATCGTTTTTATTTTTCCGGCAACACTAACGGAAGTTTTTAAAAGTCCGTCATTTGTTTTTTCATCAATATAAACGGTTTCAAGTCGTTTTTTTGTTGCTTCGGCTTTCTCCTGGGCTTCTTTGATTTTTCCCATCATGCCCATCATATCTCCCATCATAATTGTATACTTTTAAAGTTAGTTTAGTTTTCTGCGGTAATTTAAGGTAAGACCCTTTCGCCATTTCAAAAAGGACAGAATACCACATTTGCAAACAAAGCTAATTAAAGCCGCAAAAACAGATCGGCTAAATAACGTTTCTTTTTGATTGAAACGTAAATAAATCAGGCTCATTCTTCCTACATTTAGATAAAATCAAAATTTTCTTTTCAATGAAAAAAACCATACTCCTCATCTTGCTTTCTTGTACTTTTACACTTTCATTTAACGCTCAAAATACACAAGAAGTGCAACAATCGCCCACCCCTCCAGATGCAGAAAAAATTGCCAAGGAATTAGAAAAACACGGTGACAAACGTGTAGATGAGTATTACTGGATGAATGAGCGCGATACACCACGCGTGATGGATTACCTGAAGCGTGAAAATACCTATTACGACGTGATGACCTCGCATACCAAGCCTTTGCAGGAGAAGCTTTTTACGGAGATGAAGGCACGCATAAAAGAAGATGATGAGTCTGTGCCTTATAAATACAATGGCTACTGGTATTACCAGCGGTTTGAAAAAGGGCAGAACTATCCACTTTATTGCCGCAAACCTGAAACCCTGGACGCTCCAGAGGAAGTAATGTTTGACAACAATGCCATGGCAGAAGGTCATGCATATTTTGACCAGGCGGGCTATACGATCTCAGAAAACACAGAACTTGCGGCCTATTCGATAGATACGGTGAGCCGGAGGCAATATACCTTGCAGATCAAAAACCTCAAAACCGGTGAAATCTATCCCGAAAAGATTGAGAATACTACGGGCAATGCAATCTGGGCAAATGACAATAAAACCTTGTTTTACACGCGAAAAGATCCTCAAACCTTACGCAGTAGTCAGGTTTACAAACATGTTTTAGGCACCGCGGCCGATAGTGATACGCTTGTTTTTGAGGAGAACGATGAGACCTTTTCGGTGTATATTACAAAAACCAAGTCCAGGGAATATCTTATCATGGGATCTGGGAGCACATTGACCAGTGAAGCGCAATATACCAGTGCAAACGGACCAGATTTTGATTTTAAAGTCCTTCAACCACGGGTGCGCGGTCTGGAATATGATGTTTCCCACTATGGCGACTTTTTCTATCTGGTGACCAATAAAGACAAGGCAACCAACTTTAAGCTCATGAAAACCCCGGTCAATGCTACCACGCAGGAGAACTGGGAAGAGGTAATTCCGCACCGCGCGGAAGTATTGCTTGAGGATATAGAAATATTTAAAGACTATCTCGTAGTCGATGAGCGTAGCAAAGGATTGAACCAGATCAATATAAAGACGTGGGACAATACAGTGGATTATTATATTCCCTTCGATAATGAAACCTATAATGTCTATACCAGTATCAACCCTGATTTTGATACTAAAAAACTTCGGTATTCCTATAATTCGCTAAATACACCTCCTTCCGTGGTGGAATATGACATGGAAACCAAAGAAAAAATAGTTCTTAAAGAAGCAGAGATACTTGGAGGGGAGTTCAATAAGGATAACTATGAGACCAAACGGGTCTGGGCCACTGCTTCTGATGGTGTAAAAATCCCCATTTCGCTGATCTATAAAAAAGGAATGGAGCGTGACGGCGAGAACCCTTTGTTACAATACGCTTACGGAAGTTATGGCTATACTACAGATCCTTCTTTCTCATCGTCACGGTTGAGTTTGCTGGATCGTGGTTTTGTTTTTGCGATAGCGCATGTACGCGGTGGGGAATATATGGGGCGCAACTGGTATGAGGATGGTAAATTATTTAAAAAGAAAAACACGTTTACAGATTTTATCGCCTGTTCAAAATATCTGACCGGGCAGCGCTATACAAGTGCATCGCATTTGTATGCCTATGGAGGTTCTGCCGGTGGTCTGTTGATGGGTGCCGTTGCGAATATGGCTCCGCAGCTTTATAATGGTATCATCGCCGCAGTACCTTTTGTAGATGTGATCACAACCATGCTGGACGATACGATCCCGCTTACCACTTCAGAATATGATGAATGGGGAAATCCCAATGAGAAGGAATATTATGACTATATGTTGTCCTACTCACCTTACGATCAGGTAAAAGAGCAAAAATACCCTAATATGCTGGTAACCACGGGATACCACGATTCACAGGTACAGTACTGGGAACCGGCTAAATGGGTGGCAAAATTGCGCGATAAAAACCAGGGAGATGCCCTGATTTTATTTCATACAAATATGGATGCGGGTCATGGCGGTTCTTCCGGACGTTTTGAGGCACTAAAAGAAACAGCCGAAGACTATGCTTTTTTGATCGATTTAGAAGGAAAAACAGAGTAATTCGAATATTTCCCGTAACTTTACGGGATTTTTGAATCCAACTCAAAAAAGCAATACAATCAACTTTTTTATGAAAGAACATCTCAATGTTTATAATAACCTGCTTGGTCTTATTGGTAATACCCCTTTAGTGCGATTAAATACCATTACCAAGACTCTTCCAGGTTCTTATTTTGCAAAAGTTGAATCTTTTAATCCCGGTCAGTCTTCAAAAGACCGAATTGCCCTACATATTGTTGAAGATGCAGAACGTAAGGGCATTTTAAGTCCCGGCGATACCATTGTGGAGACCACTTCTGGCAATACCGGTTTCAGTCTGGCTATGGTGAGCATAATAAAAGGATATAAGTGTATTCTGGCAGTGAGTTCAAAATCATCAAAAGATAAGATTGATGCCTTGCGTACCATGGGGGCACAGGTTTATGTTTGCCCTGCACACGTAAAAGCAGACGATCCACGATCGTATTATGAAGTAGCAAAGCGTTTGCACAAAGAAAATGAAGGTTCAGTATATATTAACCAATATTTTAATGCGCTGAATGCCGAAGCCCACTACGCGACCACCGGCCCAGAAATATGGAATCAAACCGAAGGTAAGATCACGCATTTGGTAGCGTGCAGTGGTACGGGAGGAACAATTTCTGGAACTGCTCAATATCTAAAGGAACAGAACCCAGAAATTCGTATATTGGGTATAGATGCTTTTGGTAGTATTTTAAAAAAATATCATGAAACCCATGAGGTAGACATGAATGAAGTCTATCCTTATCGTATAGAAGGCTTGGGTAAAAACCTGGTTCCCACGGCAACCGACTTTGATGCGATCGATTATTTTGAGAAGGTAAGTGATGAAGATAGTGCGCACACGGCACGCGAACTTGCAAAAACCGAAGGTATTTTCGCCGGTTACACCAGTGGCGCAGCGATACAGGGTGTTAAGCAACTTGCCAAGCAGGGCGAATTTGATAAAGATAGCCACGTGGTTGTCATCTTTCCAGATCATGGCAGCAGGTATATGAGCAAAGTATATAGTGATGACTGGATGAACGCTCAGGGATTCCTGGATGAACAACAGCCAACGGCGACCAAAAAAATTGAGTATATAAAATAAATTTTTGGTGTATTGTATCAAATATGCCAGAGGAAAGATTTAACTGTGCAAAATATTCAATAATTTTGCACTTTGATTGAAAATGATTGTATGAAAGATTTATTCGACAAAATTTATAAGGACAAAGGTCCTTTAGGGAAATGGGCGGCGCAAGCCGAAGGATATTTTGTTTTTCCAAAATTGGAAGGGCCTATATCAAACCGTATGAAATTTAGGGGCAAAGAGGTAATTACCTGGAGTATCAATGATTATCTAGGTCTTGCGGATCATCCTGAAGTTCGTAAAATAGATGCTGAAGCTGCAAAAGATTACGGTTCTGCCTATCCCATGGGTGCACGTATGATGAGTGGCCATACAGACCTGCACGAGCAATTACAAACGGAACTTGCGGCATTTGTAAACAAAGAAGCTGCTTATTTGCTCAATTTTGGCTATCAGGGTATGGTTTCTACCGTAGATGCACTGGTTTCAAAGGATGATATCATCGTTTATGATATGGATGCACACGCGTGTATCATTGATGGTGTTCGCCTTCATATGGGTAAACGCTTTACCTATAAGCATAATGATATCGATAGCATCGAAAAAACCTGCAACGCGCCACTAAACTTGCTGAGCAGACCGGCGGTGGGATCTTATTGATCTCCGAAGGTGTTTTTGGAATGCGCGGCGAGCAGGGGAAATTAAAAGAAATTACAGATCTTAAGGAGAAGTACAATTTCCGTTTGTTTGTTGATGATGCACACGGATTTGGAACACTTGGAGCAACTGGTGCAGGAGCCGGTGAAGAGCAGGGCGTTCAGGATAAAATAGACGTGTATTTTGCAACGTTCGCAAAATCTATGGCCAGTACCGGAGCGTTTATCGCGGCAGATCAGGAGATCATTGATTATTTAAAATACAACCTGCGCTCACAGATGTTTGCAAAATCTTTGCAGATGCAACTTGTCGTAGGGGCTTTAAAGCGTCTAGATATGTTGCGCACCATGCCAGAACTTCGTGAAAAGTTATGGGAAAATGTGAATGCGCTTCAAAACGGACTTAAAAAGCGTGGTTTTGATATAGGTACCACACAGAGTTGTGTAACACCGGTTTATCTAAAGGGAAGTATTCCTGAAGCTATGGCACTTGTTAAAGACCTACGTGAAAATCACGGTATCTTCTGTTCTATCGTAGTTTATCCCGTAATTCCAAAAGGATTGATTTTATTACGTTTAATACCTACCGCAACACATACATTGCAGGACGTTGAAGAAACGCTGGATGCATTCTCCGCAATCAGGGAGCGTCTGGAAAACGGTGTTTACAAAAAACTTTCCGCAGGGGTTTCCGCCGCTATGGAAGAAGCTGAATAGGTCGTCATAAGCGTATAAAATTATTTTCAGCTTTTCTAAAGCTTAAATAATAGAGTAAAAAAAGCCCGAAAATCATTGATTTTCGGGCTTTTATTGTGTTTTTCTGATCTATTAATAGACCTGTTTACAGGTGTTGATTATTATGTCAGCGAGTTCTTTTGGGGCTTCCATTGGTATCAAATGGCCTATCTTTTTCAGCACAACTACTTTTGGATCGTTGAAGTAAGGTTTTACTTCCTCTTCTATCCATTTCATTGGGATAACGGGGTCATCTTGTGAACAAACAATCGTAGTGGGGGTATTCCCCTTTTTAATATGGGATGATACATCATTGTTCATTCCGGTTTCCAGCCACCAGTCCCACGTTTTATCATCTATCTCAAGTTGGGATGCAACTGCATGTTGAAACAGTTCGTCATTTAATGCTGCTACAGTTGCATTAGAAACCGTGGTAATAGCCTCCTGGCGATCAGGATGTTTGAGCATACGTTTTTTTTCTTCCACAGGCATTTTTTCAACCGTAGGAGGGGAAGGGGCGATAAGCAATAAATGCTGTGGTGGGTTTTTAGAACGTGCGGCGGCATAAGCGACTATTTTAGCACCCATAGAATGCCCGCACAAAATATACGTGTCCAGTTTTAATGCTTTTATTCGCGCTTCAAGATTTTCGGCAAAAGCCGAAATGGAAATGCGGTCTAAAGGTTCTGTATTGCCAAAACCGGGAAGATTGATCAAATAGCACGTAAAATCGTTTTTTAGGTATTCGGCAAGCCATTGCCAACTTTCAGCATTGCCGCCAAAATAATGGACAAACACCATGTTTTTATCTCCATTGCCCACTTTTAGGCAGTCATTTTTTTGTTCTTTTTTCATAAAAAATAGCAATTTTTTGTTCTTTTTCTTAGCTAAAAGTACTGTTTTGAATACAGAAGTTTTGACACTTTTCAGCCGTTAACATATATATAAAAGTAGCTATACCTATTCATTATAATGTATTTTTAACGAACAAAAAAAATTGAAAAATGGATTTAAAAATTAAAAACAAAGTTGCACTCATTACAGGCGGCGATTCTGGCATAGGCTTGGAAACTGCCAAATTACTTCTTAGTGAAGGAGTAAAAGTTATATTGAGTGATAAGGATCAATCTGACTTAGATGAAGTCATCAAAGAGTTGAAGAAGGAGACCAATACCGAAAATTTGTATGGTATGGCGGCTGATCTTTTAGACAATGATGCAGTAGTTGCTATGGCAGAAAAGGTCAAAAAAGATTTTGGCGGAATAGATATTTTAGTAAATGCGGCCGGAGCCAGGGGTGCTGCCGGGGATTTCCTCACCTTAAGCGATGAGGACTGGATGGAAACCATACAGATAGATCTTATGGGAGCCGTGCGTATTGCCCGGGCATTTATCCCACAAATGCAAGGTAAAAACTGGGGAAGAATCATTATGATCTCTTCAGAAAATGCCATGCAACCTTACGAAGAAGAGAGCCCGTACAATGCATGTAAAGCAGCGATTATCAATTTCGCCAAATGCTTATCACGTATTTATGGAAAAGAAAATATACTTACAAACACCGTTTCACCAGCTTTTATTGAAACGCCCATGACCAATGCAATGATGGAAGATCTTGCGGAAGAAAAAGGAGTTTCTGAGAAAGAGGCTGTAGATTGGTTCTTGAAAAACAAACGCCCACACCTGGAAGTACAACGTCGTGGTCAACCAGAAGAGGTTGCTGCAGTTATTGCTTTCTTATGTTCTGATCAGGCCAGTTTTGTAAACGGTAGCAATTACCGGGTAGATGCTGGTGCAGTAGAATCTGCATTCGGATAAAAACACCGAAAACAATTAAAATCAATCAAAAAACGCCTAATAATTATGATTATTAGGCGTTTTTACTTTTCGTTTTATTGAGCATTCTACTGACTTCTATATCTTTAAAAAATACCTCAAATTTTATATTGGTAAATATATTACACTATTTTTTGGGCGTTTCCCTGCGGGTCGGGCTTTATGTTGCAATCTTTTTGCTCGTACCTTACAAAAAGGATTTCCACTTCAATCCCTAACGCAAATTTAAGTCAATAGACTATACCATTAGATTATTTCAATATAGAACTACGCATTTTATTCATCCAGAAATCGATATAAGATAGCGCTACTACCTAAAAAACAATAATTCCCTACTTTTTGTAAGTGGCCAGAGTTTGTCTTCGACCAGTAATTCCAGTTTGTCACAATGGTAGCGCAGCGTCTCAAAATAGGGTTTTACCTTGTGGGTATATAGTTTTGCGCGGTTATTTAGGTCTAATTGATTTGCCTCCTTACGCGTTTCAATCATTGCCGTAATATCGCTGTTGATTGCGCTCAGGTGATTTGAAATGGATTCAATAAGCTTCATTTGCTCGGCGGCAAGAGGTTTGAATTCCTTACCGTAAATATCCTGTAAACCTTTCACATTCTTAATAAGTATGTTCTGATAGCGAATAGCGGTGGGTATAACATGGTTACGTGCAATATCGCCCAGCACACGGCTTTCTATTTGTACACGTTTTACGTATTCCTCGAGCTCAATTTCCTGGCGCGCATTGATTTCTGTAGCGTTCATGACGCCCATTTTCTCATAAAGCTTGATCGTCTTGGGATCAATTTGAATTTTTATCGCGTCAAGTGTGGTTCTGTTATTGCTTAATTTCCGCTTTGCGGCCTCTCTGATCCAGGCTTCACTATACCCATCGCCCTCAAAACGTATTTTTTTAGACGCTTTGATATATTCCCTGAGTGTATTAAAAATCGCTTCATCTTTTTTTAGACCCTTTTTATCAATGAGTTTATCCACTTCATTTTTAAACTGAATCAATTGATTGGCCACAATCGTATTCAATACGGTCATGGGTTTTGCACAGTTGGCGGTTGAGCCCACCGCGCGGAATTCAAATTTATTGCCCGTAAATGCAAAAGGCGATGTGCGGTTGCGGTCTGTATTGTCCTGAAGAATCTCAGGTATTTTGCCCACCACATTCAATTTAAGGTCTGTTTTTTCCTGTGGTGAAAGTTTGCCGGTGGTAACTTTTTCCAGTTCGTCAAGCACTTGCGTAAGCTGTTTGCCTATAAATATCGAAATAATAGAGGGCGGCGCTTCGCTGGAGCCGAGCCTGTAATCATTACCAGCAGAGGCCACCGAAGCACGCAGGAGTTCCTCATGATCGTGAACGGCTTTAATGGTGTTGACAAAAAAAGTAAGGAACTGAAGGTTTTTAGTGGGTGTACTGCCCGGACTCAATAAGTTGGTTCCCGTATCTGTCGCCAGGGACCAGTTGTTGTGTTTGCCGCTTCCGTTGACCCCTGCAAAGGGTTTTTCATGAAAAAGTACCTTTAAATGGTGTTTTTCGGCCACTTTTTCCATGATATCCATAAGCAGCGAGTTGTGGTCTACCGCTAGGTTGGCTTCCTCAAAAACCGGAGCCAGCTCAAACTGGTTTGGCGCCACTTCGTTATGGCGTGTCTTGACCGGAATACCAAGACGGATACTTTCATATTCAAGTTCCCGCATAAACTGAAAAACGCGTGATGGTATACTGCCAAAATAATGATCGTCGAGTTGTTGACCCTTAGCCGAAGCATGGCCCAAAAGCGCCCGGCCGGTCTGGCTAATATCAGGGCGGGAGGCGGCAAGAGAGGCATCAAGCAAAAAATATTCCTGCTCCCACCCTAAGGTGGCAGTTACCTTTTTAACCGATTTGTCAAAATAGAGCGCAACCTGTGTTGCTGCTTCATCCAGGGTATTTAATGCGCGCAGCAGCGGGGTTTTGTTATCAAGCGCTTCGCCGGTATACGATACAAAAACAGTGGGGATGCAAAGCGTTGAACCTAATATAAAGGCGGGTGAGGTGGGATCCCAGGCCGTATAGCCGCGTGCTTCAAATGTATTCCGAATCCCGCCATGCGGAAAAGAAGACGCATCAGGTTCCTGTTGTACCAGTTGGCCACCATCAAACTGTTCAATGGCAAGTCCATCTAAGGTAAGGTCAAAAAAGGCATCGTGTTTTTCTGCGGTGGTACCGGTGAGGGGTTGAAACCAATGCGTGTAATGGGTGGCGTTTTTGCTTATCGCCCATTGTTTCATCGCAGCGGCCGTGCTATCGGCAATTTTTCGGTCAATTTTTGAACCTTTTGATATGGCTTCTTCTACCGCCTGGAATCCTTCCGAAGGAAGAAATTGACGCATGGCACTGGTATTAAATACGTTACTTCCAAAATAAGTTGATTTTTTTTCATCGTCCTTAAAGGGAATGGCTTTTTGAGACCGCGCCTGCATAACGGATTTATATCGAATTGTTGACATTTTACTTAATTTTCAAGAATATGTAAAAAAATAGGGTGTGCTAAAATATATATAATAATTTACCCTCTATTTTTATAGGATGTCTTGCAAATATAATTATTTTAGAAGCTACCGCCCCTCAAAAATTTAGGGGCAGATTCATAATAATTCTTATATTTGTTATAAATCAACATTAAAACAAAACAATTTATAGTCTTATGGCCAAACCAGTGAAATCAAAATTAGAATATTTATGGTTGGATGGATACGAACCCACTGCCAACTTAAGGAGCAAGACTAAAGTCGAAGATGATTTTAGCGGAAAGTTAGAGGACTGTCCCATATGGTCTTTTGACGGTTCTTCAACACGACAGGCTGAGGGTGGATCTTCTGACTGTTTATTAAAACCCGTAGCTATCTATCCAGATCCAGCCCGTAAAAATGGCTATCTGGTAATGACAGAGGTTCTCAATGCAGACAAAACACCTCACGTTTCTAACGGTAGGGCTACCATAGATGACGAGGATGATGATTTCTGGTTCGGTTTTGAGCAGGAATACTTTATAATGGACAAAGAAACCGGCTTACCGTTAGGTTTCCCCGTAGGAGGATATCCTGGCCCACAAGGTATGTACTATTGCTCTGTAGGTGGTAAAAACACACACGGTCGTGGTTTTGTAGAAGAACACGCAGATCTTTGTATAGAAGCTGGCCTTAACTTTGAAGGAATCAACCAGGAGGTTGCCAGTGGACAGTGGGAATTCCAACTTTTTGCTAAAGGTGCACAAAAAGCCGGAGATGAAATCTGGGTAGCGCGATACCTTTTACAACGTCTCACCGAAAGTTATGGTTGGTATATAGAGTATCACCCTAAACCGGTAAAAGGAGACTGGAACGGTTCTGGTATGCATGCCAACTTCTCCAATTCTACTTTACGTACCTGCGGTGATAAAGAAACCTACATGAAAATTTGTGAGGCCTTCCGTCCTGTGGTAAAAGAGCATATTGAAGTTTATGGAGAGTTTAACGATCAGCGTCTTACCGGTAAGCACGAGACCGCGTCCATACACGACTTCTCTTACGGGATTTCAGACCGTGGGGCATCTATACGCATCCCTATTATTACAGTAGAAAAAGGGTGGAAAGGCTGGTTAGAAGATCGTCGCCCGGCTTCTAATGGTGATCCATACAAAATTGCTGGTAGAATCGTAAAAACGGTTAAATCTGCAGATGTTTAAATTTATCTGATTCTTCAGAATACATATATATTGAAAGTCCGCTTTTTATTGGAAGCGGACTTTTTTTGTGTTTATGGGAAAGAAAATAGGCCAAAAAGCTCCAGAAAACCTTATTTATAGCCAAAAAACAGCCGTTTTTAGGTGTTTTTAAGGATAGAAGGTTACAGTAATACCGTTAAGGAAATAAACACACAGTACAGTCCAAAAAGCAGGAGTCCTTTCCATCTATTAAATATTTTGAAAGGCTTGATAAGTGCTAAAGGGAGTAGAACAACTGCAAAACCAAGCAGCCAGAAAATGTTACTTGATAAAATAAGTGGATCTATGACATCAATAGGTGTAATCATAGCAGTTATGCCAAGTACAGATGCTATGTTGAAAATATTGGAACCTATTAAATTACCAAGCGAAAGAGCTTCTTCTTTTTTAATTACCGCCATGACAGATGCTGCCAGTTCAGGAACACTCGTACCAATGGCCAGTACGGTTACCGCAATCGCATAATCGCCCACGCCCAGCATTCTGGCGAGCGTGGTAGCTCCAGAAATGACAAGTTCAGAACCAAAATAAAGTCCGGCAGCGCCTATGATTAACCAAAGAATGATCTTAAAATAAGATGTTTTAGGAACAACATTTGTGGCATTTTCTATTTCCTCATTTTCAGTAATGCGTTTTGCCCTTGTTCTTTTGATCAATACAAACAGGTACACTAAAAGTCCCACAAATAAACCGATGCCTTCAATACGGCTAATGACCGAGTCATTGAGCAAAGCCAGATAAAGTGCCATCGAGAACAAGACCATTACCGGCCAGTTAAACCTAAAAAAATCCCGATCTACTTTAAGGCTGCCCAGTAGGGCGGTGATTCCCAGTACAAGTCCCAGATTTGCAATATTGCTACCTATGACATTTCCCAGGGAAATATCTGCCAGACCGTCCAGGGCTGCCTGAAGGCTGACAAGCAACTCGGGCGCAGAAGTAGCAAAAGAAACCACGGTAAGTCCCACGAGCATTTTAGAAAGATTGAACTTGAATGACAGACCTACCGCAGACCGCACTAAAAATTCACCACCTATAACCAGAAAAACCAGTCCTAACAAAATATATAAAATGCCCATAAAACCTAATTAGAAGTGCGAATATACTCAAAACCAAAAGACATCTAAAACCCACTATTCTGCCAGGTTTTCAAGTAGTTTTACGGCTTCAATAGCCGGTTTTACATCATGAACGCGTACTATCGTAGCGCCCTTTTGCAGTGCAATCGTGTTCAAAACAGTGGTGCCATTCAATGCCTGGGAAGGTTCCAGCTCCAGAGTTTTGTAAATGGTTGATTTACGTGAAAGCCCAGCCAATAGTGGAAAGTCTAAAGCTTGAAAAAGTTCCATTCTGGAAAGAAGTTCAAAATTTTGATTTATTGTCTTGGCAAAGCCAAAACCCGGATCAATAATAAGGTCATTGATGCCCTGTTTTTGAGCTTCAGCAACGCGTTCACTAAAATAGAAAAGAACATCTTTCACAAGGTTATCATATTCCGTTAAGGATTTCATGGTCTGCGGAGTGCCACGCATGTGCATCATAATGTAGGGAACCTGAAGTTCTGCCACGGTTTTCAACATGTTATCGTCTAACATTCCCGCGGAAATATCATTGATAAGCGCTGCTCCCGCTTCAATACTTTGCCTGGCAACCCTGGCCCGAAAAGTATCTATGGACAGTAAAATGTCAGGAAATCGTTCAAGCAATAAGGTGATGATAGGCAGCAGGCGTTCCAATTCTTCTTCTTCACAAACATGATCAGCTCCCGGTCTGGAACTGTACGCGCCAAGGTCTATAAACGTAGCGCCTTCAGAAAGCATGCGTGCCGTTTGATCAATAATGGACTCATTATCGGCATACTTGCCACCATCATAAAAGGAATCTGGGGTAAGGTTTAAAATCCCCATTACAACGGGTTTTTGTAGCGGTATTAAACGCCCTTTACAGGTAATGCTTTTCATTATATGGCGAAGATTTTTTTAAATTGGCTATTTTAGGCGAAATTTACGCAAAATGAAACGCATTGATGAGCCAGACCGATAAACAATATGACGATGTGATAGCCTCCTGCAGGGCACTTTTTGCAAAAAAAATGGAAGATTATGGTTGTGCGTGGCGTATATTACGACTGCCATCGCTTACTGATCAGATCTTTATAAAAGCCCAGCGCATACGGGGCTTACAGGAAAATGCGGAGCAGCGCGTAGCGGAAGGTGATGAACCAGAATTTATAGGAATTATTAATTATTGTATCATGGCACTTGTACAACTTGAGAAGGGCGTCGCAAAACAACCTGACCTCAATGTTGAAGATACCTTAAACATTTACGACGCCAAGGTAAACCAGACGAAGACCCTCATGCAAAATAAGAACCATGATTATGGTGAAGCCTGGAGGGATATGCGCATAAGTTCCCTAACCGATTTGATTTTACAGAAATTATTGCGCGTAAAACAGATTGAGGATAATGCAGGCAAAACGCTTATTTCTGAAGGTATAGATGCCAACTATCAGGATATGATAAACTATGCCGTTTTTGCCCTTATTTTAAAAGGCGAACAAGCAGGAAAATTGGAGTAATAACCATCGAAAATAGGTGAAAAACGCCTTATTTTCAGTCAAAATCGAGTCATTTTTTGAAGATACTAGTCAATATTTTAAGGATAATTGTAGGGGTTTTGTTCATCATCTCCGGGTTTGTAAAATTGAACGATCCGGTAGGTTTTTCCTATAAATTGCAGGAATACTTTAGTCCGGCGGTATTGGATCTTGATTTTCTGAGTCCGTACGCACTGGGACTTGCCATTATACTTGTAATTGTAGAAATGGTTCTGGGAATCGCCCTGATCATAGGTTATAACAAGATGTTTACGCTATGGATGCTTCTGGCGATGATACTGTTTTTTACTTTTCTGACTTTTTATTCCGCATATTATAATAAAGTTACCGATTGTGGCTGTTTTGGAGATGCATTGCCGTTAACCCCATGGCAATCTTTTACAAAAGATGTAGTGTTATTGCTAATGATTGTGATATTGCTGGCCGGCAGTAAATTTATTGAACCCTTTTTCACCCGTTTTGGCCGTACCATTGCCATTTTTATTTCATTCGTGGGAGCGATGTGTTTTGGATATTATGTGCTCATGCACTTGCCGTTGATAGATTTTAGGGCATATCACGAAGGTGCAAATATTACAGAGGGCATGCAGGTTCCGGCGGGTGCAGCAGAAGCTATTTTTGACTATAACTGGAAGTTCAATTTAAACGGAAAGGAAGAGATCATCACCACCCAAGGCGATTATCCGGAGCACAAAGGTGAATTTATAGGTGTAGAAACAGCGATGGTACAGCAAGGATATTTACCGCCTATTCATGATTTTAGTATTGAAAAAGACGGCGAAGATTTTACCGAACACTATTTAAATACCGAAAATCTATTGGTGATCGTCGCCTACGATATTGCAAAAACAGAATGGAACGGTTGGCCGAAAACCAAAGCAGTTGCAGATGCCGCCTTAAAAAAAGGATATACCGTTATAGGACTTTCAGCTTCCGGAGAGGAGGCTACCCAGGATCTGATAGACAAGCAGAAGCTGAATTTTGAATTTTACAGTACAGATGCGACCACACTCAAAACCATTATACGTAGCAATCCGGGAATCTTAAAACTGAGCAAAGGAACAATTCTGCAAAAAAAACACTGGAATGATGCAGAAGATATCATGCTGGAAACATTGCCTACCGCTAAACCTAATCTTAATCTTTCGCTCAAATTCAAGTTGGATACCATATCCCGCCTGGGCGAGCAATTTAGTGATCTGGAAAAACTTGCGTTGACTCAAAAAAAAACAAATACGCAGCCAAATGAAAGAGGAAAAGACGCAAATGAAATAGAACTTTCAAGACTGCTGGGGGTAAGCAACCTTGATTTTGTAATGTCTTATTTTGATAAGGGAATTTACCCAGGAAAAGATCTTGTAGGAGAACCCACAAACCTTGTACCGCTTAAAATATTGAGGAAAAATTCACAGTATATATCCCAATATTTGGATTTACTAAAGAGAGCGGGGAGGGCAGGGCAACTTCCATACACCTATGTTGCAGAAATTGAAGATCGGTATTTAATGCAACAGGGAAAACCCCAAATTTATGGTACTCAGGCTCGGGTAACAAGAAACCATGGAGCCTTCATCTGGCCCATTGCAGAACCAGATACCGTAAACCAGCGCCGAAAAATTGCCGGTTTTAATCAGGAAATTGCTGATTATGCAAAGGAATTGATAGGTTCAGAATACCAGTACCGGGCGCTTACTATTGCCCAAATCGAAAAACTTTAGACAGTGCTTAAAAACCTCATTTACAAGTTGGGTTATGCCCTGTTCACACTTTATGGTGTGGTAACCGTAATTTTTTTCCTTTTTACGGTACTGCCGGGAGACCCGGCGCGCATGATGCTTGATCAAAATGAAGATCCTGAACAGCTGGCCATTATTAAACAAAAGTATGGTTTTGATAAACCGCTTATCACCCAGTATTTTTATTACTTAAATGATCTTTCACCGGTATCGTTGCACAGCCCTTCCGAAAAGGATTATACCTATCTTCAGGAAGGAAAATACAATCATGTAAAGCTTATCGACTTCGGAAGTGTACTACTCGTCCTAAAAGCGCCGTATTTAAGAGAATCCTTTCAGAAATCAGGAAAACCGGTAACACAGGTGATAGGGGATACCTTGCCAAATACGATGGTGCTGGCGGTAAGTGCTATTTTTATTGCAATTATTCTTGGTATTGCACTTGGTGTAGTTTCTGCAAACTATCAGGATACCTGGCTTGACAAGGCGATACAAGTGTTGAGTACGCTGGGAATGAGTGTTCCCAGCTTTTTTAGTGCGATTTTATTTGCGTGGCTTTTTGGTTTTGTATTGCATGAATATACCGGATTGAATATGACGGGAAGCCTTTACGCAATGGATGATTATGGCGAAGGGATTTATATACAATGGAAAAATATCATATTGCCCGCAATAGTACTAGGGATACGTCCACTGGGCGTGGTTATCCAGTTGATGCGTAATTCGCTGCTTGAAGTATACAACCAGGATTATATACGTACCGCACGCGCCAAGGGGCTCAGCACAATGCAAATTGTGAGCAGGCATGCCTTAAAAAACGCTATGAACCCTGTGGTAACGGCAGTTTCAGGATGGTTTGCATCCATGCTGGCCGGGGCTGTTTTTGTAGAATATATTTTCGGGTGGAACGGCCTAGGCAAAGAGATCGTAGATGCTTTGAATACCCTGGACCTTCCCATTATTACCGGGGCAGTTCTTGTGATCGCCACAATGTTTATCATCATAAATATTTTAGTGGACCTTGTTTACGGTTGGCTTGACCCTAAAGTGCGGGTTTCATAAGGTATAATTTGTAGAATCCTTACCGCTATACTATTTTTATAGCTTAGTTTTGTTAAAAAACTAGCATTAAAATTTAAAATACCCGAAAAAATCTAACTAAAAACCATTCAATTAATAAAAATCATGAGAAAAAACATTGTAGCCGGTAACTGGAAGATGAACTTTGGCCTGGACGAGACGCAAGATCTTATTTCTGGACTGAAAAAAATCAATAAGACCTCTGATGCGGAAGTAATTATTGCTCCACCCTTTACAAATCTATTCAGTGCTTTTGAATCATTGAAAAATACAAACATAGGCTTAGCAGCACAAAATATGCACGAGTCAGATAATGGAGCTTTTACGGGTGAGATTTCGGCAGAAATGCTTAAAAGTATAGGTGTAAACACGGTTATTTTAGGACATAGTGAACGTAGGGCAATCTTTGGGGAAGATGAAAACCTACTGACCGAAAAAGTAAATACGGCCCTGAAGCACGGTATGCGTATCATCTATTGTTTTGGGGAAGAACTTAAGGATCGTAATTATGGTGAGCACCAGGAAGTAGTAGGCAAGCAAATTGCAAATACCCTTTACCATCTGGATGCTGATGCATGGAAAAATATTGTACTCGCTTATGAGCCGGTCTGGGCCATAGGTACCGGAGAAACCGCATCCCCGGAACAAGCGCAGGAAATGCACGCTTTCATCAGAAAAGAAGTAAAGCATGAATATGGCGAAGACGTTTCAGAATCCTTGAGTATCCTTTATGGAGGAAGTGTAAAGCCAGGTAATGCAGAAGAGATTTTTTCCAAAAAAGATGTAGATGGTGGTTTGATAGGCGGTGCTTCCCTAAAGGCCGAAGATTTTATGGCCATTGTCAATGCATTCAAGAAATAATTCCCAAATAACAACGAAGCCTCAACCATGGCAGAAGCCTATATTGAATACGCATTCAAAGTAGCCCCCCTTCAACCGGGGGTTGATATTTTAATCGCACAGCTCGCAGAACTTGATTTTGAAAGTTTTTCTGAAACGGAAGACGGGCTTGATGCCTATATTTTAGAAGCCAAGGATAGTGAAGATCTTCTTGCGGATATCCAAATTTTGCAAAATCCTGAATTTGATATTTTTTCTACCAAATCAAAAATTCTTCCTGTCAACTGGAATTCAGAATGGGAACGTCATTTTGAACCCATTGAAGTAGATGGGATTTGCACGGTACGGGCTCCCTTTCATGCGAAGAGTAATGCGAAATATGATATTGTCATAGAGCCTAAAATGTCCTTCGGCACCGGGCATCACGCAACCACGCATTTAGTGATCAAGCATTTGCTTAAAGCTGAACTCAAGGACAAAACAGTCCTTGATATGGGATGTGGTACGGGGATTCTTGCTATTTTAGCGTCCATGCGCGGTGCAAAACATGTAGATGCCATAGATAATGACAGGTGGTGCTATGAGAACGCCACAGAAAATGTGGAGCGCAATACTACCAGCAATGTTAACGTTTTACACGGTGATGCTGCGCTACTGGGAGAAAAATCATATGATGTTATCATTGCCAATATCAACAGAAATATACTTCTGGCAGATATACCGAAGTACGCCAGTTGCCTGAATGATGGAGGGCTGCTGTTCTTAAGTGGTTTTTATACCGAGGACATCCCAGCACTTACTGAAGTTTGTAATCCTCAGGGAATTAATTTTATAATGAATTTTGAAAAAAATAACTGGGTAGCTTGTAAATTTGTAAAAAATTAGTCGGTTTACTAAAATACAATGTGATGAGCACTAAAGAAAAAATTCAAGAAGAGGTAGATGTTTTAGAACAAGTACGTCCAGATAATGAAATTGTACTATATAACGATGAGGTCAATACCTTTGATCACGTAATAGAAAGTTTAATAACTGCCTGTGATCACACCCCTATTCAGGCAGAACAATGTTCGTTGATCGTTCATTATAAAGGAAAATGCACGGTAAAAACGGGTGCATTTAAAGAACTGGAACCACGATGTTCAAAATTACTTGAAGCTGGATTAAGCGCTGAAATCATATAATTAATCGATAAATGGTAAGATAATCCGCTTTTTTAGCGGATTTTTTTTTGCCATAAAATGAAGGTATCTAATTATTTGAAAAACATAGGATTAAGCGGTTTTTTACTTCTAATTATAAGATATTAGATAAAACTATATTGTCATTAATCGCAAATTTTAGATGTTTTATCCAGCATTCCTACATGATTTGTATTACTTTAGACTAAAATCGTTTTATTTTAACTAATTAATCCAATTGTTATGAGAAAAAATTTCACAAAATGCTTATTACTTCTTGGTGTTGGTGCATTGACTTTGTCATCCTGTTCAACAGACGAAGAGAATATTACAACTCAAGAGTCCAATAGTATAGAAACTAAGGTTTCACCGGAGATCTTAAAACAAGTGAGTGAAGCGGGTATGAATGCCAATTATGTACAATGGAGTGACTTTTACCTACCAGGTGGTGAGGTTCAAAAAAAGTTGCTAATTGAAAATGACATCGTGATCACCCAGGAACAACTGGAGTCCATGGCTATACAGCATAAAAAATCAAAGGGTGACAATGATTCAAAACAGTATCGTACTTCTAATATTGTAAGTCAGGGGAGAAATATAAGCATCATTGGTTATACCGGTGGCACCCAGGCATTGTCTAGTAAAGAACGTACCGCATTGCAGTGGGCGGTAGATAATTACAATGCGCTCAATGGTGTTTCCATATCTTTCACGCTAAGTTTTGGGACTAATTACCAGAACAAGGACATGGTTGTGTATAACAATTCAGTCAATAATCCTGATGGAGCCGGAGGTAGTGCTGGTTTTCCGAGCAACGGGAATCCTTATAAATTTGTGCAGATATACAACATAGGTGGTTATAATACCAATGTAATAGAGCACGTTATTACGCATGAGATAGGTCATTCCGTAGGTTTTCGTCATACAGATTTCTTTAGCCGTCAGAGCTGCGGGGATAATGTTAATGAAGGTGGGGATGCCATTCTGGTAAACGGTACGCCTTCCGGTTACGATGCTACTTCTGTAATGCTCGCTTGTTTTAGCTCATCTGAAGATGGCGAGTTTGGCAATAATGATATAATTGCTTTAAATGCAATGTATTAAACAGGCCTTTGAGTTGAAAAATGAACCGACTATAAATTAGTCGGTTTTTTTCTTAAAAAGAGTTTGTGACACTTACAAATTACCCTTATATTTGCAGCCGCTTTAGGAATGAATATCTTTTGTAAAGTATTTTTAACGGCCTTGTGGCGCAACTGAATAGCGCACCTGATTACGGCTCAGGAGGTTCCAGGTTTGAATCCTGGCAAGGTCACTAAAAGCCCATTAAAACGGCACAATAACCACGCAATTCTCACGGATTGCGTGGTTTTCTGGTTTTTAGGGGTTCGTTTAATTTGAAATGATATGATATTAAATGGTAGCTATTCGTTAGCTAAAAGGCATAGTGGTAGCTGAGCTACCATTTTGAAAAAAACCTAAGCTTACCGTGGGTTTACGTTGGTTTGACAATCGTCTAAAAAAATCACTAATTAAAGACGACAATTATGCGTACTTCAAAAACATTCTCCATTCAGTTCTGGATGGATCAGAAGAAAGCCATTAATGGCGAAGGTTTAATTTATGCCCGGGTGACAGTAGATCAAAAGCGACTGAGCATTAGCTTGAAGAGAAAAGTTCCGGTAAAACTTTGGGATACTAAAAACAAAAAGGTTATAGGTAATACTAAAGAAGCACGGGAGATCAACCAGTATTTTGAGCTGGCGAAATCCCAACTGTTTCAAAGTTACCAGGATCTAAAGGGCAGGGGGGAACCGCTTACCAGCGATCTGATCAAAAGTCATTTTCTTCAAGAAGATCAGTCCACAGCGACACTTCAGGATCTTATCGCTTATCACAGACAAAAAATTCAGAATACCCTTACTGAGGGCACCATCAAAAACTTTAAGGTAACCGAGAATTATATCAACCGTTTTCTAAAATCCATCAAAATCAAAGATATACTACTTTCTAAACTCAATTATAAATTTCTCTGTGATTTTGAAAGTTACCTTAGTGGCTATTATCCCAAAGGGCATCCCAAGGCGATGAGCCACAATACGGTAATGAAACACATTCAGCGGTTACGCAAAATAGTAACTCTGGCCTATCATATGGAATGGGTTGACAACGATCCTTTCCGACGCTGGAAAACCACCTTCAGTAAGAAGGAAAGGGAATTTCTTTCGGATAAGGAACTTTCTAATATAGCTACCCATCGCTTTAGAATCGAGCGGCTGGATAGGGTTCGCGACGTTTTTCTATTCAGCTGCTATACCGGGATCAGTTTTGTGGATATAGAAAACCTTACCCCTAAGAATATCTGGCTCGGAGACGATGATAAGAAATGGATTGTCACGCACCGGCAAAAAACAAATACAAAGGTGAAGATCCCATTGCTCCATACCGCTGAACTCATATTGCAAAAATATGCAAATCATCCTGTTACTCAGGTTTCGGGCTGCTTGCTCCCCACCATTACCAATGAAAAGACCAATATGTACCTTAAGGAAATTGCAGAAGTCTGTGGGATTCAGAAAAACCTGACCTTTCATATGGCCAGGCATACCTTCGCCACAACCGTTGCCTTAAGCAATGGCATGCCCATAGAAACCGTATCGAAGATCCTGGGGCATACCAAGATCGCCACGACCCAGATCTATGCACGGGTACTGGATAAAAAAGTGGAAAATGATATGGCTGCTCTACAGGAGATTTTAAGACAAAAGGAGCTAGAGCGACTGAAAAAAAGTTCAAATAGATAAGTTTAAGATTTAACTCAGATTCATCTTATTAACATTAGTTTGCCAATCCGTTACTACCATTTTGGTGCCAGCAAAGGAACAACACCCAAAACTTGTACGGACGGCATAAAGCCGCTACGCTTTTTATACGTCCTTCACAATTTTGTGGTGTTGAACTATTTTGCAACAACAAAAGCTAACGGAATCTAAGCTATGGGAATAAATCAGATTTTAATAGCAGAAAAAATGTTTAAAGGGATAGTGGGGAGTACTTTAGAAATAGTCAACGATCAGAATTTGTTTTTTACCCAATTTTAGAATTGAGGAAAAAGCTATAAATGTATTGTCTCATCAAGGAAAATATTAAAGTCAGTAAATTGAAATCATAAAAATACGGGTTCATTGTAGTAGAAAAACCAAATATTTAAATTCGTACTAGAGGGTTGGAAATTTTTATTTTCTAAAGAACGAAAAGGAAAGCAAGAGGGTAACGGGCAAAGCCACGTTACGGGTTCCTTTTTGTTAATTAGTTTTCTAAATATCAGATAATTACAAATTCTTTAAAAAAGTTAATTTTTAAAATCTACTCTAAATACTTTGAAAATACCAATAAACAGGCCAAAATCTACTCTAAATCGGTCAAAAAATGAATAAAAACAAAGGATTTACCACCATCAGTATTAAGACTCCGGTGGTTAAAAGATTCAGGGAGTTTTCAAAACAGGTCGCGCCAGATCATACCGAGGCGCTAGAACTAATGTTGGATTTTTTTAAGAACAACGAGATTTCGCCAAAGGAAAATTTTGGGCCCACTGGAAGGAGATTGGAAAACGCTTTACTGAAAAGAATGAATGCAATCATCGCTATTATTCGTGATATTGAAAAGAATAAAACAACACCTACACTGGCGATTTTACAAGCCCTTTTTGAAGAAGCAGAACAGCCGAAAAAAAAGCCGCTTTTATTGGAGAAAAAGCTGTTTGAGGAGAAAAAATTGAAGGGATGGGAGATTCAATGATCAATGTTAGGTAAATGGTATTATTATCATTTCTATGATAGCTATATTCACTTTTATGCAGCACTAGAAAGAAGTCTCATTAATTCTGGTGAGATTGCCAAACGATTAAATGAATTAATAAGAAATAGTGATGCAATTTTATTTCATAAACCCGAAATAGTAGACAAAATCCAAATGAAAAAATATATCATAAGAATTTCACGTAACAATTCCATACAAAAATCACTTAAAAATCCACTTCGCAAAAAATTTAGCATTTTAATATTTTGATCTGTCTATATTTGTCTCAGAGGAGGAATCTGAAAATCCTATAAAGAGTAAGAAAATTATTAAAAGTTAATTAGAAATGGCAAAACCAAACACACCAAAAAATGGTCCTAGCAAGACTGGTGAAAAATCAGGAAATGGACGAGGAAATCATCCTCCCAGCAATCCAAAGTCAAGTAAAAAATAATATGTTCAAACCCTGAAATCTAAAATTATGTCAAGTTTCAAAAAAGACTACCAACCCACTCAGGATGACCTGAATAATCATTCTGATCAATTAAATCCAAACAATGATGAATACAAAGGAACAGAGGAGTGAAAAATCCATTCTATAATTAATCGCAATCGGTCATCTAGGTGGCCGATTTTTTTTTAATCCGCTCTATTATGATAAAAGATTTTAAGGCTTTTATTCAGGAACAATTAAATAATGCAAATCTTATTGAAGAGCAAGTAATTGCTTTTTTAAATGCCAAATATGATGGAAATGCCAATGCTATTATACATAGGCTCAAGAAAGATAGTAAATCTGACGATGAATTCGGCGAGCATCTTATAAAGGAAATTTATGGTGCCGAATTGATGTGTTTATCAAAGTCAATGAAGGATAAAAACAACGTTTCTGACTTCATAACAGAGCTTTTTACAAACCCAAGCCTACGAACGGATAAATTTCACAAATTAGCTATCGTTCTGGAAAAGTTTTCGAAATCTGAATTCGTTAAAAAAATGAATTATTCGGTTATAGCAGAAAAACTATTAAATGAAAAAACAATCCGTATTAAACAGGTTCGTGAGGAAATTGGAATGTCACAACCTACTTTTAAAAAGTGGCTTGATTTTTATTTTCCAAAAGGACAGATTGATGAGATCTCAAAGAAGACACTCTCAAAATATCATGGTAAACATAATATAACGTTCAAAGATTATTTGCTGATTTATCGCTTTTTCTTGGGCGTGCCACGAAAAGAACACAAAACGGAAGTTAAAGAGATCGTTGATCGCATAGCCTCAGGATTAACTGTTTCTAAGATTGACATAAAGAAAGAAACAAAAAAGCGAAGCGATGCAATAAAGGAAGCTATTCTTTATATCAATGAAATCGAAAGATCTCTCAATCCCATACCTTATCGGGTGGATAAGTTTCCGTATTCTATAGCCCTAGAAATCATAGATACCATACGATTATAATTTAATCATTCTAAATATGTTATCAACATATAAAATTCTGACCTCCTCCCATATTTAGGTACTGGTCATAACTGGAGAATCGGGGCTATTCAGTTCTTACCCAATATGGATGTCAAAGAATAATTTTAATTAGTAAGCCCAATCATTATGAGCAACCGGTAAATTATTTAATGCTTCTCTGTGCAATCGCCATTTGGGCATAAATATGTCCATATATTGAATAAAACGCTCATTATGGTTACGTTCTAAGAGGTGAGTAAGTTCATGCACTATAATATATTCTAAGCAGATAGTTGGTTTTTTTCCAAGCTCCAGATTGAGCCAAATACGTTTCTCTTCAATATTACACGCTCCCCATTTTGTTCGCATTTGTTTAACTCCCCAATCCTTAGATTTAACTCCTATACGTTCTTCCCACTTCGCCAATAATTCAGGTATTTCAGATTTGAGGTTTTTACGATACCATTCCTTAAGTATCTTTGATTTTTCAGCTCTGCTGGCATCAGGTTTTACCTTTAGCAATAACTCTTTGGTTCCATTTAAGCTTACGTTTGAGGGTCCTGTTTGTGATACTACTTTTAACAAATAGCGTTTGCCTTTTACATAATGGCTCTCGCCGGTTATAAACTCGCGTTCAGACTCTCTGGGCTGACTTTTAAAGTTCTCGACGTGCTTTTTTATCCAGCTTAATTTAGAAATTGCAAAAAGGCGTAGTACTTCATCATCGGTTTTAACGGGTGCAGATAAGCGTATT
Source organism: Flavimarina sp. Hel_I_48 (assembly GCF_000733945.1). Classification (NCBI taxonomy): domain Bacteria; kingdom Pseudomonadati; phylum Bacteroidota; class Flavobacteriia; order Flavobacteriales; family Flavobacteriaceae; genus Flavimarina; species Flavimarina sp. Hel_I_48. The sequence continues at coordinate 3,193,912 of NZ_JPOL01000002.1, forward strand.
CTTCCGGTAGGAGGATATACGGCCAAATGCATATTTTTGATATTCTTTCTTATAATATCAATTTCAATATTTGCTATGGCTAATTTATCTTTACTAGTAGTCACGTTGCGCTTTGATAATATCCATTAATACATCTGTTTTCTCATCATCTTTTAAGATGTTTTGAACCGCTATTCTCAACTTTCTTTCCTTAATACCTGCATCACGCCAACCATCTAGTTTGTTTGCTCTAATAATATTATCTAAAGCCAAAGCTAAAATTTCGTTTGCCTCCAGATTATCGTATAAAGCCCGCTTGGCCGGCGAATCTAAAGACTGTGGATATTCATTTGTTTTTTGAGGAGCTGTCACTAACTCAGCTAATTCTTTAATTCTTCTTAAGTATTCCTGATAGGAGAGTGCCTCTGTTTTTCGTTGCGCTATGATCTCATCAAGAAGCCTTGACATTTTTTCATAATACTTCGGGTTGGCCTGAGTTTCTTCAATGATAACTTTTCTCACGTTATTCTCAATAGTTTCCGCCACAGCTTCTTGCCGTTTAGTCTTGTATTCGGCTTCCGGTTCATTGGCCAGGTTCACAATCAACTCGACAATAGATTTATTTTCAAAGTCTGATATTTTCTTGCTTGACATCGCATCAATATAGCGATCCATCAATTGGCGCATACCCGATTCAAATCGTTTTAAATCTACGTGGTCGCCACTGGCCTGCTTTATGGTATCGCGTAAATCGGAATAAAACTTTACTTCTTCTTTAATTTCTTCAGCTTCTGCATTAGAATACCCCAGCGCTCCCATTTCGTTCGCCACATTAGCATACGAGCGTATGACTGAAACAACAGCTTTATATAATGCAACCCGCTTTTCCTCAGTCTGCTTTATATCATCAGGATTTTCTGTATTGCCACAGAAGAAACGGATGTAGTTAGGCTCATCTTTGGGATGCACTGGTTCGCATAACGCTCTCACCGCTTCCAGAGCAGTATCCAATCTGTTCCTGGACTCCTGAAGTCTATCTTTAAGAAGTCCCTGTACATCATCCTGATCGTAATTGTCAAAAACCTCTGAAGTATAATTCTGAATAGAACGCTCCAGGCTTTTAAACAAATCTTTGTAATCAACAATATAACCGTATTCCTTATCCTCCGTATCTACCCGATTGACTCTGCAAATTGCCTGAAAAAGCCCGTGGTCCTGCATACTTTTATCAATATACAGATAGGTTGCGGAGGGTGCATCAAAGCCTGTGAGTAATTTATCGACCACAATAAGCAGTTTCATTCTACTGGGCTCATTGATAAACTGTTGCTTGGCTTCGTTTTCAAAAACCTCCGTCGATTTTCCTTTCAGCATTTTTGTGTACACCTCATATTTCAAGAGCTTATCGGTGGGATTGGATGCTCCTGAATCTTCTCCTTTAATATCTGCGTGATGTGGCTCGTACGAAGTTATAATCGCACAATCCTTAAAGCCTGCTTGTTGAAACAGTTCATAATATTTACAGGCTTGGTACACACTGCCCGAAACCAACATTGCATTACCTTCTCCCGTATACAAACGTGGTTTAGTATCAAAATCGTGAATGATATCGTTTACGATCTTGGCCAGTCTTGATTTGGAACCCAGTACCTTCTGCATGGTACCCCACTTTCTCTTGAGCTCAATCTTTGCTACATCGGTTAATCCTTGTGTCTTGGCATCAAACCACTCGTCAATTTTATCCTGAGCGGTAACAAACTGCTCCACATCCCTGGCTTCGTATAAAAGATCTAGCACCACGCCATCTTCAACCGCTTCATCAAACTTATAGGGATCTCCTATATATGGGCCAAAGATTTCAATACTCTTCTGCTTATCTTTTTTAAGCAAGGGTGTACCTGTAAAACCAATAAAAAGAGCTTCAGGCAGAATGGCTTTCATCGCCTCGTGTAATTTTCCGCTTTGGGTACGATGACACTCGTCTACAAAAACATATAAATTTCCTTTGGCTTTAAAATCTGAACCCAGACTTTCTTTAAGTTCTTTTATGTATTTGTCGTAGTCCGGCTCATCAGAACGGTTACCAAACTTATGTACCAAACTGCAAATAAGCATTTGGGTTTTGTGATTGAGTACATTTAAGAGATCTCGCCCGGAATTTGTTCTGTAGATACTTTCTTCTACACCTATAAATAATTTCTCAATCTGATCATCTAACTCTTCCCGATCTGTAATGATCAAGACCCGACTATCATCAATATTTTGACGTATCCACTTGGTAAGCCAGACCATCGTCAAACTTTTACCACTCCCTTGTGTATGCCATATAATACCGCCCTCTTTATCACCTATACGTTGCTGGGCTGCTTTAATACCAAAATATTGATTGGGGCGACACAACTTCTTGACCCCTTTGTCAAAAATGGTAAAGTCTTTAATGATTTCCAGAATACGTTTCTTTTCACAGAGCTGCACGATATGCTTGTCTATGATATACTCATAGGCAGCATCTGAAGTTTCTTTCCATTTTAAATAATAGTGCTCTGAAGTTTTTGTGGTGCCGTAACGTAAGCCTTGCGTATCGTTACCCGCCAAAACCAACTGTATGGTCGTAAAAAAGTTGGGAATAAAATAATCGCTTTGATTATCCAGATTTTGACGTATGCCCTCTTCAAGACCTTTACGTGAACTTTTTAATTCTAAAACACCTATTGCAATACCGTTTACATACAGAACCACATCCGGTCGCTTATTGTGCTTGCCTTTAAAACTGACTTCTTCTGCAATTGCAAAATCATTATTCTCTGGATTCTTGAAATCTATAAGCTGTACTGACTCTTTAGCCTCTCCTAAATCTTCCCGCACATTAACGCCATAGCGTATAAGTTTATAGACTTCTTTATTGGCATCATATAAACCTGAAGCAATATTGGTAACTGACTTTAAAAACTTAGATACAGCACGGTCTATAAGCGCAGCAGAATAACCTTGCTTGTTTAAGAAATTTCTAAGCAAGTCTTCCTCTACAGGCTGGGTACGAAATTCGTCCTGCCAGTTACCTAAATACCGATAACCCAACTCGCTTTGAAAAAGCTGAACAATACGATCTTGTGACGGGCGCTCTGCTTTGCCTATATGATTCATGACATTCCGTATTTATTTAATAGCGAATTCAATATGAGACTTAAATTATCTAATAAGTTTTCATAGGACATGGAGCCAAGGGTTAATTCGTCCACGGTTCCTTTAAAATCAAATTTTTCAGTAAGCAATTCTTTAACTTCTTGATCTATTTCACCTTCAGTTCTTCTCGAAAACCTAAGTAAATAACCATCCATTTTATAGGTACAATCCATAAAATAACTTACATCCTTGTATACCCAATTATCATAATAAGCACAAGGTTCTTGGTATTGCTTTGCAACAGGCATTTCTCGTAACTTTTCAAATGGTTTAACATTAACTTTATCCTGTCTTAAATAGAAATAGTAGGATCTCAATTCTCTTTGAGTAGAAAAGGGTAAGGTTTTCTCTAAAAGACGAATATTAAATTCATCTTCCATTTTGAAAACGGCATGTTCACATTTCTTTAGTACCTGTGGCTTTTCTAGTATAAATATTCTCCAATCCGTAATTATTTTTTTTGTTCTTCTATGAACGATTTAATAGAGTCTAAGGAACAATCATTATTATCCAATAAAGATTTTAATACCTCTCTTTTTTCAGAATCATTAAATAAATTACGCCAATTTTCATCTCTATCCCTTGAATTTGCTACTGACGACTTGTAAAACTTAAATCTACTTGTTCCTTGACTTTTAAGCCAAGTGCCATTTGAATCATAAGCGAAAAAAATGCATTGCAAAATAAATTCCTTTGAAGAAACATTACCTTTATTAAAAAGGGTTGATAGCCGATTTAAATAATGTTCAAACTTCAGGCTATCGCTATTTGATAACTTGAAAATAAAATCAATTTGCCCATAAAAATAAAAATGGTTTTCTGCCATATTTATTAATTCTGCCCATTTCAGTTTATCCTCTTTATCATTTAGAAAAATTACTTTTTCACACTCTTCATTTTGTTGCTGTTTATTAAAGAAACTTATCCACTTACCTTTATCCTCCTCAGCAGATATTTGGAATAATGCATTTTTTATATCTAATACTATTTCTTTATCCAGCCTGCTCATAGCTAAAATTGCCGGGACGTACGCAGAACTGTCGTCAATTCTTGAATTGTAAATTATATTTCTACTAATACGTAACCAATCTTTAAATTTCTCCCAATCTTCTTCTGAGTAACTATTAATATCTCTATTACCTTTCGAATCAAGGAATTTAAGGATGGAGAAAAAAAAGGTTTTATGGTATAAACTAAGCTCGTTGAACCTAGTTAGGAGGGTTCGTTTGAAGGTATCTTCCGCTTTTCCTTTAAAAGTTCCAGTCCATACCTCATTAATGGCTCTATTTAATTTATCATCATTATCACTTGCTAGAATATCTAGTATTTTAAATATATATTCTAAAGAGGTTTCATTAAAGACATTCTCTTCTTCATAAACAGAAGTAGGTGTATAACGATTTGGGTTTAGTAATTCAATATCCTTCTTTTCTAGCGAATAGTTATTATCAGACTTAGCATTATTTACTCCTAATTTTACCAACAAGGCTATATTCTTAAAAAAGGCTAAGAAATTTGTATCAACATCCTTTACTTCTTTCTTCGTTTTCCAAAAAAGGTCTAACCAGTCTTTGTCTGTTTTGCTGACCCAATCATAGTCTGATAAGGTCTTTTTATGCTTTTTTTCCAACCAAGCTTTAAAGTTTTCAAAATCTGTTAATCCTTTTCCTCGAGCATTCATTTTAACGTAAAGATCTTCATCAAATCCTTCCTCTTGAATATCGAAAAAGTCAAAACTTACACATTGTTTCTCTACTAGATTTGACCAAGCTTTTTCAAATTCAACTTTCTTTTCTATTGTTTGCTTTCTAATCTCGTCAAGCATTACAAGTATACCTGCAACAGTTGGGTCTTTTTCCCAAGAACTAAAGAACCAAGATTGATTCTTAATACTATTTGAAAGTAACTTAAACCTATTTTCCTCATCAGGCTTAAGTTGTAAAACCGAACTATTTCTTATAATGTTTTCAATGAATTGACTGCTACTCTCTCTAGTTTTATAATTAAAATTTGATAGGACTGAAATATCATTTTTTGCTTGTACACCTATGTATAGATGCAATAGGAATAGAGTAGTGAGTCTCTGTTGTCCATCAAAAGGAATCAATAGCTTGTCTTCACTTGAAGTTATTGGTTTTGGTGACACTTTACTTTCAAAACTTATGCCTGTATCCTTGCTATAGTTCTTAATCACTTCCAGCATTTGTTCAATGCTTCGCTTGTTTTTATTAAAGTTGGCTTGATTAGTTCTATCTACTGATTGTCCGAAAATAAAGTCTAAATTTAACAATCTACCTGAATTGACTGCATCTAATAAATCTGAGACAAATCCTTTTCTAATAGTATTTACGCGCTCAGTAAGCCTCCCCTGAGCATAATCTCTTTGAATTTCAGGGATTTCAATTTTGCTCTCCTTAGCTATTTTCCAAAATGTTACTGCCATAATTAATTATTGCTAGGTAAAAAGTCAAAAAGTAACTTCTTGATATTATTAGTGTAATCTTCAGCATCTTGAGTAGCCCAATAACTAACTTTAATACTATTATCTTCGTTTAGCTTAGTCGTTTTCTTTAAAAAATTGTTGATTGTAGCCAATGGTATATAAGTACCATTTGTATTGTTAGATTCATTTAAGATGATCTCACGTTTCTTTAAAAAACTCTTATTCCCTACTTTACTATTCGTTTTTTTATCTAATAAGGCTTGGTTGCCAATTTGATGCAATCCTAAAACATCGTTAACGGCATCTGAAAAGACTTTAATGTCTTCTAATAACTCTTTTGACAATTTACTACCCTGCAACTCTTGCAAGTCTTCCTTTAAGGACCCTATTTTATCAATATTTTCACTTTCATTATCTTCATCTTTATAGCGTGCTTCGTAATCACCAAGCCACTCTAGAGCTTCTTCTTTAGATGTTATTTGCTTCGGGTTTTGAGGGTGAATATGTTCGATACTCCATTGGGTTTCGGGATTTTGATACAAATCAAATGGGAATCGTTGATTGGGAAAAGTTTTCTCTATGAGTTTAATATTATATAATAACAGAACGTTTTTACATTCAAAGTAAGATACATCGTAACGCAATTTATCTAAGGCGTAAACTTTGTATTTGCCTTTCTCTCCTGTTTTTTCTATGCTAAAAATATCTCTTATTGTTTTTAGAAAAATATTTCTTATTTCTGATTTCTTTTTACCTTCCGTTTCTTTTATTATATCTTCCAAAGACTTAAAACCGGTATTTATAACAAATCCTATATAATGATAACTTTCAACATCCTCATACCACTCTTTTAGCCGTTGAAAAATTTGTTTAATTTTCTCCCAATCCAACGTTTCGTCTCTTGTTGAATATTTGTAGTAAGAATATAATTCACTTTTCCCTTTAGGTTTATTGCAATGAATATCGAATAGTTTTCCAATACGTGTAGGGTATTCCTGTTGTATTGTATTATTAATAAAATACCAAAATGTGTTGTTATGCAACTCATTTTCTATAGCATCCCATTCGTTTGCTAGTTTTTTCTTCCTAAAGTCCTTGACATCCCAAGGGTCATCACTCTTATCAATATCTATTATAAAAAGTGCCTTAATTAATTCCCCGCTGGTCAATTTAATCTTACCAGCATTCATATTTATGAAAAAATCCTCAACTGTTTGGTTTTCTTTTTCTGTCTCAATTGAAATTGGATGCCAAATTACATAGGTTTGATATTTGAGCTTATCATAAAATATTTTATGCTCTCTACTTGACTTGCCTTTAAACCAGCGGTAAATTATTTGATAAGCTCGGCAAAGATGATAGTTGTCTATATTATCATTTTCCGGTTTGAGCTCGGCGAACTTTTCCCATTCTGCTTCATTATTATCTCCTAAAAAATCTTTAAGAATGTCTCTATCTCTAATATCATTTAGAAACGCTTTAGTTGAAGCACGGGTGTCATATTCTAAGCCATACAAAAATTCGTTTTGCAAAGAGAAACAGTTTTTAAGCACTGTTTGTATTAAAAAAATGGTAGTGGTTCGTTGTTGGCCATCTATTAGTTCCCATTTTTTATCCTCTTTCTTTGTTACTGTTAACGGTTGAATACAATATTTTTTATTTGAGCCTACGTCATAAATGTCCTTTAATAAATATTCAATTTCCTCAATCCCCCAACGATAGCCACGCTGATAGCTTGCCACATAAAACGTTTTTAGCTCTGGGTGTGAGTTTAATTGGTTTATGGTAAGAAGTTCAATCTTATCTAATTTACTTTCCGTTCTATTACTCTGATAATCTTCATTTTCTCCCATCACACGAACTGCGTTTTACCAGTAATCAACTTCTGCGTTATCTCTTGTTTAAGGAGAACGTATTTCTCTTTTCTGTTTTCAATCATTTCCAAACTCTTTGAAAAATTGCTCATTCTCTTTTAGATAGAATGATTGATACCCAAAATTCTCGTATTCTTCTTCCCAAGCTTCTCTTATAATGCTGTGATTGTCATACCACGAGTTCATACCTACTTCCCAAGATTTCCATAAGTTCTCATCTATTCGTCCATTGTTAAACCAATAAAATTCCTCAGCACATAGGTTGAAATAGTCATTAAGCTTATTTCTTAGAAAAGGATACTTGTTACGTTTTTTATCCATCAAATGCTCTAATGACTTATACTCGGTTATTTTCTCTAAATAACCGTTTAGGATATCATATCGCTTATTGAACTCAGAGAACAATTCTTTTTGAAGCTGATGACTCGCAATTTGTGATTGATTTTTATTGTATTTATTTGTCGAGAGTAAGACCGCAATTCCCAAAAACAATGTGACTATAACGCTTAAAATATTTATAGTAAGCTCCCAGTCCATAATAAAACTACTTTTAATTAATCCCATCACACCAACCTCGTTTTACCGGTTAATAACTCCTGCATCATACCTTGTTTGATTTGTTGATACTTAGCTTTTTTAGTCTCAAGCTGCTCGATTTCTGCATCCATATCGCTTAAGATTTCAGCAATGGCTTTTTGTTCTTCATAGTCTTTAGGAATATTAATTCTAAGCTGCTCAAATGTTGTTCTTTTTATTCCTTGAGCTGTAGAGCCTGTGGCACTGGAAGAAATATATTTTTGAAAATCATCAGATATCAAAACTTGAAAAATAAAGTGAGGATAGAATTCACTCTTTTGAAGTTGTAATAAAATTGTTCGTTGGCTTAAAATATACCTTTTATTATCTGGTATTAAAGAAACGTTTCCAAGTGGTGCCTCAAGAGTAAAAACAATATCATTCTTTTCCACATCTCCGTTTCTCATCCATTTTTTATAAAGAAAATCTGAACCATAATAGCAATCTGAATCAAAATCTATAAACCCCTTCTTTACATTTCCTGCTGAAAGTGCTATTATATTTCCACCTCCCCAATCCATTCCAAGCTTTTTCGGAGTAACTCCCCTGTAGTCAATAATATTTCTCGTTATACCATCAATTGTCTTCTCCTCCCAATCCCCATCAAAACCGGGTAGGCGTCTGCCTCCTTTTGAAGGCGGAGTCAACAACTGCTGCATCGCGCCTTGTTTGATGGCTTTCTTTTTGGCAATTAAACCGTCTAGCGAACTGATCAACGCATCGACATCGCTTAAGGCTGTGGCAATGGCTTTTTGTTCTTTTAGAGTTGGGGGAAGGGGGATTTGAACTTTTACTAATTGAGTTTTAGAAACACCAAATACTTTCATTCCAACTGCCAATTGAAGCATCTGATTCCTAACAACTTCACTATTTAGGACAATACCCCGATAGTTATCGGCAAGTAAAGAATTTTTATCTCGTATTAAGTATGTATGTAGCCCTGCGATGAACTTGTTATTTTCCACACCACTAACCTCAACTGATTTATTTAGACCTTCTAAATCTTCAGAAGCATCAACCATAATCACATCGCCATCTCTAACAAATTCGTAACTCGCTTGTTTAGTGCTGACGTAGTATTTTATTCCATTTTTAAGATTATAATTTGTGTTTGGAATAGCGTGTACTAAACCATAGTGTATGCATCCTACATCTCCAGCAACATTCATTTGAGCTTTAGAATAGTTGGATGTTGAATAAAAAGAAAAAATTTCATCAAATTTTCTAAGTATCCAATCCTCAGGAATCAAACCTACTTCAGTTTGTTTAAAACCTTTTTGTACTAGTTCCATACCAAACCCATTTTTTCCAGGTGTGCGCTTACCCTGTTTTCTAAATCCTGAGTTTCAGTATCCAGTTCATTTAAAGTATGCTCATAGCGTGCCGCCAGTTCTTTAATACGGTTTGCCAAACGTTGCGATATACCATCTATTTCGGTCTGTATATCCGTATACAAATCGGTAAGCCACTTGGCCTCAACAACGAGTTGGCGTACTTCAGCTTCGGTCAACTTGCCGTATTGCTCTAATGTGTTTTGATCTAATTCGGTCTCGGCAGCTTTAATGTCTTTTTTGACGCTTGCTTCTTTGGTGTATAGCTTTAACCATTTCTGTGTAATTTTCACGAAAGCGGTAGCTTCTTCATCCTGCTGTACTTTCAGCTCTTTATTCAGCCTGGTTACTTCGGCTTTATTGAGCTTATCTAAGGTGCCAAAGGCAGCTTCATCGCCGCTATGCTCTTCCTCCAGTGCTGCGCGTTCTGCCAGAGTCGTTTCCAGCGTGCCCTGTAAATCTTCTAAGGTTTGCTGTTCTTCTGCCAGATAGGTATTGATGACCAACGTTTTTGGGATGAGTTCGCACGTCCAGCCTTTATCTATTTCCTTCCCTTTCTTGTTCTTCTCTATGATGCGCTGAACTTTGGCGACCCAGCCTTCCTCAACCAGCATATACACATCATCTTTAAGGGTAGCGCCCCAGTAGTTCATCAAATGCTGGTACACCTCATAGCGGCCTATAAGCGGCTTATTGGCATAGCGTTGCAAGAGGTCTTCGGCAATTTGCTTAATAAAAGCCTTGGGCTTGGTATCTTTGTCTATAGCATTTAAAACCGGCAGGTTGGCTTCTTTAAACTCTGCAAACAAGGCGTCCAACTGTGCGTTGTAACTTAAAAAGTCCGGATGGTTAAAAATGGTTTCTTTGATATCGGCTTTCGCTACATTTAAACGGGAATAGCCCTCACGGATGGGCGTAAACAATTCTTTACGCAAATTGGGGTAGACTTCCCAATAGGCTTTGAGCGCATCAATATCCTTTTGCGGGATGCCGCCGTTAAGGTGCGCGTTTAAATCCTGTATATCTTCATCTTCCTGCGTATCGATATACCGCGGAATATTGAGGTTGTATTCGTTCTTTTCAATTTCCTCAAAAGGAACCAGTCGCGAATATTTATCCAGCTCCCACTGGTTGTTAAACACATCGACAATTTTATGCAGATCCTGCTCTCGCAAGCGGTTTTTGTTACCGTCTTTGATAAAACCTTTACTGGCATCGATCATAAAGATGCCTTTACGGTTTTCGGCATGTTCTTTATCTACCACAATGATACAGGCCGGGATTCCCGTACCGTAAAAGAGGTTTGCCGGCAGGCCTATAATGCCTTTGATCCATTTGCGCTCAATGATGTTCTGGCGAATAGCTGCCTCTGCGTTACCGCGAAATAATACCCCGTGTGGTAAAATAACCGCTCCCTTCCCGGTACTTTTAAGCGAAGCCAGAATATGCAGTAAAAAAGCATAGTCGCCATTCTTTTCGGGCGGTACCCCATAGCCCTGAAAGCGTTTATATTCATCCTGAAGCGGTGCGATTCCGTTGCTCCAGTTCTTTAACGAAAAGGGTGGATTGGCCACCACAAAGTCAAAGCGCTTTAGATTCCCGTCTTCGTCTGTAGTCTGTGGGTTTGCCAGAGTATTCTTCCCGTAAATAGTCGCCTCGGGATAACCGTGCAGCCACATATTCATAATAGCCAGACCTTTAGTAGCGATGTCCTTTTCCTGTCCGTAAATGGTGAGTCCGTTAGGGGCTTCCTCAGCCACCTTAAGCAACAGCGAACCCGAGCCACAGGTAGGATCGTAAGCCGTGTAGGACGGCACATCAGCTTTATCAACGTCCAGTACTTTAGCCAGAATACGTGAAACCTCAGCCGGAGTGTAGAATTGCCCCTTGCTCTTACCGCTTTCGGTGGCAAAGTGCCGCATTAGGTATTCATAGGCATCGCCCAGAATATCGTCATCTTCTGCACGGTTGTTTTTAAAGTTTAATGCCGGGTTCTCAAAAATGGCGATGAGCTTAGAGAGTCGGTCGATTTTTTCCTGACCGCTGCCCAGCTTTTCATCATCATTAAAGTCGACCAGTTCCATCGAACCCTCCAGGCCGTTAGCGGCAAAGAGCGGTCTTAGTATTTTTTTATTGATATCATCACCAATGCTGTCTTTACCCTTAAGCGCGATCATATCTTCAAAAGACGCGCCCTCCGGAACCACGATCAGGTCATTCTTCCCTGCATATTTATCACTTACATACTTTACAAAAAGCATCGTAAGCACATAATCTTTATATTGAGAGGCATCCATCCCGCCTCGTAATTCGTCGCAACTTGCCCAAAGTGAGCTATATAAATCAGATTTTTTTATTGCCATTGGTAAATTTTGATTTGTCGAAGATAGCTATTACGAAAGTTTTAGAAGACTTGAAGAATAGAAAGTCGTTTAATGAACAACTTCGAAATTTAGTAATTAAGGATTATTGAAATAGAATATTTGCCCACAGACTATATCTTGAACAGTGAGTAGAGTTGCATTGCATAAAATTAATAGGAGGTATTAGCTTTTCATACTTAATTCTTGTTTATTGAAAGTTCTCTGTCACATCTTTAAAATATTCCAGGATCATTACCATTGCCAAAGTGTCCAACTCACAATAGCGCAGGAGACCATTTTCAATCTCCATACGTTCTTCCTGAGTAACATCTTGAAATTGCAGTTTGGCATATGCGACCAGTGCTGCCCAACCATCACTGATCCCTTCTATTTGGGTAACCGCTGCATCTAAGCTGTCTGCGTCCCAATCCTCAAAAAGCGGAGGCAGTTTTTTATATGGACTCACCACGTTGTTGTCTTCAACATGAATGAACCGGTAATCTTCAGGAAAATTCAAGCTGCTTACTCCAATATGGTCTAAGGGTTTTGAATATTTATCTTTTAAAAACTCACTGGAATTAAGAGCGGCAGGCAAGACTGCTTTAATGGAATTGGAACCCGCCATTGCAGGGTCATAATAATAATTGAGCACTACTTTATGGAGATCAATCATATCTCGCGGCCCAGTCCATTGATCTGCATTGCTGCCTGTATTATGACTTATCTGCTGAATAAAATCCATTAAATCCTGCTTATCTGGTTCATCAGCATCTTTTAATTGATTATAGATTACATTGAGAATGGTGTTCTCGTGATTATGGTATCTAAAAATACTGCCAGAATTGTGGGACAACGTGCTCTTTAAGGCGCGTAAGAAATCGAAGTTTGGGAAAGTGCCTATTTTAGTATTTATATATTCCCCCCTATGCTCCACGCGGCCATCCTCGTAAATAACATGATGACTGAATTGGAAGGCTAATTGCTCGTAGGGATGTATACCTGCGAGAAAAGGGATCGCCACTGCGGTAGTCTCAAAATCGATACAGTTCAGCGGATAGATCCAGGATTTCATTTCATTTTTTAACCCATCGATCGCAAAATGGGGTGTAGGATCTTTCTGAACCGTTTTTACTACCTGTAGCCAGCGTCGTTCTGAATTGCTTATCATTCCGGCTTCTGGCTTTATATTAAAATCGGTTTCACTGAGTTGCTGCATAAATTAGCGCCCTTCTTCCATAACTTTCTTTGAAGATCTCCAGTTCCAAACTTCAAATGTTTTGGGTTTGGAAATTTCATTTTCGGGGTGGTTTAATTGTTCCTGCCAGCATTCATGAAAACCACTTTTAGAGAATTTAGAAGGTGTTTCGGTATAAAATTCACAGCCTTTGCAGTGATTTCCAATAGGCGTATAAATCTTTATATCTTCGGAATAATGCTTTTTAAAATAGAATATGGTTTCTTGAAAGGATGATCCTTCAAAAAGTGGATTTTCATTGAATATTTTTTGAATTTCAGTCTCTATATTGATCTTAGCAAGAATGCTTTCACCTAAATCAGTTTTGGTCAAACCAGGTTCAACAGCAATACCAGTGCGCAATTTGTTATCAGAGACAAGTTTGAATTTCTGATTAAGACCATTTATGGTAGCAGTCTTATCTTTATCTACTAAATTGAGAAATGGAGTAATTATAAAATCCGGATGCACCTGCTGGATCACATAGTGCTGAAAAGCTACATCATATAAATAAGCAGACCAGCTACCAGTTAGAGAAAATCCATTATGCACCCTACCGCTTACGGATTTTGCCTTTACTTCGAGAAGCTGGATCTGCTTTCCTTTTTTGATTAAAATATCTGTGCGTATAAAAAGACCGTTAAAGAGAAGAGCGGCTTCAAAAATAACAACCTGCTCTCGCATTAGTAATTCCTGTGTGCGTGAAGCAAGAGCTTCATAATTAAAATCATCTTCTAGAATGGCAATACCATCAGTATATGCCATTCGTGCGAGTTCCTCAACCTGAAAACCTCCTTGGGCTAGTGCTTCTAAAAAAGTGTCGCTTTTACTTTGATTTTCGTATTCTGGCTTGCGGGTGTAATAAAGTTTTGTGGGACAGTCCAGCGCTAACTTAAAGCGTGATTTGGTCAGTAATCTTTTTTTGATCTCGGCCATAATTAATTATTAGTTCAAATTAATTGAATTTATTTTTCATATCCTTACGGTTTTCCTCCAAGCTCAAGATTTATTTGTAGCCCATTTCTTACAATCTAGACTTTAAGGATATCTATTAAAAATCACTAATCAGTGCAGCTTCTTTATTAAAACTCTCCTACTAGAAAAAATCCTTTTGTAAATCCCCATTTTTAAATAATAGCGCTATTACCTGCTTATGCTTTTCCTTACAAATTGACTTATTTAATAAAATGCATAAGGGCAGTTGAAAATGACGATCAAAACAAGTTCTGTAAAAGGCTGCACAATTACCAAGATTTATTTTTCCGGTCAATGAAAAAGTTCCGGCATTAATTGTTCGGTGATCGCCGTAAAAACTGGCTATACTTAATATCGCCTGAGCGGTAATTCAATTATCTAAAATCAAATTTGCTTCGGCAATCAAAGTCATAAAAAATATACTTTATTCTTGAGTATAATCATCTTGTGTGACGATCAAAAAAACTTTGTTTCAAAAAAATTAGGCGCTTGTATATATCTGGGATAGTCACGGCCAAAATCGTCTCGATACTAGTCAAAAAACACTAGCCAGGCCAAATAACGCAGTCTTTGATGTGCAAATAGCGAAAAACAATCTGGTCCGTATTGCCAGAAGTCCACGTCTTTACTGAGTTCCGTATTAAAGCGAACCGGAGATTCATGCCGTGCGGGTTGTGCAAATTTATATTGATACATTCGTTCTTCTTTTATAAACCAAAGATCAATATTAACTCCGCCAGAATATGTCGGTATCAGGGTTTAATGTCAAGCTATTGATAGAACCTAAGCGTTTCCTTCAACATCTGCTTGATCTCCTGGCGAAGCTCAGCAGGAGAAATGACCTCTCCCAGATTTCCCATCTTGAGTATTTGCACTTTAAATTCATAGTTGGGAATAAGATGATACTTTACCGTTCCGTGTGTTTCACCTGGAGCCCAATCAATCTTTTGAGAATGGTGCAGGGGCAGGCTTTGTAAGTATTTTAAATGTTTGTAGTAAACACGCAGGCTTATAATTTTAAGTTTTCCATCGCCAGCGTTAAAATTCAGTCCCACGATTTTGTTGAACTGCTCCAGCTGCTTTTCAAAATCGTTAGTTTTTATTTCCATACTACCCGCGGTTTGCAATTCTTTAATACGGTCCAGGCCAAACGTTCTAATTTCCTTTTTTCCTTGCGGAACACCAATTACATACCAGCGGTTCAGGTACTCCCTGATCATTAAGGGCCCAATCGTATAGGGTTTTTCCGTTTCTTCCCAATAATTGATGTGGAGGAATTGAATATTTTGTTTATGGCGTATGGCCAGTACGATAGGTTTTAGCAGTTCTATACCCAGAAAGAAGGAGGTTTGATGCAGTTGCACCAGTTTACCAAAGCTTTTAAAATCGGTTAAGCCCGATCGGAAAAATTGACCCAACTCTGCAAATTCCATAAACCGAATCCACTCGTCTACATCATGCTGAAATTCAGGATTCAGAAAATAGCCGTTTTTAGCACGGTTGTAATTGATCTCGAGATAAAAACGCTCCCGCAGGTTTTTAATATCCCGTTCTAAGGTGCGTATGGTAATTTCTTCCCGATCGCTTTCGGCTAGTTTTGCCAGCAGTTCTCTTTTGGAGATTCCAGGATAATCCTTCAGATAGCGTACAATGCGGTTAAGTCGTTCTATCAATTTATAATTATCCATTTTCAACTTTTTGTAAAGCTAAAGGTAAACACCGACATTCTCTGTCGGAGTCGCTAACTACTTTTGTCAAAAACCTAAAAATGACACAAACTGAATATACCCTCACCGTTATAACCATAAAAGAAAAGTTCGATGAATGTATAATGCTTATAAATCAACTTAAAAGTTATAATGCCAAAAAACAGAAGTACGCGCTGGCAGCCAGCATGCGAAACATTGAAAAGACCTTACAGGAAAAGCGCGACCAACTTATTGATTCTGAAAAGGGCAATAATTAGCTGACCACTAGAATCAAAAACTGCCAAAAACGGATCAAAAAGGGCTTAGATTGAACAAAAACAGGATAATATTGAGCAAAAATGAAGCGTTTATTCTATAAAGGTAATCAAATTACGCTTATATCAGATACGCACGGTGGGCACCGCAGGTTAACCATACCACCTTCAAATATTCTGGTACATTGTGGCGATGCTTGCAATGGTGGAAATTTAGAAGAGCTAGCAGATTTCTTTTCCTGGTTTACCGAATTACCGGTCAGGCATAGGGTTTTTATTCCCGGCAATCACGATTTAATTTTTGATTTGGAACCGGAGTTGGTACATAATCTTGTTCCGGGCAATATCATTGTATTGGAGAATAGTGGCTGGCTAATAGAAGATATTCAATTTTATTCTGTAGCCGCGCGGCCATGGTTGTATCAAGCACCGGAAATGCCTATACACCCCATTGATTTCTTATTAACTCATGGGCCACCGTATTCAATTCTGGATATGGGAACAGGCTGTAAATTGCTCTACGAATTTGTAGAAAAGGTGAAACCCACCTATCATATTTTTGGACATATACATGATAGGGCAGGGCAGGAAGTTTTGAGAGACGGGGTTTTCTTTTTGAATGTAGGTAGTCAGACATACGCTTAATAAAGGTAGAAATTAATGGAGGGTTTCGATAATTATAAAATCGCAAGGCAATAGATAGTGTCTTGAAATTTTAGTATTGGCTTTTATTTCTATTCATAACTAAAGTTCCAATTAGTCCAATTCCGACAATAACGTCTACAATGTTCCATATTTCCCTTCCAAGTGCTAATTTAAAAAATGGTTGAAAAAATAGGGCAAGACCTCCGTAAATAATCATTTCCGTATTCTTATTCTGTTCGTTTGCTTTATAAGCCAAAATTCCAAATCCGATTAAGGCAACAAACCGAACAAATTGATAATATCCGTATGGCATATCCAATAGGCACAAGAACATCATAATTGCTAGAGCAAATTTTATCAAAGCTTCACTACTCTTCATTTTTGTCTTTAAGGTTATCCAAAATGTCATCATCAATTTTGCTTATCAGCTCAAATTCATTTGAAATGTGAGTGTCAAAAAAGTCTTCTTGTAACCTTGATAAGTATGAATTAGTAATAATATCTTGTTCCAAATAGTCTTCAAAATCAGGATGTTTTTCAAGAATTGGTTCGTTGGCAATTTTCAGTTTTGAACGAATAACCTTAAAAAACTTGATTTCGCTGTATTCAACTTTGTCATCTGCTTTAATGGTTTCAATTGCAACTTCTATCAATTTCAATTCTCTGTCTTCTACTAATTCAGCAGTTGTAAGTTCATTGAAATAATCACTCATAAACTGATGACCATCTTTATTGATAGCAAGTAACAACGTGTCTAATTCCTCATTGATGTCAATTTCTCCAAAGGTTTTACTTTTCTTTTGCAGTTGCTTAATAAGTTTGACCTCACGGTTGTCAATATCGCCATCACACGCCATACACGAAAATGCTGTCTTGAGCAAAAGTTTATTGAATTGTAATGTTTCCATATTTAATTGTTTTTAAAACCGATTCTTGGTCGGACGTTATTATTTTCTGCTAAACCTTCCATTTTCGCTCTTATGGCGATGTAGCTTTGTAATTCATCTAGTTTAATTGAAGGCTTATTATTGTTTATGGTATTAAGTAAAATTTCCTTAGAAATTCTTGATTTCGTTTTCAATGCTTTTCTTGATGCTTCATCACAAAGGAATTTTATATCGCTTGAAACATAATTTTCTGTTGCTATTGCAAGTTCAGAATAGTTTAAACCAACTTCTCTTGGTCTTCTTTCCAAGTAAAGTTTAAACATTAACTCACGAGCTTCAAGGTCTGGCGGTGGTAGATAAATTACTTTATCCAATCGACCTGCTCTCAATATCGCTGGGTCAATCGAGTTGGGTCTGTTAGTTGCTCCAATTATAAAAATGCCATCATCACCACAATTATTCATTTGTGCTAAAAATTCATTTACAGCGCTTGTATTCATATGATTTACATTCGAGTTATCACGATTTGGAACAACAGCATCTAATTCGTCAATGAAAATAATACTTGGTGCATTTTCACGAGCCTTATCAAAAAGGTTTTTGATTTTTTCCTGCGATTCGTTTACGTACTTACTCTGAATATCGGATGGCTTTAACTGATAGAAATTAAAACCTATTTCTTCTGCCATTCGTTCTGCGAAGAACGTTTTACCACAACCTGGTGGGCCATACAATAACATTCCGTTTGGAATGGTTAAACCGTATTCGGCATAACGTTCTTTTTCGTTTAAGGCATCAATTACATCCAATTGAATTGTGTCTTTCAGTTCCTGCATTCCTGCAATTGCTGAAAATCCTTTTTCTTTTTTTATTTCCTTTAGTTTCGGTTTAGACACTTCTTGCGGTGATGAAAGCTGTTGCACTTCCATTTCTCCGTTTATCGCTTTTATGAAGCTTTTAATACTCTTAAATCGATTTTCAGCATTTGATTGTAACGCTTTGCTGATTATGTTTTGAGTTTGTTGGTCTGTAACTGACGAAAACTTTAATGGCTTTTTTCGTTCTTCAATAACAGCATCTTCCAACTTTATGGAATCTGCTTTGTATTTTGAAATTTCAACGAACCAAGGCGGCAAACCTTCTAACAAGTGATAATATAATGCACCAACCGAAAAGACATCACTTTGAGCCGAAAACACTTTGTTGAAGGCTTCGTTGGCTTGGTAAAATGGATTTAAACCTTCCTTCAAAAAATCCTTGTTTGATTGACTTAAAAAACGAGCATAGCCAAAATCAATGATTTTAGGAATCGTAACTTTACCTGATAAATCTAACATTACATTCAGGTTTGTAATGTCATTGTGGATAATAGGATTTTGAAGAGAATGCAAATAGTTCAATCCGTTCAAAACGCCTGAAATGATGTCTTTAGCTTCATAAGGATTAATGGTTTGTTCTCTTTTTAATTTGTCTACCAAGGTTTCACCGCTGATGAAATCAAGAATTGCGTAAGTATATTTTTGACCATTTAAAAGAAGTTCACCACTATCACAGTATTTAACCAAATTTGGATGCTTAATTTTCTTTAAAACCTCAATCTCTAATACATCACCAGTTGAATCAAATTGAGTTCTATGTAATTTTGAGTAAGCAAATAGCTTCAAAAGTTTGGTTTTGCCTTCTTGGTCTTTTAAACGATAAGTTTCAGCATAGCTCCCTTTTTTTAGAAAGAAGGTCACTTTGAACTGCTCGTTAATTGATTGCCCTTTGGATAATATGTTATTATGCTTATTCATTTACAATGCTTCATCTGGACTACTAGGTCGAGTACTAAAATTTCCGTTTTCTTGTAAAATCAGCTCATATTCCAAAATATTATTATTTAATATTTGGGGATCGTCCTTCCCGAAACTTTCGTTGGTAATAAAACCACCTTTTATTTCACCGCCTTTCATATCCTTTTCAGGGTTCCATCCTTTACCATAATAGAAAAAGGGTTGATAAGTACCATTTGGGAACGAGAACGTAAAACTGCTTCCTGAATTAATGTAGGCGTGTCTAATTACTTTATCATTATTTTTTATGGTAACAATCACATCAGAGTTACTCGTTCTCACTTTTATTTGTGAACAGCCGTAATCAGTACAAGTTAAATTCCCTCCATAATACCGGGAATATGGCGTATCACCTGTACTTAAGGAATTGTTGATGTACTTATCATAGATGGCTTTTTCTTGTCTTTCCTTTTCAAGACGAGCTATCCTGGCTATACGCTCTCCTTCCTCACGTTTTTCTTGCTCAACGCGTGCCTGCTCTAATTGAAATGCACGTTCAGCTTCTTCTGTTTTTCGCTTTTCTTCCAATTCAATTATTTGCTGTTCTTCTTTTGCTAAACGTTGTTTTCTTTCTGCATCACTTTCACAGGAAGAAATAATTATAGCTAAAGAAAAGAGCGGTAAAAGTAATTTAGTTCTTAATCTCATAATCAAACTTTTTATTTAATTAAACACCAAATACATTTTCTCCTGGTTTATCAACTTCTTCCAAATAATCAATAACTGAAATAACAATTGGATGCAACTCGTCTGTTGTGGGGTTCTCACTAATAATTTCTAATCCTTTGTTTAAAAGTGTTCTCGCTATACTACTATCTTTCCAATTGTAGGAATTAAAATTGTTATTATGTTGCCTTATAAAATCGACTAATTGATAGATTAAGGTTAATTGAATAAAAAAGCCACTAATCTCTTCCAAAAGACCATTTCCAAGCTTTACATCTTTTGCCCGAACAACTTCATCTAACTGCGAACGGAATTGATTGACCACTTGGGTCGTTTTTTCATTTCCTAACTCGTTATTTGCTTTTTCAAGACGGTAAAATTCCTCTTTTAAAGTTTCCTCTAGATTAGGCCATTCATTCAATTTTTCAACTTGCTCAATTTCTCTGGCAACTTTCTGAAGTTCTGAACGAGCTTCTAGGCGACCAGCTTCTGTGTTCTTGCTTTCAAAGACGTTTTTAACCTTTTCAAGTTCCTTTTCTAATCCGGACTTGTTTGGAGTGTCAATATTTCTTAAATTATTTTCAGTTTCCTTGATTTGTTGTGCAAGCCATTCTTTTGTCACTTCTGACTCATTGCTATTAATTTCTAAGAGCATTTCAAAATCAATATCAAGGAAATTTATTTTTCCTGAAAAATCGCTGCCTTTTGTAAAGTTTAATGTCAAATCAGCAATACTACCTTCAGGAAGAAGTTTTGGGATATCATCTCCTGTTATTCGAACTGTGGTTACTTGATTATTACTAATTGCTTTGGTTTCAGGGATTCCTTGATAAATTGGGATATCAATAAAATCATCCATTCCTGGACGAATTTGCTTTCTTGTTGTCAAACCGTTGGAAACACCTTGTGCAGGAAGAGTTTTATCTTTTTCCAAACCTTTAATAGCTTTCAATAATTTCTTGCCTGCCTTCTTATCAAAAACCTCAATGCAAATTGTGTGGGTTAAAGTTGCTCCTCCGAGAGCTGTATCAGGTTGTATTGAAAACTTCTTGGGTTCACATTCTAATTTGTTTCCTTTTTCATCGTAAAGCAATATTGTGAAAGTATTTCTTTCACCTGATTTTAAATGCAATTCGATGACTTCGCCTATGTTGTTAAGCTGAACCTTTTCACTTTTGAAAGCATCATCATCTCTCGCTATTTCAGCAAACACTATTCTATCCGCTTCTTTAGTTTTCACTGTAACAAAGGTTTCATCACTTGCCACCATCGAATCATAATCTATATGCAACTGAACCTTTGAAGTATCTATATTTTCATCATCGATTGTGTTATTAATTGTAGAAGCATAAATAGCCGCACCTTTAGCAACTACAGTCATAGGGTCAACGCTTGTGTTTGGTTTTTTAATTTGTGCCTCAAGCATATCTCTAACAATTGGCGACAGTGTAGGACCACCGACAAGGATCAATTCTCCTAATGAGTTGCCGTCCAAGTTATTTCGTTTAAGAAGTACTTTGCAATAGTCAATGGCTTTCTGAACAAACGGTTCTATTACTTCTTTAAGCTGTTCCCTAGAGATAGTTAAATCAATTTCAAATTCTTCACCTTCATCATCTTCACCGTATTCATCGTATAAATTGGTAAGAATTGGATATTCTTCTTTGTACGATAATTGATTTTTGGCATCTTCTGCAAGTGGTTTCCACATTTCTTTGAATGCAGTGAATTTTTCCTGGTTTTCAATTATTGAATCAATAGCAAAACGCTCTTTCAGATACGGAATAAATATATTGTCAACTATAGCTTCATCAAGATTTTTACCACCTAAAAAGTTATCCCCTTCGGTATCAATAACTTTAATTATACCGTCTGAAACTTTGACCAAAGCAGAATCAAATGTTCCTCCACCAAAATCAAATACTATCCAAAAACCATTTTTATTTGCGGACTCAACACCATAGGCAATTGCAGCTGCATAAGGCTCTTGGACTAATTCTACATATTCTATTCCTGCCAACTCCGCAGCTTTTTTAGTTGCATTGATTTGATTCATCTCAAATGCAGCAGGAATTGTAATGATTGCGGATTTAACACTTTCATTATCCACATAAGATTTCAAAGTCTTCAATACTTCAGCAGAAAGTTGCTTAGAAGACAGTTCAACGCCAATTTTGTCATCAGTTTTATACTTTACTGAATTACCCATTGTTCGTTTGAACTCAATAAAGATGTTTGATTTAAAATCAAGGTCACTAAATGCTTTCTTTTTATCTTTAGACAATTGAGCATAAGCTTTATCACCAAGCAAAAAGCCTTTTTTAGTTACCATAATGCAAGAAGGCATTGTGTCTCGCTGTGTATCTGTTCGGTGCATTTTCACTTTACCTTCATCCATTACTGCAATTGCAGAATTAGTTGTTCCTAAATCAATACCGAAGTCTATCTTTAATCTTGCCATTTTTAGTTTCTGTTTTTTATTCGTTAAATGCCACAATAACTTTAGCTGCTTGAATCATTTTTCCGTTGTAGTTGATTTGTGGTTTTATGATCCTTTTAATTATTTGCTTCCCTTCATCTAAACTGTCATCAAATTCCATTGTTGCCACCATATTCATCCCTGAATTATAGTTCTGTCCAATAAGTTTTGGTATTGCGTAGCCATAGGCTTTAAGATTGTCTAGAATTGACTCAGAGTATTTTTTAAGATGCTTGTAACCCTTTATGTTTTTGTCCATTACTTCAAGGTTCATCAAAATTCGTGTGACTTCATCAGCAACTTTTAGTACTAACGAATGGTCTTTTTCTTCGCTTTCTGGTTTTCCTGATTGACTTAAATCTTTTAATTTGAGTTGTGTATCCAAAACCTCCATTAGTTTACTATCCAATTTCACGCTTTCTTCTTCAAAAGAAGCTTTGGTATTTCTGATTTGAGTTTCGACATCTGTCTTGCTTGACTTAATGCGCTTGCCTAATAACCAATAAACCAAACCGCCTAAAAGAAGCGTTACCAAAGTGGCAATAATCCAATACAAGCGATTTTGCTCTACACTACTGTCCAATTGGGCAATTTGGTTATCTGCCTTTTGTCCTGTTTCTTGGATTTTAGTTCCAAGCTCTTTAGAATTTGTTACAATATTTTGGCTGTTTGTTTGGATGAGTTGACTTAAACTATCAATTGAAGTATTTAGACCACTATTCTGTTCCTGCAAAGCTGAAATAGTCTGGCTTTGCTTTCCAATTACATAATTTTGGTTGTTCAGCTTTTTAGTCAAAGCATCAATCTCTTGCCGTTGCTGAAATACGTTGTTTTTTATCGTTGGTATTTCCTTAACTAATGTTGAATCTTGTTGCTGTTGAGCAAAAAGATTAGTTGTTCCGAAAAAGAGTGATATGAGTAAAATTTTCTTCATTATTTTCTGATTGTTTTTATGAATTGGTCTAGCCCTCTACGGATTATAAGATTGATACCTTGTTTATTTTTCAGCCTTTCAACCAAATCTGGTGAATACCTATAATAGAGCTTGATAAAGTTTCGACCTAATTTTGTTTTGCTCAAAAAGTCATCTCTGAATTTTCTCAACTCCAAAACTTGTGGATGGTCATAATCACCATAAACCATTGTGGCTACGTAACAACCTGTTTTCTGTTTATTATCACTAATTCTAGTATTAATTTCTGATTTAAAAGAATCTATGATTTCAATTAAAACATCATTTTTCAAGTAATCATTTTCTTGTCTGTTATAATCTAATGCAATGAAAATATTTTCATTCATTTTTTGAATTTCGTGATTATGATTTTGACTTTTTAAAAATGATTTGTATGACTCTATGTGATTTATAAAACTTTGAATAACGTCATTTTTTATTTTTATAAATTCTATATGACTATTTTCTTTTGATTCAATAATCTTTTCACTGTATGAAATTAAAAACATTTTAATAGTGAAATCTGGTGATAATAGAAACCCTTGACTATTCAGTTCACTTTTTAAGCCTTGTATTATTTCATTTCTTAATGACATCGTGGAATATATATATAAATTGATCTAATCCTTTCCGGATTATCAGGTTGGTTGCTTGTTTGTTCTCTAGTTTTTCAACTAGTTTTGGAGAGTACATGTAGTAGAATTTGATAAAACTTTTTCCAATTATTGTTTTATTTAAAAATTCATCTCTGAATTTTCTTAACTCCAGAACTTGTGGATGGTCGTAATCACCATAAGCCATTGTAGCAATGTAACATCCTCCTTTATCAGCTGCACTACTTATAGTAGAACCAACTTTTTTCGCTGTAGCCGATGCTTGAGCAGCCCGAACATCTTTCCAATAGCATAGGTGTTTTACTTGGTTTATTTGAATCGGGCCGAGTTTAGCTAATAAGAAATCTACAAGGTTTTTATATTCTGAAATTTTGCTTTGATTTGAGCAACGTTGAATGGCTTCAACATTATTAATATTAATACCATTACTGATAACTTCTACTACTTTATCCCAGTTTAAGCAGCTCGCCTTCATTTTATCCACTTTTGAATAATTGATGGACTGATTGTATGACATAGTCATTCTCATTGCAGATACCTGAGCCTCAATTTTACTAATAGCATTATCGTAAGCTAACTTAATAGAATGTAATAATGCAATAGCCTGATTAACCTCCCGGTCTTTCATTTCTTCAAGAGTTGCAAGACTGTCATTTGCCCTGTCTTTTGTTAACTTCCCTACCGCAATTGATAATGCTTGTTTGCTGAGTTCTTGGGCTTGTGTTAGGTAATCTTCATTCGAACTCTTTTCTTGGCTTTCATTGAAATAGTCAATACCACATTGCATTATTTCATTTGCCAATTGGTCTGCAGCTGTCTTGTATTTTAGGTCATTAGTGCCAATTAATGATTTTAGAAAGGATAAATCGTCTTTTGTGTTTGTGAACAGCTTTAAACCAAATTCATAAGCATTGTCTTTATCTGCTTTTCGTTTCTTTTTACAACTTTCAATTTGGCTTTCGATTTTGTGTAATGGTTCTTCTGTAAATTTTTTGGAAAGGTAATTTTGCGTGGTTTCATTGCATCCGCTGAACAATTGCAATATTTCTGAACTTACATATTGATTTTTGAATTGTTTAAGCAATTCATCAATCAATTTTTCAGTTTGTTTTTGATTGTTAATTGTGAATGTTTCATCTGCGACAGAATGGACAAAGTTTTCAAAGTATTCAGATTCGATTAGCTTGATTTTGGCTTCAATCCCTGTTTTTATATCGAATTTATTCCTACTTAAAAGTTTGCACGTACCTATATTGTTTAATGCAGAGAAGTTTTTGGCATTGACATTCTTATTGGCGGTTACTTTTTCCCAAATTTCAAGTGCTTTTTCTTCATCTCCATTTTTCAGATATTCAATAGCGGTGTTATCAAATGGACTAGCATTTAAAAACCAAAATAAAGAGTAATTGACTTTGTCTTGATTTTGCTCAATATTTGAAAATGCTTTCTTTACGGTATCTTCAGTTCTGTTAATATTCCTCAGAATTTGAAAATCAAAGTCTGATTTGATCTCTTTTCCAACCTTTGTGTAGGCTTTGATTTTTCCTTTTTGCTTTTCAAGTTCCTTTGTCGTTGCGTTTGAAAGAATACCTGCAATTCGATAAGGGTTATTTTGTATTAACTCCATATTTTCAATCAATAGGTTCAAAAAATTAAAAATACATTATACTAAAACACTCCTTTTACGGTTTTCCTCATTCTGTTTAAATTTTTCGATTTTTGGTAGAAAACAGTTCTTTTTATTTTTTTTTCAGGGTTGGCTTTTGAGTAGAAAAAATTAAATGCCCTTAGCAAAATTGTATACAAAACAAATAGCTGGTGAAAGAAAAAAGTATCTCTTTAAATCAAAATCCATTTTAAGTTAAAAATGTCCCAGTAATATTGGGCTGAAACGGTTTTTGCGTTAAAAACGATAATTCTTGAAAGGCTTTAATATTTATAACTATTTAAATATCAAAGGGATAATTAATGTAACATCGCGCCAGAGTGTTACCCTCTTGCTTATCCCTTGATCTTAAAATTTAAATAGCTTTCTACAGCAGGATTAGAGCATCCGATTTTTTTAGTTGGTATTAGTCCTTTGGAATTTTTAATATCTTTTTATAAAAAACAGTAATAGATTCAAAATGATCTTGATGATACATGATTGTACTTTGATGATAGCTTAAATACTAATAAATACCAGATTTGTTCACTTCTTTCAACACCTTATCGCTTTTATAATATTTGAGTTTTTTCTTTCACCCGCAGTGAATTTTCCAAAATCGAAAAAACAATTTACCAATTACCCAGCCCAGTTATAGCAAGTGTTTATCGTTCAATTTTGACCTTTTTTCTAATTACCAATTACCCATTATCATTGGGTAGATTTGGATAATTACATTTCTATGCTATCTACCCACCATAAAGCCAATATTAATAACGCCTAAGGATGTTTTGGGTAATTGAGTAATTAAATTTTATATGTTTCTAATTTAGTAATACAGGCTGGTAAAATAGAAAAAGATTAATGGAACATAATTTTTATTCCGATTTGAATGAATCCTTTTTTACCTTAAATTTACTTTGAGATTGGAAATCAAATGACATTATTTGATATTATTCAAAACGGTAGCTATTCGGTTACCTGGACTCATTGACATCGGGAAGTCCTATAAACATTGAGGAATGCGAGCCAGGTTTGAATCCTGGCAAGGTCACTAAATGCCCCTTAAAAAGGCACAATAACCACGCAATTCTCACGGATTGCGTGGTTTTCTGGTTTTTAGGGGTTCGTTTAATTTGATATTGTTTGATATAATATGTTAGCTATACGCAACTCCAAATCATTAATGCAACCTCGAGGTTGCATTTAAGATTCGATGCTTTAGCTGTCCAATGATTTGGTTTGACTTTAAAAGAAATTTTTTGATCAAAACCAAAGATCATGCGTGCTAAAAGAACATTTTCCTAACAATTTTGGGTTAAAGTTTTATACTCAAATAGAAGACTATTTTAGGTCACTATATTGTCTTACTTCAGCACTAAAATCTGTGTGTTTATCTGGTGTGTGTGATTATGTTTTAATTACAGTGAGTAAATTCCGCAGTATTGAATTTAAGAATAAAATCCATTCGTTTTAAATTGTAAATTGACGGCTCTTTAAACAATTTCTTGATCATGAATCAAAAAATTGATTTTGGGTCAATCAATTTTTTGAAATGACGAATTACCTTACTGTAATATTAGGCAAAGTAAACATCCAGGCTGCAAAAGTTGATTTAAGGATGTAGTAGATAAACCCATTTTTAATGGGATTTAAATAATTTCCATTACTTAGACATAACTGGGGCACTAGTCATATCGTGATAACTGGCTTTAATCTCTTACAGTGTACTAACTTTAAATTAATTATATTATTTAAAACCTGTCAAGTAAACTAATCAGCGCTCGCGAGTTATGATACGGGCATTTCCACATGCCCAGTTTATCTTCACTTGTGTAGGCTTGATTATTTTCATCTATTCTAAAAAACCATTCCCCATTTTTATGATCGATGATATGGGTTTTTGTGAAATCCCAAATATCAATGATTGCACTTTTATATATTTCGTCAGGATTGATTTTATAAGCATATAGAAGCCCTACCATGGCTTCGGTCTGTGGCCACCAGTGGCGGTCTGTGTCAAGTCTGCCACTTGTTTGATCCAATTCATTCAGAACGCCATTTCCTCTAATATATCCCTCTTTCAGGAAGGTTTTTGCCACTATTAGGGCGATTTTCTCTGTTTTTTGGAGTAATTCGCCATTTTCTGTGACCTTGGCCGCTTCAATGAGCAACCAGGCAGCTTCAATATCGTGACCATACGAAATAGTACTGCTCAATAATTGCCATTTTTTATCAAAAAACAGGTGAAAATGGCCGTTTTTAGTCAAAAATCGATCTAAAAATAGATTAATTAAGTTTTCCAGCGATTTTTTGACTTTAGCATCGGGATATATAGTATAAAACAAGGTATAGGCTTCCAGTACATGCAGGTGCGTGTTCATCGTCTTCTCCGCGTTTTGATCTTTCTCGCTCAGGCGCATATCTTCCACTACAGACCAGTCTTCTTGAAAAGCTTCAATATACCCTTCATTTTCCCTATCAAAGGCATGTTTTTCCAGCAATTCAAAGATTGAAATTGCCCAGGTTTTTGCAGTTTCCTCTTGAGTTATCAGATAATATTGAGAAAGACCATAAATAGCAAAAGCCTGCGCATAGACTTGTTTTTTACGGTTCACCGGAATTCCTTCAGCATTCAATTCCCAATAGACACCGCCATATTTTTTGTCCCGAGAGAAATCATAGAGGTAATTAAAAGCACGCGTGGCCAGTTGGAGCGCTTTGGTATCTCCAGAAAATTTCGCAATGGCAGAAAACGACCATAAAATACGGGTATTCAGGATAATACCTTTATTGGCCTCTGGAACAAGGTTATTCTCGTGATCGCGCTGCCCTACAAATCCGCTTCGTTTTTCATCTACGCTGTACGTGATCCAGTAATCGGTTATGGATTGTAATTCCTTTTTTAATTCGGTATAAAAGTGTTCAGGAAACAGGGAGTGCTCTTGATGCATTAATACAAACCTTTATTATTGTTGATCAAATTGATTATACTGCTTACCGAACCGGCTGAGGTAAACGTATCTTCCGGAGTATTTTTAACGTAATCAATCAATTTTTCCACCGTACTAACCGCGACATGGCAACGGGTGTCTGAAGAGGCATAGTAGATATAAACTTTCCCCTGATCTTCGATCCAGCCATTTACAAAAAGCACGTTGGGAACATCGCCCACCGTTTCTTTGTAAGTAGGCGCCATAAAGTAACCCGCAGGCTGATGGATAACTTTGGCAATATCATCTAGCGCGGTCATAAACATATATAACGTATAGCGCAGGCCACCGGCGGTATTGCGCACTCCATGCGCTAGATGTAACCATCCTTCTCTGGTTTTAATAGGTGAGGGGCCCTGGCCATTTTTAAGCTCGTAAACGGTGTGGTAAGCTTTGTTGTTTATGATTTTTTCATCAAGAACGATGGGATTTTCCATGTTTTTGATGTAGCCCAAACCGATACCTCCACCTGTGCCCACATTTATAAAACCATCCTGCGGACGCGTATAAACAGCATATTTGCCCTCTACAAATTCTGGGTGCAATACCACATTGCGCTGCTGGCCGGTATAGCTTTTGAGATCGGGCAGGCGCTCCCAGTTGACCAGATCTTTGGTACGGGCGATCCCGGCATTGGCAACAGCCTGGCTGGTGTCGCCGGCGGGGGCGTTGGGATCTTTCCTTTCGGTGCAAAAAATACCATAAATCCAACCGTCTTCGTGACGGGTAAGACGCATGTCATAAACATTAGTGTCCGGTTCTTCGGTCTGAGGGAGCTGTATAGGTTTGTCCCAAAACTGAAATTGATCCACACCATTGGGACTTTCCGCGATAGCGAAAAACGATTTTCGGTCATTGCCTTCCACACGAACGACCAATACGTAATTTTCGCCCCATTTTATTGCTCCCGGATTAAATGTAGCGTTGATTCCTATGCGCTCTAACCCTAGCGGATTAGTTTTAGGATTTAAGTCATAACGCCAGTGTATGGGTGCGTGCGCTGCGGTAAGCACTGGATTTTCATAACGTTGAAAGATGCCGTTGTTTTCTGCAACCGGATTATTGGGCGAATTAATGAGTTTTTGGTGGTTTTTGACCAGTTTATTGTAATTAAGGATCGTTTCTGGAGATTTTTTGGTTTCGCTAGCGTTCATTTTTTGGATGCTTATGAATTATAATTGGGTTCTTCGTTCATTTTATCCCACCAGTTTTTCTTGAGAATCACTATACAGATGGCAAGAAGCACAAGTGAAACAAGCATGGGTATATGTTCATGTAGAATAATATAAAGTGGGATAACTACCAGTAAAGTCTGGCCTATCACTCCAATTACTACATTAAACATATCTCTTTTAAAGGCGGTATTTCGCTGAAAACCGGGTTCTTTTTGAATGATTTTTTCATAAATAGGTTTCCAGGCGCCCCAGGGATGGGTCTTTTTATAAAAATGAATGAGTACGTCTTCTTCTGTGGGCGGCGCACTGTAAGTTCCCACAAGCGATCCTATGAGTGAAATTAAAAGAATTACCGGAAAATAATACAAGTCTAGCGTATCGGTAAATATAGGAAAAACCAGCGCTGGAATGATGCCCGAAAGCATTCCCCAGAAATAGCCTGCGCCGTTAAAGCGCCACCAGTGCCACTTAAGCACGTTTGAAATCACGTAGCTGCCGTAGAGCGCAGAAACGATCCATTGCAAAATGGAGTTCACATCCTGTACAAAAAAGCCAAGTACGATACTTACTAAAACCACAGCGATACCACTGCCATAGTTCATAAACCGTACTTTCTTGGCCGAGGCCTGCGGATTGTAATGTTTTAAATAAATATCGTTAACAAGATAGGCCTGTGCCGCGTTAAGCGTTCCCGCAAATGTGGACATAAAAGCCGCCAGAAGTCCTGCAAGCAAAAGCCCTAATAATCCTACAGGAACAAACTGTTGAATGGCTGCCGGGAGAATTTTCTCAAAATCAAGCAGACCAGCGGTACGTAAATCCAAACGGTCATAAAATAACAGTGCGAGCACCGTAAAACCACCTATCATAAGATAACGTGTGGGCATGAGGGCAATACTCGCAAAACCGCTCATTTTAGAAGCCTCCTGGGGTGATTTTGTAGAAAGGATTTTCTGCATGTCATAGTTTGGCGCGGGGCCGGCAATACTGGATAAAATACCTTTGAAGACCATGAGCATAAAGAATATGGTAAACAGGCTGTACCCATCAGACAGTATTTTTGTGTTCACCTCGTCAATAATACCAGTCCAGTCCATATTGAGGTTCCAGCCAAAAAAGGGATTCATCCAGCCTTCGGGTACATTTAAGGTGTGCGTGCCCATCGCCTGCCAGGCGATTACAGCGATAGCGATAGATGAAACGGTCATGATCGTGTATTGCAGCAAATCTGTCCATACGATGCCGGACATACCGCCAATAATAGAGTAGAAAACAGCGAAAAAGGTGAAAATAATCCCATAAAAATGCGGAATGTAAGTCGCCGGAATATGAAAGGGGATGTATGGATTAACCATTTCCCAGGGGATGAAAATCTCAACAAATTTACCCAGGCCAATGAAGCCATAGGCGAGGAATCCCAGGCAGCTCAAAATCGCAAAAACAACAATGATGGTATGCGAACGTCTACCGCCGCGACCAGACCCAAACCGGAATAAAATCCATTCTGCCCCGGTCATCACATTAGAACGGCGCAGCCAGGCCGAAAGGTAAATCATAAGAAATATTTGATTAAAAACCGGCCATAGCCAGGGAATCCATATACTCTTGAAACCATAAACAAAGGTGAGCGTCACCAGCCACATGGTACCCGAAATATCAAACATCCCCGATGCGTTAGAAAGACCCAGCATATACCAGGGCAGGCTTTTACCACCCAGTAGGTAATCTTCTTTACTTTTGCGCGCTTTTTTACTTACGGCCAGACCAATAACGATCGTACCTACGAGATAAGCCAAAATGATCGCGATATCGAGGGGTTGTAACATTTAATAAATTTTATTTTTGGGTTTAAAGGAATAACGATCTATATCTTCCAGAAATAAGATATCCTCCCTTTTAGCAAATGCTTTAAAATCGGTTGCGGAAGCCTCTTTGGGGTAAATGCCAAAATAATGGTCTTTACGCGCGTTGCGCCAAAATAAAACCCAGGCGATCCCGGTATCCTTGATCCCGGGATAGAGAATTTGCGTCCACCACTTTGGGTTTCCAGGGGCGACATTTCCTGTTTCGGTAAGGGCAAGTACTTTATTGTGGGTTTCAGCAAATTGCCGAACGACGCTCAAATCCTGTTGTAGTTTTTTGGCGAAACCAGCATCACCTCCATGATTATAAATATCCATACCCAGAATATCAACAAATGCATCGCCGGGATAAAAGCGCTCATATTCTTGAGGGTTATTAAGCGTATTGGGTGAATACGCGTAAAGTAGGTTATGCACGTCATTATCGCCCAAAAGTTGTACAAAATCGCGATAAAGCGCTTTATATTCTTCAGGGGTGCAACTGGCTGCTCCCCACCAGAACCACCCGCCATTCATCTCGTGGTAGGCCCTGAAAACAAGCGGGATCGCATTTCCTTTTTCATCTTTTATTGATTTTATGAAATCAGCAAGTTTGCTTACCCAATCAATATATTTAGAGCGGTTAAGGCCCTCTTTCATTATTGTTTTTACCGCCGCGGTGGTATCCCAACTGCTTCCACCACTTTGTGGGTTGTCAAGGTGCCAACTTAATGTAGTGATTGCACCGCGTTTGTGAGCTTCTATAATTTGGTGCCGCATGAGGTTAAAAGAAACGGTATCTAAATTAATGTCATGTCCCAACTCAATATGACCCAAATCCCAACCCTGCACAGCGGGATATTTGCCTATTACATCATGCATGTCACTACGGTACTTGTTTTGAGATGAAGCTTTCCAGCCTATCCCATACGCTGTTGGATCCTGTTGCCCAATGGAAATGCCTTTTTTTGCCAAAAAATCAATTTTAGCTTTCAATAATTTAGTCTGTACACTCGCTTGTGAATCGGCAAGGGAAATATTCTGGATAGGAATACTCAAGCTGCTTCCACAAGAAGTGAGGATTAAAGCTATAAAGACAAAATATACAAAGTGAACTGTTTTAATCATATTACCGAACTGATGATTTTAGTATATTGCGGCTAAGCATTAGCTATCCTAATTGATTTAGCTTTTTGGGGCGACATTTATTAGCAAAATCCAAAATTACCACGATGGTTAAGTTTCTGTTAATAGAAATTTGTCAAAATATGATATGATTTTTACTAAATTCATAAATTATACAGTTATGCATAAGGATATTCATAGGGAAATCACGCAATTAGCTCCCGAAGATAGTTTTTTGGTTTTTGACCGCGTTAAGGATGATTTTGATTTTCCTATTCATTTTCATCCAGAGTACGAACTCAATTTTATAAAAGATGGCAAGGGCGTGCGTCGTGTAGTGGGGGATAGTCTGGGGGAGATTGAAGATCTAGAACTCGTACTGGTAGGGCCTAATCTGGTACACGGTTGGGAGCTTCATAATTGTACATGCTCGAGGATTCACGAGATTACCATACAATTTCACGACGACCTATTTGATGAAAAATTGCTCTCAAGACGTATTTTTAAACCGATTAAAGATATGTTCAATAGGTCTAATCACGGTATCGCTTTTTCTAAAAAGGCCACTAATGATGTGATGTCTAGAATTTTGAGACTATCAAAGATAGATAGTATCGATTATTTTCTTGAACTCATTTCCATACTGCATGATCTGGCCATTTCAAGAAACCAGCGTTTGCTTTCATCGTATATTTCACAAAATAAAAATTTTGAAAATAGCGATAAAATAAAAGTAATCTATGAATATATTCAGGAGAACTACAACAGGAAGGTTTCTTTAAACGAAATTTCACAGCTAGTTAATATGAGTCAGGTTTCTTTTAACCGCTTCATCAAAAGCCGAACCGGCAAAACCTTTGTGGAATACCTCAATGATACCCGTATCAGTTTTGCTACGCGCTGGCTCATCGAAACCGATTTGAGCATCGGTGAGATCGGGTATAAGTGTGGTTTTAATAATATTGCAAACTTTAATCGAGTTTTTAAAAAGCTCAAAAATTGTACACCCAGTGAATTCAGGGAGCAATTTGAGGGAATAAAACGCGTATTGTAGTTGGATTGTGACTACACTGTTATTTTAGGCTGATTTACGGTCGTTTTTGCCGGTTTTTAGTTCGTTTTGTAAAATAAGATAAGAAAATGACAAAATGCTATTAGATATAACGCGGAGAATCGTATATTTTTGAAAACTGAAAAAACCCCTTGTCGCTGTTATTTTAGCAAAATTGATTGATTTTAATGATCATAATGCAATTTTTTGGCGATTTAATGTTAATGTCTAAATTTATCTTATTATTTATGGAGCAAAAAAACCATACGTATTCAAAGCGGTCTAAAAACGCGTTTTTGAATACATTTTCTCTGCTTATGCTGCTCGTTTTTACAGCATTTCAGGCTACGGCCCAACAGGAAATATCGGGTACAGTAACAGACGCTGCTGGCAGCCCGTTGCTGGGTGTTAATGTCTTTATTAAAGGGACTAACCAGGGCACCGCAACCGATTTTGATGGAAATTACCAAATTACCGGATCTTCCTCAAACGTTATCGTTTTTACCTATGTAGGTTTCAAAGATAAAGAAGAAACCGTGGGAGATAAAGCAATTATAGACGTAAGTCTTGAAGAAAATGCAGAAAGTCTTAACGAAGTTGTACTTATAGGTTATGGTGTACAGCAGCGCCAGGATGTAAATGGATCAGTATCCAGTGTAAGTGCAGAGGAGATTGAAAATGTACCCCAGGTAAGTATAGACCAGCTTCTGCAAGGCCGGGCTGCCGGTGTAACAATAAGCCAGAATTCGGGTAAACCGGGTAGTGCCGTTTCGGTACGTATTAGGGGTATTACTTCAATAACCGGTAATAATGAGCCGCTTTATGTTATAGACGGTGTGCCTATTTCTGGTGATTCTCGTAACCTAAGCTCTAGTGGGCGCACTGATGCTTCCAGTTTTAATGGTGGCGGGCAGACGGGTTCGAGTCCACTGGCGAGTATCAACCCCAGTGATATAGAATCTGTAGATATATTAAAAGATGCTTCAGCCACCGCTATTTATGGTTCGCGGGGAGCTAATGGAGTTGTTATCATCAAGACCAAGTCTGGTAGCAAGGGCGAAAAAGGTTCATTGCGTTACAGCACTTATATTGCTTTACAGGAACCCCAGGAGCTTCTTGATGTGATGGATTTGCGTACATATGCAACGCTACAGAATTCGCTTGCTGCAGAATATGGAAGTGCCCCACGGTTGGAATTTTCCAATCTTTCTTTGCTGGGAAAAGGTACCGATTGGCAAGATGAAGTTTTTCAGCAGGCTTTAATGAAAAGTCATCAACTTTCCTATAGTGGAAGTTCGGATAAAGTAAACTATTTGATCTCCGGTAGTTATCTTGATCAGGAAGGCATTGTTATAGGCTCTGGTTTTGAGCGTTATACCATTCGTACAAATATAGACGCCCAATTGAACAGCTGGTTAAAAGTGGGTGCCAATATTACAGCGGGTAGGACCAATGAAGATATCACACTCAATGGAAGCCGGGATGGGATTGTAAGCCTTGGGCTTTTGCAAGCCCCTGATGTGGCAGTGAGAAATCCCGATGGGAGTTTTGCCGGCCCACCAGATGATCCCGAAGCGGTGGAGGGTAGTATAAACCCCGTAGGTCTTGCACTGAGCCAGACCAACGAACTGCAAAAAGATAATGTTCTGGGGAATTTTTTCTCAGAATTTCAACTGGCCGAAGGTTTCACCTTTAGAAACGAAATAGGTGGAAATCTGGAATATGTAAAAAATAAGCTGTTTACGCCTACGTATCAATTTGGCCGATTTGTAAATGAAAATGCCACTTTATTAGAAAAAAGGGCAAGCAGCCAGTTTTGGATCATTAAAAACTATTTGAGCTATAATCATAATTTTGAGTCTGGTCATAATATAAACTTATTGCTGGGCCAGGAAGCGCAGGAATCTCGTTGGGACGGTACACAGGTAGTTGGAACAGGTTTTGTAAACAATAATATACAAACCTTAAATAATGCAAGTGGTATAACCAGTTATGATTCCTATAAAGGCAGTGCATCGCTGAGCTCTTATTATGCTCGTGCGATCTATTCTTTTAAAGAAAAATATGGCCTAACGGCTACCGTACGTGCTGATGGTTCTTCTAAATTTGACGCATTGGGAGATAATAAATGGGGATATTTCCCCTCTTTTGCAGCCTCCTGGAAACTATTTAAGGAACCATGGATGGAAGGAATAAATGAAACGGTAGATAATATTCGCCTTAAAGCGGGTTATGGTGTCGTGGGTAATCAGGATATTCCCAATTACCTTTACGGTTCCAGTTTATCGGATACACAAACAGGGGTTGGCCTTGGTTATTTAGTGAACAATATTCCCAACCCTGATTTAAAGTGGGAAGAAACCAGACAGACTAACTTAGGGATAGATTTTACGATGTTTGACAATAGACTTAATGCTACCGTTGAGGTCTATAATAAGATATCAAAAGACTTTTTGTACCAGCTGCCCTTACCCACTTATCTTACTGGTGGACCCAATTATCTTGGCGGTATAAGTGCTCCCTACGTGAATCTTGGGGAAATGCAGAATAAAGGGATCGATGTTTCCATAGGATATTCAACGTTGAAAACGAAAGATTTCTCTTGGTCTACCAACTTGAATGTTTCCCATTATCAAAATGAGGTGACTGCCTTATATCAGGAAAGCCTGGAAGTGATACGTACATTAACATCAGGATTTTTAACTTCACCCATTACAAGAACTGTACAGGGGGAAGCATTGGGTAAATATTATGGTTATAAAGTTAAGGGACTCTTTACCAGCCTTGACCAGATTGCTGATGCGCCCATACAATTTGGAATTCCTTTTTCTGAGGAGCAAGGAGATAATGATTTAGGTGATATTCAATATGTAGATGTGAATGAAGATGGTGTGATCAATGAGCAGGACCGAACGTATATTGGTAGTCCACATCCTGATTTTACCTTTGGTTTCACCAATAATTTTAGCTACAAAAACTTTGATTTAAGTGTCTTTTTGCAAGGCTCTTACGGTAATGACCTTTTAAATCTTACCAGAAAGGAAACCACAGGGCTTGCCAGACTTTATACCAATCAACTGCAAGAGGCTCAGGATTACTATACTGCAACAAATATAGATGCGGAGTATCCGAGGCCACGGCGTGGGGATGACAACCAAAATTTATTTGTGTCAGACCGTTACGTAGAAGATGGTTCTTATGTAAGGATCCAAAACGTTAGCTTGGGCTATAATTTCCCAAGTACAGTTCTCGATAAGTTCAATGTTTCCAACCTAAAAATCTATGGCACCATTCAGAACTTATACACCTTTACAGATTATAGCGGTTATGATCCAGATATTGGGGCCTACAATGGCGATGCGCTGCAAATGGGGGTAGACTTGGGGAGATACCCCATATCACGAACTTTTACCTTTGGTGTAGATGTTGAATTTTAAAAGAAAAAATATGAGAATTAATAGAACTACGATTATACTATTCGTTGTAGGAACCTTTTCTATAATGAGTTCATGCTCTGAAGATTTCCTGGAGCGGCCGCCAGAAGACGGTATTGCCCTGGATAATTTTTATTCTAGCGAAGAAGAACTTGTCGCAAATACAAACGCGCTTTATGATTCGCCCTGGTTTAACTTTAATACCAAAGCTTTCTGGTCTATTTCAGAACTCACTTCGGGTAATGCCAGGACGTATTCGGGGGATGTTGTCAGCTATTATAATTTCAGCGTTACAGGTGATAATACCGTATTGTCAGATGGTTGGAGTTCGCTGTGGGGTGTTGTAGCACAATCAAATGCTATAATTAATTTTTTACCAGATCGCGTTTCTGGGGATGTTTCTGAAGCTGCGGTCAACAACACTTTGGGCGAAGCACATTTAATGCGTGCGACTGCATATTTTTACCTATTAAGAATTTGGGGACCTGTTCCCATTATTACAGACAATCTAGAAAATGTGTATGATCCACAGATTCCTACCAATAGGGTGGAAGATATATATACCTTTATAGAAAATGATCTGCAATTTGCCATAGATAACTGCTACTCAAAAATACGAGGAGCAAATTATGAAGCGAATGCCCATGTATCTAGCGGTTCGGCCAAAGCAATGAAAGCCAAAGTACATTTGTATCAAGGGGAGTACGATCAAGCGCGGCAATTGTCGCAGGAGGTCATAAATAGTGGAGAGTTTAAACTCTATGGAGGTCCAGAACTCCCTTCTAAAAGTTATAACGATCTGTTTCTCACGGCCAATGATAATAATGAGGAATCTATTTTTGCACTGCAATGGACTTCTACCGGAGGTTATGGAGCGGGTAATGCCATGCAGGCTTCTTTTGCAATAAGCTCTGCCATTACCGGAACAGGGGATGGGTATGGCGTTATAGGGCCCACCATTGATCTACAAAATGCTTATGAAACGGGTGATGAACGCAGAAAGGCGACTATTATGCTCGCCGGGGATTTTTATCCTAATTTAAGAGCGGCAGACGGCGGTTACACTGCACCTGATGACATCAATGCACAGAATACACAGGCAGGTATAAAAAAATATGTAGTGGGAACTCCATCAGATAATAATGGCGACAGTGCGCAGCAGGCCGCTGGTAACAATACCTATATTATGCGATACGCAGATGTGCTTCTTATTAATGCGGAGGCCATACTTGCAGGAGGCTCAAGTACAAGCGATCCACAGGCACTACGTTCTTATAACGCAGTACGTCAACGTGCGGGATTAGGTAATAGGCCATCCATTACGCTCGAAGATATCTTGCATGAAAGAAGGATTGAATTTGCTATTGAAGGAGATTATTGGTTTGATTTGGGAAGAATAGATCGCCAAATGGCCATTAATATTATAAGTAATCAAGAGCGCGGTACGTATTCCACGGATGGTACCAATGAGGTTTTTTCTGAAATGTACACTCCAGAATCCAGCGATTTCAGGTATCCATACCCTACGAGTGACGTGGCCCTTAACCCACGATTACTTGAAGAGCCCGTACCTTATGATTTTGAATGAAAAAGAAAATATTAAATAAAAAAGCTACTATTATGAAAAAAATTAATAATACGGTTAGCGTAGGTATGTTACTTATGATGTTTATAACCCTATCTTCATGTACAGGTGATGATACCGGAGTAGATTTCAGTAGTTCTGCTGAGCCGCCCGTTTTAGAACGCGTGAGTTTGGTAGATAAAGATTCAACTACTTCAGAAGGCCTTCGTGGTAACTTATATGCCATTTATGGAAAAAATCTGGCAACAACTACGCAGGTTACTTTTAGTGATAGTGTAGCTTATTTTAACCCGACCATGGTTACCGATACCAATATATTAGTTGCCGTGCCCGATGGTGCGCCTTATTTTGGAGGAAGTGATAAGTTAATGGTTACTACCCAGGCAGGTACTGCAAGCCTAGATTTTGCAGTGGCACAGCCAGCGCCGGATATTGAAGCATTTTCGCCCCTAGCTGCCGGATCTGGTGAGATTGTGACCATAACCGGTTCTGTCTTTGAAGGTTTGGAAGCAGTGCGTTTTGGGGAGATTGAAGCAGAAATTGTAAGTTCCACAGCTTCCGAAATACAGGTTCGTGTACCAGAAGGTGTCGTACAGAGTTTTATTTTTGTGGAAACCGCAGGAGGTATTACGCAGTCCAGCAGTGCTTTTGGTTTTAAATACCTTATTTATGACGATACTCTCAATGCCAGTTGGTGGGTAGGAGGTTGGGACGGTACCCAAGATTTTGAAAACACCCAGCAAGTAAAACGCGGCGATTATTCCGTACAGCGTATCTATACTGGTGGCTATTCCGGATTTCAAATCGGTAATGGCGGCGCTCCTATTTTATTGGAGGATTATGTTGCGATCAAGGTTTCTATTTATGGTGGCGAAGGTGCAATAAGTCTCAAAGTAGTTGTAAATGGTCTTTATGATGATGGTATGGTCATAACAGTAACCGAAGGTGAATACACTAATTTTACCATTCCGCTTAGCGAATTGAATGCGTCTACTGGTAATCTTATGGAAATCGTAATACAGGAATTTAGCGGAAGTGCTCCTTCCACTATTTACATTGATGATCTCGGATTGATTTAGTAATATATAATGACTTAGTGCATATCCTAAGGCTATAGCTTAGGATGTGCTTTTTGATAAAAATTAAAAAATTATGATTAGAATTTTTATGTTGCTCATTTTTATTTCAGCGGGATCTCTGGTACAGGCTCAAAAATTTGAAAACCTTGCCCAAACTCCCCCCATGGGCTGGAACAGCTGGAACACTTTTGCCTGTGACATAAACGAAGATGTAATAAAAAAAGCTGCAGATTATATGGTTTCCAGTGGTATGAAGGAAGCCGGTTATGAATATATTAATATTGATGATTGCTGGCACGGCGAGCGCGATGCGCAGGGGTTCATACATGAGGATAAAGAAAAATTCCCTTCGGGCATGAAGGCACTTGCAGATTATGTACATGCTAAAGGTTTAAAACTGGGTATTTATAGTGATGCGGGTACTAAGACCTGTGGAGGACAGCCCGGAAGCCGGGGTTATGAATATCAAGATGCATTGATGTATGCCAAATGGGGTATTGATTATTTGAAATATGACTGGTGCAGCACTGAAAATATCAATCCCATAGGCGCTTATACCACGATTAGCAAGGCCCTTTATAAAACCGGTAGGCCCATCGTTTTGAGCATTTGCGAATGGGGCGACAACAAACCATGGGAATGGGCGGAAGATATAGGCTATCTATGGCGCACAACTGGCGATATCTATAATTGCTTTGACTGTGAAGAAGATCATGGGGATTGGTCTTCCTGGGGTGTTTTGCAAATTCTTGATATGCAGGAAGGACTGCGAAAATATGCAGGTCCAGGCCACTGGAACGATCCTGATATGATGGAGGTGGGCAACGGTATGAGCACCAGTGAAGACCGTGCCCATTTTACCATGTGGGCCATGATCGCCGCGCCGTTGATCGCTGGTAACGATTTGTCGACCATGAGCCAGGAAACCATAGATATTCTCACCAATAAAGAAATTATTGCCATAAATCAGGATTCACTCGGGGTGCAGGGCTTTAAATATAATGCCGAAAATGAACTGGAAACCTGGTTTAAACCTCTTGAAAATGGCGACTGGGCAGTCACTTTCTTGAACCGTGGCGCTGAAGAGCGGAATATTAATTTTAATTGGAAAGGTCAAATAATTAAAGATCCCGACTTTGAATATACGGTAGATTTTACAAAAAACACCTATACAATCAGAGATTTGTGGATGCACAAAAACCTTAAAAACTCCAAAAAAGTACTAAAAGCTAAAATTAAGCCACATGATGTGCTTAGTTTAAGGTTGTCTATGAGCAAGTAAAACAGGAGTTTTTAACAGCTGTTTACGGATTGATATTAATAGTTTGAACTTTGAGATTGATTATAGTCTAGATTTCCCAAAAATCGATGTATAAATTTGGAATAAAAAAGTGGATCATCGCTCTCTTGTTTATGCTCATTTTAGGAATAGGATTTACTTTATTATTTCCTCTAGCTCCCAGAAAAGATTATACCACAGCAAAGAACACGTATAACACTTATTGCGGCAGCTGTCATATAACACCTGATCCCACAAAAATCCCAAAATCTTTCTGGGAGCATAATGTACTTCCTGAAATGGCGCGGAGAATGGGTTATGGCAATTTGAATAACAGCCTATATCCCTATCCAGAAACCCCGATAATAGATTCCATACAATGGAATCAGATACATGATTATGTTATAAACTTAGCTCCTGATAACATCCCCAATATACCGTTTAGAAAAGGCAGGGGCACGGAATTAAGCCAATTTCATTCTTCCTTGCAAATTTTGGCAAATCCCAAGACTTCAGGTGCGATC
This sequence comes from Flavimarina sp. Hel_I_48, assembly GCF_000733945.1. NCBI lineage: Bacteria > Pseudomonadati > Bacteroidota > Flavobacteriia > Flavobacteriales > Flavobacteriaceae > Flavimarina > Flavimarina sp. Hel_I_48. The sequence goes on from NZ_JPOL01000002.1 coordinate 3,235,642, forward strand.
ACGAATAGTAAATATGATGCTGCATCTGGATACCTATTTATGGCTAATGCTTATGGTCAAGTGCGTGAGTGGAAAAATCGGGTTCCCATAAAAGGGCATTTCAATTCTCCCATTATTTCAACAGTTTTTAAAGAAGACACTACTTATCTTACAGAAATAGGGCTTATGAAGCCCAGTGAAACCGCCCAGGGTACACTTTATATGATGAAAAACGGTGTGATGACTCCTATTTTCAGAAAATTGCACAGACCGGTATATACTGAAATCAATGACCTTGATGAAGATGGCAAAAACGAAATTCTTATTTGTGAATTTGGAAATTATACAGGAGAACTTTCCATACTGATACAAAAGGGGGGCGTTTATAAAAAAAGAACCCTGTTGAACCTTCCCGGTAGTATTAAGGTTGAAGTTGTAGATATGAACAAGGACGGAAAAAAAGATATTGCTGCCTTATTTTCCCAGGGTAGGGAAGGGATTTACATTTTTTATCAGAAAGAAAATCTGCAATTTGATATTGAGAAGGTTATTAGCTTAGAGCCAGAATACGGTTCAAGCTGGTTTTCATTGCTAGACTATAATAAAGATGGCAAATTGGATATTGTTATGGCCAACGGTGACAATGCAGATTACTCTGATTTTCTGAAACCTTATCATGGCATTCGGCTTTATATAAATGAGGGAGGGAATACGTTTGAACAAAAATGGTTTTATCCTATCAATGGAGCGACACGTGTATTAGCCGAAGATTTTGATCTGGATGGTGATTTGGATTTTGCCGTATCAGCTTTTTTTCCAGATTTTAAAAATGCTCCAGAAGAGGGTTTTGTGTATCTTGAAAATAAAGATGCTGCTAATTATACATTTCTTCCCCAGGTCACGCAAAAAGCTGAAAAGGGAAATTGGTTAGTCATGGATAAAGGTGATTTTGATAGGGATGGTGATATTGATCTTATGCTTGGAAGTTTTAGTCTGCAAACTTCAGATAAATTGAAAGCCGGAAGCAAATATGATCTCTTGTATCTTGAAAATAAGGCAGTGAAAAATTAGCACTATTGCGAAAGCATTAAAATTCTGCTGTCACGAAAAGATTTCTGTTGACTAGACGACCTTCATTAGGTGTTAGACCAGACACATGTGTGCAAAATAAAGTTCAAACTATTTTTCTATATGTACCCTAAAACTCGACATGGGCAGATCTGCGACGTTGTATATACCGGGTATAGCTATATTTCCCCAGCCATAACGGATGTATTTGGGATTTTTTATAGCAGAGCTAACCATTATTTTGTCTTTGGTTATTTTAATCTTGTCAGACTGTTGAAACTGCATATCGTTCCCGGCTAATTCAAAAACGGCATTTGCACGATCTTTATTGGCATAATGGAGGTCTTTTCCGTTTTTAAAATAGACTTCCACTTGGTTGTTGCTCACTTGTACAGCCTTATCCACCAGTGGACTTTCAGCCAGTAAATTTTTTCCATAGTGTTTGGCCAAAGCTAGATTTGCAAACCGTAAACCTGGATCCAGTTTATTACGCGGGTGAATGTTATTATCATCGCCCAGATCGCCCAGCACCACCATGCCGGTATTGGGAACGGCTAAAGATCTGCGCTGCGCATCACGAACCTCTACACCAGAAAAGTCGTCACCGTAATTATAAGGTGCGATCTGTGCGAAATAGAACGGGAAATCAGCATTCCAGGCTTTACGCCAACTTTTGATCAAGTTTGTGAACGTATGGGCATAATAGGGCGCGTTTGATGTGTTGGTCTCGCCCTGATACCAGATGACCCCGGCAATAGTGTAGGGGGTAAGTGGTGCGATCATACCGTTGTATGCACGTCCCGGTTCGCTGGGTCCCCATTGTTCTTCTTTTAAAAGTGTTGCAGCTTTCGCCAAAGAATCATTTGTGGTGAATAGTTTTTCTGGCATCCAGATTTCAGCGGGAGTACCGCCCCAGTTCGCCCCGATCAAACCGATGGGCACCTCGTCGAGTTCTTCATTCAATTTTTCCCCAAAAAAATAAGCGATAGCACTAAAGGAAGACATCGTTTCGGGAGTTGATTCCACCCATTTGGCGTCTACATCATCCTGTGGATATTGCGAAGATGTACGCGGCACATCAAAAAACCGGATGTTGGCATTTTTAGCATTTTCAATTGCTTCCTCTTTGTTGGTAATCCCTGCCGAGGCACTCCATTCCATATTAGACTGTCCCGAAGCGATCCACACTTCGCCCACCATTACATTGTTGAGCGTTATGGTATTGCTGCCTTTTAAAGTTATACTATAAGGGCCGGGACCAGCAGGGGTTTTAAGCTGAAGTTTCCACTGTGCCTGTCGGGTTGCAGCTGTTTCAAGGGTATCGGTAGGGTTCCAGGAAGCCACAAGCTGCACCTGTTCACCGGGATCTCCCCAGCCCCAAACATTTACCGTTGTATCACGTTGCAGTACCATATTGTCCGAAAATAAAGCGGGTAACCTGATTTTTGCGTAGCTTTTCTGCACAAGAAGAAGTAGGGGTAAGAGTAAAGTAAGTCTTATAAAAGTTGCTTTAGTATTAGGTAATATCATATGCTTTTAATTTGAGTGGTTCTGAAATCTTCCGTACCTCCTCCCTATGATTTTTTCAATAGATCAGCGTAAAATGGGATGAGCTCACCAGCCAAAACTTTATGGTCTTCAAGATCGGGATGATAACCGCAACCACCGGGTGTCATGGGATCAAATTCAAAGATAGCCACAGTATGAGCGGTATCAAAATGCGTCTTTACATCTTGTAGGCATTTTAATAAAAGATCGGCTTTTTCCCCAGCAACCATTGGGCTTGTCAGCAGGGCAAGTTTTGTGTCGGGATTACGGTTAAAAATGCGCTGGACGAGAGCAACATAGGCCGAAGTATATTTTTCAGGATCAAAGGGCTTGCGTTCTTTTTCGCCTTCCCCATCAGAAAGATCATTAGTACCTAAGGCTATACTGACCAAATCGGGCGATTTGCCTGAAAAATTCCATTTTTTATCGGCATTTCCATCCAAGTAGGTCGTGGCATACACATCGCCCATGACGGGCTGATCTTCATCGTTCCAGTTGCGGTACATACCCATCCCGGAAACTGCATTGAGTCTATATCCTGCATTCAACGCCCTTGCCGCCCGTGGACCATAGGCCAAATAGGCATTGTGCTGATCGTACCATTCGCCGGTATCGCAGGGAATGTCTTCGGTATCGGCGCCAAAACCACAGGTAATGGAATCGCCAATAAATTCGATCGTAGCAACGGTTTTTGGGTCAAAAGAGGCGATTTTTTCGGCTTCTGCACCATAAAACAGGATGGGGCCATTGCTGGCTTCGGTAGCTTTATAAACACCCACCTCATTGTTTTTTCCTTCCGGAAGGGCAATCGTGATGCGGTTTACAGAATCCTTTTGCACCTCATATCGGTCTTTATACTGTCCGTTTACTTCAACCACCACAAAATCATGCGGCTCGCCCTGGGCACCGATAAGCAACGTGATAGAATCTCCTTCGGCCTGAAAAACCACATGCGCCGCCGGACTGATCAAGGCCTGAACGCTGTCGTTCATTATCTCAGTCCTCCCGGAATAAGAGAATTCTTGTTGTGCCGCGTTGAAAAAAGTGGCTGTTTCTTCCGGTTTTGTAGCACAGGAAAGTACTAAAGTTGAAACTAAAATCAGGATTATTTTATTGGACATTTTTTTTAGTTAAGAACCTGAGTTTTATGTAAGGTTCTAAAGTATTTAAAATGGTCAATTCGAGTGATTTTTGTAAAAAAATTTTATCGAGAATGACTATTTTCAATCGAAAAATGCGGTTTTCGATACTAAATTCTTACAGAATTTCACTCAAACTGACGCATATTCCCTTACATCGAACTCGTGTTAAGAGTTATAAATTAATTGGACATTAAAGATACATAACCGGCGCCTTGCAACTCAAATTCGAGCACGCCATTTTTGACGTTTACCGATTTCATCTTTTTAAAGGAATGGTCAATATCGGTTAAATACAGGGTAAATTCGGTCGCTTTTTGAGGTAATCCGGTCAATTTTACGCTGCGTGTGGCACCTTTGTTCACCATATGAATAGCATAACTTCCGGTAGTCTCATCGCCAAAAGCAGCGCAGGTAATTGCCTTTTTATTGCTCGTAATGGGAATGGACTTTAAACCTTTTGGCGTACTGCCCAGTTGTTTCAGGTTGAAAAATCGCTGCGTGGGGTGCAGTTCATCTTCGGTATTGCCAAAAAGACCGCCGCCGGACATCATGGAATAATCTGAAGTAAGCTGCCATTGCAAAATACTCAGTGGTTGCGCCATATTGAGAATCTTCATATAGACTTCGATCTCATCAAGCGCGTAGGTAGGTTCTTCAAAAATCTGCGGGTAGCGCCACGCACCGGCGTCTATACTGCCCTCGCCCACAAAAAGCGGAAGTTCTACACGGTTTGCAATATCCCTCCATTTGATGAGGTTTTCATCGGTATAACCACGCCAGGAATGAAAAGAAACCGCACCAATAAAGGGTCTGGTTTCCGGATCAATAGAGGCTGGTGTGGTAAATTCCCAACCGTTTGCATCTGCCGTGTCGCCCAATAAAAATTGGGTATTTAAGCCGTTTTTTCTAAAATGAGCTCCCAATTCTTTGATCAGTTGGTTGTGCTCTTCCGCTGTTTGGCGCACATCGATGCCCAGATCAGATTCGTTGAACGAAAACATTTTGGCCTCAACACCATATTCCTCTTTTAGATAGGAGATATAGGACGTAAGGGATTTGTAAATCGCTTCTTTTTTGGTCTGATCAAGAGCATTTCCACGAGAACCATCCAGGTTTACACCACGTGTCCGTTCCCCAATAATCGCCCAATCTGGGGCAAACCAGGCGGCCAGGATAACGGGAATTCCCAGGCTATCCAGGCGTTTTGCCATCTCCATGGCCGCTTTTACCTTGGGATCCAGGTTTCCTTTTTTGGCTTCGGCGATGGGATCTACATTTTCATCCGGCTGCCAAAGTCGCCAGGGCATTTCTACACGGGACCAGGCCACGCGGAGGTTTTCTAAGCTGTAATCGATCACCTGTGGATCCATAGATGGATTTTGAAGCCGAAAATTGCCGCCTACCCCGTCAAATTCTCGTCCTTCTTGCTGTGGAAAAATTTTGATTACAGCCGGTGATGTATCAATGTCACCCGAAGCTTGAATAGTCAAGGTGTTTTTATAGGGTTCGTTAGCGCGAAGTTGACCCGCGGCGAGTTTAATGTACAGGGAAATCCCTTCTTCGGTTGAATCATTGGCCTGAATGATCAATTCGGTGGGCATATTAAAAGCTATTTCCAGTTTTCGGGTAGGTGCTTCAATGGTCACTCCTGTGGCAGGTGCTTTATAAGTAGCGTTGCCAAATTTTGCTTTAAGATCGCCCAGCGTCATATTTTCGGGGTTTTTGACCGAAAACTGGGTGTTTTTGCCAAATTCCCCGGGTAATTCCATTTTAAAATAAGCACCGTTAATTAAGGTATCTGCGGTGGCCATGACCTGAAGACCAAGCGTAGCTTCGTTTTCCCCGGTAGTCTGTATGGTATCGGCCCAGGTAAAATGCTCGTTCATTTCATACGTGAATATCTTTTTATCATCCACACGCTTAAAATCGATTTGCTGCCCTTCTTTTCGCGTAGCGCGAAAATCACCCCACTGGTTAAGAAGTACCAGGCTGGTATTAAATTCCATGAGCTGATCATCAACACGGATTCCGGTAAGATTTCCCCAGGTGGTAAATTCAGTCTGAGCGTTAAGAGCCATAGAAAACAGACCGGCGAGTAAAAGCTGTACAATTTTAATTTTCAAAGTATTAGTTGGTTTTAAGTTGAATTTCATCTCTAGTGGTTGTTTTGGGATCGTTATATATTGCTTGTACGCGTTCTGGTGTGTTTGCGGTCTCCAGCCAGTTTGACCAGACCATAAACCAACTCCATTGGGGCTGGGCATGAAGTATTTCCGGCTTGGGCAGTTCGCCCACTTCGCCCAGCGCAATGGGTTTTCCATCGGCGAGCTTTAAAAGCTGGTCATAGTCTTTTTGCTCATAATCATAATGGTACACATCAGTAGCCAGGATATCCACGTAGTTTTTGCCGGGGTAAAAGTCTTTATAGTCAAAAGCTTCATCACCGGGGATATCGCGCGGTGCATTGGCGTTCCAGACCCAGATCAGGTTATTTAATTTGTGATGATCGGTCAGGCGTTCGTAGAGCATTTTCCACAATTTAATATACCCGTTTTTTCCCGGTTTATTGCCCCACCAGAACCAGACGCCGTTAATCTCGTGATATGGCCTCCACAAAATAGGGATATGTGCCTCCTGCAGCTTTTTTAAGGTGGCCGCGATGGTATCTACCTGTGCAAGCCATTTTTTATGAATTTCTGTACCTTCGGTGGTCAATTGTTTCCATTGCTCATCACTAAAGGTGTTCTGCACACTTTGGCTCCAGCCGTACGGAACATCGTCTATGGGTCTCCCCACATGCCACATGAGCGTGACAAGGGCTCCCTGGGTATGTTTTTCTATTGCTGCCTCCACAATGCGGTCGCCGGGATTGTTTTTTCCGTTCCAGTATAAATCTGTACCCCAGACCGCGGGATATTTTCCGGTAATTTCCTGTGCTTTGTTGTAAAAATTTTCCGGTTGCTCGTTATAACTATGCTGACCCGCCAGAATATTGCCGTCAAGATTTTGAATGTAATTCAAAAGGTTTTTTGCCTCTGGAGAAGCATTTGAGTTTACCGGATTTTGACCAAAAACAGTCGAAATAACGAGTAAAATGGTCGGAAAAATGGCTCTTTTCATCTAAAAATCGGGTTTATTCAGCATTTAATAATTGATCTGCGGCAAGCACGAGGAACATATAATCTGTGGTTCCACCGCCCAAAACGTACTCCGTTTGCTGCCAGAGGTAAGGCCATTCCAGCAATTCAGGGAAATCAGGCCGAATCAACGCAGTACCGGAGCCAATACCACCCGGAATATAAGAGGCCTCGCCACGGTTCATGCCGTATGCCTGCGTCAATGACCGTGCGCCCACACCCGAGGCAAAAGACGATGTATTTACGCCTGGATGCACGCCCAGGATAAAATTCATGGCGCTCAACATATATTTTTTTGGAAAAATATTAGGGAAACTGGTATGCAAAAAATACTGTTCCATCCCGAAATGTTGAATTCCCCAACCTGCGCCCCAAATATCCGGGGTGTAAGGCATTCCATACGGAGTTTCTTTTTCCTGGTTTTCAACTACTTTTTTAAAATCTTTTACAGCATTTGTAATGCTTTTTTTGAATTCTGGATTTGAGATAAGCGCTAGCACAGGACCTATTTTCCAACCTATTTGATTGATGTTCTGGATAATATTTTCCTGATTTTCAACAATAAAATCAGCATATTTTTGCTCTTTCGTGGTTTGTAAAAGCGCGATCGCAAGACTGATTTTCGATTGTTGATTCTCCGTTTTGGTTTTCGTCCAGATTTCTTTAGAAATATTCAGGCAATCCGTTGCAAGAGTGTCGTTATAACCTTTTAAAACCCGTGCTGCAGTGGCTAGCGCCGTGGCAGTGTTCAATTCCCGGGACGGATTGTCTTCGGTAAAAACCCAGCGGTCATCCGGCGCTCCGGGCTGCCCCATGGCGATTGCGGTATCCTGCGTTTTATTTGAAAATGGTACACCATCACTATGGTTTACGGGATCGCCCAGCAGGACATATTGCCGTTTTGTGGGAACGATGATCCCGCGATAAAAACGCCCCATAGATTGGTAGCCGCCCACGATTGAGAGAGCACCATGCTCTATTTGTTGTAGCACATCCGGTTTTCCATCAGGTTGCATGATCTCTACGGTACGGGTCTGCTGATCAATACTGGTATTGTCATATTTAACGTTGAAAAGTTCATAAATATGGGACAAACCTTCCACCGTAGCTGCTTGTGATTCCACGCGAAGATCAAAATCGCCGGCATCGTGCCAGGCACCTACATTCAAGCCGGGAACATGTTCACCAGATTCGTAATTAGTTAGCGTTTCAGGTCCTTGAATATAACCGTCAAAATGATTGAAGTTTACAGGCGCCATGCGTGCATCGTCCATATGACAACGGCCATGCCAAACCTTGTACCGGTCATTGACCCGCATGTGGCACATCTGTACAGGCAAAAAATACTCCAGCGTGGGCTGCCACACATCCCGCTTATAAACATCAGCGCTGATCTGAAAAGGTTCTGTGGTATAATTGCCATACTTAATCTGGTACATGCCAGGCTCTTTAATTGCACTAAAATCAAACTGATAATAGGAATATCTCAGAAAATCGCCCCATTTTGCCGGATTTTGGGTGATTATTTCGGTAAAACCACCCGTTTTATTGATGCGTAATAATTTCGCCTTTAGGCTGGATTTGTCAAGTTTATCGGTTTCTATCACCGCAATTTTTTCCTGATTGGGAGTGTAACCCACTTGTGAGACCTGAACTACGGGGCTGTAGAGAAAGTCTTCGGTAACATTAGGCGTAACCAGCCATTCAATGGCATTTTTTGTAGCTCCCGCCGGAACTAGCGACCGCACCACAAACCAACCGTTACTGTGCCGGGCACGACCGTCTATGAGTTCCAAGTCATTATTCTTTAAGTTTTTTATGGAAAGGGTCTGTTTTTCATCTTCCGGAGCGATGGTAAGTTGGTTTCCCGAGGCCATCGGTTTTAACTGAAAATCGCTGTTTTCATCCCTAAACCCGGGGCCGTTTGCCTGCCGATTGAAAATGCCGGAGTTTTCATCCATATAATATGATTTTCCGAAGAGGATACCGGGGAACAATTCGATATTCATTCCAACTTTTCCGGCCCAATCTGCAGGCAATGGCTTATCAAGATCAACGACGATTTTAAATGATTTTCCTTCCGGAATTACTTTAAGCGTATAGGTTAGGTCGAGGTCTGGATAGATAATGGGGTTAAAACCCGTGCGGTCTTTTGAAGGATCTGGGTATTGCATACCCACGCTGATGGCGCCCGTTTTTTTATCCACCTGGCGTTCTCCCACTTTAGGAACGGGCTGCCATTGGCCGGGTGTGGGTTCCAACCTTAAATCACCGTTGGTGGCTACGCGTATCCCGTTCTGGATAAGTCCTACACCACCCTGATGACTTTCAGGGTAAAAGTCATGTGCGAGCATCACATTAGCGCCCCGCATCTCAAGATATTCCTGGTCGTTTAGGTGAAAAACACTTGAAGAATCAACTATTTTCTGGGCAAAAAGTCCGCTTGAAAATAGCATAAATAGAAGTAGGGCGTAATAGCGCATGTTTAATTTTCTTTAAAGTAATAAAACTAGAGGAATGCTTTTAGTACAATTAGTACTATTCTGTCAATTGCACGTAGTATTTTTTCATTATAATTTAAAATCTGAATGAAATATTATCTTTATCCTCAAATATCTTAAAATTATGAAAACGAAACTAGTTGCAGCATTTCTTTTTATAGGATCGGTGGCGTTAGGTCAACAAAAGGCTGAGGATAAACAGCTTATCAGTACCTTAGAAAAAGCATCAAAACAAGAACTACTCGATAAGTGGTACCCACTCGCGGTAGATAAAGAGGACGGTGGTTTCTACAGTGATATTACCTACGATTTTAAACTGGGCGAAAATCAGGACAAAATGATTGTCACCCAGGCGCGGCACGTTTGGGTAAATTCGGTTGCGGCAATGCGCTATTCCCGGGAACGCACCTATTTAAATTATGCCACCCATGGCTTTGAATTTCTCCGGGATAAAATGTGGGACAAAAAAAATGGCGGTTTTTATACGCTGGTTACTAAAAAAGGAGAGCGTATTCCGCGGGAAAATGAAGAGAAAACCGCTTATGGAAATGCCTTTGCCATTTATGGACTTTCTGCGTATTATGACGCTTCGGGTAATGAGGAAGCGCTAGACCTGGCTAAAAAAACATTTCGTTGGCTGGAAGAGCACAGCCATGATTCCATTTACAAAGGTTATTATCAATCGCTGGCGCTGGACGGCACGCCTATAGAGCGTACTGCAGATTTCCCTTCGACCTCAGAAGCGGGATATAAGGATCAAAATAGCTCCATCCATTTATTAGAGGCCATGACCGAATTATACCATGTTTGGCCCGATACGCTGGTGAAAACCCGGTTGGAGGAACTGTTTCTGCTCATTAGGGATACCATTGTCAATGAAGATCACTACATGAACCTGTTTTTTACAAAAGATTGGAAGCCGGTCACATTTAATACAACCTCCCGCGAAAACATTAAAAAACATTATTACCTGGATCATGTATCCTTTGGCCACGATGTGGAAACCGCATATCTCTTGCTGGAAGCTTCCGAAGCTTTAGGACGAACCGATACCGAGGAAACGCTCAAAATAGGTAAGGATATGGTAGATCATTCTTTAAAAACCGGATGGGATAAAAAACTGAGCGGTTTTTATGATGGCGGTTATTATTTTAAGGGAACTGATTCTTTAGAGATTGTTAATGATGATAAAAACTGGTGGTCACAGGCCGAAGGATTAAATACGATGCTGCTTATGCAAAACTATTTCCCGGATGATAAATTGGATTACCGTTCTTATTTTGACAAACTGTGGAAGTATGTGCAAACCTATTTTATGGATGCTGAACATGGCGGCTGGTACGAGTGGGGCATTGACAAACGACCAGAAACTAAAACCGCACTAAAAGGGCAAATATGGAAGGCGACCTATCATAATTACAGGGCCTTGATAAACTGTATTGATCAGTTGGAAGGCGTTAAAAATCGGGAATAATACCCCAAAAATGGCACTTTTAACCAATAAGATACCCTTTTTTTTAAATAACAGAATAAATGTTATTGTGATAACAATAATTATTTATATTAAATATTAACACATCCTTAATTATTTAATAAGAAAATGACAAAATACTATTAGTTTCAGGTTTCTTTACATTCTACATTTGGCTAATGATCTTAGACTTCTAAAGGTATAGGATATCTTTTAAATTGAATTTTTCTAATATACTAACGGCCAACTTTATGAAACATCTAAAATTTTTGACTTTTTGCGTTGTGTTTATGAGCTCCCAATTGTTTTTTGCCCAAAGCAATGAAATTACGGGAACTGTTACCGATGCATCTGGCATGCCAATTATAGGAGCCAATGTTCTTGTTCAGGGCACTGCTGTGGGAGCAGCCACCGATTTTGATGGAAATTACAGCATTAATGCCTCCGTGGGGGATATACTTGTATTTAGTTATATAGGTTTTAAGCCCAAAGAAATTACTGTGGGAAACAGTCAAAGGCTTGACGTTATCCTGGAAGAAGATTCCCAAAGCCTTGATGAAGTAGTTGTAGTAGCCTATGGTACTTCCACTAAAAAAGACCTAACTGGGGCGGTGAGCACAGTATCATCAGAAAAACTTACTAATTTTCCATCAACAAATGTAGATCAAGCGCTACAGGGCAAATCGGCGGGTATACAGGTCACGCAGAACTCTGGTGCTCCCGGATCAGGGATTTCCGTAAATATAAGAGGTGTGGGATCATTTGGAAACGTCACTCCGCTTTATGTGGTAGATGGCTTCCCCACTCAGGATATTTCGTATTTAAATCCAAATGACATTCAATCGATTTCGGTATTAAAAGACGCTTCCGCTGGAGCATTATATGGGGTTCGGGCAAGTAACGGGGTTGTTATAATTGAAACCAAACAAGGTACTAAAGGTGCCATGGTCGTTTCGGTAGACTCCTGGGCCGGGGTGCGTATGGAACCAAAAAAAATAGGGGTACTTGATGCACAACAATTCGCCGCTTTTGCCAATAATCTGGGCAATGCTCAGGATAAAGCAGTACTTGAGGAATGGGCCAATCCTGGTGCTTTAAACAATATAAACTGGCAGGATTATGCTTTTAGAAATGGTTTTAGAATGGGGCATAGCATTAGTATACGCGGAGGTGGCGAGAAACTCAAAGCTGCTTTTACCGCGGGACTTATAGATGAAGAGGGAGCTGTTATCGAGTCTTCATACAAGCGGTATAATGTGGGTATGAATATGGACTTTGATGTGACCGATGATTTTAGCGTGCGGGCAGATTTAAAATATGCCTATAGCGAAAACTATCAAAATCTAGGTCAGGGTTATTATAATTTGCTCAAAGTATTTGCAAATGCACCCTATCTTTCTGATATCACGGGAACCAATGTGCCTTACGACAACAATGGAAATTACGGTACGTTTCCTAATTCTGAGCTTTTGGCGGTAAGTTCAAACGTGCTGGCGAATGCAAAACGCGTAGATAATAATAATGGGCGTAATGTGGTTTTAGGGAACTTTGGAGCAGATTATAGCTTTTTTGACGGCTTTAAGGCAACAATAAATTTTGGTTTCAATTCGCAAAATTTTGCCGGTTGGAATTTTAACCCCAGGTATTTTTATACGAGCCAAGACAATTTTCCCAATGCGCAATACAGCATAACCCAGAATACTTCAAATGAATATCTGGTGGAAAGCCTTCTTGAGTATAACAAAGAGATAGGCAAGCATAAAATTGGAATCCTGGCAGCCGCGTCTTCTCAGAAAACCAAGTATAAAAATGTTTTTGTCAATAGTGAAGGCTTTTTGAACAATGATATCCGTGATCTCTCCCAGGCGGAACGGGTCATAGATAGAAGTGGAACCTTTGGCACAAGCACACTCGCCAGTCAATTTGCACGCCTTACCTATAGCTATGATAGCAAATATTACATTACGGCTACGATACGCCGTGATGGTAATGGAGACCGTTTTGGAGAAAATAACCTCTACGGTACATTCCCGGCATTGGCAGCTAGCTGGAACATTGATCAGGAATCGTTTATGGAGGGCAGTGTTTTTGATGCCCTTAAACTTCGTGCAAGTTGGGGTGAGACCGGCAGCTTTTTTGGTATTCCCCCGTTTCAATTTTTAGGTTTTTATGACGGCGGTACTACTGCAGATGATGCCAATTATGTATTTGGAGGTGAAGTCGTATCTGGATTACAGCCAGTTTCACTCGCAAACCCAGACCTCAAATGGGAAACCCAGAGACAAACTGATATAGGTATTGAAGGGGAATTATTTAATAACCGACTGTACTTTACGGCAGATTATTTTAGAAAGGAATCTTCTGACTTTTTATTTCAGCAGACGATTCCTGCACAGACTGGTTTTACACAACGATCTGTAAATGGTGGGAACATTGTTAATGAGGGACTTGAACTTTTATTAGGTTACAGGAAGAACAGTGGGGATTTCAAATGGGATATCTCAGCTAATTTTACCAAGGTTAATAATGAAATACGTGAGCTTCTGGGCGATAATCCCTATGTGATTTTCCCAACAACTTTTGCTCCCGGTTTTGTGGATAACTGGCAAGGAATTACCCGTTCTTATGAAGGCGGTAACGTAGGCACATTCTATGGATATCGGGCAGAAGGAATTTTTCAGACCCAGGCGGAAATAGATGCTTTAAATAGCGCGGTACCAGAAGGGGTTTATCAATCTGCCCAGACGGCTCCGGGAGATCGCAAATTTCGGGATCTTAATGGTGATGGTCTCATAACTCCAGATGACAGGGAGGTCATAGGTAGTCCGGTTCCGGATTTTTATGGGGGATTAAATCTTAGTGCGAGCTATAAAAATTTCGATCTGGGTGTTGACATTTACGGCACCTATGGTAATGATATTTTAAATTTTACCCGTGTAGAGCTCGAGACCGCCGGAGGTTATGGACTAGACAATGCATATTCTAATATAGGTACTGAATATTTTAATAACAGATGGACAACATCAAATCCATCCAATGAATATTCCAGGGCCGTAATAGCAGACGTTAACAAAAACAATAGGGCTTCTGATCATTATGTAGAAGATGGATCATTTTTAAGGCTCAGAAACTTGAAATTTGGTTACACGGTACCGGCTATGGCCATTGAGAAAATGGGTATGACGAATTTAAAATTTTATGTGAGCGGACAAAATTTAATCACCTTGACCAGCTATAGCGGTTGGGATCCAGAAATAGGTGAAGTAGCCGATATAGATGGGAATTCAGGCGTACAGACCAGGGGAATTGATTTTGGATCTTACCCCATAACCAAAATATTTACACTAGGTGTTAATCTGCAATTTTAAAAATAGCTATTATGAAAACTATAAAAATTATAAATTTAAAGATCATCATTGGTTTGACCTTTGGGATTCTGGCGATATACAGCTGTTCTGATGAATATTTGCAGGATGAAAAACGTGATGGTTTGAGCAGTGAGGTGGTTTTTTCTTCAGAAGAAACGGCCTCCGCAGCAATTATTGGAGTTTATGACGTCTTACAAGGCAGTCCTGCTGAATATATAACAAAAGCGATTTTCTATCCAGCCAACTTTTTGACCCAGGATTACTTGAACATTGGTGCAGATACTTTTTTTCAGACTTTTGAAATCCCTACAGTATTTACCCCTTTTAATGCCCTATGGATTCAAAATTATGCGGGTATAGGACGTGCAAACACAGCCCTGAAGAGCTTAAGTCCCGCTATTGACGCCGGAAATGTGAGCGAGGAACTGGGAACCAGATTAATGGGCGAGAGCTATGGTATGCGCGGTATGCTTTATTCTATGTTGGCCTCTAATTTTGGTGGAGTACCTCTGGTACTTGAACCTGCTGGCGGTTCTGCAGACCCTTTTGCACCCAGAAATACACAGGATGAGGTTTTTCAGCAAGTAGTTCTCGACATGCAGGAAGCCATCGCAAGACTTCCCTGGGAATATGATGAGAATAATACTGGCAGATTTACAAAAGGTGCGGCTTATGCATATATGGGCAGTGCCTATATGTGGTTAGGCGATTATGAGAACGCAATCACCGCTTTTGAAGCATTGGATGGGCATTATACTCTGGAAGAAAACTATTTAGATATTCATGCAGACAATAATAAAAACGGTATTGAGTCAATATTTGAAATTCAATTAACAGATGAGAGCGGGAATTTAAGTTGGGGCCATGATGATAATGTAACTTTTATACAATCTTTTTCCATGCCTAATGAGATTGCCAATGGCGGTGGGTATTCTGCTGCAACGAAAGCGCTCTATGATTCTTTTGAAGAAGGGGATAAAAGAAAACTATATTCTGTTATAGGCCCAGGTGATGAACATCCAGATCCGCTTATTAATATTTCAGATTACCCCAATGTGCAAGCAAATTATGGAGGCATCAACACTGTTGGCACTATAGAAAATCCATGGTTGGGTACTGATGGTCTGGCAGGGAGAGAGGGCTACTATAACGTTAAAATGTGGAGAAACCCCGCAGTAGATGGATGGTCAGGACCTAATATTTTTGGAGGTCAGAATATTATTCTAATGCGCTATGCAGAAGTACTTTTAAGCCTGGCAGAGTCCTACCACAACGTGGGCAATGAATCTATGGCCATGGAAACCTTGATGCGTGTGCGAAACCGTGCTGGTTTTACTACTGAACCTACAGGAGATTTCATTGATGTTGTTATCAGCGAGTATCGCCATGAACTGGCAGGGGAGTTTTCATTATGGTACCTTTTAAGAAGAACCGGCGAACATGTGCGATATCTTCAGGAAGAATTTGGTGTTACTGTTCCTAACGGAAGGGATTTGATACCAATTCCACAAGAACAAATAGATGCGAATCCAAATCTGGAACAGAATCCGGGATATTAATCGTATGAATTAGCCAATTGACCTTAAAGGGCTTTGAAATTTTCAAAGCCCTTTTTGTATAAACTCCCCTGTAACTGGCAATAATTAATTTAATCTAAAAAATTTAAGTTTCAATTTTCTTAATTCATCATTTTTAACCAGTTATTTAAGAATACTATCATATAATGATGATTTTGTATTACTTGATAAACAAGAAGTTGGATAACTTTAAAGCAGCAGCAGCATATTGAAAAGCGATTATTTTAAAGAAAATTATTGTCATATTTCCAACTAATATCTTCTATTATGAAACAATTTTTACTTGTTACATTATTTATTTTGAGCGGTCTTGGCCTTGCTTTTGGCCAGACCACCTATGAGGCCGAAGATGGTACGCTCACAGAAGCCACAATAAGCACTGAAGGTTCCGGTTTTTCGGGGTCTGGCTATATTGTTTTCGAACAGGAGGGAAGCGTGAGCGTTTCCATTAATGTTGAGAATGAGGGCTATTATCCATTAACGATAGGATACCGGGCAGCCTTTGGTGAAAAAATTCAGGATTTGTACGTAAATGGCACATTGGTGCAGAACGTTGTTTTCCCTGAGGGGGAAAATTTCACAAACCTAAATACAGACCAGTTTTTTTTAAATGCGGGTGAAAACACTCTAGAAATACGTGCAAATTATGGATATATGGACCTCGATTATTTTCGGGTGGGCGTACAGGTTGATCCCGGTACGTATCAGGCTGAAGATGCTACAATTATCGATGCCACAGTAAGCAGTGAGGGAACTGGTTTTTCAGGTAGCGGCTTTGTGGTTTTCGAAGCAACAGGCAGCGTTTCTATAACTTTAGATGCAGCCGCCGCCGGCATGTATGAGCTTACCTTGGGGTACCGGTCGGGTTTCGGCGAAAAGATACAGGATCTGTATGTTAATGATATTTTGGTGCAGAACGTTGTTTTTCCGCAAGGCGATTCGTTTACAAGCTTGAATACCGATCTAATCCCCTTAAATGCGGGATCAAATACAATATCTATCCAGGCTAATTATGGATATATGGACCTCGATTATTTTAAACTGGGTAGCCGTAATGTACCTAATGCGCTCGAAGCTGAGGATGGCACACTCACAGGGGTGACCACCAATAATGTGGCTCCTGGTTTTTCGGGAGAGGGCTATGTGGTTTTTGAAGCAGGGGGAAGCGTGCTTGTTTCCCTGGAGCGTGAAAGTGAAGGCCTGTATCCTTTGACCTTGGGATACCGCTCGGTTTACGGAGAAAAAATACAAAATTTGTATGTAAATGGTGATTTTGTTCGGGATATTACTTTCCCCGGAGGCGATGACTTTACCACTTTGGATACCGAAGAAATCCTGTTGAATGTGGGAGTGAATACCATCGAGATCAGGGCAAGTTATGGCTATATGGATCTTGATTATTTCCTTGTAGGCTTAGAAACAAGTCCAGCACCCATTGCCAATGCTGGTTTTCAACAGGTAAAAATGGATGTGGATGGCGATGGCATGGAAACGCTTATTCTAGATGCCTCAGCCAGTTCAGATCCCAACGACGATATTGTATCCTACACATGGTTTTCAGAAAATGGAGATACGCTTGGAACAGGTGAGCAATTGAGTTATACCGCAACACTGGGAGGCTATGAACTTACCTTAGAGGTAGCAGATGCGATGGGTAATGTAGATCGGGATCAGGTAAAGGTATTTGTGGGCGACCCTACCAATAATGGGAATAACCGCATTTCTTTGACTCAAGGCACACAGCTGAAATTTTCTGACGGTATCAACCTGGCCTGGAACAATTTTGCCCGGGATATCGTTGATCTGGATCCCCAATATTTTGAAGGCATAATGGATAGTATTGAAGCTGCTGGTGGTAATACCATGCGCTGGTGGCTGCATACCAATGGAAGCAACAGTCCGCAATTTGACGCTGCCGGCAACGTGACCGGCCTTGATCCCAATACCATACCCAATATGCGCACAGTGCTTGACCTGGCCTATAACAGGGGCATTGCCATAAGTATGTGCCTCTGGTCGTTTGACATGTTGCAGCCACAGGGACAGGACCAGCAGGTCATGAAGGCCTTACTGGAAGATCCGGCCATAACACAGACCTATATTGAAAATGCGCTCATACCCATTTTAGAGGAAATAGGGGATCATCCCGCGGTATTGAGCTGGGAGATATTCAACGAGCCAGAGGGCATGACAGAAGAATTTGGCTATACCCCGGTACGCACGGCAATACGCAACGTTCAGCAATTTATAAATTTAACGGTAGGGGCAATTCATAGAACGGTACCCACTGCTCAAGTTTCCTCAGGAGCGGCAAATTTTGAGACCATGACAGATATAGAAGGGCATACCAATTATTATAGGGACGATCGCTTAATTGCAGTTGGGGGTGATCCCTTGGGGACACTGGACTTTTATCAAGTTCATTATTACCCGAGTAATTTTGATATTGACCTTTCCCCATTTCACCGTCCGGCAGACTGGTGGGGACTTGATAAACCCATTGTGATTGGTGAGTTTCCCAGCAGGGCGATTGATGAGGTAGATGCGCCTAGTTATACAATTTTAGAAGCGTATCAACTTGCCTATGAATACGGGTATGCAGGATCAAACGCATGGGACTTTAGGGGCTTTGATGGGGGAAGTTTTGAGACCGCAAGAGAAGGGATCACTTATTTGGCAGATACGTATCCCGAAGATATAGATTTAGAGATAGATCCAGACCGTATTAATGAGCCGCCAAGTATCGTGGCCAATATCTCGGATCTAAACCTGTTTCTTGAAAATGCGCAAAGTGTAGAAAATTATGTAGCCTTAGATACCATATTTTATGATGCGCAGGATATGACCGACTTGGTTTATAGTATTTCGGCAAACAGTAATCCAGCTATCGCTAACGCGGAAATAACAGATGACGGAACATTAAACGTACTTATAACTCAAAAACAGGAAGGTAATACCACGCTAACAGTTAAGGCGACGGACACTAAGGGTGCTAGTGCATACGCCTCCTTTAATGTAAATATTAGGGAAAGCAATGGAAATCTGGCTCTTTTTAAGCCCATATCAGCCTCTTCTATTGAAAATGCCAGCTTGATCGAAACCTTTGCCAATGACGGTGATGCTGAATCACGCTGGTCCAGCGTTTATGAAAACGATGAATGGATTTATGTTGACTTGCAGGAGAGTATGGAAATTTCCTCTGTGAAATTGCTCTGGGAATCCGCTTTTGGTCAAAGTTATGAGATCCAGATTTCTGATGACGCTGTAAATTGGGAAACTGTTTATACAGAAAGCAATGGTGATGGGGGAACAGATGATATAACACTAGAACTGGTTACAACGCGCTATGTAAGAATGTATGGGCACACACGCGCGACAGAGTTTGGGTTTTCCTTATATGAATTTGAAATTTATGGTAGCCAGGATTTAAATATCCAAGATGAGAATCTTCAATTGGTTTTATATCCGAACCCTTTAAAAACTGCTAATTTGAACCTTAAAATGACCAATATTGAACCTGTAACAGTTAGTTTTATGAACCTTTTAGGAAAAATTATCACTACTTATTGTCTTGAAGGAAAAACCAATTATGTCCTGGATGCATCATCAATGGCTTCGGGTATGTTCCTTATTAAGATTTCTTCGGAAAAAGGATCGATTACCAAAAAAATAATAAAACAATAAGATTTTATCACATTGTAAGTATTTATTAATTGAGGTTTTAGGAGTGTATATATTACAGATAAAATCCTTATCAATCTATTGATATCCTTTGGTATAATTTTAATCTTAAGTAGTGGGATGAAAAATTAGAAGATCTCATTACCGAGCAAGGCTCACAGGTTTGTACTTTTTAGATAGAGAACTTATAAGCTGTATATTTTGATTTTTGGAAACACCACTGATCAGTGCGGTACCGGGCCAGCCGGTACCGCCTGCCATAAGTACTTTTAGAATGATATTTTTTTATTATTATAAAAGCTTATCGACTGTAATCGGATACTCCCGTACTCGTGTACCGGTCGCATTATAAATTGCATTGGCTATAGCTGCCGCTACACCACAAAGGCCTAGTTCCCCAATTCCTTTTGCTTTCATAGGAGACATGGTATTGTCTTCATCTTCAACTAAAATCACCTCCTGCCGTGGAATATCAGCATGAACGGGAACTTCATATCCGGCGAGGTCATGATTTACAAAATATCCCAACCGGTTATCCACCACTAAATCCACCATTAAGGCCGATCCTATGCCCCAGGTCATTGCACCTATAATTTGACTGCGAGCTGCTTTAGGATTTAAAATCCTGCCGGCGTGACAGGCGGCCAGCATGCGTTTTACTCTTATTTCTTTGGTAAATTCATGTACAGCCACTTCTACAAAATGAGCCCCGAAGGTATCCTGTGCATACTCTCTTGAAAGCGTTCCATACGTCATTGCATCTTCGGCTATTAATCTGCCTTTAGCAGCTGCTTTTTTTAGCGAATACGTTTTGTCCAAGCACTATAGGAACTCCCGATGGAAGTACATCAGAGGGTTTTCTTAAGCCCTATTATGAAAGTATTCCAAATTTAAGTATTTCGGATGTATTGTTCCAAACTCCAATCCCAGTATTGTGGTGGCGCTCTGTTTATGCCTCAACAAACGGATTTGCTTTTGAAAGTTTTATGGACGAGCTGGCGATTAAGGCCGGTAAGGATCCGTTGCGCTTCCGAAGGGAACATTTGCCGGCAAAACGTGAGCAGGACCTCATTGATAGAATGATCGAAGTTTCAGGATGGGATCAAGAACGTGAGGCATTTGGAATGGGGGCCGCGATTACTGAGTGTTTTAATACTACCGTGGGACAGGTTGTAAAAGTTTCAAAAGATGCCAAGGGAAAACTAAAAATAGATAGGGTATGGGCGGTAATTGATTGTGGCTGGTTTGTGAACCCGGATATTATTCAAGCCCAAGTAGAAGGCTCAGTCGTTATGGGGTTAGGGGCAGCAACCACACACGAGATCACTTTTAAAGATGGCTTGGTTGAACAGAGCAATTTTTATGATTACCATATGCCCCGTATCACAGATATACCGCCAGTAGAGGTTTTTATTATGAAAAATGATGAAGATGCAGGTGGAGTGGGGGAACCGGGACTTCCACCATTTGCAGCGGCGCTTACCAATGCGATTTATGATCTCACCAAAAAACGAATAAGAAAATTACCTTTTAAATTGGATGAAGTGTAGACGTTTATATTTACCCTATGATTATTTTGATAAGTAATTATAGTGTCAATCAACTTCGATATTAAAGGGGTAGTCCTATGGGCGGTTTCTTGTAACTATATATTACGCATTTTCCAATATCAAAAATTTGCAGATATATTTACACATCTCCTGTTTTTATTGTGCTGGTTTTACATCTTCTTGATTGCTTTCAGTAATATAGTTAACAGTAGCTTGGATTTTTTTAAACCTATGCAAATCGTTTGAAGCTTTGGATGAAAGCATTGTGGGATTAAATACCAAAATATGCCATGACCATAAGTCTTGTTAAAGTGCAATAATAATGGGAATAAATAAACCTTCAGACAGTCCGGTTCTAGGAGATGCTATATTCCCTTAAGAAGTCCATTTAATAAAATTACAGCACACGTAAATGACTTTCTGCTAGATAAATTGAAATGTGCACTAAAAGGATGGGGAAATACATTAGAGGTTCTTTAGAAGATTCGCTTAAAATAAAAGAGAAATGCTTTTGATGGAAGTAAAAAAACTTTAAATAGAAAGGCTTATTTCAGCCAAATGGATAATTTCAAACAAGCTCAAAGTTAATTATTCCGAAGCAATTTTGCCATTTGGTTTCTTAAAATATACAACAAATTGTATTCTTTCAATGTCAAATTTTAGCCACAAAGATCTGTTATTCTGCTATGCACTTTAATGAACTGTTTTGTTGTAGACTGTTGAAACTTGATACTTGTGTCCTAATCATATTCATATAACTGGAATTTCTGGATAGAATAATCTCCATGGCTTATACGAATATGTCTTCCCTGATGCGTTTGATCGCCATTGAGATGTCTTGTAACTTTCCATTTATCATTTTCAAAAATACCTTCTTCATTTTTTAAGATACCTACTATCTGATCCCTTTTTCTCCAATTTTTAAATGTAATCACCACTCCAGAACCGGCCACATAAAATTCATTATTATCGGTCTGAATGATCAGCGCCCCGCCCAAGTCCCAAACATCATCCTTTGCTCCTGCCTCCCAACCCAGTGTGTAGCTGTTTTTAAAAGAAAATTCATAATCTCCCAAAACTACTGTAGTCAGTATTTTATCTTTATCAAGTAGAACCCCCTCTATCTTATTTTTACCAAAGTTTGCGGCCAGCAGGGGTTTGAGTTGGTTTATCAAGCTATATGCTTGGGCCAATTCACTATTTAAACCACTTTCAATGCTAAACGGTGAAAAACCAACGGCTTCGTAATGTCCTATCACGAATATAGCTTTTGCTCCCACAGAATTATCAAATTTATGTTCAGGGACAAATAGAGGGTTGTCCTGTCTGACATAGAGATCGTTCCAGTACTCAAAATCCGGATTGTAAAAGTCTGGGGAAAGCATATCAATGGATGGCGCCCCTGCTTTCCAAACATCCATTAAATGTGGAAGAGGACCAGCACTTGGATATTCTCCCGGAATTTTCCCAGGTCTTATCAGTGCCGCATTTACAAACATGGGCAATGGATAAATTTCTTTTCCGGCTTTGACAAGAGCCTCTGTGAATTGAGAGAAATACCAAGCCATAAATATTTCATCTGTAGCATAGCCCTGGCCAAAAATTTCTTCCCAGGTTCCCTGAGTCTTAAATTTATTTTTTTTCCAGACGTTAAAAAATTCAGGCACTAGATTTTCCTTGTTCTCCTGCAAATAACCCATTAGTTCAGATGGTACTTTCTGTCGAAAAAGTTCATTTGCCAAAGGATTATAATCTCTGGCTGAAGGTAACATCCCAATTTCATTTTCAGGTTGTACCATGATAACGGTTTGTTGTCCCTGGTCAATATCCCTTATATGGGTCATCAATTTTTTAAAAGCATTTATATCCGCATTCAGGTTATTTTCATTGAAAGGACTTAAAATTTCTTGACTTACACCTCTTTCGTTAATTGCCCTTGGATATTTATCCTGATTTTTTTTTATCCAGGAAGGTACATGGCTCGACATACTGTTTTTCCAAGATCCAAACCAAAGGATAATCAACTTCATATTGTTTTTCCGGGTTTCTGCGACCATTTTATCTAAGAGCTCAAAATCAAATTGACCTTGTTTTGGCTCAATAAGTTCCCAGTAAACAGGTGCCAAAATTGTGTTCAGGTTCATGGCCTTGAACTTCTCCCACTGGGGTTTCATATATTCGATAGATGTAAACGATGAGTTTCCCAGCTCACCACCCAAGACTATGAATGGTTTACTTTCGACAACTAAATGCGTTTTATTACCTATTTTCTTTAGATATGGAATATTTTCTTGAGAAACCCCTTCCTGAATTGATAACAAAAGGAAAATGAGCAATATTGTATTATTCTTAACCTTCATTACGTCTTTTTTAATTATATGGCCTGCTACTTTTTGTATTTTTTCAATGAATGACTAATATCGTTAATTTCAGTATGGTTCCCAATCATACCTTTGGCTTTTATATGTAAAAAAGGTGTCCCCGGTTTTAAGCTATAATTCTGATTTAAGTTGGATTTTCAGAATTGATATAGTTTGACAATATCTGCTCCATTATTTTTGTCTTACCAAGCCTTCAATTTTTGATAGTTTGCATCGTTATCTTTATTCATAAGATAGATTATCTGGAGCAAGATCCGGTATTCATAGTCATTACTGCAAATACTAAAAATAATACTATGTATTTTAAGTCAAATATCCTAATTCTGATATTGGAAGGGATCTGTATGGAGTCAAATATCTGCTATTAACATAAAAAATAATACAGCTCATTTTTAAAAGGGTTAAATCGCATGGGGGAGGTAATATTTCGAAGTGCTGAATATATGGGGTTAATAATTATTGATTAATCCCCCCATCTTTTAGCAATCTTATATTTTTGTTTTTCTGGTCATTATAATTTATCCTTCCGTAGGAGGTTTTAAAATCATGCAATTCAAGAAAATGAATATTCATATTAACCCATTCCCTGTCAGAAAATCTCATATCGCAATGGCTGGCCCATTCTAGCCTCAACCGTCTGTTCTCATCTGTAAATGAAGGTTTTCCCAAATGTGCAAGGTCTGCATCACAAATGATCCTCTGCAATTTTGTCTGTGGGTTTTGTGGCATTGCGGTAGTTCTTATTATCTTAAGGACAGTATTTATACCTTCCTGGCCATAACCATTCCTTTTGAGGAAATTCTCTGCAAAAGAGCAGCTTCCCTCCTCATGGCTCTCAGATCCAGCCACATGACCGGTATCATGAAAATATGCCGCGACAATAAGAAATTCCAGTTCCTTGCGATCAATTTTTTCTGCAGATCCTATTTCTATAACGTTCTGAACCACATTTGCCGTGTGGCACCAATTATGAAATGGAAGCTTGGCACAATGGCTCTGTTGGATAAGTTCCTGACAATATGCTTTGACCTTTTGGATAAATGGGGTCATGATCTAAAATTTATAGGTGAATCCCAGGAGGTAACTGTTATCATAGCTGTTAAAGGTTAAGGCCATATGTTCCTGTTGATAATCTGTTGTGAACAATAGCGTACTGCCTATTCCCACCACAGACCCGGCAAGTATGTCCCATCCATCGTGCTTTTGAGCATTGATCCTGCTGAAAGCAGTAAAGCCCGCCATTATATAGGCCGGAATACTGTATTTGAAGCCATAGCGCTTATGGATGAAAGAGGCACCCTGAAAGGTGGTGGACGTGTGGCCAGAAGGGAACGCATTGTCGCCATTATGGAAGGGCCTGGGCTTGTGGAACGTTATTTTTAGCCCATAGGTAACGGCCTGATTGAGCAGGAAGCCCTTGGTAAACTGCCAGCTACCTTCCTTATCCCCAAGGATAAGGGTTGTGCCCAGAGCCGCTACCGGAACGGCAAAAAGGAGCACATCACCAGTTGTTTCTATTGCCCTGCTCTGACCCCAAAGGCCGGTACAAAGGAAGATACAGAGAAAAGAGGATAGTATAAAGCTTTTAAAATAGGGCAACATCGGTTTTGGGAATTTGATTAAAGTAACTCTGATCCTATGGGCTGAATATATATATGAATTAAATGTAGTCGAGGGATCTTTGTTTGTCCTAAGGCAAAACTAAAGGGAATCTAAAGCGCCCTCCTGTTGTAATAAAGTCTCCATTTTGGATATACCTTCTCGCTGTTGTATCTTGATTTTAAGAATCCCAGATTTCCCTGAATGGCCTCCCTGTTGCTAAGGAGAAGGAAATTTCCATCTTTTTTGGAAACGGAATCCATTTTGGAGAGGGTCATGGGATCATGGACATCCCACAAACCTTCCTTCCATTTCTGGTCATTTTCGAACTGAATCTCGCGTTGGGTGGTATTGCGGTCATCCTTGAGGGTAATAAGCTGCGCGTCTGTATAAAAGGGTATTGAGGTAAGCAGATAATCATCGACTACTATGGTCTTATCACTTTCGGTAGAGATATGGTTGATAAAACCCACCATATCCCGTGTACTGTTTATCAAGGCACTGTTGGCGCTCAAAACCGCTGAGGAGATCAGCAACAACCCACCACCAAAAACCGCAGCCATACATGCGGGTTTATAGCGTTTTTCATTGTCAATAATTAAATAGATTATAAAAGAAGCAATCAACACTCCAAGTGCGATCAGTGAAGCGTAGGTGGTGGACTTTATTAGCGGAATTCCAATTATCCATATCCCTATGACGCCTAGACTCAGAAGGCCTATCAAGGTCAAATAGGTAAGGCTTATAATTTTTCCCGTAACTGATTTTATCTTAGACACCTGTGACGCAATGAGCACAACAGGCATCCAGAACATGGGCAGGATATATAAAATAAGTTTTGTCGTGAAAGCCGAAAAAATCAGGAATACCGCTAGACTGCAATACAGTAAAACCATACCGGACCTGGGAAGAGTTTTGATCTGAGCGATTTTTGATCTGAACTTTGGTATTATGGATACCCACCACGGAAAAAGGAGGCCTGTGAGCAACAAAGCATAGTACCAGACTGGTTTTGCCCTGTTGAAGGAGTCGGCGTTCATTCTGGAAACCAACTGTTTTTGTATGAAATAATCCCAAAGCTTAGGGTTTTCCACCATGACAAGGACATACCAACTAGCCCCAATGGCCAGGCAAAGGAGAATTCCCATAATATGATGTAAACGTATTTTTAAGCTCCTTTTAAAGACAATCTTTTCCACTAAAATATAGGTGACAATAAAAAGAAGAGCGACCGGACCTTTGGTGAGCAGTGCGATCCCTATCAAAAAATAGAAGGAATACAGCACTATAATTCTTTTATGACACACATACAACTGCCAGCAATAAATAGCCGCAAGAATAAATGTGGTCAAATAGGCATCGGTTGTCAGGTTACGGCTGGATATAAGTACAATGGGCATCGAGAAATAGATCAGCCCGGATAGAAAAGCGACTTTCCTGTTTCTATAGAGCAGGTTGGCGAGACCATAGACAAAGAACAATTGTATGATAACGGCGATCTGTAGAAAGAAGCGTGCGCCCCATTCATTGATCCCAAAAATCCTATAGCCCACCGTTGTGATATAATAGGTTATGGGCGGCTTGTGAAAGTGGAATATCCCTAATAATTCGGGATTAAGATAGTCGCCCGAGAGAAACATTTCCCGGCTAATCTCTGCATAACGTGCCTCGCTTGTCTCGGCCAGTCCATAGGTGCCAAGGCCGAACAGGAGCAGGGCGAACGCCAAAAGAAGAAATAATATATAATACCTGTCTGTTTTGTTTTTAAAGGTCACTTTGGTAAATTTTAAACCACAAAGATGCCACCTGAATCTATTTTAAATTTTAACCGAATCTAAAGAGAATCTAAATTTATAGGGGACGCTTTTTGGATCTCCCTTTTTTACAAAATAAAAAGGATCCTAAAATTTTACAGATTAGGATCCTTTCCGGCTATTTAAAATAAATGGAAGACAGATTATCAATCCTCGCCCTCTCCGTCATTTTCTTTTTTATTTACTACTTTACCATGGGAATCAAGGGCAACCTCGATTTCTGATCCGCCTTTTTTGACCTCAAATTCATAAACCATACCTTCAGATGTCTCTGATATTTCAGACTCCCTTATTTTGTAGCCGGGAAATTCATTTTTGAGCGAGGCCATGACTTCATGTGGCACATCGGCCTGCCTGACCTCGTGCTCGGTCTCCTTCCAGACCCCGTAATTATTGAAGTTGGCAGAATATTCCATTCCGTCCATTTTGAATTCGGCCTCCCATTCATTTTGAGATTCCTTGTCCCATTTCACAGATTTTGCTTCCGGAAATTTTTTCGCGAACGCGTCTCTGACAACCTTTGGCGCATCTTTTTTGATGGTTCCTGCAAATAGGGATGAACTGAACAACAGAATCCCCAAAAATCTCAACATTTTCATGATTTTCAATTTTAGAATTACACCACAAAGTTACTATACCTGTCTAAAGCTGATTTCAAGAGAATCTTAAGTAATTCCATCTGTATCCTTTTTAGTCATTGAGCGATGGGAGAGATAGATCAATATCCCAATGAGCACTATGGAGACCAAAGTAGCGGGGAGTGTTCCCAGTTCAAGGCCACCCTTTGCGATGGGCTTGGTCAGAAAATCACCGAAGGTTGCCCCAAAGGGCCTGGTGAACACAAAGGCCACCCAGAATAGCAGGATCCGGTTCAACCCTGTAAAGTAATGCAGCAGAAGAACAACCGCTATGACACTTGCGGTCACCAAGGCACCCACAAGATAGCTTAGCCCGGCCACATCGCTCAAATAATCGCCGAATGCGGTTCCCAGACTATTGGAAAAAAGGATCGCGACCCAGTAAAAGATTTCTTTATTGCGGTCGATGATGGGATATACTTTCAGGTTTTTATACTTGCTGTACCAAAAGTATAGAGTAAGCAGCAGCAGCGCGAACAAAATGATGCTTCCCAGCGTGTAGCCCAGCCCGAGGCTTCGGTCCATAAAATCAGATATTTCGGTCCCAAGTGTAGTGGTGGCGATGATCACGAGCCAGTATTTTAGGGGTACAAAGGTCTTTGAGGCAAGCTGAACCAGCAATACGATTATAAAAAACGTGAGGGTAATGCCTATTCCCGTAAGGTATCCCAGGTTGAGCGTCATGCTCAGAAAATCACCAAAGGTCTCGCCCAGTGTGGTTGCAATGATCTTCATGACCCAGAACAACAGGGTAATCTCGGCAACCTTATTAAGTGCTTTCATAATGATATCCTCAAAAACCAGTAAATTTGATTGCAATTTCCTTTTAGGGTTTTGTTTAAAATTTATACGTAAACCCAGCCCTAAAAACCTGTGTCTCATAATAATTATTGTAACGTGCGGTGAACCCCTCTCCATTGAGCCTTTGGCGAAGCCCAAAACGGTTCAGGATATCGGTTCCTGATAGGAAAACCTCCCCTTTTTGCCCAAAAACAGACTTTTTCAGGCCAAAATCCACCGAAGAACGCGCAAGCTCCTCACCTTGTGGAATATTACGTTTTGAGAACCAGATTCCGGTAAGCTGCGCCTCTAGATCCCAGGGCAGTTGAAGGGTATTGCTGATCTTAAAATCCCCTGCAGTGGCGGTGGATTTATTAATGAAAAACGTCCTCTCGTACGGAAATAGCAATGTGCCCTCAAAAGCGTCTATGCCATTGCTGTAAATATTGGCGCTTGAAGTCAATTGCCAATATTCTGCAATATCCTGACTAAATAAAATCTCGATCCCCGTATTGGAACTTTTGCCAGTATTCTGGTAAATACGATTTACGATATCATATTGCGGATTGCTGTCGTCAATACTGAAAATACGCTGGAATGCGCCATCTATATATCTGGTATAAAATGCCGAAAACAGCGAGCCCGATGACCAGGAATAGCGATGGGCCACCTCTATGGAATTTGTAAACTGCGGCCTTAGATAGGGATTGCCAACTTTTAGCAACTCAGGATCGTCATATTTGGGAAAAATACGTAGTTCGGGTTCGCCAGGCCTGTCCACACGCCGGTTATAAAATAGGGAAATCCTATTTTTTGTATTCAATTTATACGTAAACCGCATACTGGGATAAAGCTCAAAATAATCATAACTATCGTTGCTATCGTAATATATGTTTTGTGGATCCAGGGTGTAAGAAACAGAGACCTCTTCTGCTCGTAAACCGGCCTCTATATCATAACCCTCCCGTTCCAGCACATAATTAGCATAAGCTGCGTAAAGGTTTTCTGTCCATTTTGAAAAATCGCCCAGATTGGGATAAATAATGGACTGATTGCCCCTGTTGATAGTATAATCTACGGGTAGGCTTCTAAAACGGCCCTTTAGGCCCGCTTCGATCCTGCCATCACTCAGGGCCTGTTCATAATCTGC
Organism: Flavimarina sp. Hel_I_48; assembly: GCF_000733945.1. NCBI lineage: Bacteria > Pseudomonadati > Bacteroidota > Flavobacteriia > Flavobacteriales > Flavobacteriaceae > Flavimarina > Flavimarina sp. Hel_I_48. The sequence continues at coordinate 3,265,026 of NZ_JPOL01000002.1, forward strand.
CGAAAGGCTTGTGGTATGCTCGATCGCACGGATGTTTGTCATATCCTTACCGATGCGTATTGCGGAACTGTCGTTCAGAAAATAGCTTTCATCTTCTAATCCGCGGGTATATTGTGCGTTTGCCGAGAATGAATGCCCAGGTTCTTCAAAATTATGTTTATAAGCGGTGGCCAGGTTGATAAAGCTGGTCACTTCCTCTTCCTGCCACGTGTATAGGCGGTTGCGCGTAGCGGTATTCAGATCTATAAATGCTACCTGTGACGTGTCAATATGTTTTTCGCGGTCGAACATTGCAGATACAGTAAGTGCATCATTATCAGAAATTGCATAATCGATCCCACCCGTTATGATCGACCTGAACTGTCTTCTGTTTTCAGGAACCTGTGAGAGGATATTGCGCCCGTCATCATAAAAACGGGTTGTGAATTCATTGTTGGGCAGGGCTTCCTGAAAAATGAATTCGGTAAGAAGAAAATAGTTGAGTTTTTCGGTCCTGTAATTCAGGTTGAAACTTGGGATAAGTTTTGGGTTCACCGAATAACTGCCAAAATCCGTTGGTGTATCTTTCCTTCGCTTTGAGAGCGTCCCGAGTCCAAAGGAAAGTCCAACTTCCCCATTAAGACCCTCTTCCTTGTTTTTTTTATAAATAATGTTCACGATTCCGGCAAAACCATTAGCATCATATTTTGCCGAGGGATTGTTGATGATTTCAATACGCTCAATATTTGCCGCGGGGATGTTTGAAAGTCCCTTTTGGTTGCCAAATCCTGTTAGACTGGACTGTTTGCCATTGATGAGCACGACCACTTTATCACTTCCACGCAAAACAATTTTACCCTCCTGATCAAAGGCAACGCCCGGCATTGTTCGCATCGCGTCAAGTACCGAACCACCGGCCTGTGCAAGGTTCTGATCAAGGCTGAAGGATTTTTTATCCAGATCTGCATCTACCGTGGCACGTCTTGCGGTAATCGCCACCTCTCCCAGATTCTGGGCAGATTCTGAAAGTTCTATAGTACCAAGATCAAAAATCGGGTTGATGCCCGTGGAGGCAATAGAACGCTGAACGGTCTCAAAACCGATATACGATATGTCAACCGAGTAATTGCCAGTGGGAAGATCTGTAAGGTTGAAGCGCCCGGAATCGTCAGTTATCGTTCCAGTAATAAGTGATAAAGTTTCTGCACTCTTAACGGAAACCGTCACAAATGGAAGGATCTGCCCTGTGGTGCCCTCGACCACCTTTCCTGTTAGGGAAATAGTATTCTGTGCCATAGCCCCTCCAATGGAGATAATGCCTATAAACAGTACTATAAAATCCTTGATTAAAAGATGGTGCATAAATTAAGTTTTTACCAAAAGTAAGCTTGCTTTCTTAAGAGAACTTAAAGTTAATGGGCGTATCGATTGTTTTATCCCAAAAAACTTACATAGAATATATGATTGCCATCCACAAAGCTATAGCTGGGAACGAAACCGTAATAATCACAGATTTTTTTGACGATGGATAGTCCCAGGCCGGTGGAGTCCACTTGGTTGCTTTCCCTATAAAAACGTTCAAATATACGTTCGGGATGATGCAGCGGCCCATCTCCATGATTCATTATGCGAAGGCTTTCCCCGGTCAGGTGAACCTCTACTGGCCGGCCGGCCATATTGTGCCTGATCGCATTTGATAAAAGATTATTGAAAAGGACCGAGGCAAGGTAAGGATCTATTTTCACAAGAACGTTTGCCTCGATATTTTGATCGATCTGTACGGCGGTAAGTTCCCGGAGGTTCTCTATCCCTTCCATCAGGATCCGGTCAAGGCCTATCATTTTCTCGGCCGTAAACTGATCGTTATCAATCTTTACCAGAAGGCTCAGTCTTTTGTTCAACTGCTTGAGGCGCTGTATGTCGTCCTGTAGGGAGGAAAGTTCACCATATTGTCTTTCGGAAATATCCTGGTCATTGATCAGCGTGTCGATCTTGGCCTGCATGATAGCCAGAGGAGTCTGAATCTCGTGGGACACATCCTCGGTAAACTGCTTGAGGTTGCCATAATCCGCACTCACCTTTTGGGTAAGGCTCTTCATTTCCCGGTTCAGTTCGTCAAATTCCAATATGTTAGACTCGATAAAGTTCAGGCCTGTGCCCGATTGTAGGGAAAAGCCCTTAAGTTTTTCAAGGTTGATGAAAAAAGGTTTCCATAATTTTTCGTTACGTGACCTATTGAGGTAGAACAGGAACACAAAGGCGAGGAATATAATGGCGAGAAAGGTAAAGACGATGGCAAAAAGTATGTTTTCGGATTCTATTACCATGGCACGCACGGCTACGCGGTAGTGCTGACCATGGATCATCTTTGTTCCCGAAAGCTGCCGAAAAAGTTCGATTTCATCTTGCAATGGGTCATAAATAAGGGTGTCCACAAGTTGTTCTTCCTGTGGGTTGTTTACCTTTTCTACCGTCATGATGGGCGGAATGCCTTTCAGTTCCGGATCATCAGTGAGCAAGCGCTCAATACGGTCCTTATCAGAAAAGAGCTCTTCCTCTATCTCATCTTTCAATAAAAAACTAGTGTAGATATAGAGCGCAACCGCCGATACGATCATAATGACTGCGCTGGAGAACAGAAAAGTGGTTGAAGCCTTTCTGAGCAACGGTGTTTTATTTTGTTTTATATTTTTAATCTTCCATAAATTTATAACCGGTACCATAGGCTGTTTGTAGATATTTAGCCCCTACCTTTGTTAGTTTTTTCCTGAGGTTGTTGACATGCACATAGACAAAGTCAAAATTGTCCAACATATCGCTGTCATCTCCCCACAGATGCTCGGCAATGATGCTCTTGGATAGTACACGGTTCTGATTTGTTATAAAAAAAAGCAACAGGTCATATTCCCGCTTCGTAAGGCCTATAGGACATTCATTTACATAAGCTGTGCGTGATGCGGTCTCAAGCCTGATCTCCCTAAAAGTTACGGAGTTGCTACCACCAAACTTTCCGCGCCTCAAAATTGCTTTGACCCGTGAGTTCAGCTCAGCCAGATGAAAGGGCTTTGTCAGGTAATCATCCGCACCAAGATCCAGTCCCTTTAACTTATCGTCAAGAGCACTGTTGGCGGAAATAATGATTACCCCGCAATCTTTATCTTGCTTTTTAAGCTTTTTTAGCAGGTCCAGTCCACTGCCGCTCACCAGGTTGATATCCAGAATCACTATATCATATTCATAGATGTCAAGTTTTTCGGAGGCTTGACGGTAGTCAGAGGCCACCTCACACAGGTGATTGTCCCGTTGGAGATATTTAACGATGGCCTGTTGTAATTCTATTTCGTCTTCCGCAATTAAAAATTTCATATATAAAGATAATAAATCCAAATTAGCTGCTAGTTCTTTGCAAATCTTAAAGCTATTCTTTACTTCGATTTACTTCGAATAATATCAATGGCCATGGGTATTAAGGACAATACTACAATACCTAGGATCACGTATTCAAAATTATTTTTTATAAAGGGAAGATTTCCAAAAAAATAGCCGGTCAAGACTAAAAAAAATACCCACGCAACACCTCCAATAATATTAAACTGAATAAACTTACCATAGTGCATAGCTCCAATACCGGCTACAAATGGTGCGAATGTCCTAACAATGGGTACAAAGCGAGCAATGATTATGGCCTTCGAACCTTGCTTTTCAAAAAAATACCGGGTCTTGTCAATGCTTTTCTGATTAACGATTTGTTTTCCTGCGACTTTCCATTTCAATATTTTCAGACCAATAGTCTTTCCGAGGTAATAGTTAAGGCTATCACCCAGAACCGCTGCTAATATAAGTATAAGTACAACGATCCATAAGCTGAGCCCTGCGGTTTCCCCAGAACTGTTTTGCACCCCAGCGCAGAATGTTCCAGCGGCAAACAGTAGTGAATCCCCCGGAAGGAAGGGCATTACCACCAGGCCGGTCTCGATGAATATGAAGGAAAAAAGGATAGCATATACCCAAGGCCCATAATCCACGATCATGGCAAAAAGATGAGTGTCCAGATGAAGGAAAAAATCAAGTATTGTGTTCATTTTCTTTTATTGCTTTACGAATTTTAAAATTGTAGGCAGAACAACCAGAAGCAGGGGCAGGGCAAAGGACATTCCCCCGATCACCGCAATGGCAAGGGGCTGATGCAACTGCGCACCGGCACCAATCCCCAAAGCGAGGGGAGCAAGGGCCATAATCGCGGCAAATGCGGTCATAAGTTTAGGGCGAAGTCGAGCGGCTATTGCATATTCAATCTTTTCCTTATGGGAAAGTGATTCATCGACCTCCTGATATTGATGGTAGGTAAAAATGGCATTTTCACCAATGATTCCCACGATCATAATGATTCCTGTGTAACTGCCCACATTGAGCGGTGTACCCGTCACTAAAAGGGCCAACATGGAACCGGCCACCCCCATAATCGCAACAAGTACGATTACCCCGGCAACCTTAAGTTTTTTAAACAGAAACAGGATCACCACAAAGACTAATAGCACAGCTGATATGAGTATTTGCAAAAGTTCCCTGAAGGCCTGTTGCTGCTCTTGATAGGAGCCACCATATTCCATATGAAAATTCGCCGGTAGGCTAACGTTACTAGCCAACCTGGATTTTATATCTGCGAGTGTAGAGCCAAGGTCACGGTTGTTGAGACGGGCGGTAATATAGCCCACGGTCTTCTCATTTTCACGGTTCACTTCTGCCACGCCCTTTTTGATCACCACATCGGCGAGTTGCAAAATTGGCACACTGGGGCCTTTGGGCAACAGTATCCTGGTGTTTTTTAGTTCGTTCACAGAGGTGCCATAGGTTTGCGGATAGCGCATCCTGATATTGATCACCCTTATGTTATCGATCATTGTTCCCACCACCGTGCCCATGACCTGGGTCTGTAGCTGTACCTGGAGATCAGCCGGGGTAAGCCCAAACTGTGCCAGTACCGCTTCCTTGGGCCTAAGTTCGATTTCTGGGCCCGCGATAACGATACCGTCAAATACGTCTGTGGTTCCCTTGACCTGTTCCACTTCCGAAGCTATATGTTTGGAAAGCTGCTCCAATTTAGCCCTATCATCACCAAATAGTTTGATCTGAATGGGCTGAACGGAGCTCATAAGGTCACCGAGCATATCACCGATCACCTGACCAAAATCCACGGTAAGCTGGGGCAGTTTTGCCTCTATCTTAGTACGGATCTCATCTGAGACCTCAGTAGTAGTCTTTGATCGTGATTCCTTCAGTTTGATAAGGTAATCTCCCCGATTAGGCTCGGTTATAAAGAAACCCATCTGTGCGCCAGCCCTTGCCGAAAATGCATCTACCTCTGGCTGATTGTCTAGTATGTCATTAACGATATTGAGCATCCTTCCCGTCTCCTCAAGGCTTGTTCCCGGCGGACTGTTGAAATCCAGTACAATGCTACCCTCATCCATTTCAGGCAGGAAACCAGATGGCAGTTTTGGGGGGACAATTATGATGATGGCCACACAGAGTATTGCAAAAATGATCCCGATAATCGGTTTCTCCAGAACGTGGTGAATCCATTTTGTTCTTGGCACATGTTGGTGGCCAATTGATTTTTTCCCTGAAAACATTATTGCGAGGACAGGGACCATAAACCAGGTCACAAAAAAGGAACAGGTCAGGGCAATGATCATGGTAAATGCCATGACTTTAAAGTATGCCCCGGCAACCCCGGTCATCATTACAAAGGGGATGAAGATTACCACCGTGCTCAGGAACGACCCTATCATTGCAGGGAGCAGATGGGAGATGGCCTCCCCTGCGCTCCACGCGATCGGCTTATCAGGATACTCCTCCTTTATTTTATGGATCTGCTCAATGATGATCACCACATCATCGATCATCAGCCCTATGGCTGCGGCAATGGCCCCCAACGTCATGATATTGAACGTATAGCCTACTGCATTGATGAGTATCAGTGTAAGGGAAAGGGTCACTGGTATGGTAAAAAGGACTACAAGGCTTGATGCAAAAGAACGAAGAAAAATTACCACAACAAAGAGGGCAAGTGCGAGGCCTATCCACAGTACATCCTTGATACTCTTGATACTTGTATTTACAAAGTTCGCCTGCTTGTAATAGGGTACCAGTTTTACTGTTTTTGGTAGTATTTTGGCCAGTTCTTCAACCTTTTTCTCAATACTGTCATTAACCGCGATAAGGTTGGCGCTGGGCTGTTTGACAATGGCTATGAGCGGCACGTTGTTGCCGTTGGCGAAGATTTTTGTATACTGCTTGGCCTCGGCCACCGTAACATTGGCAATATCCTTGAGCTGAACCAGCCGTGTGGCGGAATTCTTGATGACCAGATTCTCTAAGTCTTTGAGCCCTTTGACCGAATTATCGGTGAGGGTAAGGTACATCCGGTTGTAATCGATAAGGTAACCATCTGATTGAATGATATTTGAATTTGTAACCGCATTTTGAACAGTAGTGGGGCTTATTCCCAGGTTTTTTAGGATTTCCGGTTTCAGTATGATCTGGTATTCTTTGTCCTTTCCGCCAATGATAGCAACGTCCGACACTCCTGGGGTGGCACTTAAATAGGGTCGCACTTGATATTTGGCAATTACCTTCAGATCGACCTGAGACAAGTCACCTTCCAGCGAATAGCCCATAACCGGAAGTATGGAAGGGTTCATTTTTTCGACCGAAAAATTGGTGTTGGGCAAAATGTCCCCTTTGGCTTGGCCAATAAAAGATTCTATCTGTGAACGAGCAACATCAATATCCATATCCCAGTTAAGGAATACCGAAATTTCCGTACTTCCCCTAGAAGTGGTGCTCCTTATGTAGCTGAGCCCCTGCGTTCTCCTTAACGCATTTTCCAGGGGGATGGTCACGGCCGCCATCATCTTATCCACCGGTTGTTGTCCAGAATCAGCTATCACCTTGATCTTTGGAAAGGTGATATTGGGGAAAAGTCCGGTCTTTAGGTTTTGGTAGGTGAAAAATCCACCGGCAAGCAGCAGTATTCCTAAGGCAAGCAGGGGGAACTTATAACTGTTGAGCCTGTTTTTCATTGTCGCATGATTTTGACCTTGGTGGAATCCTGCATCTGGTAGCTGCCCTCGGTTACCACGCGATCACCAAGTTTCACGTTTGAAGACTTGATCTGTACCACGGAATCATTTTGCAGCAATGGGATAACCTCTTGCTTTGTTGCCAGGGAATCATCAACGATCTTCATCACCCAGAAATCGGTCATCAGCTCATTAGTCTGCAATGCCTGTTGCGGAACGGCAAGTGCAGTACTGTCCTGCTTTACTATGGTTCTTACATTAACGTTGAGGCCTTCGGGCAGGTTGGCATTGGGCATTGCGATAAGGAAGGTCTGTGTCTGGTCAACGGAATCGATCACGGGCAACATTCCGGTAACCCTTGCATCAACGGATGCACCTTCTGGTAAAATTACCTGACACCTCGTTCCCAGCGCCATACCTTTTTTTTGATCAAAGGGAACGTTCACTTTGACCACCAGTGTTTCGGGCTGGGTTATTACCGCCAGTATATCGCCTTCGGCAACATAATCGCCCTTTACCACATTGAGCTGTGTAAGGGTGCCGGATGCATTGGAAGTTATGCGCAATGGCTTTGTGAATTGTGCCAGGGAACTATCAATACTCACGGCATCCGCAAGTGCGGCCTGCTCCTTGGTGTGTAGCGTGGCAAAGGTAGCTCCCCGGCGGATACCGGCCCCGCGGCCATAGGGCAGATAGGTCACATAGCCGGTGACCTGGCTGCGCAGGTTCTCTTTTTTTTGGTACTGGGTGACCCCGTTGTACTCACGGTACTCTTTTATATTGGTGACTTCCACAGTTGCTGCCCTTACATCTATGGCTGCCTTTACCGAAAGGGGCGGGGTACCGTTACCGTCATTACAGGAGACCATGAAAAGGAGCATAATACTCAGAAGAGGGATAAACCCCATCGAATTTAAAAGCCTCATATCACCAGTTTATATATTCATATTGATTTTGTAGGAGCCAGAGGTTTACCTGCATCTGTATGCGTGTACTCTCCGCCGACCTGTAATTCTGCACCACGTTCAGGTAATCGATCACCGAGACCTGCCCCCGTACCAGTTTATCCCTGTAGAGTTTGCGAACGACATCCTGATTTTTCAACTGCTGTTTCATAAGTTTCAGATTCTGTTCCTGGAAAGCGATCTGATCGGTTAGGCTCTGCAAATTATTTTTCTTGACCGTCCGGTTATTTTCAAGGGTGTTTTGTATGTTCTCTTGTTTTATAAGGCTCATTTGGGAATTTATACGCCTCTGGTGCCCGTCAAATAAGGGAAGTGTAAATTGCAATCCTGCACTCGCCCCGACCTTATGGTAAATATTTGGGATCTGCACCGCATTGAGACCGGCATCGGCAAAAGCGGAGACCTGGGGTCTGTACTTGTTGTTAAACACTTCCCTGTCAGCCTCAATCTGAAGGCTATCATTAGTAAAGCGTGCCTGGTAAAAAAAATGTTCAGAACTGGGTTCAATTACCAGTTTTGGTTCAGAAAGATTTATACCCATCTCAATTGGGGCCGAACTCAGGGCGTAGAGCTGTCTTTCGGTTTCCCTCAGACTATTGCGAAACTGTCCAATGATTATCCTAGTTTGGTCAATGGTTACCTGTAAAAGCAGGTAGTCGCTCTGCAATAAAATACCATTCTTGACCAAGATCCCGATCACCTTGAGTCTTATCTGCAGATCGTCAACAAGTTGCTGATTGAGCTTTTCCTGTAACTGATATCCATAGGCGGTAACGTAGAGGGCAATCAAATTATTCTTCAGGTTGTGATATACCTCTTTGTAGTTCAGTGCCAGTGCCCCATTGCGCACCATTTGTTGAAACAACAGGTTATTTGTGATGGATCTGTTAAAAAGTTGTTGGGTTACCCGAACCTGCGCTGCGTAAAGACCGCCATTGGTAATGCCTACATCATAGCCATAGGCATACTCGGAAGGATTGGTAGTAATATCAACAACCTTTCTACTATCAAAATAGGGGGCTACCAGGACATCTGCAAGGGCATCCATTTGTGGTAGCCTGTTCTGGGCAATGATCATCTGCTTCCGGAGTTCCCCTATATTTTCGAGATTTACCGTATTTAAAAGTGAATCATTGTTCTGTTTTGCCTGGCTTAAAAAATAACTTAGGCTGATTTCTTGCGCATGGGAGAATTGCGCAATACAGAAAAACAAAATAGGTATCAGCACTTTTTTCACGAGCGAAATTGATATTTATAAAATTTGGACTTATAAAAATTTTATTTTTCAAAAGTAGCACCTAATTCTAAAGAAGGTTTAAAGGGCATTAATGATCTGCGTTCTGCCGTGCCAGGTCATAAAATATACAAATCCACTAAATATTTTAAGATCTTTCAACATCTCTATAAAGTAGGTAGGTTTCGTAATGATTTGATGCCATTACAGACATTTTAAAAAATCGATAAAATTTATCTTTATGACCCTTAAAATCAAATTTTAATGAGGACTTAACTTCTCGATTAGGCGAAACTCTTTTATATTATAAAAATTAAAGTACGTGTGATAAGAATATTGGCTAGATGAAATCTAGTTGCTACTAATTCAATAGAAGAAATGATAATTCAGTACAAAAGGTTTTGACAATTGAATTTCTAAATGATGTTTATTTTGAAATTTTAAAATAAGATGGCAAATATAGAAATGGATGAATAAAAAAATATTTGCGACGGGGACCATTAGCCGAAATGAAAAATTCAAAATTGAACTCTATGTTTGTTAATTTTTTAAAAATTAAGGAAGAAATTCACAGATTATTCCAAAGACAATTATTTTAGTGATTTAAACAATGAATAATTTGTATATATAGTATGTAAATTATGATAGGTAAAGGGTAGTATGTTTTTTCATATATCCGTAATTACTTTTATGCGATTGATTTTTTTAATACGAAATATATGGCTCACTGTAATCTTAAAATTAAGCGCTGAGCTATATCTTAAAAATATACAAAAATATGTGTAGATTAATGAGCTCGGGCTATAGTCTTTAAAATGCTACATTATAAAATATAAAACCACGCAATTCTTACAAATTGAGTGGTTTTATATTTTAAGGGTCTGGCTATATTTAAAATTCATATAGATAAATCCCAATTAAAAATAATCAAAGCAAAGATTCCCTAAAATTTTGATGTATAGGATAATCTACAATAATATCCTATGACAAGTAATTTAGACCTATAAAGTAATGCTCTAATTTTTCACAGAATTACCGAGAGATACTCAAAACGTTAGTGCTAAAATTACACTGTAAACAATTGTAAATGATTTAAATACGAACATATATTTTAGCTTTTACTTAACAATAAAGAGTGTTTTATCGTTTATTTGTGTACTAAATCTGCGGCTTTTTTTGAATGTCATCTATTGAATTGTCCTCAGAATCTTGTTGTAAATCGAGTTCGGCTTTGATCATTGCCATTTCACGATTCTCTTTAATGATCAATGCCACTAGGATCAGAGCGATTATAATCCAAACAATGTTGCTAATAGTCATAATTAATGTATTTGGGGTTAGATATAAAGTTAACTAAAACTTGGAAACTGATTTTATATTATAGAGCGCTCTTGTAAATGATTATCTCATATTAAAATCAATAGGGGTAAAATCGCCATAAATGACATTTTCTTTATGAAGATCCTTCACGACAATAGAATATGCTCATCACGAAACATATCGATTAAAGGAAAGGTGAAGAAAATAGTATCATAAAAAATGATGTGCAATATGCCACATGTGAAGATGAAAAAAAAAACACTGAATGCTTAAAATAAAAGTGTTCCAAATTTTATATAAAACAAACCATAGTGTTTAAAAATCCCAAAAAATAAATATTAATAAACCGTGTTTCTTTAAAATCATATCTGATAGACTAATTAGCAATTTGTAAAAATATTGATAAGATTTTTATTAAATTTATTCAAATTTAATCAATGAGTCTATAAATATTTTAATTTTCATAAATGTGCGTTTTGTACCATAGCGACGACATATTAAAATTGTTAGGTGTCCTTATGTTAGTAGTATAGCCCCCAGGTATAAAACTTCAAACTAATTGCCATAGTATAAATAACCCCATTAAATTTTTATCCTACAGAGATGATTAAAATGGTGTAGTAAGGAGTTTTTTTATTTAGCGAAGGTCTGAATGAATGAAAAATAGGATTATAGCACAGTTATTATTCAACCAACAGAAATACAATGATATTAGAAACGATTATTCCTATAATGGGAAGTGAAGGTACTTGGATAGGTAGATGTCACGTTCCAAAAAACGCCGCTTTTAAAAATATTGCAGGTCCGCATACGGTGTGGGTTCATAAGGGCGAAGTATATGATCTCTCCTTTTATTTTAAATCTACCAGCGAACTTATCAATACGCCATCTTATAAAAATTTTTTAAATACCGAAGATCGCAAGATTAATAAACTCTGTAACCTGGAGGAAGTCCTTGAGAATTCATTGTATGATAAACGGGATATGGATAAACCCTTTTTATTGGCTCCAAACGATACACAGGCTATCAAAGCTTGTGGTGTGACCTTTATAAAAAGCCTACTGGAACGTGTTATAGAAGAAAAAGCAAAGGGTGAACCAAAACTAGCCATGCAGTTGAGGAATGAGATTACCTCAACTATAGGAGCTAGTCTAAATCATGTAAAACCAGGCTCTCCTAACGCTGTTCAATTAAAGGAAGAATTACAGAAAAGGGGAATCTGGTCACAATATCTGGAAGTAGGTATAGGGCCAGATGCTGAAGTATTTACCAAGAGCCAGCCCTTTTCTTCCGTTGGTTATGGGGCAGAAATAGGAATTCATAAAGATTCCTACTGGAACAATCCAGAACCAGAAATTGTACTTACCGTTTCCAATAAGGGAGAAATAATGGGTGCTACACTAGGTAATGATGTAAATCTCAGGGATTTTGAAGGTCGAAGCGCCTTGCTTTTAGGGGAGGCGAAAGATCAAAACGGATCTTGTGCCATAGGGCCACTCTATAGAATGTTTGATGATACATTTACGCTTGAGGATGTCAAAGAATCTAAAGTTTCCCTGAGAATAGAGGGGGAAGATGGATTTTCTCTTGAGGATACAAGTGATATGGGTCAGATTAGTAGATCCCCTGAAGAATTGGTCGCCCAGGTCATAAGTGAACATCATCAATATCCTGATGGCTTTGTTCTTTTTTGCGGAACGATGTTCGCTCCTACTTTAGATCGGGGAGAAAAGGGATTAGGCTTTACGCATAAACTTCAAGATAAAGTTACCATAGCCTCTCCTAAATTAGGTAAATTAACCAATTGGGTAAATTATGCAGATAAAATTCCAAAATGGGAATTTGGGATCAATGCATTTGTTAATTACACGCTAGAAAGGTCAAAAGCTGAAATTATCGGGTAATTGACAGAACACTATAAGAAACATTTGCTTACTATACGATAAGAATATATTTTAGGATTAGCGATATTATATGGCTTTCTTCTACCACACTTAAATTATGGCTAATATTTTGAGGTTTTAGAGCGTTTTTCGATCATTTTTGGAGCTTTTTTATCTATTAATATTTGTTTTTTCGCTCTACATTCAAATAGTTGGAATAGCAATATACATTGTGCAAACAGGTTAAATATTTTGGATTAGGATTTAGCGCATTCATTAGATCTGAATAAAAGCTAAAGAATAATTTTCCAATCGCATTATCCATTCCTATACAGATTATTGTAGATTATCAAATACGCAATTATAGCGTTAATTTATTTTTGTTAACTTATTTTTTTGCAAAAATATTAAGTTATTAATACCTTGTTGTGATTTAAAAATGTAAAACCAACAATTATATTATCATAAAAAATAATCTTTTTGTGATGCGATCCACTAAAAATCTAAGATTATGAAGAAAAAGGATACTACGGTCTTAGAGGAAATGTTTACAAAACATTATCAGGAGTGGTGTCTATTATCCTTCAGTTATGTAAAAGATCTGGATGATGCCAAAGATGTGGTGCAGAATATTTTTATTAAACTGCTACAGAATGATACGTATGCTTCCTGCAATAATATGAAGAGTTATATCTTCACTGCGGTACGTAATGAGAGCCTCACAAGGATCAAAAAGCAAAAAAAGACCATTCCTATTGGTTATCTGGGTACGGAAACCCCTTCTTTTGAGAATAATATTATTCAAAGGGAAATATCAGAAAAGGTTTTAAAGGAAATTTACTCGCTGCCAGATAAAAATCAAAAAGTATTTAAACTTTGCGTGTTAGAGGGTTTGAAATACGAGAATGCTGCCGAAATATTGGGTATTACCGTAAATACAGTAAAATATCATCTAAAAACTTCTTTCAAAATTTTACGTATAAACTTAAGGGATGTTTACTATAGTGTGCTGTTAATTATTATATAAATAATTAATTTGTATATTTTTTGAATAATTGACTACCCTCAATGTGATATTTTGAGTCTTTACTAAAAGAGGTCTTTTATCTCTTAAAATAGTAAAGATTTTGATAGTAAAAATTATTCTAAAAAGGTTACGAGGAGCGCTTCAGGTTGAGGAAGAAATTCTATTTCAGCATTGGCTCTTTGCAAATAAGAATAATATCAGAACTTACTATAGGCTCAAAGAATATATATCTTCCAATGGATCTATTCCTGATATCACCGAACTTGATGCGAATGAGGCCTGGAAAAAAATCAATGCTACTTTAGATAAGAAAGAATTAAATAAACAACCCATAAAGCCCAAGCGCAGTTTATGGAGATATGCTGCGGTTTTTGTATTTATTTTAGGTGGGTTTTTATACTTCAATAATTCAAACCGTCTTACGGATACCGTTGAGAAAACAACAGTAAACGGAATAACCCTTGAAATGGGCAGCGGGAGAATACAAACACTTTCCCCACAGGGTACTTCTTCCATCGTGAATACTAATGGACAAGTGTTGGGTAAAAAAGAGGGCGCGGTTCTCGATTATACAGAAAATGAGGGGATTGCTAACAATTCAAGTATTGAATACAATACAATTACTATTCCCAACGGTAAAAAATTTCAAATCTTACTTTCAGACAGTACGCTGGTTCATTTAAATTCGGGATCATCATTAAAGTTTCCCACGCAGTTCAGCAAAGGAAAATATAGGGAAGTCACCCTTAGCGGTGAAGCTTTTTTTGATGTACATAAAGACGCTGAAAGTCCTTTCATAGTTACTTCCGGCTCTATGGCAATAAGGGTTTTAGGCACCAGTTTCAATGTGAGCGCCTATCCTGAAGATATGCACCAAAGCGCGGTACTTGTTGAAGGGGCTGTACAACTCTATGAAGCGGGAACTCCATATGAAAAAGAGGATGCCACATTGCTCTCTTCAGGTTTTAAAGCAGAATGGAACACAGCGGATAAAAAACCAAGTCTGGAAAAAGTGGATACTACACTTTACACAGCCTGGAAAGAGGGCAAACTTGTTATGCGAGAGGTGGCGTTTTCTGCCATAATTCAACGGCTGCAGCGCCATTACGGTGTCAAAATCAAAAATGATTATAGAGAACTGGACAAAAGGGTCTTTACCGCCACCTTTGAAAAAGAAACTATTGAAGAGGTATTGGAAACATTTAAAATTGAGACCCCATTTACTTACGATATTAATGGGGATTCAGTACACATTCACCATTCTACGAACAACACTAAAAATGCAATGCCTATGAAACAAAAGGATGATAGGGGGTACCCTGTTACAAACCAATAGCGCTTTATGATTATATACATAGAGATAAACCAATAATCAACTATATGTGATGAAAAACTACCAATCTATAGGAATATTCGTATCCCCTTCAACTAATTTTAGCTTAAAAGCGAGACTTTTTATTTTATTATCCTTAGTGACCCTTTTTTCCCTTCAAGCGAAATCGTTATCGCAAAAGCAAAAAGTGTCCTTTCAGCTTGAGAATGTCCAGATGATAAGGATTATGGAAAAAATAGAATCTACCACAGATTTTAAATTTCTCTACGATATCAATAAAATAGACACCTCTATAACAAAGTCCATAAGAGTAGAGAATATGCCGCTAGACGAGGTACTTGCTATACTCTTTAAGGATTCAACGATTGACTTTGTATTTCGCGGAAATCAAATAGTACTTAAACTAAAGCCTACACTACCCAATAAGGATTCCAGAGACAGTAACGCTAGCGCTGTTTTCCAACAAAATGTTTCAGGTACCGTAACCGATAACAATGGAATGCCTATTCCTGGGGTTTCCGTAGTTGAAAAAAATACTACAAATGGTACTGCCACAGATTTTGACGGTAAATATTCTATAAATCTCAGTCAGGCAAATGCCGCTTTGATTTTCAGTTTTGTTGGTTTTGCGACTAAGGAGGTTTCTGTACCAGATGCGGGTTCCCTAGATGTTATTATGACAGAGGATACACAAAACCTGGATGAGGTTGTAGTTACTGCGCTGGGAATTAAACAGGAAACCAGAAAGCTGGGGTATGCCGTAGCTTCGGTTGAGGCAGAGGAGGTCAATGTTAACCGTTCTTCAAACTTTATGAACTCCCTACAGGGAAAAGTGGCCGGTGTAAATATTTCTGGTTTGAGTACGGGTCCAGGGGGATCTTCAAAAGTGCGCATACGTGGTCAATCTTCCATATCGGGAACTAATAATCCATTAATAGTTGTCAATGGTGTTCCTATAGACAATTCAAGCTTTGGGACCAGTATAGGAAGCAGCAGTGGTGAACTGGGAACAAACAGTGGAGGTGTAACTTCAGACGGTGGGGATGGTTTTTCAAGTATAAATCCAGATGATATTGAAAGTATGACAATCCTAAAAGGAGCGACAGGTGCCGCATTGTACGGTTCACGTGCAAAAGATGGTGTTATTATGATCACAACGAAGACCGGAGGATCAGGGCAGGGAATAGGGGTAAGTTATACGATAAGTATGGCCAATCAAAATCCTCTTGACTTTACTGATTATCAATATGAATATGGGCAGGGGGAAAATGGTGTGCGGCCTACGTCTCCTAATCCTACCTCAGGGCAATGGTCTTTTGGAGAACGTTTTGAGCCGGGCATGACCCAGATTTTGTTTGATGGTATCGAAGTGCCCTATGTGCCTGTTCATGATAGAATCAGAAAATTCTACCGTCAGGGACTGGATATTACCAATTCCATATCCCTTTCCGGAAACGGTGAGAATGGAGGGTTTAATCTTTCCCTTTCTAACCTGGAAAGCACCGGTATCACGCCAAACAATAAATTTGAAAGGATAAATGTAAGTCTGGCAGGAAATTATAACCTTACAGATAAGCTTTCTTTTGCTACAAGTATAAATTACTCAAATGAGAGCAATATCAATCCTCCTAACGTAGGTCAACAGGATAATACCATTTCAGTATCCCTTTATAATCTGGCCAACTCCATGCCTCTTGATCTGCTGGATGCCAATAAATTTGACGAGAATGGCGATGAATATGTTTACTCCCGGTTTAGAAATAGGACCAATCCATATTTTACGCTTAGTGAGCAGTTCAACACCATAAACAGGGACCGTGTTTTTGGTAATGCCTCCCTTAAATATAATTTTCTTCCCTGGTTATTTGGACAAGTCAGGGTAGGACAGGATTACTGGTCTAGGGCTCAGGATTACAACGGTTTCCCCACGGGACAAGCTGCTCAGGGACCAGCGCCCGAAGGTTTTGTGAATGGTACCTACACTCAGGAAGTGCGTAGGTTTAGGGAAACTAACGTTGACTTTTTATTTTCAGCGGATACAGACTTAAGTGATGATTTTGGTCTGGCTGTCCTTTTTGGCGGAAACAGATTATACCGTAGGTCAGACTTAAACAGGGTAAACGTTACAAATTTTGTAATACGGGATCTGTATACCGTACAGAATGGCCGTGTCAAGGATCCCATCTATGCCTTATCAGAAAGGGCAGTCAATTCACTATATGGCTCCGTTGACCTCTCTTTTAAAGAGACTTTATATTTAACCGGAACCTTACGTAATGACTGGTTCTCAACGCTTTCCCCAGCAAATAGAAGTATATTGTATCCTTCATTATCAGCTAGTTATGTTTTTTCAAACAACTTGAACAGCGATTGGTTGAGTTTTGGTAAGTTGAGGGCGGCTTATGCAGAAGTAGGTAGTGATACAGATGTCCCTCCCTATTCAAACACGTTATTCTACAACATTAATACGAATTTCTTCGCAAATCCTGATGGTCAACTACAACCTGTGGCGGGAGCAAATACAAGCACCTTGCCTAATACAAACCTAAAACCGGCACGCGTTACAGAAACGGAGTTGGGATTAGACATTCGTATGTTTAAGAGCAGGGTAAACCTTGACTTGAGTGTCTATCGTAAAAGTACTTTTGACCAGATCATACCTGCGCAAATATCAAACACTTCAGGTTTTGTGAGTACGCTTATCAATAGTGGTGAGAGCCGCAGTGATGGTGTTGAAGCGCTTTTAACGCTGGTTCCATTTAAAAGCGATGATTTTCAGTGGGATATCACCCTTAACAATTCCTATAACAAAACCAAGGTAGTCAGCTTGTTGACCAATACGCCGGGGGAGAGTATCCTGGTAGGAACACATGCCTTTAATGGATTTTTATTTCAGGTTGTAGGCGAGGAAATAGGGCAGTTGGCTGGTTTTGGCTACAAGAAGGATGATCAGGGCAGACAAATATTTGGTACCGATGGGCGACCGCTCAGGACAGATGAGATTGTATATTTTGGCAGCGCACTGCCTCGATGGGTAGGAGGTATAACCAATACGTTTAGGTACAAGGATTTTAACGCCTCTTTTCTAATAGACTTTAAGTTGGGTGGTAAGATGATATCTGGTACTAACTTCAATGCGGTAAGACATGGACTTCACAAAATAACACTTCCAGGAAGGGAAAATGGTGTAATAGGCGAAGGTGTCAATGAAGCTGGTCAGCCCAATACGGTCGCCACACCCTCACAGACCTATTGGGAGGTCGTACGATCCCAGCAACTTATAGAGCCCATTGTATACAATAGCGGATTCTGGAAGTTCAGGCAATTATCTGTCGGTTACAATTTCCGTCAGTTCATACCTGAAGATTCGCCCTTGCAATCCGTTACCCTAAATGTGTTTGCCAACAATCTTTTCATTATTAAAAAATGGGTTCCCAATATAGATCCGGATTCTTTTGGCTATAGCTCAGACAATGTATCTGGTCTTGAATCTACGGGTGTACCCACAACGAGAAGTATTGGCTTTAACCTAAACTGTAAATTTTAAAGAAAAGATCATGAAAAAAATATATAACAGTTGGTTCTTAATTACTTTGGTCCTTATGACCTTATCGTGTCAGGATGATTTTGAAGAGATAAACACTAATTCTGTAGATCCTACAAGTACCAGTGTAGATCCGGTATTTTTATTGAATAGCGCCATAATAAACACTTCTTTTTCAAATGCGCAGTTAATCTATGATATGGGTGTGGTACAGCAGATAGTGTCGCCCAACTCTGGTGTGTTGACTGGTGCAAACTACAATCAGGATAACCGGGACGTAACCGATGACCACTGGGTAAAATATTATGAGAATGTTATTAAGAACACAGGGGATATACTTGGTCAGTTGGAGCAGGAAGGAGCCCCTTCACGCCCCAACCTTAAAAATATTACCCGCCTTGTAAAAGCCCTTACCTTTATGATACTTACGGATGAATATGGCGATATACCCTATTTTGAAGCCGGTAAGGGAATTTATGACCAGATTGTGCTGCCTAAATATGATGCGCAAGAGGCTATTTACAAAGACTTGATAAAAGAAGTCAGAGAAGCTGTGGCAGGTCTCAATGCATCAGCAATGGTAGAAACAGGAGAGGTCATGTATGCAGGAGATACAGGAAAGTGGAGAAGGTTCGGGAATTCACTTTTACTAAGGGTGGGAATGCACCTTTCAGAAGTAGATCCTGCCCTTGCCGAAGAAATAGTTCGAGAAGCCTTTGCTGCCGGAGTTATGAGGGGTAATGAAGATAATTATGTTGTGCGACATGATAATAATTATTTAAATGATAACGGGGCGCTCCTTAATGCTACAGAGGCTAATAATATATACCTCGTCGATACTTTTGTTGATTATTTGTTAGAGACCGAAGACCCCAGATTAGGTGCTCTTGCCATTAGATATACAAATGCTACTTCTGGCCCAGATCAGATCCAGGAAAATGGATCAACAGCTGCGGTGGACCAGATTGGAATGCCCATGGGTTATGACAATGGTACCATTGGCGCGGTTGCTGAAAATATGGGACTTGCCAGTTTTTATGCCTTCTCACAAATTGATCGTTACCGCGTAGTACGCCAGGCAGCACCCATGTTTATCATAACGCATGCCCAGACGCAGTTATTACTTGCTGAGGCAGCAGTGAGAGGATGGGTTTCGGGCAACCCGGCAGATTACTATAATACAGGCATCAGGGCGCACATGGAATTGATGGTTCAATATCATGTAGATTCAGAAATACCTGCGGCAGATATAAATTCCTATCTCACAAATAATCCATTTAATCCGGCAGATGCCATGCAGCAAATTGGCACGCAGTACTGGGTAGCATGTTTCCTTAATGGACCTGAAGCTTTTGCAAACTTTAGAAGGACGGGATATCCTATTTTGACTCCGAATCCCTATCCTTCCCAGGATATTACCGGCGATTTCATCAACAGACTCACGTATCCAAATTCAGAAGTTGCCACAAACACCAGCAATCTCAATGAAGCAGTCTCTAGAATGGGCACAGACGACCTTAATACTAAAGTATGGTGGGACAAGTAATTTGTAGAATAAGCAAATACGCACATCTGTATTACAGTCTTAAATAGTTGTATAATAAGGTAATAATGTATTAAAAATCAATAGTATGGAAAATAGACTTCATAAACTAATCAATAAATTTAAAAAGGAAGAAACTGATTATTCAAATAGCAGAAATGCCGAAATGAACAATCCCTATACCGCAAATGAGCGTCGCAATTTTTTGAAAAAGACAGCTCTGGGAGGTATCGCTTTATCAAGTTTTACTACGGGATATTCCTTCGAGGATACCGTGGCACATACAACTGGAAAGGTAAATAGGGCATCTGCGCCGTCAGAATTAAAAATAACAGATATGCGCTATGTGCTTACTGACGTTATGGGCGGCACAGCTATAATACGTATAGACACTAATCAGGGCATTCACGGTCTTGGTGAAGTGCGGGATGCGGCAGACGTACGCTACGCCTTAATGTTAAAAAGCCGAATTCTAGGGGAAAATCCATGTAATGTGGAGAAGATCTTTAAGAGCATCAAACAATTTGGTGGGCCCTCTCGTCAGGCAGGAGGGGTCTGTGGGGTTGAAATGGCCCTATGGGATCTTTGCGGTAAAGCGTACAATGTTCCTGCCTGGCAATTGCTTGGAGGAAGATACCGCGATAAGGTGCGCATGTATGCTGATACCCCAGAGGCTAAATCTCCTGAAGAACAGAAAAAACTCATTGATTATCGTATTAATGAGCAGGGATATACCTGGCTTAAAATGGATGTCTCCATTGGAGAACTAAAAGGAAAGCCCGGCACTGTTGTAAATGGAAAATTTTGGGAGGATGACAAAGGCAATCTCAACCAATGGGGCGACCGTAGAAATTATATGAACTATGGTAATACCATGCATCCTTTTACCCAAATTCAAATTACGGATAAAGGACTCGAAGAACTTCAGCAAGTTGTTGAGGATGTTCGGAATATGGTGGGCTACGAAATACCCATTTCAACAGATCATTATGGGCATTTTGATATGAATAATAACATAAGATTAGCCAAAGCCCTTGAGAAGTACAGATTGGCATGGTTTGAAGATATGGTTCCCTGGCAATATACAGAACAATGGAAGACGATTACAAATTCCATCGAAACCCCTACCACCACGGGTGAGGATATTTATCTTTTGGAAAATTTCAAACCGTTAATAGAACAACGTGCGGTTGATATCATACATCCTGATCTTGCATCTTCTGGCGGACTTTTAGAAACCAAAAGAATAGGCGATTATGCCGAAGAATTTGGTGTGGCGATGGCCATGCATCAGGCAGGGACGCCGGTATCCTTTATGGCCAATGTGCACTGTGCAGCAGCGACACAAAATTTTCTCGCTTTGGAACATCACTCGGTAGACTTGCCCTGGTGGGAAGATTTAGTTAAAACCGTAGGTGGATATAAAATGATTGATAAAGGCTTTGCGACCGTTCCACTGACTGCGCCAGGTCTTGGGATTGAGTTAAATGAGGAGGTGCTGAAACAGCACATTGATCAAAGAGACAAAAGTTATTTTGCCCCAACTAAAGAGTGGGATGAGCTCAGGTCCCATGATAGGACCTACAGTTAAGAATGTACACTTTGCGAGTAAATAATTGAAATATATTCCAAAAATCGAATTTTTAATAAGGATTGTTTTTAATAAGTGTTTGACAATAGGATAATCAGTTGAAGTACTAAATCGCAGAATTAATACGCGTATCTATAAAAGAAATATTTAAACCAGCGAAAAATGAAGAAAATTAAAATAACCGTATTCCTAATGTGCTTTTTCGGTTTTTGCCATTTGAGGGCACAGGGGGTTACTGCATCTCCAGAACGAATAAAGGAACTTACTTCCAATTGGAATGGAGAACGTTTTGAAGACGGGAGGCCCAAAGTTTCAGATGCATTGCTGGAACGAATGAAGAATATTCAAATTGAGGAGGCCTGGGGCTTTTTAAGAGGGAAGGGCTACAATAATCAATATGAAGGGGATTGGGAAATAATTCACCCGGAAAGCGCAATGACTGGAAGAGTGGTTACAGCGCAGTATATGCCTTTAAGGCCAGATTATCAAAAGGTCGTAAAACTCAATGGAGCGGCAGAACGTCGTGATACTATTGGAGGTAGTAATTCCTGGCCTATTCAGCAACTTGTTCCAGGTGATATCTATGTTGCCGATGGATATGGAAGGATCGTAGATGGAACGCTCATAGGTTCAAATTTAGGAAATGCTATTTATGCCAACTCAGGAAATGGTGTTATCTTTAATGGAGGCGTAAGGGATGTCGCCGGTCTTCTTAATGTCCAGGGTTTTAATGGATGGCACAAAGGTGCCGACCCTTCTTATTTGCAAGAAGAAATGCTAACGAGTATAAATATGCCCATTCGCATAGGTAGGGCAACGGTGTTACCAGGTGATGTTGTTTTGGCAAATCAGCATGGTACCGTTTTTATTCCATCGCATTTGGCTTCAGAATTAGTTCTTTCATCAGAAATAGTGGGTTTAAGGGATCTTTTCGGATTTCAAAGACTGCGTGAAAAAAAATATACGGCCGGTCAGATCGATACGAAGTGGACACAGGAAATAAATACTGATTTCGAAAATTGGTTAAAAGCATACCCAGATACTAAATTACCAATGACAAGAAAAGAACTCACTGATTATATGTCCTCTAGAAAGCAATAGTAATTTGATAAATGAAAGTTTATAAAACCAACATGAAAAAAAATAATCCAGTTTACGCGAAATCAAGATTCTTTGCCTTAGTATGGTTGTTCGTACTATTTATTTTGACACCCTTTAGCAATTTGCTTGCACAGAAGAACAATAGCGCAAAAAATGTTGGACATGCTGTCACCCAACTTTATGAAGCCATGATTCAAAATAATGAGAAGGTACTCAAGGATCTTACTTCAGAAGATTTGACCTACGGCCACTCCAGTGGTAAGGTTGAGAATAAATCCGAGTATATAGATGGTGTAATGAACGGTGCATTTCAATTTTCAGCAATCAGCCCGGTTGATCAAACTATACAAACTTCTGGTGATATAGCCGTTGTAAGGCATATTTTTAAGGGAGAAGGGACAAATAATGGGTCACAGGCAAAAGTGAATATTGGCTGTATGCTTGTTTTTCAAAAACAGGATAAGGATTGGAAATTACTGGCTAGACAGGCGTTTAAACTCTAATTTAATTCATTGTGGAAAAAATAAACTTTTATTCGTCCGCCTTGGGCCTGGCAGCTTTATTATTCATTGTTATCATAGGGATGATCCTCACTGGGAATTTAGAACATTCAGGTCTTCTGATTCTGGGTTTCTTTGCGCTTTTAGCCATAGGATTCAATGGTTATGAAAAAACAAAAGGTCTGATATTCACAACCATGATTTTTGCGGGTGTTACCGCAGCGCTTTTCTACCCACAATATTTTACTAATATTAATGATT
Organism: Flavimarina sp. Hel_I_48; assembly: GCF_000733945.1. Taxonomy (NCBI): domain Bacteria; kingdom Pseudomonadati; phylum Bacteroidota; class Flavobacteriia; order Flavobacteriales; family Flavobacteriaceae; genus Flavimarina; species Flavimarina sp. Hel_I_48. The sequence goes on from NZ_JPOL01000002.1 coordinate 3,288,393, forward strand.
TTCAGTTTACGGTCCTGATCATCCCATTGATTCAAATTATTATGTTCGGGATGGGTACTACCATGAGTATAAAAGATTTCGCCGGCGTATTTCAAGAACCAAAAGGTGTTGTTATAGGGGTTACCGCACAATTATTGGTTATGCCCTTAATGGGTTATTTTCTTGCTTCAATAAGCAATTTTCCGCCTGAAATTGCAGCTGGTATTGTACTAATAGGCTGTTCCCCAAGTGGGGTGGCATCAAATGTAATGGCATTTTTAGCCAATGCGAATGTTGCCCTTTCTATTACCATTACTTCCATAGCAACTTTGCTGGCTCCCTTTTTAACGCCACTTATGATGAAACTTTTTGCTGGTGAATTTATTGAAATCGAGGTCCTGGCCATGATGTGGAGTATTGTAAAAATGATCATCCTTCCCATTGGTGCTGGCTTGTTATTCAATAGAATATTCGGTAACAGTATTAATTGGCTTGGTAGGGCCATGCCCTTAATATCTATGCTGGCCATTGGACTTATTATTACCATCATAACAGCAGCAGGCAGGGACAGCCTGTTAGAGATAGGTGGAGTACTGATGGTACTGGTACTTATACATAATATTTTTGGATATTTTCTTGGCTACTGGTATGCGAGGCTTTTCAGAATGTCTGAAGAAGATTCGCGAACAATTGCCATTGAAGTGGGTATGCAAAATGGGGGTTTGGCATCAGGTATAGCGAACAGTCTGGGAAAAATCGCGACTATGGGCCTCGCGCCTGCTGTATTTGGCCCTTTAATGAATATTACGGGATCAATCTTAGCGTCCTATTGGCATGGAAAATCCACAGAAAAACCCGGCAAGGTCGTTACCGTAAACTGATATAAGCATACGATCCATATTTAAGCTAACTAAAACTAAACTTATGAGTAATTCAAGAAGAGATTTTTTTACGAAGGTTGCCGCCACTACTGCTTTGACAGCCATGCCTTTCGTAAATTTTGGTAAAACATTTGAAACCGCAATAGATCTTACGCCAAAAAGTTCAGCACCCTCAGACCTGAAGATCACAGATATCAAATGTGGATATATTAGAAATGGACATAGTCTTTTTGTCAAAATATATAGCAATCAGGATATTGTAGGACATGGGGAAGGTGTAGACGCAACACCGGGAACCTATTATTTGGTAAAAATGTTTGGTGATCGACTTAAAGGTCAAAATCCACTTAATGTGAACCGCCTTTTTGAGGATTTGAGAAAGGGTGGGTTTTTTGAAGGGGCACAATCTGGTATGTATGTCGCGGTATTGACAGCGGTTGAGACCGCATTGTGGGATTTAGCAGGTAAAGCTCTGGGATTGCCGGTTTATCAGTTACTGGGCGGTAAATTCAGGGATAAAATCAGGGTTTACCTGGATACTGCACTATATCAAAATAGACTGCCAGAACCCAAGGATTTTGCTGCCGCGGCGAAAGAAGCGGTAGATATGGGATTTACCGCTGTTAAGTTTGATCTTGATCAGGCTAACGACCCTAATAAATACGACAGGTATAACTGGACGGCTAGTCCGGCTGAGGTTCAGCGTATGTATGATCAAATGGCCGCAGCCAGGGAAGCAGTGGGTCCCAATATTGATATATGTGCTGATATGCACGGAAGATATGACGGTATTACGGGAGAAAAAGTAGCTAAAATTCTGGAGCCCATAAATATGATGTGGCTGGAAGAACCAATTGCTGCGGAAAATCCTGATGCCTATAAAAAAATCACTGAATCTACAAGTACTCCTATTTGTGCTGGTGAGAATCATTATCTGGCCCACGGCTTTAGACCTTTGCTGGAAGATGGTGCCGTGGATATTATAATGCCAGATTTACAAAAAGCAGGCGGCCTGGGAGAGGCGCAGCGAATAGCTAATTTGGCCAATTTGTACTACGTGCCATTTGCCCCGCATATGGTAGCCTCCTTTTTAGGAGCCATGGCCTCCTGTCATGTATGTGCCTCAGTGCCTAATTTTATGATCCTTGAATGGCAGGTTTATTTTGAAAAAGATCCCATGTTCAAAGAAATTATTTCTTATGAAGGGCCCATGGTGGAAAATGGTTTTATAACACTTTCAGAAAAGCCGGGAATAGGCGTTGAAATCAATGAAGAAGGTATGCGCAAATATGCGGATAAGAATGTTCCGTTCTTTAAATAATTTTTACTTCCATAATTAAACCTAGGACCTGCTAAAATAAACCTTTTACCAGGTCCTTGTTTTTAAGAGTTCTTGAATTTGCTCTTTAGGTACCGGAAGTTCATCAATATGCTCATTTAGCCATTTTGAAAAATCCTTTTCAATTGCTTCAGACCATCGATTATCTATTTCGCCAGCGGTGTACTTTTGTTCCCGCAGTCTTTCATGACCAAACATATCCCGTAATCGCACGATTTCAGAAGTTTTTACAACACGCTCTGCAAGATGTGGCGGTATGAAAATAACGCCTCCATCGCGACCCAGTACAATATCCCCAGGCATGACCGTTGCCATACCTATCCTGGTAGGGGTGTTGATACCCACAAGTGTGGTATTTAATCTTCCGTCAGGATCATTGAGATGGTGGGAAGGATGATAACTTCTGAAAAAGGAAGTAAAACCCTCTAATTCTTTAAGGCCATCTATGTCCCTGATAGCTCCATCATATACAATACCATTTCCGGTTTTTGCATAGATGGCATTACCAAGGTTATCTCCAATTGTTGGCCCATCCACGTGCGCACCAAACTGATCTACAACATACACATCACCTTTTTGCAATAATTCCAAAGGCCATGAGTTCTGGGATTTTATTCTTCCGTCCTGATTGTGCCCCCTATCATCAATAGCCCTGTGAATATCTGGTCTGCCAGGCATGAAAATGGCAGTTACAGCCCTTCCTACAAGTACACTATCAGGATTGATCGTTTGCCAATCTTCGGAATACTGAAAATTAAAATTCTCCCCTTTCAATACTGCCCAAGCTTCTTCAAGGGTGACCAACTTCATACGGTTTAGGATGGCTTCCGATACATGTGGACGGCCATCATCAAAACGCTCACCCTTCCATTCTGGAGTTAGGAAAAGAAGTTCTTCTTTTGATATTTGCTGTGAATAGTTGGGAAGTATAATTCCAAAAACAAAAAGAAACAGAATTAATCGATTTAACTTCATAAGGGCTCTTAAAATTTAGATTTTATAGCAGATGTATAATTTAAAGTCAATATTTTAATCAAATTATAGCTTAACGTTTTGAAAGTTAACGATTCTTCACCAATTTAACCTCTATATTTATCAAACTATTTCAATAAAATAGACCTTGCTCTTGGAGGTCTTAAGGAAGTGCTTTTTTTACCTGATAGGATACATTTTGATCCTGCTAAAGATATTGATCCTGTCAGGAACATTTATTAAAAGTCCTACCGCAATTTTTTATGCCTGAATAAGGTATATATGACCAGATCCCTTTTTTCATGCTTTAAAATCTTTAAATTATTCTATTTCTTAATTATTAGTTTGTCAAAACTGGTAAAATATGATCTAATTTTGATCAAAACCTAATTATCATGCTTGAAGGAAAAATATTACTTGCGGGAGCTTCAGGGGCTCTAGGTATGGAAATCCTGAAGTTATTGGCAAACGAAACGCGCGAGGTTAGATGTTTAACACGAACCAGGGAAAGCGCAGAAAAAGTAGGACATTTTTCAAATGAGGTCTGGCAGGCCAATGCAGTAGAAAATCCCGAAGATATAAAAGATATCACTAAAGGTATTTCAGTTATTATATCTGCTCTTGGGGAAAGCCTCAGTCTCTTTACACAATCTGAAGATACTTATTATGAAAGTAATTATTTGGCAAATAAAGCTATTTTAGACGATGCCCTTAGGCATAACGTGAAGCGCTTTATTTTCGTCTCCATAAAAGGAGCGGATACTTCGCCGGAATTTGAAATACCCAGGACACATAACCTTTTTGAAGATGACCTTATCAAATCAGGAATTGAATATACGATCCTTAGACCTACAGGTTTTTTTTCAGGGCTAAACGATCTTATTATTATGGGTAAACGAAAAATAATACCCGTTGTAGGATCTGGGAGTGCCCTTACGAATAGTATTCACCATAAAGATTTGGCAAAGGTCATTGTCTCCTTTTTGCAAACCGGGCCAAAGATTGCAGAAGTAGGTGGCCCTGAAGTCCATACCCGGAAAAAAATGGCCGCAATGATCGCAGAAAAGACTGGCGCAAGGTTGATTTTTGTACCTAAATGGTTGGCCAAATTGGGTAGTAAGCCACCCAAACTATTTGCCAAAAACCTGGGGCAAAATCTTTCTTATTTTATATATATTACAACCCATGATATGGTAAATCCAGAACATGGGACAATAACCTTTAAAGAATATCTTCAAACGCTTGATTTAAATAAAATTCCCTAATGGCAAAGGATTACGATGCGGTAATTATCGGCAGTGGATCTAATGGTCTTTCCGCCGCAATACGCCTGCAACAAAAAGGATTGAAAACACTAATTCTTGAACATTCCAGTACACTGGGCGGTTCTACAAAAACGGAAGAACGTACCCTTCCAGGTTTTAAGCATGATGTGGGTTCGTCAATTTTGCCATTGGGATTAGCTTCACCGTACTTAAGCACATTGCCCCTTGAGAAGTATGGGTTGCAATGGATCTTTCCCGAAATTCCTTTCTCCCATCCTTTTGAAGATGGAAGCGCCATAGCTTGTTACAAAGATATCTATCAAACGGCCGATCAATTAGATCAAGATAAAGATGGTTACTTAAGACTGTTCAAACCTCTGGTAAAAGAATGGGATCACCTGGATCAGGACTTACTAGGTCCCTTGGGCTGGCCACAAAAGCCTTTGGAATTTGTAAAGTTTGGTTTAAAAGCTTTACCCTCCGCAGCAATGATTGCCGACCATTATTTCAATAATAACCGAACAAAAGCTTTTTTTTACGGCGCTGCGGCACATTCCACTTTGCCACTTCACAGTCTTATTTCCTCTTCTTTTGGGCTTGTGCTCACTACGCTGGCACACAACTATGGATGGCCATTTCCTAAGGGGGGAGCAGGCAATTTTATTCAAGCGCTTGTGGGCTATTATGAATCGCTCGGGGGACAAATAGAACGCAACAGTACAGTCACAGATTATGCTAAATTACCTACTTCAAAGGCGTATTTGTTTGATATCACCCCAAAACAACTGCTAAATATCAAGGGATTAGATTTAAGTTGGCTTTATAAAAAACGCCTCAAAGGCTTTAAATATGGCGCTGGGGTCTTTAAAATGGACTGGGCATTGAAAGAACCTATTCCATTTCTAAATGAAAAATGTCGGAAATCAGGGACCGTACATTTAGGTTTTAGTAAACAGGAAATGGAAAATTCGGAAAAAGGTATACATAAGGGAAATATGACCGATACACCTTATGTTCTCGTCGCCCAGCATAGCCTATTTGATGATACACGAGCACCTGAAGGAATGCATACCGCCTGGGCATATTGCCATGTTCCTTCCGGAAGTACGCATGATTATACAGAGCTTATAGAACGCCAAATTGAAAGGGCAGCCCCTGGTTTTAGGGATATTATTTTAAAACGTTCCATCATGAATACGGAACAGCTGCAAACATTCAATCCCAATATCATAGCAGGCGATATCAATGGTGGAAAACAAGATATCACCCAACTCTTTACACGTCCGATTGCCAAAATATCGCCATATAAAACGGCTGATCCCAAAGTTTATCTTTGTTCTTCTTCAACCCCTCCAGGTGGCGGTGTTCATGGCATGTGTGGTTTTCACGCTGCTGAACAAGCGATTAAAGATCACTTCTCATAGGAAAGTGCAATTATATGTTTCGGTAATAGTTCAATCCAGTTTATCCAGCGCGTTAAGGCAGGCTTCCATATCAATTCCTTCTTCGAGTACAGCCTTAAAAAGATCGCCATGTTCTGCTATTCTTTCCTGCATGTTAGAAAGGGTAAAATCAGCTATGCGTAAGCCGCTTTTTACCTCTTTCCATAGAAGTGGGGCAGAGACTGGTGCCTGAGGTTTAGGGCGCACACAGTAAGCGGCGGCCAGGGTTTGTGCTTTTCGGTTTTGCATACAATCCAGATAAATACGGCCATTGCGTTTTTTGATCGTACGTTCTAATGTGGTGAGTTTTGGAAGTCGCTGCTGTACAAAATAACAGATCAATTTTGTGAAATCCCGAGCTTCTGAGTAGCTGTAATTTCCAGCCAGGGGAATATAAATATGAAGTCCGCGAGAGCCGGAAGTTTTACAAAATCCAGGGATTTTGGCCTTGTCAAGAATATCTTTAATGCACTGAGCGGTTTCAATGACTTCTTCAAAAGAATTCTTTTGGGAAGGGTCCAGATCGATTACCGTATAATCCGGATGTTCTAAAGAACCTATCCTGGAACTCCACGGGTTCAATTCTATACAGCCCAGGTTTGCCATATAAAGCAGGGTCGCCTCGTTTTGACAAACCAGATATTCTATATCTTTTTTAGCCGATTTTGACTCAAGAATGACCGTTTTTGCCCATTTTGGGAGGTTTTCATTGTCTTTTTGATAAAATCCTTCGGAACGTATTCCCTCAGGATGCCTGTGCATGTTTTGCGGACGGTCTACCAAATAAGGTAAAATTGTTTCTGCAATGTTGAGATAATAATCGATAAGGTCATATTTACGCAAGCCCGTTTCTGGCCAGTAAACCTTGTCCAGATGGGTCAGCGGTAATTGAATTCCGTCCAGTTCCAGAACATTCCCTGAATCGCTTTTTTGTGTGTTTTTACGCGATTTCCCGCCAACCAAATCCTGCACGGAAGCAGTTTCTTCATTTTGCTTATTTTCTGCCAGTAATCCTTTGTAAATGGGATGCCGCATGATTCCATTACTTGTATATTCCGAAAATTTCACTTTACAGATTAGCTGCGGGTTGAGCCAATTGGGCTTTCTTCCTTTAAGGTTTATTTTTTGGTCAAAAGGCGTTGTTTCTTTGGCAAGCAATTCAAATTTTTCCCTGAGCTTTTTTTGCTCCGAATTGCTATATCCAGAACCGCAATTGCCAATATATACAAGCGCACCTTCTTCCATTTTTCCCAAAATCAAAGATCCAAAAATGGATCCACCGTTTTGTGAATCTGTGTATCCACAAATAAGTACATCTTCGGTCTGAATGGCCTTAACCTTGATCCAGTTCTCGCTGCGGTGACCGGGAGTATAAAGACTGTCCTTTTTCTTGGCGATGACCCCTTCAAGTCCGGCTTCTATCGCGCGGGTATAAAACGCTTGTCCCATGCCCTCCACATGATCACAGTAAAAAATACAATCAAGATCTTCTATAACTTCGGGAATTAAGCTTTTTCTATCCAGGAGTGGAAGGTTCAACATCTCGTGCCCATTGAGATACAGCATGTCAAACACATAATACCGAAGTTCTCCTGGCGTGGTAACAGGATCGTAGTTTTGCAGTGCCTGAAAATTGGGTATACCTTCGGCGTTTACAATCACAATTTCGCCGTCCAGTATAACATCATGTTGCAAACCTTCCAGCGATTTTTTTATTTTTGGATATAGTTTACCGTAGGGATTTCCGTTTCTGGAATACAGTTCCACTTTACCATGTTCTATAGATGCAATGATTCTGTAACCGTCCCATTTTATTTCATAAATCCATTCTGGATCGTTGAAAATTTTTTTTGGTTGCGAAGCGAGCATGGGCGGTACAAAAGTACCTGTAGATAGCTTCTTTACTTTGACTTCTTTTGAAGTATCTGTTTCTTCTTCAGGAAATCCCGTATTATCGGGAAGTTCAATGGCGAACTGATCCTTCTTTTTGATAAGAAGCCATTGTTTGTCATTATTTCTGCCCTTCATCTTGACTAAGGCAAAAGCACCCCTGAGCTTTTTACCCGTAAAACGAATTTTGAGATCGCCTCGTGCAAGCTGTTGCAATTGCTGATCAGGATCATTGTCTGGAAGGATTTCAAAGGTGCCGTGATCCCAAATTTCCATATCCCCAGCTCCGTAATTACCTTTGGGTATAGTGCCTTCAAAACTCAAGTATTCCACAGGGTGATCTTCGGTATGTATGGCGAGGCGTTTGTGCTCAGGATTTAATGAAGGACCTTTAGGCACTGCCCAGCTCTTGAGCACGCCGTCCATTTCCAGGCGCAGGTCATAATGCAGCTTTCGCGCGTCGTGGCGTTGTACCACAAAGCGATTCCCTTTAGTCGTTCCTAAGTTGCCAGCGGGCTCAGGGGTGGAATCAAATTTTCGCTTGTCGTTGTAGCGATCGAGACTCATAAGGTTTCTTTATGAAGCTTTTGATTTCTTTCTTTTTTCCAGACTGTCTTTAAGTCGGCTCATAAGATCCTTGGCCGGGGTAGGGGTAGTATCAATTTCTTCCGTGGCCTCGGTTTTTTTGCCAGAAGCTTTGTTCTTTATGATCTTCAGCAACTGGTCATTATAGACATCTTTATACTTTGTGGGATCAAATTTTGTGGTGTATTGCTCAATAAGTGAAAGCGCCATATCAACTTCTTTCTTTGACACTTTTGTTGTTGGCAGTTTTAAATCTGTGGGATTTCTGATCTCATCATCAAAACGTATCACGTGAAGTACAAGTGCATCTTTGTAAACCCCTATTAAACTCAAATGTTCTTTTTGACGCATCACAAAGGTAGCCACACCCAGTTTCCCGGTTTTTTTGAGCGCGTTGCGCAGGAGGTTATAGGATTTTCCGCCCTCCTTTTGAGGTTCAAGGAAATAAGGTTTTTTAAAAAGGACATCGCTCACATCATCTTCTTCGATAAATTCTTCAATATCTATAGTCTTGTTCTTTTTCATATTGGCCTGTTCAAAATCCTCATCCTCTAAAATCACATAGCCATCGTCACGTTTATAACCTTTTACGATATCCTTCCATTCAACTTCTTTTCCGCTTTTTTCATTGATACGCTTGTAGCGAATGCGTTCATGATCATGGCTATCAAGCATATCGAGATCGATCTTTCGGTCTTCGGAGCCAGAATACATTTTAATGGGGATAGATACGAGGCCAAAACTGATAGAGCCATTCCAGATAGAGCGCATAAGAAATTGTTTTTTGAAAATTAATCAAAACCAGCAAATACCAAATCATTTTTCACGTGGGTTTAACCTTGTGCCCAATTTATGGGATGCGATACGAATGAATTTCTGAGGACCATTTTCAGTATGAAAAGGTTAATAAATAGGTCGGAAAGCACGTTTTATGATCTAAAAAGGAAGAAAACCTGGAATATAGAGAGCTATTTAGTGAATTGAAAAACCTATTAAAAATGATAAAAATCTGCCTGAAATACTCAATAATAGCTGATCAAAACGAGTTTTTTATAGTTATCGTGAGTTTCCTATCTGAAGCCGGTAAAAAAAAAGATTCTTAAAAAGCAAAGCTGATTTTCAGAAAGTAAATCTGCATAAAATGCAGCTTCCCGAAGGAATTTTTAAGAACTATCAGCATATGAAATGAGTAAAAAGGTAAGTGTGAATAAAAGAGATTTTTCTATTCATTTTAAAGGTCAGAATGATAAACTGCTCAATTTTATAAAGTTAGCCAGGGGGAAAGCATTTGCAAAGCGTGGTCTTCACTTTTTGAGTTATTTAAGAAAATTCGGTAAATTTCTTTTCTTAAGATTTAAGATAATTGCCCCAAAAAACTAAATTACAACAAGCCTTCAGTGAATAAACTTCTCGTAAAAATTATCGGTATTGCCAGTTTTTTGTTTTTGAACAGTTGTAAATCACTTGTAAACAAGCAAACTAAAATGGAAAGGTCTGCAGCAGCTCCCTTTATAGAAAATTTTGATTCTCAAAGCAGCTTTGACTTTTTATGGCAGGACGATTCTTCCCAGAGCCCCAGCTCTTATGTTATTGAGGGAGAATCTTTGAAAATCACAACCAGTGTAGGAAGCCAGGACCGTGTAAAAGCGCATACGCGGCGAAAAGATTTTGGTGTTGGTAGCTATATCTGGCGTATTTACATTCCACAATTTGAAAAAAACGCGCGGTGTAGTATTGGCGCTTTTTTGTACCACAGCGGTAAACCGGCTTATGAAGTTGATTTTGAAATAGGTTTTGGAAAATCAGCGTTACGCGAGACGTTAAATGCTGAGGTTGATCAGGCCGTTGTGTTTTGTACTTCCCAGAGCAAACCCTTTACTTCAGAAGAATTTAAAGTTAAAATGGAAGCATGGTCTATTTTTAGAATGGAATTAAATAATGTGGGTGGAAAGTATCTTGTCAAATGGTTTATAAATGACCAACTGGTGAAAACCTTACAAACCGAAGTAAAAACAGCTGTGAAGTTTTCTGTTTATACCAGCTTAGAAAATCTTTCTTTTATGGGTTCAAAATGGCCAACGCGAGAGCATTACGCCCTATTTGATTCCTTTAAGTATGAACAGTAACATTTTTAGGTATGTAAATTAACTGGTTTAAACTCTGGGATTTCGTTTTTCAAGATTCTGGGTCAATTCCTGATAGGTTCTCCAGATTGAAATTGTAATCCTTTTGAAACTTTTCGATAAACTCCAGTTATTTGACCTTGACTTCTAACTATTTGATTTTATCCTGCTTACCCATAACTCGTACTTCGGATTTAAGGTATGTCACTTTTTAACCGATCGTAATTAGAAGATCTTAAAATAGTATAGGATTTTGCAGCACAATTAACGGAGATCTGATAGTTTTTAGTTTGATCAATGATTATTATTTGGCTTAAAATCTACTTTTTAATATTTTTTTGTGGCGCGGTTAATTGTTTTCAATCTCAATCCTGAAGGATATGTTCGATTTTAATTTAGGGATTAACAGGGAGAATGTATTCCTCTCCTCATAGAGAACACTGTCACTAATTAATGTGATCTGTGTTAGGGATGGAGCTATTCAACATTCATTTCGTTCAAGGTTTTCTCAATGTTTTTTAAATATTTTCCATAGAGCAAATTTGTCCACCATCTCGTCATAAAGACAATTATTATGGATGCCAGCAAATAACCAATTATATAGCATAGCAGCGTATTTGTGCTAATTTCAAAAGTAAGTAGATCATAAAGGGTAGAATCCACAAAATCACCTTTACCCGTGTAAACTACAAAAACTAGAAAAGGAAGGATTAAACTACCTGATATTATGGCGGTTTTATATACTTCCAGGGTTAAATGGAGTTCATGAATTGTAGTTATAAGTACATGTTTAGAGCTTGTGGATATATCCAGTTTGCGTTTAAGAAAAGTGCTCATCTTTAAAAGATAAATGATAGTGATCAATGTTATAATAAACAATAATATAAAATACAGGCCTTTTGCAATTCTGTTCATTTCTAACAAACCAGAAATGGTAAAGAGGCTAATAAAAACTACAATTTGAATTAAAATCTCATTTCTTAAGTTTCTTCTTATTTTTTGAAGTGGTAACTGGGTACTTTTTAATTCTTTTATATGCTGCGGAATTGTTTGATTCTCCATTGATTCAGCATTCATTTTGTTTTTTATGTCATCAAAATTCATATCCTTGATTTTTTATAATGTCTTGTAATTTACTTTTAATCCTATTTGTCTTTACGCGAACGTTTGCTTCTGAAATCCCTAAATTTTCAGCTATTTCTTTCCCTGAAAAACCTTCAATATATTGTAGAATCAGTGCTTTTTCAACTTTATTGAGCTCTTTCACTGCTTTATAAAAATGAACCAATTGCAGGTCTTTTTCATTGGTGTAACTATCAGCGCTAACCGGTTCGATCTTTAGCGATGCGTATTTATCAGGCTTCCTGTTTTCTTTTTTAAAGAATACGATTGCCGTATTTAACGCAACTCTATACATCCACGTAGAAAACGCGCTATTCCCTTTAAAAGAATCCAGGGATTTCCATAATTGTAAAATGATTTCCTGAAATAAGTCCTGCTGGTCTTCAAAATTGTCAAAATAAATCCTGGAAACTTTATAGAGAATACCTTTATGCTGATTGATGCGTGCTAAAAATTCCTGTTCGGTTATTTTCATAAGAAATATCTTAATTTTTGACTGGGGTAACCGTATATCCTTTTTTCCTCAAGAGGTTGATTATCCCATACTCACGTACCAAATGTGCTGCACCTACGGCAAATAAATTGCTTTTTTCATGCATCATTTGAGGCATTTTTTCGGCCCAGCTTTTGTTTCGCTCTATTTGCATTACTTCCATTGCATTGCGATCCATATACCTTTCTTTCATAATTAAATCTACCGTATGGGTTAGTTCTTCTTTTTTATAAGCTGCAGTGGCACCGGCAAGATCCTTTTTGTAATATTCAAACAGCATTATTTGCTTAAAGGCAAATGCTGAGTGATACGTTTTTTTCAAAATTTCAATTTGTTGCGAAGCTTTCTCTAAACTGAATATGGGTTTATTACTTTCAGCTGCCATTTTTGTGAGTTCATTTTCAAAGGATTTGAGGTTGGCACAAGGCAACATTTTAGTAATCATCAGCGAGTGCAACATAGAAAGTCCGTAGCTATCATAGGCTTCCAGGGATTGTCCTGTGACTTCATTTACCAGAGAGTCCAATTTTTCATAATGCTGCTCAGATAATTCATCAGATATTTTTTTAGGATGGCTAATGGATTCCTGAAAGATTTGCATCTCATCAGGATCAGATAAATTTACCTCTAAAACCAATGCCTCCGCATTTTCAAATGCCTCTGTTACTTTTTTTGGTATTTTAAAGTCCTTTTCACACATAAAATGAAAAGATCCAAAAATATAGGAAGGCTGCTTAAGGTCTGTGTGCTCAACTTTCCATAGGACAGAGTTTTCCAGATTTGTTTTTTCCTGCGCCTGGGAAGAATTAAAAGATAAGATCAATACAAAAAGTGCCGAACGTAATAAATACTGTTTCATTTTTTTGTTTTTAGAATTCGCACCGTAAGTATGGGAATCTAAAATTTGTTACAAAAAAATAAAAATCGAACTGGCTATGGACGTGTGATTTGCCCTTAATACTGCGAGTATTTTTAACTAATCCAGGATTATGATTTGTTAGGGAAAGTTATTTTAATCGGATTGAAGATTTTATGCTAGGACTTATGAAGCAGGACAGCGGCAGCCACTAACATTGTTGACCAGTATACATAAAAGCTCTGGAACCTTTTATTTCTCTATGTAATTAGTGGCTGTAAGCGAAATAAAAATTACAGTGAAATCTATGAACGGATTATGGCCAAGGGAAAAAGCAAAAAGAATGCATAGATCGCGGTAGGCAATAAGCTATTAAATCAAGCTTTTGTCATTGTTAGATCATGAGTGCCCTATAATGAGAAGTGCATTTCTCTTTTGATAAATGGGTAAGTCAAAAGTAGGATAAGGGTGTCAGCTAATATCTAAGATTTTAGATTATTGGCCAGGGAATAAATAGGTCTCAGATGCAATGTGGAGGCAGCGTTGTTTTTTTTTTCAGTTCTTTGTTACGTATTGTAATCACTAATTTAGCAAATACAAACCGAATAAAAATCTGCTTTGATTTTCGTAAGTTGACGAGATTAAGCCATTAATTAAATACGTTATTGCGCTAGTAATTTAATAATAAAACTGACTTAAAAAACTCGGATTTCCTTTTTCTTCAGGATAGAAATAAATACCGATTAGTAATTTACTACTATCATGAACTTTGTCTTTAATTCCATTATCGAAACTCGACCATTCTGTTTTCTTTAGTATATCAATTAATTTTTGGTCAATTGAGGTGCCAAAACCACTAATTTCCACAACATTTTTAATTGTCAAATCAGATGCAAATGTAATTTCATAAACTGCATAATTTTTTTCAAGTTCAATTCCTTTGAATTGCTCTAAATTATTATGAAGTTTTCCCTTTTCACGATAACTTACTTTATCAGTAAATTCAATATTCTTGGAGTTAAACATTCTTAAAATATTTAATTCCCCTCTTTGCCTTTTTAGATTTCGATTGTTTAAATATAGTAAGCCAGAACACAATCCAACGCTGTATTTCCCATCTTTCCTTTTTCGAGCGTAGATAACTAATTCAGTGTTTTCGGGAATAAATAGTTCACAAGAACTTCCCATTCCTCCATCACTTCTTCCAGCAACATAAATTGATTTTAATTTTTCGCCTTTGAAGATTTCACTAATTATTATATCAGCTTTATAAAGTTCTATCGAGCTTTCATTTTTATAATTCTTAACAATTGTAGCTTTAGCAACGAAATCAGATTCAATGTATTTTTCAGTTATTTTCGGTTCATCACAAGTACAGGCAAAAACTCCGATTGAAAAAAAATATATTATAATTTGTAGTATGTTTTTCATAAGTAGTGGCAACGGTTAGTGTATGAAGTTTAGCGTATAAAAAGACGCTAGTTCTTCGGATAAAAACACAGCCAAATTTTTATTCTTTGTTTTAAATTTTTCTATGCTAAAAGCCAAATTAAAAAAAATTGGCGGTCTTTATTAACAAGCACAAAACTTCAATTTAGCACTTATTAGCTTTGTTTTATACACCATGTTGTAAGTAGTAGTTTTTTTTAATTAATAATTCCATTTTCTTTTTTTCAAAACCGCTGAAAACAAGTCATTTGAATGAGCTTTCATAATTTAGATTTTTAAATTCAGAGTTGAGGTGAATTCGTAAGTTTGAGTCAATTTTCTAAAATTAAACGAGACTATTTATATTAGTTTTTATTCGATTAGAAATCACATCCAGTTCCTCTTGTAAATCCCCAGTATCAAATAAAACAAACGTATTGTATTTCAATGCAATTTCAGTTTCATTGCTCTTAAAAAAAATAGATAATTCCTTTGGGAATTTTTCTCCGTCAACTGTTAATTGACTACCTGCTTTTCTCATTACTAAAATTTGGTCGTCTTCAGTGTGAACAAAGTAACCATATCGAATAAAAAAAGTAATGCATTTTTCCCTATTTAGTGATTCTTTGAATGTGATTTTTTTTGCTTTCATATTGTGTTTACCTATTTTAAATTTTATTTTTCCTGTTCAATTATTTCTGCTATCCCTTACAACATACCTATAAGGGCAGAATTACTCTTATTTCCATTTTACATATAACAATATACCAGATTAAAAGAGAACCCTAAACTTGAGTTTTATACTATTTATTAATTAATTTAAAAAAACACCCCAAAAAAGCTAATTTTTGGGGTGTTTTTGAATAAAAATAGCGGTTTTTATTCTTTTTCCGCCAGTTCATTTTGGTTTCTAAAAACCAGTTCGTCGTCAAAGGCATCCAGTAAAATGATACTGTCTGTAGAGATCGAACCGCTCAAAATTTCCTTGGAAAGTTTGTTGAGTACCTCCTTCTGTATGGTACGCTTTACGGGGCGGGCACCAAACTCGGGCTGAAAGCCTTTTTCACCCAGAAACTTGATCGCATCCTCTGTTGCATCAAGGGTGATCCCTTGCTTGTTGAGCATTTTGCCCACGCTTTTAAGCTGCAAGTTTACCACACTTTGAATGTTTTTACGTGTCAACGGACTAAACATTACGATATCATCAATCCGGTTTATGAACTCCGGGCGTACGCTTTGTTTAAGCATGGCCAGTACTTCCACTTTTGCAGCTTCCATCGCCGTATCCATATCCTTGACCGCTTCAAACTTCTCCTGTATGATATGGCTTCCCATATTAGAGGTCATGATGATGATCGTATTCTTAAAGTCCGCCAGGCGGCCCTTGTTATCTGTAAGTCGGCCTTCATCAAGCACCTGTAACAGGATATTAAAGGTATCTGGGTGCGCTTTTTCGATCTCATCAAGCAAGACCACAGAATACGGTTTTCTACGTACCGCTTCGGTAAGTTGGCCACCTTCATCATAACCCACATATCCCGGAGGCGCTCCCACAAGTCTGCTCACCGAGTGGCGTTCCTGATATTCACTCATATCAATACGGGTCATGTTGTTCTCATCATCAAAGAGAAACTCCGCCAGTGCTTTGGCAAGTTCGGTCTTACCAACGCCGGTAGTTCCCAGGAAGAGGAATGATCCCACAGGTTTCCGCTGATCTTGCAAACCGGCACGGCTACGTCGTATGGCATCGCTCACCGCGACAATGGCTTCGTCCTGGCCCACCACACGTTTGTGCAGTTCTTCTTCAAGGTGCAGTAATTTCTCGCGATCGCTCTGAAGCATTTTTGCCACAGGGATTCCCGTCCATTTGGCGACTACTTCTGCGATATCTTCACTTGTCACCTCTTCTTTGATCAGGCTGTTTTCTTCCTGGCCGGCCAACTGTTTCTGGTATTGTTCCAGCTGCTCCTGGGCTTCCTTGATCTTACCATAGCGCAATTCTGCAACTTTACCATAGTTGCCCTCACGTTCTGCACGTTCGGCTTCCAACTTGAAGTTTTCAATATCCTGTTTAGCGCTCTGGATGTTGTCTACCACTTCCTTTTCGCTCATCCATTTCGCGTTGATCTCATTGCGGTCTTCTTTGAGATTGGCCAGTTCTGCCTGCAGGTTTTTAAGTTTGGTCTCATCCTGCTCGCGTTTTATGGCTTCAATTTCAATTTCCAACTGCATGATCTTGCGGTCGAGAACATCCAGTTCTTCCGGCTTGGAATTGATTTCCATGCGCATTTTAGAAGCGGCCTCGTCCATCAGGTCAATCGCCTTGTCGGGTAGAAAACGATTTGTTATATACCGCTGGGAAAGTTCTACCGCGGCGATGATCGCGTTGTCTTTGATACGTACCTTGTGATGCGTTTCATACTTTTCTTTGATACCACGCAAAATGGAAATCGCACTTTCAGTATCTGGCTCATTCACCTGTACCCGTTGAAAACGGCGTTCCAGCGCTTTGTCTTTTTCAAAATATTTCTGGTATTCATCTAACGTGGTTGCGCCAATGGCCCGCAGTTCGCCACGCGCAAGGGCAGGTTTGAGAATGTTTGCCGCATCCATCGCGCCCTGACCGCCACCGGCACCTACCAGAGTGTGAATCTCGTCTATAAACAGTACCACATCTCCTGCGGAAGTTGTTACTTCTTTGATTACCGCTTTTAGGCGTTCTTCAAATTCACCTTTGTATTTGGCCCCGGCGATAAGCGCGCCCATATCTAATGCCCAAATTTGTTTTTCCTGCAAATTTTCTGGAACATCACCATCTACGATACGATGCGCAAGACCTTCTGCAATTGCGGTCTTACCGGTACCGGGTTCGCCCACAAGTATGGGATTGTTTTTTGTCCTGCGGGTAAGGATTTGCAAAATACGGCGTATTTCCTCATCGCGGCCTATAACGGGATCAAGCTTGCCATCACGCGCCATTTGATTCAGGTTTTTGGCATATTTGCTTAACGAATTGTACGTTTCTTCAGCGCTTTGCGAAGTCACGCGATCGCCATTGCGCAATTCTTCAATTGCAGCTTTAAGGTGTTTTTCAGTGACGCCCTGATCTTTTAGGATCTGTGCTATCTTACTGTTGGATTTAAATATGGCCAAAAGCAAATGCTCTATGGATACATATTCATCGTTCATTTTTTTTGCGATCAGGCCGGCTTCGGTCATTGTTTTTCCGGCTTCGCGTGAAAGTATGATTTCGCCTCCGCTCACTTTTGGGAAACTGGTCAATGTGCTGTCCAGGATTTGTTTCAGCAGATTTACATTGACGTCCAGTTTTTGTAAAAGGAAGGGAGTTACATTTTCATCCACTTCAAAGAGTGCCTTGAAAATGTGTTCGTTTTCTATTTGTTGGTGTCCATAGCCTTGCGCCAACTGCTGCGCGTGCTGTAGGGCTTCCTGTGATTTTATGGTGAAATTATTGAAGTTCATTTTATGGTGTTTTTTAAAGGTCTAAACCAATTAATGTGCCGCTGCAGAATATTGTCAATTAGTCAGTTAATTTGCTATTTATAGTGACAAAATGGCAATTTATAGTGGAAAATGCTTGATTTACCAGTAAATTTATCGTATTTAATGCCGTATCTTTGTTAAAAACAACGTAATTAAAAAACGAAAATGGGATTTTTTGATAAGTTTAAAAGTCAGCGCGATATCGCAAAAGAGGAGATAAAAGAGGTGAAATGGATTGCGCTTGAACGCAAAGAGCAAGTTGAGGAAATTGCTGAAATATCTTCAAAAACACCGGTTTTAATCTTTAAGCACAGTACATCCTGCGGAATCAGTCGTATGTCGCTCAAGCAGTTTGAAAAGGAATATGATCTTGAAAAAAGCGTTGTAGAGCCGTATTTCCTTGACCTGAAACAATACCGCGAAATAAGCAATCTGGTTGCTTCAAAGTTTAACGTTCAGCATGAAAGTCCACAGGTTTTATTGATTATAAACGGCGAAGCCGTTTATAATGAATCCCACGGTAGTATTAGCGTGGGTGCAGTTAAAGGAGCGCTCTAAGGACGATTCAAACATGTACCTTCTAAATATTGGTGTTTTATGTTAAAAAAAATGCGTTTTAACGGTAAAAAACAGCTTTAAAATAAACTCACGGCAATTTGAATAGCGCCGTATTCCTGTACGGTATTCCAGGAAGCCGTGGCAGAAATGGGTAGGGTATAGGACTTCATTATTTTTACATCCCTGTTGTAAATTACCCCTACGTTAGACAAACCGGGATGATCGCCATAAAAGTGTGCGGTACTTAAAAAGGAGAAGGATCCACCCACAAAACCGGCAAACGACCAGTCTTTTTCCTTAAGAATTACGTAACTCGCTTCCACATAGTTGGTAAAAGCATTTTTCAGCTTTCCAGTATTGGTTTCATAGGTGTCCCTGCCCTGAATAACGGTAGACCATGAAAGCTGCAATGGGATTTTTTCAAAAGAATATGCCAGACTAGCATCAATAAAATGAGAGGTTTCTGCGCGGTCATAGTTAAAAAAACCTACATCAGGATAATCGCTGGTATTGTTTATGTCCCAGATGGCCAGGGTAAAGTTTTTATGGGAAAAACTAAGATAGTAATCATATTCAGTATACTCACCGGTAAACGATCTTCCGCCCCACAGGCCAGCCTTAAAAAATCCATTTTTTGAATTGTAGCTGATATCTGCAACGGTTACGGGAGAGTTGCTGACATGCAAACCCCGCCATAAGTGCATATTTTTGACCATTAGGTTAAAATCTAACGTTTTGTAAACCGTATCCTGATCTTCTTCAATATCTGTGGTTATTGCGCGCAGGTCGTCCTGCGCCGCTACTTCTTCAAATACCGATAGGCATAGAAAAAACAGCAGCATAATGTAAAATTTCATAAATTATTTAGCTTTTAGGATTATAGAATGATGAATAGCATTGCGGCGATCAGTGCACCAATTATAGGCCCCACAACGGGAACCCAGGAGTAGCTCCAGTTACTATCGGTTTTTCCTCTTATGGGCAATAACGCATGTACGATTCTGGGTCCCAGATCCCTTGCCGGGTTGATGGCGTAACCAGTGGTGCCGCCCAGTGATAAGCCAATGCCCCAGACTATAAATGCCACGGGGATGGCGCCAATGGAGCCTAGGCCAACAGTCGTGCCCGTACCGTCATTTATTTCTGCTTCGGAAAAGTAGAACACACAGAAAATGAGTACGAACGTGCCCAGGATTTCGCTTAACATATTCCTGAACGTATTGGGGATTGCGGGGTCTGTACAGAAGACCGCGCGTTTGAGTCCAGCGTCTTCTGTGGCGTCAAAATGGTCTTTGTACATGGCATAGACCAAAGACGATCCCAGCATGGCGCCGATAAACTGGGCCAGGATATACAAAGGCACATCTGCCCATGGAAAAAGTCCACCAGCGGCGAGGCCTATACTTACGGCCGGATTTAAATGCGCGCCGCTGTACGGACCCGCGACAACAACACCGGCAAAAACCGCAAGTCCCCAGGCAGTGGTAATGGTCATCCAGCCGCCCCCTTTTCCTTTAGTTTTCTCAAGAATGTCATTTGCGACGATACCGCCGCCCAGGAGTATGAGAATTCCAGTTCCCAGTAATTCTGCAATAAATGGAGTCATAGTGGTTGGTTTTTATAAGGTTGTCCAGTATTTCAAGGCTTCTACCGCGCGATACCAGCCTTTGATTCCGTTTTCCACATCTTTCTTATCTTTTGCTGGTGTAAAACGTGTTTCTTCTTCCCACATTTCTTGAATTTCTTCTTCACTTTCCCAAAAACCTACGGCGATTCCCGCAAGATATGCAGCGCCCAGGGCAGTGGTTTCGGTAATTTCTGGTCGAATGGTGACCGAATCCAGCACATCTGCCTGAAACTGCATCAACATATCATTTACAGAAGCGCCGCCGTCTACGCGAACTTCTTTGATACTGATACCGGAGTCGGCTTTCATTGCCTTTAAAATATCCATCGTTTGGTAGGCAATTGCCTCAATGGAAGCCCTGGCAATGTGCGCATCTGTAGTCCCGCGATTCAGACCGAAAATGGTTCCCTGTGCTTTTTGGTTCCAGTAAGGGGCGCCCATTCCCACAAAGGCCGGTATAAAGTAAACGCCATCCGTGCTATCTACAGAGCTGGCAAGGTGTTCCACATCAGACGATCTTCTGATGATTCCCAGACCGTCCCTTAACCATTGCACTACTGCGCCGCCTATAAAAATGCTCCCTTCCAGGGCGTAACGCGTTTCACCTTTTATTCTCCACGCGACGGTGGTGAGTAGGTTGTTTTTAGAAAGAATGGGCTTTTTGCCTATATTCATAAGCATAAAACATCCCGTACCATAGGTACTTTTTACCATTCCCTTTTTGGTGCACATCTGCCCGAAAAGTGCGGCCATTTGATCTCCCGCAATACCTGCGATGGGAATTTTTGAAGCAAAGACCGTCGTTTTGGTATGGCCATAGATTTCGCTGGAATCTTTTACCTCTGGCAACATGCTTTTTGGGATGTCAAAAAGTTCGATCAGTTCATCGTCCCATTCCATCGTATTGATGTTGAACAACATGGTTCGGGATGCATTTGTTACATCCGTAATGTGCAATTCACCTTTGGTAAAGTTCCATATCAACCAGGAATCAATGGTTCCCATGGCAAGCTCACCGGCCTCTGCACGCTCCCTAACGCCATCTACGTTATCCAAAATCCATTTAACTTTGGTTCCCGAAAAATAAGAATCTATTTTCAGGCCCGTTTTCTTCTGGATCATATCCGCTTTGCCTTCTTCCTTCAGTTTTTCACAATAGTCTGCGGTACGTTTATCCTGCCATACGATGGCATTGTAAACCGCTTTACCGGTTTTACGATCCCACACGACCACGGTCTCCCGTTGGTTGGTGATTCCAATTCCCGCAATGTTTTTACCGTTGAGTCCTTTTTTTGTGGTGGCTTCTGCGGCAACTCCCGCCTGCGTGGCCCATATTTCAGCAGGATCGTGCTCTACCCATCCCGGTTTAGGGAAATATTGCTGAAATTCTTTCTGGGCAACCGACACAATTTTTCCTTTTTTGTCGAAAACGATTGCGCGGGAACTGGTAGTTCCCTGGTCTAAGGCTAAGATAAATGTATCCATTATTGGTTATTTAAGGTTATTATTTGGTTTAAAACAGCTGGTTTTAGTGCGTTCTAGGCAATTATTGAAAAATGCCGGGGGCTTGATGAAAAAAATACCTGACAAAAATGACCAGCATTTCACATTATCATCAGGTATTGAAATTATTATTTACATACGTACTTTTCGGCCATTTTAGTGAATGTTGAAAGTTGGTTATCTTCCCATTCCTGGGTCTGGCCGAGTTCTTCGCGAATTAGCGCAGCAACTTTTGGTGCCATGGCAATTGCAGCACGTGCATCAAGAAAAAGAGCGCGTACACGTCGTGCCAATACATCTTCAACCGTTCTGGCCATCTCGTAACGTACGGCCCATACCACTTCAGCCCCTACAAAAGGCAACCTGTCATCCAAGATTGCGCCCAATTCAGGTCTTTCCGTAATAAGTTTCTCAAGTTTGGGTTGATCGCTACCGTAGATATACAAGTGATTTTCGGTATTTTTCGTTGGTCTGGCGCCGTGTAGCGGGAAGTTTTTAGTCTTGCACTCTTTTTCCGGAAGTTTTTTCAGCGAAATGACCTTATCGATGGCATCTTGCGCCATACGTCTGAATGTGGTCCATTTTCCTCCGGTAATTGTGATCAGATCAGAATCTGATACAATAATCTTATGGCTTCGGGAAATTTCCTTGCTTTTTTCCGAAGCGTCTTTTGGTGCTGCCAGTGGTCTTAGTCCGGCAAAAATGCTTTTCACATCTTTGCGTGTCGCTTGTTTGGAATTGTAATTATTAAAGGTTTTTAGAATAAAATCTATTTCTTTTTCTAGCGGCTGGGGTTCCAGGCTGTGACTTTCAAGATTAGTATCTGTCGTGCCCACTAAGGCCTTGTTATGCCAGGGGATGACAAAAAGAACACGACCGTCCTCAGTTTTGGGAATCATGATCGCGTCGTCTCCAGGCAGAAAAGATTTATCAAAGACAAGATGAACACCCTGACTTGGTACAATGGTTTTTTTCGCATCAGCTTTTTCCATTTTGAGAATGTCATCAGCAAATACACCTGTTGCGTTTATGATTACTTTTCCTGTAAATTGATGTGATATTCCGGTTTCGGTATCTTTCGCAATAACGCCTGAAACCTTTCCTTTGTCATTTTCAGTTAAATCTGTAACCTCGAAATGATTGAGTAGGGTAGCGCCATTTTCTATACATGTTTGTGCCACATTTACCGCAAGCCTGGAATCGTCAAACTGCCCATCTTTATAAACTACACCACCTTTAAGTTTATCCTGCTTTAAGTTGGCTATTCGCTCTAAGGTATTTTCCTTCTTTATGTGATGCGATTTGCCAATGCTCATACTACCCGCAAGCAGGTCGTACATTTTAAGACCAATGGTGTAATAAATTCCTTCCCACCACTTATAATTAGGTATTACAAACGATTGGTTTTGTACGAGGTGCGGGGCATTTTGAAACATCATTCCGCGTTCAAAAAGTGCTTCCCGAACCAAACCTATATCGCCCTGCGCAAGATACCTTACGCCCCCATGTGCAAGTTTTGTGCTACGGCTGGAAGTTCCTTTAGCATAATCTACCTGCTCAAGAAGTAAAGTTTTATAACCTCGTGTAACGCTGTCTAATGCCGTCCCTAAGCCGGTAGCACCTCCACCGATGACGATAACGTCCCAATCACCCTGATGATCAAGACCTTTGAGAATGGATTCACGGGAATATAGGTTTGTTTTCATTTTGCTTTATATTTCGTTTATTTTCAAATATACTATAAGTATGCCAATAAAAGAATAAAAACGAAACATTTAACGAATATTATTCGAATTTAGGTTTCATTTGATTTTAAGTGAAGAATTACGAAAGTAAAAAATAGTTAGCGGAATTAGTATATAAATATAGATCAGACGTATTTCATTCTAAGTAAGAATGTTCTCTAACTAAGGCCTATAGGGAATCAGGTGTTTATTTAAACTGTTTATAAGATGATTGAAGTCTTATTATAGGATTATGTACACGTTTCGAAAAATTTTGAAAAAGATAATTGAATAGTATTCTTTGAGAATATTGCCGTTACTTATTTATCTTTGGATACTAAGAAAATGGGGAGTTATGGAACGACATCAGTTGATTTTAGAGCGATTAAGGGAAAAAAAACATGTAAAGGTTCTTGATCTTTGTGATGAACTTGACGTGAGTGCCGTAACCATAAGAAAAGATCTGAAACTTCTCGAAGAGAAAGGATTACTATATAGAACACACGGCGGGGCATCGCTTGATAACCCTTATATCAATGAAAAACCTATTCAGGAAAAGGAAAAGATTTCGGTAGAGGAGAAGTCTAATATTGCGGAAACCGCATTAAAGCTTATCCTGGAGAACGATTCTATCATGTTAGCTTCAGGCACCACTGTGCAACAATTGGCCAGGGCTATTGTTCCTTTGGGGAAACTAAATGTTATCACCTCTTCTTTGCATGTAGCCCTCGAGCTTATAAAAAATAAAGATGTTGAGGTAATACAGCTCGGCGGACCGTTGAGGCACAGCTCCGGTTCTGTAACAGGTCACTACGCGCAGCATATTTTGAGTAATATTTCCTGCAATCAGCTTTTTTTGGGTGTTGATGGTATTGATCTGGATTATGGCTGTACAACCACGAGTCTTGAGGAAGCAGTCTTAAATAAAAAAATGATGGATTGTGCTCAAAAAACGATTATTTTGGCAGATTCTTCGAAATTCGGAAAGAGGAGCTTTGGTAAAATTTGCGAAATAGATGCTATTGACGAGATTATTACAGATGACAGTCTACCGCTTTCGGTTAAAAACAAATTGCTTGAAATGGGGGTTAAAGTCACGTTGGTGAAAAAGGTTTAACCTTTGGTTTCTAAGGGTTTTGTCAAGAGCACAATAAGGATTACAGCACGTTGCTATTTTTGATATCGAACAACAAAACGTTTTCTTTATCTCTAAAAGAAGCCATTGTGCCAGTTGTAATCTTCCTCTTCAGCGCTTTAAAAAATAACCTTGTAAAATGCAAAAAACCCGGCTTTTGGCCGGGTTTTTTTAGCGGAATGATTATTAATTTTAGGCGTCAGCCCTTATTTTACTTTTTTCACGATAGCTTCAAACGCTTCCGGATGGTTCATAGCTAAATCAGCAAGGACTTTTCTGTTTAGGGAAATGTCTGCTTTTTTAACCGCACCCATAAACTTGGAATATGACATTCCATGTATGCGTGCTCCCGCGTTGATACGGGCGATCCATAACGATCTGAAGTTTCTCTTCTTTTGACGACGGTCACGGTATGCATAAAGCATGGCCTTTTCCACCGCATTCTTAGCTACGGTATAAACGTTTTTACGACGTCCAAAATAACCTTTAGCTTGTTTAATGATTTTCTTTCTGCGGGCTCTGGAAGCTACCGCGTTTACTGATCTTGGCATAATTTAAATTTTTTTGTAGCGGGCGATCCCAAATAAATTAGAATTCTTGTAAAGGCCCGACTCCAGGGTTTTTAATGAATTTTAACCGGTTGCGCGGTTTACTTAAGGCGCAACATGATTTTGACGTTTGGCTCATCAGCCTTATGAACTAAAGTGTCCTGAGTAAGATTACGCTTACGTTTTTTAGACTTTTTAGTTAATATGTGACTTTTGAAAGCGTGCTTTCTTTTGATCTTACCAGTTCCGGTAAGCTTAAAACGCTTCTTGGCACTGGATTTTGTTTTTAATTTTGGCATGTTCCTTTTTTATATGATTATTCCGCTATTTCTTTTTCTTTATTGATTTCGGGACATATTCTATTGACCTCTATTTCTATTTAAAATAGATTTTTTGAGATATACCCTAATCTTAATATTTATTTTGTCTTCTTGGGAGCCAGGAACATAATCATCCTTTTTCCTTCAAGTTTAGGCATTTGCTCCACCTTGCCATATTCTTCAAGATCCTGAGCCAATCTTAAAAGTAGAATCTGCCCCTGATCTTTATAGATAATAGAACGTCCTTTAAAGAAAACATATGCTTTAAGCTTCGATCCTTCTTCAAGGAATTTAATGGCATGTTTCTTCTTAAAATCGTAATCGTGATCATCTGTGTTGGGACCAAAACGAATTTCTTTTACGGTAACTTTAGACGCTTTCGCTTTTATGGCTTTTTCGCGCTTTTTCTGCTCGTAAACGAACTTCTTATAATCCATGATCTTACAGACCGGTGGTTCTGCATTTGGTGAAATCTCCACCAGGTCCAGACCCATTTCATCTGCCATTTCAAGCGCTTTTGGAGTAGGGTAGATGTCCATTTCGACATTATCGCCTACTAGGCGCACTTCCTTAGAGCGTATCTTGCGATTGATATTGTGTTGATCTTTCTTCTCAATCCTGGCTGGGCCTCTTGATCTTTTTCTACGTATTGCTATGACTATTGATTTTTAATTAAACTTTAAATTTTTTAAGCGTGAGTTCTATGTTCTGGTTTACCAGACCTGCAAAATCTGCGACGGTCATTGCACCTAAATCCTCACCACCATGTTTACGTACAGAAACCGTACCATCATTGGCTTCTGTTTCGCCAATTATGAGCATATAAGGAGTTTTTTTGATTTCAGCTTCCCTTATTTTCTTGCCCATTGTTTCGCCACGGTCATCTACAATGGCGCGAATTTCGTGATTTTCAAGAGAATCCAAAACATTTTTAGCGTATTTTTCATATTTTTCGCTAAGCGTTAAAATGCTGGCCTGCACGGGCATAAGCCATAATGGGAAATTACCGCCGGTATGTTCCAGAAGTATCGCCACAAAACGCTCCATACTGCCAAAGGGTGCACGGTGTATCATAACCGGGCGATGCAGTTCATTGTCACTGCCTTTGTATGTAAGGTCAAAGCGTTCGGGCAGGTTATAATCTACTTGAATGGTACCCAATTGCCAACTACGGCCCAGGGCATCTTTTACCATAAAGTCCAACTTAGGACCATAGAATGCCGCTTCACCTGTTTCTACCACATAGTTCAGGTTTTTATCAATGGCCGCGTTGATAATGGCATTTTCCGCTTTTTCCCAGTTGGCATTGCTGCCTATATATTTTTTCTTGTTCTCCGGATCGCGTAAGGAAACCTGAGCGGTAAAATTCTCAAAACCAAGAGATCCGAATACATAAAGTACCAGATCAATCACTTTTTTGAATTCCTCATCCAGCTGGTCTGGAGTACAGAATATATGCGCATCATCCTGCGTAAAACCGCGTACACGGGTCAAACCGTGAAGTTCACCACTTTGCTCGTATCGGTAAACGGTACCAAATTCTGCAAAACGCTTTGGTAAGTCACGGTAGCTCCAGGATGTGGCGTTGAATATCTCACAGTGGTGCGGACAGTTCATGGGTTTGAGCAAAAATTCCTCACCTTCAGAAGGTGTGGTAATCGGTCTAAAGCTGTCTTCACCATATTTCTGGTAATGACCCGAAGTAACATAAAGTTCTTTCTGGCCTATGTGCGGCGTAACCACCATCTCGTAACCCGCCTTTTTCTGGGCTGCTTTAAGAAAATTTTCTAAACGTTCACGCAATGCAGCACCATTGGGTAGCCATAATGGCAGTCCCTGACCCACTTTTTGTGAAAAAGTAAAAAGTTCAAGCTCTTTGCCCAGTTTACGATGGTCCCGTTTTTTAGCTTCCTCCAGTAAATGCAGGTATTCATTAAGTTCTTTTTGCTTGGGGAAAGATATACCGTAAATACGAGTAAGCTGGGTATTGTTCTCATCAGCGCGCCAATATGCCCCGGCGACTTTCATTAATTTGATGGCTTTGACGATCCCTGTGTTGGGGATATGACCGCCACGGCATAAATCTGTAAAGGTATCGTGGTCACAAAAAGTAATGGAACCATCCTCGAGATTCTCGATCAGCTCCACTTTGTATTCATTACCCTGCTCTTCATACATTTTTAGCGCATCATTTTTAGACACACTATGCATATTGAAATCATGCTTTCCGCGGGCGATTTCAAGCATTTTAGCTTCTATCTTGCCAAAATCATTTTCACTGAGCGTTGCTTCGCCCATATCTACGTCGTAATAGAAGCCATTGTCAATCGCGGGGCCAATGGTAAGTTTTGCTTCTGGGTATAATTGCTGAATGGCCTGCGCCAGAATGTGTGCACTGGAGTGCCAGAAAGCCTTTTTGCCTTCTTCATCATTCCACGTAAAAAGGACAAGTTTTCCATTTTCCGTAAGTGGCGTCACGGTTTCCACCACGGTGTCATTATATTTTGCCGAAATCACATTACGGGCAAGTCCCGCGCTGATACTGTTTGCAATATCGATGGGTGTGGTGCCTTTTTCAACCTCTTTTACACTGCCGTCTGGCAAGGTAACTGCTATCATACCTGTTTAATTTTGGAGTGCAAAGATAGGAAGTTTTATAATGAAATGTTAGTGCTTATTCTAAGCAAGTTGTAATTGAAAGAAAACGGATTGCAACGATTAATAAATAGAGTTAATTCGCTGATTATCTACTGGTTATTTTTGAAAGTATCAAAATAAATATCAGTATATGGTATTTAGAGTAAAAATAGAGAGTAATAAGTACGGGAAAATCCTCAGATAACTATCAAAATTTACAACTGGCCTTAAATACTGCTTCTAAATAAATTCAACTTGGTACAGGAATAAATTAAAACGGCCGAATTTAAAGCATCCCTCGCGCTTTGATTTCCAGATATTTATTGATAGTATTTACAGTAAGATCTTCCGGGCGGGTTAAAACAGTCTGAATTCCATTCTTTTCGAGCTCTTTTGCCATTATTTTTTTGTCATAATCCATTTTTTGGGCAATGGTTTTATGATATATTTCCGGAGTACTTCCCGCAGGTTTATCGATCAAATGTTTTATCTCTGTATTTTCAAATAAAATTACCACGAGCACGTGTTTTTTAGCAAGTGCCTTGAGATAGGGTAGCTGGCGTTGCAGCGCGCTGATATGCTCAAAATTTGTATATAAAAGGAGTAAACTGCGATGTGTAATCTTACGTTTTACTTCGGCATAAAGCCGGCCGTAGTCACTGTCCAGAAACTGGGGATCTATACTATAAAGCACTTCAAGGATCGTGTTGATATGCGTTTTTTTGTTGCTTGCCGCGAGATGGTTCTGTATGGTATTGGAAAAGGTGAGCAGACCTGTTTTATCACCTTTCTTTAAAGCGACGTTGCTAAAGGCAAGCGTGCTGTTGATGGCATAATCCAATAAGGTCAATCCTTCAAAGGGCATTTTCATGACCCGGCTGGCGTCTATTATGCTATAAATAGGCTGCGACTTTTCATCCTGATATTGATTGACCATAAGGTCACCAGCTTTGGCGGTAGCCTTCCAGTTTATGGTGCGCACATCATCGCCCATTACATATTCCTTGATCTGCTCAAATTCCATCGTGTGGCCTATGCGACGGATTTTCTTGAGGCCGTATTGCGACAATTTGTTGTCAATCGCCAGGAAGGCGTATTTTTTCATCTGAATGAAAGATGGGTATACCTTTACTTGTTGGTCTTTTTTAAAGGTATAGCGCCTTACCGCGAGATTCCACTTCGTATTCACATATAGGTTAAGATTGCCGAATCTATAATCGCCCCGCGTCACGGGACGTAGTTCATATTCAAATTGATCGGTAGTTTTTGACGCCAGACTGATTTCTTTGCTAAAATCCCGTTTTTGAAACTGTACGGGAATTTCATCAATCGCCGTGACCCGCACGCTAAATTTATAGTTATTGATAACTTTTATGGGAACCGTGTTCAAATCGCTATTGGAAAATTTTTCAGGCAGCATCCGGTCTGCCTGTAATGCATCCTGGGGCCGAAAGAGCGCGATACTATCTATCAAAAGAGCGATAAAAAGTGCTAAAATGCAAAGCCACCCCAAGGGAAAAAAAATGTGATACCAATAGGAAAACAAAAAAAGCACGACGATAACCGCAAGCGCGTAAAATAGGCGCATGCTCAAATAAAGGGATTGTATGAATTTAAAAAATTTCACCTAGCGGGGTATTTCTACAGACTGTACCAGCAAATCAATGACCGTCTCTGGGGTCATGCCCTCCATCTCGCGTTCTGGGGAAAGGATGATGCGATGTCCCATAACTGGTTTTACCACCTGCTTCACGTCTTCCGGAGTTACAAAATCCCTCCCATTAATGGCTGCAAAAGCCTTTGAAGCGTTCATTATGGCTAAGGAGGCACGGGGAGAACCGCCCAGGTATAAATGGGGGTGTGTCCTTGATTTTACTACGATCTCAGCAATATAGTGCAGTATTTTCTCTTCAATAAGCACATCTCTGGTCTGTGCTCTAAAGGTTGCCAATTGGGCAGGGTTTATAGCCGAATTTATGAGCTCTAAAGGTTGTTTTTTTCGCTCGTGATGCGTTTTTAAAATGGCGACTTCATCATTTAACTTAGGATACTCAACTTTGATCTTAAATAGAAAACGGTCCAGCTGCGCTTCGGGCAGGGCGTAAGTTCCTTCTTGTTCAATGGGGTTCTGGGTCGCGAGCACCATAAAGGGTGGCTCCATTTTATGTTCTTTTCCATCAATGGTTACCTGCTGCTCTTCCATAACCTCAAAAAGCGCTGCCTGCGTTTTTGCCGGTGCCCGGTTGATCTCGTCAATGAGCACAATATTAGAAAATATAGGACCTTGTTTGAACTCAAACGAACTGGTTTTCATGTTCAGGATGGAGGTTCCCAAAACATCGCTGGGCATAAG
This sequence comes from Flavimarina sp. Hel_I_48, assembly GCF_000733945.1. Taxonomy (NCBI): domain Bacteria; kingdom Pseudomonadati; phylum Bacteroidota; class Flavobacteriia; order Flavobacteriales; family Flavobacteriaceae; genus Flavimarina; species Flavimarina sp. Hel_I_48. The sequence continues at coordinate 3,318,677 of NZ_JPOL01000002.1, forward strand.
ATCTGGCGTAAATTGAATACGGCTGAACTGTGTGTCCAGCGTTCGGGCAAAAAGCTTTGCGGTGATGGTTTTCGCGATCCCGGGCACACCTTCTATGAGTACGTGACCATCCGCGAGCAGTGCTACAATTAGCAGTTCTATAAATTCCTGCTGACCTACGATCACTTTGGCGAGCTCTTCTTTTAACCGTGTAACGGTTTCATGCAGTTCTTCAAGGGGAATACGGTTTTTAAAATCCATGTCCCCGCTTTCGATATGCTGCTCTTCCCGTACGCGCAATGCAGCTTCTAGCGGATTTTCTGCCATTTGCTGCTCATTTTCGGTGTTTTTTTCACCATTTTTGAGCTCATTTTGATCGTTTTCTGAAGGCTGCTCGTTTTCGGTATTTTTGAATTTTTCTTCCATTAGTTTTTCGCTTTAAAATTTTCGATACGCGTATTAAGCTCAATAAGTTGCTGTTCTGAAACCGCGGGCTGTTGCCGTATGGTGATGATCGTGTTTACAAGTTGTTTTACCTCCGTTTGTTCGCTACCACTTTTTGCAGCGACCGTATTTATAAAATTCTCATTCAATTGTCCCGTGCTAACGGTATACGCGCTGCGCACATATTCAAGAAAATGATTGATCTGGTGCTGGGCGATTTCTTTATGGTCTTTGTTTTCTAAATACATATTCGCGATCGTACGTGTAAAATCGAGCGTCTGGTTAGGTCTGGGTCGTATAACGGGGATGCTTCGCTGCTTGCGCTTTCCTTCAAAATAGACCCAAAGCACAGCAATAATAAGCAGTAGGTAATAGGCCCATTTCAGGTATTTGTTACTGAAAATAAGAAAAAGGGGCGAGGTGTTGTATGTTTTTCCGGTTTTATAATAGTGGTCCAGAAACAAGGTTTTTTCTTTGGGCAAATAGGCAAGAACGCCTGCGGTATAGTCACTGTTATCATCTTCAAGCATAAAGAAGTTTGAAAATGCCTGCGGAAAAAGGTGCAGGTAGACAAAACCATTTTCAAACGGAACTTTGACAAAGTTTACTTTTGGTTCTATGATCGCCGTGGAATCCTGATCTCTCATCCTGTCGTAAACTCCCAGTACGGTTGTATTCGCTGTGTCAAGGGATTTGAAATACGACGAACCCAGATCTTTGTCCATCAAATAGGGACGTTCCCGTTTTAAGCCCGGGTTGCTAAGGTTCAACAAGGGTTTTCTGGTGAAGCTGTTTTGCTCATAAAAAGTAGCCAATTCGAGATTTAAGGTATCAAGTAATTTTTTGCTTTGATACGTAGCGGCCACAAAAAGGGTGTTTCCCCGGCCTACCCATTTTAGAATCTTTTTTGTTTCCGAAGGATCAAAGGAAACGTCGTTGTTCAGAAAAAAATAAGTTCCATCGCCCACGCTGTCGATCAGGAATTCAAATGGGGGCGTGGTAACATTTTGCACTCGTTGCGCATCGGTTTTCTTTTGCAGCTGGTCATAAAATATATAGCTTCCCAGGGGTATTTTTGCTTTTGCGCTATAGCTGGGAAACCAGTTGAGCTCTTCTGGTTTTGACGTTTGTACAAAAACCAGCAGCCCAATCAGCAGCACCAAAACGATTGCCATTATTTTATAGCGCCTGTTCATATCCCGCTGTTCAGTTTAATGAATTCCTGCTGCGCTTTAGCAAAAGCGGACTCGTTGACTTCAAAACTGCCATACCATATGAAATCATAGATACGCGTAATCTTGCTGAACTGCGAGCGCAGTTTGCTATCCTGAAGTTCATAAACATAGTCTTTATTGGTTTTCTGCACTTCCCAGGTGATAAGCTCCTTCTTGCTTAAGTTTTGTAGCACCAGCAAATAATAATATCTAATAGCAAGCCGGTAATTATTATTGTTTGTGGCATTATCTATCAGTTGCTGAAGATCATCGTGTTTTAAAAGTTCTTCTTCACTGTTCAGGATAACTTGATTAGGTGTACTCCCCAGCAACGGTGAACCGCTCATATCTACTTTTATAAAAAGCCATACGAGAAAGACTAAAACACCTGCAACAATGAGGTAGGGAAGTGCCCTGATCAAAAATGCAAGTATTCCCGTGGCTTCCCTTTCGTTGAGAATCCAGCGTAGGAAAGAATGCCAGAGTTCATTGAGCCAGTTGTTGAATTGCGTCCACCAATTATCCTTCGGAAGGTATTCCGAATAATCAAAAGCCTCGTCGTTTTTATACGCTTTTAGGTCGTTTTTATCTATTTCTGGAGGATTTACGAGGCTTTTATCGTAGCGTACTTCCTGTACGGTAGGTATACTATCTGCCTGTTGCGCTCCAGCCGGAAGGAAAACACACCAAAAGAGTATAAAAATGGATATATGTAGGTGGAATTTGACCATTAAAGATCGTTGCCTATACTATCAATTCGCTCCAGTGTACCCGTCTGGTTCTTCTTTTCGTTCAGGTTAAAATAAATAAAGGCCGAAGCGATAACGACTATGGTATAAAACAAATAGGACGCGGCAGAGGAAATCACGTTTAAGGTAACATAGACCCAATCAAAAACCTGGCTCATATCACCACCGGAAACTTCCTGGGATTTTGTAAATGCACTAAAAAAAGTATAGATCAACAAGGGGATTTGAAAAACCAGGCCTATTAAGTAAACAATGATATAAATAACAATAAAGGCAAAAAAAGTAGACCACCACTCATTTTTAACAAGGCTAAAGCTCTCTGTTATAGAATTCCCCACACTAAGATTTCTAAATATATAAAGGGCATAAACGAGGGTTAGCGGTACAAAAAGATAGACCCCCGGTAAAAAGCATAGCATAAAACCAATAATAGTCATAAGGAAACTGAGAATGGTCAGCCCAATGATACTTCCCAGGTCGCTACGTACATTTTTGCTAATGAGTTGCTGATCTATAGATGTGGGACCTTCAATATAATTTTTAATATAATGCAACACGGTTCCAAACATGAATCCGTAATAAAGCATGGTGGCAATCCCCAGGATTGAAAGTCCCAGTACGATCCCACCGGCGGCAAAGGCACCACCCGTTGCCAGAAAATTAAAATCTGTCGCCGTGGCCGCATAGTAGCCTGTGGCTGCCAGTAATATCAGAAAGGGGATACCGGCATTGCGCATTAAAGCCTTAAAAAGCCCTTTATATTCAAGACGTATAAACTTAAACGTATCGGAAAGGATCTCGCCAATTTCCCGCTGGCTTTTGAAATTAATTTTCTGGTTAATCATTTAGGAGGTTGTTTACTTGATTTTTATATACAATCCGGGGATAAATTACGTAATAAAATAGAATAAGGCTAAGCGACGCCACAATGATAAGAACCGCGAGCCAGTCTGGCATTTCGGTATGGCGCGTGACAAAACCTTCCAGAAAACCTGCAATTATAAAGAACGGGACCGTACTTGCCACGATCTTGAGTCCGTTTTTCATACTGCGCTTAAAGGATTCCAGGCGCGTATACGTTCCGGGAAACAGTATGCCATTACCGAGTACGATTCCGGCGCAGCCGGCAACAATAATTACCGAAATCTCTATGGTACCATGTATCCAGATGGTACGTGCAGATTCCCATAAAAGTCCCTTATCGTAAAAGAAGTATTGAAAAGACCCCAGCATGACGCCATTGCGCATCATAAAGAAAAGGGAGCCTACACTTACTACAATTCCAAAAACGAATGCCATCAGCGCCACCCGGATGTTATTTATGGTGATGCCCAGAAACATTTCAGTCTCGTTCATTTGTTTATAGACCGCCATGGGATCATCCTTTCCTATATTCTCAAGGGTCATGTTCACATACCCATCGCCCATAATCGTGCGTACATACGCGCCATCTGTTGATGCGCTATAGGCACCTATAATACTGAAAAGGGCAAAAGTGAAAAAGGCCAACAAAAGTTGTTTTTGATAGTTGTAGAATAAAAGGGGGAATTCTTCGGTAAAAAAGGTAATAAAGCGCTTTGAAGATTCCCTTTTAGTCTTGTAGATCTTCTGGTGCGACTTGCTGGCAAGGTTATTAAGGTAGGCTGCTGTTTTGCTCTGGGGGTAGAACGTCTGTGCGTAACTCAGGTGATCTGTAACTTCAATATAAAGGGCCGAGAGTTCATCAGGTGAAAGCCGGGGCTCATTATTAGCCAGAACGTTTTCAAATTGTAACCATTTAGCTTTATTTTGCTTCACAAAGGCAGCCTCGCGCATCGTCTTTTTCTTAGAAGTGTAAAGAAAAGTAATTCATGGACAATTTTCAAATCGAAACCGCCCAAAATGTAAGCATCCAGCAAAATGTGGCAGGAATAGGGGAGCGCTTACTGGGTTATTTGATAGATATGCTTATTCTGGGTATTTATTGGGTAGCCTCACTTTTTTCCCTTGCGGCCTTTGGCATTGATTCTGATTCCGGTAATGTAATGGTATTCTTTATGGTTATGGGAATCCCTACCTTTTTGTACTTTTTATTGTTTGAAACCCTCTGGGATGGGAGGACGCCAGGAAAGGCTGCCTTAAAATTGCGCGTTGTAAAACTGGATGGTTCAAAACCCGGTTTTGGAAGTTTTTTTGTGCGCTGGATCATGCGCATTATAGACATTACCCTTTCCAGTGGCGGTGTAGCCGTATTTACAATATTACTGAACGGAAAAGGACAGCGGCTGGGAGATATGGCTGCGGGGACTACTGTGATCAATGAAAGCGAAAAAGTAAAGATCAACCAGACCCTTCTGGTTAATCTGCCCGAAGATTACGTGCCTAAATATCCACAGGTGACCATCTTTTCTGATAAGGACATGCAAACCATAAAAACGGTATTTGATGGCGCCCGTCGCAATGGCAACCATAATGTGATCGTCAAACTTGCAGAAAGATTAAGTGGCCAAATGCAGGTCCAACCCGTTGAAAAACCTATACTTTTTGTTGACAGGGTGCTCAGGGACTATAACTTTTACACCCAGCAATAAATTATTCAAAGGCTCGCAGTTGAGCATAACCGAAACTAGAATGAATGATCTTACAGAAATAATTGATGTACTGGGTACGATCGCCTTTGCGATTTCCGGAGTGCTTGCCGGTCTGAGAAAGCGGCTCGATATTTTTGGGATCCTTATTGTGGCGGCAGTTACCTCAGTGGGTGGTGGTACGTTGCGTGATGTGCTCATCGGTAAAACACCGGTGACATGGATGCTCAATTTGAGTTTCGTTTATATCATTCTGGTGACCGTGGTTTTATCTGTGATCTTTAGAAAACAGTTAAAATACCTAAGGCGCAGTTTATTCCTTTTTGATACCATAGGTATTGCCCTCTATACGGTTACCGGGGTTGAAATAGGTCTAAGGGCCGGTCTCAATCCTGCAATTTGTGTGGCGCTGGGTACCATGACCGCGTGCTTTGGTGGTGTTATACGCGATATTTTATGTACCGAAATCCCTGTAATTTTCAGGAAAGAGATTTATGCAAGCGCCTGCATTGCCGGTGGCCTGGTCTATGTTTTGCTTGATTATTACCATGTGTATCCTGAATTCACCTCTGTTATTGCCGGTTTTACGGTTATTTTAATACGTATCGCAGCGGTTATTTTTGAAATAAAAATGCCCGCTATATATCGCAATGAGGAGCTTTAAAATATTCAATTTTTCTGATGATGATCAGTAAATTTTAAGTCGGAATGCGTTCTGATTTATGGAAAAAATGGAAAGATTATTGGTCAAATAACCTAATTTATCACTTAAAATGGGCAAAAAATATACTTCTTTAAATACAAAACTTATCTCTTTTATTAAGAAGCAACATCTGTATTTTGTAGGAACCGCACAAGCGGAAGGCCGGGTGAATATTTCCCCTAAAGGACAGGATACTTTGCATATACTCAATGATAACCAACTTATCTGGCTCAATCTTACCGGAAGTGGTAACGAGTCTGCCGCTCACATCGTAGCGGATAACCGGATGACCATTATGTTATGTTCTTTTGATAAAAACCCGCTTATTTTAAGGATGTACGGTACCGCGAGAGTCTATCACGAACGGGATACGGAATTTCATGAACTCATGAGCCATTTTAAGGAGCTGCCGGGGGCGCGGCAAATTTTTAAACTGCATATTGATCTTGTGCAGACTTCCTGCGGCTTTGGCGTTCCATTTATGGATTATCAAAGTGAAAGGGAAACCTTAAACATCTGGGCAGAAGCGAAAGGCGAAAAAGGTATTCGACAATACTGGGAAGACAAAAACCAACAAACCATTGACGGTTTTGATACGCATATTTTTGAATAGTACTTAATTCATCAATTCCATATCAATATAGATATTTTTTTTAGGCCATTCATTCCCATCTACCTCGACTTTATTGATCTCGTCAACGACGTCCATTCCTTTTGTAACCCGGCCAAAGACGGTGTGTTCCCCATCCAGATGATGCGCCCCCCGCGGACTTTGAACAATAAAAAATTCAAAAGGTGAAGAAGCCTGGCTTACATTCTGGTTTGTATATTTTGCGGCAGAAAGTACACCACGATCATGGGGGTGTGCGGGGGTAGCTTCATTAGGGATAAGGTAATTGCCTATGCGCTGGCGTTTCTTTGGGGTGTCATAACCATCACTGTTACCGCCCTGAATCACAAAACCTTCAGAAACCCGGTGCAGCATCGTATCGTTGAAATAGTCCTGCTTGACAAGAAGTATGAAATTGGCACGGTGAAGCGGCGTATCCTTAAAAAGTTCGAGTTCAATATCTCCAAAACGTGTTTTGAGCCGTACGCGCGTTTCTGTATTGTTTTTTCCATATTCCGTTAGAAATGGTTTTAAAACTTCCTGGGATTCTATAATAGATCCCATTTTACTCTTCAGTTTATCATTTTGTGCCTTTGCTTTATCCTGAGGGGTGGAGTCGGGTTTTTGTTCTGTTTTTTCCTTTTCTGATGTTTTCTTGACTGAAGAATTTTTATCTTCACAACCCCCGGCGGTAAACAGAACGGCAAAAAGAAACAATAAGTAGATCGTGCGCATAGATGCAGTTTGAAAAATTAAAGACTAGACTTTCAAAATTAAGCAATTTGCCTTTACCCGGCGAGGTTGCACAGTTTGAAATGGCACCGGTAGAACGGGCCAAAAATTTCGATACGATGGATATTGCAGCCAGAAATCCGCGGGAAGCTGCGGTAATAGGTCTGTTTTATCCATCGCTGACCAAAGAGGCCATGCTGGTACTTATCCTGAGAAAAACATATAAGGGCGTTCATAGCAACCAGGTGGGGTTTCCCGGTGGCAAGTGGGAAACTTATGACGGTTCTATAGAAGCGACCGCGTTACGGGAGACCGAAGAAGAAATAGGCGTGCCGCGCGATCGTATTTCACTTGTAAAAAAAATGACCCGCGTGTATATACCACCCAGTAATTTCTGGGTACAGCCCTTTATGGGTTTTACGGAATACACTCCAGAATTTGTACCGGAAGAGGCCGAGGTTGAAGCAATCCTTGAAGTCAGGGTAACCGATTTTTTATCTGAGGAAAGCCTCGTGGTAAAAAAAATAACAACCTCTTATGCCAAAGATCTTGATGTACCAGCGTTTTTGCTGAATAAAAACGTGGTCTGGGGAGCGACGGCCATGATGTTAAGTGAAATGAAAAACATGCTCATGAAGACAGAATAAAGACTATTTTATACCTAAAATGATATTTAGCTGCAAAAATAAATCTTTCGGGAAAACAGTGTTTTTTTTTAAATATTAAAAAGTAGCGTCAAAACCGCTATATAAAAGCAAAAACTGCTTAAAATACCTAAAAAAACCATCCTTTTATGGCAATTTTTAAAATCAATCCCTTTGGTCATTATTTGATCTTAAAAAAATGGCTTATTCGTATTGCGGGCGTGATGAGTCATAGGCGTTATCGTGGTTTTAATGAACTTCAGATTGAAGGTTCTGAAATTATTAAAGACCTTCCTGGTACCAACGTTCTTTTCGTTTCTAATCATCAGACTTATTTTGCAGATGTTATGGCTATGTTTCATGTATTCAATGCAAGTTTGAGCGGTAGGGTAGATAGTATTAAGAATGTGGGCTATATCTGGAACCCTAAACTAAATGTGTATTACGTAGCAGCAAGTGAAACGATGAAAAGTGGAATTCTACCGCGTATAATGGCTTATGGTGGTGCTGTTACGGTAAGCAGAACCTGGCGTTCCCAGGGAAAAGAAATAGACAGGCCCGTAAACCTGAGCGATACTGAAAATATAGGGATCGCACTTCACGATGGCTGGGTAATCACATTCCCACAGGGAACCACAAAACCCTGGAAACCTATACGTAAGGGAACAGCACATATAATCAAACAATACAAACCTATTGTGGTACCTATAGTTATAGATGGCTTTAGAAGGTCATTTGATAAGAAAGGAATCCGTATAAAAAAACGGGGCATCCTTCAAAGTATGGAAATAAAAAAACCTCTAAATATAGATTTTGAAAAGGATAGTGTAGATGATATCGTAGAAATGATAGAATATGCGATAGAACAACACCCTTCCTTTTTGAAAGTAATTCCCACTGCTGAGTTAAATGCAGAAGAAGAACTCAATAAAGACCGAAGGTGGGAATATTAGCAACGCTATAGTATAAAGAAGTTACTTTAAACTAATGGTTGGGCCTTACTTTCCCGGTGTAAAGCCATATTCCCATTAAGATCATACCCACATATAGAAAAATGATCCAGTTATCTGTAAAATTCACTTTGGTAAAAAGTACGATGCCCGTAACGAATAGAAAATTTATTCCCAGGGCAGCAAGTAAAACTGTTTTAGCGATCTGACTCATGCTCAATTTTGGATTAAGCTATTGTTTTGTTTATTCCTTTCACCTGCAATATAGCGTTTTAGAGTTTAATCCTTAAACAAAATTGCGGTCAAAAAAATAAAAAAAATAACTAAAACCATTAACTAATCGTTTAGCTCAAGTTTGTTCAGTTCTTTATAATTTCTTTTGAGTCGTCTCATAAGTATCCCATAAAGTAACTTATAAAAAAGCCAGAATACCGTTATCAGAAGTATGATAAATCCCGTAGATAGGAGTATCAATCCCCAGGAGGTTATACGGCCGTGGCCACTTTCCGAAATTTCAAGCAACTCTTTGACCCTGGGGTCATAAAAGTACATAGCGGTCATCACCATTATCGCAGAGACAAATAGAAAGGTAAGATTGTAGATTACATAATAGTTGACAGTTCTACGTACTTTTAAAATTTTACGCATCAATTGCCGTGTATTGTCCGTGGTTTGAATATGTTTATAATTTATGAAAAAACGGTATATAAAGTAAAGTATGATCGAAAAGTTGACAATGGTCAAAACAATATTGATCTTATAAAAATGCAATTGTTTGAGGTTTTCGATTGATTCTTTAGTTGACGTTACCACATTGATCCCTACCCAAAAGATGAATTCAATTATGGCAATGATCAGGATCCACTTTGTAAGTGATGATGATCGCTGATGTATCATCTTGTACAGGGCATCTGTTTTGATCTGGGGAAAGCTGGATTCCTGTTTTTTCCAGTCTTTCTTTAAAAGTTCGAGTGCATCCATCGTTCCTAGGAATTTAAAAGTTCCTTTAATTTTTTCTTGACACGGTTCATTTTCACACGGGCATTAACTTCTGTAATTCCCAGCGTTTCTGAAATCTCGCTATAAGGTTTGTCTTCAAGATAGAGAAAGACTAACGCCTTGTCTATATCATTTAACTGTTTTACGGCAGAATACATCAATTTGAGCTGTTCCTCTACCGTATTATCATAATCTTCGCTGGCAACCTTAAACATGACCGTATCAAAATCTTGTGTACGGATTCTCTTTTTGGATTTACGGTATAATGTTATTGCGGTATTTAGTGCTACCCTGTACATCCAGGTGCTAAATTTTGCTTCCCCCCTAAACTTTGGGTAAGCTTTGAAAAGTTGTATGGAAATCTCCTGGAAAAGATCATTGTGAGCATCTGCATCATTCGTGTACAGCCTGCATATTTTGTGTACAATATTCTGGTTTTTTTCCAGCAGGTCAACGAATTGCTTCTCTAGTTTTGGTTCCAAAAGATGTTTGTTAGCTGAACATATGTAGGTATACTGGGTATATTGTTACAGGTTGTGCTAAATTTATTATAAACGCAGCAAAACTCGCTCCCTGTCTGTTAACTTTGTTACAAACTTACTTTATGAATATACCAGATACACAACTGCCTAGAATTGTAATTATTGGCGGTGGTTTTGGCGGTATGAATCTTGCTCAGAGCCTTAAAAAATCTTCTTATCAAGTTGTAATCCTAGACAAAAGAAATTACCATACGTTTCAACCCCTACTATATCAGGTAGGTACTTCTGGTCTTGAGCCAGATTCCATAGCGTATCCCTTGCGTAAAATAATTCAAGGCCAGGAAAACATGTTTTTCCGGATGGCTGATGTATCGCATATTGATACCAAGTTGTCAAAAGTACGTACAGATATAGGCGATCTTGATTATGATCATCTGGTTATCGCCACTGGTACTAAAACAAATTTTTTTGGTAATGAAAGTATAGAAAATAATGCGGTATGGATGAAAACGCTGCCCCAAGCGCTCAACATTCGCAGTATGATGTTTGAAAACCTGGAGAAAGCAAACAGGATTGAAGACCCGGTAAAGCGAAAAGAATTATTGCGTTTTGTTATTGCTGGCGCTGGTCCTACGGGCGTTGAATTATGTGGTGCCATTGCAGAGCTGAGGTTGCACGTGCTGCAAAAAGATTATCCTGATATGAATACAGATGATATAGAGATTCATCTGGTGGAGGGGCTTGACCGTGTTCTACCCCCATTTAGTGAAGAATCTTCCAAAAGTGCGCAGCATACACTGGAGAAAATGGGTGTAAAAATCCATTTGGAAACCATGGTCGATAAATATGAGAACAATCTTGTAACCACAAAAGGTGATTTAAGTTTTCAAACGGCGAATTTTATATGGTCTGCCGGTGTTACGGGAGCGGCCATTTCCGGTTTTGGCAAAACGGCATTACATGAAAAGGCCAACCGGTATATTGTAGATGTTTACAACAGGGTTCATGGTTTTCAAAATATTTATGCCGTGGGGGATATTGCGCTCATGCAGTCTGAAGAGTACCCTAAAGGGCATCCACAGGTCGCGCAACCAGCTATACAACAAGGGAAACACCTGGCAAAAAACCTGAAGCGTTTGACCAAGAAAAAAGATATGCTGCCATTTTCATATTTTGACAAAGGGTCAATGGCGACCATAGGCCGCAACAAAGCAGTTGCAGATATCAAAAAAATGCATTTTAGTGGTTTCATCGCCTGGATTATGTGGATGTTTATCCACCTATGGTTTCTTGTAGGTTTTAGAAATCGCCTCGTCACACTGATCAACTGGACCTACAGCTACTGGAACTACGATAAGGCCGCCCGCCTTATTGTGAGACCTTATAAACAGAACAAAGTACTGGCAAAGGAAGATTAACTGCTGTGTAATAAAAACTGACTTTTTTGTGTTTGAAATGGTCAGATTTGAGAGAAAAGAGGCTATTTCTTAAAAGAAATAGCCTCTTTTATGAATCTGTCAACTCAAAAGTCACCAGGTCAATGGACTCCATTTTCCCTCGTAGATCTGCCGGTCCTATTTCCCTTTGTTTAAAACGGTAGGGTAGGTAGGGAAAGCTTTCAGCAAGCTTTTTTGATAAAAGAATATCCACATCATGCTCATTGCACAGGGCTTGTATGCGCGAGGCCGTGTTCAAAGTATCGCCAGAAAATGCAATCTCTCGTTTGAGTATGCCCACTTCACCGGTCATTACCTGACCATAATGAGCTCCAACCTTAAAATCTGGGTATACTCCATATTTTTTCAGGTATTTTTTCTTTCTTTTATTGATAATGCGCTTCATATCAAAATAGCACCGCAGCACATTGATTTTATAGAGACCATTTTTTAGCTTCCAGGTAACCACCACTTCGTCCCCCACGTACTGATAGACTTCACCGCGTGTATAAATAATTGCCGGTGTGATGTCTTTAAAGAAGTCTTTTAGAAAATTGAAATACTGTTCTTCTCCTATTTCTTCCGCAATAGTGGTGGCACTCCGTACATCGATAAACATAAAAATGCGCTCCTCTTTTTTAGGATGGAAATATTTTCCGCGTAAAAAATCCTGAAAAACGCCCGGGCCATATTTATCATTCACCATTAATAGAATGAGCGTAAAAATTACAATGAGAAGCCAGATCAAATAATTCCGCAGAAAGAAGAAAGTCGCAAAAAACTGCAGCACTTCGCTAAAAACCTCGATTCTGTATAGTGGAAGATTGCTTTCTACAGCATAGAGATAACCTACCCCAAAAACGGTTACAATTATCGCAGTGGTAGTATAGGCCAGAAAAATATACAGCAACGCCTGCCAGAATGGATATTTACGCAGCCAGCTTTCCATTAGGTTTATCGTAAAAAAACCACCCAGGAGTCCGGCCGCCATTCCCGTTATAAATGTAGCGGTAAGATTTGATATAAAATCAAAGCTCGTTGAAACATTCCCACTGCTTTCAAGAACAGAGTATTCATAAAAAAACAACACTACGGAAACTATTGTCCACGAAATAGTTATGTAAATACCTCGTCGTACGTAATATCTACGCCTAAAATGACTTAAAAATGGAAAAATCGACATAAAAATTTATTGCTGAGCTTTCATAAAACTCTTTATTTCATCAAATCTTTTGCTCCATGGCCAAAAATACTGAATGACCATTTTCTTATGTTTTTTATCAAGTAGTACGGGTTTGACTTTAGGTTGAACTTCCTGAAGTGCCAGTACAAACAGTTCATTGTATTTGAAAATAGATGGGATCGTTTTGGTACCCAGGTAAATCAACATGGGCGGGGTGTTCTCATCTATGTAATTTATCGGCGAAACTTCAAGCCAGCTACTATCAGTATTTCCCCATGTGGTCAGGTAATGATCTTCAGATGTGGGCGGATACTCGTTGAGGTAGCTGTACATGTCAAGTCCGGCAGCGTCATTGAGTATTATACCTTTAATATAAGATGTGTCTTTAAGATAAGCAGGGTTCATCGTAGCGAGTGCTGCCAGATGGCCCCCAGCGGAATGGCCCGTAATGAAAATACGATTGGGATTACCGCCAAAATCCTTTATATGCTCATGCGTCCAGGTGACGGCTTCCGTTATTTGTTCGGTCATGGTTTTTACGTCTGCGCCGGGGCTCAACGTGTAGCCGGGAATTACCGTAAGCATACCTTTTCTGGCAAAGTTACGGCCTAACTGACTATACAATCCTTTATTTCCACTATCCCAATTACCACCGTGAACGAAAATTAGAACATCGTTATTATTGCCAGTATTCTTTGGTCTAAAAATATTTAGGGTAGGCAAAGATTCCTGTTGCGTATAATCCTGATCCAGATAATTTATGTTTTTGTACTTTAATGAGCCGCAACCCGTAAGGACAAACAATGCTGCAAGCGCAAAACAATAGGCAAATCTCATAATCTTTTTTTGCAAAAATAGCAATAAAAAGTGCTCAAGGTTAATTTTGCAATGAATACCTAAATAATTAAATGTAATAAAAAGTATGATCTCGAAAAATTCTTAAAACGGGGGATTTCAAAGATTATTTATCAGTTATCAGATTATGCGTATTGTTTGTAATGTAGAAGATGAATTAATCACATCCACAATCTTTCCGGGATTCTAAATCATTGTTTGGGAAACACATTCCAGACTTAAGAACATTAGGTTCATAGCGTTTTAAATCAGGATCCCTGAGTGCTTTACTCACAAATTCGGTTAAGTCATCAATTTCTGAATCCGTAAGATTTATATTGCCAAATTGAGATGCAAATTGAGATGCGGGCACCTGTGTTTTTTGAGGTCTACCGTTATTTTTATAGGTAATTACTTCTTTTATAGATTTGAAAGAACCACCATGGCCATAAACAGGGTTGTCTGCAAGATTGTAAAGGGTAGGGGTTTTAAACTTATAGTTATCTGCAGGGTTTTTTGTAAAGCCGCCCCTACCCAGCGCTACGTCGTCCAGATTCATTCCTGCTTGAACAATTATCTTTTCAGGTCCTTCATTTATATCTGCCATTCCCCAGGCATAAAATTCCTTATCTTTTAAAGCGGGTCCATTATGGCACTCATAACATTTGGCAGAACTAAAAAATAGCGTGGCACCACGTTTTTGTGCATTACTCATAGCATTTTCATCACCTTTAAGGTACTTTTGCCACGGCGCTTTATTGGCCAGCAATGTGCGTTCAAATGCTGCTATGGCGAGGGCAGCGGCGTAATCAGAATAGCGTTCTTCCTCGCTAAGATCAGGAAATGCCTCATCAAAAAGTGCATTGTATCCATAATTTTGGACAAAGTCCTGATCAATTTTAATTCTGTGCACTTTTATTCCTTGCATGGCCTGTACTTCAACTCCTTCAAATCCCATTTTATTTTCTGGGATGTTGTCCCATTGTGCCTCTGTACCTTTGTTTGTGCCTGTACCGCCAAATTTTCCATTCCACAGCATGACATCCTGATAGGCAAGATTGAGCAAATTAGGTGATCTGAAAGGCTGTACATCTACCATTTCTTCGTCCATTGTGGGATCTAAGAACCGCCCTTCCCCAAAAATCCCAAAGCCTATACCACCTTCACCAATACCCTGTACTTTTCCCGAACTGAAACCCGATGCGGCGGCATGACAGGAAGCGCAGGAGTATTTACCTTTATTTTCACTGTTTTTTGGATTGCCCCCAGTTGCAGGATCATGCAATAGTAATTTTCCTAAGGCTATTTTTTCTCTTGTAAGGGGATTTTTTGGGTCTTGAGGTATTGCATTTAAATCTGTGCTCTCTGGTAATGTAAAAAAGGAATTTCCTTTGCCACCAGATACGTCTAAAAGTACCTTTTCTAAACGCTGATCTATTAAAGAAGACTCATTTAAAGTAGTGTAATCATCTCCCTGGCAAGAGATAAGTAAAATGACACCTAGAAAGGATATAAGACTTTTCATTATAATTTGGGTTTTTATTAACGCAAATATAATAAATTATCGATAAAGTGTTTATAATAAACGTTCAAGTTTGGTTTTTAATTACGAAAACGTTATAAATATCTTAATAACTAATATATTTCATGGTTTATTTTCGTCTTAATCTTAAACGGTTGATGAAATTTGAAAGAAGAACTTTTAGATATAAAGACATTTGACATGTTTTTAATATTTTTTCACTGCCTTGATAGCTTGTAAATGTTATTTTAAAATAGACAATCATATAGAAAAATTGATTCGAATCAGCTTTGATCTTAAAAAGCATGGTATCTATGCATCTAGTAAAATATGTTCGTGAAAAGAGTAATGATTTTGTCCAAAAAAAATGCTTCAACACGTAAACTGTTGAAGCAGATCTTTAAAATTGGAATGGGATTGAATAGGTTCTCAAATAAGGATTTTTACCGAAAATTCTTTGGGCTTCGACCCAACTTTATTAAAACCCGAATCTAATTTGTCCTGCTTTACTGCGTAGGGATAAAAGGTTATAGGCTCTATACAGACCATATTCTTGACTTCGGTCCATAGCATAAAATGTTTAAAGCCTGTTGTTTCTATTGTCAGGGTATTTTTATCTTCAAGGGCAATACGAGAACAGTCCAGTACGGAAAGCGCGCGGCTTCCCACGGCAAGTACTTCTTCAAGATTTACAGAACATTTATCCGTTTTGATAACCGGATTTCCTGTAACCAGATTAAAGGCGGGATGATATCCTAACATAAAAGGCATATCCTGATCTGCGTTGATTTTAAATCTAATTTCCAGGCCTTTATCATTCAGCTTAAAAGACTTTTCAAATGTAAAATCATAGGGCCAGGTTAGATATTCAGGATGACCGGCTCCTTCATTTTTCGGTTTTTCTTCTTTCTTGAACTTTGAATTTTTTACGGGATTATCAGCACTATATGTTTTTTTAAACGTTGCGCTGGTCTCATCGCTTGCGGTAAGTTTATATTCCAGTTCCCGTAAAAGACCGTGCTGATCCTGTGTTGCGTCGCCTTTAGGTGTATGAACTTTAAATGATGCCTTTTCCGTAGGGCCTATAAGCGGAAACATTTCTGTATCACTATGACCCCAGCCAGGAGTTCCTTTCTGGTGCATATATTCATGGTTGTTTTTCAGGATGCTGACTAACTCCCCAGAATCTATTTTAACGATGATATTTTTTGATTGTAGCGTGGTCATACTTGCTTTTCTTGGTTTAAATTCTTTAAAAGGGTTTTATACTGCCTTTTTCTCATAGTAATCAAGATGCCTTTTATGAAAATGGTTAATATCTGAATCATTCCTGGACATGGCGACCAGTTCTTTTAATGCTCCCATGCGCTCTTTATCTTTTTTCTGAATACGGTCATCTTCAAATGGGTATGCAATCTGCATCATTCGCTTATCCTCTTCAGATAGCTCTGTATTTACAGCGGTAAAACATGGTGACTCCTCTTTTGAGATAAACATCCAGGCGGGAAAACTGTAATGCATTATCGAGTTTTTATCGTGGGCAGAGAACGTGAGTCCGCCTTCTTGCAATTGGCGAAGATTGTGATCTACTTTGGCTTTGGTCCAGTAATTGGGCGCACCGCCCAGATAGTCATAAAGGGAAGGCCAGTCAAAGTCACAAGTATATGCCGGGGATTGATGTTCATGTTGAAAACCAAGTGCGTGGCCGAATTCATGCAACGTGGTCGCGGCCCAGTCTGAAGGGAGGCGCTTATCAAAGTCAGAAAGGTTCAATGTGATTTCACCAGGCCCAAGTATGGCGGGATCTGCACTGTCATTGCCCACAAGTGACCAATAACCTTCATATTCAAAACCTACGCGTATATGGCTTCTATCATCTGGTGACCACTGCCGGTAGTTTCCCGTACTTTGATCAAAGCCAAAATCGAAGGTTATATTGCCATATTCTGTCCATATATTGGCTGTTTCGGCAATTTTTTGATGCAAACCGGCATCACCTCCCTTAAAACTTACTGTAAGTGTTCCTACACGCCATAATTTAAGATCGTCCAGTACAAGTTCCAGGGCATTGCCAAATATATAACCGGGAACAAACTGTCTTTTTTCTCTTTCTTTCTTTTCGATTTTTGCCTGTATTCTATCAGGGTACGCTTCAATTACAAATTCATTTTCCATAAGATACGTTTTAATCGTTGGGTGATTTTTTCGGTAATAAGATCAGGTTTACATGTTGGGCTTCAGATAGTTCAAATTATTTTAGGACTTAATGAGTATCAGGATCTGTGGTGGCCGTTTGTGTTCCGCTAAAGAAAGAAGCTACAATAGGTACCATCATTCCCAGAAAGGAAGTCGCCATATTCGCCACTCCCTGTGTCGCCTCAGATTCTAAAATAATCCATATAACTACTGCTGTAACACCTATCAAAATATACGCCAGAGCGTAGAAAAAACCGTATTTTGTCCTGTTTTTATCGCGTCCTGGAGGTGGGGATCGGGTAAGGGCACCAAGGGCGTGCAGCTTATTTGTTTTGGTTGGTACTTTCATGTTTCCTGAGGGATTGATGCCAAATGCTGCTGCTACAATACCACCCACTAAAGCGGTCAACAAACTCGTAATATAAACCACCGCATTGTTCATATCCTTCATATAATCTGACGGAAGTATGCCATCATCAAGAATGGAAAACGATTGGTAAAACATAAAGACCGAACTCACGACAAAACCCACTAAAGCCAGAACCACCATAAAATGGATAAGCGTTTTTTGATAATTCATCTTTTATAAAAGTTTGAGTTCATTTCTCGGTTAGTTTGCTGACCCTTTTAAGGCTGTTTTCTGTTCGTCAAGTTATAGCTTAACCCAATAAAAAAACCAGATTGTAAACTGCGTGTCGTTGGAATGGATCCCACATTTGCAGGCATATAAGGGCCAGATTGATCGTTAACCACCACGTCAGAAAGTTTGTCCATTTGTGCCAGTGCCAGACCGCAGGTTAGGCTAACCTGCTTTTGCTGGCCCCAGATTATAGTAGGGCCTAGTAGATAGCGCAATTTTCCGTCAAAAGGCGATATGGCTGCTCCCAGTGCGATTCCTCCCCGCCACTCTGGAAGGAATTTATAGGTAAAATGACCCAATGCGCCTATGCTTATATCAGCATTTGATTTTTCCTCTTCCTGTATGTAAAGACGTCCACTTTCACCTTCCGTAAGGTAATATTCCGGCTCGACCAGATTGTTATAGAAGAACCCGGTAGAAAAGTCAAAAGAGAAATTATCATAAACCGCAAAACTCAGGTTTTGTTCTAAAAACGTCGTGTTTGTATACATATTTAGCAATCGTACGGTCACATCAACCACATCCCCTGAAGCCCTGAACGAAGTAATTGGCAGGGTTGCGCTTGCTTGCTGCGATTCCTCAATAAAATTAAGTAGAAAAGTATAATCTATGCTTTTGATATTCTCGTTGTAGCCTTTTATTGTGGCATATTCTTCAATAAATTCTGCAGTATTTTGATTGTCAGCGTTAATGTTGGCAAGTTGAGTGCTATAAACTTCCAGAACGCTGGGAATGTAAGTATTTGCCAATACCGCTTTAGCATAGGCCTCTTGAATGGAACGTACATCAAGCACCTGCAAAAGCTCTTGTTTTTTAGCCTGAGCCACATCTGTGTTCGGTTGAAAACGCGTTTGCATATAAAGCTCATCACTAATGCGCTGTATGTTCTCGAGGTAACGATAGTACTGGGTTGCTTTAATATAAATCCTACTTTTAGCAGGAAGTTCCTGAGGAAGATTTAGACCCACCGCGTCATCTGGAATGCCTACATAAATACTTCTTAAAATATCTGGAATATCAGAAACAAACCGTGAATTGGTAACTTCGGAAAAAGGCACAACGTGGGCACTATTGATATTTCGTAATAGTATGGTATAGTTCGTATTGTGTTTTACCATTTCCGGTAGGCTAGCTAAATCTAGCGTATTGCTGCCTGCATCATAATCTAGTTCAATTATTTGCTGGGCAGAAGTTTGCCAGGGCAGTAGCCAGAAGGAAGTGGCAATAACGGTTGCTCTAATAAGGAAGGTTTTCAAAAGGATAAATGGCATTAGTTAGGTACTTTTAAAGTTAGTCCTTTTTATATAA
Organism: Flavimarina sp. Hel_I_48; assembly: GCF_000733945.1. Classification (NCBI taxonomy): domain Bacteria; kingdom Pseudomonadati; phylum Bacteroidota; class Flavobacteriia; order Flavobacteriales; family Flavobacteriaceae; genus Flavimarina; species Flavimarina sp. Hel_I_48. Next base: position 3,337,869 of record NZ_JPOL01000002.1, read on the forward strand.
ATGAATAGAAAGGTTTGAAAATTAGTACCTATTTTGACCGATTTTAGCATTGTTTTGGCGGTTTTTCTTTAGTAAATAAAAAAATTTTTACAAGGGATAGAGAGCTGCAAGCGATAGAATTTTTTGATAATTAGATATAGTTTGAACAGGTTTTATTAGAAAACAGAAAAATCTCATTTCCTACCATTATGTCAACAGAAACACGTACTTTCTCAATAAATTAGCAGAAAATCATGCAAGAGCGTATTTTAATTATTGGGGGCGGCTTTGCGGGTGTTCACATCGCCAAAACCCTGATAAAAGATTCCAGTTTTCAGGTCACTTTAATAGATAAGAACAATTATAATTTTTTTCCACCGCTGATCTATCAGGTATCTACGGGATATCTGGATCCTTCATCAATATCGTACCCTTTTAGAAACCTATTTCGCAATAAGGATAACTTCCGGTTTAGAATGGGGGAACTACAGGAAATCATTGCTGAAGAAAATACGATCATACTTGACAATGGCAGACTTAGCTACGATCACTTAATACTGGCTACAGGAACGCATACTAATTTCTTCGGTCTTGATCAGCTGCAAAAGCACGCCATACCCATGAAGACCTTAGAAGATGGACTGCAAATGCGCAACCGTTTGCTGCAACACCTGGAACAGGCCACACAAATAAACGATACTTCCCTGCGTATGCCCTGGCTCAATATGGTGGTTGCCGGTGGTGGGCCCACCGGTGTTGAGATTTGCGGTATTTTTGCAGAGCTGCGCAATAAGACCATTCGCAAGGAATTTCCAGAACTTATAAACTCTGGCGCAAGAATCTACCTTATTAATGGGGGCGGTGAACTGCTTTCTCCTATGAGTAAAAAAAGCCAGGAATATGCATTGAAAAATTTGCAGGAAATGGGCGTTGAGGTCATGCTCAATACACGTGTGGTAGATTTTGACGGTGAACGTGTGATGCTCAAGGACGGTTCCCATATTTACAGCAAAAATTTAATTTGGGCCACGGGAGTAGTCGGTTTTAAATTCAAAGGTCTGCCGGAGGAAAGCTATGAACGCGGAAACCGTTTAACGGTTGATGGATTTAACAAATTAGTAAATAGTGAGAATATTTATGCCATTGGCGATGCCTGTATTCAACATCATGACGAGCAGTTTCCTGATGGGCATCCCCAGCTTGCTCAGGTAGCAATTCAACAAGGTGTCAATTTGGCTATAAATCTAAAGCGTACCCGCAAAGGTGAAAAAGCGGAACCTTTTGACTACAATGATAAAGGTTCAATGGCCATCATTGGGAAAAGTAGGGCCGTTGCAGATATACCTAAGCCACACCTGCATTTCAATGGGTTGATCGCATGGTTTATTTGGATATTCATACATTTATTCTCGCTTATAAATTATAGGAACAAACTGCGCACCTTTTACAACTGGTCTATAGAATACCTTACTCAAAACCAGGATTTACGCTTGATTATTCGGCCTAAGAAGGAATAAAAGTAATACGGTACGCATTGAAGGGAGAATGTTCTTTTACCCTTTTATTACTATTTTTGAACATAAAATGACCTTTTAGGCCAAAAAACGGCAATTTTTGTGAATAAAATTATTTCACTTTTTCTAACTATAATATTTGCCTTTAATATCCTGGGCCCTATTCTGCTTTTTAAAGTGCATCAATATGAAGTACGTAAACAGTCAATTCTTCGCATAAAAAAGGGCTTGCCAGATGCACACCTTGCCCAGATAGCTGTAGGAAGGGAAAACAGTAAACACCTGTTGTGGCTGGGGGACGATGAATTTCGCTACCGCGGAAAAATGTATGATGTCGTAAGGGCGCAGCAAGTGAATAACGGGAACATAATTTATTACTGCTATGCTGGCTCCCAGGAAAGTTTTCTTTATTCCCGCCTTTCCAAACATTTGAAAGATGCCAAAAAAAATAAAAAAAACAGAAGTTTAACTGCTAAAATCACTTTTAAATACCTTTCAAGAAAAAATACGTATACGGTAATTGAAGACCAAGAATTTTCAATAGACCACATACGCTCTTTTTTTAACTATTCTTCTCATTACAGTTCCCCCACGCTTAAAATTTCCGCACCTCCACCTAAAGTTGTTTGATGCATTGACGATCAACACTGGCATATAGGCGACATTATCAATGTTAGCCATGCCTATATTTTATCAAATCACAACTTTTAATTATGTACAGAAATTTATATATGTTTGGGCTATTTTTTACAATGGCCTTCACCCTTATTGCGCAAAATCAGCAAATCAAGGGCAGGATTACAGACGCCCTTACCAATGCACCTCTGGCCGGCGCAAAAATTTATGTTAACAATACAACTACCACAACCAGTGACGATGGAGGGATTTTCTACCTGCCGTGTGAAGGAGAAACAGACCTTAGCATTAGTTATGTAGGTTATAGTACGTATACCACCACGGTTACCTCGTGCAGCGTTTTTCTCAATATTTCACTCAATACCACGGCAGACAATCTGGATGAGGTACGCCTTTCTGCTTTTGGCAATGACGAGGGAGAATTACTGCGCAAACCTGTAGCGGTGGTGGAGCTTGACACTAAAGAACTGAAGCGAGGCACCGGTCTGTATCTGGATGACGCTATAAATGCCAATGTCCCGGGGGTGACCATGCAACGCCGTGCAGTATCTTCTGGTCAGCAGTTCAACATACGAGGCTATGGCAACGGTGTTGGCTTCCGCGGAGCGTCAAATAATTTTGATGGGCAGGGGTATAAAGTCTACCTGAACAATATTCCCATTACAGATGCTGAAGGCATTACCCAACTTGATGATATTGATTTTAGTTCCATCGGGGAAATAGAAGTAGTCAAGGGACCGGCGGGGAGTACGTACGGACTTGCCATTGCCGGTGCTGTCAATTTACAGACCACAATGCCCAGTCCTGGAAAAGTATCCCTAGGGCAATCTGTAATCGCTGGTCGCTACGGACTCTTACGCCTTACTTCCCAATTGCAAGTGGGAGGGGAGCGCGCTTCCCTATTGCTCAATTATGGGCATCAGGTTTCCGATGGTTATATGTCACATACAGATTCCCAAAAGGATTTTGTAAATGCCATGGTTCAGTTTAAACCGAGTGCGCGACAGTATATCAGCACTTATTTTGGCTACAGTAACAGCTACGATGAGCGTGGTGGTGAGCTGAGTGTAGAGCAGTATGAAGCTAAAGATTATACCGGTAATGGCCGGTATATTAAAAATAATGCACACTCAGAAGTAGTGAGCTTCCGTGCTGGTTTAAGCCACAGCTATGTTTTTAATAACTGGTTGAGTAATACGAGTACGATTTTCGGTTCCGGGGCGAATACTAATTCCAGTTCTGCCGGGGGATGGACGGATAAAGATCCACTCAATTACGGACTTCGTACCAGCTTTGACTTTAACTTTAATCTGGGTAGCAACCTGCGGCTCACAGGTCTTGCCGGTGCAGAACTACAAGAACAACGTGCTGCGGTAATGGGGTTTGGTATGGTGGAAAATCCAGTAGATCCTCAAGGTTACAACATCATAGGCAATGCCCGTAGCAACCAGTTTGCACGCTCTGCTACGTCTACCTTTTTTACCGAATGGCAGCTGCACCTGCCCGCAGATTTTACGGTCACCGCTGGTTTGGGTTTGAGTACAATGACCATAGACCTGGAAGATCGTCTTTATAACCCCGAAAGCGAGCGTACGCGTAAAGTTTCAGCAGATTATAAAGATTTGTACTCTCCACGCATCGCGATTAATAAGATTTTCAATGATAATATTTCGGTCTATGCTTCGTATAGTAAAGCCTATAATGCACCGGTGAGCGGTAATATTGTTATAGCTACTACCGGGGATTTAAATACCGGCCTGGTACCCGAAGTGGGCAATCAATTTGAAATAGGCTCTAAAGGAAATTTTTTCGGTAATAAGCTAAACTATCAGTTCGCCATTTTTAATGCCATTTTTAAGGATAAATTCACCTCGGTTGCAGTTCCGTTAGATCAAAATACGACTGCCTATACCTATATCGCCAACGGCGGAAAACAGGATCATAGAGGAGTTGAATTACTTGCAAAATACACTGCGTATGAGTCGGCTGCAGGTTTTTTTAGTACGGTAAGTCCATTTGCAAATGCTTCCTATTCTCATTTTAGATATGAAGATTATCAATATGAATCTCTGGATAGTGAAGGGAATTCCGTTACCGTAGATTACAGCGGCAATGCAGTTGCAGGTGTATCACCCTGGGTGGTCAATGCGGGTATTGATTTTACCACAAATCCCGGTCTTTACGGAAATGTAAATTATTCCTTCAGGGATGCGATGCCCTTTACTTCAGACGGGGTCAACCGTACAGATACTTATCAATTGCTTAATGCAAAGCTGGGTTACCGAACACGTTTTAACCAGTTTGACCTTGATATTTTTGCGGGAGCAGATAACCTTACGGGCACACAATATTATTATATGGTGTTTTTGAACCAATTACCAGATGCCTATCTGCCAGCTCCTTATGAAGTTCAATATTATGCTGGCGCGAGTCTGAAGTATAATTTTTGAGATGATAAGGTGATTTCTTGACCCAAGTAAAAAATCAAGATTATTAATTAACCTCCATATTTAAAATATATGGAGGTTTTTACTTTAATTAAAAAAAAGTTCTAGAATTAAGAAATTCACCCTTAAGATGAAAAAGATAAAACAAAGCGATTAAGTGATTTAAAGTGAAGCATTTAAAATATGAATTAGTAATTATGGAAAATAAACTTCGGGTTTGACTATGGAAAAAGTTATTCTTTCAGCAATTGATAAGAACGGCTATAATTAATGCATGAATTAAAATTACTGAATTTCCGATAATGCAATAGAACTCGCTTTTACTTTTGTTCTTTTTTCAATTATAAAGACAAAATTTATCAAAGCAATTTATTGAAAAGTGAAGTTGGGATTGATTGAAAAATAAACTTTTGGCTATAGAATCAGTAAATTTCCTGGAGAAAAAGAAATAGGCTTCAGTTGAAAATCGGTTTTGGAAACCTTGAAATGAGAAGTTCTTTGAAGTTTGTTGATCGTTCAGAAAACCGGGAATAAAATACTAAAATGTTTCTGTGTATTGGTTTAAAAAAAACAATACTATTTTTTTGTGCGGAGAGAAGTTGTAAAGACCTTAAGAAATAGCACTGTAAAGGTGGTGAAGACGCATTGTTCCTAAAAACATTAAGAACTTAGAAGGGTATGTGATTGAGACTTTTTAACTCTGACCTAAAAGGCTTGCTATTTTAACTTCCAGATCTTCTCCACGTAGGTTTTTATCAATAATTTTACCTTCTGCATCAAGTAAAAAAGTAGCGGGAATGGCAGAAACTCCATATTTCTTTGCGACCGGTTCATTCCAGAACATAAGATTGGAAACGTGGTGCCAGTCCATTTTGTCTTTAGCAATAGCGTTTGTCCATGCTTGCTTGTTATCAGGTTTATCAAGTGAGACACTGATGATATTAAGTCCCAGATCATGGTATTTATTGTAGATGTTGACCACATTTGGGTTTTCTAAACGGCAGGGTTTGCACCAGCTCGCCCAGAAATCTACGATGGTATATTTTCCCATGGCATCGCTAAGAGCAAGCTCCCCCCCATCTGGGGTAGGAGCGCTGAATTTAGGAGCCATATTACCAATTTCTGGCAACGTAGCGGCAATTTCGCTTGCTTTTGCCTTGGCGATCATTTCGCCTAGCTTTTTACCTTTTTCTGAATTTCTTACTTTTTCGCTAAGCGAGTTGAATTTTTCTTCTGCTTTAGTGGCGTCAATTAAACGCGAACCCAGAAGATCAGAAAGAATAAGTACAGAAATGTTGGATTCGGTATGATTGTCAATCATTTTCATACGTTTTGTGACCGAATTCTCATTGATGTCCTGCATTTCAGAACGAATGGCATCAACCCTTGAGGTATCGCCCTCGCGCATGGCAGCCATTCCTTCTTGCTGAATGCGCTGGCGCTCTTTATTAGAACCCATTACCTCATCAAAGTAGGTTTTGAAAAAATTGTTCTCTTCGCCACCTTTTACGTTAGAAGCAACAATACTGTCCTTGTCTGCTTTGATTTTAAGGGTTTCATTTTCAGAAACAAAAATAATGTTGCCATTGATTCCCTCAACGGTGATTAAGTTGAGGTCGGGATTTTCAACCTCTGCGGGGTCAAAAGAGAATTTGCCACTCTTTACGATAGAAGTATCTATATTTACAAGCTGATTCTGGTTACTTATCTCTTGTAAAAATACTTTAGTACCATCTTTGATACCTTCGGCAGAGCCGTCAATCTTGTAATTGGTTTCTTGAGCGCACGATGTAAGAATCAGTGTGGCCGCAATTGCTTTAATAATATTCGTCATTGCTAGTGTTTTAGTTGCGCGAATATACGGGTTTTACGAAATCTTTATAACTTTAGGAAAGACCATTTCCTCTTAAAACAGATGTTAAAGCAACTGCCCTCGCGAGAACTCGCGTAATTTTTAATTAGTTTTAATAGTACTAAAATTCTTTATATGGTAAAAAGCACAGACCTCCCGGTAGATATACGTTTTAGCATTGCCCCTGTACTCAAGAAACTCAACAAGAAAATGGAGGGTAGTACCAGTGATATATCCAAGAACTATTTAAAAAGCATTTTAGACTATGCCAATGGCTTCCCAAAATTGGTTGAAGGCCTATCAAAACTTGAGGATTTAGAAAAGTATGAAAATGAAATACATACCATACTGGAAAACATTTTTCCGGAAGTGCTCACGAAAAATGAAATAAAAGCTGTTTCGGTACCCTTTGGCAGCACTATATTCAATCCCACTGCGCGCTTTAAGAAATTATTGAATGATGCGGGTCCTGACTATTCTTTACAGATACGCGAAATGGATAATCAGAACAAATATATATTCATATGTATTATTATTCTCAACGAATATTATAACTACACCTATGATTCTTCAAAGCCCCTATTTGCAGATATACCTGACAGTGATGGGATGATGCGTCATTACCGTATGGCTATCAATGCAGACTTTATTACCATAGAACCAAAGGAAAATGCTGTTGAAATAACGCCAGACATTGCCGAAAAACTTGTGCAAAATGTTGATGATATAGACCTATGGAAAACCTATTTCCCCAAGAATAGCTGGACCTTAAGTGGAATGGTAATTCTTAACCTTACCGATGTTACCATTGAAGATGCGATATCTGATCTCAAGACCACATTGCTTTTTAATAAAGATCTTGAAACAGGAGAATCACATTTAAAATTTGAAGAAATCTTTAAGTCCCTTTTTAATAACAAAGATTTGAAAATTGGTTTTGCAGAATTTGACGCGCAGAATAAGGATCTGTACCAGATGGACAATGATTTTGCACATAGTTTTATACTTGATACTAAAAATTCAAAAGATTGCGTCGCTGCGCTTTGTCAGGAGGCTTATGGGACTTTAGTAAAGGATAACAAATACTTTGTAATAACAGATATAGAACAATACGCAAAGGATTCAAATTACAATAAGCTTGCTGAAAATTTGCTGAATCAAGGCGTTAACAGTTGTATTCTCGTCCCACTTTCAAAAGGAAATAAATTACTAGCTGTGCTTGAAGTTGTTTCACCGCATGCCAATGACCTCAATAGCATCAATGCTATGAAACTAGATGCTATTGTTCCTTATATAGTGGCAACGATAGAACGCAAACGCTTTGAGAAAGAGAATCGTATCAAGGCAGTAATACAGTCAGAATGTACCAGCATTCATCCTAGTGTTCTATGGCTCTTCGAAAAGGAAGCTACTCAATATATTACAAATCAGGAAGCAGGGAAATTTCATTCTTTTAGGGATATCGCCCTGAAGGATATTTATCCATTGTACGGGCAGATTGACATTGTAGGATCTTCTCAGGCGCGTAATAATGCTATACAAAAAGATATTACCGTACAGTTGAAGATGGTAGATAGTATACTCGCAAAAGCGCTTGAGCATAAACCTATGCTTATCTATGAACAGATTAAATTCAGAATTGAGGAATTTAGTTCAGAAATAGAAAATGGTTTGAATGCCAGTAGTGAATCTGAAATATTTGATCTTCTTAAAAATGAGATCAACCCTTTACTTGCGCATATTGACACAAAGCTACCTACCCTAAAAAATGCAATTGCGAACTATGATTCGGCAATTAATAGCGAGACGGGCATTGTTTACGACCATCGTAAAAACTATGATGATACAGTGCATCAGTTAAATCAGAAATTAGCCGCTTTTTTAGACTTAAAACAGCAAGAAGCACAGCAGATATATCCCCATTATTTTGAACGCTATAAGACAGATGGTGTTGACCATAATATCTACATAGGCGCTTCTATAGCTAATGAGCAAAGCTTTAATATGGTCTATCTCTACAATCTAAGGTTGTGGCAATTAAGGACTATGTGTGAGATGGAAAACCACTTCTATCACGAGCAGTCCAACAGTAATTTACAACTGGATGCCGCTTCAATGATTTTGGTGTTCAGTAATACGCTTTCCATCAAATATAGAATGGATGAGAAAAAATTTGATGTGGATGGGACCTACAATGCCCGTTACGAAGTGGTCAAGAAACGCATTGACAAAGCACTTGTAAAAGGAAGTGACGAGCGTATCACCCAAAAGGGGAAAATAGCGATCATTTATTCGCAAGACAAAGACGCCCAGGAATATAAACGGTACATAAAGTACCTCCAAGAGAAAAACTATTTGGGCAATGACGTTGAGTATCTAGAACTTGAAGACGTACAGGGGGTCATAGGCCTCAAAGCTATACGTGTAAACGTACTTTATTCGCAAAATTTGAATAAAAAAAACACTTCAAATTCTATCACATACGATGATTTAATGGAAGTTTTAGATTAGCCAGAACGCCACAATAAATGCTACTACAGAGATGATAATACCGGTCATAAAGACAGTATAGGTTTTTCTTAGTAGCATGTATTTTTTGTTTAATACTACGCCGAGTAGCCATAAATCTTTAGTTAGGGCTTCATAAATATAATCCTTATCGTAAATAATTTCGTTCATCGCCCATAAATATTGATCGTAGGGCATTTTATGAAAATTCCCGAAGAATAATATATTTACCTGTTTTTTCTTTACTTGTTCCCTGGTAAATTCACCACTGGTGACATTGGGACGCGTTGAAAGTATAGATAGAATAATAGATGCCACACTAAAAAGCACCAATATCAACGTAGGGATCATTAAATGTCGATTAGTAGGTGCGTCAAGTTTCGGGATTACATTAGAAAGCGCGAGCGATATGATAATAGCATTGACCGAAAGCAAAATGTTTGCCTTGGTATCTGCAATATCGCTCAACTTGATGTGGTTCCTTAAGGTAGTCCTGTAAAGTGTCTGTACACCACGGTCTGGGCTAAGATCTTTATACTTGGTTTTAAGTTTAGCCTTAACTTCCTCTTTCTTGTATTTTCTTTTCTTCTTTTTCTTCTTTTTGAGGATATCAATAAGGTTGCTGTCCTTTTGTAATTTCCAGTGTTGGGCTGCGTAATCCGTATAGAAATGATGTTTTTCGGTAAACATTTCTACATTTTTGTCCCTCCATTCTGATGGAGTATAATTAGCAACATCTGTTAATTTCAATTCTTGTCTGAGAAATTCGCTGGTTTCACTAAAATAGTCTTTGGCAAAATGGGAAGAATCGGCGTCTTTGATTATTTGTTCCAATTCATTATTAGGTGTTCTATCCATTTTTGTGGCGAGAATTAATTCTTCCACGAGTTCAATGGTTTCCTCATCTACATTTTTTTCGGTAAGGTATTCCCGGGCGATTTTTTTACTGATATCTTCATGACCTTCCCGCTGCTGCGTATAACCCGTATCGTGCAGCCATGCCGCGAGTATGAGCGCTTCTTCCTGTTTAACAATTAATTGAGAATTGTCAGCTATTTCTTTAGTACTTTTAACCACCCTTACGGTATGATTAAAGTTATGGTATAGATACGTGTTCGGTAAATTCTCTTTAAATAGCCTTAGAACGAATTTCTGGGTATCTTGTTCTAATTCTGAAGAAAAGGGTGTATTTTCCTCTTTTTCATCGGGTTTCTTTTCAACAACTTCAGCCATGTTACATTTTATTACAACCGAAAAGTACAAAAAAAATCCTCAATTGATTTTAGATGCTAAAAAATAATATACTTCTAACAGTATTTCTTGCGCTTTTATTTAATTCCTGTGCCACCTTTGAACCTCAATACAAAGCTGGTGAAATTCAAAAGTACTTCCCTTCCGAAAAAAAAATAGACAAGACATTTTACTTAGTTGGCGACGCCGGTCTGTCCAATGCCGGGGAGAGCACGATCGCGTTACGTACATTTAGTAATTATCTTAAAAAAAACGGGGCAAAAGGTGATTATACCATTTTTTTGGGTGATAATATTTATCCTGAGGGAATGCCTAAAAAAGGGGAGGAGTACCGTGAAATATCAGAGCACCGGCTTGATGTACAATATGAATCTACGGCAGGCTTTGAAGGCGAAACGTTTATAATACCCGGTAATCACGATTGGTATAATCAAGGTCTTTTGGGATTGATACGTCAGCAGGATTATTTGAATAATAAATTTAACGATGATGAGGTTTTTCAGCCGCGCAATGGTTGTCCACTGGTTGCGTATGATGTTAATGATAATGTGCATCTTATTATAATTGATACCCAATGGTATCTTGAAGACTGGAACCAGAACCCCACGATCAATCAGGAATGTAGCATAAAGGACCGCGAGCGCTTTTTTATGGAGATTGCTGATGAAATCAAGCATAATCAGCAAAAAACGATCGTTTTTGCAATGCACCATCCTATGTATACAAATGGTGTGCACGGTGGTAAATTTGCATTTTCAAAGCATCTTTATCCTTCAAAAAGCCGCTTTCCATTACCTGGTTTGGCTTCTTTAGTGACAGAAATTCGTACACAGGGCGGTGTGTCCAAACAAGACCGGTTTAATGAAAAGTATAATGAACTTATGCGTCGGCTCAAGGAAATTGCAGGTGACAAGCGTATCATTTTTGCTTCTGGTCATGAACATACCCTGCAATACATAGAGCATGACGACGTACACCAGATCGTTTCTGGGGCGGGCTCTAAAGAAAGTTATTCCTCATTGGGTTATGATGGTCTTTTTAGTTATGGTGGTCAGGGTTTTGCAGTGCTAGACGTTTTTAAAGATGGCTCATCGTATGTGCGGTATTATGGTTCTCAGGGCAATGACGAACCTAATTTGTTGTACGAAAAAGAGATCTTTGGACCGAAGCTAAACACAGATTCTGTGGCGATATCAAAGTCCTTTCCTAAAACCGTTGAGGCAGCGGTCTACGATATTGGTAATAAAAAGTCCACCCCATTGTTTGAGTCGGTCTGGGGCAAGCAATATCGCGAAGTTTATGGTAAAGAAATCAGTGCGCCGGTTGCCCTGCTTGATACCCTTTATGGAGGCCTGGAAGTTGTGCGCCCGGCAGGGGGAAGGCAGACTTTTGCCTTACGATTGAGGGATAAGGAAGGAAGGGATTACAATATGCGTGCCCTGCGTAAGAATGCTGTAGAATTTTTGCAGACGGTGGCCTTAAATGAAAATGAATCTGCACGTAAGGAATTGACCGAATCGCTTCCCCAGGATCTTATGGAGGATTTTTATGCTTCATCTCACCCTTACGGTGCCTTTGCAATACCTAAAATGAGCGAGGCCATTGGCGTTCTGCATACTTTGCCAAAATTGTTTTATGTTCCAAAACAACCTGCTTTAAAGGAATATAGTGAGAAGTATGGCGATCAGTTATATATGATTGTAGAGCGACCTGCAAAAGAGTTTGATGGCGAACTCTTTAATTATCCGGATGATATAGAAAGCACAGATGATCTCCTTGAAAAACTTAGGGATGATGAGGAAAATGTAGTTGATGAAGAATCCTATATACGTGCACGCATGTTTGATATGCTCATTGGCGATTGGGATAGGGACAATGACCAGTGGCGATGGGCTGAATATAAAAATAAAGAAGGTAAAGACATATTTGTTCCCATACCCCGGGACCGCGATCAGGTATTTACAAATTTTGACGGTACCGTTCTGGGGATCGTTCGTACGTTATTTGGCGCAGCTAAACGTTTTCAGCTGTATGGCGAGAACCTGGATGACATCAAATGGTTTAGTAACGCCGGGATAAAGCTGGATCGCGCTGTTGTGCGCAATGCTACGCGGGAGGAATGGATCAAGCAGGCTGCGTATATCAAAGAAAATCTTTCTGATGCTATTATTGATGAAGCTTTTAATGATTTGCCTATTGAGGTGCGCAGTGGGCCTTCAATAGAAGAAATCAAAAGGAAATTGAAGGGAAGAAAAGAGAACCTGATAACTATAGCAAATCAGTTTTATGACTATTTTTCAAATCAACAAACCATTACGGGAACCGATAAGGACGATTTCTTTGAAATAACCCGTTCTGATAATGCCACCCGGGTAAAAGTATGGAGAATTAAAAAAGGCAAAAAAGCAGATTTAATGATAGATAGGATCTTCAAATCTGATGAGACCAGAGAACTATGGATCTACGGCCTTGATGATACCGATACGTTTGTGGTTACGGGGAATGGGAAAAATCCTATTTTTACACGGATTATCGGGGGTCATGATAATGACACTTACGATATTAGAAATGGGGATAAGATAAAGGTATATGATCATAAAAGTCTTCCCAATACCGTAGCCGAAAAGGGTGTGGCCAATTTTAGATTCCTGGATTTGTATGAGTACAATACCTATGATTATAGAAAGCAGATTTTACGTGTAAACAGTTTGACCCCTTCCCTGGGATATAATCCAGATGAGGGACTAACTTTAGGTGCTAGTGACATTTATACCGTAAATGGTTTTCAACGTAACCCTTTTAGTCAGCAACACCGTTTTGGCGCAGAATTTTCTTTTGCCACCGGTGGCCTGGATTTTAATTACAAAGGAGAATTTGCCAGCGTTTATAAAACATGGAACCTGCTGGCTACGGCACGCTATACCACGGCAGATTACACGCAGAATTTCTTTGGTTATGGCAACGAGACGCTTGATGATAAAGACGTTTTGGGAATGGATTACAATCGCGCCCGTATGAGCAGGATAGAAGCTTCTGTAAGTTTGGTAAAAAATTCTGACTATGGTAGCACTTTCAAAGGTACGTTACGGTTTCAGGGTATAGATGTAGATAATAATAGTGGGCGGTTTATAGAAACTATAGGTACTATAAAACAGGGAAAGTTAATGACATTTGCGAGTGCCGAAGCAACATATGAATATCATAGCGCCGATAACATACTAGTTCCCACAAGGGGCATGGATTTTGAAATAAATACAGGAGTTACAAATGGTCTGGATGATACAGGTAAGCGCTTTGCGTTTCTTGATCCCAGCATAGGTTTTTACAACTCGTTGAGTGAAAATCGAAAACTGGTACTAAAATCAGTTTTTAGATCGCAATTTCGCTTTGGTGACGGGTATGAGTTTTATCAGTCGGCACAGCTGGGACAGCAGTCTGGTCTAAGGGGATTCCGTTTTGACCGTTTTAGTGGTAAGAAAGCCCTAGCAGGTTCAGCAGACCTTCGTTATGCCTTTGATTCCTTCAGAACCCGTTTGTTTCCATTACAGATCGGGGTATTTGGCGGCTACGACCTGGGTCGGGTTTGGGTACCCGGGGATAGTTCAGAAAAATGGCATGACTCGTATGGGCTCGGTTTTTGGGTGAATAGTAGGGAAGCCTTAAGTGGAACGGTAAACTTTTTTCACGCTGATGAGGGCTTGCGCGTTTCCCTTGGATTTGGTTTTAATTTTTAGAGTATAATTTAACAGAAGACATGATAGAAGAAACAGTAGATAAAGAGAAGGTAGAAAAAATAGATAAAATTGAAATTGAATACCTTAAAGTTAAGGACTTTGAGTCATTAAAAGCGATAATGATCGCCGTTTATCCTTCCATTCCAGATCCCTACTGGAAAAAAGCTGACCTACAGAAGTTGGTACGTATATTTCCAGAAGGGCAGGTAGTTGTTAAGGTGAATGGGGAGATTGCCGGTTGTGCGCTGTCCATTATTGTAGATTATGACAAATTTTCAGACCATCATACCTATCTTCAGATTACGGGCAATGAAAGTTTTAGTACGCATACCCCAAAAGGGAATGTACTCTATGGGATAGATATCTTTATCGCCCACGAATTCCGTGGTATGCGCATAGGCCGCAGGCTTTACGATTATCGTAAAGAGTTGTGTGAAAACATGAATCTGGAGCGTATTATTTTTGGTGGCAGGTTGCCCAATTACCACAAGTACGCAGATAAAATGACGCCCAAGGAATACATTGAAAATGTGCGAACCCGGGAAATTAACGATCCCGTGCTCGATTTTCAGCTAAACAATGATTTTCACGTCAAGAGGGTAATTACAAATTACCTGGAAGGTGACAAAGCATCAAAAGAATATGCAGCGCTATTAGAATGGGATAATATCTATTATCAAAAGCCGCAGAAGAAACCTATTGCTACCAAGACAGTAGTACGTCTGGGACTGGTGCAATGGCAAATGCGTACATATAAGAACTTTGACGAACTCATAGAGCAGGCAGAATATTTTATTGACACCATATCAGGCTATCGATCAGATTTTGCCCTTTTTCCGGAGTTTTTTAACGCTCCGCTTATGGCCGCCTACAATCACCTTTCCGAAGCTGACGCCATACGGGAACTCGCTAAATATACAGAGCAGATCAGGGATAAATTTTCAGAACTTTCAATTTCCTATAATATCAATATTATTACCGGGAGCATGCCCTATCTTGAAAATGGAAGTCTTTATAATGTAGGATTTCTATGTAAACGGGACGGTTCTGTAGAGAAATTTTATAAACTGCACGTGACTCCAGACGAAGCGAAAGTATGGGGTATGAACGGGGGAGACGTGCTAAAGACTTTTAATACAGATTGTGGTAAAATAGGAATATTGATCTGCTATGATGTAGAATTTCCAGAACTAAGCCGTCTTCTTGCAGATCAGGGCATGGATATTCTTTTTGTGCCTTTCCTTACCGATACTCAAAATGGTTATAGCCGTGTACGGCACTGTGCCCAGGCGCGTGCAGTAGAAAATGAGTGTTATGTGGCTATTGCCGGAAGCGTGGGCAATATTCCAAAAGTACATAATATGGATATGCAGTTTGCCCAGAGTATGGTGCTTACGCCCTGCGATTTTCAATTCCCCACAAACGGAGTGAAAGCAGAAGCAACACCTAATGCAGAAATGATCCTTGTGGCAGATGTTGATGTAGATCTCCTAAAAGAACTCAATCAATTTGGAAGTGTACACAACCTCAATGACCGTAGAAAAGATCTTTTTTCATTGAAATTAAAGAAGAAATAAATCTCTTTTAGAGCTTTGAATTAAGGTTTTTAATATTTAAAAAAGCTGCCTAAAGAGCGTATTTTCCGCTTTTTAAGGCAGTTTTTTAGCTTAAAACCCCATTTGTGAGTGCATTTTGATCAATTAAACAGGAATTGTAGTATTTCTAAATGTCCAGATTAACCAGAAAATTGCAACTTAATTCACCCTTTTTAGTGGAAAAATGGAAGTATTACTTTTTAAAACAACAACAATGAAACGATTGGAATTATGGATTATAGGTGCGGTGCTATTGCTTTCGGCAGGTTTGATTTTTGCATTTAGCAGTCGTTTTACCGCTTATGAGCCACCTGAAGATATTACCTACTCCATAGAAAATATGTGGACCCTGCCAGATATCTTAGAAGAAGTGTCTGGGATCAGCTGGATAGGAAATGACGAGATAGCAGCCATTCAGGACGAGGATGGTATTGTTTTTATTTATAATCTTAAAGCAGATACGATTACACAACAAATTAAATTTTCAGGTAGTGGTGACTACGAGGATATAACCGTAAACGGAACTACGGCCTATGTTATACGTAGCGACGGTAAATTGTATGAAATTCGTAATTATAGGGACAAAAAGCCAGAGGTTAATAGTTACGATCTTGACTTTTTAAAGAAAAGTAATGTAGAGGCCATGACGGTAGATGTGGCAAATAACAGGCTTTTAATCGTACCAAAAGATCGCGATCCCAATGATGACAAGTATAAGGGGGTTTATACCTTTTCACTCGATACTAAGAAAGCAAAAGAGATTCCATTGTTGAAAATTGATATGAAGCTAAAAGCTTTTAAAGATTTTGAACAAAAGAAAAAGTATAAAACGGTTCGTCCTTCTGCCATTGCCATTCATCCTTTCACAAAAGATTATTACGTTCTTGAAGGCGTGAATCCTAAATTATTGATTTTTGATGCCAAGGGCAAACTCAAGAATATTCATCTCTTTGATAAAAGAAAGTTTTTACAGCCAGAGGGAATCACCTTTAGCCCAGAAGGAACGCTTTACATTTCAAATGAAGCCAATGGAGAACAACCTACAATTCTTGAGGTCAAGCTGAATGTGAATTAAAAACCATAAATGGAATCCATAAAAATGAAAAAGCCAGTTACCATTGTAGAAAACTGGCTTTTTGGACTCAAAAATAGACCTGGGAAAGGTAAAATATTTATTAAAATGGAATAAATGGAGCTGAAATAGTCGGTTTTTTGACTATAAATACCAGTTTATCACTTAATTACTTTTACTGAATTTTGCCTGAACTGTTGAACCATTGATTCCTTTAAGGCGTAAAATATAAATGCCGTTTGCAAGATTTCCCGTGACAACTTTAAAGCCGGAAGAAGTTCTAACCGAAAGCGCATCATACGTGTTCACCAGTCTTCCCTGCATATCATAAATGGATATTGTTTTAATGGGATCATCATGTTTTGCACTTATGCGGATGTTCAAGTTATCCTTAACTGGATTAGGGTAAACCTGGAATTCCGTAAATGATTTTTTCGGTTGCTGGGTACTCAGCATTTCCGAAGCATCCTCACTTTTAAAATAATCAAAAGTAGTATTGAAGCTAGTTGATGCTTTATTATAAGATGCAAAAATACTGGCAAGGTTGGCGCCGGCAAGTTCATTAGGACTCGTGCGGCCTGCCATAAGTGCATCTGGTACATCAAGTGTGGTATTGCCTAAAAAGTTAAGTAGCATGAACTCATTACCATTGAGGGAATAATATGCCGAAACCGTTTTATTTTGGATGTCAAAAACAAGCTGCAGCGCTACATCTTTATTTAAAAGATCTAGATTTTCAACCGTAATATTATCGGCATTGTTAAATCCACTGGCAGATTGACTATCAATTTCTTTTTTCAACTGAATAGTATTTCCATTGAGAACTATAAGTTTAACAAAGAAATTTTCGTTGAAGCCAAAATTCAATCCCGCCTGGACATCACCAGTTGCTGGCATATTTAGATTGAGAATACGGGTCTCAATTAAAAAAGGTTTATCCAGATTCTGCAATGCCACACCAAGTGTATTCACCTGTCTATTTTCCCCCAGTGCCGCAAGGCCTTTTGTTGCGGTCAATGTGAGATTTTCATTGTTGACCACAATTTTTGAAGGCTCATAGCCATTAACGGAAGGATAGGAGGCAGATTGATCTTCACTGAGTCGGGAAGCACTATGCGGTGCCGCGGTTGTGAGACCGGTAAGGACGCCATTTGCATCTTTCAAACCGTTCTGGCTGCCATCAAAGGTGATATTAAAAGGTACAGTTGTCACCAGTTCATTACAAGGTAAAAGACTCAAAGGGGAACAACCTGCAACGATGGCCAGAGAGGCATTAAACGTAGTTGGTTTAAAACCGGCAGCTGTAGCAATAATGCTACTGCTACGGGTATCTCCAGTCATCATTCCGGTAGCATCCACCGCAAAATCAAGTTTACCAATAGTAGGATTAGGAGGCAAAGAAATCCAGTCATTGGCGTTGAGAAGTTCACCTCCTTCCACAATCATGTCATCTTGAATTATTAGACCAACGGAGGTTGCTCCTTCACCTGTCAGTACTGTGGAAATCGTACCTTGATCTACACCAGTAATCAGACTTAGATTTTTAGTTTGTGGGACGAAACCGAGCATTGCATTTGCAGCATTATCATCGTGCACAATTTCTTCTACTTTGATAAAATTCAATTTACTGTTGTAGGCCCCGGTACTTTCCACTGTAAGCGCTCCATCTTTTACTTCTACGAGCATTGTTACCGTTCGCGTTTCTTGTGGGTTTGGCTCAAAAGCGGCTATGATGCTATATCCTTCTACCGTAGCAGTGTGCCGGCTGTCTGTATAAATGCCTTTTTCACCAAAACTCATTGTAACTTCTAAATAACCGTTAGGAACTTCAAGTTCCCAATATACTTCCTGCCCGCGTGGTTGATCTTTCCATGCAGCAATATGATTACCTTGAAAATGAATGAAAGTACCTTCAAGTTGTTCTGCTGGACTAGCTGTAGTATAATCGTTGCCCAGTCGATTTCTTCCTACCCCATTTCCATTGTTGGGATCGTCTTCAGAAATATCTAACGGAGCTTGCGTTTTTACACTTTTCCATCCGTAATTAAAAGTTTTTCCTATGGCAGATATTGATGAAGTACCAAAGGCTTTACCATAATCTTTTACGTAACCGCTAGGTTGCGTGACATCCCGATTTTGGAAATTTATAGATGTATAATACAACTCAAAGGTTGACACCTTGTTTTTTATCGGACTTTTTTCAACGGGTATAGTGTTAAAACTTAAAAATAAGAGAAGACCGGCACAGGAAATCATGCGAAATGAACGCGCACTATTCCATTTAACTATTTTGGTTCGCATTAAATTGGGGATTTATAGATTAAGTGTGCAATATATAGGTTTAAATACATCATTGCAATACATTTTGAGTAATTGTCCTATAAATCGAAATATTTATCTTACAAATCGGAGTTGGAAGAGATTAAATACGGTCACTACAATTGAATAACGGGATTTTGATAATTCTTAAAAAAGTTTATTATCCTTTTCCTTTTTTATTCTCTCCTTTATAAGATGGTGTACTTCAGAATACTGAGAATAGCAAAAAAAAAGATCCCCAGCTGGGGATCTTTTTTGAATATTAAAATTTAGTGACGTTTAATAATTTTTTACAATTAAGCGTTCTATGTATTCATTTCCGTCCATATCATCTATCACGATAATATACATACCAGCCGCAAGGATGGGTAACGGAATCTGATAGATTGTTTCTTCCTGATCCTGTGGAAGATCATACGTGTGTATTATTCTTCCCCTGGCGTCTACGATCATTGCAGCCTTAGCTTTAGCCGGTGCATTTTCCATTCGTATTGTAATCTGCGTTGTAGCAGGATTAGGATAAATCATGATGGAGAAAGGACCATCCTGTTTGGTATCAATACGTATGGTTTCGGTATCCGTAAGACCTTCAGAATCTGTAACCGTTAAGGATACTTCATATATACCCTGCTCAGGGAACGTATAATCAAAATCAATACTCTCTGAAACTACATTGCCATTAATCCTCCATTCATAGGACACGATAGCATCATCATCTGTGGAGCTGCTACCAGAAAATTCTACATAGAATGGGGCGTTTCCACCTATTTCAGAAGAGGTAATTACCGCCTTGGGAGGTTCGTTTCCATTTGCCGTTGTAACCACAATGTTTAAGGTTGCCCTGTTCGTCAATCCCTGGGCATCTGCTACGATCAAAGTAACCCTATAATTACCTGGAAGCTCAAATAGGTTGGTAAAATTAGGATCTGTAGAAACCGTATTACCATCAATTTGCCATTCGTAGCTTACGATCCCCTGGTCATCTGTAGAATTACTACCTGTAAAGGTTACCGAGAGTGGCGCCGGACCTTGGGTAATGTTTGCTGTGGCTATAGCATTAGGAGCGGTATTACCATCAGGACTTGAAGCAGTAATCGTTAATGCTGCTGTGTCTGATAAACCTTCTTCATCCAATACGGTCAGGACCACCTTGTAATTGCCAACTTCCAAAAAGTTATAATTAAAATCTGGAGCGGTAGAAACGATCGAATCGTCCACCTTCCATACATAACTTTCAATTCGTACATCATCAATAGATGTACTACCAGTAAAGTTTACTGATAGGGGAGCTACGCCTAAGGTTTTGTCTGCAATTGCAATGGCATCCGGAGGATTATTACCTGTAGCGCTGCTGACCTTGATCTCCAGGACCACCATGTCTGAAAGACCTTCTGCGTCAGTAACTGTTAGACTAGCAGTATAGTTGCCTGCTTCGGTAAAGGTATATGGGAAATCTGGTTCTGTCGATACGAGGGAATCACCTATCCTCCAAACATAATTTTCAATGCTAAAATCATCTGTAGAAGCACTACCGGTAAAAATCACATCTAATGGTGCATTACCAGATGCTGGGCTTACGGAAGCTATAGCAATAGGAGCAGCATTCTCCCCATCTACATTTACACGTATATCAATACTGGCACTATTGGATAAGGCTTCAGCATCTGTAACGGTAAGTGTCACTGTATATACACCGGTTTCTTCAAATAGATACTGAAAATCAGCAAGGGTTGATACAATTTCATCATCAATCACCCACTCATATTTTTCTATGCCAATATCGTCTGTAGATGCATTACCTATGAAATCGACTTCCAGCGGCGCCGCGCCAGAAACTGGAGTTGCAGAAATAATTGCCTGTGGACTTGAATTTATACGAGCGATAGGTTCGATTTCCAATGCGGAAAGCATAGGGAAATCTGTACCACCAGTACTTGCAAGTGAAGAAAGTTCAATATTTATCTTTCCATTACTAACCGTAGCC
Organism: Flavimarina sp. Hel_I_48; assembly: GCF_000733945.1. Classification (NCBI taxonomy): domain Bacteria; kingdom Pseudomonadati; phylum Bacteroidota; class Flavobacteriia; order Flavobacteriales; family Flavobacteriaceae; genus Flavimarina; species Flavimarina sp. Hel_I_48. The sequence continues at coordinate 3,358,760 of NZ_JPOL01000002.1, forward strand.
TCAAAAGTTTTTACAACTGGCGTTTGCGCACCCACATCTGCTGTTATATCGTAGTTATCCAGTACTAACGAGTCCTGCACTTTTACATCAAATACGCGCTTACCAACGCCTCCGGCACCACCGCCTGTTGCGCCCCAATATATTTCGGCAAAATGGAGGGTAACTTTATATGTGTAATCATCAGGAACAGGAATACTATAGCCAAAAGTTAAGTCTTCACTTCGTTCTGATTGATAAAGGGTAGGAACCTGAGCGCGACCATTTGTATAACCTTCCCCTGCAGTGAAGAAGCGATCTGATACAAACTCCCTTTCCTGATAGTTCAGGGTTGGGCCACCAGCATTTATACGAAGTGAAAAATCATTTAGTGCTCCACGCTCAATGGTAAAGAGCGTAAATTCTTCGGTAAGTTCTATACCATTTGTATCAGTTGCGGTGATCGTAAAGGTATAAGAATCTAATGCGTTTTCAGGTGGCGTGCCACTGAAAGTACCTGTCAAAGGATCAAAATTTAACCATAAAGGTTGTTCTGATCCTCCAGATGGAACTGCTCGAAAACGGAACTGATTACCAGCATAACCTCGTAGAAATGAGTCTGCCAAACTGTAAGAGAAGGCTTCACCCTGATAGGCGTAGTACGGGGCAATTTTGGAAACGCTTGGTTGTTCCTGTGGTCTAACGTTAGTAATTAAAAAAGTGTTGTCGTTCCAGTCACAGTTGGCAGAACCAGCCCCGCAGCCGTTCTGTACATAATCCTGCAGGACGATATACTGATTAGGAACAATTTCACCGTCTCGATTTATAACTTTATAAACACGTAGTCCCAATACTGCAGGATCTGTACCCCTTAGATCGTTACCACCTGTATTGAGATAATTTTCAACCGCAATACGAAAGGGAGTACTTATACTGTTTACAACGGCATTATTGATTTCACCTTTTGAATTTTTAGGCAATAAGGTTTGATAATAAGGCGACGTGTGTACTGCATTTACACCCCCCACGATTCCCGTACCATTAACTGAAATAAACTTTAAGCTTGCAGGTGTATAACCGTGAAAAGCGGAAAGTTGAAGAATTCGTATGGGAGTAGATTTATCAACCTGTACAAAACTCTCTGCATATATAAGATCGCCCTCATACCCCGCATTGATATTTTCAGCAAGAGGTGCGTTAGAGCTGGGGCGCGTAGGATTAGGGTTGACGGGAGTAATTGTTCCCCTGTCATTTACAATGCTTCGCATACTGGTTCTATACCCAAAGGCATCAAAAACCTCCTGGGCATTGATTTCATCGCTTATGAAATTAGGACCATTTTCTGGTTGAGGGGCAAAGCCTCCATGAAGTGTAGAAATAAATTTACTACTGTTATCAGCATTCGTCTCAATGGCAATGGTTTCCTTGAAAATTTTATTTTGACCATTAGTGGTTGATCCTATTAACTTAATATTTAGATCTACAAATTGGCCGGGCGCAATACTAAGGGGTAGTGTTACATCAGTATTGGAACTAACGTAGGAAAATGAATAATTACGCGTGTTACTTATTGTAATATTAGATACAATAAGATTAGCTGTACCCGTATTATTGATTCTTAGAATATTATTTTCATGAGTTATCGCTCTACCGGGATCCCCCAGTCTATAGAATGTATAGTAGTCATCTGCAGGAAAACCTTGATTTGTACCAGGTATTTTTGTCATATTCTCTACATAGAGAATTGCGTTAGATGCAGGGGAAACGGTAAAGTAATAATTATTGATAACTGAAACACCCTTACTGTCTTCTGCTCTTACTAATAAGATATGATCACCTGTAGTATTTACCGTCAGAGGCGCATTATATGCTTGATAATTGGCGCCATCCAGGGAGTATTGTAAGCTGCTTATAGTGCCGTCATTGTTAACGGTTTTAGCATCTAGCGAAATATTAACACTTCCTCTATAGTTATTGAGTTCATTTTCTACACCGTCAAAGCTGGCGGTTACCTGAGGTGGTGTCTGTGGAGCTGCCATTGGAGCAATCCGAATGTAATTAACTTTTGCATTGACACCCCCTTCACCTAGAGAAAGTCTTAGGATACCATCTCTAACGGTAACTTCTGCAGTGTTCTCAAAATAGGTTAGACCTTCTGGATTGTCGTTTTGTTGATCAAAAGCGATAACAGTCTCTCCATTAACATCAAGCACATGATTGCTATCAGAAAAATCTGGATCACCCACACTAATATTTACTGCATAGCTTCCGTTAGGAAGATTAACGATCCAATCATTTGTAGGATACAGATTTTGATCGCGGTGACCTATTTGAGAAAACGTTTTTAACAGAACATCGTCATTAATTCCAGTATTTCTGTTCCTTCCATTTACGACTGAACTTGCCGGGGTGCGTGTATTGGGTAGCACCCATCCAAAGGTAAGGTCACCATAGGAACTGGCCCTGCCATTATAAGGAAGTCCAAAATCATCTGAATAAGATGCAGGGGACTGTTCCTTCTCATCGATATCCTGGAAATTAAATTCATAAGTATAGTTAAGGTCATTCGTAATATTAACGACAATATTTAGGGTTGCTTGCTTGTAATCTTCTAGTTTGGCGACAACCGTAGCCGTATATTGACCTGGAGTCATACCTTGGGTATTAACACCTATTTCAAAGGGATTATCCAGTGAAATCTCATCAGGTATAATTACCCAGGGTTGAGAAGATGTGAGATCAATGCTATTAGAATTTAAGAATCCATTTGCTGACAGCGTAACATCCTTGACAGGAGGATTACCACTTCCGGGAAGACTTAAATAACTAATATTTTTCTTGTCAAAACTTAAGGCAAGGTCACCTTGATTGAATGGAATTGCGTTGCTCAGAATGAAAATATAATCCTGATAATCCCCATTTGTTGCATCTTCAAAGGTGATTAGGTATTTATTGTCAATCAAGTTGCCCTGTCTATCTTTTAATGGATAGGAGCGTGCCCGGTGTAGAACTCCATCTGTATTTAGGCTATCCTGGGTATAATTATACCTATCAAATGATTGTGAAAAGACATAAAGTCCAAATAGGGAACCCTGTGGGTTAAATATAGTATCTCCAGATGCCAAAGGCGGATAAAGGCGTTGTGCATTAGTTAAACCATCTTCAAGAACCCCTATTTGATTTCTCTCTAAACCATCAGTAGTAGTATACCATCCAAAGGGTAATTTTTCACTAGGGGAATACCTTCCCACTGGAGTCATGGTTATGGGAGCGTCTGTCGCTTGAATCCATTGACTGAATTGTATTTCATCTCCCTGAAGGGTAGGCTCTGTAGTGGTAGTCAAACCAGACCAACCTACGTCTATACCTATTCCTAATGTGTTAACTATATCTTGCAATGAAGGTTCAAAATCTCCCTCAAGGCCCTCTTTCTTAAGTCCGTAGAGACCAATGGTATAGGTGGGATTTTCTTCACTGTTATTTGATATTACAATTTCAGCATTTTGATATCCCAGATCATTTGTATTTTGATCTGGTGCATATGTTACTGACAAGGTAATGTTTTGACCTGGAGCAATGGTCTGTGTTCCATTAAAATCCAAATCGTTAAACTGGGAAGCAAAGTCCCCTTGCAGCGCTATATCGCTAATCACTAAATCAGAAAGACCTGTATTTGAAATTATAATCTCTTTAGTCTGAGTTTTTACTCCCTGATTATTTATTGTAGTCTCAAAAAGCAATTCCCTTACACTAGTTGTAATTTCAGGTCTCTGTGAATCAGGATCGTCCGCTCTCAATAATGTCAATCTGGATACACCATCTTGATCACGATCATATTCAGAGACATATAGATTTCCTGTTTGAGGATCTTCTATAACATCCAGCGGGTCATCAAATCCAGAAAGACCTGGAATGTCCATATAAACCTCACTGATATCACCATTAGTTTCAGGGTTCATGACTAGTAAATCATTTTGTCCACTAAAACGAACAACCATAATAAGACCCTTTAATCGACCTCCGAATGCGTCACCTTTATATTCTATAACGCCGTTAGGTGATTTATTGAAGCCGAAATCATAAGCTGGTTCTAAATAATTAACATCGGGACCAAGTGCACGGGGATATTTCTGTACATCAATATGGGAAGATTCACTCTGGCCTGGAAGTCCGCTATAAGATAGTCCTCCATGATTCAATATGAACTCACCGCGGTAAGGATTGGGATGGCCATGATAAGAACCTCCCCTTGTTTTGAATAACCAGTCTTTTTGTGTTTCACCACCCTTTATCTGCGGTGCATTTTTAACTGTTGTCCTGCCATCTATGCGTCTTGCAAGTTTATAAGAAGACGTTGATGGCGTAACAGGGGAATTGATGTTATTTCCTGCAGTACCATTAGTAGGCATATACAACCAACCATTAGAGTGCCAAAGCAAATCATATGTATTGCGTATTCCTGTAGCGAAAATCGTCAAGGGTGAATTTGTAGCATATGGATTATATGATCCATCGCTCATCGCTATACGATTTGACGGCGCACTATTGATAACATCGATATTATCTGTGGTATATACATCAAGGGGGAGGGCAGCAGGAAGTTTATTAAAGTCAAGCTTTAAAACCGCTCCAGACAACAATCTTTCTTTACGTTGACCCCAGGCAGGGTCAGGTGCGCCCCCGGCAGTATTACTGCCCTGACTGATATACATCATTCCCTCGTTGTCAAAAATGATGCTGTTGGTAAGGTGATCTTTTATAGATCTGGGCAAATGCACAATAATATCCTGCACATTGGTAAGATTAGGACCGCTTAGTCTAGAAACTACTCCATCCCATTCAGGCCCATTGGTAACCGAAGCTGTACTATGCGTAATATAGGCGATAAGATTATCAGCGGTAGAAGCTGGATCAAAGACCAGGCCTATAATTATTCTGTCATTATTATTATTTGCTCCCGTCTCAGGATGCGGTGCCCCTTTTAAATTTGGTCTTAATATTTCTAGATTGGTGAGTGTTCCATCACCTTTTATGTCCCAACGCTGAATAGTTCCATCTGATTGAAAATTGCCCAAAGTGCTGGCGTAAAGTTTACCATCTGGGCCTATGACAAGACTTGAAAACAATTGATCACGAGTACCTTCTCCTAAACCTTCACCTCCTTGTACTTTTGTAAACTTAATACCACTAAGATCGCGCGTAGGGGTAGGTATATCTTCTAAAGCTCCTGTGGTAAAACTAGACTCAAATGGAACAAAATCAAGCCTGTCGTTCAAATCATTGACTCTGTTTGCTTCTACGTCATTTATTCTAAATACATAAGAAGTGAATTCTTTTAATTGATTTCTAGGTGTCAACGTAATTGCATCGCCCCCTCCTGTATCATTAGCATTTGTGGGAAGCAAAACTTCCTCTCCAGAATTACTTATCTCAAACAATTGAACATTACCCCCCGTGGTGGTTTTATCTAATTCATAACCGTTAGGTACAAATATGTCCACAGTGATTTGAAACTCCCTTATGGGTACATCCGTTGCATTATCATTAGGTGTTACACCTGTAAAGTAGGGTAGGTCCTGAGTAGTAGGTTCAATCTCAACAAAATTTATTTTTGTATTAAAACCTCCTGAAGGACTAAGACTAAGCCTGCCATCCTGAACGACTACAATTCTGGTTACGGTAGAAAAGTTAGAAGCGGCACCCGTTGGGCCGCTGGGTACAAATTTGTTTATAATGGTTGCAGATTCTGCATTTATTGTATGCTGGGGTACTTCATTAGTCCGCGGGCTTACTTCTGGATCACCTACGCTTACTGTAACCTCATAGGTTCCATTTGGTAATTCAATTTCCCATTTAGCATCTGGCAAATAGCCCAGACTGGAATCATTGGAAAAACTCCCATATTGCATGTGAGTAAAGGTGTTCTGTAACGTCGAGACACCACTTATCTTTCTATTTCTTGTATTGCGGCTTACATCGGCAGGAGTATTGTCGTTAGCATTTAACCAACCGTATCTACTTCCATTTCCTCTATCGCCAAAGGCGTTTCCACTATCTCTTAAGTATCCCGAAGGTGCAGGGGTTCCAGCATCTGAAAAATTAATTTTAAGACCATCAAGTTGAGCAGGCGCTGGTTTTATATTACGAACCAGGAGTACCAGATCCTGATAATCGAAACCTGAAATATGCTCTTCCGTAACGATTATATAGGCGTTCTGCTCATTGGGTAACTTGTATGTGCGCACGTGATGCGGAATAGCATCTGTAAAAATGTTTAGGGCATCTTCACTATACAATGTTCTATTATTGAAAAAGGGCCATGAACTGTAAAATCCAAAACTTCTTGAAGAAGGATCAAACTGTAGCGTTCCATTAACCATGGGATTAAGTCGTTGCCCATTGCCATTAGCATTTGATACCTGTGCAATTTCATTTTCCTGAGTCGCATTTCCTTCGGTATACCACCCGAAGCGAACTACCGGATTGTTTTGTTCTGGACCAAATGTCCCCAGGACTTCTACATCAACTGCCTGATCACCGGATTTTTGGAACAACTGCCCTTCAATTTCATCTCCAAAAAGTTCATTGTAAGTAGATCCAGCAGGCAAATCAATAATATTTGTAGTTGCATTAGTATCCCCTACGTTTATAACTCCAGTACCTAATTGAGTATCAAGAATCCACTGAAGTGATGGTTCGTTTGTCCCACCGTTCCCTGCCTTGCCCAAACCTCGAAGCGGTAAAGATACAGCTACGGCATTTGTTCCCGTTACTTTGAGATCAGCAAACTGAGGACCGTTTGAGGAAGGGTTGAAAACTACATTAAAATTCGCCGTTGCTCCAGGATTAAGTTGACTCGGAAGTCCATTAAAACTAAATTGTTGTGCAGATGCTCCACCAACAGATGCTCCAATATTATATAATATTGAATTTCCTGTATTGGTAATCGAGATAGCTTGTATGGAGGTGTTATCACCAGCTGTGATGGCATCACCAATAAATTCAGTAGTATTAAAGGTAATTATAGGGCGTAAGGAAACAGGTGTTACATTATCTATTAAGAACATATAATCCTGATAGTCACCATTGCTGGCATCTTCAAAGGTAATGAGATAGCTGTTCTCAACAATTACGCCTTGTCTGTCTTTTACGGGATAGGTACGTACACGACGAATTGTGCCATCTCCATTCAACCCATCTTCAGAATAATTATACCGGTCAAAAGAATTTGAAAAAACATAGATACCGAAATCTGCCGTGCCCGGATCAAAAATTGTATTTCCAGATGATATAGGTGGATAGAGACGCTGGGCATTTAAAAGACCATTGGCCAAGACTCCTATTTCATTGATCTGCGGCTCTCCGCCACCAGTAGTGTACCACCCAAATGGAAGAAATTCTTCAGGTGAATATCTCCCTACCGGAGTAATATTTATAAGTTTATTTTCAATTTTCTTCCATTTCTGAACAAAAACCTCATCCCCTTTTAAGACAGTTTCCGTACCATCTGCCAGTGTTTCCCAACCAACATCTATTCCTATTCCCAGAGTATTGACCACATCTTGCAACGCTGGTTCAGAATCTCCTTCAAGTCCTGTTTTCTTTAAGGCATATAATCCTATAGTATTATTAGTGTTATTTACCGAGTTGCTTACAATAGTTAAAAGCGCATCCTGATAACCCAAATTAGAGTTGTTTCGTTCTGGAGCATAGGTCACATCAAAATTTCTAGATGCCCCCGGGGAGATAGTTTGGTTAGAAGCGTTTGGTACTGCGCTCCATTGCGCTGAAAAATTTCCGGATATATTGAGAGCATCTATGATAAGATTTTCATTTCCGGTATTTGTAATGGAAAGCTGTTTAGTATCAGTATTATTTGCCTGATTGTTTGTTACGATTTCAAAAATCAGTTCGTCAACATTTGTAGCTATTGTTGGGCCTGTTTGACTTGCCGAGATAGTTACATTTATTGAGATTTCCGCATTCGTGTATCCTTGGTCGGGCTGATCTATTGCAAAAACAGTTGTACTGTATGTGCCTGGAGCAAGATTTTCTTTAATGCCAAAACTAAGAACGCCCAGGGAAGGATTTGTAGGTAAAATTAACCATCCAGAGGAATCTGGATCGTCAGATAATACAATGGAAGGATTTCCTTCGCTTGCCGTTAGCGTTACACTTTGATTTGCAATGGCATTTCCTTGCTGCCCACTAAAAGAAAGACTACTTTTTGAAAAGTTTAGGCTCGCTGTTTCTTGCAAGTGTAGGTTTAAGGCATCATTAGAAGGAATTACTCCTTTTTCATGGGAATAAACAGTGCCCATGAAAAAAATTAAAAGTAAATAAAAAAGCGATTTTTTGAGGTAAAGCAGAGTGATAACGTAGTTTTTAGTGATCATGAGCTAGTAATAAATATATTTTGGGTTTAGTTTTCTCACATTCTATACGAGGTATAGGTATTGTGGGATTTTAAATTCTTCTTAAAATCTAGAAATGAGCACTTTTACGTCTGACATTTCAAAATTTAAAATAAAATTTATTTTTTTTAAATAATTGCCAAAGATAATGCTTTAATTCCTTAAAGTGAGGGGCTGGTGATATTTTTACAGCAAGCAATGCCAGCTTTAGTTTTAAGTTTTAGAATTTTAATTTAATCGATATAGTGCTAATTACATAGATAAAGTGTAATGTGGACTTCTTATCTTTGTAGGATAAATGTTTCAGAAGGAAGTTTATGCTTATAACAAATGATGACTAAGATTAAAACCGAACTGAAAAAGAAAGAAAGCGGAGCTTTGAGGGTAAAAAAGGTGCAAAACAGTTGAGAAATCAGTCAAAAGGCACTATTAATCAAAATTAATTCGTTCAATACTTATTAATAAACTTTTTTCAAATTTAGAATAATAGCTTTTCGGATTAATTTTCAAGGAGCTTTTCAAAGAATAGAATTGAATAATACTCTATTTTTTCAATTTTCTTCATGTGCGATCTGCTTTCTTTTTTCTTAGAAAAGGGTTATTTTGCGGTTCTTAAATAGATAAAGCTTAGCTTATCCTATAAATAAAGACTTAATGAATATACTGATAACATCTGCAGGGAAAAGAGTTTCCTTAGTCAAAATATTTAAGACGGAAGCAACAAAGCAAAATCCCAACGCACGGGTTCTGGCCACAGATGCAAATCCTGATCTTTCTGCTGCATGCCAGGTTGCAGATGCCTCTTTTAAAGTGCCCAGGGTAGGTGACTCTTCTTACGTTGAGACGCTTCTTGATATATGTAAATCAAATGATATCCAACTTATAATTCCTACAATTGATACAGAGTTACTGATTCTCGCAGAATATAAAAACATTTTTCTGGAAGCTGGTATTACACCTGTGATTTGTGATAAAGAGTTTATACATAAATGTAGGGACAAACGCGTAATTCACGATTTCTTTACTGAAATGCGTATTGATGTTGCCAGGGAATTTACAAAAGATGCTTATGAGTTTCCGCTTTTTATTAAACCTTCAGATGGAAGTAGAAGTATTGATACTTTTTTAGTAGAAGAAAAGAAATTTATGGAAGAACGCTTTTTTCAGGAAGAGCGTTTTATGTTTTTGGAATATATATCACCACAGCGTTTTGAAGAATATACTTGTGATCTTTACTATGATAAACAAGGGTATTTAAAATGCGCAGTACCACGTAAACGTATTGAAGTTAGAGATGGAGAAGTCAATAAAGGCCTTACGGAACACAACGCCCTTGTTCCCTATATAAAAGAGAAAATGTCTTTCGTGGAAGGGGCAAGAGGCTGTCTGACCGCACAATTTTTTAAAGAAAAAGATGGAGATCGTGTAGTGGGAATAGAAGTGAACCCTCGCTTTGGTGGTGGATATCCACTTTCATACCTCGCAGGTGCAAATTTCCCTAAATGGATTATTGATGAATATATTTTCAACAAGGAAGTTGAAAATAACTTTGATACCTGGGAAAGCAACTTGCTTATGTTGCGATATGATAATGAAATTTTAGTTCATGATTTCCAACATTAATTCTGATCATACTTTTGTTTTCGATCTCGATGATACGTTGTACAAAGAGATAGATTATCTCAAATCTGCCTATACGGAAATCGCCCGGAATGTAAGCGGGCAGCAGTGGCAAGCAACATATGCAAAAATGTTTGCTTTGTACAGGGAGAAAAAAAATGTCTTTGATTTTATTACCAGTCAATTCGACGTAGAAATTGATGAACTATTACAGCTTTATAGACAGCATAAACCTAAAATTGTGCTGTCAGATGAAGTAAAAGGGCTTCTAAATAGTATAAAAGAAAAAGGTGCCCATATCGCGGTGCTTACTGATGGAAGATCTATTGGCCAGCGCAATAAAATAGAGGCTTTAGGATTGGAAGAATGGATCGAAAAAGCTTTTATTTCCGAAGAATTGGGAAGTGAAAAACCTTCGGAAAAAAATTTTATAGCTGTAGAAGAATATTTTAATTCAACTAAGTACTATTATATAGGGGACAATCTAAAAAAAGATTTTATCACTCCAAATAAAAGAGGCTGGAATACCATAGGTTTAATAGATAACGGACTTAATATACATGTTGATTCTACAAATTTTGAAAAAAGTACACATCTCCCAAATCATTTTCTAATTTCCCTTAGTGAACTATTATAACCTATATACTTTAAAATGTAGTTTCCATAAAAATTAGTAGTTTTCACCTCGTTATTAACAAGTAGTATTATTCATTTCAATTTCATTTAGTTCTGGATCGAGCTTAAAATCTCATTGTGAACATAGTTCACATCATTCAGTCATCGTTTATATGCTCTAAAAACGGCTTATTTTAACCTAAAAACGGCTGAAAATAGCCGTTTTAAGACCTTTTCAACCGTTTTCTGTAAGGTATTACCGTTTACTTTCTAACTAAGATTACTTCCCGTAACCGTATCCATAACCATATCCATAACCCGCTTCATAGTTGGTATCGTTGAGCAGTACAGCCATATTACGTAGTCTTTTCTCTTGATATAAAGATTCAGGAACCGGGAGTAGGCGCTTATCAAGATAATTTGCTCGCACCACATAAATTATGGTATCTGAAAACTTACTGATTAGCAGCGTATCGGTTACAAGATGAACGGGAGCCGTATCTACGATTACATAATCATAAGTATTTTTCAAGTATTCCATTAGGACCCGCATTTTAGAACTCTCAAGCAGTTCTGCAGGGTTGGGAGGTATAGGGCCAGAAGGAATTAGATCAAAATTCATATCTTTATTCAAATCCTTAAGGATCATATCTTTTGCTTCTATGGTGCTATCTGTAAGATAAGAAGTAAGTCCCAATGTATTTTTCTTTTGCGGAAGATCAAAAATTTCGTGCAGCTTAGGATCTCTAAGATCTGCCCCAAGAAGTAAAACACGTTTTCCTGATGAGGAAAGCGTTTTTGCTAAGTTGGCTGATATAAAAGTCTTTCCTTCTCCTGAGATTGTAGAAGTAAGGAAAATTATTTTTCCTTTGTCTGCACTACTTCCCGTCATTAAAAAGTTGAGGTTTGTCTTTAAGATCCTAAAAGATTCCGCTAGCGGTGATCTATCATTTGTGGATATTAATCCTTTGAAACGACGTTTTGCCCTGGGTATATCGCCTATAATAGGCGTGCTAAGCACCTTTTCTAAGTCTTCCCTCGTTTGCACCTTAACATTGAGCATACTACCTACATAAATAAATAGAAATGGTAAGAAAAGTGCCATAGCAACTGCTCCACCGTAGATAACGTTACGAGGTGGCGATATAGACCCAGAACGGGTGACAATTGCAGGGTCTATAATTTTCGCATTAGGAGCAGGTACCCCACTAGAAATTTCTGCTTCCTCTCTTTTTTGAAGTAAATAGACGTAAATCTGCTCCTTTACATTTGATTGACGCTCAATTTCATTTAGCGCCTGCTGTTGCTGTGGTGCGGAGTAGATTTTACTGCTATATCCCTCATTCTGAGCTTGTATGCTATTAAGTTTTATTCTCGTGGATTGCTCGAGATTCCCTAGACTTGAAATTAAAGACGATTTCAGGTTCCCCAGTTGTTGATCGAGATTAACGATATTAGGATTCTGCTCTGTCGCGCCCTCCAGCAATCTGTCCCTTACGAGAACTAGATCATTGTAACGGCTGATAATGCTATTCACAGAAGGATCTGAAAAACCGAGACTACCAGGTATGATCTGATAGGATCTTCCTTGATTTGAAACCGTATTTTTAATACTTGATATTATTTCAAGTTCTGTACTCAAAGATGCAATTTCTTTACTGGCCTGTAAATTGCTCTCTGCCATGCGCTGCGCTTGTGAATTAATATCCACACCTAATCCGCGACTGGCTTTAAACTGTGCTGCATCAGTATCTACCGCAGAAAGGTCTGAAGTAATAAGGGCAATCCTATCATTGATAAAAGACGCTGTCTTAGATGCGACGGACTTATTGTTTTCAACAGTAATACCGTTATACGTTTTTATAAGTGTATTTACGATGTCCCTCGCTTTTTCTTCGACAGGATCAGAAAGAGAGATCTTTAGAACTGATGGACTTTTTTCCATTAGTCCGATGTTGATCTTATTCCTGTAATTTTCCGAAACAGCCAATAAAGGAAGAACGCGTATTTCTACCTCTTTATCAATATAATTTTCTATATCAACGGCTGATGGCGTCAAAATAATATCTCCTATTGAAGTGGTTATTTTTTTACCGAAAGAGTGAATCTTTCCTTTTTCATCACTGTTATTGGCAAGTTCGAATTTCGTTTTAGACTTTATCTTTATATGAAATGTCTTTGATTTAGTATAAATCAAAGAGTCAGACGCAAGAAAGTTTATCTTAACGATTCCTTCTGGATAGTTCTCTGTTTTGATGACGTTGCCTTCGCTGAAATGCTGAACATTGAGATTCAGTTTTTTTACAACTTCGTTCATTATAGAACGGGACCGTATGATTTGAATTTCATTTTCAATCTTGTTTTGCGCCTGATCTGTGTAACCCAGATCTTGAAAAACAGCAAGTTCTGAAGCTCCGGGACCGTCTTCCGTATCAATCAAAATAGTTGAATAAACAGAATATTTTGGTATAGAATAGCGCAAATAAGTATAAGCCAGACCTACGAAAATAATGAGGCTAAGTATAAACCACGGCCATTTTCGCAAATAGCTAAAAATGGCCTCTCGGAGATTTATACTATACTCTTTGGGCTTTGTGTTTCTAGAAATGGGGGTAGATTCTTTTAAGGGCATATGCTATTAAAATCGTAATATTATATTCGTAAGTGTAAGTAGTACAGATACTACGCTTAAAACTATTCCCAAGGTGTTTATATTGCCCTCAGAACTTTTAACTTTGGTTTCGTTTGGTTCCACATAAACAACGTCATTCTGTTCTAGGAAATAACCTGGTGAACTCGCTATTTGAGGAGAGGTAATATCAAGCCTAAATTCTTTGATTGAATTACCCATATCCCTTCGGACTAAAATATTCTCCCGCTTACCGGTTATAGTCATATCACCTGCAAGACCCATCGCTTCCACAACGGTTACTCTTTCATTAGGCACAAGATAGACGCCAGGTCTGGCAACTTCTCCCAAAACAGTTATTTGAAAGTTAGTGATCCTTAAACTTACAATTGGATTTCTGATATAGGTTTTTAGCTTCTCAGAAAGCAATCTTTTAGCTTCGTTTCGTGATAATCCACCTAAATGCAACGTGCCTAAGACGGGGAATTCAATATTACCGTCTTTATCGATTAGGTACGTTCCTGGACGACTTTGTGTGTTGTTATCAAGTTCACTACTAGTTGTGCCAGAAGCGCCAACTTCAATACTTTGACCTAAATTGAATTGTTGTGCTGTGCTTGGTACAGGGGAAGAGACCAAAATATTTACAAGATCATTTGCTCTAAATACGGGTTCTGTAGTAGATATGAGCATTTCTGGATTTGTACCTCCGTATCCAGGATCCTGAAAATAAACGACATCTTCTGGAACGCTTCTACAAGAAAATAATAAAAAGGATACGAAAATAGAACTCAATAGTAACCTTGAGCTAAATAAAGATTTTATCATAATAGATGGGGTTGTGTGAAAAAGCGGAAAATTAGGATTTAATTACGAGTTTATGAAATTAAAGTTTTCTCAACAGAATTTCCGCCTGGCCCCTTTATGGTATTGCTTTTTTTATGATCCAATAACTCGTATTCAGAATTTTTTGAAATATATTCTGGTACGATCTCCTTCAGTTTACTAACAATAATGTTTTTATCCATTGAAAAAGAATCAATAATGCAGAGGTCATTGATCTTCTCTTTTAAGATACCGCAATCAATCTCGGCAAATTTGCTCTTCATTATTTTTTTGTGATGTGTAGGTAGCGTTCCTTCATCTGTTGCTAAAAGTTCTTCGTAAAGTTTTTCACCGGGTCGCAATCCAACAAATTCGATTTTTATGTCTTTAGGATAATTTAAGCCGGATAGTGTTATCATTTTTTTAGCTAAATCAACAATTTTAACTGATTCACCCATATCAAAGATAAAAATTTCACCACCATCACCCATTGTCGCTGCCTCTATAACCAATTGTGATGCTTCTGGGATGGTCATAAAAAACCGTGTTACTTCTGGATGCGTAACAGTAAGTGGACCGCCTTGATTGATTTGTTTCTTAAAAAGAGGTATAACAGACCCATTAGATCCCAGTACATTACCAAATCTTGTAGTAATGAATTTTGTTTTAGAATCTTTTTGAAGGCATTTAAGATACATTTCAGCAACTCTCTTCGTTGCTCCCATTACATTTGTAGGATTTACCGCCTTATCAGTAGATACCAGTACAAACTTTTCTATCTCAAATTTCATTGATAAATTGGCGAGATTGCGTGTTCCCAGTACATTTATTTTAACAGCCTCGGTAGGGTTTGATTCCATTAAAGGAACGTGCTTGTAAGCCGCGGCATGAAAAAGTATTGTAGGACGCGTCTCTTCAAAAATAACTTTCATACGTTCAAAATCACGTATATCTGCAACAATGGGCGTAAAGTTGATTACGTTCTTTTGCTTCAGTTCCTGTTGTAGATCATACAGGGCGGATTCGGCTTGATCTATTAATATAAGTTCTTTGCAAGGGTAATGGGACAGTTGCCTTACGATTTCACTACCTATAGAACCGGCCGCTCCAGTAACCATAACTGTCTTGTTGCTGAGCTCTTGTTCTACTTTAATATTATCCAGTAGGATTGGTGCGCGATCTAGAAGATCCTCAATTTGGATCTCTTTGATTTGTGAAGCATTGAGACTTCCATCTATCCATTTATTAACAGGAGGAACTATTTTTACCTTAACACCAAGTTGCAAAATGGTGTCAGAGAGGTTCATTATCTTTTTACTATCTATGTTTTGAATGGATAGAATAATAGCTTCAACATTGTGCTCCTTAATAAACTGACTGTCAATATCAGATCTCTTATATACATTAGAGCCCTTTATTTGCTTGCCTATTTTGCCAGGATTATCATCTATAAAACCAATTATTGAATACGATTCAGATCCATCTCTTCCCATTACCGTATGCGTAATTTGACCAGAAACCCCAGCACCATAGATAAGTATGTTTCTCTTGGGTTTTATTTGTTCATGTAGGGATAAATAGAAATGTTTAAAAGCGAATCTACTTGAAGTAAGCGCAAATATATTTAGAAGAAAGAACATACATAATACAGATACGGGTACGTGTAGGTCATCTGTACTTCCATATAGATTATTGAAAATATTGAAGAGCAGGCCAAACAAAAAAGTAAGTATCAATGCTTTAAAAAGCAATTGGACATCTTTTAAACCTGTATGTCTTACAACACCTTTATAAGATCCTATTAAAAGAAAACCTACTAAAGAAAGTATTACCATGAATGGTAATTGAATCTTAAAATTATCAGTATTGAAATTAAAGGTTAAACCGTATCGTAATGTATAAGCTATGAGAAACATTGACGCTGATATACATAGATCAATACCTAAAACAAGCCATTTTGAAGCATACCTTCCGGAATTTTTTCTTATATACTGTTTTAACATTACCCTATTTTTTTAATTAGTTCCACAACTTTCTCTAAATGTTCCAATTCAAGATTGGATCCACTAGGTAAGCAAAGACCTTTGTTAAAAAGTTCTTCTGATACACCATTGTTGAAAGTGGGACAATTTTTAAAAACGGGCTGCATGTGCATGGGTTTCCACAGCGGCCGTGATTCAACATTATAAGTTTCGAGTTCTTTTCTGATTTCTTCCCGCTGTTCAAAAGAATC
Organism: Flavimarina sp. Hel_I_48; assembly: GCF_000733945.1. Lineage (NCBI taxonomy): Bacteria > Pseudomonadati > Bacteroidota > Flavobacteriia > Flavobacteriales > Flavobacteriaceae > Flavimarina > Flavimarina sp. Hel_I_48. The sequence goes on from NZ_JPOL01000002.1 coordinate 3,375,072, forward strand.
AGTTAATATGCACGATAACCATCGGTTTGAATAAACATCCTTTGGTTCATCGAGAAAATGTATGCCTTCTTTACTTGAAAGGTGCTTAACGTAATAATCGTAATTTCTCCTTCTTGCCTGTACACGTTCGTCTAACACAATCATCTGACCTCTCCCTATACCAGCTGTGATGTTGCTCATTCTATAGTTATACCCTATTTCTGAATGCTGATAATGAGGTGCATCATCCCTTGCCTGGCTAGCCAGGAAAATAGCTTTTTTCTTAATTTCAGGTTTGCTGCTTACCAGGGCACCACCGCCAGAAGTAGTGATTATTTTATTACCATTAAATGATAATGCGGCAATGTCTCCAAAAGTACCACATGATATACCATGATAGCGACTGCCTAAAGCTTCAGCACTATCCTCAATCACGGGAATATTGTATTCTTCTGAAATTTTTTGGACCTCATCCACTTTGTATGGCATTCCATATAAATGGACACCAATTATCGCTTTTGGTTTTTTTCCTTTGGCTAAAGAAGCTTCGATTGCTTCTCTAAGTTGTACGGGGCAGATATTCCAGGTGTCTTTCTCACTATCCACAAATATAGGCTCAGCTCCCAGATACATTATGGGATTTGCCGATGCAGCAAAAGTGAAAGACTGGCATAATACGGTATCACCACGTGTTACACCAACTAATTGTAGTCCTAGATGGAGTGCAGCTGTTCCAGAAGACAAGGCTGCAACATGAGTACCTTCCTGTAAGTATTTTTCTAAATCAGATTCAAAGCCATTTACATTTGGCCCTAGTGGAGCAATCCAATTTTCTTCAAAGGCTTTGTTTACAAACTCTTGTTCTTTTCCACCCATGTGGGGGGAAGAAAGCCATATTTTTTCGTCGTTCTTAGTTTCGATCATGAAATGTGTTCTTAAATAATTTCAATATGAATTAAAATAATTTAGAACTACTCATATATTTAGAATACACAGCTGAAAAACATACTTATGCAAATATTTGAATAGTTATAATCATTATAATGAGGGGTTCATCGCGCCAAATATCACCAAAAAAAGACTAGAGACCATGATTAATTGAATTAAATTCGATCAAAAACTCCTTTTTAACGTTGAATTCGGTAAATAACTGGTTGAGAACGGAAAAATATGTGTATTTAAAACGTGCTCAATTATCCAAAACCCTCATCTCATTATATTTAACTCCTTAAAATTTTAGCTATTTGATTAGCAAATTAATCAGCGAATAAACGCAATTTTTAGCTTGTTCTCTGCATTTGGATGATAATTAATTAAAATTTAATATGTCAAACTCATTGTCAATGCATTTCAACATATATATCTATATATAAACGACATTTATAACTATCTAAGTTGAGATCAGCTATCTTTAATAGATATGTAGGCAATACCTGGGAATGAATTTTGAGGTAATAGTATTCTTTCAGTAATAGAATGAAGTGTTTTGGGTATCCTTAGTTAAGGTTTTTCTAAATAGTTATTCTGGTACAACCATTATAATAAATTTAGTCCCTGATACGAATATGAGTTTATTTAAAAATACTTCAATTTATCGCTGTCTAGCCATAGTTCTTGTAAAGGGTCTGCGATCCGATTCAGAATTGAAATATGCTCTAGTGGTTGATTTGTTAGTATAGTATCTGGTTTAACTAAAAATAATTGCAATTTTATGAGTGAAAATTCCAAGGTTGAGGGCATGGGTGCCATTATAACAGATGAAGGAGTTGGTTTTAGGGTCTGGGCGCCAAATGCGCATCAGATTTTTGTGGTAGGTGATTTTAATGATTGGCAAAACGATAAAAACGAACTATTCTCTGAAGACAATGGTTACTGGTTTACTCTGGTGTCTGATGCGAAAGTAGGGGACGAATACAAATTTTATATACGCAATGGTGATACGGAGTTATATAAGATGGATCCCTATGCCAGAGAGGTTACTAATAGCAATGGTAACAGTATCGTTGCAAAGAATTACCACGATTGGTCTGTAAATGACTTTAAGATTTCTTCCTGGAATAGTCTTGTGATCTATGAACTTCATATAGGAACCTTTTTCAGGAATCATGCAGATCAGGTAGGTGACTTTGATTCTGTCACAAACCACTTGAGATATCTACGCGCCCTGGGCATAAACTGTATAGAGATCATGCCTGTTGCAGAATTTCCAGGTGGGCAATCCTGGGGGTATAATCCCTCTTCACCGTTTGCGATAGAGCAGGATTATGGTGGTCAGGACGCTTTAGCGAGGCTCATTGATGAAGCACATAAAATCGGCATTGCCGTAATCATGGATGTCGTTTACAACCACTTTGGCCCCTCTGATCTGGATCTTTGGCGTTTTGATGGTTGGTCTGAAAACGATCGGGGCGGGATCTATTTTTACAACGACTGGAAAGCGGAGACTCCCTGGGGAAGTACTAGGCCAGATTATGGTAGGGAAGAAGTGCGAAGGTATATTAGGGATAATGCGTTCATGTGGTTAGAGCGCTTTAATTGTGACGGTCTTCGATGGGATGCCACGGCGTTTATTAGGGAAGCAGATGGTGGTCTGGGCATGGAAAACAGACTTGAGGAAGGTGTCCAGATGATGCGGGATATCAATAAGGAGATTCAAGATAAATATCCTGAAAAGTTACTAATTGCAGAAGATCTTATGAAAAAGGATGAGGTGACAAATGCGATTGAAAATGGCGGTATTGGATTTAATTCGCAATGGGACTCCGGTTTTGTTCATCCCATGCGTAAATTACTTTCGGAAACGAATGATAGTGACAGGGATTTGGATATCGTTAGTGAAGTTCTCCTCTTTAAATATAACGGTAAAACCTTTCAGCGTATTGTTTATGTCGAGTCTCACGATGAGGTTGCCAATGGTAAAGTGCGTTTGCCCGAAATGATTCAGCCGGGTGAGGCAGATAGCGAATTTGCTAAAAAGAGAGCGGTTTTAGGTGCCGTGCTCGTCCTTACCGCGCCTGGTATTCCCATGTTGTTTCAGGGACAGGAATTTTTGACGGACAGATATTTTAAGGATGATGATGGCCTGGACTGGGAAAAATTCTCAAAATTCAAGGGAATAACCAAATTATTCAAGGATTTAATAAAATTACGGACAGGTAAAGAGGGTTCTGCCTGGGGATTGCAAGGTGAGGAAATTGAAATCGTCCATAAAAACAATAAGGATAAAATATTTGCTTATTATCGCTACAGTTCAGAAGCGAGAGATCATGGAGTGCTGGTTGTGCTCAATTTTTCGAACAATCAATTTGACAATTATAAACTAGGCGTTCCAAGCCCGGGTCAATGGATTAACAAGTTCAATACAAGTTGGGAAGGATATGACTGGCAATTCGGTAATGTTTACGTAGGTGATTTTGAGACTTTTGACGAGAACTACGATAATTATTCCCAGGCTGCCAGTATTTCAGTTCCTGCCTACGGTGGCCTTCTGTTCACGCGATAATTAGATTTTTTAATTACTCTTGAAATGTAAGGGATGTAATGGTTAAGGTTTTGATAAAAATAGATGGCTTACTGCTTTCATCATATTTAATAGATGTTTATTACCTAATTTTATTACTTAAAAAGCAGGAAATTTAAGGGCGATGCTTATGACAAATCAGGTTTTAAATACCATTAGCACTAAGATGAAGCTTCTTCAATTTGAAACTAAGGAATGGTTGAAAGAAGCACAATTGTATCTTGATCAAATCGAAGTGTTTCAGCGGTTAGTGCAAGATAAAAACCTTCCTAATCATGGAGGAGAACAGATTAGCAGGGATGTCAATTTCAATCTCCGCACAATGGCAAATAAAATTTTGAAAGAAATTGTAAATCCTCTTGAGATCCATGAAGCTTTTCTAAAGAGTTGTAATAGGGATAATGTTATTACTACAGAAGAGGCATATGTCAACCGTCACGGTGTTTTGGCAATTTTAGTCAAAAACCTTAAAGCTTCGGTATTGGATTTAAAAGTACAGGTACAAACATTTATCCATCAGAAAGAATTTGGTGTACGAACATCTACACCACAAAACAAATATTAAAAAAATGGGTTTAAAAACCCATTTTTTTTATGATTATAAATCAACTAAACGATTAAAAATATGCAAAAACCCAATGATAGGCTACGTGGTCAAACCTGTATTGTAACAGGTGCTAATTCTGGAATAGGAGAGGCAGTGGCTACGGCAATTGGCCTGGACGGCGCAAATGTTGTTGTAAATTACATTAGCAACCCAGAAAAGGCAGAAGAAGTAGCCCACCAGATTAGTATAAATAACAAGTGTGGTGATGCCATTGCAATAAAATGCGATGTGAGTAAGGAGGATCAGGTTCAGCATATGTTCAAACAGACCATAGACCATTTTGGAACTGTTGATATTTGTATTCCCAATGCAGGGCTGCAGCGTGATGCGCCAATGCATGAGATGAGTATAGAAGACTGGCAACTGGTCATTGATGTTAATCTTACCGGGCAGTTTTTATGTGCAAGGGAAGCCCTGAAGGAATTTATGTCGCGTGGTATGCGCCCAGAAGTATCATCTTCCCTTGGTAAAATAATACATATGAGTTCTGTACACCAAATTATTCCATGGGCTGGTCATGTCAATTATGCTGCTTCAAAAGGAGGCATCGTCATGTTGATGGAAAGTATTTGCCAGGAATATGCCTCGAAGAAAATACGGTGCAATAGTATTGCCCCCGGCGCCATTAAAACAAATATAAACCAGGATGCATGGGATACAGAAGAAGCTCTGCAAAAGCTCAATGAGCTTATTCCTTACAAAAGAATTGGTATTCCAGAAGATATTGGTAGTGCAGCGGTATGGCTGGCTTCTGATGAATCTGAATATATCAATGGTACAACAATATACGTAGATGGTGGTATGACCTGCTATCCAGGATTTACAACAAATGGATAATAATACAGAAGAGCATAAAAGACTGGCCGCAAATTATGCAGATGAGAAAGACTGGTTGCTGTGGGGACCTTACCTGAGCGATAGGCAATGGGGTACCGTTCGTGAAGATTATAGTGCCGAGGGTAATGCCTGGCAATACCTGGATCACGACCAGGCACGAAGCAGGACATATAGATGGGGGGAAGATGGCCTGGCGGGAATCACAGACCGCTACTGTAATATTTGCTTTGGTGTAAGTCTATGGAACGGAAAAGACCCCTTGCTCAAAGAGCGTTTGTTCGGTCTATCCGGGCCAGAGGGAAATCATGGGGAAGATGTAAAGGAGCTGTATTATCATCTTGAGAATACGCCGACGCATTCCTACATGAAACATCTGTACAAATATCCACAGAATGAGTTTCCCTATGTTGCCCTTCGGGATGAAAATGCTAAAAGGAGCAAGGATGACTTGGAATTTGAAATTTCAGATGCGGGAATGTTTAAGGACCATGCTTATTTTGACGTTATTACAGAATACGCAAAGGCTGATAACAATGATCTCCTCATTAAAATATCTATTGCGAATAGAAATTCCGAAGCTGCCAAAATTCATGTGCTACCTATTTTGTGGAGCCGTAACCTATGGGATTTTAAGGAAATGCCGTACAAACCGGTCCTGAAAAAGGAGTTATCTGGGGAGACGGAATATCTTTCCATAGATCATCCTTACGTAGGGAAGTATTTTCTTTATTTTGATAAGGCAGACCGGCTTTTGTTTACTGAAAATGAAACCAATAACGAAAGGATATTCAATACGCCTAACGATCACCATTTTAAAAAGGACCTATTTCATAATGCGGTAATAGAAAATGACTTTTCCATAGCTACGGAAAGGGGAGAGGGTACAAAATTTTCACCACATTATGAACGCGAAATACAGGGTGGTGAGACCTATAGCATTAAGCTCCGCCTAACCGAAAATAAGCTGGAGGATCCATTAAATACCGATTTTGAGACCATTTTCAATCAGCGCATAGAGGAGTGTGACGACTTTTACAACGCTATAACCAAGTGTAATAGCAAAGAGACTCAGCATATTGAAAGACAGGCCCTTTCTGGTTTGCTTTGGTCCAAGCGGTATTATAATTATGATGTGGAAACCTGGTTGAATGGTGATCCTAAAGAGCCTGATCCACCCCAGGAGCGCAAATACGGCCGAAACAGAGAATGGAAAACGCTGCGCAACCATGATATAATGTTGATGCCAGATTCCTGGGAATATCCCTGGTACGCTGCATGGGATTCTGCTTTTCATTGCGTTACTATGGCACTGGTAGATTCAGAATTTGCTAAAAACCAACTTCTTTTGTTCACTAAAGAATGGTATATGGCGCCTAATGGTCAGATTCCAGCTTATGAATGGTCTTTTAGTGATGTAAATCCACCTGTACAGGCATGGGCGGCGATGCGTATTTATACCATTGAAAAGGAAAAAACCGGCAAAACGGACATCAATTTTCTTAAGCGTATCTTCAATAAACTAGCGCTCAATTTTACCTGGTGGGTAAATAGGGAAGACCGCACGCAAAATAATGTTTTTGAAGGTGGTTTCCTGGGTATGGATAACATAGGTGTTTTTGATAGAAGCCACGGTATTCCCGGGGATGCGCACCTGGAGCAGGTAGATGGTACCAGCTGGATGGCTTTGTATTGTCTCAATATGCTTGAGATCAGTATCGAAATCGCTTTGATAGATATTGCTTACGAAGAAATGGCCACTAAATATTTTGGGCATTTTGTGTTTATAGCAGAAGCATTAAATACGATAAGTGAGGAATATATAGGGGTTTGGGACGAAGAACAAGGGTTTTTCTATGATAAATTAGTTTACGACGATGGTGGTTTTCAACCTATAAAAGTCAGATCTATTGTAGGTTTGTTGTCCCTTACCGCGATTTTGACTGTAAAAAAGGAAACGCTCAATGCACTGCCCCAATTTAAATATAGCGTGGAGTGGTTCAAGAAATACCGCATGCGAACGCTCAAATATCCGGTTATTCAGGATTTTGAAGAGGGGAAGGATCTTTTACTTTCTTTAGTGCCTAAAGAACGCGCGCAGATACTGATGAGTACGTTGTTCAGGGAAAAAGAATTCCTTAGCGATTATGGGATACGATCCCTTTCCAAGGCTCATGAAAATCCGTACACGATAAATATTCATGGGGTAACCTATAGTATAAATTATGAACCGGCAGAATCTTCTACCGGTATGTTTGGAGGTAACTCCAACTGGCGCGGCCCGATATGGATGCCCATGAATTATTTGTTTATCCATTCCCTCAAACAGTACCATGCCTATTACGGTGAATCACTTACTTTTGATTATCCTTCGGAAAGCGGCAATACTAAAAACCTTCTCGATATAAGTGTTGATTTGAGTAAGCGGCTATTAAAGATTTTTGAAAAAGATGCACAAGGCGAAAGGCCTGTTCATCGTTTGCATAGTGATCAATACAAGGATGAGTATTTTGAAAATTTAATCTTGTTCTATGAATATTTTCATGGAGACAATGGTAGAGGAGTAGGAGCTTCACACCAAACTGGGTGGACAGCGCTGGTTGCCAATTTAATTGATGAAATTAATGATATTAAGGATTAGGAATATATTCAAACTCAACCACTAATAATAAAAACCTCGCCACAAAAGCTAGGTTTTTATTATTAATCTAAGGATTACTAATTATTAAAAAGCCTAAAAGCGCATTTAGAAAATTACGTAAGTAGTACCCAATCAAATTATTTTTAAGGAACTATAACCCTGACCATTTCTTTTCAGCTGGATCTGCGTCGCAATGCGTTCCTTTAAAGAATCTACGTGGCTAATAATGCCAATGGTTTTTGAAGATGAGGCTTGTAACCGTTCTAAAGTGTCTAGTGTCTGATCGAGCGTTTCTGGATCTAAAGTGCCAAAACCTTCATCTATAAAAAGACTGTTGATCTCCACATTGCGGGATGCAAGGTCAGAAAGTGCGAGCGCCATTGACAGGCTCAGTATAAAGGTTTCCCCACCAGACAACGTTTTTACAGAGCGTCGTTGACCCCCCATATGTTCATCTATGGTGACCAGGCTGTCATCTTCCTCATCCATTGGCGTGTCTAGTCTATATCTGTCGCTGAGATCCTTGAGTCTTGTATTTGCCAGTCGCAATAATTGTGTAAGGGTAAGATGCTGGGCAAATTCATTAAATTTTTTGCCGTTTGCATCCCCTATTAGTTCGTTAAGCAGGCGCCAGCGCATATTTTCTTTCTCCTTTCTACTGATTTTCTCTTTTAAGTTTGAAATAATCTGAAGTCGGTCCTCATCGTTTTTGAGAAGGTATTTAAGGTTTTCACATTTTTCCCTCAAATCTTCGAGTTCGATTTTGGTTTTTCCCAACTTGTCCATCAATTCTTCCTTACTGGAAGTTATATCTTCCTTTTGATACTGATCAAGTTGTTTTTCTAAAGTCTCTAAAGTGCTTTTTTGGTTGGCTATCTGAAGGATAAGGTTTGCCCGTTCGCTCCTTAGGGCTGCATAATTACTGTGCTCTAATACATTATTCCTGGCCGTAGAAATAGTCTCAAAACCGAGGTTTTGCAATTGTGGCACCAGATTAGAACTCAATTTTTCCAGATTTTCAGCACTTTTAGACCGTTTTTCTTCGATCTGAAAACTATAATTTTCTAGATTTTTTTCTTTTTCCTTATGGGAAATCCACTTATTCTGTAAGCTTTGTGTTTCAGTACGAACGTCAGTTCCACCATAAAGATTTTCAATTATTCGGCTCAGTTCTGTACCTTCTTCAATAATCTCCTTCATTTTTTGAAGAAGCGGAAGGGCGTTTGAAAGGGCTTCGTGATAGCGGTCCTCTTTTTCATAAAGTTCAAGGGTTTCCAGTTGATGTTCTTTAAGATCAACTTCCTGCAACCAGGAGGAAGAGTCTTTAAGTTCCCGGTCCTTCAACTGGGTATTTAGCGTCTTTTGCAGGGTTTTTAATTCAATTTCCTGTTTTTCGTATTTGCTATTTAAGGACGCCCTGTTCTTTTTTACATGTTCAAGTTCTGTTACCTGCTGAATGTTCTTTCTGTTCCAAAAAAGGAACTCTTTTTCGGCTTCTTCCAGCGCAATTTTGAGCTTATCGTTTTGTTCTGGAAGCTTGGTCGCATAAGGATGCTCAAGCGCGCCACAAAGTGGACAGGCTTCTCCTTCTTTCAAATGGTTTCTATGTTGTGTAAGACTGGCCTGCAAACGTTGATTCTGCCGTTGTGTTTCCAGTTTTTCCTGCTCTGCTTTGTAGCGGTCTTTTTTTGCAGTGGTAAGTTCTATTTCTTTCGGTAAGCTTTGTTCTTGTTTTTCAAGTTCCTCCTCCTCTTTGAGCGTATTTTTTAAGGCTGAGGCAGCGGTCTCTATTTTTTCCTGAAGGGAGAGCGAAGCGTTCAAAGATTTTATGGTATCTCGCAGGCGTTTTTTCTCATTTTCAGGACGTTTTAAATCTATTTCGCCAAGGTCGTTTTTTAACGTATTTAGGCTGTTTTCTGACTGTTTTAGCTGGTTTTCCAACTGAATACAGCTCTTGGAAATGTCTTTGTGAAGGTTAAAAGCTGTGTCCTTTATACTATTGTCAAACTGTTGTTTTAGGGCTTTATGCTCGCTGCGTTTCTCTTTTCGCTGCTGCTGAAGCTTCTCTACTTTTAAGGCAAATTCCTGGAGTGCAGCAACTGTATTTTCAGGTGTGGTTTGCTTTTTTATAAGTTTAAAAACTGCTGTTTGTAGCGCTTTCTTTTGTTCAGCAGCATTTTTTATTTCATTTTCGTTCTTTTTTTGTTCCGTAAGTAGTTCTTGCTGCGCTGTATTGAGCTGTTCCCAGTGTGTTATTTGCTGGGCAAAAGGTTCCAGTTTCTCGTGATTTTTGAGTAAAACACCTTGTTTTTCATCAAAAATGAGCAGTTTTTCCCTCTCCTTTTCCTGTTTTTCCTTTGTTTGAGCTATTTCCTTTTCTTGATTGGAAATGGATTCTTTTAAACTGATTTTTTTCTGAAGTTGCTCAATTTCCGTGGTTAAAGGAAGAATCGACTTTTCCCGCTCGGCAAGTTCCGTTTTATGTTCCTCGGCAAGTTTCGCGTCCAGCAGTTCTTCCGTTTTATTATTGATAATGATTTGCTGGTCTTTGATTTCCTGATTTTCAAGCTTGAACTTCTCAAAGGCCAATTGTCCCAGGCGGCGATAGATTCCCGTACCGGTTATTTTTTCCAATAGTTCGCCGCGTTCATCCCTTTTTGCCTGTAAGAATTGGGCAAATTCCCCTTGCGCCAGTAAAACCGATTTTATAAACTGACTGTAGCTTAAGCCTATGAGCTCTTCGTTTTTTGCTGGAACATCAGATTTTTTTAGGTCAAAAAGGGTTTCCGTATCTGCATTGAAAAGCGCCATTTCATAATCCCGCAGGTTGTCGTTTCGATTTGTGGAAATGCTCCATTGAGATATAAAATTCCCGTTTTTGCAGGAATAGGTGACGGCGGCACTTGCGTTCTTTTGGTTACGGGTCAGAAGGGCGCCTTTTGCAATAATTTCATTTCGCGTAATACGGCCCAGCCTGGGCACCTGGTTAAAAAGCGCAAGGGCAATCACGTCAAGAATGGTACTTTTTCCGCTGCCCGTGGGACCGGTAATGGCAAAGAGCGCATTTGTTTTAAACGGCTCTTTTGTAAAGTCAATTTCATGTTTTCCGCGCAGCGAATTGATATTCTCAAACGCAACTTTTAGAATCTTCATAAACTGTTGTCTTTTTGGGCGATTTCCAGCAGTTCATCAAAAGCGCTTATAATATCCTGTCTGGTGCTGTGGTCATAAGGATGCTCATCAATACGCTTTTCAAAAACGTCTTTAGGTTCAAGATCTTCCAGCTTCGCCACTTCTCCATACAACTGGGAAGCACTTTGCTGGCGCTCTATAAAAGTTGCACGGTGCTTTACGATCTCATATCCCGGTTTTGCAAAACCGGTAACCATATCGTCCAGATCAATAATTTTCGTGGCATCGTACTGTGCTTCTTTCAACTCAATTTCAATTAAAGAATCGAGTCCAGTATGTTCTTGAAGGGCGTCCAACTTTTTCCGCAGCGCTGTAAGGTCTCCGCTAATTTTCAGTAGTTTTCTAAAACTGGGAACGGCGATACTCTCGTGTTCCCATGATTTTTCAGTATCTAACACTAAAACGCGCTTTTCATCAGTACGTTCGCTAAAAGACAAAGGAAGTGGTGAACCGCTGTAAAAAGCCGGCACAAGCGCATTTACGCGTTGGGGTTTATGTATATGCCCCAGCGCGATATACTTGAAACAATCGCCAAATTGCGCCGCACTAAATGCCGCCTGGTTGCCCACCTGAATATCCCGCTCGCTTTCTGAGGGTTCAATGCCCGCTGTAAAGAGGTGCGCCATCGCAAGAATGGGAAGATCGGGATAGTGTTCTATAGCCAATTCTGCCACGTGCGCAAAAGTGTTCTTTATGCCTTCCCGTATTTGCTCCAGACGATCTTCATAACTATTGCCCACCGCTGTTTTTCTTAGATCAGCATCACGCAGATAAGGGAGTGCGGCAACAACTAATTCTAGCTTTTTATCTTTGTCATACACCGGAATCAGGCATTCTTCAATATTTTTAGGAATACCGCCCTGTACGTGCACATCTAAAGCTTTTAAAAGTTCTTTAGGTGCATTGAGCATATCTGGGGAGTCATGGTTGCCACCGGTTATTATAACGGTGCAGTTTAGACCGCGCAGCTGCATGAGCGTACGGTAATACTGCTGGCGCGCTTCCGAAGAAGGGTTCGCAAGATCAAAAACGTCCCCCGAAACCAGCAAAAGGGAAATATCCTGCTTTTTGATCACGTCATGAAGCCAAGCTGCGAACAAGTCAAAATCTTTGTAAAGATCGTGTTTGTGCAGCTTTTTGCCTATGTGCCAGTCTGCGGTATGGAGAATCTTCATAAAAAATTGAATGGTTTAAGGGCAAGTTACGAATAGCGCATAAATGCCAGAAACAGTTCTATGTTAATACCGAAAAACCAGTTTGAAAAAGGATGTAAAAACCTCTAAAAACGGTTAAAAAAAGACCGAAAACAGTTCGTTTATTTAGTTTTCTGGCAAATCATCTTCAATACGGTTTTCATCAAAGGCAGAGGGCAAAAGTTCTGGAATATAATGTATTAGCAAAGGAAGCAGGATCGTCCCTCCCGGCAATAGAAATATGGCCAATGAAGGAACGCTTTTACAAATGTCCAGCAATTGGTTTTTTACCATTTTTCGTTCTTCTTTACTCAAGTCCCTGTAGGTGGATTTTCCCAGGAGAAGCACCAAATCTTTGCTGTTGAGTATTTCTTTGTGCAGTCTTTTCCGGTTCCTTAAAATAAGCGTTCTCACGATACTACTGGTGTGGTCGTACAGATGCTTGAGCGGATGAGCAGTATTAAAATAAGGAATGACTGATTTGTGTTTATCAATAAAATCGGTCATATTTTCCCGAATTTGAGCTATGTTATCTGAAGAAAGCCCAAGATGTTGCGCCAGATGGAACATAAAATGATCTTCCTGAGTTTCTTTTGGAAAATTATTCCAGAAAACGAGACTCGTAATATCCAAAATATACCGTTTTTCGGTAATTTTTAAGATGTTTTTTAAGTGTAGGGACTCAAGATCTGCTACCTGTGTACTATGTAATTTATGATAGCGCAGCGATTTCTGAAAAAGTTGCAGCAAGAGCTTGTCCTGCTCGCCACTTTGATTTTTGTATTGAACCGCAAGGCAAATAGTGTTAAGGATCAGGAATTCAAAATCTGTCGCTTTCTTCCGCGGAGCGGTCCCTGAATCAAGAAATGCGTCAAAAGTTATGATATCGATATAAAGTAATGCATTCGTAAGGGATGCACTAAAATTTTTTCTAAGAACTGAATCGTTTGTTTTTAGCCTTTCATGAATGATTTTTTCAAGTCGTAAAGAAGAATTTTTTGTACTCTGGTGATATTTTAAAGGATTTGTACCGTTTCCTGAAAGCTGTTCGTAAAACGATAATGTGGTTTCTATAAAATTATCAAATGTGGGGAAGTAGTTTTTATAGGTGTAGGCCAGGGCGTCAAATAGATTGACCTTGGTTATTTCTTCAATGCTCCAGGTGTGTAAATACAGCGGTTGGGCGGTAAGGACTTCTACCGAAATGCCATAAATAAATCCTGTTTTCTTGGTGGCATCGTAGCAATTCGTGCTATTTTTTAAAGAAGTATTTTGAAGCAGCCGTAGCTGCTTTACACTCCACCCTGCGGAAGAAGGATTCATTTCTTAGAATTGAGTGCTCAATATAATTTATATTCTAGAATACAGCAATATTTTTAAAATACTATTTCGTTTTAAAATAGCTAAAAAATAGGCCATATATAACCAATTTTAGGTTTTTCGCCTCTTTTTTACATAACGGAAAACCAGGGTGTAAGAATTTACGTAAGTATAGTAGTTGTTAAGAATTATCAATCTGAATTATGATCTCTTGGGTAGTTGGAATTCAAGATTTCCCATTTTAAAATGGAAATTTAATTTATTGGTTGATTAGTTTTTTTGGATTTTTGTTAGTTGGAGAATCGCTCAATCTTGCATTGGGCGATTCTTTTTTTTTGCCCTGTTTAAAATTAAAACTTAGAATATCGCAAAATAGAATTGAATACACAAAAAAACTCCCGTTAAGGGAGTTTTTTTATAGGTATTTGATGTTTAGTTAACTCGAGATAGCACCCAGCGTATAGAGTTGCGCCATTGTAGGTGTTTTACTACCACCGGCAGGTTCAAGTGTTATCCCAAAAGCTTCAGAGTTATTAGGATTGTCAAGCTCAAATATTTTATTCTCGTCCTGATCAAAATTCTCAAGCAGTCCTATACTTGTGGGTGCCAGAGGGTTCATTTTTAAAGACCATACCTGGTACACCTTTCCTTCAGGAGGTTGGGGTAGGCCTTTTGCATCTATATACACTTTATTTCCCGCTTTGTTCCAGAGTACATTGGCATAGGATTGGGGCGCTACTTCCTGACCGGCCAATGGGATTTTAAGCGTATTGGTATCTCTGAATACATTAAGGATGTTCTGTGCATCATTGAGATCATTCTGCGTTTCTGTAAGCTTTGATTCTGCAGATTCACGTTCAGAAGATAAAACTACCCGCTGCGCATCGCTACGGTTCAGCTCTTCTCTAAGTTGACTGTTTTTAGACAACAAGGAGAAAAGACCAATGAGCAGGGCAATGGAAGCCGCCAAGCTTAAGTACATCAATACGCGCTGCCTCTTCACGGACTTTTCCTGCGGAATAGAGACCACCTTAGACCCTTTTTCACCCAATTTAGCCTTGATAGCGGCCAATAACTTTTCAGGATTGTAAGGCGCGGCTGCTATTCCCAGACTTTGAAGCGCTGATTCAATTTCTTCTACTTCAGAGCGTACTTCTTCATGCTCCCGCAGGGTTGCGGAAACTTCCCGACTTTCTTCTTCAGTTAGCGCACCGCAAACGTAAAGTTCAAGTATTCCTGATGATATATATTCTTGAATATTCATGATGATTATTATTCTGCTAGAATTTCCCTCAATTTATTTATACAAATCCTATTTCGGGTTTTAATTGTTCCCAGAGGCATTTTTAATTCTTCTGATGCATCCTTTTGCGTGTACCCTTTAAAGAAAAGAAGATCAATGATTTTTTTACAAATTGGCTCAAGTATATCAATATATTTTTGAATACCTATTGCATCAATTTTACTGGAAAAACTGCTTTTATGTTCAAGGATATCTACGAAATATTCGTGTGTGAGGTTTTTCTTTTTGTTCTTGTAGGCTTTGCTGCGTGTCTTATCAATAGCTGCATTTCTGGCTATATTGAGTAACCAGGTAAAAAACCTACCCTTTTTGTTGGAATAGGATTTTGCGTTGTCCCAAACTTTTATGAAGACATCCTGAAGGATTTCTTCTGAAGTTGCTTCATCGTGTACGACACTGTTAATAACACCGAAAATACTTTCTGAATACATCTCATATATTTTCTCAAAGGCTTTTTCATCCCTTTGCTGTAAACGTAGGATCAAATCATCTGGTTGCATATACTCTCCTTAAATCATTCATCCGATGAATTTAAACAAAAAAAAGCAGTCCGGAGACTGCTTTTCTTATAATAAAAACGCTTGTGTGTATCTTATTGAATAATACCACCACAGCTAACGCGTGCTCCTGCATCTCCACTAGGTTGTGAGGTAAAGTCATCTCCACCCTGGTGTACTATGATCCCTTTACCTATGATGTTCATATTAGGATCTTCACAGCCTACACACCATTCATCAGTTGTAAAAGTTACAGAGCCATTACCATCGGCGTCAGCTTCAAAATTGCCTATATCACCTTTGTGATAGCCTTCTGCATCTCCCCATTTGCCATGTTTTTCATTTGTTGGGTTCCAGTGTCCGCCGGCAGATGTACCGTCAGCTGCTGAACAGTCTGCATTCTCATGTAAGTGGATGGCGTGAGTTCCTGGCTCCAGACCAGTAAAATCGGCGGTCATGGTAATCTCATCATCATCTTGTTCAAACGTAACGGTTCCTTTAGCATTACTGTCGCTTTTGGATTCCATCATTACAGTCATTTCTTCTGATTCCATATCAGAGGACATCGCTTCTTCATCCATAGATGTTGAATCCATTTCGGTAGCATTCATTTCAGAATCATTACCCTTCTTATCATTTTTACAGGAAACAGTTCCCAGTGTGACTAAGGCTATAAGGATTAATGTGTAGTTTTTCATAGTATAGTGTTTTTGGTTAGAATATTGAGATAAATGTACTGTATAGAAAAGGTTTGCCCAAAGCAATTATTAATAGCTTAACATAAGGTAAAGTATCTTTAGAAGTCTTTAAGAAAATAGCTGCGCCAGGACTTGTAGTACGCAATTTTAAAGGGGGTAGTTAGTCTGTTTTAGAATTAATCCGATACAATCTGATTTGAAGGTTACCTCAAATGGATACCAGGCATCTTCTATTGCTCTACGATACGTTTTATGACCCGCAACCTATGCGTGTGCAAACGGCGGTCCACATTATATATTCCCGTATGGTCAATACGGTCAATGCGTACTTCCCCATGACAATGAACTATATGATTTTCGGGCATCATGATGCCCACATGGATAATTGCCCCTTCGGTATTGTCAAAAAAAGCGAGATCGCCCGGTTCACTTTCTTCTATAAAACTAAGGGCTTCACCTTGCTGCGCTTGTTGGGAAGCATCGCGTAACAAATGATACCCATTTAGTTTATAAACCATTTGCGTAAAACCGCTACAGTCTAGTCCAAAGGGTGTGCGGCCTCCCCATAGGTATGGACTTTTAAGATAGAGTAGGGCGGTATCAAGAAATTGATTTTTTGGTTTTTTCCCATACGTGCTGGATCCGCTATAAAAGCCTTCGATCAACTTAATATTAGTAAGCAATGCGCCCATGGGAATACAAAGAATATTATTTTTTGCATCTGTGATCATTTGTATCAGATCTGCGGCGTACACTTCCCTGTTACTGGTACAATCCTCATATTCTTCTGCACTAATCTCAAAGTATTGTTTATTATCTATCCAACCTTCATAATTGTCATGAGCCAATCTAATTAAGCTCCATTTCTTTCGGATTTCAAGAACCTTGAAATATTCGCCATAGAGCACCTGGTTGATCATCTCACTGCTGTCTGCGGTCTCACGCCGCATGGGTACAATACTTAGGGGACAAATGCCGTAATTCATAAGTAGCTTGAAGAAGTTATGGTTTTATTAGTCTGGGAAAATTTATAGACGTCGTAACTAAATTTAGTATTCCGTAGGATTTATAGTTCTCTTTTTAAGGACCATGACATAATTAAGGACGTTCTATAATCATAGCCGAAGCTCCGCCACCGCCATTGCAAATTGCCGCGGCCCCTAATTTGGCATTGTTTTGTTTCAGGACATTGATCAAGGTAATTAAAATGCGTACGCCGCTACAACCTAAGGGGTGACCCAGGGAAACAGCCCCACCGTTCACATTGACGTTTTTATCAGTAAGGCCCAGAAGTTTCATATTAGCTAAACCTACCACTGAAAATGCTTCGTTAAACTCAAAATAATCGATTTCCTCTTGTTTGATACCGGCTTTTGCCAGTGCTTTTGGTAATGCTTTGGAAGGAGCGGTAGTAAACCATTCCGGCTCTTGTGCTGCATCTGCATACCCTTTAATTATACATAAAGGTTCCAGGTTCAGCTCTTTTGCTTTCTCGCGGGTCATAAGGATTACCGCGCCGGCACCGTCATTAATGGTACTTGCGTTTGCAGCGGTTACCGTCCCTTCTTTTGAAAAAGCGGGACGCAAGCTGGAAATCTTGTCCATTTTCACATTCTGGTATTCTTCATCCTCTTCTATCAATAATGCATCACCACGTCGCTGAGGAACTTCTACTGGAATTATTTCCTCCTTAAACTTGCCATTTTTCCAGGCCTCTGCAGAACGCTGGTAAGACTGTATAGCGTAGGCATCCTGGTCCTCTCTTGAAAAATCATGTTCTTTTGCGCAGAGATCTGCACAAACCCCCATAGCATTTCCGTCGTAGGCATCTACGAGTCCGTCGCGCTGCATACCGTCCACTAGTGTTGTTGGACCAAATTTTTGTCCGTTGCGCATATGTACATAATGAGGTATTAGGCTCATATTTTCCATCCCGCCGGCTACAACAATCTCGCTATCTCCAAGAGCAATGGACTGTGCCGCCATCATAACCGCTTTCATACCAGAGGCACATACTTTATTTACCGTCGTGCAGGGTACGGTTGCAGGGATACCTGCGCCCAATGCAGCCTGACGTGCTGGCGCCTGCCCCCCACCGGCCTGTACCACATTGCCCATATACACTTCAGAAACCAGTTTAGGGTCCAGATTGATCTTCTCAAGGGCGCCCCTAATTGCGGTTTTGCCTAGATCTGTAGCAGATACTGTAGAGAGACTGCCCATAAAACTGCCTATGGGGGTGCGGATGGCTGAGACGATAACGACTTCGGTATGCATTGTGTAGGATTTAAATAGTATTGTGATGCGAATTTAATCAAATTAAAGCGAAAAATCCCTTAATTCAGCTTTCGGAATAAATAAGCATTACGGGTTAATTTTTAGTATTTTTACGCCCTTGTTCAAGTGTTTATGAAAGATTTATTAAACAGGTTCTATAAAAATCAAGGTTCGCTCTATAAAGTGCTGTTGTGCATCGCCAGTACCATATTGATCGTTTATCTCTTTCCGAAAAGTGGAAAATTCCAATTTGATTTTCAGCAGAATAAACCCTGGCAGTACGATAACCTCTATGCTCCGGTAGATTTTGCCATCCTTAAAGATAAGGAAGAGCTAGAAGAAGAACAGGCTACTGCAAGAGAGAATGTTATACCCTATTTTACCTACAATCAAGAGACTGTAGATGAGGTAAAAGCAGCATACAACAATCAATTCAATACCGTATTTACTGATTCTATTTTTAGGGATAAACTGGATGTCCTAAAAGAGTATGGGGAGAATATATTGACTGGATTTTATGAATACGGCGTTATAAGTGAAATGTCAAATCTAGAGGTAGAAGGCCCTGTTTATCTACGTAGGGGCAATGAAGTCGAAGAAACTGTTTTTGATAAATTGACGGGTACTGATGAAATATCAGCCCTCATTAATAGAAAAGTGAGCAACGGTAAATATCCTGATGCAACAAACAGGTTTAAGGAGCTTTTCTTTGATGTTGTGCAACCTAATGTGCTTTTTGACGAAAAGTTGACTGACAAGGAAACTCAGGCAGAGCTGAGCAAAATTTCGCCCACGCGTGGGATCGTAAGCAAAGGAAGCCGTATCGTGGCCAAAGGGGAAATAGTAGAAGAGGGGACCTATCAAATGCTCAATTCGCTCAAGGCGGAATATGAATCAAAATCATGGACCGATAGTAAGTACAATTGGGTGATTTTTGGATACGTTTTGCTTGTTTCGGTGGCCTTGACGATGCTTTTGCTGTTTATAAGGAATTATAGGGAACTAGTCTTTGAGAATAACACGAAGGTCACTTTTATATTTTTTAATGTGATCCTGATGGTTTTCATCACCACCATTGTGGTAAAATATGATGCCAACTATGTATATGTAGTTCCACTTTGTATCCTGCCGCTCGTTCTGAAAGCTTTTTTTGATGCCAGACTGGGCATGTTTACCCATGTAATAACGGTGTTGCTGCTCGGTTTTATAGTTCCTAATACCTCAGAATATATGTTCCTGCAAATTATTGCCGGCATTGTAACTATTCTTACGGTTTCAGAACTATACAAGCGGGCCAATTTGTTTATCTCTGTAGGTCAGATCACGTTTATTTATATTTTGGCATACTTTGCATTCCATATAATCCATGAGGGAACGGTTGAAAATCTGAATCTGGATACCATGTGGATCTTTGTGCTGTGCGGACTTGCGACGCTTTTTGTGCAGCCACTTATTTATGCGTACGAGAAAATTTTTGGGCTTGTGAGCGATTTGTCGTTGCTGGAATTATCAGATACAAATGGCAAGTTACTAAAAGAACTGGCCAATAAAGCCCCTGGAACGTTTCACCATAGTCTAAACGTAGCCAATCTGGCTGAAGCTGCCGCAAATGAGATAGGAGCCAATGCGATGCTGGTAAGGGTAGGGGCGCTCTATCACGACATAGGTAAAATGCCGAACCCTACTGATTTTGTGGAAAATCAATCTACAGGTATTAATACACATGAAGATCTTTCCCCCCGGGAAAGTGCTGATATTATCATAGATCACGTTATCAATGGTATCGAGATTGCCCGTAAGCGGAATTTACCAGACCGTGTAATAGATTTTATACGCACGCATCATGGAACCAGTACGGTATATTTTTTTTACAAAAAAGCACAAGAACAAGATGAAAACGTCAATATTGAAGATTATCAATACCCGGGTCCGTTGCCTTTTAGCAAAGAGACCGCCATTTTAATGATGTCAGATAGTGTGGAAGCGGCGAGTAAAAGCCTGAAGAATCCTACCTCAATATTAATAGATTCCTTTGTAGAGAAAATTATTAATAAACAGATGGATGAGGGTCAGTTTCTAAATGCTAATATTACTTTTAAGGAAATTCAGCTTATAAAAAAGGTACTGAAATCCAAACTGAATAACATCTATCACCTGCGCATAGAATACCCTGAATAACAAAAATTTTTTCTAAAAATCTGTCTGTTAGAAAGATATACGTTCATTGGAAAAAATCATAAAAAAAATGGTTTTATTCTTCAAAATCATTTGGTGTTTTGAATGATTAAATATACATTTGCATCCGCGTTTTGAGAGAGACGTTAACGTTCTTAGGAGAGGTGCCAGAGTGGTAATGGAGCAGATTGCTAATCTGTCGACGGGTAACCGTCGCCAGGGTTCGAATCCCTGTCTCTCCGCAAAACTTTTTAAATAGAAATACACCTCGGGGTGTAGCGTAGCCCGGTCATCGCGCCTGCTTTGGGAGCAGGAGGTCGCAGGTTCGAATCCTGCCACCCCGACAATTACGGTGTCAATAGACACCAAAATATAGCTAATCTTATGAAAATCAAGGATTTTCATTTTTCTTAAAATCATAAGATTGGCTTTAATATCAATTCAAAGGTTACCTATTCGGTTACCTGATTTATTACCAGAATTTTCACTACATTGGTAATTCAATAGACTTGACTTTCGCAGCGATTTGACTTTCGTAAACAAATCGATTATTCACTTAAAGCGAGAGTTTATGCAGACTTCAAAGACTTTTACCATTCATTTTTGGCTGAGTATGGCCAAAGCAAAAGATGATTTTGCGCCCATTTATGCCCGTATCACGGTCGATGGAAAACGTGCCGAAATCAGTTTAAAACGATCTACATCGGTTACCTATTGGGATACCCGTGCCAAGAGGTCAGCTCTTAGGACTTCCGACGGCAAGGCACTAAATGTTTACCTTGACCAAGTGTATTCCGATTTGTTGGCTTGCCACAAACAGCTTCTGGGCGAATCCAAATATGTTACCGCCCAGGCCATCAAAGCCCGTTACCTCGGGGAAGATGAACAGCACAAGACGCTGCTTCAATTGGTGTCCTACCATAACAAGAATATGGTTTCGGTACTCAAGCCCGGCACTTTAAAAAATTATTTCACTACGGAACGCTATATCGTACGGTATCTGAAGCACAAACTAAAGACCAATGACGTTTTCTTGAAACAACTGTCCTATAAATTTATCATTGACTTTGAGCAGTTCCTACGTAACGGAAAGTCGATAAACCGTTCCCAGCCCCTCAAGAACAATGGGGTTATGAAACATTTGGAACGCTTGAAAAAGATGATGAACCTTGCCCTCCGGTTGGAATGGGTAGAGAAAGACCCTTTTGTAAGGTTCTCACTAAAGTTCACAAAACACCAACGGGCATTTTTATCCCAATCGGAACTTGAAGTTCTGGAATCCGGTCAGCTTTCAAAAGGGATGCACCAGAAAACAAGGGACGTTTTTGTTTTTGCCTGTTATACGGGTCTGTCCTATATTGATGTAAAATTACTTTGCGATGACCATATTGTACGAGGCATCGATGGGGATTACTGGATATTCACAAAAAGGGAAAAGAACGATGAACCTGTAAAAATTCCGCTTTTGGATAAAGCCCTTGACATCCTGAAAAAGTATGACCAGGGAACTGAAAACAAAAGCGAAAAATTGCTGCCGGTATTTTCCAATCAGAAAATAAATAAATATTTGAAGGAAGTAGCTGCTATCCTAAAAATCAATAAGAAGCTTACGTTCCACGCAGCAAGGCATACGTTTGCAACTACTGTTACGCTTTCGAATGGTGTGCCCATTGAGACCGTTTCAAAACTACTCGGTCATACGAAGCTTTCCACAACGCAAATCTACGCTAGGGTCATCGAACAAAAAGTGTCATCGGATATGCGTTCGTTGCGCAATAAATTAAACACTACGGACAAGGCCGAAACAAGGGTGCACTATCAATAATTCGATTTGGAAAACACTTTTTAGGTTCTAATCCAGTCGGCACTCTTATTTTTTTTCGTCTAATCCCTTGCAGATTTGGGTTTTGTATTGAGCCATAAATTTCTGCGTTAAGTCATTTTTTATTTCGGTCAGCTGAGGCAACCAAAACCAAACCGGGTCAAATGTAGCCACATCCCACCGCTTGGTCAAGGTCAAGCCCTTCGGGATGCCGAACATTTTTCTGCGAAAAATAACCGCTCATACCTTGCCCCTTCCTCCCTGTGGCTGTTAATGCCCTGTTTTGGTATTGCTCGTTGCCTTACAAGCTGCCAAAACGATTTAAAATAATGTTTAACTTAAAAATTTTAATTATGGCAACAACAGTAAAACAAAACGGAACTGCAAAAAAGGAAAATGCATCCGTTAAAAAAGAAGTACAGAAAAAGCTGACCGATGAAGCTATCGGAAAAGCTGCTTCAACAGAAAAAGCGGTAGCATCCAAAAAAGCTACCATCAATTTGGATGATCGGATCCAAAATTTCGAGAAACTGAGAGGATTGGCCACCCAACGGGAACGGTTATCCCAAACCTTGAACGAGTTGACGAAATTCAACTACAACCAAGGGGATTCAGCTTCATTTTATATCCGGGATTCCCACAATTTGGAGTTTAAAACGACCAATACGAACCTTATCAAATTGGTCACAACACACTTACAGTCCACTTTGGAGGAACGAAAATCCGAGATTGAGGAACAGATTGTAGAATTTGAACTCTAAGGTAACTTTAAATCCTTTAAACAGGAAGCCTACTCGCAAGAGTAGGTTTTCTTTTTTCCTTAAAAAAGGGAGGTAAAGTATTCAATCAATATATGCGCAAAGTTAAACTCGTAAAATACTCCCATCAAAAGACTACGGCATAACCGGGCTCGTTTCTCACTCCTTTTATATACTCTATTGAAATGCAAATAAAATCGTTGATAATTTTGTCATAGATTTTATCCACTTTTGGCACAGATAATTTTTTGATACCTATTCTGGTTGGTCAGTGGATTCTCCCAAAAGGATTTCAAAATCAAGCTATATTTGATTTTTGTTTTTGTTTGAATTCTCTTGGGTCGCGGCATACATGGTTTATGTCAAATGGTTTTCTGCTTTGTAAAACACCATATACCGACCGAAGTATTTTATTTGACACATTGTTCATTATCAGGTAATAAGGTTTTCCTTGGAGCTTTTTGCGTTCAGCATACAAGCTGTGTTCCCTGTTGTGGGCCACGGATTTTTTTGCTGCGAGGAACAGCAGTGATTTCAATTTCTTATCGGCCATATGGCTGGTTTTCGCACCCTTTGACATTTTGCCCGATGAATTTGGGTAAGGGCAGACCCCGGCATACGCAGCGGCCTTCTTTGCCGTGGAAATACGTTTGAAATTCTCTGTTTTTATGATAAGGTTGTTGGCAATTACGGGTCCGATCCCCTTAATGGTGGTGATCAGGTCATAATTATCCTTTAGTTCTGCATCGTTTTGTACAACCTTTTCGATCTGTTCCTCCACTTCACCTATCTCAGCTTCCAAATATCCGATTGCCCTTCCGGCGCTTTGATGGGCGGCAATACTTTGGGAGGCTCCCGGATTTCTTGATTTTTGTCCAAGAATAAGTGATTTCCTGCTTTTGGCCAACTGTTCTCGAAGGGTATAAAGTTCCCTGAGCTCTTTTATGGATTCACCCTTCGGTTCTGCAAATTGGAGTTCTTCAAAGAACCTTTCGCCGTATTTTCGGATACGGAAAGCATCCTTTAAGTCACTTTTGCCTCTCTGTAAGCCCAGGCTGTGCTTGATGTTGTAACCGGAAACGAGGGCTATTTTGATACCCTTCTGATAACAGAGATGTACCAATAGGTCACCATAACTCCCGGTATGCTCTGCAACCAGTATACTGTCATCTGGGACTCTTTTTAAAAAGTTGCAGATACCCTTGAAGTTGTTGCGTACGATCTTGGTTTTCTCCTTATCCCCGGATAAAAAACACAAGTCAAACTTGTCCTTTGATAGGTCAATCCCATAAACTCCCATAATAAATTGTTTTAAAGTTCCCCGTTGAGCGGCTTAAATCATTAATGGGTTTTTCCCTAAATACTCTCTGGCTTTAACTCAAAAACTTGCCGTACTTAATATAAAAAGTAGATTTTTTCTATTCCGTTTCAAAAGTTACTGCAGCAAGTGGAACTCTTTGTATTAGATGATTTTTCTCTTTAATCCTCCTAATAGGTAAAGTAATGATTCCGTTTCCTTTTGAGCTGAGATTTTATCTTCCGTTTGGTTCTAGCTTAAATATTGTTTAACTAAAATCAAATGTTATGTATTTATCAAATTTACAGCAGGATGAAATCTTCGTTCCATCAGAAATGAAATCCTTAAAGAGTCTGACCCAGATGGAATCCCGAAGGGGACTTGAAAATGCCATAATTTCGAATGGCAAAATTGTCAACGTGGTATCGAACAGCTACGGCTACGTACCGAACGAACTATTCTTCAAAAAGGCCGAGGAAATGTTGACCGATGCAAAATTGAATTACCAGAAGCGGACGATCAACAGGAATGATAGGTCTTTCATTACCGACTTTATCATCGACGATAAAAGCCAATTTTCGGTAAAGAATGAAAAAGACCTGATACTGCCGATGCTGCGGTTTAAGAATTCCTATGATGGGAGCGAGAAAACTTCAGGACATTTTGGGTTTTATAGGGAGGTCTGCTCCAATGGTCTGCACGTTTCACAGGCTGAAATCGAGTTCGCCATCAAGCATAGTAAGAACAATACCGACCTGATAATGCCAAAGTTGAACAATTTGTTCGATAAGTTCGTGGATAATGAATTTTATAGCATTACCAAGAAGTTCGATAGAATGAGGGAATTTGAAATCATCGACACAAAGGAATTTGTGAAGGTAATTTTGGACAGAACGAAATTGTTCCGGTACGAATGTAGCGATAAGAACAATGATCCTTCAAAGAAATCCCGTGAAGTCCTTGAAATTCTGGATAATGAAGCGTTGTTACTTGATGAACAACCTAATTTGTGGATAGGCTATAATGCTTTTAATCAAATGCTTCACAATACATTGAAGAAAAGCTTTTCACAACAGGAACGCCTGGACAAAAAGCTGTTCGATGCTGTCTTTGAAATGGCTTAATGCTAACAAAGGTTTATCCAGTACCTTAAACTGGATTTTTTCCTATATTCTGCAAAAGAATTCACTTTTAAATATCTTATTTGGTGAACTTTATTCCTTTCAATAACCTCAATCTTTAGTATTTTTAATGCAGACATTTTTAGATGATAGCAAAAGAAAGTTATATAGTATTCCAACAATGAAATGCCCACGCTGTCATAAAGGGGCGGTCTTGAAATCCCACCAAATAAGTAAGGTTAGGGATCATTGTCCTAAACGTGGTTTGAAATTTAGTACTGAGCCCACCATACAGGCTCTATGTATGTTTGTTGTGGCGATAATGGTTGAGGTTTATGTATTAATATTGATTTTTGGGTTGGAAACTGTTCCATTGAACATATTTGGATTAATAGTTGCTGCCTTATTTGTCCTAATGAAATATGAGTGATTTATTTTTTAAACATGATGAGAAATATGCCAAAGTAAACATAAACGCGCAAAAAAGATGATTGAAGAACTGCAAAAATATTACGGACAACTTTTCGAACCTGAACTGTTGGTCGAAATCAACCAAACGGGAACATTTAAAGAAGTCCCAGAGGGTTTTACACTAATGGAAATTGGCCAATTCGTGAAAGGTATGCCATTACTTTTGTCCGGTGTGGTAAAGGTTTTGCGAATAGATAAAGACGGTGATGAGCTACTGCTCTATTTTCTGGAACGTGGCGAGACCTGTGCGATGACCTTGACCTGTTGTATGGGGCAGACCAAAAGCGAAATTAGGGCTATTGCGGAAACCGATACAAAGATCATTATGGTTCCCATCCAAAAAATGGAAGAATGGACCAGTAAATACAAAACCTGGCGGGAATTTGTTTTCGAAAGCTACCACAACCGCTTGATGGAGGTTTTGGACACGATAGACAGTATTGCCTTTTACAATATGGATGAACGTCTGTTGAAATATTTAAGGGACAAGGTAAAAGTAACCAAGAGCAATATCATTCAAAATACCCATCAGGAAATTGCATATGAACTCCATACCTCACGGGTCGTGGTATCGCGACTCCTTAAAAAACTTGAAAAACTAGGTATTGTTGAACTGAGCCGCAACAGTATAAAGGTCTTTCCCGAATGATTCCCTCTTCTCTCTATGTAACCAAAGTTACTGCCGTCCTCATTTAACGATGCTACATTTGTAAGCTAATAAAACCTTATGGATGTTTTGCAAATTTTAGGCTATGTAGGGGCTCTTGTTATCGGTGTTGTCCTTGGTCTCATCGGTGGTGGGGGTTCCATCTTGACCGTTCCCGTTTTGGTCTATCTGCTGCATATCGATCCGGTTACCGCTACGGCATACTCTCTTTTCGTGGTCGGTGGTGCCTCTCTTGTAGGAACTGGAAGGAATTTTCAAAAAGGACTGGTCGGTTACAAAACAGCCTTGACCTTTGCAATTCCTGCGGTGATATCCGTATTTAGTACAAGGAAGTTCATAATTCCTGCAATTCCGGATAATATCGTGGTTGCTGGCGATTTTACCCTGACCAAGGAAATGGGGATAATGGTATTCTTTGCCCTGCTGATGCTGGCGGCATCGATATCAATGATACGGGATTCAAAGGTGTTGCTTAAGAACAGGGCCAACGAAAAGAGAAAAATAAAATATCCCCTGCTATTACTTCTCGGGCTTTTGACAGGCGGGATTACCGGATTGGTAGGTGCGGGAGGTGGTTTCATCATCATTCCCATTTTGGTGCTACTTGCCGGACTATCGATGAAAAGGGCGGCAGGCACCTCCCTTTTTATCATTGCGATAAACTCGTTGCTGGGCTTTCTTGGCGACGTAGGCCATTTGGACATTGATTGGGGATTTTTGTTGACGTTTACCGCAATGGCAATTTTGGGTATTTTTATAGGTATCTGGCTCAATAGGTTCATCGACGGAAATAAATTGAAAAAAGGTTTTGGTTGGTTTGCATTATTAATGGGATTTTACATAATCACCAAAGAGCTGATTCTTTAAGAATAGTATGGATAAATATTTAAAAATTATAAAACAATCCTTTTCGGGGTATTGGAATTATCTGGTCTCGGAAATTTCAGACCCCGCTTGGGACAACTATTTTTATTGGTTATTGGGCCTGTCATTCTTTGTGTTCTTACTGGAAATTTTAATACCATGGCGAAAGAAACAGCCTATTTTTAGAAAAGGCTTTTGGTTGGATACGTTTTATATCCTATTTAATTTTTTCCTGTTTTCCTTGGTGGGCTATAATGCATTGTCCAATGTGGGAGTTGAACTTTTCAGGGACTTTTTGGGTATTTTCAACATGACCAATATCGTGGCCATCGAGGTAAATAATCTGCCGGCTTGGGGCCAGTTGCTGATAATGTTCGTTATGGCCGATTTCGTACAATGGAACGTCCATAGATTATTGCATAGGATACCTTGGCTGTGGAAATTCCATAAAGTACACCACAGCGTTAAGGAAATGGGGTTTGCCGCACAGTTCCGGTTTCATTTTATGGAGACCATAGTCTACAAATCCATACAATATATTCCCTTGGCAATGATAGGTTTCGGCATAGAACAGTTCTTTATCGTTCATATGTTCTCGGTTTTCGTCGGCCATTTGAACCATGCCAACCTGGACTGGAGCTATGGCAAATTTAGATATCTGCTCAATAACCCGAGAATGCACATTTGGCATCACGCCAAAGAACTCCCCCCACAGCACAGATACGGTATGAATTTCGGACTTACCCTGAGTATATGGGATTATCTTTTTGGCACCGCTTACGTTCCTAGAAGCGGTAAGGATCTGGAAATCGGCTTTAAGGGAGATGAGACTTTCCCTAAGGATTTTGCAGGTCAAGTAATGTTCCCATTCAAAAAATAAGTATCATAAGTGTAGTGCTGATAACAAATAATGCTAAGGCAAAATATTTTAAAAGAAAAAAAAACATGAAAGTCTATAACGGCTAGCTAATCACCGCCTCGTAACCAATTGACAATAAACCTTAGGGTTTCATCCTTTTCAATGAAATACGATATGGTGTAACCTATGTTACTGACTAAAGCTTCTGGGAATTGTAATTTTATTTTTTATAAAGAAGATGATTATGAAAATAAAACAGTTTGAATATAAGCCCCTATCCCATTACTCGTATGCATTGGTCAGCAACGGCGAAATGGTTATTATTGACCCTGAGCGCGACCCGATGCAATATTACGCTTTCGCGAATGCGCATAATGCCAAAATCGTAGGGGTTATTGAAACACATCCTCATGCGGACTTCGTGAGCTCGCATTTGCAGATTCACAAAGAAACCGGAGCGGTTATTTACAATAGCGAAAAATTGGGTGCCGATTATCCGCACCAAGCTTTTGATGAAGGCGATAGCATAAAGGTGGGCAAGGCAACCTTTAAGGCCATCAATACCCCTGGCCATTCACCGGACAGCATTACCATAGTCGCCACAGAAGGCGAGGAAACTATATTGTTTACCGGTGACACCCTGTTCATCGGCGATGTGGGCCGTCCCGATTTGCGTGAAAATGCCGGTAAAATGAAGGCCAAACGCCAAGAACTTGCCGAAGCTATGTACCATACGATCCAAAATAAGTTTACGGACCTGCCGGACGATGCCATTGTCTATCCCGCCCACGGTGCCGGCTCGCTCTGCGGAAAAAGTATGAGCGAAGCCAATAGCAGTACCTTGGGAAATGAGCGTATGGGCAATTGGGCGTTCAAGGAACAGGGCCAAGAACAGTTTATAGATGCGCTGCTCGATAACCAGTCGTTTATTCCCTCCTACTTTGGATTTAATGTGGACGTAAACAAAATTGGAGCGGAAAACCTTCGCCCTGGAATAGCGGAAGTACCCTTTAAGATGTATGCCGCCGCTAAGGGCCTTATTGTTGATGTGAGGGAAGAAGCTCAATTTAAAAATGGACATTTAATGGGAAGTATCAACATTCAGGCAACGTCCGAAGAGTCAAAGTTTGAAACGTGGCTAGGTGCTATTATCGAGCCCGGGGAGAAATTCAGCTTAGTAATCAACGCCCCTGAAGATTTGGAAACGGTTTTACATCGTGTCGCAAAAATTGGCTACGAAAAGCAGCTGCAATCCATACTGACCCTTTCCGGAGACAATCTGGTTCAAATGAAACCCCTAGATGTACAAGATCTCAAAAAAAACCCGGGCAACTATACCATTATAGATGTTCGTAACAAGAGCGAAGTGGCCGAAGGTAGATTCTTTGGGAATGCCCAGTCGCATCCCTTGAATACGTTACGCGATACGAGCGATGAAATACCGACCGACAGACCCATAGTCGTTCATTGTGCGGGCGGGTATCGCAGCGCGGCGGGCAGCAGTATTTTAGCAAAACAGCTTAACCCGGTTACGGTATACGACCTTGGCGAAGCCGTTAAGGAGTTCGAATAAAATCCGCTATACTTGCTAAAGATTTGATTACATGATTAATATCTCATTAAGAAAAGTATCATCCATCTAATATTCCTAACATGAATAAATTTACGTCCCTTGCATTATTCTTTTTGGCAACTAGCTTGTTGACCGCCCAAGAATGGGAAACACCCGTTATCGAAGGCTATGGAAAAATTAAGTACTTCAAAGATGTTGCCGAGCAGCCGGATAGTACATTAAACTATAACCTGATATTCGATGTCAAGGATGCAGAGGAGAAGGACGGCGTGAATGCAGGGCTATTTAAAATCGCGCGCACCATTAATATGTTGGAAGCGGCAAAAATTGCACCAGGGAATATTAAAATTGTAGCAGCCTTACATGGAGAGGCCACCTTTATTGCCCTGAACGAAGAAAAATATCAGGAAAAATTTGGAAAACTTAATCCGAACGCAGAATTGATTCACCGTCTCAATGAATTCGGTGTAGAGCTTTTTGTTTGTGCCCAGGCAACCGCTGCAAGGGATATCTCCGCGGAGGACTTAAACCCCGATGTTGAATTGGCGCTTTCCGCACTCAGTGTTCTTTCCAATTATCAACTTAAAGGATATGTCTTTATGCCCTAACAAAGTTTGAAAATGATAGATTTTTGGAACAAAAGATATATTGAGGAAGCTTTTTCTTATGGAATATTTCCGAATGTATTTTTCAAGCAAGAACTCGATAAATTAATGCCCAAATCCGTTTTGCTCCCTGCAGAAGGGGAAGGAAGAAATGCGGTGTATGCGTTAAGAAAAGGATGGGATGTTACAGCCTTTGATTTTAGTTCCCAAGCCAAGAAAAAAGCGGTTAGGCTGGCCAAGAGCCAACGTGTAAGAATAAACTACGATGTGGTAAGCGTTCTGGATTTTAATACGGATAAAAAATTTGATGTCCTGGGATTATGCTATGCCCACTTTCCAGCGTCAATTCGTGCACGGGCAAATCAGCATCTTCTGCAGTTTTTAAAGCCAAATGGTCTAGTGATTTTCGAGGCGTTCTCAAAAGCGCAATCGGATAAATCTTCTGGTGGGCCTAAAAGTGAAGAAATGCTTTATTCTATCGAAGAAGTAAAAGAGGAATTTAAAGGCTTGGCATTCGACGTTCTTGAAGAAACCGAAATTGTTCTAAAAGAAGGGATTTATCATCAGGGGGAGGCCTCTGTCATAAGGTTTTTGGGTTCAAAAAAGCTTTGGACGAAAAAAGCATATATCAAATGAGAATAAGCAGTATATTTAAAAATAGGACCCTATGAAAAACATACATATTTTTACTTTTTTAGGGATTGTTATTTTAGCAATGGTAAGCAGTTGTAATTCAGATAAAAATACTGCACAGGAACAAATAATAACAATTTTGCATACTAACGATATTCACGGTAGCTATAATCCTTTTTATGCTTTTGAAGGGAACGCTACGGCTCAAACCGGCGATTCGGAAGATAATTATATGACCTTTCCTAAAAATGGTGAAATAGGTGGTTTTGCTAGGATTGCCTCTGCCATTAAGAGTATAAGGTCAAAGAAAGATAGCGCTAGTGTTCTTTTACTAGATGGCGGCGATACCTTTAGTGATGACCTGTTAAGTAATATTACCAAAGGGGAAGTTGTAATCAGTCTGATGAACGAACTTGATTATGATATGATGGTACTCGGTAACCATGATTTTGATTATGGGCTCTCCCGCACCAAAGAACTTGCGCAAATGGCAAACTTTCCTATGCGGGCTGCAAATGTCATAGATTCTACAACCAACGGACCTATTTTTAATGAGGCCTATAAAATCATAGAAAAAAATAATGTTCGCATTGGAGTGTTGCCCATTGCCTACCGGAACACAAATTTGACCGGAAATCCAAAGAATATGGAAGGTATTCGTTTTGAGCAGGGGCTAGCGACCATAAAAAAATATCTACCGGAAATAAAAGATAAATCAGACATTATTATAGTTTTATCTCACGAAGGAATGTCAGTTGATAAGATAATTGCCGAGGAAATAGATGGAATAGATTTAATTGTAGGCGCACACAGTCACGACTTTATTCGTCCTCCATACAAATCAAATGGAACTTTCGTGGTACAGGCCATGTCCGATGCAGCTATCCTAGCGGAAACTGAATTGATCATTAAAGATAGAAAGTTAATGGATGTTAAGACAAACTATCATTTTTTGTACGCCGATGAATGGGAAGAGGATCCAGAAATCTTGGAAATAGTTCAAGATTACAGAAAAGTACATAAGGAAGAGTTGGAAGAATATGTGGCCATTGCTGAAACCTCCATTGGTCGTCAGTATAAAATGGAAAGTCCTTTCGATAAATTGGTTACATCAATCTTAATGGATGAAATGAATGCGGATGTTGCATTTATGCCGGGCGTTGGATATGGAATAACCCTTCAAGATAAAATCCTTAAAGAGGATGTATTTAAATTAATCCCTCATAATTCAAAAATTATCACATTGAATTTGACGGGTAAACAGTTGCTAGAATTATTAGAACAGACAGCAACAAATTTAAAACCAAAAGATATTATGAATACCGTGGGTGGTCTGCTTCAATCTTCGGGAATTACCTATACATTAGATTTATCAAAATCGCCGGATGAGAGAATCATTAGGGCAAAAATTGATGGTAAGGACATCGATTTGAATCAAACATATAAAGTGGCTACGCATTCAGGTATGCTAAACGGAATACATAATTATATTCAATTTGCCGAAGGTACAAATATTCAAAAAACCGATACAAACCTAAACGACCTTATCGTGCAAAAACTACAAGAAATGAAAGACATAAAATTTCCTAAAAATATGGGGGAAGTCACTATTTTAGGTAAGCATTAAATCGAAGATTACGGTATAAGAAATATTAATATACTGTTGGAATTGCGGTAAAGCCTAAAACTTAAGACATTTGCCGAAAGATAGAATGATGAACATTCCATATACGTAAGATTTTACGGATATGACAGAATGTATCCTTCAATAATGGGGCATGAATCTTAACTATACCAGTCGAAAACTTTTTATAGTATCTGGACTGAATTCTGGGTTTTCCTTTAAATAAGTTTTCATAGCTTCAACAGCTTTTTGATTGTGCTTTTTTCGGTTTTTACCATATTTCTTTGAGACACCTTGCATTGTTACAAAACTAACTTTGTAGGTTTTATCCAAATTAAGATGAGAACCTTTATAGTAGATTTCCTGAATGCGATGTCCCTTTGGGTTTTCTATACGCATATTTATTTGTAATCCTAAAACACGTTTTGCATAGCCGCCCATCTGTTTAAGCGGATTGCTACAAAAAGTACGTTCAAGATTTTCCTCTAACATTTCCTTGATTTCTATACCCGTCAACTCAACCGTTGAAACAGGTGGATTCATTGGAGCGATATTGTAAAGGTCATTTTCAGTAATTTTTCCCACTGCAATAGGCGCACCGTAACGCCATCCATTTGAAAATGCAATATCAGTCTTTGTTATGTGTGCAATGGCCTTCAGGAGAAGATTATCCATTGTGGAATTTGTGGTATTATAACGATGTAATATCTCTTTGGTATGGCCTAAAGCAGTCGTACTAATTTCTTGATAGGGCTTTAAAGCTTTCTGAACTAACTTATCCATTTCAGTATTTTTCGGTACCGAATTATCCACTTTTATGAGCTCGTAATCATAGTTTTTAATTTTATTTTCTTCAAAAACAATAGTAAAATTACCTACAAATACACCGTGGCATCCACATTGCACAATACGTGCTCCGTTGACTTCAATTGGAGCATAAAGGCGATTATGGGTATGGGCACTCAAACAAATATCGATTCCATCTACTTTTTTCAGAAGTTCAACGTCCTGCGGAAAACCGTTATGCGAAAGCAGTACGATGATATCTGCTCCTTCTTTTTTTAATTGTTTAATATACTTGGGAAGCTCATCTATTCCCGTAGTAAATTTTAAACCTTCGCTCATTTTCTCCGGCATCACTTTATCTACAATCATTGCGCAGATGCCGATAACTCCTATTTTTACATCTTCTTTTTCAAATAGCGCTGTTGGTTGTAAGAAGTTGAAACCGTTCTCGGCAAAGACATTGCAGCCAAGTATCGGAAAATTCAACGCTTTGTTAATTTTTTGTAACTGTTCTGGACCATATCCAAAATCCCAATGTCCAACTAGAGCGTCGGGTTTTAACGCATTTAAAATGGGAATAATGGCTTCGCCTTTCGAATCCACTAAGGGTTTTGTTCCGTGCAGGGTATCGCCTCCATCAAGA
Organism: Flavimarina sp. Hel_I_48; assembly: GCF_000733945.1. Lineage (NCBI taxonomy): Bacteria > Pseudomonadati > Bacteroidota > Flavobacteriia > Flavobacteriales > Flavobacteriaceae > Flavimarina > Flavimarina sp. Hel_I_48. Next base: position 3,409,031 of record NZ_JPOL01000002.1, read on the forward strand.
AGAAGCGTGTTCGGGTTTTTTCTACGGATGTCTTCAACCAATCCTGCAATATGCGCATAACCGCCAGCTGTTTCCACTACCTCTCCGGTTTCATCGTAAAATAACTCGGGATGCGGTGCAAGGTATCCGTGCACGTCGTTTATAAATAATAGGTTCAGTTTCATAATTTGAATTTTTTTATACTCAAAATTTCAGTTGAAAATAGCCAGAATTAATTTACAGAAGAACTGAATTCTGCACCTTTTGAGTCACTACTCAAAAGAATTTGATTTGTGTTCCTACTTTCAAATTCTTCCAGCCCATTGTCCAAAAATTCAACAAAGTTGCCCACATCCAGATCATAGCCTTTTGGGTCACTTAACAGGGAACCTTTGGTATCGATCAACGTATAATACGGTTGGGCGTTGGCGTTGAGTTTCTGGATCATAAAATCGAGGTTCTGACCTCCCATGGTTTTTTTCACTCGATCATCGTAAGCGGAAACATACCATTCATCTTCAGGCAATTCGGTCTTTTCATCAACATAAAGAGCCACGACCACATAATCTTCTTTCAGTTTTTTCAATACTTTCGGGTCGGACCAAACAGCAGCTTCCATTTCGCGACAGTTTACACAGCCGTGACCGGTAAAGTCGATAAATAAAGGTTTGTGCTGTTTTTTGGCGCAGGCCAAAGCCTGTTCGTAATCAAAATAGCCCTGAATCCCATATGGTAGCTCCAGCAGGTTACCGTATTTTGGGGCACCGCATTCCGAAACTTCGGCCGTACTGTTTGAGACGGACGACACTAAGGGCGAGTTCAACACAAAATCCTGCGAACTTAATGGTGGCATATACCCGGCCAAGGCCTTTAAGGGTGCACCCAGCAAGCCGGGAATAAGATAGACCACAAAACTAAACACCAATAAGGCCGACATTACCCGTCCTACGGATGTGTTTTTTGGTTTCTGCTCGTGCGGGAATGTAATTTTTCCCAGAAGGTAGAACCCAAGAAAAGTGAATATAACAATCCATAAAGCAAGGTACACATCGCGGTTCAGGATCTCCCAATGATAGACTTGGTCCACAATGCTCAGGAATTTTAAGGCAAGTGCCAATTCTACAAAACCAAGCACGACCTTAACGGTATTCAGCCAACCACCACTTTTGGGCATAGACCTTAGCCAATTGGGAAAGATTGCGAAGAGGGTAAACGGCAAGGCAAAGGCCAACGAAAACCCGAACATTCCCACCAAGGGCTGTATGGTTTCTCCATCGGCAGCCTGCAAGAGAATGGTCCCTGCAATGGGGCCTGTACAGCTAAAACTTACCAAGACCAGCGTAAAGGCCATAAAGAAGATGCCCAACATCCCACCTTTATTGGACTGTGAATCCATTTTATTCACAAATTTATTTGGCAATCGTATTTCAAATAAACCAAAAAAGGAAAGCGCAAATAATACGAATATGGCAAAGAAAAACAGGTTTGGTATCCAATGCGTACTTAAAAAGTTAGCGAAATCTGCACCAAACAATACTGAAAATAAAGTGCCAACTATAGTGTAAATTGCTATAATGGAAACTCCGTACAAAATGGCCTGTGCAATTCCCTTTTGACGACTGGTATTCGATTTTGTGAAAAAGCTAACAGTCATTGGTATCATTGGGAAAACGCAGGGCGTCAGTAAGGCCACTAGACCTGCGCCAAATGATAAAAGGAAAAACGTCAACAAAAATGAAAAGCCCTGTCCTTCTTTCTCGGTGGTTTTAAATTCATTGTCAAAAGCCTCCAAGGCAATAGGTGTCGAAGCATCAGTATCGGTCTTGACAACATCCGATGGTTTTTTGGGAACATTCCCAAATACTGTAATATCACTTTTGAAAGGAATACATTGCCCATTTACATCTGAACATATTTGGTAAGATGCCATTGCCTTGATATTAGGACGCTCAGAATTGACTATAAACCGCTGTTTAAATTTTGCCTCTTTTGTGAAATAAGTGTATTCTCCCTCAAACAGCTCATCATATTTTTTCTTTTGTCCTATCGGTTCCAGACCACCCAATAGTTCAAATTGTTCACTATCGTTAAAATTGAATTCTGTGACTATTGGCCCAAGGTTAGGGTAGAAGTCGCTGGAATACATATACCAATCTTGCGGGATTTCGGCGGTAAAAAGTACGGTGATCGTATCGCCTGGGGCAATGCTTCTTTCTTGTACTTCCGCTTCCCATTCAGGTGCTTCCATCATTTGCGATTGCGCAATTTGGCTTACAAGCGCGATGATGAATACCAATACTAATTTTAGATATCGCATACTATGCTTTGGATTTTAAGTATTCCCAAAAGGGATGGATATCCATAAGGTTCCATCCCGTTTCATGAAAAATGCTACTGTAAACTTTTTAAGAATTTTTTGAAATCTGGGTCGCTATAATCGGCCATTCCCTTGTGGGTCAATGCCAAATTTCCTTCGGCATCGATAATAAAGGTAGTGGGAATTGCAGACGATTGATACATCGCTGGAAGGTTGCCGGCCGGTGCATAAATGGGCAGGTCGTATCCTTTACGTTTATCAAAAGCTTTTGCTTTTTCAAAATCCTGGTCTAGGGATAGCATTACAAAAGCGACTTCATCACCCATTTCTTCGTGCAATTTAGCGATGCTTGGCATTTCTGCTATGCACGGTGGACACCACGTGGCCCACATATTCATAAAGATGACCTTGCCTTTGAAATCTGCCAAGGACTTGGTATTGCCCTCCTTATCAATCAGTTTAAAGTTAAAATCTGCTTGGGAGGGATCTGGCATAGTTGCCGTTTCAGCTTTATTTTCGTTTTCATTCATCCTCGCTTGTGCAATTTCCTCCACATCGGGATTCATAAGGCCGGTGGCTAAAAGTCCGCGCTGGGCGAAACCGATTACCTCGGTGTGTAGACCAGTTGCGTAAAGCGTAATGGCCACTACTGCAAATATTCCATACTGAATCCAGGTTTTCTTTGAGCTCTTTTTTTTTTATTATTGTCCATTTTTGAATTGATTTTAATTTGTGAATATTTTGTTTTTAGCTTTATAAGCTTATGCTTTTATAGCCTTTTTTCTGGAGTTGAAAATTGTAGAGGATGCCGTTGTCCACGGTTTTCATTTCTTTAGGTACCTTCGTGGTATCTATCTTAAACTTCTTAAGGGAAAATCCACAGGCCACCAATTTAACCCCCAGTTTTTCGGCTTTTTGGATAAACTTGTTCATTTTGGACGGATTCGTAATGTCCCCGATTTTCTTGCCGCAGATGATGACCTGAAAATCTCCAAAGGCATCCCCATCTTCTTTTTTGAGGGCTTCTGCCGTTAATAAAATGGGTTGTAACTGGGGTACTTTTTTGGTGAGCACCACATAGTTGTTTTTACTGTTATTCATTTGCTGCGCCTGCATATTAGCTGCGCTAAACAAGGTGAGCATTAATAAAACTGAACTAAAAATGTATGTTTTCATGTTGATTTATTTTAAAAGGTTATTGGTGTCGTTCAATATAAAAAAGAGAAGTCCACCTAAAATTGCTATGTTCTTAAATAACGGTCCAAGAGTGGTAATCTGCCCTACCTGAACCGTTAAGGTAATGGGGATCAAAACCGCCATCAAGATTATTGCCGCCCATTTGGTCTTGTACCCAATCAGGAATAAAAACCCCGCTGCAAGCATTACGATACCAGATAGAATAATAAGCCACTGCGGTTCGCCAAAAAAATGGGCGATACCCTTAAAGCTTGCTTGTTCTATGCGTTGGGCGGTTTTTTCTACATGGAGCAAGTGATTAAAACCCGCTACGAGAAATATGCCGCTCACCAATATTCGCAACAATTGTATGGAACGACGGCTGATCAAAATTTTGGTCGCCATTGTAAAAAATGTAAAAAATGAATGTTTGATTTTGTGCGGTGTCTTTCCGTAATAGTCCATTCGGCCGTATTTCTTTGGAACAAAGAACGACTACGGAAGCACCGACTTTAAGCTTTCTAAAATAAGGGTTAGGCCAAACGAGGAGGTGGGGAGGCGTTATCTAAGTATAGATAACTCAATCTGGAAGAGAAATGTTCGTTAAAAACTACAGTAGGTCCAGCAAAATTAGTTTCCCACGAGAACAGCTCTAATTGAAACTGAGAAGTACAAAAGCCGTTTAATGCTATGACTTGTGAAGCTGATATATCAGTTTGAGAAAAATCGGCAGTTTTTTTTGACTGTTTTGGTGGATTTTCCTTTTTACAGTGCGGGTTTACGAAAGAAATGTCACTTCCGCTGAACAGGATGTTCAACCCATCTGCATCTATGGCAGCAAATTTCGCCATAAAGATGAATGTCAATAGTACAGCTATGTAAGTTTTAGTTTTCACGATTGGCACAAAAATAAGGGAAAGAATACGTTTTATGTGTAACTTTTGTTACGCAAGCCTGTTAAAGTTATTCTAATAGCACTTTTAGAACCTACACAGAAAAATTACATTTCTATTGTAACAAATGTTACTGTCCTCAATTCAGAAAAATATCATATTTGCACAAAACAAATATATGGACTTGATTTATGAACCTTGGCCTTGGTATGTTGCCGGGCCCTTGATTGCCCTGACAATGTTCATCCTGTTGTTTTTGGGAAAACAGTTTGGAATGTCCTCAAACCTACGGACGATGTGTTCCATAGGAGGCGCGGGTAAGGCTGCGGAATTTTTTAAATTAGATTGGAAAAAGGAACGCTGGAACCTTATGGTTGTTTTGGGGGCGGTAATTGGCGGCTTTTTGGCTTCGCACTATATGTCCAATAATACGGTGGAAATAAACCCCAAAGTCGCCCGGCAGCTTTCTCAGGATTATGGCATCGATAGTGCCGGCAGAGCCTATATGCCGCCCAAACTTTTTGCTACAGAAAATCTTGGAGACCCCTTTGTATTGGGCATATTGCTTTTAGGAGGTTTGCTGGTGGGTTTTGGCGCACGCTATGCTGGCGGCTGTACTTCCGGCCACGCGATTTCTGGATTGAGTAACCTTCAGCTTCCTTCCTTAATTGCGGTTATAGGGTTCTTTATAGGAGGCCTTGTAATGATTCACTTTTTATTCCCATTAATTTTCACAGTATGAAATATATAGCTTATTTGTCCACGGGTATTTTATTCGGGATTGTAATGTACAAGTCTGAAGCGGCTTCGTGGTTTAGAATTTACGAGATGTTTCAGTTTGGCTCGTTCCATATGTACGGTATTATTGGTTCGGCCTTAGTTTTGGGCATAATCGGAGTTCAGATTATAAAACACAGGGACATCAAAGCTTTCGGAAATCAGGAAATGCAATTGAATCCGAAGAAAAAGAGCATAGCACGCTATTTGATTGGCGGTATCATTTTTGGATTGGGATGGGCTTTGGCGGGGGCCTGTCCAGGACCTATGTATGTGCTGGCCGGTGCGGGCTACCTTTCTATATTGGTAGTCATCGCCGGAGCTTTGCTGGGAACCTTTCTGTATGGAGTTTTGAAGGGAAAACTACCGCATTGACGCATTTATTTTACATAATTTTAAGGCGCTGGCAATCTTTTTTAAATTTTGATCCCGTATTTTTAGTCAAATTAAAATCAATATATTATGATGTTTCTTTGGATTATCATCGTACTTTTTTTTGGATATCTCCTTTGGAAATTCATCAATAAGAACAAATAAATCATTTTTAACCAAAAACCAAACACATGAACTACTTGAGAAAAATTTCGGCAATCAGCTTAATGATGTTACTTACACTCGCTACCCTTTCCTGTAGGGACACCAAAAATAACAATGACCATATGGATGGGGATCACATGGAAAATAGTGATAATAACATGATGGATGACAACAATTAAAAATTTTTGATATGAACTATTATTTCAGTAAAACCATAGCGTCAGGTTTTGATACAGCCGTAGAAAAAACCACCCAAGCACTTAAAAAGGAAGGGTTCGGTATCTTGACGGAAATCGATATCAAGGCTACCCTCAAAAAGAAACTGGACGTCGATTTTAAAAAGTACACCATCTTGGGGGCCTGCAACCCCCCTTATGCCCACAAAGCCTTACTGGCCGAAGATAAAATCGGGACCATGCTCCCCTGCAACGTCATTGTGCAAGAAGTGGAAGAAGGAAAGACCGAGGTTGCCGCGGTGAACCCGCTGGCCTCGATGCAAGCGGTGGACAATGCGACCCTGAAGGAAATTGCAACCGAAATCACGGAGAAATTGAAAAGCGCCATTGAAAGTCTGTAGCAGAATGAAGCCAACAAAAGGAATCTTTTATCAAAACCAATGAAATGGAGAAGATCGAGCGCAGAAAATTTATAAAACTAGGCGGGGCTGCTACGGTTTTGACGCTTAGCTGGCCATTGTTATCCTCCTGTACAGAAGGGGCCACGGATAAAAAACCGTTAAAGGCCAATCCAGGTTTCAATCCGGATATAGAGATCGAACTCACCGCAAAGGAAAACAGGCTTCCGTTTTTTCCAAATGGGGATACCGGTTTTTGGAGTTTTGAAAGTAAACTTATCAAAGGGGAAACTTCTGTTCTCCAAAAGATTGAAAATAGCTACCTCGGGCCGGTAATAAGGGCACGAAAAGGCCAAAAAATCCGTATCCACTTTAAGAACGAACTCCCCGAAGAGAGCATCGTGCACTGGCACGGGATGCACGTCCCCCAGGTATATGATGGGCATCCCACCGATGTCATCACCAATGGGCAGACGTATGTCTATGAATTTGAAATCATGAACTGTGCCGGCACCTATTGGTTCCACCCCCACCCCCACGGGCGTACAGGGCCACAGGTGTATAACGGTCTTGCCGGGATGTTCATAGTAACCGATGAAGAAGAGGAAAAGTTAAACCTTCCCACCGGGGAATTTGATGTTCCCGTGGTCATACAGGACCGCACCTTTGATGCAGATGGTCAACTGGTCTATCTAGATGGTGGTGGCGGGATGCAAGGTAAAATGCGTGGGTTCCTTGGGGAACAAATTGTTATAAACGGCAAGAACGACAGCTCACTTTCTTTAAAATCCGGTTGCCGCTATAGACTAAGGTTATTAAATGGGTCGAATTCCCGTTTTTATAAACTGGGGTGGGAAGACGGTACGCCCCTGACCGTTATCGGGATCGACGGCAGTCTTTTGGACAAACCAAAAACTATGCCCTACGCGATGCTTGCCGTGGCAAAACGCCTTGATCTGTGGGTAGATCTGACAGACCGTCCCGTGGGGACCGAAATGAAATTGAAAAGTCTGCCGTTTTCTGCAGGGATGATGGGCGGGGGAATGATGGATGGAGGAATGATGGGCGGTAATGAAAAGGCACTGCCCCTAGGTGGTGCGTATGCGCTTTTCAGCATCAAGGTAGATCAAGAGGGCACAGATGATTTTGCGTTGCCCGCCCAACTGGCACCTTTCAATATGCTGGCCGCTTCCTCGGCAATTAATGAGCAAAACCCGCGGAACTTTAAATTCTTTATGGAGCGCATGAAGTGGACCATTAACGGGAATACTTGGGAACCAAGGGAAGCTACAGATCGGGAAACCGTAAAATTGGATACCACAGAAATCTGGGAACTCGTGAATTCCGGTGGAGGTATGATGGGTGGCGGGGGCATGATGGGAAATGGTGGGATGATGGGCGGAAAAGATGAAGGTGGCGGCATGGGGAATATGATGCAGATGCCACACCCCATCCATATCCATCAGGTTCAGTTCAATATTCTGGAACGGGATACCTCTGCAATGGATGCCACGGTCTGGAATTCCATCAAGGAAGGTTTTATCGATGGGGGATGGCAGGACACGGTGCTGGTAATGCCGGGAATGAAAATCAAGATCATCATGCGTTTTGAGGATTTTAAAGGCCTTTTCGTTTACCACTGCCACAATCTGGAGCACGAGGATATGGGGATGATGAGGAATTATAGCATTACTTGATTGCATTTTTTTGGGATTCGTAAAGCTTCCCTCAGAAAACACCGAGAACAAATCTTAAATGATAACTTTCAGATCTGGATGCACAACAAAAAATCGAAACTCCAGCAGTGTCCGGAATTGGGTTTTTGTTGATTGTTTGGGCATTTCAAGTGCTTAAATAATAGATTTATATTTTTGAGAAAATCTTGTTTAAGAGAAACTGATTTTAAATATCCCCCTCAGCCCATTCCCCTCCATTTCGCAGAAAAAGCTGCATTCCGGGAAAAACGCTTCATTACAAAGGTTTTGGACCCAACTCCAAAGCTTCCGATTTCCATTCCACTCGTCCGCCTATTCCCGAGAAAGGTCGGGAAGCAGCCAAACTCCATTCCCATCTACAGCTTTGAAGTCAAGTCCGCTTTAAATCCTACTTCAAAGGATAAACTGTTTTTCATAACCCACTCAGCCCATTCCCCTGCATTCCGCAGAAAAAGCTCCATTTCGGGAAAAGCGCTTCATTACAGAGGTCTTGGACACAACTCCAAAGCTTCCGATTTCCATTCCACTTGCCCACCCATTCCCGGGAAAAACCGGGAAGCGGCCAAACTCCATTTCAATCTACAGCTTTGAAATTAAGTCCGCTTTAAATCCTACTTCAAGAGGATTATCCTTTTACATAACCCGGTCAGCACATTGCCGCTCCATTCCGCGCCCGCCTGCCGAAGGGGCAGGAATCGCTCCATTCCGGGCAAAGAGCTTTCCTACATAGGTCTTGGACACCATCCCCGATTGCTATTTTCCATTCCGTTTGCCCTTCCCGCGCTGCCGGGAAGCGCACACCATTCCAATACGAAATCGTGAACGAAGTCCGCCAAATCGGAATTCCATTTAATTATTTAGTCCCGCTTCCTATGTTTTCATACTTCACAAAAGGCATTTAGACCTACTCCCGCACCGCCGCTGTCCCTACCCTTTTTTTGTAAGCAAAATACCAACATTCGGAAGTTAAACGGAGTGCATAACCGGTCGTGCCTCCCTTTTATAACTCCTTATTAATTCCAAATATTGAAAATGTATCAGCAACAAAAAAGGTAACAGCGGACGGCTTTATGGGAAGTAAATCTAAACGGAATAGTATGAAATCTTACAAAAACATCAAAAAGGAAGTGGGACTAAAAAAACAAAAAAAGGAAAACGCTCTGGATATAATAAGTAAATCACTTCAAAAAATATAAACGCAAACTGCCTGAATGGTTCGGGTAGCCTTAATTAATCTTTAATTCTTTTATTATGAACACTTTAAAAAATCACGTACAGTTAATCGGAAACGTTGGCCAAGAGCCACAAATCACAAACCTTGAAAGCGGTAAAAAAGTAGCCCGTCTTTCACTCGCCACGAACGAGTATTACAAAAATAGCGAGGGCGAAAAAGTCCAAAATACCGAATGGCACACAATTGTAGCCTGGGGCAAAACTGCCGAAATCATCGAGAAGTATGCCGGAAAGGGCAAGGAAATCGGGGTAACCGGGAAATTGAAATCCCGAAGCTACGAGGACAAGGACGGTATCAAAAGGTACGTTACCGAAGTGGAAGCCAACGAAATCCTTTTGTTGGGAACTAAGAACGGCAACAATTCAGCCGACTAATCTAAAATTAAAGAGGGCGTAACCGTCTAAAGATGCGCCCTCTTTTTCATTATCCATTAATTAAAATTAGATAACAATGAAAGCACAAGTTAACGAAATCAAAGAGGGATTACAACATTTTCACGGTTCAGAAACCATATTCCAAATCCCATTATTAAGAACCCGTTACACCAACGGGCTGAAATATTTGGCGGAAGCTGCCGAATGTTTTTGGTTGATTACCGATACCTCAATAATCGCAAAAAGTCTTATGAACCGAAGCAAGTTCATAACCATCGACTTCAAGAGATTGTCCGAGGATAAACAGGATTTTACGGGCTACGAAGCTGAAATAATCTACACGGATGGGAATGATAACCTACTCCAAAAAAATGGGTATCGAGCAACCGATTTTCCGCTTGATGAACTGCGGTTGTTTTTTGTAAATAATACGCTGATGTTACCGAGCGAATATTAACCCCTTCAAAACCTAAAAATTATGATCTATCTAAATTTTTCAGACCTGAACGGGGAGACCCAAGAACGCCTTTTGGAAAGTTCAAAAAAGGACGTTGAGCATAAATTTGGCGATGATATTCGAAACTATGCAAAGGAACATTGCACCAATTTTGAGGTGATGATTGAAGAGGAAGCACTTCGGAATCTATACAGTTATACCTATGTGTTTAATATCTGAAATTATCCAAATAGGAACGGAAAGACCTTTGAATTTTCAGAGGTCTTTTTTTGCTAAAACAAATCCATTTCAATAAAAATCATTATCTTTATTCCGCTGAAATTCAGCATTCAATTTTACGCAGGGGTATCCATTTTTTGACTTTCGCCGATAACCCTGCCCATCGAAAAATTACATAACGGGAAATCTTTTCCCTGAAATTGGCAATTGGCTTTTAGGCCAAATTGTACGAAATTTTTGTCACGCTCTGGCGTGACGAAAAGGAGTAGCAAGAGGGTAACACGCGATGCGATGTTAAGTACTCCTTTTCCTTTTTAATCATCTGATTTTTAAATACTTAAAAATTATTCGATTATTTAGATTTCTACAATTTGCGACAAACGCCCTGTGAGCGCCCATTTTTAGGGAAGGATTTGCGACAAATCGGCGAATTATGGACACATTTATCGGCATTAGATTCAAAAAGGAAACGGCGAAACGTTTTCAGCAATTTTCAAGAACTCATTTCAAGTCGCACACCGAAGCAATGGCTGTGATGCTCGATTTTTTCTTCTACAACGAAATATCCCCACGGGAAAAACTGGGCCCTACCGGAAGGACGATCGAGGCCAATTTAAAGAAACGGATCAATGCGGTAATCGCCATAATGAGGGATATGGAAAAGACTCAAACCAAACCCACCGTGGCGATGATCGAATCCCTTTTTCAGACCGAAGCACCGACAAAGAAACCTTTGATTTTAGAAAAGAAGTATGCAGAGGAAAAGCCGAAAATAAGATTTCAGGAAAAGAAAAATCGCAACAACGAACTTTAAATATTTGAGCTATGTATATCACGATCACACCTCAAAAATTGGGCGGGAACTACTCCCAAAGTTCGGCAGATTTTGTGGGCTATTTGGAAAAGGAAAATCAAGGTTTGGAACAAGAAAGTATGGAACACTTTTTCAATCAATATGGCGATAAAATTTCCGCCGAAGAAGTCGTAAAGGATATTGATGGAAACGGTGCCAAACTGAAAAAGAAAGAGCCAAAATTCTATTCGATTACGGTCAGCCCTTCTAAATATGAATTGAACCGATTACAGAAAAGTAGTGAAGATTTGAAAAACTACACTCGCGAGCTGATGAAGGATTATGTGGCATCATTCAACCGGGAAATCAATGGGCGACCCGTCACCATCGATAACATTAAATACTATGCGAAAATTGAGCACCAACGAACCTTTAAGGGAACGGACAAACAGATCAAGGAAAACCAACCCTTTGCCACCAAAATATTGCACCTAAAAAATGAGATCCGAAGTATTGATAATGGTTCGATGAAAGGAAGTACCAAGAAACGGGAAAGGGAAATCGCAAAATTAGAAAAGCAAGCCCCGCACCAACAAGATGGAAAACGGATTGTCCAGGGAATGCCAAAGGCCGGAAGCCAAAGCCATATCCACATTATCGTGAGCCGGAAAGACGCTTCCAATTCGTACAGCCTTTCGCCCGGGAGCAAATACAAAGCTTCCGATGTCGAGATGAACGGCAAGAATGTCAAACGGGGCTTTGACCGGGACAGGTTTTTTGAAAATGCCGAAAAGACCTTCGACAAGACTTTTGGCTATCAAAGGAATTTTGCAGAAACCTATAAGGCCCGGAAGGATTTTATCAAAAACCCTAAAATCTACTTTGCCTCATTGATGAAACTGCCCACCAACGAAAAGGCAATCGCTTTCAAGTTGATGCGGGAAACGGGCATCCCGATAATACCCAGCATCCCGACCAATCAGGCACAGCTTGCCCTAAAAGTTTTCAACAAGCTGCGCAAAGGTTTGGACGTGGCTATCAAATCAAGTTCAATCGGTATTTAATTCAAGACAATGGAAATAGAAAGTCTTTTTACGGTAATCTCGGTTATTGGCTTGACCAGTTTATTATTTTATTCATTTTTCAGAATCAGTCGGTATGCGTTCGCGCTGAATATATTGCTAATCGCAGTTTTCATTTATTATCTTTCTGAAGATAATCGGTTGATATTGACCCTACTTTATTTAGGTTGTCCGCTGATACTAATTAATACAGGATTGTACGTTTTTTTGCACAAACCAGACGAACCTAAAAATAGCGATAGCAAGTACCGTGTAAGTTTTACAACGAGCAAGGGAAGTTTTACATTAGAAAATGTAAAACGTGGGGCATCCATCATAGGATCTGCCGGAAGCGGAAAGACCGAAAGTGTGGTATATGGTTTTCTGAAGCATTTCCAAAAAGAGGGCTTTTGCGGGATCATTCACGACTATAAGGATTTTGAACTGACGGAAATGGCGTATCCGCTTTTTAAGAACGGTGATATCCCTTTTAAGGTTATTTCCTTTGATAAAATTATTCATAGGGTAAATCCTATTGCCCCACGCTATTTAGAGAACGAGGAAAGCGTAAACGAGGTTTCGAGGGTATTGATCGAGAATTTGTTGGAGCAACGGGAATCCGGTACGAGTGGCACGACCAAATTTTTCAATGATGCCGCCGAAGGATTGATTGGCGGACTGATCTGGAAGCCGAAAACCTCGTACCCAAAATTCTGTACCCTGCCGCATCTAATTGCCATTTATCAATATTTGGATACGAACAGCCTAATCCAGTTTTTGGAAACCAATACGACATCACGGGCAATGGCAGATGCCTTTATCAGCGGTAAGGATTCTGAACGGCAGACCGCCGGGGTTAAAAGTACCTTGGCCAATGCGCTAAAACGGATAAGCACCCAACGCATCTTTATGGCCTTATCTGCGGATGAAGTGCCACTCAATATAAATAGTTCTGAAAATCCAACTGTGATTTCGGTGGTAAACAATCCCAAATTTGAAACTTCTTATTCGCCTGTTATTGCAACCATTATCCATACGATCACCAAACAAATGAGTGTGCGGAATTCCAAACCTTCTTTCCTGTTGATGGAAGAGGCACCAACAATAAGATTGTTAAATATGCACCGTATTCCGGCAACTTTGCGGAGTTATGACATCGCAACCATCTACGTGATGCAGGATAAGATTCAGAACGATATGATGTACGGCGATAAAGCGAGCAAGGCAATTTTGAGTAACCTTTCCTATCAATTTTTCGGCAAGGTAAACGATCCTGATACAGCCAAATACTACGAACGCTTTTTTGAAATTATTAAAGACCCGACCAAAAGCGTGAGCCGTGGCCATAATTTGGATTTTGATACAAGAGTTACGACTGGAGAAAAAGAAATCCCTAAAATCAGGGCTGATGTTTTCTTTCGCTTGAAGCAGGGCGAATTTATTACCTATGCAGACGGGAAGGATAAAAAGGTTCAATTTAAATTGCAGCAAATTCAGAGGAGGCTTCCCGAGGAATCAAAGCAATTTACCCAAGCTGATTTAGAGGCTAATTTTGAACGAGTTTATGAAGAGGCGAAGTCTATATTCAAAAATTAAATCATAAATTTAACTCATTACTATTTTAGTATAATCCAATAATAAATGATATACCAAAAATGATTCATTTCTTCCAAAATTTTTAGTGTGGATAGAACTGTATGTAGCTTTAAAAGTACTATGGAAATTCTGAAATTTCAGATATTGAAGCGTGTGTATCTCTGAATCTTCACTTAATATAGTATTGGCTTTTTTCGCTACAACTGTATGATCTAGCTTTATATTCTCGATAAACGCGATTTGCCCCTCAAAAGGTAACCTCAAATTTGTATGATTTCGATTGGTTACTTTTTTTATATCCCCAATATAAGCTTTGGTGTCAGATAATATTTTTATGCGTTTGCATTCTATAGCAAAATAAACCTGATTATTTTGAGACATCCATTCATCTTGAAGCCCCAACCTATCAACATAAATATCTATTTTGTCAGGTTTTTGCTTAGAATCAATTAGATCAATATACCTTTCCTGAGTCTCAGCACTAAAGTGAATTTCTTCTAATTCAGTGACCTTTTCTTTAAAAAGATGTTTGTTGACGTTGAGATAATTATCTATTAAATCAAATTTTAGAAAATCCTCGAAGGTCAGTGTACTATTCTGAGCGACCGTACTGATAGAATAAGGGGCTACTGTTTTATCCTTGACACAAATTTCATAGCATTCGCATACGTAAGAAATTATCTGCGTTATTCTTTTGTTGGTAATAGAAAAAGTATCTTTTCTATGCTGTATGAATTGGGAGGCATCAGAAATCATTAATCTCACTACTTAAGCTGTTCAACTCTGCCTGCTCAATTGTATTTCTGAATTCCGCAACATCATACCAAGCAAGGGCACGATGCCAACATTTATATTCATTTGGTTTAATGATATAAAATGAATTAGTTTCGAAGCCTTTAATATCTTTTTGAATGAAAAGGTTTTTTGAAGGGTCCTTTGTATTGGTAATCTGAGAAATACTAAGATTACTCGCCAACCTTCTAAGCACTTCTTTTTCGTTATTTTTATCTTGCGGATAAATAATTTTATCTTTGGGTTCTTTGCTCAAAAACACAAAATTCATTGCAATAAAGTGGTCTAAAGGATAAATTTCAATTTGGATAAATTCAGCATTATAAAGATCGCCCATCTCTTTCAGGTAAACTTCTGCATATTTTTTTAGAACAAGATCTCTATTTCTATAATGCTCAGGGTTAAGTTGTGTAAAATCTATTACTAAATATTGTTTGCTTTCTTGAAATTGGTATCTCGAAACATTTAAAGCATAATCTATCAAATCTTTTTCATACTCTTTAATCTCATATACTTCATTGATTAGTTTATTTATTTGAGAAAATACAGAATCGTCAAACTCAGGTTCGCCTAAATTAAATTCTGAGTAATGCTTTTTGAATGGATTCAGGAATTTATTCACCAAATTAATGAGATCATTTTTTAAACCCTTACCTGGTTCCCTATACGGTATTTTTAAAAACTCATCCACAAAACGAATAGCAGGTCTAGTTCCAACGCCCCAGGCACTAGCAATCAAAAACATATAATAGGTGGCCATTTCTGAAATAAGTAACCCATACAGAGGTTTAATAATCTCTTCATTAAGTGAAGAGATTGCAAAAGTTCCTTTTCGAAATACAGAATCTGAATCACAATAAGATATAACTGGTTTGTTCCAATTCTTACTTTGCTCTTTTAATAGAATTTTTTTTCCTTTAAAAATATCTATTTCTCTTCCACGTGCAAGATTGACGTCTGACTCTTCTAATGTGTTGGCCTTATCAACTTGGGTATAATATTCATTTATTTCGCTATTTTCAACTATTGGCATTCCAATCATATTAGGAAAAGGTTTTGCATCTTTTCCCCTCGAAATGCCGGCACCTCCATATAAAGTATCCCCATCGACCAAGTCTGATATTTTGAAAGCATTTTGTGACTCTAATCTTTTAATAAGGCCAAAATCTAAAATATTTCCATATAGCGCTACTTTAAACATCCAATCATTTTCAAGAAAATGTCTCTGAGAGATTTTCTTGTTATCATACTTCTCAATGACTAGCATTTTAAAATATTTTAAAAATGAATTAACCTTTATGCTTAAATGTTCGACAACATTTTCCAGATAATTTTTGTTATTAGCTAGGCGATAAAAAGCTATAGAAGTTGGGCTCTCTTGCTGCTCAAAAAGAGTTTGTTTTACGGGTGAAAGATCTAAA
The DNA here is from genome assembly GCF_000733945.1 of Flavimarina sp. Hel_I_48. Lineage (NCBI taxonomy): Bacteria > Pseudomonadati > Bacteroidota > Flavobacteriia > Flavobacteriales > Flavobacteriaceae > Flavimarina > Flavimarina sp. Hel_I_48. The sequence continues at coordinate 3,424,946 of NZ_JPOL01000002.1, forward strand.
AATTTATCTAGGCAGAAAGATGTCAGGAATTTATGTTTAAATTCCCTTGTAGTGGTTGAAACATTATAGAAAATTGTACTGGTTACTATTAAAGCTGCCACAGTATCCGGTTGCATAAAATCTTGCGAACGTAATAAAAAAGATTGTGCAATTTCTAATTTGCCCGTAATCTTTCTATTATGAATTTTAGTAGAATTGATCCATTTTAAATGCTTAAGGGATTTATCCTTTTTCCAAGGAGGATTTCCTAATATGAAATTCGGTTTTTGCTTTTTGACTACTTCATTAAATTGATGGTCTAAGTCGAAACAATCTGCTTCAAATAGGTTTTCTCCCAAGAAGTTTGGGAAAGGGTATTTTTCGATATCCTTTGGACTTTGATAATCCAAAAGAGCAATATATATAGAGAAGCAGGTTACTTTTAAAGCTTCTGGATTAATATCGATTCCGTAAAGATTTTCTTTGGCAATGTTTCGAATGCGTTTGCTAAAATCCTTATTATTCTTTTTTCCTTTTAGGTCGATTTCTTTTTCAATCATCTTTCTCAAAGACTGAACTAAAAAAATACCGGAACCTACAGCTACTTCGAATATTTTACAAGAAGAAGAAGTGCTATTCGCTAAATATTTATCGACCGTATCATTTAAAACATATTCTACTAAAAAAGGAGGCGTATATACCGCTGCGTCCAATTTCCTTTTTTCTTCATCAATTAATGATTCGTAAATACCAGAGATTACTTCTACAGGAATAATTGAGAAATCAAAAATATGAAAATAATACCCCTCGAATATTGCGCCCTGTTCTTGTATTTCCCCTTTAAAAACATCCGCTAGGAATTGAGACTGTTTTGAAGTTAATTTAATATTGACTTCCTTGAATAAAACACCATTGAAATTTTTATTGAGCCTGCTGAATAAGTTATCCAGTTTAGTTGGTTCCTGTATTATTCTACTAAAACTAAGTCTTTTCTCGTCTAAGGAATTACCTCTTATTTCTTCATCATCGATTTTAACCCCTCTATCAATTAAATAACGAATAAAAATTAATCGGAGAATTAAAGAGTTCGCTTCATTTTCGGTAAGTCCATTAGGTTCATCAATTAAAATTTGCCTAACCGATCTTATATTTTGAAATAGACGCTCATTTACTCTTTTTCTATATTTGTTCTTTTTTGTAGTTTCTAAATATTCTTGTTGTAGCCATTTCCACGTAGATCCGCTTTGAAGATTCCAAAAAGAAAACCTCTCCTGTCTTTCCTCTGGACTCAAGGGGATTTCTTCAAGACTCTTTTCTTTTTTATGGTAATTCAAGGCATTATAAACCTTTACATCTTGTTTTTTAATTACAAAAATTACCGGTGAGTTATCGAAAGACCATACCTGTTTATGAATTTCTAACTCCCGATTTGATCGATCATTTTCATCGAGATAAAAAAATAGCAATAAGGGCTGCTGATTAAAAACATAATACGCATCAGGATTAATAATGTCTATTTTTTGTTTTACTTCTGGAGTAAATCCATTGAAAGGAATACCAAGTGCCTTATCCCTAAAATAGACCGCGTGGTGTTCGATTAGCCCTAATTGATTTAATATGTTTTTTAAAGGTGCGATTAGAAATTGAATTTTGTCTTTGCAAAAATAGAAGATTTAACAGACCACCCATAACATAAATTACTTTTGTTTTACCATTGACGAAAAAATTAACGACCAATTTAAAAAGGAGAAGGTCTATACTATTTCTTTCCTTAAAACGGCCCTTTCTCTCTTGGCCCTTGCTGCGTAACCTTCCATTGACCATCTACCTTTAGAAGCTTGAACAATTCAGGATTTTCCTCATAAGAGGTTGTAAACCTTACCCAAGCGGTCTTATCATCGGCAGTTTCTTCCAGCATTTTAAAATTGGAATCCCCTGATTTTCCTGCTGCCATTAAATCCTGTATCGATTTTAGACCTTCATAGCCTTCGGGGGTGGTATGTTTTTTTAGGGTGGTATTATCTTCATTGTAGAAACTTTCCACCACGATTTTTGAAGTTTCGCTCGGCGAAAGGTCTTGTTTCCCTGCACAGGACAGAAAAAATACTACTAACGAAAAAATGGCTATTCTTTTCATAATGATATTAATTTGAGTTATTGATAAATCTATGCGATATTTTTAATTTTAAGTGCCTTTCCCCGTTCTTTTCGTTGATCTCTAAAACCGCCCTGCGGTCATTGCTTATCGAAAATTTTGGCAGCACGTAAACCAATTTTACGGTTTCATTTTCAACTACTTTGGTCGGCAGATTATATTTAAAAATAGGCTCTTGATAAAGAAGTTGTAAAGATTTCTTTTTACCTTTTTGTCTCGTTTCAACCGAGAACTTCAAGAAGTTCAGATCGTAATCCAAGGTAGATTTATTTTCAATCTGGATTACGAAGTAAAGCTCTTCCTTATCAAAAACAATGTTTTCAACACTTAAAACAATGCCCTCGTTCCGTTTTTTTATCCGGCCAATCCGTTGCTTTCGATCAATTAGATAGGAACAGAATTTTCTGTAATAATAGACCTCGTTTCCCAACTCTTTCTTGGACACATCTACTTTTGCCGAATCAGCAACATTGGGCTTTTCATTACCGATGCTTTTAGACTTCGGTATAAAATAGTTCAGCTTAGTAAGCTGCTCTTTATACCTTACAATATACGAAAAAACTGAGCCATTTCTGTTGACCAACCAGAAGATTACTTTCCTTCCCGGCTTTGCCTGAAGCAGTCCAAAGAATTGTTCTTTCTCGCGATTATAGGTGAAGACAAAATTATCAGAACCCGTGATCCCTTGGCGGATGGGTTCTGGGAAGAATAAGGCAACGTTCTTTTGGTCATTGGCATATATTGTATCGATTGTAATAGACGTTTGGGCTTTAGTGATTGCAGTAATACTTAGAAATATTGAGATAAAAAGAAGATTTTTCATAAGAGTGAGTTTTAAATGCCCATTATGGGCTCATAATTTAGGTTTTAGGATTAATCTGTAATTGTTGAGCACGGTAACCTTTACGTTGCGGTGATTGCGCTGAAATATCTTTTTGAAACCGCTCACTTGTGGTACACCCGCAATGTTTATGTCATCCACCATATCGCCTACAACTTCGTTGGTTACCTCTGCACGAAAGTTGTTTTCCACATAGATGCCTTCACTTCCGTCCTGTAGGTCAAAGGCTTTCAACATTGTGGGTTGATGTTGAATGTTCTCGATTTCAATCAACACCCGATTGGGCTGAAAACTGATAAAACCGTAGATTGGAGTGTTTTTTGGAATCCGTTTGTTATTAACGGTAGCGGCTTTGGTCAGGCGCATCCGCAAGCGCGAATTTGCCTTGACCACTTGGTCGCCATCCACGACCGCATATATTACTGCATCCGTTGTGCCGGAAACGGAAATATCACTTTCCTTTGGATCAGAGGCAAAGAACAACTGGTGTTCCAGCCCCATTTCCTTTGCAGCAATTTTTTGTTCGGCCTTTATTGCTGCTGAATCAACTACTTTTGCGACCTTGGTAACAGCTTTTTTAACGCCAATATTCCGATAGCTTTTTTCGGAATACTTGATTTTCCCTGCGGAGTAGATGCTATCCACTATGCGTTCCTTTTCCCGTTCGGGTAAATCGGCATCGTAAAAGCCCAGGGAATCGATCAACTTTTCGTCGTAGATGCTCGGTGCATTGGTTTCACGCACTTCCTTCAAATCATTGATGGCATCCAGTTTGGAATCGTATTCCTTCTGATCCTCTTCCAGTTTAGGTACAGATGTTTCTATAAGGTTCTCGTTCCCGCTTTCGTCATCGCCCATCACCATCACGGAATAGGAAATCAGAAATAGGAATATCACGGCCAAGACTGCTGCAAAGACTATTTTGTTCTTTTCAATTTTCATCGTTCAGTTTTTTAAGGGATTTCTCGAAATAGTTCGTAATCAACAACCCGTGCGGATTATTGGGGAAATTGCGATTCACGGCAATCAGGTTTCCGGTGGAAATCAGCTCATAGGTATCGATTATTGAACCTCTGTTGATTTCAAAAATGGTAATCGTCCTGAAATTATAAGTCCCATTATTTTCTTCGATTTGGGAATCAATGCTGACCACCTTTTGGACTAATGAATATTGCAATAACCGATTATAGACACCATCGGCCTTCTTTTGGCGATAGAGGTTGTCAACGGAACTGTTCCCCAGCCAAAGTGCCTTTTCCAAGTTCTTTTCGTAATTGCTTGCATCGATGTTGTAGAAATAATTGTGAAAGAGCTCCAAATGAGCCAAGGCTTCCACTTTAAAGTTTTCCTTTTGGGTAACGAGTTTCAATGGGATGATACTTCCATCGGTATTGATGGCAAAAGCATTGTTTAAGGCTTTTTTATTGATGTTGAATACCATCCAAACGGCAAAGAAACTGGACAAAACGGAGCAAATGACAACGGCCAAGACGATGAACCGATTAATTCTAAGGACTGCGTAAATATTTTTATAAGGTGTTTTCATTTGAATGGGTTTTAGGCAGTAAATAATTTTAGGGTAAATGAGGTCGCGCGTCGGTACAGTTTGAATTTTAGAAAGACGATAAATCCTACCGAACCAAGCTGTACGACCGGGGCAAAAAAGCCGCTACCAACGTCAGTTCCAAATAAGTTCGTCCAGAAATTGGTGTTTATCTCGGTATAAAGTGCATTGACGAATACATTGACCAAAAAGAACGCAGGTACCAACATATAAACAGCAGCGTACAATTTGAAAAAGTTATAGGCGAGCGAACGGAACTTTTCAAAAACGGCAAGGCTTATGACCAATGGGAAGAATGCCTGCATTATTCCCAACAAGAAGAAACGTTCCGCAAGGAATAAGGGATAAATGGACAAATCGAGAATCCATAATATTGTACTCACGACGAAAGCAAATATCTTAAAACCGAAAAGTGGTGTTACCAAAGCTTCATAAAGCAAAGACATTGCGGCCTGGGCTGCTTTTATAATATTTACCTCTTCCTCAATGGGAATATCCTGCATCTGCAAGGGCAACAAAGCCGGAGCAGTTCCCCGATATTGTCCTTCGATGGCCACCAGAATACCGTCAAAAAAGCCCAATACCTGTGTTGAAAAAATGACCAAAAGCACGACCGCAAAATTTTTGATCAGTTCCCCCGGGCTCAACCCCCAAGTATAACCGCCCTGATCCGCAACGCCCTCATTATATTTTTTGAGGATGTTGATCAGAAAGAACAGTACGGCAAGTGTTTTCATTCCCGCAATGGTATATTGCGAGAAGCTGCTGTTCTGTATGGTCTGGAAAACGGTATCAACGTATTCCAAGCCTATCCCTAAAATGATTGCCGCGGTCATAATTAATATCCTGTTTCCCTATTATTGATTTTATCCTGCATCTTGCGGAAAGAAATTATATCTCGGTATCGTTTAGTTTTCAATGTGATTTCCGAAACCATATTTTTCGATTCTTCTTCCTTTTCTTTCAGGATATCCGCACGGTCGGCATCACTCATTTTTAGGTAATCGCTGGAAAGAATCTGGTCGATAAAGTCCATTGTGTCCAAGGAATTTTCTACAATGGCACTAAACGATTCCGATACCCTTGCCACTTCATCGGGTTTGATGTAAGGACTGTCAAGAATGTCACTTAAATCATTTTGCATCACTAGGATGAGGCGCTGATTGTTCCGTCCAATTTCTCTAACCGCTTTTAACTGCTTGACCACATCGTTGACCTTTTCAATGTTTTCTTTTTGTGTTTTTAAGAATTTGACGGTCTTGATAATGTTTGCGGTCTGCTTCCCAGATTCTATTAGTTGTTTTACCAAGCTGATAAAATTGGTGTTGTCATAAGTGGGCATTCCTTGGGCTTTCATATTAAAGCTGAACAAGATTGCCATTGCGAGTATTACAAGTTTAGTTTTCATCATATTATTTTTTAGAAGTGAATTCAATGATTGCTTTTTTCATATCGTGATGCTCTTCGTAGAGTTTCATTATTTCCTGGTTTTCCTGTCCATCAGTTAGATAAGCGGCATATACTTCCTTCGGAACTTCGAGCCGGAAAATGTTGCTTTCCTTTCCAATCTTGATGAACATTTCGGTGTATTTGCGTGGTCCAGAAAGGTTGTTTTTGATGGATTTTAACTGGTTCAGGTCGTGGCTGGATAGATTGAGCCTTTTGACCAATTCCGCATAGCCTTTCTCGTTGTTCAGACTGTAAATGACCTGCGTGTTTTCCAGTATGCTTGCCGATGTAGAGTTGTTGGGAAGCTGATTGATGGATTGCAGGATAATCCCAATGGCACCGTTCTGTTTTCGGATGGCCTGATAATAGAATTCCACACTTTCCAGTACGTTTTCAAATTTCAACTGCTTGGCAAACTCATCGAACAGGATAATCCCCTTTTCCGCACGGTTCTTCCAAATGGTTCGTTGGATGGCGGACTTAATCAGCTTCAACATTACGGACAGGATTTCCTTATTGTCCTTTACTTCGTCCAGCTCAAAAACGATCAAACGTTTATCCTCGATTTTATAAGTCTGGTCTTCGCTGACTTCAAAGAGGAAGCTATATAGACCATCGCCAACATACTCCGACATTACGTGCAAAAAACTCGTAACATTGAAGTAGTCAGGATGGATTTTGAGCTGACCTAAAAGGTCTTTTTGGTTGCGCTCGATGAAATGGTAAAAACCATCCAAGGAGTGGTTTTCTGAAATGCTATCATAATAATGGCGCAGTATTTTTTTGACCGAGACGGATTGCGCCTTGGTCACTTTCAGATCCGAGGCAAAGAGTTCAAACAGGAAGACCGATAAATCTTCGAGCCGTTCTGGTGTCAGATCATTTGTATCGCTGATGTAAAATGGGTTGATGCCCAGATTCTTTCCGCTCTCGTATCTGAGCACGGTGTATTTTTCAGGATAGAGTTTGGCAAACTTGGTATAAGAACCGCCCAGATCGATAATGACAAGGCGAACGCCACTTTCAAAATATTGACGCAGAATGTTATTTGCCAAGAACGATTTCCCTTCACCGGTGGGTGCGAAAATGGCAAAGTTCCTTGCCTTGATGCGTTTCTTGCGCTCATCCCAGACATCCTTTAGAACGGGGATATTATGCTCACGGTCATTGAAGATAATACCGGTATCATCAGATTTGTAATTGGTGTTATTGATGAACAGGCAAAGTGCGTGTTTCAGATCCGTCACGTACAGATCATTATTCGAGAAATTGGAAGAAAAGCAGCAGTAGCTGTTGAGGATATAATTCTTCCGTTCCTCGCCCCTTGGATAATAAGGGATAATGTCCAATTCCTTAAATTCGGTTTTGATTTTAGAGCCGATTCTACTTAGGTTCTTTGGATTCTTGTCCCAGTAAACAATATTTAAGTGGCCACGGATAATCCGGGCATTATCATCGGCATTGATCTGATCAAGGATATGCTGGATTTTCCCGAGCACCACTTTGTTCTGCGAACCAAAGTTGGAGCTTTTGTTCAGTTCCTCTACTTTCTTGTCGAGCAGCTTGCGCCACTTTTGTTTATCGTCCAGATATAGGATCTGGTTAACAATGTGGTTTTCGTTAAGCGTAAGCCCCAGCCCATCAATAAACCCTTGATGAAATACAAAATCGTCAGAAGTGAATTTCTCATTGGTCTTGCTGCTCTGTACACTTTCGCCAAAGCACAGTTCGCTGTTGATGGCCAGGGCATCAAAATAATTTTCGCCTATATTGACGTTTTTCTTTTCAAGTAAAATATCCGTATCAAAACCTTCATTGAAGCCATTAAAGTACCCATTGGTCAGTTGCTCAATCCCTTTCGCTTCAAGCGAAAGAAATTCCATTTTACGGCTATTGTTGATAAAGGAAACCGAATCACTTACCGAGCCGATAAAGCGTTGCACGGTATCATCAAGTTCCCGGATAATGCTCTTGGAAACCTTTCGGAAGGGGTTGACATATTTGGGACTGTTAAGTGCTTTGTTCTTGGTCAAAATAAAGAACAGGAAGCAGCGGTGCTCCATATATTCGCGCCCTTTAAAATGGTCGTGGGTCGCTTTTTCCAAAAAGGTTTTGTTTGCAAGCTGTTCAGAGGTATAACTCTTTTTAAGATAAACATCTTGTTTATGAACCACGGTGCCTATGGGCAACGACTTCAAAGCTTGAAACCAAGCCCCGTGCATATCTTCAAAATCCTTTTCGGAGAGAGAGTAAATTTCAGGCAGGTTTCCTTCGTAGCACAAGACCACATTGCCATTGTTAGCAAGGATGATATTGTCCTGAATATCCGCGATGGGCCGGTATGCCGAAAGGTTAATCTTGTTCATAGTCGATGCCGGAGTTTCTTTTGTTACTGATGATTTTTGGGAAGGCTTTTACCATTTGGAAAAGCTGTGGATTGTTTGTTATCCGGGTCAAAGCGATATACAAAGCTGAATTGATAACCAATACGCCAATGATGATCCCGAAGCTGAACGAGAAGATGATGACCAATAGCGAAGCGAGAATAGAAACCATCATTATGGCAAACAGGGAAATAGGCAACCCAAAAATGACTGCCCGTTTCCTGATGTTTTTATAGATCTCGAATTTCTTCATAAAGCTCTTCTATTAAAGCCCTCGATGAGGGTTCATTTATACTACGATTCCGATTAGGTAAGTAAAGATTCCAACCACAGCTCCCGCTATTAGCACAAATACGAGAACACGGGTAATCCCTTTTTTGAGATCGGCGTTTTCCCCGAAGAAATGTCCCGCGTTGAACAGGAAGCCAATCAGGAATATTACACCAAGGATTATTGGAAAAATTGTCCTAATTGTGTTAGAAACGTCATCGACTGAATCTTCGATCCCGCCGATTTGTGCAAAAAGCGATGTTGAGAGCAACGAAAGAAAAGTTGCCAAGTAGATTGATTTTTTCATAACGGAACAGTTTAAGTTTTTGATTCGTTTTCGTTAAGGGAAAAGTACATATATTTGTATTCAAATACTTGAAAATCAAATATTTGTGAATAAAATATTATTTGATACTAATTGAATTCCGTTGCCATTATTTGACATCAAATTCTATGGATTTTGGAAGGTAGATTGTTGATAACCCAAAGATTGAAAATGAAAAAAGTGCTCAAAAACGTCAGTTTTGTCTTTTTGCTCCTAAAAATGTGCTTCATTTTTGGGCAAGAAACTGCCATCCAAAAAAGAATAATTATTGACGTTGGTCACGGTGGAAAAGATTCCGGGACAATCGGTATAAATGGCTTACAGGAAAAGGATGTCGTACTGGACATCGCTCTGGAAATTTTAAGGCTTAACAAAAAGTCAGAAATACCGTTGGATATTTATTTAACCCGGTATAACGATACGCTTATTGCCCTATCGGATCGAACTAAATTGGCCGATGCCTTAGATGCGGATGTATTTATTTCCTTGCATTGCAATCATTCAGATAATGCTAACGCAAGAGGAATTGAAGTTTATGTGGCTAATACTAAATCTCAATTTTCAGACCTTTCAACTTTGCTTGCTTATCTGTTGCAGGCTTATTTTAAAAAAGAATTGGGTTTTGAGAGTAGGGGGGTAAAGTTTGCAAATTTTCAGGTGCTACGGGAAAGTGTTGATTACCGCCCTGCTGTTTTAGTAGAAGTTGGATTTCTTACCAACGAAGATGAAGGGTTCTATTTTTTGCAGCCTTCTAAAGTCAAGGCCGTGGCGATGGCTATTTTAAAAGGAATCTATAACTACTCAAATAAACGATTATGAAAGACTTATTCATCGAAACAATTAAAAGCATCCGAGAAGTATTGAAAGTTTTTTTGTCAGAAGTTCTAAGGCAGATTTATGAACTAAAAAATAAGAAATGAGTATTTTTATACATCAAGTTCATCACCAGGTAAAAAAGCGTAATGGAAACTCAAATGTACGGAACAAAGGAAGAACAGGAAAACGCTATTCGTTACTACGATAAGCTTTCCGTCATTTACGATTACATCTCAAATTGGTATTATAAAAAAGCCAGGAACTATGCCATCAAAGAGCTTCAACTCAAAAATGGACAGACCGTATTAAACGTGCCCTGCGGAACAGGGGTCAACTTCAAATATTTCAACGAATATTTGAACAACTCAGGACTAATCATCGGCATTGACCTGTCGAGTGGAATGCTTGATAAGGCCAAACAAAAAATAGAAAAAAACGGTTGGAAGAATATCGAAACGGAATTAAACGATGCTACTAAAATTGACCGAAATTGGCTTGATTATCGAAACGAACAAATTACTGTTGACGCTGTTTTTTGTGACCTTGGCTTGTCAGGGCTGCCCAAATGGCGAAACATAATCGACAATATGATTTCAATTTTAAAACCAAACGGCAGAATTGTTATTCTGGACTGGTATCTTGAAAAACCAAGTTTGAAGGGCGATTTTGTAAAATGGATCGGGAAAGGCGAAGTGGATAGACCAATCTATCAATATTTAGAGACCAAAGTTTCCAATTTTAAAGTGGATGATAGTTTTAATTATGGAGGTGTATTTGTTGCTTCTGGTAGTAAACCTGAATAAGTAGCGCAAGTTTTATTAAAAGACACTAAGTTTAATTTCACTTCCTTTTATCCCCAGCCCCCTCATCAAAAGCGATCAGATTAAACAGTTCCCGCATCCGGCTACGGACACGGTTTCCATAGCGTTCTTCCAGTTCCTCAGCATTTAGGTTCGTGGTCGCGTGGGTTTTGATTTTATGTTTTGTCTGAAGGTAAAGCTCGTATCGCGATAAAAGGACTTCGCCCATCACATTCAGATCCTTGCCGTAAAACCTTCCGGCCGGTTCTACGCCCAGGTCGTCAAAACAGAAAAATTTTGTATTTCCATAATCCTCGATGGTCTTAAAACCAAGATGATTAAAACTGAATGCCACGTTGCGACAGGGGATCATTTCATACGGGCGTTGCAACGGCACTAAATGCCGTAAAAGTTTCATTAGGGTGGTTTTTCCGCATCCAACGGGCCCAGAAAGTAAAATACCTTTGTCAATATCGATCTCATATTTTTGGCAGTTTTCCTTGTCCTTGATGAAGTAAGAACAGAGTTTTAGCAAAATATCCTTATCCTCATCGTAAATTTTAAATTTCTTTCCAAAAAGCAGCTTTCCCTTGGCATTCAGGTAAATCAGGATTTTCGGGAAATCGTAAAGCACGCATTTCCCGTCAAATTTGCCCAGCGAATATTCCACGCCGCCTTCGGTTATTTTAGAGGGGTTGTCCATAATCCTTGGTTTTAGTGGTTTTGAGGTTGTCCCGTATTTGGGATGCTCCTTTTTTGTTTTGTGTGTTTTCTTCGGTAAACAATTCGGTTCTATCCATCCAATTTTTGGCTAATGCCTGCCAATCCCTAATTGTTTTTCCATCGCTTGTTTTCCAATCGTTGGCTTCATAATGCGCAAAGAATTTTTTTCCTTCATCAGCATTAAAATCTTTTTCAATAAAAAAATCTAAAACGGCCTGCCTGCCCTTTGGTTGTTTAGTAATATTTACTTGTTTGGTATTGTTTATATTAGATACCAATGCTTGTCCACTCACGGGACGGTTCTGGTACAAAGCTTGTCCGTTGGTGGGACGGTGCTGGTACACTACCGGTTCACGTATGGGACGGTACCGTTCCGCAAGCTGTTCTAATTCGGGATTGTACCGTCCCATATCTGGTTCATCACTTGTCCCAATAATGGCCATCTTGATCTTACTCCCTTTGTATGGATTATTGGATGGGAAATAGGATAGGTAGTTCCACGAATCTAGGTCTGTTACGCATCGATGATAAGTTGATTTAGAACCGATTTTGGCCACGCGCATCAATTCGCGACGGTTCACAAAAAACTCATCGGCAAAGCGGCTGCTGTTCCACTCCTGGAACAGAGCCATATATAGACTAATGTGCGTTGGGTTCAAGCGGTCATCAAAGAAAAATTTTTCAAAAGCCGCATTGAGTAGCTTTATATAATTCATCGCCTAAGAATTTAATCCGTGCTGCACACGGTTTGCGGTCATCACGTTCTGGATTTCTTCGGCATCGTAGTAAATGATACCGCCCACTTTCGTGTAGGGCAACGTGCCATTGACGCGAAGATTTTGAAGTGTTCCCGGACTTACCTGAAGCAGTTCCATCACTTCTGAAGATTTCAGGTATTTTTTGAGTTTGCCGGTCGCTTGTCGGGATAGGAGCTTTTTAATGTCGTCGAGCAATTCCATTTTGAATTCCCGAAGATCGTCTGTGGTAATGATACTTGTTGGCATAATAGAACGGTTTTAAATGAAAAGGGCTATCGCCTCAGTCTAAACTAATTTGATAGCCCCTCGCAGGATTTGACTTTCGTTCTACAAATTTGAGTATGTTTAATGGGTTTTATTCCCCATTAAGACCGTAGTACGGTCAAAATTTAACATTTTGAAGGTTGATTGATTATGGTGGCCTTTGAGGCTTGTTTGAGGAAGACGATAGATTAAAAGATGCCAAATTAAATGGAGAATCTTAAAAAGCAGGATTTCGGTAGGTCAACCGTAGTACGGTCTTTTTTTAACAGTTTTTAGAATTATTCTTCACTCTTGTTCATCTCAGTAATTAGGCAGGTACTTAGGGAGTCCAAAAACAATGTTCTGCTGTGTTTTCTATTTTTTATATCCTGATAGGTATTATAGATTTTTCCGGTAGGTTTAAAATCAAAAATTTCTTGAAGCTTATTGGAGAGTTTGATGATACTCAGATCATTTTGATTTGTAATTCCGGCAAAACTTAAAGCATAAACTAGCTCCACCCAATCGGTATTGGTAAATGGCCAATGGATTTTTTCTGTAGTATTCGATTTTACAGTTTTCCCATTTAGATTATTTTTAAGCTTAAATAATCGCTCATCCAAATAGACAACCAATAAATTGTATGCTTTGAATTTACCTAAAAGCATATCCCTTGGGGTGCAAAATTCGGGATCCTGAAAGTAGAATTTTGAAGTGGTTATATGATAGGTATCCAAATAATCACGGGTGTAATATTCCTTATCAAAATGGGTAGCTTTGGAATTGACATACTGCCCGAAATCAATATTATACAGAAAGAAACGGTTAAGCTTGCCAATTTTCTTTTTCAGGAATTTAAGTTGGGCTTTTTTATCGGCTTTTGGAAATTGAATTTCTAATGAATGGATTTCTGAGAAATAAATGAGCTGGACCAGCGGGATTTGTTTTATGTTCTTAAAGAAGTCTATCTCTTGTTCTAGGGAACCAAATTCATTTGCAATGATTTCCTTTTTGAACAAACTAAGGAGATTACGGCATACTTCAATAGAACGAAAAGCCCTATTCAAAATATCATTGTTTTTAAGCTTAATTTCGTTCAGTCCTTCCAGTAGTATTTCTGCTTGTAACTGTAAATCCATCACCAATCATTTTACAGATCATTTTTTAAAAGTTTAAGTGAATTCATTTAAAGATAAATTCAAAACAATAAAATACAAGTGAATTATAGCGTATTTGACTACGCAAAAACCGTATTTTCCTACGGGAATCTATTAAACCTGAGTATTTATAGGGAAATAATAGGATACCATCCTAACTTATTTTTTGAATTTTCTACGAAAGCGTGATAAGAATTGTCGCCTATTTTTTACCCCTGTTTTCTTGAAGATATTGGATGCGTGCTTAGATACCGTGCTTTCGGCAATATATAAATCTTTAGAAATTTCTTTATAAGTCTGATTACTTAAAATTGATAAAGCGACTTCAATTTCCCGTTTGGTTAAGTTTTCATAAACCATACTGTCCTTTGCAGGATATTCGTTTTGTTTTTTGTTCCAATCAAAAATTTTGTGCATTTTATTCTTATTCTCAAGTAGGTAAAGATACCGGTCTATTTCAATGGCGGTAATGGCGTAAAAAGCCAAGTTCATTACAGTAAAAGTTAACCATTGGTAGTCACCAATTACTGTTAAAATGGGTAGTAATGCGATACAACTTACGCTTAGGATTGAAAATTTATTTCGCTTTAGAAAAAAGTGATTGGGATTTTCGAGGTTTGATATTCTTATATAAAAGAACCAAAGAAATACAAAAGCAATTATAGATATTGGTATGGTAAACAGAAATCTAGCCCAATTCAAAGAATGCGTTAAAAAGTAAGGGATTAAGAACAATATAATAAAACTACTAATTGCAAGAATTGCTAAATTTTGGATTGAGAAATGTAGCTTGATAACCACAATATCATATTCTTTATATAGATAATATACTATGTAGATACAAAGGGCTATTGCAATACCATAAGTAATCACATACTGGATTATAAATGGGCCTGGAAAGTTTTCAATGGGTAAAAATCCACCTGTGGTATTATAGGCTATAAAAAGTAAGCCAAGTTTTAAAAACCTAAAATGATTGCTCCTAATTCTTTTAAAGGAATGGTGGTAATATGCAAGCGATACAATGAAAGTATCTATTATAAGGTAGAAAAAAGTTGTCCAATGTATCGGTGTGCCAAACATTTTTATTTTTCATTTTTAGACATAAATTTGTTGGTATCTGTGTTTTTGGTAACATTGTTCCAATGAAAAATTTCACCATTCATAGCGATATAGACATCAGGTTTTAGAAATTGTAAAGCGCTAAAGGCAAAACCTAAATTGAAGGGAGCATCGGTACTTTTAGAATTTCCCAATATAAATGAGCCTACAAGTAGAATGGTTTTTTTAAGTCCCTGCCTTCCAAGATAAGCCGCGGTATCTTCCATCGTAAAAGTCCCGTGGGTTATTAAGAATTTTTCTGCATTGGAAGCTTTTATTTTTTTTAGCAAAAACATCCTGTCTTCATCGGTAATTGATCGGCTATCTTTCGCGAATGCTTTTTCGATAATATAAGGAAAGGAAACATTGGCGGATTCGAGAAATTCTGCAATCGCTATTTTATTTTGTTTTTTCTCATTTTCTGGTTTTTTATAATCCAGGCCTTCAATGGTTCCCCCAGTAGTAATAATGTGTATCATAATTTCTTGGTTTTTTTTAATGGTATTCTTTTTGAGTTATGTTTGGGTCTCAAAAGCAGATAGACTACTAAAAGTAATAGTAGCGTTAGGATGCCGCCGTAGAGAAATTCCTTTTCGGGAAAATTGGTTCCCAAAAATCCGGCTATTGGATAAGCGAAAGCCCACCACAGATGTGAAAATGCGAAATGGGAGCCATATACTTTCCCCTGTTCACTATCAGATATATTTTCTCCTATAAGCGTTTCCGAAGGTATTTCTGCCAGACTTTGTCCCAAACCTGCGATGATCCAAAACACAAATAGCAGAGAAAAATTTAGGTAATTTGCGGCACTAATTGCGAGGCCTAATACTAAAGCTCCCACTATTAAGGAAACCTGCCTTGATTTGGATTTATCAATAGCCCCGGAAACGAAGGCGGCCACCGTTGCGCCAATACCGAAGGCGGCCATAATTAAACCATAATCCCTATCGGTAAGGTTCAATCCACCCTTTACAAGAATTATGGTATTTACCAATATGAAAGCTCCGGCCATCGCCGATACCAGTTCTATGAACAAGGCAAAACGAATGTATTTGTTTTGAAACAAGAGCTTGGCCCCTTTTGTAACATCTTGCCAAGTGGTAGGGTGTTTCTTCGAGACATCTTCCTTGTGGGCATTCAAAAAACTTTTTGGAAGGGTCAAGAGCAAAATCCCTGCGATAATAAATGTCGCCGCATCAATCAAAAATATTTCCCTAGCGCCCAACCAAACTGCAAGTATGCCTGCCAATCCTGGTCCCAGAACCCCCAGTAACTGATACGTGGCAACCGATAGGCCTATAGCTTGCCGATATAATTTCTTATCTACGATCTGAGGAATCACAGAACGATAGGTAGGGCTAAAAAAGGCATTGAAAACATTCATAAGAAACACCAAAACGTAAATTTGCCATTCGGCGGTAATGAACGGTAGCAAGGCAACAAGACCCATTCTAATAAAGTGGGTCGTGTACAGAATCTTTTTTCGGTCAATCCGGTCGGCAAGCACCCCGGCAAAAGGCGAAAAGATAATAAAGGCGGTTACCCGCAATGTGAGGGCGGTGGCCAAAATTACCGCAGCCCTGTCTTCCCCAAATTGATAGGCCAATAATGCCAAACCGACCCAAGTGAAGGCATCACCCAACAAGCTGATGGTCTGCGCGAGATATACTTTTGCAAACAACTTGTTTTGTAACGCCTGAAAAGGTTCTGTTAATTTGGATATAGCCTTGCCGATTTTCATTCTGATCTTCTGGAATTATTTTTTAATTGGAACTATTCTTCTTCAGAATTTCTCAATGCGGACAAGATGGAATAAGCATTTTTGGTAACAGGCTTAAAACTTTTGACATCAGCACTTTCAGCAAAAGTTATGGCCGTGTACCCTTCCTGTTCAATTCCTTTTTTAACCTGTTCCAATCTAAATGTATAACCATTGTCAGATTTTTCGGTTTGAAAGATTACAAAATCCTTCCCCTCATATTGAACAAGAGCTTCCGATGGAATCGCCTTTTGCTTATTTGTACCGCTTTCAATCCAAGCTTTTATGTACATTCCCGGTAATAAGCCTTTTTTGGCTTCTTTTTTTAAATGGCTGTAAACAGGTGTGATACGATCGTTTCCAGTAGCTTTTCCTATTAAAAAGACTTCTGCTGTGCGATTGAATTTATTATCGTTGGCAAGGGAAAACTTCACGGTTTGGCCAACTTCAATTTTTCCCAGATCTTTTTCAAAGGCATTCAATGCCAAATGAATATCGTCCAAATTAACTATCTCAAAAAGCACATCTTGTGGCGATACATAATCGCCGATATTCACATTGCTTGTTTTTACAAAACCTGTAATAGGGGAATAAAGGTTAGCAGTCCGGGAAATATTCCCGTTTTTAACGGAATTCCTACTAATTCCGGCAAGTGCAAGTTGTTGTTCGTACGCCTTGACCCGGCCTTGTGTTATTTTATAATCTGAAGAAACCTGCTGAAAGGTTTTTGCCGAATTGATGTCTTCCTCCCTTAATTGTTTTTGTCTGTTGTATTCTTCTTCCAGAAATTGGAGCTTGCTTAAACTTTCCAAATAATCCTGCTGAATTTGGATAAATTCAGGATTTTCAATCGTAGCCAACACCTGTCCTTTTTTAATCTCCTCACCGGGCAGTCTTCCGGCGGTTTTTAAATATCCCCCCAAAGGTGCAGATACAGAGGCCATACTTTTTGGCTCTACATCAACGACACCGTTTAGCTTCACGATATTGCTAAGATTTCTCATTTCGATCTCCCCGGTTTCAATTCCGGCGAGATTGTATTGATCTTTGGTAAAAGTGATTTGTTTGGATCCGTTGGTAGCAGTTTGTTCCTCTTTCATAGAGGATTCTTTGGAAGAATCCATTTTTTCAGAATCCTTGTTGCCGCAAGCCACTATAAATAGGGTGGATAAAATGAGCAGCGAAATTTTTGTATTAAATTGAATTTTCATCTTTTTATATTTTAAAGTGATACCACTTGATTTTTACAAGCCCAATAAGGCTTCGATTACTATGATGGACTGGTTATATTGATAAAGTGTATTTAAATATTCTGTCTGAATACTATTCGCCAAAGTGAGGTTTTGCAGGTATTGGGCATAAGAAACATTCCCGCTTTTAAAGCTCTTTTCAGAATTGTCAATAATGAGTTCCGCTTGTGGCAGTGCTTCATTTTGATAGTAATTTAAAGTACCCTGAAGTTTATAATATTCCTGCAACAAGTTTTGTAACTCCCCTTCCAATTGGGTCTGGTTCAGCTCAATTTGAGATTGGGCGATATCCTCTTCAATTTTTGCAGCATTTATCTTAGAACGATGGCCCCCAGGAAAAATAGGGATAGCTATACCTACCTGAAAAAACGAGAACCGATCATCCTTGCTGAAATTTTGGTTTGCTATTCCGCTATTTTGAACACCATTGAAGGTTTGGCTGTTATAACCAAACATAATATCCGGTAATACTTTGTTCCTTTCCACGTTGGTCTCCCGTTTCCTAACCTCTAATTGTCGTTTTAAATAAACGTACAAAGGGCTTTGCTCCACAGATTGTTTTTCGATATCCAAATCTATCTCCCGAGCAACCAGCTCAGCATCTGAAACACCAATATCATCATTAGTATTCAATACTACCTGTAAACGTTTTTTGGCAATTCTCAAATCGGCCTCGTTCTGTTGAAGCTTGTTTTTTATCTGCATCGATTGTGTTGCCGAGGTCACACTTTCCAGTTTTGTAGATTCACCAGTTTTATAACGCATTGAGCTTGATCTGTCCAGATTGCTGTACAGGCTATCTTGACGCTGCAACAGATGTTTATTTTCCACTAAAAACATATACCTCAAATAAGCGGATTTTACGTCTGCAATCAGTTTGTTTTCGGCTATAGCTTTAAGTTGCTCACTGCTATTGACCCTAGCTTTTGCCAACTTGAACTGACTGGTGTAAACTGTAGGAAAATTGATCCGCTGGATAACTCCATATGAATTATCCTTTATTGTGGGTGTATTAAATTCACCGCCTGAATAGGAAAATTCTGTTTTGGGAATGGTTATCGCACCGTACTTTCCTGTTTCCTGAACCTCAATTTCATATTGCGCGATCTTGATTCGGTTATTGTTCTGTAGTGCAATTTCAATAGCCTGTTCTAAGGTAAGTTCACGCTCCTGCACTTGATTCATTTCTTGTGCTTGAAGTTGCATCGCCGGAAAGAACAGTCCACCGATCACGATTAAAGTGGTGGCTATTTTCTTTTTCCCGAAATTGGACCTAGCTTTTCTGTCAGTAAAATAGATATACAAAATTGGTAGGACAATAAGGGTTAATGCCGTAGCCGTAATTAAACCGCCTATTACAACAGTAGCTAATGGTCGCTGTACCTCCGCCCCTGATGATGTTGACAAGGCCATTGGCAAAAACCCTAATGCGGCAACGGTAGCGGTCATTAATACCGGTCTCAGTCTCACACTTGTTCCTTTACGAACACGTTCATAAATATCTGTGACCCCTTCTTCTTTGAGCCTGTTGAATTCTGCGATAAGTACAATTCCGTTCAAAACAGCCACCCCAAACAACGCAATAAAACCAACCCCAGCTGAAATACTGAAAGGTAGATCTCGTATTAAAAGTGCAAAAACACCTCCAATGGCAGATAAAGGTATAGCCGTGAAAATGAGCAAACCTTGTTTTAGGGAACCAAAAGCGAAATAAAGCAGTATTAAAATAAGCAATAAGGCTACTGGTAGGGCGATCATTAAGCGTTGATTGGCCTCTTTCAGATTCTGAAATTGTCCGCCATAGGTTACATAATAACCTGGGGGCATATCAACCTTTGCAGCCATAATCTGCTTGATATCCTCAATAATACTTTGAACATCCCTGTCACGTACATTAAAGCCAACCATAACCCGACGTTTTGCATTATCCCGTTGTATTTGGACGGGGCCGGGCTCAAAGGAAACCTTGGCAACCTCACTAAGTGGGACTTGTTGGCCTTCAGGAGTACCTATGTATAGATTTTCAACATCCGTTATATCGCCACGGCTTTCTTCTTGCAGGCGTACTACGAGGTCGAAACGCCTTTCACCTTCAAATACCATTCCCGCTGCCTTTCCGGCGAAACCGGTTTCAATGGCGTTATTTATATATGCTACATTCAATCCATATTGCGCAATTTTATCACGGTTTAATTCAATCTTTATTTGAGGTAACCCTGTAATCTCTTCCACATATAAATCGTTGACCCCTTCTACAGATTTTATTTTCTGTCCTACTTCATTAGCCAAATCTGACAGCGTGGACAAATCTTCCCCATAAATCTTCAGTACCACATCTTGTTTTGCGCCGGTCAATAATTCATTGAAACGCATCTGTATGGGCTGCTGAAAGCTAAAGGTGGCATTGGGGATTACCGATAGGGATTTCTGCATTTCCGCAATTAACTCCTCCCGTTCTATGTCGTTTCCTTCTGGTGAAAGAATTATCATCATATCACCGGCTTCAATGGGCATTGGGTCTGTTGGGATTTCCCCAGAACCGATTTTGTTGACGACCTGATCCACTTCTTCTGGATATTCATTCAATAATATGGTCTGTGCTTTTTGAGAGACATCGACCATCTGCTGAATGGAACTCCCCACAGGAACCCTTGTTTCCACGGCAAAATCTCCTTCGTCCAATTGGGGGATAAACTCGCCACCCATATTGGCAAACACGACCAGCGTAATAACAAATAAGCCTATTGCCAATCCAAGTACCCAAAGTTTCGCACGAAGGGCGGCTTCTATAATGGGACTATACATACGCTGGAAGAAATCCATCATTTTATCGGAAAAATTCCTTTTATGTGCTGTCTTACGACCTAGCGCAAGGGCAGACATCATCGGGACGTATGTAAGCGACAATATCAAAGCCCCCAGAATAGCGAACATCACCGCTTGTGCCATTGGGTGGAACATTTTTCCCGCGACCCCGCTCAAAGCCAAAATAGGCAGGTACACGATCAGTATGATGATTTGTCCAAAGGCAGCGGAATTCATCATTTTACCCGCTGAGCTTTTTACTTCAATATCCATTTGTCCAGAAGACAACTTTTCAACCCCGGCATACTTCTTTTTACCGCTATGAATACCGAACATTACAGATTCAACAATGATCACCGCCCCATCTACAATAAGGCCAAAATCTATCGCCCCCAAGCTCATCAAGTTACCCGCGACCCCGAAGAGGTTCATCATTGCAATGGCAAATAACATTGAGAGCGGTATCACCGATGCTACCACCAAGCCACCACGTAGGTTACCCAAGAAGAGTATCAAAACAAAAATAACGATCAATGCACCTTCTACAAGATTTGTAGTAACGGTGCCGATTGCACGGTCTACCAGTTTTTTTCGATCCAAATAAGGCTCAATGGTCACCCCTTCGGGCAGGGTTTCCTTTATTTGTTCAACTTTATCTTTCACCCTGTTTATGACCGCCGAAGAATTAGCCCCCTTTAGCATCATTACAATTCCCGTGACTACTTCACCTTCCCCGTTTCGGGTTGCGGCGCCATAACGAATCCCGTGGCCAAACTGTACATTGGCGACATCCCTTATCAGTATGGGGGTTCCGTTACTTTCCCTGACAACGATCTTGTTTATTTCATCCAGATTGTTGACCAAGCCTTCACTTCTAATAAAGTATGCATTGGGGCCCTTATCAATGTAAGCCCCGCCCGTATTCTGATTGTTCATTTCAAGAGCCGTGAAAATATCTTCAATGGTTATATCCATACTTTGAAGCTTATTGGGGTCTATGGCAATTTCATATTGCTTTACAAAGCCACCAAAACCGCTCACTTCGGCAACTCCTTTCGTTCCCAATAACTGCCGTTTAATGATCCAATCCTGTATCGTTCGCAGCTCGGTAACATCGTATTGATCCTCATAACCTTCCTCGGGATGCACCACATATTGATATATTTCTCCAAGACCTGTTGTAACCGGTGCCATTTCAGGTTTCCCCACTCCCTCCGGAATTTCATCTGCTGCGGATGATAGGCGTTCCTGAACTTGCTGCCGTGCCCAGTAAAGATCGGTATCTTCCTCAAAAACGATGGTTACAATAGAAAGACCAAAACGGGAAAATGACCGCATATCCTTTATTTCAGGGATGCTTACCATTGTCTGTTCGACCGGAAATGTAACAAGCTGTTCGACCTCTTGCGCGGCAAGCGTAGGGGAAACGGTTATGACCATTACCTGATTATCCGTAATATCCGGTACGGCGCTTATGGGCAGTTTGGTAAGCGAATAGGTTCCCCAGCCAATAAGGAACAGGGTTAATATTCCGACAACAAGCTTGTTGTTGATCGAAAATTGAATGATTTTATCTAACATTATAGTAGAAGAATTTTAAGATGGAAAACGAAAATGAGAATCACCAAAAGCCGATGTTATACACCTGTTAAAAAGATGTATCGTTTTTAATGCTAAAGATGAATTAGGGATAGCTATGACAAAATATTATTGCATAACTAAATAGCAATATTAGTAGCATCAAGTTCTGTTGAAGCTTGAATACTGAATATCACTTTAAAAAATTAACAAGAAGGAGGTCCCCGAAGGGTATGGGAGGATAAAAAAGTTGTAAAATATGGAATTATAGGATAATCCCGAAAACGTTGCTTTTCAAAGTTTGCGTGCCAAATAAATTGATTGTCTATATCAACTATTAAAGCGGAATTTTGGAGAATTTTTGTCTTAACATTTAGGGTTTTAACATCTCCGGTTACATATTTTAAAGTCCTTTCATTAGAAGAATGCTGAAAGTTTTCAAATATGTGACTTAGTTCTAAATGTTCTTGAGCTATTTGTTGAGGACCTATTTCAGAAACAATAGAAAAAGAAATATCTTCGCCCTGTGATATATGATTATGAGGCACAATGTCGTGGCCTATCATAATGAAGGCTGCGGTAAGGAACAGTATATTTCTAAATAGCTTCAAAAATTTAATCCTAAAATTTCTCTGCGAAAATAGCGATAAGTTTTTTCTTAAAAAAATAAAAGATATTTTTAGTGAGTAAAAATATCTCTCAAAACTGATCAAGGTGTATGCCTTCACTGAATAAAATCCGAATCATTGAAAAGTTATACTATACTTTTGGGTTTAAGAATTTACGCTTGGCAGAATGATTAGAAGATTAACGTTTTGCTTGTTCGACGTCTTATTCTGAATTATTTATTACAAAGAATCAATTGTACTCCCACAGGTCATCATCTGCTCTCCATAATATGGATTGCGGATTTCTTTATTGGTACTTAGCCAAAACGCACCTTTGCTATTATTGGCCATCGGACATTTCTGAATCAATATTTGAGGGTCGATATTCTTAATATTCATTACAAGGGGCACCATATTTTGATTCAATACAACAAAATGATCCCTTTGATTTTTGATATTATCCGTTTCATTGATAGCAACCAACATTCGCTTGATTTTGGAAATGTGGGATTGTTCCATTTTACCCAAATCACTTTCCGCGACCGATTGTAGTTTTTCTAATGTAGTTTTGGCGGAAGCAGAAACATCAGCGACATTTCCAGCAACAAATGCATCTTTCATATTTAGATAGGGTTTTAAGCTTTTCTCAATCGCCGTTTGCGCTTCTTGAGATAGTTCCATCTTCATTTCTGGTATCGTGGTTTCATCCTCAACATTGTCTTGGTTCATCATCGATTTTTTACCGCGTAACTGCGCAGCTGCATCTACCGTAAATGTACCATTGGTTACGATTTCATCACCATTTTCAAGACCATCTGTTATGGTATAGGTTTCACCATTTCTATTGCCTATGATTACTTCCCGCATTTCAAAAACAGGTTCGTCAGGATTGGTTTTTACGTAAACCACCGAACGTTCTCCTGTCCACATTACCGCAGATGCTGGAACAACAAGTTGCTGTTTCTTGGAAGCACTAACACCCTCTATGTTTCCAGCAACAAACATTCCCGGTTTTAAAAGGTTGTTATTATTTTGTATGGTAGCCCGTACCGTTACCACTCTGGTTTGGGTGTTTAATACCGGGTCAATAAAAGAGATGGTAGCATCAAATTCCTTATTGGGATAGGCATTGGTGGTCATTTTTATTTTCTGTCCTTTTTTAAATATGGAAATTTGGTTTTCATAAGCATCAAACTCTGCCCAAACCGAGTTTAGGTTGCTTAATTTCAAAATAGGCTGCCCCTGTTTTACGTAATCGCCTTCTTCCGCCATTTTCTCGGAAACTGTTCCAGAAACCGTGGCATAAATCGGGAAATTCTCACGTACTTTCCCTGATTCTTCAATACTGTTGATTTGGTTTTCCGAGAGTTTCCAAAGCTTTAATTTGTTTCGGACCGATTTGTAAAGTTCTGGTTGGCTTTCTTTAAGCGATGCCGTTGTAATAAGCTCCTGTTGTGCTGCGACAAGATTGGGCGCATATATGGTTGCCAAGAGCTGTCCCTTCCGGACTTCCTGTCCTTCATAACTTACATTGAGGCGTTCTATCCTTCCGTCGAAGTAGCTTGCTTGAACAGAATTTGCTTCCTCATTTTCTACAATTTTTCCGGTAAGCGAAATAATATTCCCGTTTTTTCCTTCTGCATCCCCAACTATACTGGTTTGAATATTTGCCAGGGCCATTGCATTTTTTGTCATTTTAAACTGGTCGGCCGCGAGTCCATCTGCACTCGATTCTGCCGGAATCAAATCCATCCCACAAATGGGGCAGTCACCGGGTTCGGGCTGCATAATCTGGGGGTGCATAGAACACGTCCACATTCCTTCTGCGGTTTCAGCGGAATGTTCGTGATTATCTGACATAGTTGACACGTCCTTAACCGCCATTGATTTATCTACCGATGTACCAAAAATGAGCCAACCCGCAAGCAGTCCTACGAGTACTGCAATGCCTATATATATTAGGTTCTTATTCATAACTTATTTTCTTAGTTTATTTATTCGTTATTTTCCAATCGCTCGATATATGCTTTCATTTCGGCGATTTCCTTTTCCTGTGCCTTAATAATCTCATCTGCTAATTTCCGTACTTTAGGATCTTTGATCGCGGCTCTTTTACTGGTAAGAATGGCTATGGAATGATGGGGAATCATAGCTTTCATATAAAGCACATCTCCAATCGGTTTTTGAGTGCGTACCAAAGACAGAGCACCAATAAAAAGTACTAGGCTACCGAGATAAATTGCGATATTCTTTTTTCTGTTTTTATACATTTGGAGCATCAAGGAAAGCATAATTACCGCCATTGCCGAAATCCCCAGACAAGCCATATAAAACCGTGTAAGGCTGAAATAGACGTGGTTCCATTCATAGGTGTTCAAATACATTGTAATGTACATTGCTATAAATGAAAGAACCAGCATCACTATAAATTTGCCATAGTTGCTTTTCTTCGTTCCGATGTTATTTTTTTCAGTTGAATTCATTTTTTTATAATTTATTGGTTAGTTGATAGATTTTGTTCGTAATCTGAGTGCATTTCCTATAACGGAAACCGAACTGAAGCTCATTGCCAAGGCCGCAATCATTGGGGATAATAAAATTCCAAAGAAAGGGTAAAGTAAACCAGCGGCTATGGGGATTCCCAAGGTGTTATAGATGAGGGCGAAAAACAGGTTTTCCTTAATGTTTTTCATAACCGCGTCGCTCAAATTCCTTGCTTTTACGATACCGTGCAGATCGCCTTTGACCAATGTGATCATTGCGCTTTCAATCGCCACATCTGTTCCCGTTCCCATTGCAATCCCCACATCACTTTTGGCCAAAGCAGGTGCATCGTTGATACCGTCGCCTGCCATTGCAACTACTTTGCCTTCGTTTTGCAGTTTTTCCACTTCCTGCAATTTATTTTCGGGGAGCATTCCTGCCTTAAAATCGGCGAGATTGAGTTCGCTTGCCACGGCTTGTGCGGTGTCGTGATTATCGCCCGTCAACATTATTACCGAGATACCCTTATCTTGCAGTTCTTTAATGGCCTTGGCACTTGTCTTTTTAATTTTATCGCCTATCATTACGTAACCCGAAACTTCACCGTCTATCGCCAAATATGAAACTGTTTTTCCTTGTTTCTGAAAAGATTGTACTTCGGCTTCCATTTCTGTTGAGATAGTTGCATTAGCGTACTCCATCATTTTTGCATTTCCCAGATCAAGCTTTTTCCCATCAACCGTTCCTTCTACTCCTTTTCCTGTTACTGCGCTGAAGTTTTCGGTTTTAGAGAATTCGGTATTTTGCTCTTTTCCGTATTTTACAGTCGCTTCTGCAAGTGGGTGCTCACTGGAACTGTTTAGGGAAGCGATGAATTTTAGAATTTCATTTTCGGAAAAATTTGAACCAAAAACACCTATTTTCTCGACGGTAGGTTTTCCTTCTGTAATCGTTCCTGTTTTATCTACGATAAGGGTATTCACCTTGTCCATTTTCTCCAGCGCTTCAGCATTTTTTATTAATACCCCGTTTTGCGCTCCTTTGCCAACCCCTACCATTATAGACATTGGCGTAGCCAATCCTAATGCACAGGGACACGCAATAATAAGCACTGCAATGGCATTGACCAAGGCATATACATAAGCTGGATTTGGTCCCCATATCGCCCAAACTGCAAAAGTAATTAAGGAAATTAGAACCACTACTGGAACAAAATAACCGGAAACCGTATCAGCCAATTTCTGAATAGGCGCGCGACTGCGACTCGCATCATTTACCATATGTATAATCTGGGAAAGTAAGGTGTCGCTACCCACTTTTTCGGCTTTCATCAAGAAAGATTGATTGCCATTTATGGTTCCACTGCTTACCTTATCTTTTTCAGCTTTATCAACTGGAATAGGCTCTCCCGAGATCATAGATTCATCTACAGTTGTATTTCCTTCCGTAATTACGCCATCCACGGGAATTTTATCGCCCGGTTTAACTCTTAGGATATCCTCTTTTTCAATCTGGTCAATAGAAACTTCTTTTTCGTTACCGTCTACCACTCGCACCGCTTTATTAGGTGCCAATTTTAGTAATTCCTTGACTGCGGAATTGGTTTTACTATGTGCACGGGCTTCCAATACTTGTCCCATTAAAACTAATGTGAGGATTACGGTAGCAGCTTCAAAATAAACGTGTACTGCGCCAGAATCCGTTTTAAATTGTTCAGGGAAGAAATCTGGAAAGAACATCCCGAATACACTGAAAAGCCACGCAACGCCCGCCCCTATGCCAATAAGCGTAAACATATTCAAATTCCACGTTTTGATACTGCGGTAAGCGCGTTCAAAAAACATCCACGTAGCATAGAATACTACAGGGATGGATAAACCAAACTGAACCCAGTTCCACCATTTCTGTTCCATCAAATCGTACAATGGATTATTTGGAATCATTTCGCTCATTGCCATTAAGAAAATGGGCAATGTAAAACCCAGTGCTATCCAGAATTTTTTAAGCAGTTTTTTGTAGGTCTTTTCTTCAGAAGAAAGATCTGGTTCCATCGGGACGAGATCCATCCCACAAATAGGACAGGCACCCGCTTCGTCCTTTACGATTTCAGGGTGCATCGGGCAGGTCCATTGATCACCTGAAGTAGCAAATAAATTTTGTTCTTCGACCAAATCCATTCCACATACTGGACAATCCCCCGGTTTGTCATAGGTCTTATCATCCTCGCAATGCATTGGGCAATAGAACGCACCCGTTCCTTTGCCTTTTGGCTTTTCAATCTTTTCCTTAGTAGGTTCAGGACGCTGACCTGCCTTGTAAATTGTATAACCGCCACCATCTTTCTTTAGGATATCCTGAAATTTTTCTATTGATATTTCAGATTTCATATCAACAACCGCCTCGGCTTTTTCCAAGCTTACAGATACGTTTACAACATCATTTACTTTGGAAAGTGTATCTTCTACGTGCGACCTACAACCATTGCAGGTCATTCCATTTATCGGATAGGTGCGCGTCATTATACCATCGGCTTTAACTGGATGTATATGGTATTTGCTTTTCTTTTTTTGTACCGCTTCTTCAAATTTATCTATTGAGATGTGGTTTTGCATTTCAATGGTTGCAGTTGATGCATCTAAGTCTATATCAACATCGATAACATCTGGAACATCGCACAAGGCTGATTTAACGTTTCTCATACAACCCTTACAGGTCATTCCTTCAATTTGATATGTATGTTTCATCTTAAAAACTATTTAATGTTAAGCTGAACAAGTTATGCAGCTTTCAAGGTGGAAGCTTTGATAATTCAGGTTAATTCTTATACAATTCTATCCAGCGTCCTACGATTCCATTTTTGTAGTTTCCTGTATTGGGTCATTGACATCCCCGTCATATTTTTAAATTGCTTTGCGAGATGGCTTCCACTATTATAATCCAAGGAATATGCTATTTCAGCAAAAGTCTTATTGCCCATTTGCAATAGTTCTTTTGTTTTTTCTACTTTCAGTTTTATTAGATATTTTTCGACTGTAATTCCTGTTGAAGCACTGAAAGACTTGCTAATGACAGAGTAATCAACATTGAGTTCATTGGAAAGGAAAGTGGACATCTTTTCGTTTAAGCCTTGGAGGCTTTCGACTTTCTTTATCAAAGCTGTTTTAACATTCTCTACTAGAACGGAAGTATTACTATCAATAACTTCAAATCCATTACGTTCTGCTATCTCTTTTAAAACACTTTGACTAACTGACGCTTCATCCATAACGATTAATTCGCCCAATTCAATAGATAAAATATCTATTCCTGCTTGCTTTAATTCTTGTTTTAGGACCGTTTTGCAACGGTCGCAAACCATATTTTTCAGTTTAACCTTCATATTTATTGGATTAAAAATTTTACAGCCAATCCTCCCGCAATCCATATATAACTGATAAAGGCCGCATATTTTAAGATGTTTTCGAGCAATTGGCTTTTTGGAGCCATTTCACCCATTTTGCTGTCCACATCCTTCTTTTTGAAAAAGCCCAGATAAATCAAGTATCCTGATATAATCAGAAAAGCAAGATTTAGGTAAAAGGTATAGTTGATCTTAAAATATTCGCTATCCTGAACCTGTACCTGTGATGGATCTGGTAAAAGGCTCATCAAGTCAAAAGAATAGTGCAAAATAAGTGAGGCTCCAATTAACGAAGTAAATAGTAAGAAGAGAATAAATAATGACATTTTCCAACCGTAGTACTTCGCATTGATCCTTAAAATTGGAAAAACGACCAGATCACTGAAAATAAAGGCCATTACCCCCGCAAAACTGACCCCTTTTCCGAAGAGCAAAGCAGCCAATGGAATATTGCCCATAGACCCTATAAAAGTCACGAATGCTGCAACGGGGCCCACTATAATATGCTCCAGAATTTCAAAAAAAGAGAAGTCCGTATTGCCCTGACCACTCCCGATAAATAGGGTCTGAAACCAGGCATCAGGAACAAATGCCGCAACAATACCGGCAATGGTAAAGCCCACGGTTACATCTTTCCAGACCATTTGCCATTCCATTTTATATTTTTTGCCCACTTTTGCCCAGCTATCCTCATTTTGCATCTGCTTTTTCCAATCTTTGGAATCGTCCATTCCTGAATCTCCGTCCTCCTTTTCGAGGTTTTTTCTTGCCTTGTCAATGAGCTTTTTGGGATTGATGAGCCGTATTAAAATCCAGCTGATCCCTATTAATAAAATTCCCCCGGCATATTCGCCCACTACGAACTGCCATCCCAAAAAGATGGAAATAATAATCCCCAACTCGATGACAAGATTGGTAGAGGCCAATAAAAAGGCTATGGAAGAAATGAAACTTGCCCCTTTTTTGAAAAGGGATTTTGTGGATGCAAGTGCCGCAAAGCTGCACGAACTGCTAATAAACCCAAAAAACGTACCTAACAATACGCCCTTGAATTCTGCACCGCCCATTGTTTTCTGCATTCGTTTTTCGGTCACGAAAATCTGGATCATACTGCTGATGATGTAGCCCAACACGAATGCCCACAGCGCCATCCAGAAAAATCCGGTGGTGGTATATGCGGCTTCGCCCCATTGTTTTAAAAAATCGTTCATATATTATTTTATTTATTTTCGTTTATGCGTATCTGGTTAATATTTGCAATCCCGAATACAAGTACAAAAAACCGTAATCCTATTTCTAGCATAACAAGTGTTTTGGCGAGTACCGAGATTGGAACAACGTCCCCATAACCTACTGATGAAAAGGTAATTGTACTAAAATAGATATGCTCAAAAAAAATCTTAATTCCAGTAATTCCCATTTTATAGGAAAATTTGAAATTTTGAGGGTCAAAAAATTGCAATGAAGTGAAATCAAATGCAAATGAAATTATAATCATACTTATGAGTAGTCCAAACAAAACAAGTATATGGCTTAGCAAATGACTCTGACCGATGATTTTCATTAATTGGTCAAAGGAAAGCCTTACAATAAAATATGTCTTTACTAATGCAAATACCAGGATTGACCAAGACAACCATATTGCATCTCTAAATCGAGGTAGAACCCAAAGGCTCAAAATAGAAAGCCCCACAATAACTGCAATGGTTGGTAGAGCTTTTGATATAAGCTGGGTGTAAAAAGCATTTTTATATTCTATATCTCTGGGTTCGCTCATCGATTAATCGGGATTTAAATTTTTACTTCATTAATTATAAATTTCTCCATAAGATTTCTCATCAGTTTCATTTATTCTTTTGAAAATATTTTCTTTAGAGATTCCTTTTCTATCTTTTAACCCCATTGAAGTCAATATTTCTTTTAAGCCTTCAATGGTGTTTTTATGATAATTTGCAACTTTGGTTTTCTTATCATCCACAACTAGCGAGGCAACCCTAGAAGGATTCATCGTAGTGATACCCGTAGGACAGGTATTCAGATTACACTTTAAGGATTGTACACACCCAAGGGCGAACATCATTCCTCGGGCACTATAACAAGCATCAGCTCCCAAAGCTAAGGTTTTGTAGAGATCGAAAGATGATATGATTTTTCCTGCGGCAAGTATTTTGATGTATTGCCGTAAATTATAATCGATCAAAGTTTTATTTGCAAAATGCAGTGCTTCGGGTAGTGGTGTGCCCCCCCAATGCAAAGAATCCATATTTGCCGCCCCTGAACCACCTTCAGCACCATCTATGACTATAAAATCTGGATAGTCCTGCATTTCGACAAGTATCTTTACCATTTTCTCAAACTCCGTTTTTTGCCCTAAACAGAGTTTGATCCCAATAGGTTTGCCATTTGAAAGTTTTCGTAATTTTTTGATGAATTCGACTAGTTCTTTGGTGTTCCCAAAAGCACTGTGGTGGGCAGGGGAATGAATTTCGGTATGTGCTTCTATCTCTCTGAATTTTGAAATTTCTTCCGTATTTTTTTTGGCTGGAAGTATTGCCCCAAAACCAGGTTTTGCCCCTTGTGAAATTTTGATCTCGACCATTTTTACGAGATCGTTCCGGGCTATTTCACTAAACTTTTTAGCATCAAAATCCCCATTTTCATTTCTGCAACCGAAATATCCCGTACCAAATTGAAAGATTAGATCAGCACCATATTTTTGGTGATAAGGTGTTAGCCCACCTTCTCCTGTATTTTGTGCAAAACCAGCTATTTTTGCTCCGCCGTTAAAAGCAAGGGTAGCGTTTTTACTGATGGAACCATAACTCATCCCGCTCAAGTTCAAAATACTGGCGTTATAAGGTTGGTAACATTTAGGTCCTCCAATAATCACTCTAAAATCATCTTGAATAGTTGCAGAAGGAAACGCTGAATGTACAAACCATTCCCTTCCTAACTTTTCATAAGATAATTGTGTTCCAAAAGGCTGACTTTTATTAGCGTCTGCGGCCCGTTTATATACAATTTCCTTCTGTATCCAGTTAAAGGGCATCCCTTCCGTACGGTTAAGAAGCAAGGTTTCTTGAAGTACGTGGCGCTGTTCTTCCAATAGATTCGTAATCCTTCCCAATAAAGGATAGGTGCGTTTTATGTTATCGGATTTTTGAAAATAATCCATAAAACCCAACAGTAGAAATGGAATTATTAATAAAGCGATCCACCATAAGTAGGGTAACCAAATGATAAGCCCGGTCAATGCCATGACTAAAAATAAAGCTGTAATTAAAAATACTTTTCTCATCTGTTACATTTAATGGGAATGTCCACCTTCTTCATGTTCCTCGCCCATATACTGTCCCTGTGGCCCCACACCTTCTATATAAACCAATTGAGATCCGTAGTGCCCGGCCCAGGCTACCGAATATCCAGCAAAGGCCATCACAAGAAAGGTCACGATCTCAAACCAGCGTACCTGCTTATAGAAAAACAGGCTGACCACTTTAAGCACCGCTGCGGCAGCACTCGACCACATGGCCCACATGGCATGTTTATCGTGCTGCTCCAGCACGCTTTTGGCCGTTGCGGTAAGGCCTTCGGTATCTGGGTGCACAAAGTTGGCGGCCACATAAGCCCCTATAAAACCCGCTCCTATCGTCATCAGAATGACCCAGTCCATCGTACGGGTCATGGTAAAAAGCTGTATGAGCTGTAGCACAACTGCAAGTAAAAGCAGTACAATGGGGAAGTGAACCACGAGCGGGTGCAGGTTGGGGAACTCATCAAGGTCTGCCGTCACCTGATCTTGGGCCGCAGTGGAAGCAGCAAGGGTGGCGATCGGGACTGTTGTATTATCAACTGTTGTTTCAAGCTTGTTGAAGGACACCTGATTCAAATCTGCCGCAAAGGCGTTTGAGAAGTTTCCAAAATAGGTCAACATCAATACGGTAAAAAATAGTTGTCTCGTTTTCATTTCTGTGGTTTTTGAATTAGTTTCCAGTTAATTGGCGCCACAAAGCCCCCATGATTATATTGGCTATAATTCCATAAATGATAGAGTTGAACCATTTTCTAAAGCCAACTTTCTTTTGTTCTTTTTCATTTCCTGTTTTGCAACAATCTTTCATCGGCTTTCTTTTTTGTGCCTGACAAGGGAAGGGGCTTTTTAAACTAACCAAATTAAGAATACCCTTCCCTTGCAGGACTTTATCATTATACCCTAAAAAGGAAAGGCTTAACTAACCAACCAATCTTCAATGAAAAAAGAATCCTTTCCTTCTTTCAGGTATAACTTTATTTATCTCATTTCTTCAACGCCGCTTAAATATTAAGCGCTATAGCTTATTTTTAAGCTGGGTCATATATTTTACAATTTCCTTTTTCTCCGATTCAGAAAATTTCGCACCCCGATGGACAAACGTGTAGGAATCCAGCGGCATTTCATCATCCTCGATCTGACTGATAATAGACCGTAGTTTACTGTTCTTTCTCCTGTCTGAGTACTCATCCCATTCATTAAAATTCAATTCTGCCTTTCCGTCCTTAATATGGTCTTCAAGAAACCACGCGACCGGCTGAACCCTGTTGTACCAAGGGTATTCGGTATTATTGCTATGACAGTCGTAGCAGGACACTTCTATCTTATTTTGTACCCTAGGGGGGACATTATTGACCCTCATAAAATCGGAAACATACACGGCTTTCTTTTGATTGCGGTCTGTGGGAAAAAATTGGATACCGACAAATGCAAACAGTAAGACCCACGCTATGGTTTTAAAGACCTTCAATTACTTGATCTCTTTCTGCACTTTTCCACATCCCGGCATTTTGCTGCCCATATATGGGTTTTTGATTTCTTCAGTGGTGCTCAACCATTGAGCCCCTTTGTTGTCATTGTACATAGGGCAAAAATCCTGATACAGCTTTTTATCGGTTCCTGTTATCGCAACCATATCGATCATATCCTTGCTCAAGATGTCAAAATGTTCTCGCTGGTGCTCGATTGGGCTTTCTGAAATATGTTCTGCGTGTTCTTTGGCATCTTCGATGATGTCTGTCATTTCCTGTTTTTCTTCTGAAGAGTAACTGCTCTTATCAAACTCCTCAAAATCAGCCACTAACATCCCACCAGCTTTAGCGGCATCTTCTTGGTTGTCGGCAACCAAAGCATTTTTGATTTTCAGGTAATTATCTAAGATTGCAGATAAACCTTCTTTACTTGAATTATCTGCCATCATTTCAGATGCTGAATCTTCCTGATGCATTTCACTGGACATTGGTGCTGTTGCCCCTTCTTTTTTTCCATCCTTACAGGAAGTTGCAGTGAGAGTTGCCAGTGTCAATATTAGGATACCTAGTGTCATTTTTAGTTTTCTCATTTTGATATTGATTTGAATTAATATTCTTTTTTAAAATTATTCTTCGATGGAAGCGCAATCAAACAATTTTGATTTCAGTTTGAATTAATAGTGAATCTTCCCCTGTTTAAAGGGGAAGATTACTAATTAGTGTTAGCTTAAATAAGCTTCACAGGCCTCTGCACATTTCTTACAGGCTTCGGCACAGTCCTTACAATGCTGTGAGTCATGCTTCTCACATTCTTCGGCACATTCTTTACAGATGGCACGGCACTGCTCTACCATTGCTTTCGCGGAAGCGTGGTCAAAGGCCAATAGTGCAGCGGTCGCATTGCAGATTTCTGCACAGGCGCGATCTGTCCTAATACAGGTTACCATCATTTTGAGATTGTCTTCGTCAAGACAGGCATCTGCACAATAATTGCAATGCGCAACACAATTGTTCAATGCTTCAATCAGTTTTGAATTTTTCATAATGTTTAAAATTTAATTAATAATTGAGTTAATTTTTGCAATTGAGCGTCAATAGTATTGACGCCTCATTATATTTTCGTTTTGATTGTTTCTTTAGGTTCGATATATTCTTCTTTTGTGATTTCGCCTTTGGCATAGCGTTCATCCAATATTTTTCAAGGTATCCTTTTGCTTTTTCAGCATTTTATTTTTCCTCCCGGAATAGATAAAAACACCGAGTATGATCTCCCCTACTAAAATCAACCAGTCCCATTCGTACATCATAATATTTCATTTAAAACCTTGCGGAAATCCCCCCTCCAACACCGAAACGGTTATCATAACTTCCCATCAAGGAAAAATTCTTGGATAAAAAATATTCAATACCTGTGCTCCAAGTAACCTCTTTTTTGAAATTATCTCCTTGGGGCAGTTCATCTACCCACCCAAAATCTGCCTGGTACTCATACATTCCGAACAATATTGTTCGTGGAAAAATACTGATTGCACGGCTCAAG
The DNA here is from genome assembly GCF_000733945.1 of Flavimarina sp. Hel_I_48. Lineage (NCBI taxonomy): Bacteria > Pseudomonadati > Bacteroidota > Flavobacteriia > Flavobacteriales > Flavobacteriaceae > Flavimarina > Flavimarina sp. Hel_I_48. The sequence goes on from NZ_JPOL01000002.1 coordinate 3,459,717, forward strand.
CTAATCTGCGGGCGTAACTTACTATCCATCCTCACATCCAATGTAAATAAGTAGGGCGTAAGATATCTTACCCCTGCTATTGCCGTTGTTGTTATCTCATCGAGGCTATCCTCCATTTCGTTCTCGACATTTACACCGCCAAAAACCGTCAAATAATCATAAAGGTATCTATCATAAGCAGCTTCCACCTCCATATTTTTATTCCATCCATATTCCCCCCGGAAACTAAACTGATTTCGGATATTGGACGATATGAGGTTCAATGTGGTCATATGCGATGCCGCATCTATCATTCCATAGGAATAATACCGATCGGTCTCATCCAGAAGCTTGGAGACCGGATATTCTTCTAGCCTTGGATCCCTAGGGGTGTCATAGCTGACAATGCGTGCCATACCACTTACTAAATGGTAAAGAATATGGCAATGGAAAAACCAATCGCCGTATTCATTGCCATAGAATTCAATGGTCATCTTTTGCATGGGCGGTACATTGACCGTGTGTTTTAGAGGGGAATATTCCCCGTTTTCATTGATGACCCTAAAGAAGTGGCCGTGAAGGTGCATCGGGTGGTGCATCATGGTCAAATTGTTGAAGGTAATCCTGGTTACCTCGTCTCCCTTGATCTTTATTTTATCTGCTTCAGATAGAGGAACACCGTTCATACTCCAGATATAGCGTTGCATATTCCCGGTAAGGTTCAATAGGATTTCGGTTACGGGCACATCAGGATCATAGCTGGTCTTTTCTGGCGACTTCAGGTAGTCATAGTTGTATTGCGAAAACATATCCATTCCCTGCATATCATCTGCTTCGTCCATCACTTCCCGTCCTGCAGTCGGGTTCGTCTTGTTCATATCCTCCATTTGAGAGGCCTCTTTCATTTTGGCACCCTTTTTCGTATCCATCCCGGCCATTTTGGAACGGTCCATCTGCATCGAATCCTTTTTCATATTCATTTGCATACCTTCCATTTTACCCTTCTTCATTTCCATATTCTTACCTTTGGACTTGTCCTCGTTCATCATACCCATATCCATTTCCTTCATTCCTTCCATCTGCATATTATCGTCCATTTGCATGCCCCATTTCTCCTTCATCTGATATCGCTCGTCTTTGCCCGGGCGGAATTTTAAAGCGGGTGCACCCATTTTCATTTTCATTTTGGCCATTTGTTGCATCATTGCTATTTTATCGGGTCTGGAAACATCAGGGGCAGCAACGATAGGGCCTTGACCCAAGTAGGCAGTTGCGGAACCGGAGCCATCCTGAGCCATAATTTTAAATTCCAGTTTGCCGTTCTCCGGTATGGTCACGATAAAATCGTAGGTTTCCGCAACGGCAATAAAAGTTTTGTTTCTTTTAACAGGAACAACATCTTTACCATCTGCCGAGACAAGCAAAGGGTCTGGGCCGCCGAAGGCCATCCAGAACGAAGTTGATGCAGAGCCGTCAATAATGCGAAGGCGTATTTTTTCCCCAGGTTTGAATTCTGGATATTCCACATTTTCTTTTCCATTTATTAAGAAGGCCGGGTAATATATGTCCGCTATATCCGCACTTTCCATACGCTGTCTCCAAAAATCGACCTGCGCGCCCAGTGCCCCCCGGGCAATAACCTGATTAAGCGGTGTGGCCGTTCCTTTTCTTATATTGTACCATTCGGTGCCCCGTTTTAAAAACCGCATTACATCCCGGGGCTTTTCATTGGTCCAGTCAGACAATACCAAAACCTGCTCCTTATCATAATCCAATGTTTTTTCTTTCGGTTGTATGACGATGGAACCAAAAACACCACTCTGTTCCTGCAACATCGTGTGGGAATGGTACCAATAGGTGCCGTTTTGCTTTATCGCAAATTCATATTTTAGGGTTTTGCCGGGTTCTATGGGTGGTGTGGAAAGGTAGGGCACGCCATCATAAAAATTGGGCAACAGCATACCGTGCCAGTGGATGGAAGACTCTACGCTCATTTCATTCTTCACATAAATTATAGCATATTCCCCTTCATTAAAATCTAATGTGGGTCCAGGTATCTGACCGTTTACGGTCATACCCATAACCGGCTTTCCAGCCTTGTTGACCTGTTCTTCCCGCAAGGTCAACGTGTATTCCCGCACAGGTAAATTGTCAACGTTTCCTTCTACGGATTTTTCGGTTTGTGCATATGCACCAACAATAGAAAAAAGCACTAAATAAATAATGGTGGTAATTTTCATCTGATATTATATTTTTTATAGGTTTAAGATCAATACTTAAATTGATTTGTGGCTGTCCTGATTATTATCTATAATTTAGCCAATAACTTTGTCGTTGAATTCGTTTATCGTTTGAACCTAAAAAACAAAGTGTATAATGCTACAAAACAGATTATTATTGTTATTTTCATTTATTATTAAAAATATGGTTTAGTTTAAAGTTGTGGTTTAAGAATTATGGCTTATTCTTATATAATTTAGCTTAATGAATTCTTAATTCAGAAAATCCATTTTGTTCAAGGGCCACTTTCTTTATTGAAATTATTTTTTTGCTTTATCATATCAATGATTAATCCGGGCCAAGTAAAATCCTTTGCGCCATGGCCCTTACCGCTAAATGGATCGTAATATTCACGAAAGCCACTTTTCTGTACAAGACGGTACATACTATCCATTAGCCTTTCAGCCTCATCCTTATACCCCTTTTTTAAGAAATATGGGTATAGAAACCAATTGAAGAGCGTCCAGGTAGGGCCCCTCCATATATAAAGGGACTCCTTCGGGTTGAAGGCGGAGCTGTTAATCGCAAGTGAAGGTATGGGAAAGGGAACCCCAAACTCATCAGCATTAAAGTAGTGCCTTTCCAGAATAGCTTTAGCAAGTTTTTTGGGAATGCCCTCAAGTATTAACGGAAAGAAAATAGTAGGGGTAAGTACTTTTAAGGGTTCATCCCCTTTGCCATAAACATCATAGAAAGCGGCCGTTTCATCATCATACATGACATTCAACATACTTCCTGTACATTTTTTGACCCTTTGTTCATATATCTCAGAATCGGGATCTTGCATAATTTCGCACAAGCGGGATAAAGTTTTTAGATTTTGGGCATAAATCGTATTGAACCCAACTTCTTTGACCATAAAATAATCACGATCGGCTATTTTCTTTAAATTGTAACCGCTGAAAAAATTCCTTGCATCCACTGTTATGAATTTTAAAAAAAGTTTCCCATTTGCTTTACCTGATTTGAATCCCACTACCTCGTCAAAAGAGGGTTTCCAATCTATCCCGGATTCAAATGGGGAAATGATTGAGATCAGGCCATCTCCCTGAAAGTCCCTATTTTCAGCGATATAGTTGTAGTATGTTTTCAGTTTTGGCAGCATATCCGCCAAGAAATTTTTATCATTGGACATTTCATAGATTCTCAAAACTGCCTGCGAGACCAAAGGTGGCTGAATCAGGGCACTCATATGCGTGCGCAACAGACCGAACTTCAAACTTGGCCTAGACTGGAATATGTCAGTGATCCTCCCGGGAAGGACGTTGTTCCAATAGATCATGTGCCCTACAAAACCATCACTTTTCTGTAAGGCGAAAAGACTTTTAATATGCTTTTTGGCCATATCTACATTTTCCTTCCTTCCCATTGCTGTCAGAATAAAAACATGAAGGCACGTATCCCAAAAAAACTGAAATGGGTAAGTCTCTGGGGATGGCTTCGTATAATGATACATATGGTCTGCGGCTTTGGAATATCCGTTGACCATGTTCTTTTCAAAAAGCTTCTTTATTTTTTTGTATATTTTATCTTCTGTCATAAAAACAGCTATTTGCTTTAATAGTTACTTAAATATGATTTTGTAATCTTTAGCTATCCCTGTCATTCAATCAATTGTTAATAGATTTGGTCTAATGAATTCCTAATGTTCTTTTCCATTGTTTTGTATTCGGTGAGGCTCATACCTGTTTCTGTTTTAAACTGGTTGCTTAGATGCGTGAGATTGCTATAATTTAAAAGTTGGCTTATTTCCGTAAAGTTAAGCTCCCTATTGTGTATCAGTTCCTTGGCCTTTTCAATCTTCAGTTTGATGAAATATTTCTCAATGGTTATTTTTTCGTTATAGGAGAATATTTTGCTTATTTTGGAATATTCGTGGTACATTTCTTTTGACAGTATTTCTGAAAGCCTCTCATTGGTTGACAAGGGCAGGTTATTTAAAAGGTTGATCAGTATGAGCTTCGTTTGTTCAACCAGTTTAAAGTTCTCCCCATCGATAATGTAAAACCCATTCGATTCTACCACCTTCTGAATTGTTTGTTCATCTTTTTTGGTTTGAATATCGGCCGTAATTTCCCCTAGTTTTATATCCAAAACCTTAATGTTTTCGCCTGTCAGTTCAGTCTTTAAAACCTTGATACATCGGTCGCAGACCATATTTTTTATGTAGATTATTGTTTCCATTCTTAGTTGGTTAAATAATTAATAATGGCCGATTGCACATAATACATTTTAACCGACTCGATTTGGTTCATCTGAAATTTCAATTGCAGTTCCTGAATGTCCAGAACGTCATTAAAATCTATTGTTCCGGTTTCATAGTTCCTTATTAATATATTTTCTGCATCCTTGGCCTGTTTTAGGTTTTTTACTTGGGTGCTGAATGCTATCCTTGCAGAATTCCGGTTTTGTTTGGCCTGTGCAAAAAGGGTTTTCAGGGTATTCAGCCGTTCATTCTTTTGGGCTGTTATTTCCTGTTGGCGCAGTTCATTTTGTTTAGTGCGAGAGTTGTATTTACTATTGAATATGGGGATGGACACCGAAACCATTGGCATTAAGATATCTTTTCCGTTATCGCTGAAATTCATTTCGGGACGTTCTGCTACCGGAATATAATCCAAACCAAAACCAATATTGGGCAGGCTTTCCTTCTGGTTTAAGGACTCTGATTGTGTTATCGATTCATATAGTTTATCGTATTTTAAAAGCTCGGGGTGCATCGCCAAACCATCTTTGGAAAATGGCATATTCTCAAAAGGTATTATCAACGTATCCATTACGGTAATCTTCTTATTTTCTTCCTTGTTCAATAGGTTATTGAACTGGACTTTTTCAGCTAAGTAATCCTCACCTAAAACCTCCTTTTGCTTTTCCAGTTCATTTTGCCTGATCTGCAACCGAAGTACATCTACGGCAGAAGCCTTACCAACTTCTACCGATGTAAGTGCCAATCGCTCGTATGTTTTGAGCAATTGTATGTTTTCTTCCAAAACTTCCTGTTTGGCGGTAATGGCATACAACTGATAGTAGGATTGTGAAACAGAAAGTGCCAATTTTCTTTTCGCAATGGCAATCTCCACGTATTCTGCATCGGCCATTGAAGATGCGTAATTTTCCCTTGCGGTTATTGTACCAAACCAAGGCAGCATCTGCTTGACCGAAAAACGGGCACGTTGCGCCCCGGTACGTGTTTCCGGCTCGCTAACAAAATAGCCCGCCTCAAATTCGGTATTGGGCAGCGAGTTTACTTCATTCACTTTTTCTTCTGCGATGTTGTACCGCAATTCATAAGCTTGGATATCCGGATTGTTGGATTCGGCTTCCTGAATGTAAGATTGCAGTTGTTGTGCTTCGGCAAAACCTGCATACAAGCAAAAAACAAGTACCAAAACTATTTTGTATTTTCTTTTTTTTATCATCTCGAAATATTTTTGGTATTCCCTGATTTGTTTTTTAGTGTTTTCTTCTTCCGCGAAAGGGCGGCCTCCTTTTTCCAACTGAACAAAACAGGAACAATAAAGTAAGAAGTAACGTCAATGATCATTCCCCCAAAACTGGGTATTGCCATAGGTATCATAATATCACTTCCCCGGCCAGTAGAAGTTAAAACGGGCAATAAAGCAAGGATTGTGGTTGCTGTTGTCATTAGGCAGGGACGGATACGTTTTTCGGCAGCCATCAACGCAGATTCTCTGATGGCGGCTTTGTCCGTAGGGTCATTTCTATCGAAGGTCTGTGTCAAATAGGTCGCCATTACCACCCCATCATCGGTGGCAATACCAAACAAAGCGATAAAGCCCACCCAAACTGCCACGCTAAGATTAATGGTTTTCATATTGAAAAGATCCCGCAGGTTCTCTCCAAAAAAACTGAAATTGAAAAACCAATCCTGACCATATAGCCAAATCATTATAAACCCACCGGCAAAAGCTACTGCAATACCCGTAAAAACCATCAACGAGGTAGAAACGGAACGGAATTGAAAATAAAGGATTAAAAAGATAATGATGAGTGCAAGTGGAACTACTATCGATAAGGTTTTTTCCGCACGAATCTGGTTTTCATAAGTGCCCGTAAATTGATAATTGATCCCTTTTGGGACGGTAAGTTCACCGGTATCGATTTTCTGTTGGATAAGTGCCTGGGCATTTTCCACGACATCCACCTCGGCAAAGCCATCGAGTTTATCAAACAAAACATATCCAACCAAGAATGTATCTTCACTTTTGATGACCTGTGGCCCTTTTTCATACCGGATATCCACTAATTCCCCGAGGGGGACCGGGTTTCCATTTGAGACGGGTACATAAATATCTTTTATTTCATCAGCGTTTCCGCGAAGTTCCCTTGGATACCGTACGCGAACGCCATAGCGTTCACGGCCTTCCACAGTTTGTGTTAACGGCATCCCGCCCACGGCCACTTGAAGAACCTGTTGTACATCCTCGATGGAGATGCCATACCGGGCAAGACGTTCCCTGTTTATATCGATCAACAAATAGGGCTTCCCAACGATACGGTCTGCAAAAACAGCTTCCTTTTTTACGCCTTTCGACTGTTTTAAAATATCCTCCAATTTCAGTCCAAAGGCTTCAATTTGTCTCAGGTCCTGACCTTTGACCTTGATGCCCATAGGAGCCCGCATCCCAGTTTGCAGCATTACCAGACGGGTTTCGATGGGTTGCAGTTTAGGGGCGGAGGTGACCCCCGGAAGTTTGGTAACCTTTACGATCTCGTTCCAGATATCATCAGGCGATTGTATTTCCGGTCGCCAATTACGATAGAATTCCCCATCCTCATCAGGCATCAGGTTTCCCCTGTCAATAAGGAACGGATCTTCAACCTTAGCTTCTTTGTAGTTTTCTGAATTGGTAACCTCGTTGTTGGGATTGGTCACCAAACCGCCATCTTTCAGCATAAAAAACCCATCTTCGTTTACTTTATAGCGTTGGGGTTTTCCATCGGAATCCTCCATATATTCCGATTTATACTGGATTATATTTTCATACATCGATAGGGGAGCGGGATCAAGCGCCGATTCCGTCCGACCCGATTTTCCCACTACGGTCTTAATCTCGTGTATTCCTGCCACGGCCATATCCAATTGCTGCAACACCCGCTTATTTTCTGCTACCCCAGCATGTGGTAATGAAGTAGGCATCAGCAGGAAGGAGCCTTCGTTGAGCGAGGGCATAAATTCTTTACCCATATTGGTCATTATTAAGATGCCAAGAACGAAAACGGTTGTAGGAATGCAGAGGAACAGCACTTTATTACGCAAAGCCCATTTCAGAATGCTGGAATAATAGTGTTTAAACAATGAAAACGCTCCTAAAAGGCCAAAACAGATGATCCCCACAAAAAGAAGGTTGATCAATATGCTACGGTCAAAGCCTAATGGACGCCAATATTCTGCCAAAAGAAATACAATGGCTATTGCCGAAATAATCATATTAGCCACATTCGCTCGTTTTTCAGAAAGCCACAGTCTGTCGGAAACTTTTGATGCAATTTTCGCATCCTTTAAAAGTCCAACAATTCCGAAGGCTATCAGTATAAGGCCCAACCAATACCCAAAAACTATTGCTGTTACTCCTAAAAGGATCAAAAGCCCGTTGATGATATTCCGGGTCGTTTTCTGAATATTTTTTCTTCGGAAAAGGAATGCCGCAAAGGGCGGGATTAGGAACAGGGCAACAATAATGGATGCGGTGAGCGCCATCGTTTTGGTAAAGGCCAATGGCCTAAATAATTTCCCTTCGGCACCTATCATTGTAAACACAGGAATAAAACTTATGATGGTGGTAAGAACCGCTGTGACGATCGCCCCTGAAACTTCAGCAGTAGCATTATAGACGAGCGTGTTGATGGGTTGCCTTGTTTCACCATTTAAAACCCGCACATCCTCTTCGTCCAGATACCTGATAATATTCTCACAGAGAATGACCCCTACATCTACCATTGTACCAATGGCAATCGCAATTCCCGAAAGAGCCACGATATTGGCATCTACGCCGAAAAATTTCATCGCAATAAATACCATTAGCACCGCAACGGGCAATAATCCCGAAATAAGTATGGAAGCCCTTAAATTAAAGACCATCACAATGATCACGAGTATCGTTATCAGTATTTCAAGGGTCAAGGCTTCATTGAGTGTGCCTAAAGTTTCCTGGATGAGTTCCGTACGGTCGTAAAAAGGGACAATGGTTAGTTGTGAGGTTCGGCCATCTTTCAATTTCTTTGAAGGTAAGCCGGAGCTCAGCTCTTTTATTTTATCTTTTACATTGTTGATGACCTCCATCGGGTTTGCTCCATTACGGGCCACGACAACGCCACCTACTACTTCAGCTCCTTCCTTGTCCAGAATCCCCCGGCGTGGGGCAGGGCCTAAGTGTACGCGGGCTATATCTTTAATGCGTATTGAAGTATAATCTTCGGAAGTAACGACCGCGTTTTCAATGTCGGCGATGGACTTCACATAACCGAGACCGCGCACCAAATATTCCGCCTGATTTATTTCCAGTGTTTGTGCGCCAATATCCTTATTGCTTTCCTTGACCGCTTTGACAATTTCACTCAGGCCAATATTATATTGGCGCATAAGTTCAGGATCGACATCTATTTGATATTCTTGAACAAAGCCACCAATGGAAGCCACTTCGGAGACCCCGCTTGCGGAAGAAAGGGCATATTTCACATAATAGTCCTGTATGCTGCGAAGTTCTTGCAGATCCCAGCCACCGGTTACGTTTCCATCTTTGTCACGGCCTTCCAAAGTGTACCAGTAAATCTGACCCAATCCGGTCGCATCTGGACCCAAACTTGGGTTTACCCCATCCGGTAACAAACCACTGGGCAGAGAATTGAGTTTTTCGAGGATACGGCTTCGGCTCCAGTAAAATTCCACATCTTCATCGAAAATAATATAGATACTCGAAAACCCAAACATTGAAGAACTGCGGATGGTTTTCACCCCGGGAATACCCAACAACGCTGTAGTAAGCGGATAGCTTACCTGATCTTCTATGTCCTGCGGGGAGCGTCCTTCCCATTTGGTGAAAACGATTTGTTGATTTTCCCCAATATCGGGTATGGCGTCAACCGCTACAGGGTCTGTGGGGAGAAAACCAGTGTCCCAGTTAAAGGGAGCGTTAACGATGCCCCAGCCCACAAAGATCGTGAGCATAAGAACAGCGATAAGTTTATTTTCAATGAGGAATTTTATACCCTTATTTAACATAGGTATTGATAATTAAACAGTTATACATTGAATAAAATCCTGATTTATCAGAAGATTAAACACAACAAAATGAGCCCAAAATGGTATGAACCACAGGGCTAATTTTCCCGATAATTATCGGGAACTGTTTAAAATCAAATTAAATATGTCTCGTTTAATTCTTGCACATCCCGTATGAGATAGGGCGGCGTATAATCTTTAAAAGGGATGATGTTTTCATCCAAGCCCTCAAAAAGATTAATGTAAGTATAGAAGAAAGTGGCAACGAAAGCTTGTTGCTCAAAAGTTAGATTATTGAATGATGATTTTAATTCATTATGACCATCAATTGCTATTTGGGTATCAGAACAGCAAGGCTTCTCAGAGAAAGCCTTTTCACAATTGATTTCAGATTGTTGCTTTTCCATTCCACACGTTTTAACATTGTGAACTAAAGAAAAATCAACCAATGAATCTCCACAATAATGCATATCTACCGCGAATGACGTTGTAGTAAACAGCACTATGGATGCCATTAAAATAGATACTATTTTACTGAAGATTTTTTTCATCGTGGCAAATTTACGAAAATTTGAGAGTTTTAGGTGACATTAACATTTTATTTTAATCTTTTATTAAGAAAACTATGCGCTGATAATCAGTGGTAACTTTAGTTTAAAGAACTGTTGATCATTCCAAAAAAAGATATTCGATAAGTTTTTTCTGTTATAACAAAACCATAAATTCAATGCTTATGGATATTCCCTTTTAGCACAAAAAAGTAGAGCAAAAATGCAGCGATGAATAGAAGCACAAAGGCAATAATACCTTTGACCTTATCCTTTTTTGTGATTTGCTTTTTAGATGGTTTTTGAACTTTTTTCTTTCGTCTGTTTCTTCTACTTTGAGACATTGTTTTTTATATTATTTCCAATTCATTTTATGTAACCGTACCGCATTGAGAATAGCCAGAAATGTAACACCAACATCGGCAAATACAGCTTCCCACATCGTTGCCATTCCAAAGGCACCTAAGACCATAACAGCAATTTTAACCCCAAATGCCAGGCCAATATTCTGCCAAACGATTCGTCTGGTGGAACGCCCTATTTTAATGGCCATTGCAATTTTAGAAGGTTGATCGGTCTGGATGATGACATCGGCGGTCTCAATGGCCACATCACTCCCTAAACCGCCCATTGCGATACCTACATCGCTGGTCGCAAGTACGGGAGCGTCATTTATACCATCTCCAATAAATGCCACCGACGTGCCAGTTTCTTTTTTGAGCCGCTCCACTTCGTTGAGCTTATCTTCCGGCAACAGCCCCCCCATTGCTCTATCGATACCCATTTCCCGGGCAACTTCCTTGGTTATGGAGTCCTTATCCCCAGAGAGCATTATGATTTTCGAAATCCCCGCTTTGCGAATTTGTTTGATTGCTTCGTGGGCATCTTCTTTCAGTTCGTCGGCAATGGTTACGTAACCTGCAAATTTTCCATCAATGGAAATCATTACAATTGATTCAACAATACCGTCTGTTTCTGAAGGAACCTGTATGTTGTTTGAGGTCATCAAAGCTTTGTTGCCTACCAAGACGATTTTTCCGTTGACCGTGCCCATCAATCCTTTTCCCGCCACCTCGGATACTTCGGTAGCTTCAAAATCTGCACTTTCGGTCTTATATTCCAGTATCGCCTTGGCGATAGGATGGGTCGATTGTTCTTCTATTGCCATCAGGTATTTCATCATTTCGACTTCGCTCAATGCAGGAAATTCCGGCTCTTTACTTCGGCCTTGCTCAGCATAAACTTCAGCATCATTATTAACAACCTCTTTGATTTTAAACACGCCTTTGGTAACCGTTCCGGTTTTATCCATTACGACGGTGTTTACTTTAGTCATTGCATCAAGAAAGGATGCTCCCTTGAACAATATTCCATTTCGAGAGGCAGCTCCCACTCCGCCGAAATAACCAAGCGGAATTGAAACTACAAGGGCACAGGGGCAGGAAATAACGAGGAAGATCAAGGCACGGTACAACCAATCTTCAAAAACGTAATTATCGACAAACAGATAAGGTATAAAGCTCAATATAATTGCTAAGAAAACGTCTCGATTTCAATTACCCCCATTGAGATTTATGCTTCCTGCAAATACCTTTTCGCCTTTGACAATGGTATCGGGTTTGCTTTCGCCCGTAATGGCAGCCGTATTTAGAGAAGCTTTTTCTGACAACAGCTTACCGTCCAGAGGAATTTTTTCGCCCACCCGCACCTGAATTTTTTCGCCAATCCCCACCGTTTCGGGATTAACTGATACATAGTCACCATTACGATAAACCAAGGCTTCCTTGGGACGTACATCCAAAAGGGCTTTTATATTGCCCTTCGCTTTTTTGACGGCGGCACTTTGAAAGAGTTCACCGACCGCGTAAAAAAGCATTACGGCAACGCCCTCGGGATATTCGCCAATGGCAAATGCGCCCAGAGTAGCGATGGACATCAACAGGAATTCGGTAAAGAAATCACCGTTTTTTATACTTTTCCAGCCTTCAATTATAACAGGAAAACCTACCGGAATGTAGGCAACCACATACCAAAGCATCCTAATCCAACCGGAAAAAAGTGGAAAAACCTCTATATAATCAACGATAATTCCCGCTATGAACATTACAAAGCTGAATATAGCGGGCAAATAAATTTTTAAGCTACTTAACTTTTCACTATTATTATGGCTGACATCATTGCCATCGCAACAATTATCGTTGGCATCCATATGTCGTAAATTTTGTTTTTTATTCATTGCAGATTATTATTTTATCCCTGGTAAGGTTTATACTCTTTGTCCCGGAACTCTTTTTCGATTTACAAGGTAGTATGGGTTATTTCGAATTTATCGTACCTACACCTCGTTTTTTGTTCATTTTGGATGATTTATAACAGAAAGCGTTCTATAAATCTAGTTGGCACAAGCCAGCAGCACTGCATTGTCTCACTAATTTTTAATGAATTTGATGACTTTACTGCTTTTGGAATCCTCCTTTACAATTTCAATAAAATAAATACCCGATTGTAGCGTATTTGTTTCCAGAGTATATGTATTGGCATAAGGCTCAAACGTTTTGGTTATAAGTTTTGCCCCATTTATACCTTTTATGTTTACCGTGATCGTACTACCCAGTACGTCGATTCCATTGATATTGATATTGTCATGGGAAGGGTTGGGAAAAACTTTTATCGCACCTTCCAGATTTCCTTTGGAAAGGCTTCTACCTTCATTGTTTAGAGTAATATCTGGTTCTATCGGTAATGAGCGCGTATTGTCCCTAAGATCTGTTTCTTTAAAGCCGCCATTTGCGATTATCAGTTGGTCATCAAAAATTTCAGCTGATGGGGCCAGCAAGGGTTCGGGCAGTTTGCAGCGTTCGGTCCAGCTATCAGTAGCGGGGTCATATTCGGTAACGTCATCAAAAAAGAAGAAACCACGACGACCTCCTATTATTATAATTTTATTGTTGTGAACAATGGTTCCTGGTTCAAAGTGGGAACGATCTGAGGGCAGATCAGCCCTGTGAGACCAACTATCGGTTGCAGGATCGTAAACATCCAGATAGCGCAGGTATTCTACCCCGTCATCGTGACCGAACTGACCTCCTATGGCATATACCAGGCCTTTTACGCTGGCAGCGCTAAGTTGGTTTCTACCATGGGGCAACGGTGCGGCGGAGACCCAACCGGCAGCCACATTTTCGGGATCAAGGATATAATGTTCGCTTACATCGGTAACACGGTCCGGCATGAGACCGCCAAAAAAATGTATTTTACCATTATTATAAGCAGCGGCCCCAGCACCTCGGGGGGCGGGGAGTGCCGGGCCAGCCCTCCAAGTATCCGTTGTTGTACTGTAAATCTGCACCTTGTCGGTCGCAATGCCGGGATTGTCTCCGGTAAAGCCGCCTATCATCCATACGTCATCATTCACTACCGCTTTGCCCATATGGGTAACCGGTGCTGGCATGGGAGTGCCATTGGACCATAAGTCATTTTTAACATCATAGATCTCGGTAGCCCCTGTAATGAGAAAACCATCGAGAAAACCTGCAAACGTATACAGTTTACCATCTACTTTTGCAGTTTGGGATTCCAACTTCTTTAGGCTACTGGGTGCTAACTCTGTCCATTGGCAGGGATCCTGGCCTTCTTCGCCCAGTTCACCGTTACCATACAATTCTATGGCACACAGCTGAGGGCGGTCTACACTTGCAGCGAAGTCTATATTGAGCTCGCCATCATTTACACGTACCTCATAGGTTTTTACCAGTGCGGTACCGGTGCCCACTTCCTCAGTAATATCAAGATCATTGATTTTGTTTTCGCCTTCCAAAGAGACGTCAAAAACACGTTTTCCAGATCCCCCCGGGCCACCTTGAGGAGCACCGAACCAAATTTCTGCAAAATGAAGCTTTATTTGGTACGTGCCGCTGGTGACCGGAAAATCATAACTGAAATTGCCTTTGTCACTGTCTGAGCTACGCTCGGTTTTATAAAGTGCGTCTAAGTCTGTGTTCTTGATTTCAGTTAGAGTGGTAGTGCCGGTTTTAGAAGTTCTGTTAAAATAAGCGTCTTCCCCAAAAATTGTTCCGTCAAGGTTTAAGGTAGGGCCACCGGCATTAAAGGCGGCTAGAAACGGAAGTTCTTCGACATCGTCGCCATTATTTATATTTAAGAAAAAAAACGGGGTGTAATCAATAGTATCTGTTTTTGAAATTTCATCGGGTGGAACGGGGATGGTACTATTGGAAAAGGAATTTAATAAAATAAATGCAGCACCTATTGATGCAATTAAAAAGTAACGTTTTATCTTGGAGGTTGATTTCATAATATGGGGTTTTGTTCTTTAATGAATATATTAAGAATTTGAGATGTGCAAAGATTACCAATTATGGGGGATGTTCAAGATAATAGAGATTACCTCCTTTTAAATTTTGACCAGAACTACCTGTAGTATTTGACAAGGCCCGAAACAATATTGGATTTGGCATAATTTATTCTTTTAAACCTTGATAGGGTTTATACTCTTTGTCCCCAAACTCTTTTTCTATTTGCAGGGTGGTATGGGTTATTTCAAATTTATCGTGCAATTGTTCCCGGATATCATATAAAAATTGATCTTCGTGCCCATCGGGGACGACCAAGTGGGTGGAAAGTGCCGTTTCGGTGGTGCTCATCGCCCAGATATGGAGATCGTGGACTTCTTCGACCCCTTCAATATTCATGAAATATTTTTCCACTTCATTGATGTCGATGTTTTTGGAACGGCATCAATGGCTATTTTTACGGAATCCCTCAAAAGTCCCCAGGCACTATATAAAATGACCAGGACAATGACCAAACTAAGCGCAGGGTCTATCCACGTCAATCCTGTGTATTTAATGGCAAGTCCACCAAGAAGCACTCCTAAAGTTACCCCGGCATCGGCAGCCATATGCAGAAAAGCCCCGCGTATGTTCAAATCGCCTTTTGAACCTTTCCAAAATAGGAAAGCCGTACCGGTGTTTACCACCAGACCAATGGCAGCCACGACCATCACGATATTACCGGAGATTTCCGCCGGGTTTTGGAATTTTTGGATGGCATCCCAGGCAATCAGCCCCGCAGCCGCAATGATGATAAGCCCATTGATCATCGAGGCCATAATGGTCGTTTTCCGTAAACCATACGTGTAACGTTTTGACGGTCTTTTAGTCGCTATTTTAATTGCCGCCCAGGCCAGGATCAGACTAAAGACATCGCTTGCATTGTGGCCCGCATCCGCCAGGAGCGCGGACGAGTTTACCATAAACCCATAATACAGCTCTACTGCAACGTAGATGCTATTTAGTGCTATGCCTATCCCAAAGGCCTTACCGTAGTTCTGTGAACCGTGTGAATGATCGTGTGCCATAATTATCTACTTTATTCTTTTATCCATTGTTTTGCCGCTTCCCTATCTTCCAGACCAAAATAGCTGATCTCCGCCTTCGTGAACGGTTTCATAAATTGAGTGATCCAATCCTGCCATTTTTTATCGCCCACCATCGCTATCTTTTCATAATCTTTTGCGTGGGCCGTGTCCATTTTCAGGTCCTCCCATAGCCCGGGAAAATCCCAGCCCGTAAAATCTTCCATTTCAAAATACCACCGAACCTTCACTCCCTTGTCCAGTATAGCGTGGATAAGCGGATGGATTTTTTCTATATCCTCTTTTCCCAATTTGCCGGTCGCTTTTGTTGCAACAATATTTTTTTCTTCCAACTCGATTATATGTAACATTTTGTTTAGTTTTTAAGTGATTATTATCCTTCTAAATCGTAAAACCATTCCTCAGCTTTTACAATGGCCCGGCGATAGCTTCTTTTTCCGTATAGTTTTCCTTTAACACCAGTTGCTTGGCAATTTCCAGTGCCTTTTTCCTAACAGGAGGACTAAGGGAATCCAGGTCAGTTTTAAAATCTTCGAACATCGGGTCCATATTCTTTATGTTTTATCTTTTTCACTTGTAGCGCTCTTCTCTCCGTCTCGGCTTTGGCAATCCCTTTTTGGGTCTAAAGTGTTCTAAAATACTCCAAGATCGCCCTGGCCTCCTCTTCGGTAAGGTTTTGGTCGATCATCTGGGCGCCATTAAATTTGTTCAGCAATTCTTTTGCGGTGGGGTCCTCTTTGATCATTACCTGGGGGTTCAATATCATATTCATGACCCATTCCGGCGAGCGGCGGTCCAAAACGCCCTTGAGGGCAGGCCCTATGAATTTGGCGTCGGTCCTGTGGCAGGCGGTACAGTCATTTGTAAAGAGTTCTTTACCGGTCTTTGCCATTGACTGATCTATACTTGCGTTAAGTTTAACATCCTTTACCGGGCCGATCCCTTTGCTTTTTGGATCCGCCGTACTTGACGCTGGGGCGCCCGCTTCTTTATTGCTGGCCGGTTCTTCGCGGTTACGGAGCTTTATTTGTTTATTTTCCTTGTTATCGCCGCTGTTCCCACAGCTTAGGATAGCCAAAGTGGCTATAAATAGAAGGGGTTTAAGTACATATTTCATCTCAAATGGTTTTTTTTGTTTGTGATTCAGTTGGGTGGAATGCAGTAATAAATTTTGGTAAATCCATAATTCCTGTGGATTTTTTTCCTGATAGAAAAAGGTTTAAAAAAAGGACTTCAGAACCGGTAAAAACTCCTTGAACTGTGTCTATTTTCAGGCTCTTCCATAAGCGCGGAAATATCCCCGTCCGTAAAATCTTTCGTTCGTAAATTCGAACGAACTTTTATTCCCTTGTTAGGCATAGCGTGAATAGGCGGATGGATTTGTTCGATTTCCATTTCGGTCAACGCTTCCGATGCTTTAGCGGCCATGCTGTTATTCTTTGTAAGCTCCAATAGTTGTAATAGTTTTTTGTTTAAAATTATTATCCTTCTATATCGTAGAACCATTCCTCGGCTCTTGTTATGGCCTCAGCTAATGCCTTTTCTTTTGGATAATCTTTTTCCTCTACCAGTTTTTTTGCAATTTCCAGGGCTTTTTTCTTAACCGTTGGGTTAAGGGCATCCAGATCGGTTTTAAAATCTTCGAACATCGGGTCCATAATGCTTATTTTTTTTAAGGTTGGATTTTTCTTTTTTCCATCTCTACCTTTACGATGCCACGCTCAATAGCCTCTTCTTTTGAACAATTTTTATTCAAATAGAAATCCGTCGCATATTTTAATGCTAATGCTCTAATATTTTCATCCAGCACATTGAGCCTCTCCTGATAATCCTTAAATAAATCCTCCTTCATTTTAAAATAGTTTTAGAACAAAAAACACCATAGTCAATAGATAAATTATATACGCCGCATCGAACACGAATATCTGCCATCTGTTAAAACCGTGAAGTTCTTTGCTTTGATGAATAAATAGGGAATACAAAAGCGGCATCAAGCCCACGAATGCCAGATTGACCCAGAACAACTGGAAATCCTCGATAGGGGTGGTTACTAGTGCCAACGGGAAAAATGCCACCGTCATCGTAACGGCATTATCCGCAATCACGCTGGTGGTGCCCGCTGTTACCTCGCCACCCTTTACCACGCTCCAGGTCTTGAATATTTCAGGCGCGGTGGTCATTATACCCGTGATGAACAATCCGCCAACGATTTCAGAAATGCTCAGGGCCGAAACAATATTTTCAGTGGCCTTTACAATGAAAAAAGCTCCTACCGCTATCGCCATAGCTCCGGCAACCGATAACCAAATTTGCTTTTTGTCCCATTCCACTTTTTTTCCCTTTTCCCTGCCTTTTCTGATGGCGTGAACCAGAAAGGCGGCATAGGCCGCGAGCATAATCCACCCGTCAATGGGCTGAAGTCCACGCCAGGCTTTGGGAAGCGTTAATATAGCCACCAAACCGATAATTGCCAGATAGGGGATAGATAATACCGAAACAGAACGTTTGTTCAAGGATAGTACCTTATTATCTAGGTGTTTTTGATGCTCCTCCTTGTTCTTGAAACGCTTTCGCGAAGCAAAATAGGCTATGGTTACCATTAACGGAATGGAAATGATATTTGAGCCCAATAGGTTGCCCAGACCAATATCGGAAACACCTCGTGCCGCACTGGTAATGTTTATGGCCACTTCGGGGCTGGCGGTCACGATGGCAAGGAATGCCGCCCCTGCGGAAGCGGTCAGTCCCCATTGTTTGCGCAGCATCTTTAAAGGTGTCAACAATTGGTCCGCACCCCAATGTGCCGCCCAAGCTGCTAATCCCAACACTACTACCCAAAGCCAAATACTCATTGTTTATTATTTATTTACCGCGTTTCTATTTCAAGGTCTTCCTAAAGCTACTTCGACAGTTTCAATATTCTTATGGCACCACGCATTACGAAAGTGAACACGATGCCGCCAATTACCAAATCGGGCCATTTACTATTCAGAAAATAGACCAGTACCCCTGCCAGAATAATACCCCCATTTACAATGATATCATTGGATGTAAAAATGGCACTTGCCTGCATATGCGCTTCCTTACTTTTAGCTTTGTTGATCAACCAAAGTGAAATGAGATTCCCTAGTAGGGCAAAAATGGAAACGATTATCATCCATTGGAACAAGGGTGTTTCGGTGTTACTAAAAAATCTTCGTAAGACCTCTGCAAACCCAAGTGTCGCCAGGGCCATTTGAAAGTATCCGCTAAATCTGGCCACTTTCTTTTTTCTGGAAATAGCACCGCCAACTGCAAACAGACTGAGTGCATACACGATGGAATCTGCCAACATATCCAAAGAATCTGCAATAAGTCCCATTGAGCCGGATATCCAGCCCGTGGTCATTTCGATAACGAAAAAACCGAAGTTGATGCCCAAGACCCACCATAGAATCTTTTTTTGTTTGGATTGGTCTTCCATTACAGGAGGTTCATCTTCTGTGGTTCCCTCTAAGGAACCTCCAAGTTTTAAGCTGGCTATAGACGTTTGTATCGCCTTGATACCGTCCACGTGATATACTTCCAATTTTCTGTTGGGAATATCAAAATCCAAGTGTTTTACTTGAGCGTAAGCCTCCAACTTCATCCGAATCATCTGTTCTTCGGAAGGGCAGTCCATTTTACTGATTTTAAAAGTGCTCTTGTTCATTCCCGTTTAGATTACGCATTAAATGTACTTTAACATAAGACCGTGACTAGATTTCCTCAATTTCTTCCCTTGTTTCTCTCTTCTTGGAAGCCAGCAGCAAAACGATTATACCGGCAGTGGCATTAATCAACGAGGCGATCAATATGCTGATTTTAGAAACCTTAAGTATTTCTGGTGTGCTAAAAGCAAGGTAGGCGATAAAAAGGGACATGGTAAAACCGATTCCAGCTATCATTCCAACACCAACAATATGATTCCAGTTAATACTGTGGTGTAACTTCAAAACACCTAGTTTTTGACCGAGCAATGTAAAAATGCTTATACCAGCTACTTTGCCGATGCCCAAACCCAGAAGAATTCCCAAGCCTAAAGAACCGGAGAGAACCTCGATTAAATTTACGTCAAGTTTGACCCCAGCGTTTACGATCGCGAAAACTGGAATAATAACGAATGAATTAAAATTAATAAGGGAATTTTCCAATTTGCTCAAGGGGGGTTTTGAATCCTTTGAATCGGTTTTAATGGCTTTTAAAATTTTTAGTTGTTTTTTATCCTGAAGTGGGTTTAATATTTCAAGATCTGATTCCTCAAGTTCAGTAACATTCGCAGCGGTTCTTTCTTTAAAGGATTTACTGTCCAGTTTTGGCCGTATGGGAATGGAAAAGGCAAAAAGCACTCCTGCGATAGTTGGATGGATACCCGAATTAAGGAAACAATACCATAGGACCATACCCACAATAACATACCATATCAAACCCTTGATCCCAATCCAATTCATTACTAATAATATTCCAAAAACCCCAACACCCGAACTTAGGTATATCCAACTCAGTTCACTACTATAAAACAGAGCGATGACCAGTATGGCCCCTATATCATCGGCAATAGCCAAGGCTATCAAAAAGGTTTTTAACTGGGTGGGAACATTTTTCCCCAATAGCCCGATAATTCCTAAAGAATACGCTATATCAGTGGCCATAGGAATTCCCCATCCTTTAACATTTTCGGTACCTAAGTTCAGGCTAACAAAAATGAGGGCCGGAACCGCCATACCGCCCAAAGCTGCCAACAAAGGGGCAGAGGCCTTTTTTAATGAAGATAATTCACCCACCCTAAGTTCCCTTTTCAATTCAAGACCGGCAATCAGGAAGAAAATTGCCATTAAGCCCTCATTGATCCACTCTTCAACAGTTAACCCGAAGCTAAGATGTTCGGAAAGTTCAAAAAGCAATTCATCATCAAGAAAACGATTATAAGCATCTGCCCATTGCGAATTAGCCAAAAGAAGAGCGACTATGGTAGCAATTATTAAGAAAATACCACCAGCTGTTTCCCTATCAAGAAACTTTGTTGCAGTTTCCCTGATATACCCAATAGTGGATTGATTCCGAACTGATTGCCTCATTTTAATTTTATTTATTATAAGCCAATAGCCTCAAAGCGTTAAAAACAACAAGCAATGTTGAACCTTCGTGTATCACCACGGCAACACCAATATTTGCAAAACCGAATATTGTGGCGGGAATCAACAGGGCAACGATACCCAGGCTTACCCAAAGGTTCTGCTTGATTATGGCCTTTGCCTTCCTGCTCAAGCCTATGGCAAAGGGCAGGGTTTCCAATTTATCGGCCATTAGGGCAATGTCCGCAGTTTCCAAGGCCACATCACTTCCCGCCGCACCCATTGCAATACCCACGGTACTGTTTGCCATTGCGGGCGCATCGTTTACACCGTCGCCCACCATTGCGACTTTGGATTCCTGTTCTTTCAATTTTTTGATGGCATCAACCTTTTCCTCCGGCAACAGGCTTCCCCAGGCATCGGTCAACCCGATTTCTTCTGCTACAGCGTCTGCTACCTTCTGGTTATCACCGGTAAGCATGATCATTCGTTTAATTCCTATTTCTTTCAATTCAGAAAGCGTCTGTTTTGCTGCCCCCCGGGGGGTGTCCATTAATGCAATGATGCCTATATATTCTTCATTTTTCCGAATAAGCATCGTTGTATTTCCACCACCTTCAAGACCACGCACTTTCGTAGCTATTTTTTCGGAAGGAGTACGCTCATCAAGCCCTTCGAATAGGTCGAGGTTACCGATATAGATTTTATCCTCGCTCAATGACGCTTTGATACCTTTGCCCAGCACTGCTTCCAGGTTAGAGGCATCTGGAATTTCCTTACCTTCCAGTCGCTCCTTGCCATCACGAACCACTGCTTTTGCCAGGGGATGGTCACTAAGGCCTTCCACGGCGACTGCTATTTTTAAAAGTTCGTTTTCTTGCATATCCCCAAGTGGGACCACTTGTGTTAGTTTTGGTTTACCTTCGGTAAGGGTGCCTGTTTTGTCAAAGGCCAGGGCGGTCAATTCCCCCAAGTCTTCCAGTGGTCGCCCCCCTTTGATAAGTACCCCGCCGCGGGCAGCCCTTGCCACACCACTCAAAACCGCACTTGGTGTTGAAATCGCAAGGGCACAGGGACTGGCGGCGACCAGTACGGCCATCGCCCTATAAAAGCTGGCACTAAACGGTTCGTCAATGACCAAAAAAGCCAACAGTAGAAGACCTACCAATACAAGTACCGAAGGCACGAAATATCTTTCAAATTTATCGGTAAGCAACTGGGTCGGCGACTTTTGTGTTTGTGCCTCGTTGACCAGTTTTACCAGTCGGGACAGGGTCGAATCCTTCGCCTCTTTGATCACCTTTATCTCAAGGGTATTGTTGCCGTTGATCGTACCTGCAAAAACGCGGTTTTCGTCCTTGATATCATCATCCTCCGAATAGTCCTTGGCAGAATCCTCCACGGGAACTTTGTCCACCGGTACACTTTCCCCTGTAATCGGGGCCTGGTTTACACTGCTTTTACCATCGACCACAACGCCATCGGCAGATATTTTACTGTTCGGCTTGACCACGATAATATCGCCTATACCCAATTTTTCGATACCCACCTCTTCGGTTTTGCCATCTTTTTTGAGCAAAGCTGTTTTTGGTGCGAGATCGGCAAGGGCCGCTATGGATTTTCGTGCTTTGTTCATTGCATAATGCTCCAAAGCATGTCCCAGGCTGAAAAGAAATAATAACAAGGCACCTTCTGCCCATTCGCCCAGAACAGCGGCACCGATGGCGGCCACCAGCATCAAAAAATCGATTTCAAAACCACCTTTGGCTACGGTCTGTATGGCCTCTTTTGCCGTAAAGTAACCCCCAAAAAAGTAGGCGCCCACATACAGGGATAAGCTGACCCAATCCGGTATTGATGCTACGTAGGAAAGCCCAAAACCAATACCCAGAAGAGCACCGCAAATGATGGCAAAAATCAGTTCGGTGTTTTTCCCAAAAATGCCACCGTGGGCATGCGCGTGGTCTTCACCCTCTTCGTGATCGTGCCCACCCTTATCCTTATGGTCGGCTTCTTTGCCTTTTTTACCTTCTTCATTTAACTTTTCAGGGTCTTTTTCCGCAGATACAAAACCATCTTCATCGGCAGAGGAACTTTTATCAACTTTTAGGTTTTCCTTTTCAAGCCTTGCACTTATCTCTTCAAGATTGGTCTCGCGTTTGTCATATTCCAGCCGTATCAAACCCCCGGCCGTGGCCGAAGCTTCCAGAACCCCTTCAATTGCCAAGAGGCTCTTTTCAATGGTTCGTGCCTGTCGGGTATGCCTGATACCATTGACCTCTATGAGCAGATGCCCATATTTCTCGGTAATTTCCGCCCCGGTACGTTCTGCCAGCGATTGAATGCGGTCAATGGAGATAATGTCCGGGTCATAGTGAAAACAGAGCTGTGGGACTGAATCCGCCTGTTCATCGGCAATATGGACTTTTTCAAGACCCTCTTCGGCCTCCAGTTCCTTTATCAACCTTTTTACACAGGCATCTTTCTCGTTAGGCACTTGGGGCAGGATTACGGGTATTTTTAGTTGTAGTTTTTTCATTTTAAAAAGTTTTAAGGTGGGTTTCTTAAAGAATATAATACTTGCTCGGTTTTTCTTTGATCGGAATATCTTCATTTCCTATCATTTGTTTTAAATTGATCTCAATGGTTGTGGCCAAATCGGTCACAGGGGTATCCATGGGTTGGTTTTCAAAAGGGTCCTGCATAAGGATGGATGTTTTTTCAATGGCAACTAAAATTATTGGTATAACAAATGTTATAGCGATCTCAACTGCCACGTTCTTATCATCCAGACCAAATGGCAGCATTGTGGCGAACACATAGATTATAAGATGTATCAATAAGCTATGCGCTTTGGGGAAGACCGTGTTTTTTATACGCTCGCACTTGCCCATGGAATCACATAACCTAGCTATGGTACTGTCTATCTGTACCTGCTGAAAATCATTGACCATACCGTTTTCTTTTGCCCCCAGCAAAGTTTCAGAATGTTGTGACAATAAAGTATTTGGAATATTAAAAGATTCCAACTTACGGGATTCCTTGTATTCTTTAACTTTGGGGGAAAAGGGCATTTTTCTCAATGATTCCCCCAAGGCATAGCACCAGACTACCTGACGATCGGTCATTTCTTTGACCATCCGTTGATAGACTTCTTCATCCTCCCGTTCAAAAAAGGATACACACTGCCTGACCAGTGTTCGGGAATCGTTTACAATAGCGCCCCAGATAATACGGGCTTCCCACCAGCGCTCATAAGCTTGATTGGTTCGAAAACCCAAAAGCAAAGCTACTGCGGTGCCAAAAACCCCAGTTATTGCTATAGGGATAGAGATTTTTGCCAAAAAACCATATTGATCCATATAGCCAACCAAAATTGAATAACCACCTATAAATAACAGGTCGAATTTTAAGATCTTCAAGAAGTCAAAGATCGATATACGTTTGTTTAAGAGCATATTAAAAAATTACAGTTATGGTTTACTTATTATTCCACTCTTTTGGGTACGACAGACGCCGCGTCTGCGGACAATCATTTTACCAGCTATACATTAATTTAACTTTCAGTGCAAAATTTGTTGCCAATAGGTGTTTTTAAATTGTTTTTTTATCGCGCATCTTCTCGAGGAGAACCCGTGTTTTTAGTTGTAGTTTTTTCATTTTTAAGAAGGGTCATTATATTTTGGTCTAAAGTCTATTTAAGATTTTTTGCGAAATTAGTCATCAACCTCCCGGCAGTAGCATAAAGAGTAGGAAGCCTCCGAAGAATGCCGCTGTCAACATTGGGTTCTGCCTGTTCTCGTGGGCTTCTACCAAAAGTTCCTCGGTAACCAAAAACAAAAGTGCCGCAAGACCAAAAGCCAATATAACTTCGAGATAGCCTGCCGAAATCCCCACCAATGAGAAAGCACTTAATAATGTGCTCCCCAATACCAGGGCAGACAAACCAAGGTTGGTAAGGATTGTCTGTGTGCGGTTAACGTTGGAACCTGCCAGTGTTATAGAGGTTGCCATGCCCAGGGATAGCAGTTCAATGGAAATCGCTATGGCCAAAAAAGTACCTGTTTCCCTACTGGTCGCGAAGCCTATGCCCATTAGGACGCCATCAATGATGAGATCAACTGCGATCACTACGATGAACGCGGTAGGGAAGCCAGGCTCGTTTCCTTTCTCTTTTTTAGGCTCCAGAAAATAGCGAATCCCCAGCATCAAAAACACCCCGGCCCCAAAACCGGTCGCAATTTCCAATACATCGTGCCTAGCCATGATATCCGGGAGCAATTCTACGGAGACCACGGAGAAGATCACCCCTGCGGCAAAATGCAGGATGGCACTCCGTACCTTGGTGCTTGGCTCTTTTATGACCGAAATTATTCCGCCAAATAATAAAGCTATTGCTGCAATGAAAGCGTATATGATTACCCCAGAATAATTTTCCATCGGTGTTTGTTTCTAAAGGAATGATTTATGGTAGAATGACCTTTTCATTTAAACTTACTAGGCGCATCTTCCTTTTTATTTTTATAATTTGATTCAACAATTCTATGTTTATAAGCTTTAGCTTTTCTACATTTTATACATACCCCTTTTAAAACCAAATTCACATCGTTTATTTCGTATTTAACCGGCAAGCTATCTTGACTTACTTTATTAGGTAAACAGAATGTATTGCCGCAATGGGTACAGTGGAAGTGAAGGTGTAAATCCAGGTTTTTTCCATCGGAAAACGCATATTTAGCGATAGCCGTTCCATCATCTATTTGATGTACTATCCCCTTTTCTTGAAATAGTCTAATGGTTCTATATATTGTTGTTCTGTCCGCGGTTTTATTGTTATCACTTTTTTTGATGAAAGACTTTTCTATTTCCCTTAATGTTATGGCATAAAACTTTCTTTTGAGGTGTTTGTAAATGGTTGACCTCGTTTCGGTAGGTCTAATCCCTTTAGCGGCAAGTATTTTTTCAGCTTCTTTCATCTTTAAATAATCAAACAGCACTACATTTTTCGCATATTCCTTTAACCACCAAATTCACATTTTCGGCCATATATCCTTCCGGTAGATTGATATGAGGGATTTTATGATCGGTCAAACAAACCGTCTCATCACAATTTGTACAGTGAAAATGGATGTGCAGATCCTGGTCAATTTCACAATTGCAGCCAGGTTCACAGAGCGCATATTTTGGTATGCCCGTTCCATCGTCTATCTGGTGTGCAATTCCAGTAGTCTCAAATGTTTTTATCGTCCTGGATAATGTTGTCCGGTCAGCTTTGCCGAAGGCATCTTCGATCTCGGTCAGGGCAACGGCCCTTTCTTTTTTGGCCATAAACCTGTAGATCAGGATGCGCATCGCCGTAGGGCGCACGTTGTGATCATTTAAAAGTTTTTCGATATCGCTCATCCTATATGGGTTTTATTTCTGGGGCTGTTTTATCGATTGTCCGGTCTTGATCTGAAAAGCGTCCTCAACTTCAGACAGATAAATAATACCGTCGCCAGGAGTAGGGGTCTTTCCATTTTCCAGGATGATTGCGACTGCCGATTCCGCTTCTTCATTTTGACAGACCAGCTCTAGCTTGACCACCGGGCTATCCGTAACGTGAAAATCCAGGGATGGCGATGCTCCTTTAGCTTTAAACTTGCCCGTTCCCTCTCCTTGTGATAGGGTCATACTCATGAATTCGGCATCACTTAATGCCTCAATTGTTTTCTGTACCCTCTTGGGCTTTATAAATGCTTTTATCTCTTTCATTTTTTCTGATTTTATCTGTTAAACTTTTTTGTAAAAAACCGGACCTACCAACACTTTACTAACCATTTGACAAAGAGTCTTTGGTAAGCCCGGCATAATTTATTTTCCCTGTCGGGAAGCCTTATGTTGTTCTCCCTATCGTCTCCGACGAGGAGGTACTACGAGAGGAAGACACAGTTAGAGGGCTTCTAGGAAATCTAATGCCCGTGTTCCGTTTCCCCTTTTTTCATTTCAGAGATCAGGTAATAGGCCTTGTTCCAGACAACCATTTGCCCGTTTTCCAGCGGCTGTAGCAACTTGATCTCCGTCCAGCCGTTATCTTCCTCCCCGGTTACCACTTTTAAGGGGCTCAACGCCCATTCTTCCTCACCGCCTTCCATTACTTTTTTGGCCGTGAAAATATAAGGCTCTCCGTTTTCGGTAATGATGGCCTCTTCTGGAAGCGCGGTTACTTTATTTTCCGAAGTCGCTATTTTCGCAGTTAGGTACATTCCCGGGAACAGGTTTCCTTGCTTGTTCTCAATTTCGGCGTGCACGTGCACCGCTTTGGGATTCATTTCAAAGGTTTTTCCCACGGAATAGATTTCTGCGCTCAAGTCGGAATCCGGTAAAGATTCAATATTGAACTGCACGGTCTGTCCCTCTTTTACCTTGCTCACGTCTTTTTCATATACCATTAAGTCGGCGTGGATATGATCGATATTCACGATCTCGAACATTTCGGTCTGCTGTTGGACAAATTGCCCCACTTTGATGTTCACTTTTTCTACGTAGCCGTTTATGGGGCTTACCACGGGTACTTGGTTATATACATTCCCGTTCCTGATGCGGTCTAAATTAACCCCGAACAGGCGTAATTGGGATTCTAGCCCCTTGACCATACCCTTCATACTATTGTACTCCGATTCGGTTTCCTGAAATTTTCGTCCGGAAGCCACTTCGGCATCGTACAATCGTTTTTGACGGTCATATTCCTTATCCAGAAAGTTCATCCGGTTATAGGCATTGGAATAATCGGTCTGCAATTTGATCAGGTCGGGATGGCTCAAATACCCTAAAATACTCCCTTTGCTTACCTTATCCCCCTCAATGACCTTTATGCTGGTAACATTGGCTCCAATAATGGCGGTAACGGCAGCTTCATTCTGCGGGGGTACTTCCAGTTGTCCGTTCGACTCCACAAGTCCGGTCAGGCTTTTGGTGGGCAGGCTATCTACCTTTAATCCCATCGCTTCAAATTTTTGTTGGGACAGGTGCAGTTTTTTGCCCTCTAGGCCCGCGCTCTCTTCCTGATGCTCGCCGCCATTTTCGGCAGATGCCGTTTCGTTGTGATCTCCTTGTTCATCAGCGGTTTTTTCCTGCTTACAGGCACTTAAACTGAATACGACAAGGGCTGCGTAAAAAATCGATTTTATATTGAAATTCATAGCTTTTATATTTATTGTTTAGCGGAATTGAGGAAAAATTCCAATTCGTATTTTGATTGCAGATAGTTGTTTAGCGCATCCCAAGACCTGCTCTGGATACCGATGGCATCACGCACCGTTTGCAGAAAGGTGGTATAATCGATACCACCCTCTTTATAGGCGAACACCGCCCCGTCCCGTTGCTCTTTGGCCAGCGGAAGGGCTTCCTGTAAATAATATTGCCAGGATTCCAGCCATTTTAAATAGTGCTGCTGCAGGTCCCGGTATTGGGAATTGACCTGAAGTTGTTTTTCATTGTAATTCTGCTCGGCGATCTCGGTCTGTATCCTGGCCGATTGCGCCTGCCCCAGCTCCGGACCGAAAAAGAGCGGAATGGTTATCCCGGCCTGAAAATTGAAAAACCCTTTTTGCCCCGCAATTTTCTGCCGTCCATATTGAGCATTGAACTTTGGAAAAAACGCCTTGGTGCGCACATGATGCTCGGCATCAGCCACATCGATCTGACGCTCATAGTATTGTAGCATCGGGTGGTCCGTTATCGAATCTTTGCGCTGCAGGATGGGATCGTCGATCTCATCAACGCGTTCATCGGTCACCGTATAAAGGGAATCGCTTACCAGCCAGAGGTTCAGTTTTTGCAGGTTGCCCAGATAATCCCGGTACACCTGCCTCTTCTGGAGCGTTACCTGTCGCGCCTGATTGGTGGCCGCCAGATATTCCAGCTTTGAGGAAGCCTCGGTCTCATAACGTAACCGCGCCGCCCTTTCAAAATCTCTGAAGATGGAATCGAGCTCCACATACAACAGGTATTTCCGTTTGGACGTATAGGTATATCCCCAGGCCATACTAACTTCCCGTTCCACTTGCAGCGAAGTAAGGTCGAGCGCCGTTTTGCTCAATGCTACTTTCTGCTTCTGCAATTTATTTTTGGCACCGATGCTAAAAACGTCCATCAGCTGCTGCTGGACGCCGATGGTGGTGTAGATGCCCACATTGCCCGTTGCATCGTCCGGCAATTCTTCGCCGCCGGTAAATACATTGGTCCTCCCAAGGTCCCAGGCGGTTTTCTTCAGGGCTTCCTGATTCTCAATTTCCAATTGGGCTGCATTTAACCTGGGATAGTTCGTTTTGGCCCTTTCCACCGCATTCTGTAAAGAAATCGGTGCAAAGCCCTGTTCCACCTGAAGGGTATCCTGCCGGGGCCCATCTTGCTGCAGGCCATCCTGCGTTTGGGCACTTGCACTTGATGGGATGGCCATTGATCCAAGACCCAATAAAACGGCGATCAGGGCAGGATTTATGGCAACTTTACCCGTTTTCCCATTGTTGTTTTTTCCAGTTTTTTCAACAAAACTGTATAAAATGGGAACTACGATAAGCGTAAGCAAGGTCGCCGTAATCAAGCCGCCGATAACTACCGTGGCCAATGGGCGCTGTACGGAAGCTCCCGCGCCGTGGGAAAGTGCCATCGGGAAAAAGCCCATTATTGCGGCCAGTGCTGTTAGCAAAATAGGGCGGATCCGCTCCTGTGTTCCTATTAAAATACGTTCCTGTATATCCATAACCCCTTCTTCTTTTAATGAATTTAGCCTGCTAATGAGCACCAGTCCATTCAAGACCGCGACCCCGAAGAGCACGATAAAGCCCACGCCCGCCGAAATACTGAACGGCATTCCGCGAATAGCCAAGGCGAAAATACCGCCGATCGCTGCCAAAGGCACGGCCATATAGATCATAATGGATTGGGAAAAAGAGCCCAGGGCGAAATAGAGCAACAGAAAAATAAGCGCCAACGCAATCGGGACTACAATTGTTAACCGCTCTTTGGCCCGTTGCAAGTTTTCAAAAGCGCCACCGTAGGTAATACGGTACCCCGCAGGCAAATCTAATTGCGCATCCAGTTTATCCTGTATCTCATTAACCATCGATTCCACATCACGGCCCCGTACATTAACGCCTACGTAAATTCTACGCGAAGTATTGTCCCGGGAAATCTGCATCGGTCCCGGCTGATAACTGATGTCTGCCACCTCTTTTATGGGAATCTGGTTTCCGTCCGGTAAATCGACCAGCAGGTTTTTCAGGTCATCAATGCTTTGGCGGTGCTCCTGATCCAGGCGCACCACCATATCGAAGCGTTTTTCACCCTCGAAAATGACCCCTGCAGAACTTCCCGCGAAAGCGGTACTCACATACTGGTTCAGCTTCTGGATATTCAATCCATACTGCGCCACTTTCCGCCTGTTAAAACGAACCGTCATCTGGGGCAGCCCGGAGGTGGCCTCCAGATTCACATCGCCGGCACCGGGCACTGTCTTGATAATATTGGCCATTTTTGAGGCTTTTTCGGTAAGAATATCCAAATCTTCGCCATATAATTTGATGGCCACATCTTCCCGAACGCCCGTCAACAGTTCGTTGAACCGCAGTTCAACGGGTTGGCTAAACACAAAGTTGACCCCTGGCACCACCGATAGTTTTTCTTTTATTTTTGCAATTAGCCCTTCCTTAGTTTCAGCCGAGACCCAATTGTCCTTGTTTTTATCAAGGATAATATATGAATCGGCAATATCCATCGGCATCGGGTCGGTAGGTATATCGGCCACCCCGATTCGGGCGACCATTGTTTCCACCTCGGGAAAATTATCCAAAATGATATTTTCAATCCTTTTGGAAGTTTCTATCGATTCGCTCAGCGCACTTCCCGGTCTGAAAAGTGCCTGCATTGCTATATCCCCTTCATCGATGCTGGGGATAAATTCCCCGCCCATCCGGCTAAAGGAATAACCTGCACCTACCAGTAACAGCACCGCTATGACCAGAACGACAATACGATGGTTCAGCGACTTCAAAATCACGGGCCGGTATCCCTTGTTGATGCGGTTCATCAGCCCATTGCTGAAGTTCGATATTTTATCTTCCGCTTTATGAAACCAGTTCTTCTTTTTGGTGGCCGGTTTCATTGTAAGTGAGGCAATCATCGGTACATAGGTAAGGCACAGAATAATGGCCCCGAGAACGGCAAAGCCAAAGGTAAATGCCATTGGACGGAACATTTTACCTTCAATTCCGGTTAGGAACAAAATAGGCGTAAATACGATCAAGATAATGATCTGACCGAAAAAAGCGGAGTTCATCACCGTACTACTCGCATCATAAACCACCTCGTCCATTTCGGCCTGGTTAAATTTATGTTTGCCCGCCTTAATGCGTTTCTCGATTTCGTGTACCGTTCCTTCCACAATGATCACGGCACCATCCACGATGATCCCAAAGTCGATAGCTCCAAGGGACATCAAGTTGGCCCAGACCCCGAAGGCCTTCATCAAGATAAAGGCGAACAGGAGCGAAAGCGGTATCAATGAGGCGGTAACCAATCCACCGCGGAAACTTCCCAAAAGCAGTACCAGAACAAAAATTACGATAAGTGCCCCTTCAATAAGATTTTTTTCAATGGTTGCGGTAGTCCGCCCGATCAGTTCGCTACGATCCAAAAAGGGCTCGATTTTCAATCCTTCCGGCAACGATTTCTGTACCTCCTTAATTCGGTTTTTAACCGTATTTACCACCGAATTGGGATTATCGCCCCGAAGCATTAGTACCATTCCGCCCACGGCCTCTTGACCATCCTGTGTAAATGCTCCGTAGCGTACCTGATTGCCAAAATGTACCTTTTCGGCTACGTCCTTGACCAAGATCGGCAGGCCGTTTTCGTTTTTGATAACAATTTGCCGGATATCAGCCAGCGAACGGGCCAGGCCTTCCCCGCGGATAAAATTGGCCATTTTGTTTTTTTCGATATAGGCTCCGCCCGTGTTTACATTGTTCTGTTGAAGTGCATCGAAAACTTCCGTCATCGTTACATCCATTGCATTGAGTTTTGCAGGATTGATGGCAATTTCATATTGCTTGATCTTTCCACCAAAGGCATTTACTTCGACAACGCCTTCCGTAAGCGCCAGTTGGCGCTTCACGATCCAATCCTGGATAGTCCTTAATTCGGTAGGGGAATATTGATCCTCATAGTCTTCTTCTGGCACCAGGGAATATTGATAGATTTCGCCCAGACCGGTAGTGATCGGCCCCATTCCAGGACTGCCGAACTGTTCGGGAATCTCGGATTTGACCTCGTTGAGTTTTTCGGCAACCAGTTGCCGCGGCAAATACGTGCCCATATTGTCCTTAAAGACAATGGTAACTACGGAAAGCCCGAACCGGGAAACGGAGCGGATCTCCGTAACCCCCGGGAGGTTGGCCATAGCCAGTTCCACGGGATAGGTTACAAATTGCTCAATATCCTCGGTGGCCAGGTTGGGCGATTGTGTAATGACCTGTACCTGATTATTGGTAATATCGGGCTGCGCGCCCAGGTTGATGGTGGACATTGAATAGACGCCCACTCCCACGAGTGCGAGTACCATAAGCCCTACAATAAGCTTGTTCCGAATGGAAAAAGCGATGATTTTGTTAATCATATAAGTTGAAAATTTAATTCAGTTTGAAAATGTGAAGTAACGGTCAAAAGGAATTTTGACCTGTCGAAAAAGGATATAGCTATCCTATGAAAACTGAATTAAACTCTTGGAGGGTCTAAAAGGGAATTGATAGGTTCTTCACCTATACTGTCAAAATGAAGGAATATTTTGGAAGATATTTTCGTAGTAATGGGCTTGAAGTTGGCTAAAGCGAAATCTACCGTATGTACGTGGCAACAATGGCAAGTACAGAAAGGGGTGCAACCGTCTGAGGCGCTATGGTTATGATCCAAATTTGAAGCAGATACGACCTCAGTTTGGGGATTATCGGAAACGACATCTGCATTAACATCAGTACAAGGCAACGCATTGAGCGTTAAAATGTATAGGCCAAATATGAATGTTAATAATTTCACGGTGCAAAGATAACAAAATAGTAGTGCATAGGGTGTGCAAAGGTAAAATGAGTATAGGCCTTAAACATATTTAACTATTTCAAAATTTGAAGTAATTGCGAAAAATCCATAAAACAATCAACACCCAAAAGAAAATAATTATACCCCCAATTAACCAGTTGTTCTTTTTGTTCCATTTATAGTCTTTTGCTTTTGTGCTGCATTCCGCTTTTACTTTTTCAGGGATAAGCCTTACTGCAAAATAAATACCAATTGGTAATAGAATTAGATCATCGAGATAGCCAATTATCGGAATGAAATCAGGAATCAGGTCGATGGGGCTTAGCGCATAAGCAATTATGACAAAAATCAGCACTTTAGCGTACCAAGGGGTCCTTTTGTCTTTGTAGGCCAAATGCAACATAACTAGTTGCTGCTTTAGTTTTTTTGCCCAGGCTTTTAATTTTTTCATAATGCATTGAGGCTGTTTTAAATACTTAAGAAGTGCTACAAAAAGGGGGAGCCAAATAAAATTTGATTCTATTTATTGTTTTTTAGTATAAGATATTCATATATCTTTGCTTCACGATAAAAAATCGTTGCAAAGGTTACCTATTCGGTTACCTCGTTTTATTGAAACAATATAAGTGTCTGGTTATTAAAATATTGTCTAGTGGTAAGTTAGTTCTGCCACCCCGACGAACCACATACAAGTGGAAACTAAAAGCCTGTTAATCTATTGATTTACAGGTTTTTTTTATTTTATACTCTATCAAATGGTATGGTTTGATATCAGGCAGTTTAGTGAATTGTATTATACTGATATAGGTTGACCTTTTTTGATCTAATTTTTGACAGTTTAAATGGTCAATAGTTCTAAACTTTCTTTGTTCCTTTTGTAGGAATGATAGTCTACATTTCTATTTAAATGAACAAAGTTAGGGGTGTTCAATTTGAGACTAAAATGTGGTCTTTTGTTGTTGTAAATCTCAACAGCCTTTTTGACCATCTTCCTGGCTAAGGTAGTATTTTTTATAGTTCGTTTTAAATCATATTCATATTTAAGGGTTCTGTTGACTCTCTCAGCCACGGCGTTCTCGTATGGGTCGTACTTCTCTGTCATGCTCATGAGTATTCCGTGTTCCTCAGTAAAGCTGGTGTATTGGGGATTGCAGTACTGAATTCCACGATCTGAATGATGGATGAGTTTCTGATTTTTGTATTTCCTGTTTTTAATGGCCATTCTAAGCGCATCGATACAAAGTGATGTCTTCATGTGGCTTGCCAGTTTATAACCCATGATTTGCTTAGAATAGGCATCTGTGACCAATGCCAGGTAACTGTGTCCGTTCTGCGTTTTGATATAGGTAATATCGCTTACCCAAAGTTGTTCCGGCCTGGTGGGCACTTTGTCTTTTACGAGGTTTTTGTATTTAAAGAATCGATGTTTTGAATCGGTTGTGATATGGAACCGCTTTAATTTAGGAACGAGCAGGTTGTTCATTCGCATTACACGATAGAATTTATCCCTTCCTATTTTAATACCGAGTCTGACCATATCAGCCTTTAATTCCTGATATAGTTTGATTCCACCGGTACGCAGTCCGTACTGACTTCGATACCCTTTGATGAGTCGAATGATCAGCTGTTGCTGTGTTTGCCTGGTCTGATGAGATTTTAACCGCTTATAGAACGCTTGTTTGGAAACCCCAAAACATTGGATCAACCATTTTCTTTTAAACGGTTTTGTTTCTTTTTTTCGATCTCGTCTGCTAATGTTTTGGGCAATGACTTTTTTGCCATATCGACCCCGGTAATAAGTTCCATATCAGCAATAATGTCCTGTTGGAAGTCTTTTACAAACTCCAGTTCCTCGATTTTTTCTTTGGGTTTCTTGATTTCATCTTTCTTGCTCATCCCTTGTTTCTTTTGTTCTAAAGTACTGTATTTTTTCAACCAGTAGTAAATAGAAGCTCGGGAAACCTGATATTTATCGGATGCATGATTGATAGAAATCTGTGCATTTTGGATCTGATCGATGATAACCAGCTTGAGATCGTAACCTACTTTTTTGTAGGAAGTTTTTCGACAATGTTCATTTTGTTCTTTCATTAGGTATAGTGCTAAAAGGTTTAATTTTTAGTCAACCTATTTCAGGAAAGTACATTTTTGGTAATTTGTAGGCTTCCCTAAAAATGTAGGCTTCCCCGAAAACAGGACAGTTGTTAATTCGAATTTACTAATTTTAAATTCACACTGTCACGATGAAAAACAGCAAGTTTAGCGAGGGCCAAATAATCAAAGCTCTTAAGGAGAATGAACAGGGAAGGTCGGTTGGGGATCTATCCAGAGAGTTGGGTATTGACAAGAGTACCTTTTATTATTGGCGCAAGAAGTATGGGGGTATGGAGCAAGAGCAGCTCAAGCGCCTAAAAGAGCTCGAGCAGGAAAATGCGAGGCTCAAGCAGATGTATGCCGATGTGAGCCTGGACAACAAAATGCTCAAGGACGTACTGTCAAAAAAGTTCTAAGGCCTTCCGACAAAAGAGTTCGGGTCAAGTATCTCATCAAGGAATTTATAGTACCGGTTGTACGGGCCTGTAATGTTGTAGGGCTTGCCAGGTCAATGTGGTACTACCGTAGTAAAAAGGACGATAGCGAAGTCATTGATAAGTTAACTGAGCTGGCAGATGCCTATCCCACCCGAGGTTTTGATGAATACTATCACAAGATCCGTCGTGAAGGTCTGATATGGAACAGAAAGCGTGTATTACGAGTTTATCGAGAGATGAAGCTCGGTCTTAGACGCAAACATAAAAAGCGTTTAATAAAACGCGTAAAGCAGCCTTTGGAAACGCCTGCCGTGCTCAATGAATGTTGGAGTATGGATTTTATGAGTGATGCACTTACAGATGGTAGAAAAGTACGGGTATTTAATGTAATCGACGATTGTAACCGAGAGGCCCTTGCTATTGATGCAGGACTTTCTTATCCCGCCAGGGCCGTAGTGGAGACATTGAACAACCTTAAAGAAGAGCTGGGAACGCCAAGATATATAAGGTGCGATAACGGCCCAGAGTTTATCTCGAAAACATTTACAGAATGGTGTGAGAGCAACATTATTGAAATCAAATACACACAACCCGGTAAACCAATGCAAAATGGATATGTAGAACGTTTTAATCGCTTCTTCAGAGAAGATATCTTAGATGCCTATTACTTTAATGATATCTATCAGCTTCAGAAGATCAGTGATAACTGGAGGGAGGATTATAATTTCAATCATCCACATAAATCCTTAGGGAATAAATCACCCAAAGAATATATGCCCAGGTTTGATGAAGAATTTAAATTCTTCATCAAACCTGAACTAAATAACAACTATTTATCGAATTTTAAGGTGTCCTAAAAAGGGGAAGCCTACAATTCGATTAATTCACTCTCAATTATTTCGACTTCTTCTTTCGTTATTTGTTTAGTCAGAAGAAAGTACTTTTCTAAATGGTCAGAAATGACTCGGTAAGTCCCAATTCCACCAATTATATCAAAAGCAATTGATGTTAATTCCCAACCTGTATATTTATCTCCGTCAAAATGAGAGTTGGTCAGTTTTTCATAATTTTTCTTTTCTCCGAACTCCTTAATTTTTAAAGTTCTAAATTTTCTTGGTTCTACAGAATCTTCGTTTGCCCAAGCCCACATCCAACTATTTGTATTCAGCGAAAACGTTCCAACAGGAATGTACTTGAAATAGATTTCTTTGTCGTTATTATATAATCTTAATGTTTCGCTCGATTGATTATAAAACCAATTTTCATAATTATCAGTATCATAATTCTTTCTGAAATCACTCAGTCAGTTTTTGACAAATTTTATCAGCGTATTTTTCGTATTTCAGAGTTCTAAATATCAATTCAGTTCGGTTTTTTTTGCATTAAGCACAACGGTCACGGATATTCGTCAGTTGTGGTAGTGAAGATACGGATTTGTCCGATTTAGGTTTATAATTACTGGCTTCTATAAATATTGTTTTACCTAAATGCCGCAATTGCGAATATGCGATGTTGGCATTAGTACTTAGTCCACAAATGTTTCTTTAAGCACTTCTTTACATTTCTTGATTTCGGAGTTGGATAATGATTCGAAAATTTTTACAATTCTTTGTTTGTCAATTGTTCTAATTTGGTCAATTGCGATCATTCCTTTTTTTCCATTTGATTTGACCGGAATCCTTGTCGGATATTTTTTCGTATTTGTTGTCATTGGAGCAACAACAATTGTTCTTAAGTATTTATTCATCTCATTTGGCGAAATGATTACACAAGGTCTGGTTTTCTTTATTTCACTTCCAACAGTCGGATCTAGATTAACTAGAACTATATCATATTGATTTAAATCCATTCATCGAAATTTTCATCATCAAACACATCATTCATCAGAAGTTGGTCATCTTCATTTTTGGCCATTTTCTTAAATTTCTCTTCCCAATTTTTTCTTGGCGAATCAATTGGTCGAAGTATAATCTGACCTTTTTCTAAAATGAGTTCTACTTTATCTTTTATATGATATTTTTCGAGAATCGTTTTGCTTAAACGAAGTCCTTTTGAATTTCCAATCTGTATAATTGAAGTTTCCATAACTTTTATTTTTGTAAATACAAAGTTATTACTTTAAATCAAATTTCAAAATTAAATTTTCTCTGTTGAAGTATTAATGCCTACGTGTATGTATATGGCAAGTAGCGGGCAAATAGTCGAGAACCTTTCCGCAAAGCACAAGCCAAATCTTTTGTATTTTGCTTTTAACTTTTTTTTTTCAAATGCCAAATCAAAAGATTTGGCGGACTTCCAAATATACCGAAATTTTCGGTTTAAAACCAAACCCCGCTATTTGCTATATACGGTGTTGCCACACGTATTTTTTCCTTTTTTATTTACTTTCAAGATGTTTTATTCGCATTTCTAGTTTTTCAATTTTTTCTTTGTTTTTAGCATTAATTTTTGAGAAATTTATTGATAATGCTAAAATTGCAATTAATAACGACGCAAGAGGAATGAAAATTTGAACAAAATTCTTAAGCCAATTTAAAATAATATCTTCGTTCTTTTTTAAATACTTTTTGTTAGAATAGGCGCTAATACCTGAATTCTCTTCGATAAAACAACCTTTTCCCGCAGTTTCGGAAAATATGATTTCGTTCCATTTATAAAGTTCGGATAAAATCAGCTCTCTTTTAAATGAATCTTCCTTGATTAAATTGTTAATTTCTTTTAGTGTTAATCCTGCTTCTTTAATTGTTACTTTTGTTTTATTTTCAGAATTGGTAATCGAATCTAAATATTTTTTATAGAGTTTTTCTAGAATCAGATGACGTGTTTTATTATATCTCATTATCTAAAAATATTTAAATATGGTTTAGTTAGAATATGGTAAATATTCTACCACATTACTTTTGTTGTCAATAAGAAAAGTATAATTTATATCAACTTGTGAATTCGAATTACTTTTTACCAGACTATAACACTTATAATAATTTTCCGATTTTTTAGTTTGCTTATAAATTTTTGTTACAGAATCAATTTGTGATTGAATAATATTGAGTTGAAGATTCTTGTTCTTTTCATCTTTACCAGTCAATATCATCTTATAAGTTTCTTTGCTAATTTCAATTTTTCTCTCTAAATATTTATATTTGGGATATTCGTTTATAGAGTCAATCTGAATTTTACTATCATCCAAGATAGTTTGATTTAAAATATCTTCTGAGAGTAAATATTTTCGAATATTAAAAGTTATTTTTTCATTGTCAATTTTTTTATCTGCTTGACAATTAATCAAAGTGCTAACAATTACTGTTAAGAGTAGAATTTTTTTCATATGTGTGGCAACGGTTTTGTATAAGAATAGTAGGGCGGAAAACAGACGTAAACCATTCGATTAAAAACAAGCCGAATTTTTAAATTTTTCTTATTATTTTTCTTGTCAATAAGCCAATTTTAAAAATTTGGTGACCTCGCAAATGAGCCCGAACCAATCGGTTTTGCTAAAATTGCTCTATTGTTTTTATACGTTGTTAGCTGTAGGCAATATGCGTTCAATTCTTTCCT
This sequence comes from Flavimarina sp. Hel_I_48, assembly GCF_000733945.1. Classification (NCBI taxonomy): domain Bacteria; kingdom Pseudomonadati; phylum Bacteroidota; class Flavobacteriia; order Flavobacteriales; family Flavobacteriaceae; genus Flavimarina; species Flavimarina sp. Hel_I_48. The sequence continues at coordinate 3,498,413 of NZ_JPOL01000002.1, forward strand.
TTAGACATTCATCAGAATATAGAATTTTACCAAAATGTTTTATTTGTATGTTCTCCAAATAATCTTCATTATTCTTGTAATTTGATTTCAGATATGATTTCAATTTATCTCCAATTGAAAGATTAAGTTTGTCCGAATAGTAGAAACTATTTACGATACATAAATCTGGATAAGGATTCTCTTCTAAAACCAATTCGATTTTTTTATCTCTCAAAAAACGAAGAAAGTCTATGCCTACGATAAATCTTTTATCATTTAAAGAATAAATAATTGATGAAAAGTTAAAGAAAGTTGTTTTTGGCAGAGCGTTTAAGTAATCAAATTCAAATTTCAACTGACCTTGATTTAACGCCCAAGTCTTTTTTATAACCCATAAATCAATTTCAACAGTATCAAATTTGATTTTGTAACCGCCAAAACTATTTTTTTTATAAATTAAGCTTGGGAAAATATTTTCTAAAATTAAATCATCTTCAATTATTAAATCTATATCTCTAAAAGGTGTATGTTTTTTAAATAGAAAGTAATCTCTTATAATCCCACTAAATATAAAAACCTTAGTTCTATTTTTTAGGGTGTTAATAAAGTTCTCAATATCAGAATCTATATTTTCATAAAAGTAATTATGAAATAAAAAATTCTCATCTTCAATCAGATTTTGTATGTCATTTAATTTTTTGGCCACTTATTTTTTGATAATGATTTAATGCAAATTGGTCAGTCATTCCTGATATGAAATCCACAATAATTCTTAGTTTAAAATAATCGTTTAAGTTATCAAATTTTGCGTCATCTCCAAAAAGTTTATTTTCTTCGTAAGCAATATTTAAGATACTTTCTGAAATCAAAGGAATAACTCTTTTTCTATACTTTTTATCTTTATGAAAGATAAAATCAATATAATAATCTAAAAGACCTTTTATCACGGAATGACCAGTAATTTCTAATGAATTTATTTCTCTAAATTTAAATATTTTGTCAATACATATTTTTTGTAAAGTTTTGGCTAATTTATTTGCATCGTCAAAAATTAGTTCTTCATTGTATTTTCCTTTTTCTATTTGGTCAAGATTTTTGTTGAAATTTTCGACTGCTAAAAGCACTAATTGTTGAATAATCTTGATTCTAAAGTTGACAACTTTTGTAAGGTCATTTTTGTATATGTTTTCTTTGTCTTTATAAATTTTTATCAAATCTTCTTTTAGAGAAGGTATGTGTTTTAGAGCTTTGTATAAATATTTTAAATCGAACAAATCTTTTGAGTAACCATCTTCAATATCCATTGTTAAATAACAAATGGAATCTGCTGCCTCCATCAAATAACACAACGGATGTCTAACAACTTCATCTCCAATTCTTAGTCCGCATTCTTCTACAATTCTATTGAAAAATTCGATTTCTGAATCAAATACACCAATCTTATGCTTTGCAATTATATCCTCATCTACAGAACCGTGGTTTGGATATTTGATGTAAGCACCTAACGTGGCGTAAGTAAGATTTAAACCATAAATGTCATTTAGCATTTGAAGTTTTGTTAAAACTCTCAAGCCTTGAGCATTTCCATCAAAATATAAAAAATCTTGCTTTTGGCTTTCTGACAGTTCCAGCATTATCTTACCAGATTCTTTATCTTTTTCAGTGAATTTGCTTTTAGACGATTTGACAATATTTTTATCAAAAAAATCAGAAAAATAATTTTGCACCACAGACTCTCCAAAATGTCCGAAAGGTGGATTTCCAATATCGTGAACTAAACAGCTATTTTTTAAAATAACTGGAATTTCTCTAAATATATCATATTCAGATTTTTTGAGTCTTTTCTGAAAATCTTTGTTTTCGCATAATTTGACTCCTAATGAATATCCAATAGACATAACCTCCATTGAATGAGTTAATCTTGAATGGATATTGTCATCTGTTGTTAGAGGAAAAACCTGAGTTTTGTCGTGCATACGCCTTATTGCAGGACTAAATATTATTCTTCCAAAATCGCTTTCAAAGTCATTTCTTGCATCTTCTGGATTTCTTCCTTTAGATTGACGTAATCTGTTGTTATTTAAAAGTTTTTCCCAATTCATATTTTTATTTGGTTATGTTTTTTTTTTTGCTTACAGCTAACGGTCTCGCATAACCGAAGTGGTGGAGTTAAATTACCAATTTTTTAAGTTTTGACCCGATTTTTGCTAATAAACAGCGGTTTTTGAAATTGTCTCTTAACCACCATTTCTGTTATGCATTGTTACCTGTAGTGCTTTTTATGCTACTTGAAATTCGGATTCATTCATTTCTACACTAAACTTCACATTAGCTTTTAATGCTCGGAATACTTTTAAAATTGTTTCGATGGTCACATTCTTTGTGTTTCGCTCCAATTTTGAAATCTGGGATTTTTGAACGCCGATTAGTTGTCCGAGTTGTTCTTGGGTCAGTTTTCGCTCTTTCCTAACCGATTTTATCATTTCTCCAAGTAATTCCATTCTTAAGTCAAATTCGTATTTGTCTCTATCTGCAGTTCCAATTTCTCCGATGTCCTGGTCCTTCATTTGGTCAAGTGTCATCATTCTCATTTTTTTATTTTTTGTTTCCATAATCTTGATTTATTGCTCAAAATATTCACTTCTTATTTTCTTTGCTTTCTCGATTTCTGACTTTGGAACTTTATCAACTTTTTTTACTATTCCGTGAGTCGATATTACCAACGTTTCGGATTTGTCTCTTTTGTCCCAAAATGCCAAAAGCCTGTACTGAAGTCCGCTATATTTTGTTCTGAATTCCCAAATATCATCAGTTAGTTTTTTGAAAAGTTTAGGATCGAGTCCAAGTTTAGCTTTATCAATATTATAATAGATTTTCTTTCGTGTTTTTAAATCTAAACTCTCCAAAAAGCCAATTGCTTGTTCGAGAAATATGACCTCAAAATTTTTATTCATTCAGTTTCTTTATCGTTTTACTAAAACAAAGATAATGAAAAATGTTGAGTTATATGGAAACTTTTTTGGTTGCCCGCATTATAGGTAACGGGTTAGGCTATGTGTCCGTAGCGTGGTTTTGTAAACTAAGATAGCAAAAAGAAACCGGCGAGAGAAAATCCGCAGGATTTTCCAAAAGTGCAGGGAAGAAGCTATGGCTTATAGCCAGTGTTAAATACTGGAGCACTTGCCCAACTCCGGAATTTTTGCATTTGGTATGTGCAATTCTTAAATTTCGATTTTGGGTCAATTCCAGTGGTTTTTTTGAGTAATTAGATCGCTTTTATACAGATAGGTTTACAAAATTTTTCCATAAACTTCCGTTGAGTTTCCAGTGTGATTTATGAGCTTGTTATTTTTTAGCGCTATCCGATTTGCAGTGTTGATTTTCCACAATTTTTGGCCGTTTTTCAGGTCCGTAAGTCAGGTTTGTTCGCAATTTTCCATTCAGTTTCCAGTCCGATTGCGTCAGATTTTGAGATATTTTCGAGCGATTTTTGTGGTAAAATGCCCGATTTTAGAAGTTGCCAGCGCACTTAAATTTTATGAAGCTCTTGTATTTAACGTTCCGGCTAAAAGTTCGTTGCGGAAAATGTCCGCAGGACTTTTCCGCCATGCAGTGAAATTAGCAAAAGATCTGGAATTTTCGGTAGAAAATTCCGCCCGCAATGACTTTTAGGTTTTGTTATGCGCCGTTTTTATCAGCCAAAACCCGGCAAAAACACCCGAAAAACCGATGTTTTTACCCTTAAAATCTCCAAATAAACCGACTGCGAAAAAAGTTCGTCGAAACCTTAAAAATCTGCCTAAAATATTGAATTTCCGAACAAAACCAGGCAAAAATCCAGCAGCTCAAAAGTTCGTCAAAGCATGCCAAAACTGACCAAATACAGCAAAAAAGCGTTGATTTATAGCAAGTTTTGCTTGGTTTAAAGTAGCTTTTTTACTGACTTTTTGAAAATAAAATTGGAGGAAAATAAGGAATTTGCAGTTGCTAAAGTAAACCTGAGAAATGGCGCTTAACGACAGCTATATGAATAGTGGCCCCTAACGGATTGGCTGCTCTGGGGCCATTATTTATATAGCCTGTTGTATGACGTTTTTATTTCAGTTTTTAGGTTCTTTCCCTAAAACTTAAATAAATATAAGTGAACCGTTTTTAAATCCCTAGCGTTTAATGAGCCACTTTTTTGGGGGCCTCCACCGGGAGATTGATTTTATGTCTGGATAAGATCAGTGGACCGGTGAGCAAAACAACCGCCGAAATGCCCTTTTCGTCAATTAAGTCCGTGAAAACTTGACCATGTCGGAAATTTTCCCGTCCTTCAAGTAGTTTTTACGTGTCAACGTTTGGAAAGTCTGCTTTCCACGCTGCCAGCGCAACTACTTGATGCAGAACTCTCCCAGGGTCGAGCACTGATATCCGAAAAGGACAGGTCGGCTCCATTGTTTCCCGTACAACTTGCAAGAAAAGTGTCCAACGGGATTTCAAAATGGCATACAACATGTGGATAAACGTACCGGTACGTTTATTTCCATTGTGATCAGACTACGAATCTAAGGGATTTGGAATTGATTTAAAAGTATTTGTGGCCACATGGGTATAAATTTCCGTGGTTTTGGTGGAACCATGACCCAGTAGGGACCTGTATCTTTCTGATGTCAACCCCTGATTCCAGCAAATGGGTGGCGAAGCTGTGACGCAGTATATGCGGACTAACGTTTTTGCGAAGTTGCGCCTTCCGTGCAGCGTTTTTTACGATCTTTAGAACACTTGCGCCGCTGTACCGCTTTTTATCCTGCCCTTCAAAAAGATATTTTTTAGGTTTCCATTTTTTGTAATATTCGCGTAAGTGAGAAAGGCATTTCTGCGATAAAATGGTGTTACGGTCTTTATTCCCTTTACCGGCTTTGATATATATGAGCATGCGCTGGCTGTCTATATCTTCCATTTTCAGGTTGATAAGTTCAGAGCGCCGCAGACCGCTGCTGTACAGTAGTTCCACAATACACTGGTGTTTGATGTTATTGGTGTTTTCAATGATCGCCATTACTTCCCCTTTGGAAATGACCTTGGGAAGGGTACGCTCCCTTCTGGGGCGCTCCAGGTCATAGAACCTATTGGGCATCCCGCACACCGCTTCATAATAGAACTTTATGGCATTTATGGCCTGGTTGAGGTACGAATTGGATTTTGCCCCTTGTACTAACCCTGCAGGAACAGCCGGATATCCCGTTCATCAAGGCTATCTATATCCCGTCCGGGATAATAGTTGATGAACTTTTCGAAGAAGCTCACATAGGTTTTTATGGTACTTGCAGAATATCGTTTAAGCTCCAACTTTAGGAGATACTTTTCCGGGCAGCGGCGGTAGCCTTTTGGCAGATCACGGTTACGGAACCAGGAACTATCCATTGCGACAGTTCCCTTTGTAGCAGGGCGGTTGTGGCAGAATCGGTTATAGTTGATCCATGCCACTCCCTTAAAAGTAGCAAAGATCTGGGAGCGGTTGGCCTTCGTGTTGGGCAGGTAGACCATTTTATGACGGTCGCTCCATTTGGGGTTGTTCAGGTTTTTGATCAGCCCATGAATGACCTTATCTGGCTGAAACCTGATACCTATCATCTTTTGATCCCTGATCGATAAATGATAAAGGCTGATGTTCCTGAAGTAATCCATATTTAATATTACCGGATAAATGGATATTAAATGGTATATTAAGCGTATAATATACTTTTAATTATGAGAGCAGGTAAATTTTGCCCGGTATGTGAAGCGCCTGTAAAGGGGAGGAGCGATAAGAGGTTTTGTTCGACCAAGTGTAAATCGATGCACCAGTACGAAACCCGCCAGAAAAAGGAAGCCTTTTATATCAAGGTAGACCGGCAACTAAAGATCAACCGGAAAGTGCTAAAAGGCTTTAATAAAAAGGGACTTTCAACCTTGCGGAAGAGTGATTTGTACAAAGAAGGCTTTGATCCCAATTTCTTCACCCATTACTGGAAGAACAAAAAAGGGAATGTCTACCTTTTTGTCTATGAATATGGATTTCTCGACTTAAGTAAAGATGGAAAAGACAAATATTTGCTCGTCACCTGGCAGGAGTATATGAATAAATAAATACTTAGTAAATAACACACAATTAAACCTTATGAAATCTTCTGGGTAATTCAAAAGAAATCTTCAATGAGGCTATTTCTCAATATATTATATAAAAACTGTTCTTAACTGATAAGGATAATTTCCATAATGAAAATGAATCAGATCCCGCATAATAGTATAGAGAATGTACAAAAACTTCTTGAATGAAAATACGCTAAATGCAGCAGTCAAAATCCTCATTTATAGGATTATATGCATAAAAAATACGATCAATTGGAAATATTGTGAATTTATTAATAATTTTAGTAGGAAGTAGATTTATTTTTGGAACCATCAAGATATTGAATTTCTTAATTTTTTTACTGGTTTTTAATGAAGCTTCCTCATACAATCTGTTACATCAGCAAGTCAATCAAAAGTCTTACCCATGAAGATATCCAGGATATTTTAGAACATGCGGAGGCAACCAATACAGAATGTAAAGTTAGTGGGGTTTTGTTACATTCCATGGGTAATTTTTTCCAGGTTCTAGAGGGTGGTAAAGAGCATATTACTGCATTGTACAATAAGATACTCAAAGACCCGCGTCATACTGATGTATTTGAAGTGTACAATCATCCATCTGCAAAGCCCGTTTTTCTTGATTATCAATCTAATTTTCATGTTGTAAAAGATAATGAACGCCTGGAATGGATCCGCAAATATCTAGTACAGAATCGTTCCTCAGAAACTTCTGCAAAGCTTACCCGCCTGCTGCGTCCCTTTATCTTTTTTGAATAAGAAAGAGTAGTGGTAGGATCACTGCTTTATCATTGTTTTTCAAAGAACACTCTTGAATGATAGTTTGGTTAAGTTTATACTAGCAGGCGCAATTGAATTATGACCGCACTGTAGTTTTCAAAATAGTACTTTACTGAATAGAAGCTGAATCTATAAAACCTAGATTTTTACAACTGAAATCTGTAAATCCCAAACCATTCTTTAGGACAAAAATTAGTTCTCCTTTTTCCTTCCTACAGGATTTTTCATTGTAAAATTGATCTCTCTTATTTTAACAGGAGCATTTTGTATAGAGTTTTGCAATTCTTTATTATTGATAAAACCAGATTGTTCTAAAATCCTGTACTCGTAGGAAATCTTGAAACTATCCTTCTCAAAAGGCCAGGGATCAATATGTAGCTTTTCACCTATTTCCTTAATGAAGTAGGTCTTGTTATCAATGGTTTTATTAATTTCGATTTGGCGACCTCCTTGTGGTATCAAATGCTGACAGATGATAAGGGAGCACCTGTCACAAAAACGCATTAATTTATACGTGTTTTCCAAGTCGCTCGTGCTCCATCCATACAATTTCAATTGGGCTTTCCTTTCTGTTTTCAGCATTTTGAAAAATGCTTTAAAATCTTTGGTCAGGGTTTCACCAGTATCAAATAAAAATTCAAGATGCCTCCCTACAAGTAAGGCCACAAGTTGTGATTTTTGACAGGAATTGGCGTATACGCGCAACGCATGTTCATGGGCATCTTTCTCAGAACGTTTGTCCAGCGTAAAATCTAATGGCGTTCCTACATCTGTAAGGTAATTTTTTTCACTGAAATCCTGTAAGTGATCATCGTGTTCAATAATTGCTGTCAAAATATCTCCCCAATAATCTGAACGTAAATTTTGGCTGAGCTGCATGGCGATTTTACCAGCTAAGAGGCCATGTGTATAGTGGGAGACAATTTCCCAACCAGTCAATAAATGAGTTGCAATCATATCTTTTTCTTTCAGTTATATTTTAATCCTCGAAGATGCAACCCTAAACAATGGAGCATTTTTTTAAGTTTAATTGCGTACCTCGTTCAACAGAAATTCGGCAAAATACTGACTACACAAATTTCATTAATATTAAGTAGGATAGGTACAGTTTATTATATCCTTAACGGATTTTAAAATTGGAAAGATGACGTAAAAGGCGATATAACGTAAATTCCTGATGTCTCGTCTCGTTTTTTTCTAAACGAACTCGCGAGAGTTTTCCAACTTAAATGTTGAGATTTAATAATCTTGAATTCTTGGACTACAAATTATCGATACAGGTCATTTACTGAATAATAACATATTATTATACTTAAATTATAGTTTTATTACAACTATACGAAGAATCAATACTTAATTTTAAATTCAACTTAAAACTAAAAGTAATGAAAGATTATACCGAAAAGATAGGAGATCACCTTAATGATATTTTGGAGAAAAATATAGACGCTCAGAAAGGTTTTAACGAAGCTGTTGAAAATACTGATAGTATTACCCTAAAAGAATATTTTAGGACACGTGCTACAGAGCGTTCTGAATTTGTTACCGAAATAAAAGCTGAATTAGCACATTACGGTGAGAAATATAAAGATTCTGGAAGTGCTTCCGCAAGTATTCACCGCGGTTGGATGGATTTTAAATCTTTGTTTTCAAGCGATGACGATGAGTCTATGTTAGAAGAGTGCATTCGTGGGGAGAAAAAAGCATTGAAAGAATATGATGAAGCTTTAGAACCCGGCGAAGTGCCTACAACAACTTCAAAACTACTGATGAAGCAGCGCGAAAAAATTCAGCAGGGCTTAACTAAATTGCAAAGTATGGAAGATCTTCATTAATAGAAGAAAAATTTAAATATAAAAAAAGCTCCCTAATCTAGGGAGCTTTTTTTATATGGTGAACATTTTGAACATTCTAAACGATTAGATCGCTTTTCGCTAGTACTGACATTTGTTTTTAAAATTTTATTATCCTCAAATATTGGCTAAAAAACGACTGTTTTTGGCATTTTTTAGGTATTTATCAGTATAAAATAAGATTATTTCAATTGCTTGTATAACGCTAAGATTTTTTAAATTTAGTTTTAAAAAGCACTAATAATAACTTAAACCGCACAATAAAATTGCCATAATACTATAAATTTAAAGAATAAATATAACTAAAATAGGATGGAAAAAAAAGATCATAAAATGAACGATAAGCAGAAACAGTTAGAAAAATATACTGTTGATGCGAAAGGTAAAGCACTGACTACCCGTCAAGGTTTAAAAGTGAACGATACAAACAATTCTTTAAAAGCCGGACCCCGGGGTGCTACCCTGCTTGAGGATTTCCTGCTTCGTGAGAAGATCCATAATTTTGATCATGAGCGCATCCCAGAACGTATTGTGCATGCGCGCGGTAGCGGTGCTCACGGCTATTTTGAGCTTTATGAAAATATGGAAGAGTATTCTAAAGCAGGAATATTCACTGATACTTCAAGAAAAACACCCGTTTTTGTTCGTTTTTCTACCGTAGCGGGATCTAAAGGTTCTACTGATCTAGCCCGTGATGTACGTGGATTTGCGGTAAAGTTTTATACGGAAGAAGGAACCTGGGATCTTGTGGGTAACAATATGCCCATTTTCTTTATTCAGGATGCGATGAAATTTCCTGACCTTATTCACTCCGTAAAACCAGAGCCGAATAATGAAATTCCGCAGGCAGCATCAGCGCACGATACGTTCTATGATTTTGTTTCGCTTACCACAGAAACACTGCACAATCATATGTGGGTGATGAGTGACCGGGGGATTCCCAGGAGTTTGCGAATGATGGAAGGTTTTGGGATCCATACTTTCCGTCTTGTAAACAAAGAAGGGAAATCGCATTTTGTGAAATTCCACTGGAAGCCGAAGCTTGGCGTCCATTCCGTAACATGGGATGAAGCCGTTAAAATAAGTGGTGCCGATTCTGACTTTCACAGGAGGGATTTATGGAATGCCATTGATTCTGGTCAGTTTCCAGAGTGGGAGCTAGGCCTGCAGATCATTCCTGAGGAAGATGAACATAAGTTTGATTTTGATATTCTTGATGCAACGAAACTTATACCAGAAGAAATGGTACCCGTGAAAATCGTTGGGAAAATGGTATTGAATAGAAACCCGGAGAACTTTTTTGCCGAAACAGAACAAGTGGCATTTCTACCTGGAAGTATCGTTCCGGGAATTGATTTTTCAAATGATCCATTGCTTCAGGGCAGGCTTTTCTCTTACCGAGATACCCAATTGTCACGTCTGGGTACGCCTAATTTCCACCAGATTCCCATTAACCGTCCAGTAGTTGATACGCATAACAATCAACGGGATGGTCATATGCAAACGGAGATCCCAAAAGGTCAAACTGCGTATTTCCCCAATACTTTGGGAGGTGGTTGTCCATTTTTATCTTCGGTAGAAGATGGAGGTTTTGAATCCTATCATGAGCGTATTGATGCTAAAAAGATAAGGGCGCGTAGCGATAGCTTTAGCGATCACTTCTCTCAACCTGCACTTTTTTACAGAAGTCTTGCTAAATGGGAGAAAGATCACGTGACCGAAGCTTATTCTTTTGAACTTGGAAAATGTACACACAAGCATATACAGGAGCGCATGCTGTGGTTAATTGCTCAGATTGACGAAGAGCTTTCTGAAAAAGTGGCTAAAAATATAGGTATAAAAGTTCCTAATGATATTGAGAGACCCATCAACCAGGCCATAGGCGCAGATGCAGTTGTTGAAGATCACCAGCCGGGCGAGAAGAAAATCTATCTTGAATCTTCACCCAAATTAAGCCAGGATACAACGGTATTTGATACTATTGCAACCCGTCAAATTGCATTTTTAGTAGGTGATGGATTTAAAATGAGTGATGTTGACAAGATGAAAACCGCGCTTGAAAAGGAAAATGCGGTTGTAAATCTCGTAGCTCCCCACGGCGGAACGGTAAAATGTGACCAGGATATGGATCACAAAGTGACCGCTTCCATTATGACGACGGAAAGTGTTCTTTACGATGCGATTTATATTCCAGGAGGTAAACAATCTGTTGATGCGTTGCTTTCCAAAGGTAAATTTTTGAAATTCGTAAATGAAACCTTTAAACACTGTAAAGCCATCGCGGTGGATAATGAAGGTAAAATGCTTCTTAAAAAGAGCGCGGTAAACGACTTTAAAGATGATAAAGCTGTTTTTGCTGATGCTGAGCCAAAGGCGTTTATTGCTGCAATTGCCAAACATAGAAACTGGGACAGAAGTTCTAAAGTTGAAGATATAGCGGTATAACCTGAATTCACTTATAGACTTAATTAAAAAGCCCGCCTGTAATTTTCAGGCGGGCTTCTTTTCAAAGAATAAATTCAAAATATTTTCTAACAATTAACCTCCAATGATTAGGAAGAGTCCAGTTACCCAAATCTTTGAAAAATAGCAATAAATAACCTTAAAAGGTATTAAATTACTACATAAACTAAATAGGTAAGAAAATTATGAAATCAAAAACACACAGCTTGTTACGGTACGTTATAGTCGCTGTAGCGATTGCTTTTGTATCTGGAATTTTATATAATATTAATTTAGGTGAATTGCTCAAGCTAATCGCTTTGTGCGTTTTAGTAATCGCTCTTGTAGTCGCGTTTGTTCTATTATTTATAGATACCCGCTAATTTTTGTTTTAATATGGAACAACTCCTGTTTTAAGAAATTCTCACTATTGCGCTTACTTGAATTTAACTATGAAGCGTTCCTTCTGTCGCTTGTACTCTGGATGATTTCTGGCCTCGTCCCATTTTGCTTTGAATATTTTTGACGCTTTCTCTTTTTCGGGATCGCCGGTTCCACGTTCTTTTTCTTCTCTGCCGTGCGCACCGCTTTGACCCTTTTTATCATCGGGTACAGGACCTTCGTATTTCTTTCCGCCTTTATAATTGGCATAACGTTTAGCCCTTGTGTAACCCATTTGCAGAAACTTACGGGCCATGTCTGCACCCACAAAATCGTCATTGTTCAAATATTCCAAAAACAGATCAAAAATCTTTTTAGAAGATTCCTTTGCTATTTCTTCATTTTTAAACCTCCAAAAAGGCAAAATTTCTGATTTGTAGGGCTCTACTGTTAAAACACCTTGCTCTCCCCGGCCAATGGCATAAAGTTCTGGATGCTTCCGGAGATTCAGATCTTCATAATTCAATGAATAATCAAAGGTTTTCATATGGAGATATGCTGTAAAAGGTACAAATTAGATATTTGGGAGCATTTCAGAGAAATCATCTATAACTTATTCTTCATTATGCTCTTCTTCCGTTTTTTTAATCTCCTCTTCGGCAACCAGGTGATCTTCTTTCCCCAGACCAACCAATTTTATGATGCTGCTTACCGTACCATAAAGCATAAGTACGACAACTATAAGAGCAGCACTTAAAATACTGCTTATGATCAGGGTCAGGTAATAGATAATATCATACCAGTCTGCAGGGATGTTATCACTTTCGGTTACAGGAAAATTAAACAGTACAAAACAGATTAGGGAAGAAACAAAAACAGAAGTATCAAATTTTGCAATTTGCATAATATTTATATAGTGCCCTTCCCTCAAGGTTGAGGATGAATTGGAACTGAGCCCTAAAACAGTTAAAAGCAATGCCAGGATGCTGGCACTCGCAAGGACGATCGTATTGCACAGGGTATTGAGTCCGGTAATAGAGACTTTAATAAGCTGTTTAGCTTCATAGCCGCTCAAATGTCCCGTTATGAATGAACCAGCGCCTATAACGAGGAGGAATAAAATTCCGCCCACTATGGCGCGCTTTGTAAAGCTTGTCATTGGGTAATCTTTAAATTACTGGGAATTGGTTTTTTAATGCGTTTTGGGGCTAGTACAGAACTTATCCACCTATAACAGAACCGCCATTTATATGCAACACCTGACCCGTCATATAGGAAGAATCCTCACTGGCTAAATAGACATAAGCCGGGGCAACTTCACTGGGTTGACCACATCTGCCCAGCGGGGTATCCTCACCAAATGTTGTAACCATCTCATCATCCATGGTGGCAGGGATCAAAGGAGTCCATATAGGTCCCGGGGCCACAGCATTCACAAGTATATTCTTACTAGCCAGCTGTGCGGACATGGAACGTGTAAAAGAAGTTATAGCACCTTTAGTTGATGAATAATCCACAAGGTCTTTATGACCTCTATAGGAAGTAATGGATGTTGTATTTATTATGCGCCCCCCCTCTTTCATTAAAGGCAAAGCGTTCTTAGTCAGTAAGATCATACTAATGATATTCAGATCAAAAGTTTCCCTAACGTGCTCTTCTTTAATATCCTCCAAGGAGGAAACCGTATACTGGGTAGCGGCATTGTTGACAAGTATATCCAGGGTGGAATACTTGTTTTTAAATTCTTCTATAAGATCTTTACAAAATGTTATATCCCTGAGATCACCGGAGGTAAAACTGCATTTAACGCCCTCTGCTTCTACAAGCTTTTTGGTTTTTTCAGCATCCTCGTGCTCGCTTACATACGTGAACATAATATTGCATCCCTCCTTAGCAAAATGGACGGCTACAGCTCTTCCTATACCACTATCGCCTCCGGTAATCAAGGCGTTTTTATGGTTGAGTTTGCCACTTCCTCTATAATTTTCCCTGATAATAAGGGGTTTTTTCTTCATTTCGGACTCTTGTCCCGGTCTCTCCAAATTTTCCATAATACTTTTTTAAATCGAAATTTATCCTGTCGTTTAAATGGGGCAGTGCGAAATTATAAAGATAAAAAGGTAATGATTAACGGAAAAAAATCCATTTTTAATTAATAAAAATAAGGGCAGGCACTCCATATATTTTTGTCAACCCTAAAATTTGTGGATATTATTTAGAGCGCCTTTGCAACTTGACGTCAATAGGGGAAATATCGTATTTTTCTTTAAAAATCTTAGAAAAATGACTTCGGCTTGAGAAACCAATTTCCAGAACAACATCACTGATCTGGCTGTCTGTTTGACTCAGTAACCAGAATGCTTTTTCAAGACGCCTGTCAACAATATATTGATTTACCGTATTGCCGTAAAGCAATTTAAATCCTTCCTGTAATTTTGCCGGTGTCAAACCCGCCTCTTTGGCAAGATCATCCACACTGGATAAATTCATGAGATCCTCATTGATAAGGTTGGCAACATTATGTATGGCGGTAATTTCAGATTTTCTGAGTATTCTTCCGGAACCTTCATCGCGCAGGTCATCCTCATATTGCAAAAGCATAAAGGACAACATTTCTAGCGCTTTTGCTCCAATGAAATTAATGCGTACAAAATCACCATGGTCAAACTCATCGATTTGTTTTAATATAAGGGCCAGACGAAGGCTAAAATGGCTTTTATGATATAAGATTCGTGTGGCAAACACATCAAAGAATATCTCATAAAATATGGGTTTCATTTCATGGGTCTCTTTTGGAAGCTGGGAGGTAAATAACTTTCTGTCGATTTCAAGAAAGGTGATTGAGGTAAACTTATCCTTACCTATTGAATAGATATCGCCATAGGGATATTTATTGGCGATAATAGCACTATCAAACTCGTCAATTTCATGTATGATATCCTCATTGTCAAAACGATGAAGTAATATGTTTTTAAGACAATATACAAAGCGAAGCGGATGATGCTGATTTTCGCCATAAATAAGATTCAGGTTGTCCTTGAAGGTTGCATTTATACAGACAAATCCCACCCCATTGGGATAGTTCACCGCCGAGATAGTCCCAGAGCCAAATTCGCTGGGTATATGCAGATAATATTCTGTTTGAGCTACTTCATATTTACACTTAAATGCCTCTGAAAGTTGAACAAAAAGATACTCTAGTTTCCCCTCGTTTAATTTTATATCCATAATGTAAAATGAGAATAAAGCTCAAAGTTAAAAATAACTTGAAAATAACGGAGTGTAATAGGAGTTATTTGGGTGAAATGATCAATTTTGAGGTTTAAAAGCGGGGATTTTTACTTTACGTGATACTAAAATTTGTTTCTTAAATAACCTATTTTATTTCGCTAATTGCAAAATGAAAATAGCACCTATATCATGCTTTTAGTAGTGATCTTTACTATTATGATAATACCCTTTACCCAACTTTTAAATTTTTGCAAAACCTTACTGTTGAATGCTTTCAGTATCAATATTGGAAGTATTTTACATGTTTTTCAAAGTCTTTCGTCATTTTTGATGGCAATTATTTTATGCCTGACGGTTATTCTGGCAGTAGCCAGAATCATAATGAGTTCCTTAAGGGGGTTTCCAATGGATAAAATTGCACATACCAGCAAGACCTCAGAATATCCTTCAATCTCGATTCATATTCCATTTTGTAACGAGCCTTCTGAAATGGTTATTGATACAATAAAATCCTGTTTGGGACAGCAATATCCCAATTTTGAAATTATTGTCCTTTCTAATAATACTGAGGATATAAATCTTTGGAAACCGGTACGGGCATTCTGCAAAAACTATCCTGATCAAATACGATTTGAACATTATACGCATGTTGAAGGGTATAAGGGTGGTGCACTTGATATTTGTAGATCCCTTACGGGCAGTGCTGTTGAATATTTATTTACGGTTGATGCTGATTACATTTTACATCCATTTGCGTTGAGAAAGGCGGTGCGACATTTGAAATATACAGGGGCTCAATTGCTTCAGTTTCCACAAAATTATAGCAAGGAAAACCACACTGCCGGTAATGCGATGCATAAAGAACTGTACTCTTACTTTGAAATTTACTCTAAAATTGGGAACCTCACCTGTAATGCGCTTCCCACAGGAACGTTGTCCCTTATTGCACTTCATGCGCTGGATGCGGTAAAGGGATGGTCCGGCAGATCCATCACGGAAGATGCAGAACTGGGGGTTAAATTTTGGCAAAAAGGATTCAGAACCTGCTTTATTTCTGAAATATTAGGCAAAGGGAGGTTACCTAATTCCATTTCAGATTTATTAAAACAAAGAGCACGGTGGATTTTTGGTAATTCGCAGGCATTAAGGGGGTGCTTTGCAAAGGATTCTGGTTCGGCTTTTTCACGTCTCACCATTTTTCTGCAACTGACCGCATGGTCCAATTTGATGGCCCTTCCCTTAATTCTATTGCTTATGCAAGGGATTTTATGGGGGCTCATGATCAATACAACGATCTTACATACCGGATTTATTTTAGCATTGACCTCTTTGACCGTACATCTTCTATCTCAGTTTTTATTGCTGGGTATCGCGACTAATTTTTCTGGTAAGTATTGGTGGGGTGCGTTCCTCGCCCGTACCGCACTTCTAGATCTGGGATCTTTTCAATGGATTCCTGCTCTTTTTGGGGCAAAACGCCCTTTTGAATGTACAAATAAGTTCTCTAAAGATACCAGTTTTAGGGAGGTCCCTATGTTATTGCCGGGATTATTCTTAACGCTTACGATCCTTACAATGGAGCGGGGTCTGCATATCGTGTATGTTCTTATACCACTATTTTTATTATTTTCCATAGCTTCTGTTCATCTTTATTTTCAATTTAAGACGAGAGCCGCAGTTTTAAAAACCCAACTTAACTGATTATGAAAATAGCAATTTTAGCACACACTCTTTTTCCTATTTCTGAACCTTATGCGGGTGGAATGGAGATGATAACCCATTTACTTTCAAAAAAGTTAATGCAGCGGGGTCACGAAGTAGATTTGTATGCTGTCAAAGGATCAGATCCTGAACTGAATGTAGTAGCGTACGCATCTCTTGCTGATGTTAGTGCAGAAGAAACAGAACATGAGAATGCCAATGATTCAAGCCGGTTTGAATGCTATCAGCTCTCAGAGGCCTTACTGAAAATTGCGGTTGGAAATTATGACGTAGTTCATAACAATTCTCAGCACTATCTGCCAGTGCTTCTGGGTGAAAAAATGGCTATTCCATTTATAACCACGTTACATATTCCGGCATTTGAATTTTTGCAATATGCCTTCAAATATCTAGGGGAGGACACTAGACAAGTCTTTACGGCAGTTAGTTCCCATTTAAAAGGTGTTTACAAAGATCTGGGAATTACTTCACGTACAATCTATAACGGTATTGATCTTTCTGTGTGGAAATTTAAGGAGGAAATGCCAAAAAAGACATTGTTATGGTTTGGGAGAATTTGTCCGGAAAAAGGCACACATCAGGCCATTGCAATAGCAAAAAGACTCAATATTGAACTGATTTTGGCAGGTCCTATCAGCAACCCTGATTATTATACTCGTGAGGTTGAGCCTTATATTGATCAAAATAGGGTTACGTATGCAGGGCATTTAGATCATGAGGAACTTAATACTCTTATAGGTAAATGCAGTGCGACACTTTTTCTTTCCACCTGGGAAGAACCCTATGGTCTTGCCATTGCAGAATCTTTAGCCTGCGGCACTCCGGTGGTTGCCTGGAATAAAGGAGCAGCTCCAGAAATACTTACTGAAAAATGTGGTGTTTTAGTCAGGGAAAATGACTTTGAAGAACTTGCCCAGGCCATTCATTATGCTTTTACCCTGAAGAGAGCTGATTGCAGGGAGCGGGCAGAAAATTTTTGTTCCATAGATTCCATGGTAAGCAACTTTGAAACATTATATGAAGAACTTCTAGTTGCCAGTCCTAAGGGTAAAATGATGCTCGTATGATAGCTTATTATGCGCATCAACACGGTTCAGGGCATTCCAATTGCGCCCAAATCCTTGCGAATTCAGATCCTGAAAACGTATTGGTTTTAACCAGTTATCCTTTTGTTTTTTCAAGGGGTACGCAGGTTTATTTCCTGCCCAGTGAAGATCCCGATGGAAGCGGGGCGCCGTCAGGCAGTTATGATACTCCAGATTATTTGCACTATTCGCCTGTAGGCCAGACTAGTATTCAGAAAAGGAGCGCCACACTTTTGAACGTATGTTTAGCTAACAGTGTGGAATTATTAATTGTTGACGTAAGTGTAGAAATAGCTGCCCTCTGCAGGGCAGCTTCTATCCCTTATGCCTATGTGCGACTTTTGGGTAAACGTTCTGACACTGCACATCTTCAAGCTTTTCGCGGTGCTGTCGTTCTTCTAGCGTATTATCCTATGGCACTTGAACCCGAAGATACCCCTCTGTGGATCAGGGAAAAAACAATTTATCTGGGGTTTTTAAGTCGTTTTGAACAAAAAACGCAGTATATAAAGCCAAAAGAAATTAAAAACATTGTAGTGCTTTCCGGTAAAGGTGGAAATGATAAACTACTTAGTTTGTACCCTTTCATCAAAAACCGTTTTAAGGAGTCAAGACTTCATTTCTTCAATGGATGTGAAGTTGTACATGTAGAAGGGAATAGTACCTACCATCCCCATACTTCGGAAATTGAAGACTGGATAAACAATGCAGATGCGGTAATAACAAGTTGTGGGCTAAACACGATTTCAGAGCTTTTATATTTGAAAAAAACAATTTTAAGTGTTGCCGAAGAGCGACCTTATGATGAGCAAATAATTTTTCAGGAACAATTAGAAGCACGTGGGTTAGTGTGTTCACTGGAGTGGGCACTGGATAAGAGCGATATTGATATTTTGGGATCAACGGTTGATCCTTCAGCATACTTAAACAATAATCTGCTTACGGCTTTTTTAAAGTTGGCAGATGATAAATCCCATATTTGGGATTTAAAACAAATAGAAAGATTTAACCATAATGGAATTTTCACTTATAGTACCTGTTCATAATAGGGAAAAGCATTTAATAAATTTACTTAAGGGAGTGCGTAACGCTACTATGCAACCTTCTGAAATTCTCATAATAAATATGGGCAGTTCATTAAACCTTACCGGTTTTGATTCATTGCCAATACAAATTCTGCAGTCACCTATTTCTAAATCTGGCTATCTGCCGTTAGCAAGAGCGAGAAATCAGGGAGCTGAAGCTGCCAAATATGAAACCTTATTTTTTCTGGATGTTGATTGCATTCCATCAGCGTCCTATTTTGACATGATGAATGGACATCTTGAGGCTAACACAGGTTTGATCATGGGAACTCCTAAATATTTAATGCAGCCGGTACAAGATGGGTTCAATGAGAAATCCCTAAATGATTCTTCTATTAATCACCCATACCGCCCAGTGGTAGAAGGTTGTGCGTTAAGTACAGATCCTGGTCTTTTCTGGAGCCTTTGCTTTGCCATAAGAAAATCTTTATTTAATGAAATAGGTGGTTTTGATGAGAAGTATAGTGGTTATGGGGCAGAGGACACTGATCTTTCCTTTTCCATAAGGGACAAAGAATACGATTTCTTTATATCTGATGCCATTGTTTATCATCAACAGCATGCCGTTCATTCTCCACCTTTTGATAAATTTGATCAAATCGTGGAGAATAGCAAAGTTTTTTATAAAAAATGGGGAATTTGGCCCATGGGTCACTGGTTACAATCTTTCAGTGAATACAATTTAATTGACTGGGCGCCACATTATAAAAAAATAGATGTACTGAAAGCACCATCTGACGAACATATAAAATCTTCTTATAAACCAAAGGCGCCCTTTGTATAAGTGCTTTTAGCGCATCCCTATGTATAAATACAGAAAGAATATCCTGCCACCGCCACATGATACACTACAAGTGTGCGTGACTATACCTGCGAAAAACGAGGAGCAGCATATAGGGCGGGCACTTCATGCTCTTTCTCTTCAATACGGTGTCAAAAACGCAAGTTTTGAGGTTATTGTTTTGATAAACCATAGTTGGGATGGTACGCTTAGGATCTGTAAGGAATTTCAGGATAATCACCCTGATTTTAATATGCATATTGTGGTTACCTATTCCCCCGCTGTTATAAATGTGGGTTCTGCACGCAGGGAACTTATGGATATGGCGTACAAGCGATTGCCTTGCGCAAATGGCTTTGTAGCAATGACCGATGCTGATAGTGCGGTAGGCAGACAATGGATCAAAAACCTTCTGAAATATTCTAAAACAAGTATTGATCTTGTTTGTGGTCCTCTGGTTATAGACAGTAGCGGTTTGAAAGGACATACTAGAAAACTTTATACTGCCAAGCAGCAGTACCTTTTGCTGCGCTCAAGGCTTGAATCTGTAATTTTGCCTGATCATTTTGACCCGTGGCCCAGACATGCTTTTTCCTGTGGGCCCAATATGGCAATAAAGAAAGTGGCTTATAAAAAAATTGGTGGAATGCCACCACTTGATTTTCTTGAAGACGCTGCTTTATATGATAAGGTTATTCAACAAGGTTTAGAAGTACGACACTGCCCTGATATGCCCGTTAAGACCTCGGCTAGACTGGATTCCAGGACGGAAAGAGGGTTTGGGGACGAACTTAAATACTGGACAACCAGCGGAATGGAATTTAAATATACCGTAGAGGGACTGGATAAATTAATTGCGCGTTTGCAGGCATTTAAAATGCTTCAAAACGCTTATAAAACGGGCAATAAACAGTGTTTTTCTGAACTTTCTACATTATTTAAACTTCCACTGCTGGTGTTACAAAGTCTTTATACCGCAAATAATAATGCCCGGGCAATGGGCAGTTCACTTGTTCATATTCTGGAAAATCATAAACCATGGATGGAGATCCATCCCAATAGAGACGTGTTTGATGCCGTTGAAGAAATAGAAATTTATTTTAAGAAAGGGATTGGGGAGCATCACCGGTCTTTTTCCAAAGCATTAGTTCATACGCAGCATGAACCACTGATTGCTCAAGTTTAAATTGCTCTGCCACATGCGACATTTTAAATTTTTCATGAACTTCTTTACCTGAAAGAGGATACTCTGACACATAGGAAGTCCAGTGCACCAGGAGTATATGACCATTAGTATTTAAATGTTGTGAGCAATTTTCAAAAAGACCGTTGAGGTCTGCGTTGCTCAAATAATATCCTACCTCAGAAATCAGGATCAAGTCAAAAGTATTCTGGGGAAAGTTCTTTGAAACATCCATTTTAACAAAATCTATATTTCCCAATGGGGCGCAGCGTTTTTTTGCTGTTTCCAGGGGAAATTCACTGATATCCACGCTCATGAGATGATCGCATTTTAGCGCAAGTTGTTCGCTCAGTACGCCTATGGAACATCCCAACTCCAGAATGTTATGATAAAACGGTTTTAGAACTTTAAGGGTTTCTTCATATTTTGATTTTTCATAAAAGCTTTTGGTAAAATTCCATGGATCGTCACTTGTTTGATAAAGCGTATCAAAGTAATCTTGTGAAAGCGTTTCGGAAGCAGTTTTTTTTCGGAAGAAATAGTATTCCAAAGTTCCCATAAAGGGTTTGAGAAGCTTTTCCGTTAATATAAAACCATCGGCATCATCGTCAATCAACCGTGTAGTTTGCGTAACATGAGCAGCGATGGCCAGGTGCTTAGCCTCAAGGACGGTAGTAATATCCAGCCTGAAAAAGTTATAGCTATCCCTAACCGGAATTTCGTCCTGTTTCCCATTCTCCCAGAGCCATATGGGATATTCAATGATCGTAAGCTTTAGATCGTGTGAAGCTGCGAGATCCTGACAAATTTTCCAGGCTGCCCGGTGATCACTATGTGCATCATGTTCATATGGAATGACCAGCGTTTGAATATTTTGTGCTGAAAGTAGACTTTTTAAAAGCTCTAGTACCCGGTCGTATTCTTCTGAAGAAATTGCGTCAAGACCTCCGTCAGGCTGATTTAAAAAGTATAGTGTTGATTCATCCATTCCTAAAAACCGGGCTGCGGCAATGGCCTCTTTTTTCCGCATGACGGCAACCTGCTGAGGTGGATATTTTTTGGAATTGGGATGGGAAGCAGCGCCGTTCGTAACAAAAGCGATACAGACTTTTATGGATTGTTCCCTCAATAGTGCGATAAGCCCGCCGCAGCCCAACGTTTCATCATCTGGATGTGGCGCAATGACTAAGGTATTGCCTAAATCATTTCCTATACCTGAAAGATTGAGTAATGGTGCCTGAGCAATAAATTCCGGGACTTGAATGGCCATAATAAACTTGGATTATAATGTAAAATACTGTTTAAAGAACAGCAATATTGATCGATTTGAGAATCTTTTTGAGCGTATTAAAATCAACAGGGTGAAAAGGCTTTTATTAAAGCCCAATAAATTTAAAACGAAAACAAAAAAATAAGAATGTATATAACAAAGAAAATCGCCGCAGAAATTGAAGCTGCAGCACCTATAGAAGGTAAATTTCCGAAAGAGCAGCTGGAAATATTGGGTAAATGCGGACTCATGAAAGCTATTATTCCTGAAGAATATGGAGGTGAGGGGATAGGTATGCTTAAAAATACAGCCGCTTTTTTGAATATTCTCAAGGTGATTGGAACGCTGGATCTCTCACTGGGACGTATTTTTGAAGGTCATTTTAATACCCTTTTTATAATCGCTCTTTATGGATCTGAAGAGAGCAAGCAGTACTATTTTGATAAAGCGCTAAAGAGCGAATTTTTTGGGGTATGGAACACTGATCAGTTCAATGATCCGGTTCGTATGGAAAACAAAGGGAATTTTCATGCCTTAAAAGGTAAAAAAATATTCTGCTCTGGTGGAAGGTCTATTCAAAACGCACTCATAAGTACATTCAATGGGGGAGTTCCTCAATTACTGGTTGTTCACCTGGATGATTTGGATGCAGGAGCAGAAGATACTTCAAGTTGGAATCCTATGGGCATGTGCAGTTCTGTAAGCACAACAATAAACTTTGATGGCTATACGCTTGAAAACATACAATTAATAGGCAATCCAGGGGATTATTTTAAAGAGCCTTATTTCAATACGGGTTCCGTGCGGTTCGCCTCGGTACAGTTGGGCGGAGCCTTTTCAATGGCCTCCAGTGCAATTTCCCATTTGACATCCCTGGGGCGTCACAACGATACCATACAAAAAGCCCGAATCGCTCAAATTGCGATAGCACTTGAAAGTGGGGATCAATGGATTCAAAAAACCGGGGAAATCATAGATAATAAAGAACTTGAAGATAATTTCAAGATCCATCAGGCCAACATGCTTCGGTGCGCCATTCTTGAAATCTGCACGGAGGTCATGCACTTAGCGGAAAGGGCCGTAGGATTACAAGGTTTTATGCGATCCCATAAAATGGAAAAACTACACAGGGATCTTTCGGTTTATTTAAAGCAACCTGGTCCGGATGCCGCGCTTCAGCGTGTAGGGGAGTGGGTTTTCAATGAAGATTTAAAATATTTGTCTCCTGAGGAAACGGTATAATCTGAAAAAGGCAATATATAATAGCAGGTTATCCTGGTAATTTCATTTAGGGGGCACAAGATAACGAGGAAAAATCACCGATTTTCCGCTTAAAATCGACATTTAGAACGTTGAAAAAGCTTGATTTTAACAGTTTTCTGGGACCAATATCTTTTTTGTTTCAGTTTAATTCTAAATAAATATTCAGGATTTAAGGGCTTTTAATAAAACCAGAGAAATCCATTTCAAAATTACGACTTCTTTCTGTCCGACAGGTAAAAAGAGAATCTGTTGAAAAAGTTATATTTGGTATTTAGTAAAGACTTTTTTTTGATATCTTATAAGACGCCGCGTTTACATGAATTTTGTCTCCTATTAATTTCAATTTTGCGCTTAATTCCTTTAAATCGCTTTCTTGAAGTTTGTTTTTTTTTGCTATTGAGCTCTATTTTAGAGATTGTAGTCAGGAGCTATAGAATCAGTGGTCAGGAAAAACCCACGGGAGTCATGCTGTCCGTCGCATTTGAACTTTTGCCATAGGTTAAACTCCTGGCCTTGTTATTATTAGTGTTTTACGGGATCAGTATTGAAATGAAATTAGAATAGCTTTTTACATTGTTAATGTTGCAGAACTGCTGCTGCTTTGCAAAATGTATAGGGGCCAGTTGAGTTACAGGTTTGTTGTTCAGGTCTTGCGTCAAAGCATTAGTAGCGCGGTTTTATTAGATATATTCTTCCGGGCCTGCTTTATAAGGATTGTCATAAAGATTTCATTACAGTATTTCCGGGACATTATGTAAACCTATTTTGATCAATTCTCAAATAAGCAAAAGTATGTGGTAAAGCTCTTATTTTAATTTATTTAGTTAAACTTAAATACTTAGGGTAATGGAAAATTGTCTGAATTTCTATATTTTTCAAGCTCAGATGTAGCGCTTTTTATAAAGAGAAGGGATCTGGACCATTAAAAAGTAAATGATCAATATGAGTTATAGTTATCCAACTTGCTATACTATCTAAATGAATGAAATTTACGTTACTAAAACCTATTTACCTGAAAGAGAAAAATACGATGAGATTCTCGATAAAATCTGGCAAACCAATTATGTTACTAACCATGGACCCTACGGGGAAAAGCTAGAAAGTGCCCTCTCAAATTATTTAGATTGCCCACATGTGCACTGGCTTTCTAATGGCACCGTTGCACTGCAGCTCGCTATACACTGTCTCAATTTAAAAGGCGAAATACTTACAACCCCCTTTACTTATGTGGCAACGGCAAATAGCATTATGTGGGAAAAATGCACTCCTGTGTTTGTAGATATTGATCCGCATACTTTTGCAATAGATCATAAAGAATTAAAGAAACATATTACTTCCCGTACTTCGGCGATACTGGCGGTGCATATTTACGGGTATCCTGCCCCGGTAAAAGAACTTCAAGAATTTTCTGATGAACATAACTTAAAACTTATCTACGATGGCGCACACGCCTTTGGCAGTTTCTACACAGGTAAGTCGCTTGCTAACTTTGGCGATATTACCACGCTGAGTTTTCACGCTACAAAAGTTTTTCACACGATAGAGGGCGGCGCAGTCGTCACAAATATCGAAGAACTTTCAGAATGTCTCAGTTTAGGCGCTACGCACGGCCACCGTTATGAAGAGTATATTCAAGAAGGAATCAATGCAAAAAATTCTGAATTGCATGCTGGTATTGGTCTTCTGAATTTAAAAAACTTCCAACACATCGTAAATGGAAGAAAAAAGGTTTTTGAACATTATTTATCCCATCTCAATGCTACGGTACTTTATATTTTAAAGCCAGATTATTTTGAAGATTTTACCTATAATTATGCCTATTTCCCGGTAGTTTTCCCATCGGAAATGATACTGCTGCAGGCAGAAAAATCTTTAAATAAGGAGAATATATTTCCCAGGCGCTATTTTTATCCTGCCCTCAATACGCTTCCCTATCTCAATACATCTTCCTGTCCCGTGGCCGAAGATATCTCCAAACGAATTCTTTGCTTACCGCTCTATCATGATTTGCCCCTGGCAGATGTTGATCGTATTTCGATCATTTTGAAAAAGAATTTGCCATGAAGATAGCGGTTATGCAACCTTACATTTTCCCCTATGTTGGCTATTTCCAACTCATACAGGCGGTGGACACATTTGTTTTCTTTGATGACGTACAATTTAAAAGGCGCAGTTATATTACGCGCAATTCCATATTGATAAATGATAAGGCCAATACCTTTTCCATACCGGTACAAAAAGCAAATCGAGATGCAAACATCAATGAAATAGCACTTCATGAAGAAACATTCAATAGCTGGGCAGAAAAGTTTTTGAAGTCTTTGCACCACGCTTATGCCAAAGCCCCTTACTTTGAGTCTGTTTTTAAGCTCATTCAGGGGGTTTTTAAAGAAGGTTCGGCAGATATTGCCAGTCTTACCAAGCGCTCCATTCAGAAAACCTGTCAATACCTCAATCTTAAAACGGAATTTAAAAGCAGTGCCTCCATACCCTATGAAAAATCTGGGGATGGCCAGGATAAAATACTATCCATCTGTGGTTTTTTAGAGGCCAATACCTATATAAATGCCATAAACGGAAGGGATTTATATAATTCAGAGGCATTTGAGAAAAAAGGGACAAATTTGTTATTTTTAGAACCAAATGTGGCAAAATATGAACAGTTCTCGGCAAATTTTACTTCACATTTATCTATTATAGATATGATGATGTTTCTGTCACCTCAGGAAATCGCAGCGCATTTAAAACAATACCAACTTATAACCGATTAAAGTAATCTATTCATGCATGAACAACAATCCAAAAAAATAGTAGTCTTTGGCGAAAGCCAGTTGGCAAGCCTCGCCCATTTTTATTTTAAGCATGACAGTCCGCATGAGGTGGTCGCGTTTACCGTAGACGGGGATTACAGAACCGGGGAAACGTTTGAAGACTTACCTTTGGTTGATTTTGAAAACGTACATAATCTTTATCCACCTTCAGAATTTGCTATGTTTTTGCCTATAAGTTTTAAGCGTATGAATTACCTGCGCAGGGAAAAATTTGAAAAGGCAAAAGAAATGGGTTACAGTTGTATCAGCTATGTCAGCTCAAAAGCGACTACCTGGCCCGGACTCGATATTGGCGAGAATTGTTTCATATTTGAGGATAATACTATTCAGCCCTTTACAAAAATTGGCGATAATTGTATTCTCTGGAGCGGTAATCATATAGGCCATCATACCCAGATAGGTAACCATGTTTTCATTACCAGTCATGTGGTCATTAGTGGTGCGTGTACCATAAAAGATCATACTTTTTTTGGGGTGAACGCTACCGTGCGGGATGAAACGATCATAGCAGAAGGTACGTTAGTCGCCATGGGCGCGAATATCATTAAAGATACCGAAGCCCACGGAATATATATGGGCGCGAAAGCGACCAAACATGACAAAAAAAGTATTGATTTAGACAGTCTTTCACATAAAAGCGGCGGGTAATGGGATGGAATAAAAAAGGATGTATTTTCAAGATCGAAGACTATGATATCCCGTGGGCAAAAACACATGCCTGTGTACCCACTGCGCACCTTTTAGATAAGGAAACCATTCGTATTTACTACGCGCCACGGAATGAAAAAGGGCAAAGTATACCCACATTTTTTGATGTTTCGGCAACAGATCCCCGGGAGGTGAAATATGTGCATAAGGAACCTATTATGCACCTGGGTGACTTGGGAACTTTTGATGATGGGGGGATCATGCCTTGTTGTACGTTAAAGGTAGGTGGAAAGATATATCTGTATTATGTGGGGTGGAATCCCAGTGCTTCTGTACCTTATCGCAATGCCATAGGTCTGGCGATTAGTGATGATAATGGGATGACTTTTCGTCGGCCATTTCCCGGGGCGCTAGTGGATCGCAACAGGACGGAACCTTATTTTACCGCTTCGCCCTGGATTATGCGTGAGTCTGCCGAAAACTGGCACATGTGGTATGCCAGCAGTACCGGCTTTGTCACCATAAATGGAAAGGTGGAACCCATCTATATTATCAAATATGCGCATTCTAAAAATGGGGTGGACTGGCAGCGGGACAATATAACCTGTATTACGCCAGAAAGCGCTGAAGAGGCAAATGCACGTGCCACTGTATTCAAAGAAAATGGAATATACCACATGTGGTACGCTTACCGTGGCAGTCGTGATTTTAGAGATGGAGCGGGTGCTTATCGTCTGGGCTATGCGCAATCCAATGACGCCATAAACTGGGAGCGAAGGGATGAGAATGCGGGTATAAAATACAGCAAAACGGGTTGGGACAGCACTATGCAAACCTACCCGTGTATCCTAAATACGGGTAGTTCACGCTATCTTTTCTATAACGGAAATGGTTTTGGCGCAGCTGGAATCGGTTTTGCCGTTTGGGAAGACTAAAATTGAGATGAAATGACAAATAACCAACGTACGACACCTGATATAAAAATTATAGATTTTGACAAAGAGGAATTTCCTTTTCATAAGATCATTGCAGATTATATTGATACTACAGCATTAGATTCCCTTAGTAGCGCTAATATGACACCGGAAGGGACTAATTCTTATTACAAGAATATGGAGCAACATCCCATCTTCAAGAAAATGTATCAGAAGTTGGGCGGCGATGAAGGTCAATGGTTTTATAAACTTTACCAGCGATTTATAGTAGAGGTCATCCGGCCGCATTACAACGAGGCCATTTATTATCAACGTAAACCTTCCCATAGAATTTTATTTAAGGACATAAAAGGGGAGGCGCGCTTTCATAAGGATAGCGATTATGGGCATAGCAGTGATGAGGTCAATTACTGGTTACCGCAGACAGAGGCATTTGAAACAAATTCCATCTGGATTGAGCAACATTTGGAAAAGGGGGATTATGAACCCGTTTCCCTGAAAGTAGGGCAGTGTCTTCAATTCAACGGGGCCAATTTTAGACATGGTGCGTTTCGCAATTCCACCGGAAAAACCCGTGTTTCTTTTGATTTCCGAATAATTCCTGCCACAAAAATGAAAACGGAAGCACTCAACGATGCAAACGAAGCTGGAGATAATCCCGTAATGTCAAACGCTCATAAATTTGTTCTCTGTGAATAAATCTACCAATAATTCCACATTGAGCGCAAAGCCGCTGGTAAGCATCTCTATAATTACCTACAACCATAAGGATTTTATTGTAGATGCAATAGAAAGCGTACTCATGCAAGAGGTGAATTTTGAGTATGAGATTATCATTGGCGACGATTTTTCAAACGACGGTACTCAGGATATTTTGAAGGATTATGAACAAAGATATCCCGATAAAATTCAGTTGATCCTTCATCCCCGTGATTATGACTGCATTCCCGGAAGAATAAATAACATCACAAATCTTTACGCATGCAGAGGGAAATATATCGCCATGTTAGATGGTGATGATTCCTGGCTGAGCACTGATAAGTTACAGAAACAAGTCAATTTCCTTGAAGAAAATGAAGATTTTGCCGTAAGTTTTCATGATATGATGCTCTACTATCAAAATGGAACTATAGTGAAGCATAGCAGTAAAATCGCGCACTATGATCAGGGGAAAACCGTTTTTACGTATAAGGACGTACTTTCCGGCTGGTTTATTCAAACGAGTTCACTCCTGTTTAGAAATCATCGTATAGGGGAGTTTCCAGATTGGTTTTGGGAAATCTATAGTGCCGATTATGCCATACAACTACTGGCTGCACGCCATGGTAAATTGAAATACTTTCCAGATCTTTTTGCAAAGCGCAACTACCATCCACAAAGTTTTACCGCTACCCAAAATACGACCCAGACGCATTTGCAAAGGAGAAAAAAAGAATTGATATTTTTTGAAAAGTATTTTCCGGGATATAAAGCGTATCAGGATTACGGTCAGGGCAAGAACCGGCTCAAAGATGCATTAAGAAATTTAAAAGAAAAACAACTATCCCATTTCCCAGGCAACTTAACCGGAAGTTTAGTTCATTTGGGCAAGTTCGTTTTTAACAAAGATTTTTCGATTTTAGAAAAAGTGGAGATTATTGACGTTGATTTTATTAAAAAATGGAAGAAAAAATCTTAATTGCCCTCGTTTGAGATCAGGAGAGCCGTTTGTTTAAATCATTGGCAAATGAAGCTGTAATACGGGTATAATCATAGTTTTCGGCTATGAATTTTTTTCCTGCAGCCGCGATTTTTTCCCTTTCCTGTTCATTTGCCAAATAATACGCTATTTTTTTAAGACAATCCTTTTCGTCTGTATACGTAGCAAAAATACCTGCCGGAAAAGTGCTTTCAAAATTAGGTGCCCAGCGGGTAAGTAAAAATCCGCCTACGCCCATTACTTCAAACATACGCTGATTAAAACCTATTCCGTTTGCGGTATCTACATAATCATTGAGTGAGATTTTACTATCTAAAAAAGTCTGGTACATTTCCAGGCCGCTGGTGTATCCCTGATATGTTTTATGTAGAAAAGGAAAATCCTTCAGTTTACGGCCGTCACCACCGTATTTCCACCAGTATCCCCACCATTTAAAGTCGGTTTTGCTGGCAATCGCATGAATAAATTCGGTGCGTTCTGTAAAATTCTGCGTACCCAGACCACCTACAAAACTGCAATCGTATTTTTTTTCCCGGTTTTCAAGTTCCGTAGGTACCCGGATATCAAAACCCTGATCGTTGATTATCGTGTCTGTACCGTGCAGTTGAAAGAATCTTTGAAAATCTGGTTGATCTGTATAAATAAGGTCCCAGTCATTGGGATGCCACAGTTTTGGCAAGCGGGCAGAAAGACGGCTCACCAGCAGCGTATTGTGACGGTAGCGTTGCCAGAACGCAGAAGGAATAGGCTGGGAACGGACAAAAATAACATCTGGGTTAAATTTCTTAATATAGCTGTCTATGACCTGGTCGCGGTAATAATCATATTTTCTAAAAAATTTAGCAGCGATTTTAGATTTTAACTTTAGAAGAAAGCGACCTGTTCCCAGGGTTTCCCGAGCTACTTTTTCCAGATAAACCTTGTCCAGCAAAAAAAACTCTTCCGCTTTCCACGCACCGGTCTCGTTTAAATGATAGGTATAATAATCAGAATAATTGGAACGTAGGTTAATTAGGCGTTCCCGGTATTGCGCAAGGCTCAATTCTTCCAGATCATCCCATTCGGCAATTTTTTTTTGAAGATATTCCGGAGGATGAATAATATCAAATTTGAGTAGTTTTTTCATCTTTCAAAAAAAGTAGTTATACTGGAGATTACATGGTCCAGCTGTTCTTTTTCCAATTCAGCATACATAGGCAGCGAGAGTACTTCATCCTGCAAGCGTGCCGCCACTGGGAAATCAGTTTTTTTATGGTCAAAATCAGAATAACAAGGCTGAAAAGGAAGGGCTTTGGGATAGTGAATGCCGCATTGAATATCTTGTTCCTGTAAATAGGCTTTTAAAGCATCTCTTTTTTTGGTTTTAAGAACATACAAATGCCAACTATGATACCTGTTTTCCCCCATAAGTGTCGGTAAATCAATTTCTTTTATTCCTTTCAGCCCTTCGTGATAATAGGCTGCATGTTCATTTTTCTTCTCTATCCAACCTTTCAAATATGGGATTTTTACAGACAACACGCGCGCCTGTAACGTATCCAGCCGACTGTTGCGCCCATGGATGCGATGATCGTGTTTCGTAAGCTGACCGTGATTTCCCAGCTGCCTGATCTTCAGCGCAAGCTGCTCGTCTTTAGTAAATACCGCACCGCCATCGCCATAACAACCCAGGTTTTTACCGGGATAAAAGCTGAAACTGGAAGCGGTACCAAAAGATCCCACAGGCTGTCCTTTGTAAGTGCTGCCATGCGCCTGCGCACAATCTTCTATTAAATGCAGGTTGTGTTCTTCGGAGAGTTGCACTAAAGCATCAAGATCTGCCGGATGCCCGTAAAGGTGAACCGCGATGATGGCTTTGGTTTTTGTAGTGATCTTCTTTTTAATATCTTCAATGGAAATACAGCAACTATCAAAAGCAACATCGGCAAACACCGGGACAGCACCTGCGGTGACGACTACCTCACTGGTGGATATCCAGGTATGCGCAGGGACGATAACTTCATCACCAGCGCTTATATTCAGAGCCTTTAACGTCATTTCCATACTGTCTGTACCGTTTGCGCAGGAAATCACATGTCCTGCGCCCACGACAGTTTTAAAATCTTCTTCAAACTGCCTGACTTCCGGACCACCTATAAAAGAGGTTTCTTCCAGAATCTGCGTGATGGCAGCGTCAATTTCTTTCTTTATGTCTTGATACTGCGCGTGCAGATCTATCATGGGAACAATCATGCTCTAAAGTTGATTTGAATGGAATTCGGTTGATTTTCTTCTGTAATTAGCCAAATTTTATGGTTATCAGCTGTTTTTATAAGTAATGCGTTTTTCTCTATTTTAAGTATTTCCGGGGAAACTTTTTTCTCGGAAATTATGTCCTTTTTCTCCCATTTTACATCGATAATAGGTAGTTTTTTGTTGGTTTTCAAGGAAATAAATGCGGGATTTGTCTCACTGCGCAGCGCCTTGATCTTTCGGTAAAGCAATGCGCCATCATGCCATTCTGTAAGTTCGCTATCTTCTGGGGATCTACGTTTGATATAAGTCGAATTTTCGATGAAATTTGGCTGTTTTTCAGCACTATTTGCCATTATTTTAGCAAAAACAGCTGGAAAATGCATTTCCAGTTTTTGCATTAGCAATTCACGCAAATCAGCCACGCTCATATTTTCATTTAAAGCTACTTTTTCCTGCCAAATGATTGCACCGTCATCATATTTTGGAGACATTTCGTGCAGGGTGATGCCATGATGTTTTTCTCCATTAATCAGCGCCCAGTGCAGGGGATGCCTGCCGCGGTAACGCGGCAGATAACTGGGATGTATGTTGTAACAGCGGTAAAGTTCCAGAAGTTTTGTGAATTTAAAATTACAGAAACAATTGACAATGCTTTCTATTTCTTTGCCTTCTAAATGATGGATCAACGCTGCTTCTTCAAAAGTGGTCTGAAAAGGTGTTTTATCGAGTATTTCAGTATATTTTTTGAACAATGGCACATCCGGTTTTTTTTGAAGTCCCACAAAAACGGGCAGGGGCAGACCAGCTTTTATCAAAGCTTTTAAAAGTCGTAAGGGTCCGTCATTATTTCCTACCAGCGCGTATCTCATGCCAGTAGCGCATAAAGTTGGTCGCTCAGCAGGCTGGTTTGTTCAGCGTCCAGATCTGCTTTTACCATGGCGTCCGTAAGATTTTTGAGTACTTTTTTATTTTCGGAAATCAGCTTATTATCTCTCTTATTTTCTGCGGAAGCATACGACCAATACGAAATGGGATGTTCATCACCGCCCATACTGCTTTTCCAGCGGCGCAGACCAGCATAACTTTCCCCGCTTCCGCTGAGTCCAAGATCAATAGCTTTGTAATTACGCTCCCGAAAATGGGTTATGAGTTCGTGAAACAGGAGATTGTTCGGCTTTAATTGTAAGAAATCTATTGCCGAGCAGCCGTATTTGTAATAAGCAATTTCGTTATGCTCCAGTATAAACATGCTGGCAATGACGTTTTCTTCATAAACTGCTTCAAAAATCGCCCCAAAATCCCGATTTATCATGGTTTTCCAGAGATTTTCAAAAAATGAAAAGGGCTGCGGAATGATATTGAATTTATCAAAACGCAGGCGGTGGTATAATTTATAAAAACGTTCAACCGCCTCAAGGGAAGTGGATCGCTGAATGCTTACACCATTTTTTTGCGCCTGGGTAACCCCGCGGGTAAAGGAGCTGCTCTGTTTTGGCAGCTTGTCAGAAGTAAGATCAATAGTATGAAAAACAGCTTCTTTTGACAGTTTATAAGGCTTTTCAAGCAGTTTTACAGCGCGGTTTGTCCTGAGGATAATCTCGTATTCCGGAAATCTGGCCGCGCAACTTGCAAAAAGATTTTCATAAAAGGAAGAATCTTCTTCCGTAAAGGGAATATAATCAGAGAAAGGAAGGCTTATAAGGCGTTTCCCCATCATATCGTTCCGTTTACAAAAAGCGGTCACATAGCGATCGTGCTTATCTACGGCAATGATAATCTCAAATTTGTATGTGCTCACCAGCGTATCCAACCAGGATTTTGAAAGATACAAATGTTGTTTTGCCTGGTTTTGAAACCAGTCGGTACTTTTAACGTTAAAACCCACAAAATCAAACACTGCCGTATATTTTTTCGATTGCCTCGATGGATTTCAAGCCTTCAGAACCTTCTACAACCCCTTTTCTGTTTTCAATAATCTGGGAGATCAGGTTGTCTATTAGTTTGTCATGGTTTGAACTTGTGCCCTGATAATGACTATAAACATTGGGTTTGTCTGTAAATTCTTCATCCAGCGGTTGCGGAAAGGACTGCACATCCCAATAATCTATTTTATTTAGATATCGACCACCGATTTTTATGGTGCCAAGCTCGCCCACAATCGTGATACTGCCTTCATAATTTGCATTATAAACACAGGTGGTCCAGGAAAGTGATCCCAGGGCACCGCTATCAAAGCGTAATGCGGAAACACCACAATCTTCGATTTCTATATCATGATTGAAGGTGTCATAAAGCGATTTTGCTTCAACAATGTCACCAAACCACCAGATGAGCAAATCAAGAAAGTGGGAAACCTGGGTGTGCAGAGCGCCACCTTCGGTCTCTTTTTTACCGCGCCACGGGGATTCTTCGTAGTATTTTTGATGCCGGTTCCACAACACATTGGTCTGCACCATGAATATTTTGCCCAGTCGGTTTTCATCTAGCAACTTTTTGACCAGAAGTATAGGTTTGTTATAGCGGTTTTGTTTGACCACATACAGATTTACCCCTTGATCTTCGGCAGTTTTAATCATCATTTTAGCCGCTTCTGAAGTGAGTGCCATGGGTTTTTCAACTAGAATATGCTTACCGGCCTTTGCTGCGGCTTCGCTCATTTCGGCGTGTAAGCCATGGGGAGTACAGATACAAACAATGTCCACATCGCTTTCAGCCAGCATTTTCTCGTAATTGTTGTAGGTTTTTACGTCATAATCCGTCGCAAGTTGGTGCACTATTTTTTCATCGATATCACATACAGCAATTAGTTGCGCATACGGATCGCTGTTGATTACGGCAACATGTCTTTTACCAATATTTCCGCAGCCTACAACGGCAAATTTTATTGAATTCATATTCGTTTTTTTACTTCCGAAGCAATTAAAGTTGGTTTTAACAGCATTGATCTAAAAAAATGATAGCAGCCTAAATATAGAAAGGTTAGTCCGTTTTTTTTGCTGAACGCACAAAGAAATCA
Organism: Flavimarina sp. Hel_I_48; assembly: GCF_000733945.1. Taxonomy (NCBI): domain Bacteria; kingdom Pseudomonadati; phylum Bacteroidota; class Flavobacteriia; order Flavobacteriales; family Flavobacteriaceae; genus Flavimarina; species Flavimarina sp. Hel_I_48. The sequence continues at coordinate 3,532,949 of NZ_JPOL01000002.1, forward strand.
AAATCAATGTACTGTTTGTATTTAAAACTTTTGACCACCTGACCCGATTTATAGAAGTCTTTTCCCACAACCTTAAGTGAAAAAGCATTGTGCAGGTGATCTTGAATATCATTGCCCATATTCCCATTTTCCATAAACAGGTCAAGGATATATTCCCCTTCTATCATTGATATTTTTGGAATTTCAAATACAATAACCGCACGATCGTCAATAGTGATGCGCTGGCCCTTAGACCAGATGGACATCATGGTAATTTCCTCACCATTTTCACGTTTTATGCCCACTGCGGCAGAAACAGCGGCTTCTCCCTGATCTGCAGTGGCCACTTCCACACAAATGCGTAGCGGGTGACCCACAGTTGCAACAGGAATATTATGGCCTTCCATGTTTTCCAGCCACAGGTTCTGAAAGCGTACCTGCCCGCGACCTGCCCGGTCTGTGCGATCAGCGATACTTGCAGAAGCCGTTCGCTCAAACATTTGTCGGGAATATTCCGCAATGGCTTCATCTGTGGGGCCGTCAAAAGCAATCTGGCCATCCCGTAAAATAATGGTACGGGTACAAAGCCGGGAAACGGATTCCATATCATGACTTACAAAAAGGACTGTCCTGCCATGATCATGACTTACCTGTTGAATCTTACCGATAGCTTTTCCCTGAAAGGCAACGTCACCTACGGCCAGTACTTCATCTACAATAAGGATTTCTGGTTCTAAGTGCGCGGCGACTGCAAAAGCCAGACGTACTTTCATTCCTGATGAATAACGCTTAACCGGTGTATTTACATAACGCTCCACACCAGAAAAGGCGACAATTTCATCAAATTTGGCAGTTATTTCCGCCTTGGTCATACCCAGGATGGTACCGTTGAGATAAATATTTTCCCTTCCCGTAAGTTCGGCGTGAAAACCCGTTCCCACTTCCAGCAAACTGGCCATTCTGCCTTGCGCTTTAAAACTACCGGTACTGGGGCCGGTAACCTGGGAAAGGATTTTGAGAAGGGTGGATTTCCCGGCACCATTACCGCCAATAATCCCTAAAACTTCACCTTTTTTTACGGTAAAGTCAATGTTTTTTAAGGCCCAGACGTAATCACTGGCGCCACTTTGATCCCTCGTATTTTTCTCGCCTATCTTCAGATAGGGATCCTCTTTGCCACGAATCATATGCCACCAGCGGTTGAGGTCATGGGAAAGCGTACCGGTGCCCACAAGGCCAAGGCGGTATTGTTTTGAAAGGTTTTCGATCTGAATAGCAATATCGCTCATACGGTATCCATAAAGTTTTTTTCCGTTCGGTTGAAAATAACGAGCCCCAATAAAAAAACCACAACAGAACAGACCACACTGTAGATGAGGCCACCCACACTGATGATTCCTGCATTTAAAAATATAGCCCTAAACGCTTCCACGATGGAAGTCAAGGGATTGATCAACATGATCCACCGGAGCGACTCTGGCGCAATGGACAGCGGGTAAACGATGGGTGTTACATACATGGCCAGTGATACAGCAAAAGCGACCAACAGCTGAAGGTCACGATATTTATAAGTAAGACTGCTCAGTATGAGTCCTATTCCCAATGCGAAAATCCCCGAAAAAAGCATTAAAAATGGGAAAAGTAACAAGGAAACCCCCCAATCAAAATCATAACCCGTAAACGCGTACCAGCCAATCGCTGCAAGCAACATGATAAATTGTATCAAAAATTGAAAAAATACCTTGAAGGTTGTGGCAATGGGAACCACTGCCCGCGGGAAATAGACTTTGCTGAACAGGTTGGCATTGGTTTTAAAACTGTCTGAGTTGCTGAGAATACATTCGGAAATAAAAGCCCAGAAAACAGTGCCGGAGAGGTAGAATAATTTAGGAGGGATGCCGTCTGTTGATAATTTGGCCAGGTTAGAAAAAACAATTGTAAAGATGAAAGTGGTAAGGATAGGTCGTATTATTAACCAAAGCGGGCCTAAAATTGTTTGTTTATAGTTCACGATGAGGTCCCGCCGCACCATAAGAACCATAAGATCTTTATATTCTAAAATCTTGCCCAACTTAAAAGTAAATAACTTAGTGTGCGCATTTACTTCAATATCCCACTGGGGCGCTGCTTTATCAGATGAAGATGTGGACATTGATATTTGTTTCTAAATTCATGTTTAAAATAGGCAATTCAAAACTAAAGTATTAAAAACTTTTAGACAGAAGAAACAGGAGGTTTAGCATTTGAAAAAAGTTCGGGGTAATAGAATTTACTCTCCGTTAAATGAACTTTAAGAATCATTGAGCAAGCTTTCTTGAAGAATCATAAAACATTGCCTGGAGATATTTTCTAAATCAAATCTATATCTGGGTATTATTAAAGATATATGATTAGATTTGAAAGTGTAAAGAACAAACTTATTAGAGAAGTCCCTAGTCTAAAGGCTTAAATTTATTTAAAGCATGTCCATAAAATATATCGTTTGCGAAGAACCTGGCAAATTCAGCTATAAAGAAAAAGAAAATCCAACTCGAGAACGAGGTCATGTCTTGTTACAAATCAAAAAAGTAGGGATTTGCGGAACAGATCTTCATGCTTATGGAGGCAACCAACCGTTTTTTTCCTATCCACGAATTCTGGGTCATGAGTTGGCCGCTGTAGTTTTAGACGCAGACGACACCAGTCGTTTTAAAAAAGGTGATAAGGTTGTTGTTATGCCTTATTTAAGTTGCGGAAAGTGTATTGCCTGCCGAACGGGAAAAACAAATTGTTGTCAGCAGATCAAAGTATTTGGTGTACATATAGATGGTGGTATGCAGGAAGAAGTTGTGCTACCGGAAGCAGTACTATTACCCACACCTGAGCTGACTTTTGAAGAAATAGCAATAATAGAACCGCTGGCCATTGGCGCGCATGCCTTGCGCCGGGCAGCTTTGAAACCTGATGAGTTTGTGGTTGTGGTAGGCTGTGGTCCCATAGGTATTGGCATTATTAAACTGGCGCAAATCGCTGGGGCAAAAGTTATTGCACTTGATGTTGACGACAACCGCTTAAAATATGCAAAAAATGAAATTGGGGCAGGCTACACCATAAATGTTTTACAAAATCCCATAGAACAAATCTCTGAAATTACTTCTGGAGATATGGCTACTGCCGTTTTTGATGCCACGGGGAACAAAAAAGCCCTTGAAAATGGTGTTGATTACATGGCGCATGGCGGCCGCTATGTTTTAGTGGGATTGTCAAAAGGAGACCTTACATTCACACATCCTAAAATACACGCGAAGGAAACGACACTGATGTGCAGTCGCAATGCGACCCTTGAGGATTTTAAACATGTGATAGAACATATCAAATTATTTCCAACGGATTCTTTCGTGACCCATACGGTTGCGTTTGAAAGTATGGCAGCTCAATTCCCAGACTGGTTAAAGCCAGAAAACAATGTGATCAAGGCGATGGTAGATTTTGATTTGTAATTGAGTAAACAGAAAATTAGATTTAGCTAAACTATGATTCTAGACAGCCATCAGCATTTCTGGAACTATGAGCCGGTAAAACATGCGTGGATCGATGATACGATGAACGTGATTCGGCAGGATTTTATGCCTGAAATGCTTAAAAAAGAATTTGATGAGTATCAAATTGAAGGCTGTATTGCCGTTCAGGCAGATCAAAACGAGGCGGAAAACGAATTTTTATTAAATCTTGCCGAAAATAACGATTTCATAAAAGGAATCGTGGGTTGGGTAGATTTGCAATCCGATAGTCTTGAAGAGCGGCTGAAGTATTATGATTCACAGAAAAAAATAAAAGGTTTTAGACATATCGTACAGGCCGAAAAAGATCCTGATTTCCTGCTCAGGAAGCCGTTTTTAGCTGGAATTAGCCAATTATCCAATTATAACTTTACCTATGACATTCTGGTTTTTCCACACCAGTTGGGCGCTGTTCTTGAATTCGTAAAAAAATTTCCGAAGCAAAAATTTGTAATAGACCATCTGGCCAAGCCGTACATAAAAGATGGATTCATAGAAGGCTGGGCGAATCAGATAAAAGCCATTGGCGCGTGTGAAAATGTGTGGTGCAAACTATCTGGAATGATCACGGAAGCAGATTATAAAAAATGGACCTACAAAGATCTGGATCCTTATATGAATATCGTACTGGAAGCCTTTGGTCCAGAGCGTATCCTGTATGGTTCAGACTGGCCGGTATGTCTTGTGGCGGGTCAGTATGGGGAAGTCCTGGAGGTGGCAAAGCGCTTTGCCAACAGTTTATCAGCGCAGGAACAGGAACAATTTTGGTTTAAAAATGCAATTGAATTTTACAATTTAAAACAATAATGGATTTAAAGTTAAAGGATAAAGTAATTCTGGTGACCGGCGGTGATGGCATTGCGGGTAGCATAGGTCAAACCATAGTATTTGCGCTGGCCAAAGAAGGTGCGATTCCCGTGATTGTGGGGCGCAATGATAGGGGAGTAGACCATGAAAAAGAGCTCAGGGAAATGGGGATCGACGGAATGTTCATCAAAACCGATGTTACCAGAACCGAACAAATTAAGAGCGCAGTTTCTAAAATTGAAGACCATTACGGGCGTATTGATGCTGTTGTCAATAATGTGGGGGTAAATGACGGCGTAAACCTGGATGCCTCGGTAGATGAATTTATAGATTCCCTAAAATTAAACCTGATCAGCTATTTTGCTACCGTAAAGTATGCGCTTCCCCTATTGAAGAAAAGCAAGGGTAGCATTCTCAATATTGGCTCTAAAGTGGCACTAACCGGACAGGGAGGAACTTCTGGCTACGCGGCAGCAAAAGGCGGAGTGCTAGGGCTTACCAGGGAGTGGGCGGTAGAACTTATTGGTTTCGGTATACGGTCCAATGCGTTGATCATTGCGGAAAGTTACACGCCGGCCTATGAAAACTGGATCGAAGGACTTAATAATGGCAAACAGAAATTACAGTCCATTAAGGATAAGATACCACTTGGAAACCGAATGACAACCCCTGAGGAAATTGCAGATACCTGTTTATTTGTTTTGTCAGATAAATCCTCGCACACTACAGGACAATTTATTTTTGTGGACGGTGGTTACGTACATCTGGACCGCGCACTACTTTCTAAGGAATAATAAAAAAACCAACCATGACCGAACCAAAATCACCTCTTGTATCTAAAAAGGTACTGCTTCCCTTTGTGCTTATCACTTCGTTGTTTGCCTTATGGGGTTTCGCAAACGATATCACAAACCCCATGGTTTCGGCTTTTAAAAAAGTACTGGAACTTGATAACTTTCAGGCTTCTTTAGTACAACTGGCTTTTTACGGTGGGTATTTTACGATGGCGCTCCCAGCGGCAATTTTCGTGAATAGATATTCCTATAAAAAGGGAATACTCCTTGGTTTGATTTTATATGCCGTGGGAGCGCTTTTGTTTTATCCGGCGGCTGCTTATGAAGAGTTTGGTTTTTTCCTTGCAGCGCTGTATATATTGACCTTTGGACTCGCTTTTTTAGAAACCACGGCAAACCCGTATATACTTTCCATGGGGCCCGAAAAAACGGCCACGCAACGGCTCAACCTCGCTCAGGCTTTTAATCCATTAGGCGCTTTAGGGGGGTTGATTGTAGCTCAGAAGTTTATACTGGGCGGCTTGCAATCTGATGATCTTGATGCTACGGGCAATTCGGTCTATGAAACGTTATCAGAGGGTGCAAAAGCCGCCGTCCGAACGTCAGACCTGGCCATTATACGGGATCCTTATGTTATTCTTGGCCTTGTGGTGATCGCTTTTCTCGTCATCATTGGCTTTATGAATATGCCACAGAACAAAGATCAGGAATCAAAAGTAAAGATCGGGAAGTCAATAAAACGACTTTTTAGCACGCCAAAGTTTGTGGGTGGGGTACTCGCACAGGCGTTTTATGTAGGAGCACAAATCATGTGCTGGACGTATCTTTACCAGTATGCAGAATCCTTTGGGATCGATAATGAAACCGCAGTAAACTACGGGATTTCTGCCCTGATAATGTTTATTATTGGACGCTGGGTAGGTACATTTTTACTCAAATATGTACATGCAGGTAAATTATTGCTCTATTTTTCAGTAGGAGCCATGAGTTGCACGTTGATTACTATATTTATCCCAGGAATGGTAGGATTGTATGCCCTTGTAGGTATTTCCTTTTTCATGTCTATCATGTTTCCCACGATCTACGGTATCGCTTTGGAAGGTAGGGGGGAAGATGCAAAATTTGGCGCAGCATTCCTTGTTATGGCAATTGTAGGCGGTGCCCTTATGCCCACATTGCAGGGATTGATTTTAGATCTGGGGGGCAATGGTTATACAGATGTGCAGCTATTAGGCGTACCAGAAGTCAATTTTTCCTTTATTTTACCTCTTTTTTGTTTCCTGATGGTTGCCCTTTATGGTAGGAATGTATTTGCTGTTTACGACAAAAATTAATTATGAAAAGTAAAAGAATGTGTTTTGCATGTGATCTAAAGAGCGATCCAAAGCTTATTGAAGAATATAAAGAATATCACGCGGCTGAAAATACCTGGCCTGCAATTACACAGAGTATAAAAGATGCCGGCATACTCAATATGGAGATTTACCTATTGGGAAACCGACTTTTTATGATCATGGATGTTGATGATACTTTTGATCCCGACAGAAAAAAGCAAATGGATGAAGAAAACCCCAAAGTGCAGGAATGGGAAAAACTGATGTGGAAATTTCAAAAACAGCTTCCAGAGGCTAAAAACGGCGAAAAATGGGTAGAAATGGAGCGCGTATATGCTTTTCAATAAAATAAATTATCTGATTTCTTAAACCAGTTTTTGATTGTGCATTTTTTGGGCGTTTCCCTGCGGGCCGGGCTTTGTGTTGCAATCTTTTTGCTCGTACCTCATAAAAAGGATTTTCACTTCAATCCCTAACGCAAAAACCGTTGATGATTGTGCATTTTTTGGGCGTTTCCCTGTGGGTCGGTCTTTGTGTTACAATCTTTTTGATCGTTCCTCACAAAAAGGATTTCCACTTCAATCCCTAACGCAAAAACCGTTGCTGATTGTGCATTTTTTGGGCGTTTCCCTGCGGGTCGGGCTTTGTGTTGCAATCTTTTTACTCGTGCCTCACCAAAAGGATTTTCACTTCAATCCCTAACGCAAAAACCGTTGCTGATTGTGCATTTTTTGGGCGTTTCCCTACGGGCCGGACTTTGTGTTGCAATCTTTTTGCTCGTGCCTCACCAAAAGGATTTCCACTTCAATCCCTAACGCAAAAACCGTTGCTGATTGTGCATTTTTTGGGCGTTTCCCTGCGGGTCGGGATTTGTGTTGCATTCTTTTTGCTCGTGCCTCACAAAAAGGATTTTCACTTCAATCCCTAACGCAAAAACTGTTGATGATTGTGCATTTTTTGGGCGTTTCCCTGCGGGTCGGGCTTTGTGTTGCAATCTTTTTGCTCGTGCCTCACCAAAAGGACTTCCACTTCAATCCCTAACGCAAAAACCGTTCTTAACTCATGTTTTTGTCTTTATGTATTCGATTTTTAAGATGTTATAAATGAAGTATTTGGTCTGTTATGTTAGGATTAAAGCTTCATTATAGTATTTCGAAATTATTCTGAATAAATGACGGATTTTCAGTAAAAATGTTGAAAAAAATAGGCCAAAAATGATCTAAAACCAACAAAAATAGGTCAAAAAACAAGCGATTTTAACCAATTTTTATCAACTATATCCAACAAAAAAACCGGGGATTTTCCCGGTTTTTTGATGTTTTAAGCTGTTTTTTCACCTTCAGAATACGCTTTTGCCGTTTGTTTAGAAGTTCCCAGGCCATCTATTCCCAATTCGACAACATCGCCAGGTTTTAAATAGCGAGGAGGTTTAAAGCCCAAACCTACCCCGAAGGGTGTTCCCGTAGAAATAATATCACCGGGCAGCAAAGTCATAAACTGACTGATATAACTTACCACTTGTGGTATATTAAAAACAAAGTCAGACGTGTTGCTATTTTGCAAGGTTTCTCCGTTGACCTTGAGCCAAAGGTTGAGGTTGTGTGGATCTTTGATTTCCTCTTTTGTGGCCATAAAGGGTCCTAACGGCGCAAAAGTATCACAACTTTTTCCCTTGACCCATTGCCCAGAGCGTTCCAGCTGAAAAGCCCGCTCGCTGTAGTCATTGTGCAAAACATAACCGGCAACATAATCCATCGCATCTTCCTCTTCAACATACGACGTTTTTTTGCCAATTACCACACCCAGTTCAACCTCCCAATCTGTTTTTGTACTGTTTTTTGGAATAATAATATCATCATTAGGACCCACAATGGCTGAGGTTGCTTTAAAAAATAAAATGGGTTCCTTAGGCAAGTCGGCGCCTGTTTCCTCGGCATGTTTGGCGTAATTGAGACCTATACAAACAAGTTTTGAAGGTCGTAACGTGGGAGGTCCCAAACGGGTTTCTGGAGAGATTTCAGTACAATGGGCCTGCTCTTTCTCAAGCCAGGTTTTAAGACGTGATAGACCATCGTTCTCAAAAAATTGTTCCGTATAATCTTCACCAAAATCGGATACATCAATGCGTTTCTCATTATTTAGTTGAATCCCTGGTTTTTCTTTTCCGGCTTCGCCGAAACGTATTAATTTCATAGTTGGAGCTTATAGTTAGTTATCCGTTCAATTTAATAAATCCGCCATCAATGGGAAAATCGGTTCCGGTGATAAAGGAAGCCTCGTCAGAGGCAAGGTATAGCGCTAAATGGGCGATTTCTTCTGGTTTGCCCATTCTTCCCAAGGGTTGGGTTTTAGATAGTTTTTTAAACATTTCATCCTGATTGTCAGGATAATTCTGAGCGATAAAATTGTCCACAAAAGGAGTATGTACGCGTGCGGGCGAGATGCAATTACAGCGTATGCCCTCAGCTACATAATCTTTTGCGATGGAATAGGTCATGGTAAGCACCGCCCCTTTTGACATGGAATACGCAAAACGATCAGAAATCCCTACTGATGATGCAATTGAAGCCATATTGAGAATCACCCCGCCGTTGCCTTTCATGTTGTTGATAACAGCTTTTGCACAATTAAAGACCCCTTTTATATTTATGGAATAAATGTGGTCAAGATCTGCTGCTGTGGTTTTTTCTATATTTCCAATGTGGGCCACACCCGCATTGTTTATAAGGATATCTATTTTATTTTTGTTAGCTATGCGATCTATAAGTTCTGCGATTTGCTTTTCATCTGCTACGTCACAAAATTCAAAAGAAGCTTTAAATCCCTTATCAGTAAGCTCCCTGGCGACATGTGCGCCTTCCTCCTTGTTATAATCTAATATGTAAACTTTTGCTCCATGCTGTGCAAAAACAGTACTTATTGCTTTACCTATACCGCTTGCCCCGCCGGTAATCAATGCTGTTTTTCCATTCAATTGAAATGCTGCCATAATTTTTTAGTTGGGTTGAATATTTGAAAATCTGCATTGTTGAGATCTCTAACGGGTAGTAAAGTTAAGAACTTACTTTTTTTACCGAACAGTATTGCGAAATTTTTGAAGTTAAATTGTACTTGTGGGATATGGTTTATAATATTCTTATCTCAAAAGCGTGTCAATCTAAATTTACATAAGTATCATTATATCCTTGCGTCTTTTATATCATTAAAAATTATAACCTCTTTTACTATGAGTAAATAGTATTGTTTGAATTTTGTTTGTTGTATTACTTTCAATCATTAAAATTGGTTGTAATTCTTATCTTGCAACAATGGAAATTGCTTTGTTCATTATAGGTGTAACCGTTGTTTTTGTTACCCTTTACGATATTACCACGACCATACTTGCCCCCAGGGGAGTGGGTTTAATCGCAGATAGGGTTTCGAGGGGAATCTGGAGATTTTCCCTTGTATTATCTGGAAAAAATGGTAGAAATAGGCCATTACGTTCTGTAGGTCCATTTTTATTATTGATAATAATATTTATATGGGTGATTCTTATGTGGTTGGGTAATACCCTTATCGTTTATTCGGATAGCCAGTCTTTATGGTCTCCTGATAAAAGTGCTTATGTTAATGATTTTGCAGAGAATATGTATTTTGTTGCCTACGTGCTCTCTTCAATGGGAAGCGGTAATTACACTCCCGTTTCGGATTGGTGGTTGTTTTATACCGGTCTTATTTCTTATACGGGGGTGATTTTTATAAGCTTAAGTATATCTTTTTTGATACCGGTGGTAGAGGCGATAACGCTCAAGAGGGAGGTTAGCCTAAGGATACACGCGCTGGGTAAGAATCCACAGGAAATACTTACGAGGTACAAGGATGACAACTACAGAGAACTTCTGGAAGTTTTGGCAGATCTTGAGCCATCTATTCTGAAACTTGCACAGTACCATTTAGCCTATCCCGTAATCCATTATTTTCATGCGGTAAATCTTTTTGAATCCCTACCTGTTAAGCTGGTATCCTTAGATGAGGCCATGTCGATCCTAATGTATAAGATTCCAGAAGAAAACATAGCCAACAGGGTTATTCTTGAAAGGACGTATGAATCTATGACCTATTACCTGTCAACCCTTGCAAGCGCTTTTATCAAACCTGGCGATGACGAACCAGAATATCCTGATATCTCGTATTTAGAACATATTTCAGAAGAATCATCTATAAAAGGGACGGAATGGAACGATAACCTTAAAGGACGCCGATTATTGCTTTTAGCCTATTTGCAGAATGACGGCTGGGGTTGGGACGATATGGTTCAAAGCACAGATAGGGTACAAATCAATATATAATCAATACACCGCCCATAAATTATTTTTATAAGTTTCTTATGATCAAATAGTTAGATATTACACGACGTTCTATTTGTAAATTATTGTGGCAAATATGGTTTCCATTGATAATATTGTTTTAGGGGTTGGTTATTTCTTACGTAACCGAATAGGACCAGATGCATTTGATGCACTGTCCTGAATAATCTTTCCTTTTTGCATTACAACCAGAACAGCATCATCAACCAGCTCGTCTGCAACTTCCCGAACAGTGTCCATCAAATCCCTCCAGTTTTCAGGATTTATTTTTCGTGCAACTTCTGATGGACAGTAAGTAGCTTCCAGACCTCGGCTTTCAGCAAATTCTATATGCGATTCTCTGATTTGTTCTTTAATATCCATAAGGTGTATTTTATAGAATTGCTGTATTTACTATATGACGAGTAAAAATTTACTCTATCCAATATTTTTTTAAATTAAGATAATTATGGTAGTCTTGGATAACTCGGTTTTAAGGGATGCTTACAAAACTTGAATAGCATAGGAGTTAAACAAGGAAAATAGTAAACAACTTGTATTGATAGATGTAGCCAACAAGATTTTAGGGCTTGCCTTATGATAAGGACTACATATCTTTTTTAATTATGAAGCAATTGAAAAATGGCATAAATACAATTGCTAATATAAAAAATCGTGGATGATGGGCGAAAGAGAATATGATTAGAGAAGAATTGTTTTTACCTCAGTTCTTCTTAGTTTAACTCTAGTTAAATTTTGAGGAGAAAACCTTAGAAAAAGGAAGTGTAGGAACTCTGTTCTGAGTAAAAAAAATTGCCCTGTATTAAAGATTTAAAATTACATATCGGGATATATAGTGAAATATATATTTTGCAGAGAGAAGATATAATTTGAACATTTTTGATAAAATCCTCTAGTGCAATTGATTTATCAAGGTCGCAATCTAAGTACTTCTAGCTTCAATTTATAAATGCAATTTTCAACAAAAGAGAGAAATTCTTTTAAAGAACAATTACTTGAGTTTTAAATGGGGATTAGGTAGTTTTTCAACTATCTAATGGCAAAGAGACGTTTACCAAGTCTAAACTTATAATAATACTTGATTTTTAATTTTAGTCAATAATCAATGTGTTACAACACTGTAATTGTCGGGTAGAGAGGATTCGAACCTCCGCTCTCGCGCCCCCCAGACGCGCACTTTAACCGGACTAAGCTACTACCCGTAGTTTTAACATTGCCCATAAATTTGGGACGGCAAATATAGCTAATTAAACACTTGTAAAAAACATCTTGTAAATAAATTTAGCAGCACTGACAATTTAGCATATAGCTTTACCATCTCATACTAAATAGATCAATAGGATAGATGTTGACTATCTATGTTCAAAAGGATGTTTTTAATATAGAAATAATATATATCGGTAGACTTCAATTCTGCTTTTCTTGAACTTCACTTACCTGATCTTCGGTAATGGTTCCCTCTGCTTTATTTCCCCAGGAATTAAGAACGTAATTCATTACATCGGCTACTTCATAGTCATAAAGTCCAGGAGATGGCATGGCGCTGTCATAAGTAGTACCATTAACGACAATTTTGCCCTGAATACCATATTTAACTGCTCTGATACTTGCCACTGTATTAGTATTCAAAAAATCTGCTTTGGCAAGTGGTGGAAAAGTGCCAGCTACACCAGAACCATTTTCCATATGACATTGCATACAGAAATCTGTGTATATAGTGCTACCGCGCTCCATACTTTTTACAAGTAAACTGTCTTGAACCTGTAACGGCTTAATTTCGCTTTTTGCTATATAGAGGTTGCTATAATCTATTACAGAAGGTTCATTTATGGTATTAAAATTAAATAAATTACTTATTAGTATGAAGAAGTAGATCATTGCTCTTTATTGATAATTAATTTTACGATACCTTTTCCTTCTACGCTAACATAAATAGTTCCATCAGGAGCGCTATTAATGTCACGGATACGACCTATGTCTTCCAATAGCTTTTCCCTCTTTACGACTTGGCCGTCATTCAAGTAATCTGCTTCTAGATATTGAAACTTTAAGGAGCCTACTAATAAATTACCTTTAAGTTCTGGATATTGATCGCCAGTTACAAATGCCATTCCACTAGGTGCTATAGAGGGTAGCCAATAATATAGCGGTTGTTCCATCCCTTCTTTTTCCCTTTGATCAGTAATTTCGGTACCACTATAATTTATACCATAAGTAATTAATGGCCAACCGTAGTTAGCTCCCTTCTTGATCACGTTGATTTCATCACCTCCACGCGGCCCGTGCTCATGAACCCAGATATCACCAGTTGTTGGATTAACATCCATTCCCTGCGGATTTCTATGTCCATAGGACCAAATAGCCTCTTTTGCATTCGGCTGACCTACAAAAGGATTGTCCTTAGGGATACTTCCATCCAGATTAAGTCTATACACCTTACCACCATCACGGGTTATATCTTGAGGGTTCACATCACGCTCACCGCGTTCACCCACCGTAAAAAATACGTGACCATCCGCGTCAAAAACAATTCGACTGCCCCAGTGCTGACCCTTTGTTGTGTTTGGAGTCGCTTTATAAAGTACTTTCTGATCAGTAAGCGCATCTCCATTTAGAGTAGCTTTCATAAGTGCGGTGTGTCCACCTTTGGCATCACCTGCGGTGGAAGAATGGGTTAGATATATGGATTTATCATCACTATAGTTGGGGGAAAGTCTGACATCCAGTAAACCACCCTGTCCGCGTGCATACACATCCGGCGTGCCTTTGATGACGGTCTTCTTGCCATCTTTGAAATGAATAAGCGAACCACTCTTTTCCGTAATCAGGAAACTTCCATCTGGCATAAAATCCATTCCCCAGGGAATTTCAAGATCTGGAACTACAAGTTCATATCCATAGGTAGTAGATGTGGTTATAGGTATATCATTTTCCTTTTGTCGATCCTCTTCTTGAGCGGAGGCATAAGTACTTATAATAAGTAGTAAACTAAGAACGTAATATTTCATTGGTGTTGGTTTTGATCGAATATAGTTAGAAAACGATTACTAACTGATATTTTTACATTTTTTTACAATTAGTAATTCAAATGATGATATTGAGGATCAACATGGCATATCATATATCATCTGATTATAATAAAGTACTTTTGTACTTATAAATCTATATTATGGAAACAGAACACATAAAATGTTTAATAATAGGTTCAGGACCTGCAGGATATACTGCGGCTATTTATGCCGCAAGGGCTGATCTAAAGCCTGTTATGTATACAGGTATGGAGCCCGGAGGACAGCTTACCACAACTACAGAGGTGGATAATTTCCCAGGATATCCTGAGGGGATAGATGGACCTACCATGATGGTGCAGTTGCAGCAACAGGCAGAACGCTTTGGCACAGAAGTACGCATAGGCATGGCTACTCAGGTCACGTTTAGCAATGAGGTAGGCGGGATGCACAAGGTTGTTATAGATAATGAAAAGCATCTTGAAGCAGAAACGATTATAATAAGTACTGGAGCTTCGGCTAAATATTTAGGTATTCCAAGTGAGCAAAAATTGCGTGGCGGTGGAGTATCTGCTTGTGCGGTATGCGATGGTTTCTTCTATAAAAATCAAAAGGTCGCCATTGTGGGCGGGGGCGATACTGCTGCAGAAGAAGCTACCTATCTGGCAAACATATGTGAGCACGTGACCATGTTAGTGCGCAAAGATGAGATGAAAGCTTCAAAAGCGATGCAACACCGAGTAAATACGCGCAAAAATATTACCGTACGCTACAATACCGAAGTTGATGAAGTTTTAGGTGAGCAGGTGGTTGAAGGATTGCGAATGATCAATAATGAAACCAAGGAAAAAGAGGAAATAGATATTACCGGACTCTTTATTGCCATAGGCCATAAACCAAATACTGATATTTTCAAAAACCAGTTGGAAATGGATACTACCGGTTATCTAATTACAGAACCTAAATCTACCAAGACGTCCAAGCCAGGTGTTTTTGCAAGTGGTGATGTACAAGATAAAGATTATCGCCAGGCTATTACAGCGGCAGGTACTGGTTGTATGGCAGCATTAGATGCAGAACGTTACCTTGCAGAAATAGAAACAGCTGTAGAGGTTTAGAAATCAATAGTGTCTTTTTGGGAACAAAAAAAAACGCCAGTGTTTACTGGCGTTTTTCTTGTTTATATGTTTAGAAAAGGAGCATATTAATCTTCATCATCCTCTTCTTCCTCTTCGATAGCTTCTTCCCCTTCAACTTCTTTTTCCGGGATTTCTACGATAGGATCCTGCATGTCGTCATCTTCGTAATCATCCACGTCAAATTTTTCCATGGAGTTTTCAAGCTTTTTGCTCACTTTGACCAGGTATATAGTGTCTTCTGTACGAACTTCAACAGCCTCAATAGTTTCATTTTTTGCATTCTTGAATGAAATAATCTGGTCATCGTCGTAACCATAAGGATATTTATCTACTAAAAGTGCCAGAATTTCTGGAGTGAGTTTTTTAAAATCAACAATTGTGCGACGCATAGTCATAATTAAAAGTTTTTGTTTTTCGGTGGGCGGTCATTCCCCAGGATTTATGTTTAATGTAGGTTGTTTATATAATCTGGTTCTTATATTTTCAACGTATTTTATTTTAAAAAGAAACCCTTCAAATGAAAAATACAAGGGCTCAAAACACGAATTTGACCAATATTAAATTGATTCTCTATGAGAGGTTAAATGAAAAAAAAAAAATTGTTTTTGCAAGTCTAAAAATTACTTATTTACTAAAACTTTTGTAAAAATCAAATGCACCGTAAATAGTGTCATTTGTCACTTTCTGATCCGTTAATGGTTCGCCTATTTTCTTTAATAATACAAAATAAATCTGACCGTGGCTGTTCTTCTTATCGTATATTAAAAGTTCAAGAATCGCCTCGATATCTTCTTGGGTAAAAGTTACCTTATCATAATACTGAAGGATACCTTTAGTGATTTCATTGAGCTGCTCATTTGGTAAGCCGCTAATTTCTTTGGAAATAAAAGATGCAAGTATCATTCCTATGGCTATAGCCTCGCCATGTAGAAGCCTGTGATTTGAACCTTTTTCCATAAAATAAGATTCTATGGCATGTCCCAGCGTATGACCGTAATTGAGCGTTTTTCTAACATTGTGCTCTCTTGGATCTTCAAGGACAATGCTGTTTTTTATCTCAATAGAGCGTTCTATGAGCTGCGAAACGCTATCTAAATTATCATATCGGTTGGTATTCAAGTCTAACCAATAAGAGTAGTCTGCGATAAGACCATGTTTGAGCATTTCTGCATATCCAGATCGCAATTCCATAAGGGAAAGGCTGCCCAGAAACCAGGGGTCTACAAGAACCATTTTAGGATTGCTAATTACGCCTATTTGGTTTTTTAGGGTTCCCAGGTCGACCCCGGTTTTGCCTCCCACAGAAGCGTCAACCATTGCAAGCAAACTCGTGGGGACGTTTACATAATCTATTCCGCGCTTAAAAGTACAAGCTACAAAACCGCCCAGATCTGTTACCACACCTCCGCCTACGTTAATCATAAGACTTTTGCGATCCCCGTTAAGTTCTGAAAGTGCTGCCCACACACCTGAACAGGTTTCTATGTTTTTGAAATCTTCACCTGCATCTATTTCAATAATTTCTATCGTTACACCCGTTTCAAGATTGCTCAAAAAATGAGCAAGACAGTGCTCATGGGTATTTGAGTCCACAAGAATAAATAGGGTACTATATTTTGAGGTCAATAGATGCTCATTAAGTAGGGTGTAGCCTTTTTCTTTTAGAACAATTGGATAGTCCTTTGCAGCAATGATGCTCATAACTTTAAGTATTTGATTCTGGGAAATTAATATACTTTTATAAATAAGCTTTTTAATTCGCAGTATATTTGCCGCAATTTTAAAAAAAAATAATGTTAGACAATAAGATTTTTGAAGATACTAAGACTGCATTTGCGCTAAAATCTGATAGTGAGCTTGATCGCGCATATTTTTTATTTAAAATGATTTCTGTACAACCACTGGTAAAAGTGGGTACAGCGGTGACCCGTTTTGCCCTTAATGCTAAATTGCCTGTCGAAAAACTAATACGCGCGACGGTTTTTGATCATTTCTGTGGGGGTGTAAATGTGGAAGACTGTAGTACTACCGTAGAGAAGATGCACACTAAAAATGTACATTCGGTATTGGATTTTTCAGTGGAAGGGGAAGAGGAAGAACGTCTTTTTGATGCGGCAGCAGATAAAGTCTGCCACGTTATTGAATTTTCGGAAGATAAAAAATCAATGCCGTTTTCGGTATTTAAACCTACCGGGTTCGGGCGTTTTGAAATCTTTCAGAAATTGAGCGCCCGTCAGGAATTGACTGTTTCCGAAGAGAAAGAATGGAAGCGGATCAGGAACCGTTTTGACCGTGTTTGCGCAAAAGCAGATGAGGCGGATATTTACCTGCTCATAGATGCAGAGGAGAGCTGGATGCAGGATGCAGCTGATATGCTCGTTGAGGAAATGATGGAAAAGTATAACAAGGAGCGTGCGGTCGTTTCAAATACCATACAATGCTATCGCTGGGATCGTATGGATTATGTAAAAGTTTTGCACCAGGAAGCTCAAAAGAAAAATTATAAGTTGGGCTTAAAGATTGTGCGCGGGGCATATATGGAAAAAGAACGCAAGCGTGCTGAAGAAATGGGCTATGATTCTCCAATTTGCAAAGATAAATCAGAGACAGATGCACATTTTAACGCAGTTATGGCCTATAATTTTGAACATCTGGATGACATCTGGATGTTTGTAGGCTCTCATAATGAGGAAAGCAATTATCTTGCAATGGAGCTAATGCGTCAAAAAGAAATCCCTAATAACGATCCCCGTGTATGGTTTGGTCAATTATATGGTATGAGCGATCATATAAGCTTTAATATGGCCGCGGAAGGTTTTAATGTGGCGAAATATCTCCCCTTTGGCCCTGTTAAAAATGTAATGCCCTATTTAATGCGAAGGGCAGAGGAAAATACTTCTGTTGCGGGACAAACAAACAGGGAACTCACCCTGTTACAGAAAGAACGCAAACGAAGGGATTAATACGTTTGAATTAGATCAACGTTTCACAGCAATAGATTCCACAGTGACATAATCTGCTTCTTCACAAATAGAAACCGAAGCATTAATGGGATTTGTTTCATTTTTTGAAGAAGTTATAAAATACATCCCGCAGGGTTTTAGATGTTGCTGACTTTTGTCAAAATCTACATTTCCTTCTAAGAACAAACGGTTCAGTTGCAGGGTGTCAATGCTTGTCTGCGCCATAAGCTGCTGTAATTCTGGAGTGATTTTATAACCTTTGTTGCGTATGGTTTTCAGGACGCGAGCGTTTGGCATATAATCACAGGAAGGTATTTCTGTTCCACTTCCTTTTAGAAAAAATGCGAGCAGTACGAGTCCTACCGCAAATCCCCCTATGTAATAACTAACCCGTTTTAAAATGTGCATGGAAAAAGTGATCTTAGGCTATTTTCAACATTCACGATAGAAAATATCCGATTAAAATATTGCTGTTTTGGAGAGAAAATTGCCCTAAAAGAACAATAAATTGATGTCTTTAAAGGGAATATCAAACCATTCTGAAACAGATCTGCTTGTCAGGATTCCGCGGTAAAAGTACAATCCGCTTTTTAAACGTTTGTCCATTCTCAAACTATTTTCCAGCCCACCGTGTTCCGCGATATCAAGTAAGTAAGGGGTAAAAATGTTACTGATAGATATGGAAGCGGTACGGGCATATCGAGAGGGAATATTCGGCACACAATAATGCAATACACCGTGTTTTAAAAAGGTGGGATTGTCGTGGGAAGTCACGTCGCTCGTTTCAAAACAACCGCCCATATCAATACTCACATCTATAATAACAGAACCATTTTTCATATATTCAACCATGTGTTCTGGTACGACAATGGGAGCCCTGTCCCTACCACGTACCGCTCCTATGGCAACATCACAGCGCCTTAGCGCTTTTAAAAGATTTTTAGGCTGTACTGTTGAAGTGTAAATGGTACGGCCCACATTGGTTTGCAGATTGCGCAGCTTGGTCAATGAGTTATCAAAAACTTTGACATTGGCGCCAAGTCCCAGGGCAGAACGCGTAGCAAATTCACCTACGGTACCAGCACCCAGAATAACAACTTCTACCGGGGGCACACCGCTAATATTACCGAACATAAGACCATTTCCCTGTCCTTTTGCAGACATAAGCTCAGCCGCAAGTAAAACCGACGCGGTACCCGCAATTTCACTTAATGCCCGTACGGCAGGATAGGTGCCATCATCATCCTTTATAAATTCAAAAGCGAGTGCGGTGATACGCTTCGTGGCCAATGCCTCAAAATATTCCTTTGATTGTGTTTTAAGCTGAAGCGCAGATATGAGAACCGTTTGCGGTTTCATCAGGGCAAGTTCATCAAGAGACGGTGGCTCAACCTTTAAAATCATAGGGCAGCCAAATACCTTTGCAGTATCAGCAGTAATTTCTGCACCAGCTTCAGAATAATGATGATCAGTAAACTTCGCATCTATGCCGGCTTTGCTTTCCATAAGCACGCGGTGCCCATTTGAGGTCAGGGCATTCACGGCATCAGGAGTAAGGCAAACACGTTTTTCCTGAAAATGGTTTTCTTTGGGAATACCTATAAAAAGGGCTCCTTTTTTCTTTTGGATTTCCAGTTTTTCCTCCTGTGGGAGGAGCTCTTCGCGGGTAAATGGACTGTTGGATAAATTAATGCTGCTCATGCACGCTTAAGATTTCATTGTTGAAATAGGAATACACTAAGGAGTATATTCTATTTAGTAATGGCTAAGCTAACAAAAATAAAGTATATATGTGCTTTTGCCAAAATGAAAGCAAAGGGAGTATTAAAAGAAATAAAAGGATGTTTTAAAAAGTCTATTGTAAAATTTACTTTAAGCAATTAAGATGAACATCAACTAACCCATATATAGGGGCTCATTATCATCATCGTCCTCATAGTTCTCTTCTTCTTCCTGAGCGGAAAATGAAGAATAGCTAGCTTCAAAAGGATAATCCTTTTTGTTTTCTTCTTTGATGTCACCTTTAAGTGTAACTCTTTTAAGTTCAGAATAATCAATGTTATGAATTTTATCAAAAATCTGCATTCTTATTCCGTATGAGAAAATTAGCATTATAAAAATAATAGGAGCTAAAATATAAAATTCATTACTATCCATCCATTTTAAGTCATCATTTAATGTAAGAT
Source organism: Flavimarina sp. Hel_I_48 (assembly GCF_000733945.1). Classification (NCBI taxonomy): domain Bacteria; kingdom Pseudomonadati; phylum Bacteroidota; class Flavobacteriia; order Flavobacteriales; family Flavobacteriaceae; genus Flavimarina; species Flavimarina sp. Hel_I_48. The sequence continues at coordinate 3,553,047 of NZ_JPOL01000002.1, forward strand.
ATATCTGAATACCAAACATTAGTATGGGAATAAGTATGGCATGATACCACCAATGTTTGCATGTAAAAAACCAAATCATCATAAAAATTAAGGGGAAGACTTTACTTACTAATGTCCAAGCGACAACATAAACACTTTCGTAATATTTACTATCATAAGTAAACTCTAGACCCAAAAAAGAGGCTTTCCAAATTTTGACATTTGGAAAGCCCTCATATAAGTAATAAAGATACGGAGATGCTACTAAAAAAGCGGCAATAAGACTACCCGTGAGTAGGGACTTTAATTTGACTTTTGAGTATTTCTTTTGCTGCTTGGTTTGCATTTGATTGATCTTGAACTGTTACATAAGACATTGCAGTTGCACCAGCAATCAATAATCCGAATAATAAAGCTTTGATTTTCATAATTAAGAATTTTATATAGTTATTATTTGTTTTTGTTGGTACAAATATCACTACATAAAACCCCTAAAACCAAACTTTTGGATTATCGTAATTTTGCAAATTTCTGTCTGTAAAATGTGAATTAATTGATGTTTTTATTTGGACAATATTACCAATATTTTTACGATAATCATTATTTTTTTAATATAAACGCTGATTGTATGATATAATCTTCATTCAAATATTTTGAATGTAAGAAAAAACTTATAAATGTTAAATTTAAAATATTTTTATTTTAACTTCGTTTAGGAAACCGTTAACATTCTTTTTACGTTGTTAATCGAGTTCAGTTTTACCGTATGTGATGGTTTTGGGAGAAAAGTGTTAATTTTTTGTGGCCATTCTATTAGTGTCCAACAGTTTTGTCCAAAATAATCGTCAAGTCCAAGTTGACCTACTTCAAAACTGTCCTCTATTCTATAAAAATCAAAATGATAAATAGGTAGTTCATTTTTATCCCTATACTCATTTACAATAGAAAAAGTAGGACTGCTTACAGAATCCAGTGAGCCTAGGTTTTTCACAATGGATTTAATAAGGGTTGTTTTGCCCGCTCCCATTTCTCCCTCAAACAATATTGTTTTATGTTTGCAGTAGGCTATGATATTTTTTGCTACTTGATCAATCTCTGCTAATGTGTATGTTATTTCCACTATTCTTATTCTTTAAAATGGTTCAATCTTTTAAAATCCAATTTTTCACTATATAAAAATGATAGCATTAGAACATAAAGATGAATTGATATATTAAATGAAAGCACAATTATTTAGAACTAAAAAGCGATCAATAGTTCTTGGAACCACTGACCGCTAGTAATTTAGCTATAACAATTTATTTTTTTAAGCTTAAAATCATTTTTAACTATTTTGGGTTCATTACAACGAAAGGAATAATCATTTCCTCCAGCGATACGCCTCCATGCTGATATGTATTTCTATAATAGCCCACATAATGGTTATAATTATTGGGGTAAGCAAAAAACAGATCGCCTTTAGCAAAAATAAATGAACTGCTCATATTGATAGTAGGCAAGTGTATCTCTTTAGGATCTGTGGCTGCCAGAACATCCTTATTTTCATATGTAAGACTTCGGCCCGTCTTATAGCGTAAATTCAAGCTTGTATTTTTATCCCCAATGACCTTAGATGGATTTTTTACATTGATGGTACCGTGATCTGTAGTGATCAATAATTTGAGGCCCATTTGTTGTGCTTTTTGAATCATTTCAAGAAGGGGGGAATTCTTAAACCAACTTTCAGTTAGTGAGCGGTAGGATTTGTCGTTTGATGCCAGTTCTTTAATAACTTCCATCTCTGTTTTAGAATGAGATAGCATATCTACAAAGTTGTATACTAAAACGGTCAGATCATTATTTTTTAAAGAATTGAAATTCTCAACCAGCTTTTTACCTGCTCTTAGATTGGTAATCTTATGATATTCCCACTTTATTTCCAGGCCTAATCTCTTGAGCTGTGCTTCCAGGAATTTATCTTCGTTCATGTTTTTGCCGCCTTCTTCGGTATCATTGAGCCATAAGTTGGGATATCTGGCTTCCATATCGCTGGGCATTAAGCCCGAAAATATGGAATTACGTGCATATTGTGTAGCTGTGGGCAAAATACTGCAATAAGCTTCTTCGCTCTCTTTTTTATAGTAATTACCTATTATCGGTTCAAAAGCTTTCCACTGGTCATACCGCAAGTTGTCTATAACTATGAGTAGGGTAGGGGTTTTATCCTTTAAATGCGGTGCAATACGTTCTTTAAATAGCGTATGCGACATGATGGGTTTCTCAGTATTCTTAAACCATTGTGGATAATGGCGCTCTACGAATTTAAAGAACTGGTTGTTTGCTTCAGCCTTTTGGGATTCCAGGATTTCATGCATTCCCTGGTCTTCTATATTCTCAAGTTCCAGCTCCCAGTAAACAAGTTTTTGATAGAGGTCAACCCATTCATCAAAGGTCCTGACCATAGCCATATCCATGGCGATTTTTCTAAATTCCTGTTGGTAATTGAGCGTGGCTTTTTCAGAAACAAGTCTGCTGGTATCCAGGTTTTTCTTTAAACTGAGCAAAATCTGGTTGGGATTGACAGGTTTTATAAGATAATCGGCGATTTTTGAACCTATCGCTTCTTCCATAATCAATTCTTCCTCACTTTTGGTAATCATAATTACCGGTAGGGTATCCCTCCTTTGTTTGATCTCGCTCAGCGTTTCAAGACCGGTAATACCTGGCATATTCTCATCCAGGAGAACAATATCAAAATTATCTTTCTCTACAAGCTCAATGGCTTCGCTACCACTTTGACAAGTGGTTACCTCATAGTTTTTTTGTTCAAGAAATAATACATGTGGTTTTAAGAGATCAATTTCATCATCAACCCATAATATTTTTATCGCGGTCATAGTTATGTATCTTTGTTATGTTTTTATATTCAGAAAAAACCATCTAAATGGCTCTAAGGGGCCTTAACTGCTGATCATTGAAAGACTCCCACAAATTTACTATAATTAACGACCCTATTTATGGGTTTATTACCCTGCCGCAAGGACTGCTTTTCAATCTTGTTGAGCATCGTTATTTTCAACGGCTGCGTCGTATTTCCCAAATGGGAATGTCGTATTTGGTTTATCCAGGTGCCCACCATACCCGTTTTCAACATGCGCTGGGTTGTCTTTATATTATGGGCAAGGCGTGCGAAACCCTACGTGGTAAGGGAGTTGCTATAAGCGATGCGGAAATGGAGGCCGCACAGGCAGCAATCTTATTGCATGATATAGGTCATGGGCCATTCTCCCATGCGATGGAAAATAGCATTGTTGAAAACACCAGCCATGAGGAGATATCGCTTCGGTTTATGGGTAAACTCAACGAGGAGTTTAACGGAAGTTTAACGACCGCCATTGCCATGTTCACGGGTAGTTACCCCCGCCGCTTTTTTCATCAGCTTATTTCCGGGCAATTGGATATGGATCGTACAGATTACCTAAAACGCGATAGTTTTTATACGGGCATGGCAGAGGGGAATATAAATACAGATCGCATCCTGGCCATGCTGAACGTAAAAAATGACCAACTCGTAGTCGAAGAAAAAGGAATTTATACCATTGAGAAATTTCTCGTTGCGCGTCGTCTCATGTATTGGCAGGTATATCTTCATAAAACCAGCTTGGTGGCAGAGCAATTACTGGTAAGGGTTTTAAAACGGGCCAAGGAGCTTACGCTTGCCGGGCAAGAATTGCCTGCGAGCTCTTCACTTCAATATTTTTTGCGCGATGATATTTCGCTCCTGCCTTTTAGTGATGATGCAATGGAAGTCTTTTCAAATTTAGATGACTATGACATCGTCATGGCGATGAAATACTGGTGCGACCACGAGGACTTCGTGCTCAGAAAACTATCTGCAATGATCATCAACCGTCATTTACTGGCCATAAAAATCAAGAAAAAGCCTTTTCAGGAAGATTTTATAAAGGCAAAGCTGGAAGAGGTTCAAATTAAATATCAAATTACTAAAAAGGAAGCACAGTACTTTGTCTTTACCGGTACGATCACTAACCAGGCCTATACATTTACTAAACAAGGTATCAACATTATTACAAAAAAAAGTAAAATAATAGACGTTATTGAGGCGAGTGATCAGCTTAGCCTAAAGCCGCTCTCAAAGGTGATTATCAAAAACTTTATTTGTTTTCCCAAAAAACAAGGGGATTTATAAGCATAAAAGGTGATTTTATATAAAATTATCTGTTTTAAGTTGTTGCAATCAAAGGTTTTGGGTGGAATCCAAAGTAATAAAAACCAATTCATAAAATTATAAACCTGCTCTAGCTCTTTTTTTCTATTTTTGTGCAGATGAAATTTACTGCTGCACAAATTGCTGGGATTTTGGAAGGTGACGTTGAAGGCGACACTGAAGCCGAAGTTTCCACACTCTCAAAAATAGAAGAGGGCACTCAGGGATCGCTAACCTTTTTAGCAAACCCCAAGTATACTTCCTACCTATATACCACGGAAGCTACCATAACCATAGTAGATAAAAAGTTTAAGGCTGAACAGGAATTTTCAACAACACTTATACGTGTTGATGATGCCTACAAGGCATTCACGAAACTTCTTGAATACTATAATAAGGTAAAACTGAGCAAAGAGGGTATAGAACAACCCACATTTATCTCAGAAAGCGCTATCTATGGGGAAGGTATCTATCTAGGTGCTTTTTCTTATTTGGGAGAGAATGTAAAAATCGGTGATAATGTAAAGATTTATCCTAATGTTTATATAGGGGATAATGTCACCATAGGTGATGATTGTGTGATTTTTGCCGGTGCTAAGATTTATTCTGAATCAATTCTTGGAAACCACGTTTCTATACATAGTGGTGCTATCCTGGGAGCAGATGGTTTTGGTTACAGGCCAGAAGAAAATGGGGAATACGTTAAAGTACCACAGACCGGTAATGTCATAATAGAAGACCACGTTGATGTGGGTGCAGGTACAACCATAGACCGGGCCACATTAGGATCAACCATTATACGGCGTGGGGTGAAATTAGATAATCAAATACAAATTGCGCACAATGTAGAAATTGGAGAGCATACAGCGATCGCCGCGCAAAGCGGTGTTGCAGGCTCCACTAAGATAGGTAAAAACTGTGTTATAGGTGGTCAGGTAGGTGTGGCCGGGCACTTAAAAATAGGTGACCGTGTAAAGATACAGGCGCAGTCTGGCATAGGTCGCAATATTAAGGATGACGAGGTGTTACAAGGTTCACCTGCGTTCGGTTATGGCGACTGGAACAAATCCTATGTACATTTTAAAAACCTGCCAAAAATAGTCAGAGAACTTAACAATCTTTCAAAAGGAGAATCCCATGATAAGTAAAGCTAAGGGGAAGCAAAAGACCATTGCCGGTGAAGTATCACTCCATGGAGTAGGACTTCACACGGGTAAAAATGTAACGCTTACTTTTAAAGCAGCAGCAGAAAATACCGGCTTCGTTTTTAAACGTGTAGATCTTGAAGGTCAGCCTACCATTGAGGCAAATGCAGATTATGTTGTAAATACGCAGCGCGGTACCAATCTGGAAAAGATGGGTGTCAACATACAGACCAGCGAGCATGTCCTTGCGGCTTGTGTGGGTATGGGTATTGATAATATAATCCTGGAGCTCAATGCGTCAGAACCTCCCATTATGGATGGCTCTTCAAAATATTTTGTCGAGGCACTTGAAAAAGCGGGAATCGTTGAACAGGAAGCTTGCAAAGAAGAATATGTAGTTACCGAAATCATCAATTATATAGATGAAGAGAGCGGGAGCGAGATAATTTTAATGCCTTCGGAAGACTATCAGGTGACTACCATGGTAGATTTTGGCACTAAAGTTTTAGGTACTCAAAATGCCAGTATAAAAAATATCACCGAATTTAAGAGCGAAATAGCAGATTCAAGAACTTTCAGTTTCTTGCATGAAATTGAAATGTTACTGGAAAACGGACTCATAAAAGGTGGTGATCTCAATAACGCTATTGTTTACGTAGATAAGGAACTTTCTCCTGAAACCATGCAAAAACTGCGTAAAGCTTTCAATAAAGACAATATTTCGGTGAAACCGAACGGTATTTTGGATAATCTGACCTTAAACCATCCCAATGAAGCGGCAAGACATAAACTGCTTGACGTGATAGGGGATCTGGCGCTTGTGGGAATGCCCATTAAAGGAAAGATCATAGCAAATAAACCGGGTCATCTTGTTAATACGCAATTTGCACAAAAATTAAAAAAGATAATCAAAACCGAGAAGAGGAACAACGCTCCGGTCATTGATCTTTCAAAACCTCCGGTAAAAGATGTGAATCAGATTATGGCGATGTTACCGCACCGCCCACCTTTTTTATTGGTTGATAAAATTCTTGAACTTTCAGACAGTCATGTTCTGGGATTGAAAAATGTAACGATGAACGAACCTTTTTTCGTTGGTCATTTTCCTGGGTCTCCAGTTATGCCTGGAGTACTTCAGGTTGAAGCGATGGCGCAGACGGGCGGAATATTGGTTTTGAGTACCGTACCAGATCCTGAAAATTACCTGACTTATTTCATGAAAATAGATAAAGTACGTTTTAAACAACAGGTTCTTCCCGGCGATACGCTTATCTTTAAACTTTCATTGTTGTCTCCCATACGCCGTGGTATTTGTCATATGCAGGGCTATGCTTATGTGAATGGAAAAATTGCTTCCGAAGCGGAATTGATGGCACAAATTGTAAAAGTAAAGAAAGACCAGTAGCATGAATCAACCACTAGCTTACGTACATCCAGGAGCCAAAATCGCAAAAAATGTCGTGATAGAGCCCTTTACAACCATAAACAATGATGTGGTCATAGGTGAAGGGAGCTGGATAGGCTCTAATGTTACGATCATGGAAGGTGCCCGTATAGGAAAAAATGTAAACATTTTTCCCGGTGCCGTAATTTCCGCGGTACCCCAGGACAAAAAATTTGATGATGAAGATACCGTTACCATAATTGGCGACGGTACGACAATACGGGAATGTGTGACTATAAATAGGGGGACAAAAGACCGCCAGCGCACACAGATAGGTAAAAATTGCTGGATCATGGCCTATAGTCATATCGCGCATGATTGCATCGTGGGAGACCACTGCATTTTTTCAAACAACAGTACGCTCGCCGGTCATATACTCGTGGGCGATTATGTGGTGCTTGCAGGAATGGCTGCCGTGCAACAGTTTTGCACGATAGGAAGTCACGCTTTTGTAACCGGTGGTTCCCTGGTGCGTAAGGATGTTCCGCCTTATGTAAAAGCGGGGCGTGAGCCACTTTCCTATGTGGGAATAAACTCCATAGGATTGCGCAGAAGGGGTTTCTCCACAGATAAGATCAGGGAAATACAGGATATTTACAGGATTTTATATCAAAAGAATTACAATAATTCCCAGGCGGTGAATATTATTGAAGCCGAAATGGAAGCAACCCCTGAACGGGATGAAATACTTCAGTTTATCAAGAATTCGCAACGCGGAATCATGAAAGGCTATTTTACCGCCAGTAACTGATTTTGATATAGAAATAGACCGATTTTTAGATGTAAAAGGTCAATTTCCGTAAAGTGATAAAGAAAACTAACTTTAAATTTGGTTCCTGGGTTTTATAAAACCAGGTCCTAACTATAATAATACAATCATGGCAAGTACTTCAGATATTAGAAATGGGATGTGTATTCACTATAACCATGATATCTATAAAATAATAGAATTTTTGCATGTGAAGCCTGGTAAAGGCCCCGCATTTGTACGTACCAAACTAAAGAGCGTGACCAATGGAAAGGTATTGGACAATACTTTTTCCGCAGGACATAAAATAGAAGACGTGCGTGTAGAAACGAAAGGATATCAGTTTCTTTATAAAGATCCAGATTTCTATCATTTTATGAATACTGAGGATTATACTCAGATTCGTTTGCTGGAAAGTGCTTTAGATCAACCCGGACTTTTAAAAGAAGGGGAAGTTGTTCAGGTAAGTATCAATACAGAGGACAATGCGCCACTTTCTGTGGATATGCCAGCGCACGTAATTCTGGAAATCATACAAACCGAACCAGGTATCAAAGGAAATACTGCGACAAACTCCACTAAAGCTGCCATTGTTGAGTCAGGTGCAGAAGTACAGGTGCCGCTTTTTATCAACGAAGGCGACAAAATCAAAGTAGAAACCGAAAAAGGTACCTATAAAGAGCGTATCAAAGAGTAAAAATCATCCGCCTTATATGTGTTCAAAAATGAGCAATATTAGGTGATTATAGCCCAAATAAGGGTAGAAAGCCGCTTCATTCAATATGAAATTCAACCAGCAGCATACTTTAAAACAGATTGCAACCATCATTTCTTCAAAAATGGATGGTGATCCTGATTTTCCGGTGCTGGGTATGAATGAAATCCACGTGGTAGAACCTGGGGATATTGTTTTTGTAGATCATCCCAAATATTATCAAAAAGCGCTAAATTCTGCCGCAACCATAATATTGATAAATGCGGAGGTATCTCGTCCAGAAGGAAAGGCCTTGCTTATTTCAGAAGACCCCTTTCGCGATTTCAACATTCTTACCGAATATTTCCGACCGTTTCAAAAAGCAACTTCTTCAGTAGCTGCTTCTGCCACAATAGGAAAGGAAACCGTTATACAACCCAATTGTTTTATAGGTAACAATGTAATCATTGGCGACAATTGCCTAATTCATGCTAATGTTTCCATTTACGATAACAGTATCATTGGTGATAACGTAACCATTCATTCAGGTTCGGTATTGGGCGCAGATGCTTTTTACTATAAAAAAAGACCGCAAGGTTTTGATAAATTAAGATCTGGCGGTCGCGTGGTTGTAAAGGACAATGTAGATATTGGCGCACTTTGTACCATAGATAAAGGCGTGTCTGGTGATACGACCATAGGCGCGGGCAGTAAACTTGACAATCAGGTACATATAGGCCACGATGTGCTAATCGGAGAGCGCGTTCTCATTGCATCCCAGGCAGGCATTGCGGGTTGTGTAATTATAGAAAATGATGTTACCATCTGGGGTCAGGCGGGAGTTAAGAGTGATATTCGCCTGGGTGCAGGATCTGTTTTGATGGCTCAAAGTGGGGTAGGCAATGATCTTGAAGCAGGGAAAAGCTATTTTGGTTCTCCAGCAATGGAATCGCGACTGAAATTCAAAGAGCTCTTGGCCGTACGTCAGTTACCAGATTATATTGATAAATTAAAAAACATACAATGAGTACTTCGGCTAAAAATATAGTACGGGATTTATACGCTTCAGATTTTCTGAATGATCCAAGTGTTTTAAAGAAATACTTACATAAGGATGCAGAGCTGTTCTGGAATGCTTCCACCGGTTTTTCAAAATTAACAATTTCGGACATTTCAAAAATGTCTACGGAAATGGGCAGGTCGTTTATTTCGCTTCGTCCCTCCATAACCCATGTTCTTGAAGACAAGGATCAGGTTTGCATACGGGTAACCTATTATGTGAAGACTATCGAGAATCCAGATGAAGAGGTTGCGATTATCCATTTTATGGCCATATGGGAACTTAAGGATGGGAAGTTGTACAAAGGCTATCAGATTAGTCAGCCCAGTGACGACGACCCTATGAACATAGATGCGCACAGCCGTATAAAGTCCTGAATTTCCTTTAGGTTTAGCCTCTAAACATTTACTTTTACAACCACTTTAAATACGATATACAATGAGCGTTTTAGTCAATAAAGATTCAAAAATAATAGTACAGGGTTTTACCGGGAGTGAAGGTACTTTTCACGCAGAGCAGATGATTGAGTACGGTACAAATGTGGTAGGTGGTGTAACACCGGGAAAAGGTGGTAATACACACCTGGATCGACCTGTTTTCAATACCGTAAGCGAGGCGGTAGAAGAGACTGGTGCAGATTTATCTATAATTTTTGTTCCCCCGGCATTTGCGGCAGATGCAATTATGGAATCTGCAGATGCAGGTATCAAAGTTATTATCACAATAACTGAAGGTATACCGGTTGCCGATATGATTAAAGTAGCGAGTTACATCAAAGATAAACCTTGTCGTTTAATAGGTCCCAACTGTCCCGGAGTTATCACTCCCGGTGAAGCAAAAGTGGGTATCATGCCCGGTTTTGTATTTAAAAAAGGAAAAGTAGGTATTGTTTCAAAATCAGGAACACTTACGTATGAAGCGGCAGATCAGGTCGTTAAGCAAGGTCTGGGAATTACCACGGCTATCGGTATTGGTGGTGATCCTATCATTGGAACCACAACCAAAGAAGCTGTTGAACTGTTGATCAATGATCCTGAGACGGAAGCGGTTGTTATGATAGGCGAAATAGGCGGTCAGCTGGAAGCTGATGCGGCTCGCTGGGTGAAGGAGAGTGGTACTAAAAAGCCGGTTATTGGCTTTATCGCCGGTGAAACTGCTCCTGCGGGTAGAACAATGGGTCATGCTGGAGCTATCGTAGGCGGAAGCGATGATACCGCACAGGCTAAAAAGAAAATCTTGAAAGAATGTGGAATCCACGTGGTGGAATCCCCAGCCGAAATAGGCAAAAAAGTTGCCGAAGTTTTAGGTAAATAAGACTGAAATTTCATTAAAAAAGCGGATTGGCAGCAATCCGCTTTTTTTATTTGCAAACTGCCAAACTATGGTATTAGTGAATTTTAGTACATTTGAATTAATAGTTTGAGTTTAAGAACGATCATTTAGAGGTTAAAAAGTGCATTTTTCTCACCAATTATTGGCATTTTATGGTCAATTATTACCTTAAAATGGCAATTATCGCTATTTAAAACCTAAAATAGCAAGAGAATAACCTAAAAATATTCATACACCTTTAGAGAATTAAAATTCCAAAGCATAAAATTTTCAACATTATGAAATTACTTGAAGGAAAAAATATAATAATCACAGGCGCAAGTCGTGGTATAGGCCACGGTATTGCTACAGCTTTTGCAGCACAGGGAGCAAACGTTGCTTTTACCTATAGTTCTTCCGCGGGTCCCGCAGAAGCACTGGAAAAAGAGTTGACCGAAAAAGGCGTGAAGGCCAAAGCATATCAATCTGACGCTGCTTCTTTTGAGGCTTGTCAGGAACTGGTTAAACAGGTTCTCGAAGATTTTGAACAAATAGATGTACTGGTGAATAATGCTGGTATTACTAAAGACAATCTTCTCATGAGAATGGGAGAAGATGATTTTGACAAAGTTATTGAAGTCAATCTCAAATCTGTTTTCAACATGACAAAAGCGGTACAACGTACCATGTTAAAACAGCGCAAGGGCAGTATAATCAATATGAGCTCTGTTGTGGGAGTGAAAGGAAATGCAGGTCAGTCCAATTATGCGGCTTCTAAAGCGGGTATCATTGGCTTTTCCAAGTCTATGGCACTCGAACTTGGTTCCAGGAACATACGTACCAATGTAGTTGCCCCAGGATTTATAGAAACAGAAATGACCGAAAAGCTTGATGAAAAAACAATTGCAGGATGGCGCGATGCTATCCCGTTAAAACGTGGCGGAACTCCAGAGGATATCGCAAATGCCTGTATATTTCTTGCCAGCGATATGAGCGCCTATATCACGGGGCAGGTTCTTCAGGTAGATGGTGGTATGCTTACCTAATATTTCCGGTCTTTGAATCCCGATGACCAGAATGTATGAAAAAATTGTAAAAGCTGCCCCCAGGATTTAATAGCTTAGGTACTTGATTTTATAGCTGATGACGACACAAACACTATTTTTTATTATCCTCGCTGGGGTAATAGCGTTGTCTGTGTCGGTACTTTTTTACTTTTATAAGAGTAACTCGTATACAAAGCGCAACCTACTTTTTAGTATGTTGCGCTTTTTGAGTTTATATGCGCTGCTACTATTAATTATTGATCCACAGTTTGAAAGTGTGGAATACACAACCGTAAAACCAGTTCTGGCGGTTGCTATTGACAATTCAGCTTCAATAGATTTTTTAGCGGAAAAGGACGAGGTTGAAGAAGCACTCCGTAAAATACAGTCAAATACAGACCTAAATGAGCGTTTTAATATTGATTATTATCAATTTGGCACCGATCTGGAAACCCTTGACAGCCTTTCGTTTACCGAACAGCAAAGTGATCTGTCCAAACCGTTGCTCACCTTCGCTTCCATATATAAAAATGCATACGCCCCGGTGCTCATTACAGACGGTAATGCAACCATAGGGGCAGATTATGAATATAACATCACTTCCTCAAAACAACCAGTCTATTATTTAGCGGTGGGGGACACGTCGCGGTTTGAGGATTTAAAAATGGAGCAAATCAACGTAAACCGCTACGCATATCTCAATAATAAATTTCCGGTAGAAATACATACTTCCTATAGCGGCAGAGCCGAAAAATCGACGGAATTATCCGTTTTTTCGGGGAATAAGAAGGTTTTTTCGAAAAAATTGGATTTTAATTCCGCAGAAAATGGAAAGGTGACCAACTTTTACCTACCGGCCAATACCGTAGGCTTTAGACAATATACTGCGCGCATCACACCTTTTGAAGGTGAGAAAAATACCATTAACAATGAGAAAAGTTTTGGCGTAGAAGTTATTGATCAGCGTGCTAAAGTTGCTGTGGTTTATTCTTATTTACATCCAGACCTGGGTACTTTAAAAAAGGCTATTGAAAGTAACGAATTAAGGGATGCAGAACTTATAAATATCAGTGATTTTCAAATCAGTACGCTTGAGGATTATGAGTTGGTTATCCTCTTTGAGCCCACACGCGCTTTTAGTAAAGTATACAGTGGTCTTGAAAAGTTGAACAGAAACCGTTTCACGATTGCTGCGGCTAAAACAGATTACAATGCGCTAAATGCTTTTCAGGCTACTTTGAAAAAGAGAAACACAAATCAGGTTGATGAAGTGCGGCCTGAATTGAATCTCAATTTCACGGCATTTTTGATGGAAGATATAGGTTATTCTGATTTTCCGCCATTGAAAAGTGCCTTTGGGCCCAGTTCCTTAAATGGAAAAACAGAGGTACTGTTGTACAAGAATATTGCAGGAGTGCAAACGCAGGAACCGCTTCTAGCTGTAAGTGAAACCGAAGGTAGGCGCGAAGTGCTGCTATTGGCCACTGGTATCTGGAAGTGGCGGGCGCAGTCTTATCTATCCAACCAATCTTTTGAACCATTCGATAATTTTATCGATAAACTTCTGCAATATTGTATTTCTACATCTAGAAAAGATAAATTACGATTGGATTATGAGTCTTTTTACTATGGTTCACAAAACGCAATGGTGAGGGCGCAATATGTAGATGACAATTACAATTTTGACAATAGGGCTAGCCTGATGATTGAGGTTGTTAATAAAACCACGAAGAAGAGCCAGCAATTTCCTATGGTAGCAAGGAGTAATTTTTTTGAGGTTAAACTGAATATTCTTGAGGCAGGATCTTATGATTTTACAGTTCAGGTAGAAGGTGGGGAAACTTCGGCTACGGGGGCATTTACCATCATACCTTATGATATTGAGAGGCAGGCACAGAATGCTGCCTGGCCTAAACTCAAACGTGCTGCGCAGGCCTCTCAGGGCGATGTACAGACCATTGATAATCTAGAGGTGCTAATTGACAAGCTTTTAAGTGATAATAGCTATATTCCCATTCAAAGGAGTGTCAAAAAAACCGTATCTTTGATTGATTTTCATTTCCTGCTCTTTATTATCGTGGCGTGTCTTGCGATAGAATGGTTTATCAGAAAATATAACGGACTTATTTAATAAAATATACAATGGATAGATTACCAAAAGTAGGCGTGCCTATATTAATAGGAATTGTACTGCTCATTATACTTATTGCTAAATCTACCGTTACCGTAGAGTCTGGTGAGGCCGGAGTGCTTTACAAAAGATTTGGTGGAGGAGTAGTTACAGATGAACCTGCCATGGGAGAGGGTTTGCATATTGTTGCACCATGGAACAAGGTCTTCATTTACGAGACCAGAAGGCGTGATTTATCTGAAAAGATGAACGTACTTTCTTCAAATGGACTGGATATTAAACTGGATGCGACTGCATGGTACATGCCAGAGGTCAAAAATCTTGGGAAACTGCATCAGGAAATAGGAGAAGATTACGTGCAGCGAATTTTATTGCCCACAATTCGTTCTGCAGCGCGATCTGTGGTGGGCCGTTATACGCCCGAACAGTTATATTCAACAAAGCGTGACGCCATTCAAGCTGAAATCTTTGAGGAAACCAAAAAAATCATAAGTGATCAATATATAATTCTGGACGAAATACTCGTACGGGATGTGACATTGCCTTCTACTATTAAAAATGCCATTGAACGTAAATTAAAGCAGGAGCAGGAATCCCTGGAATATGAGTTTAGACTGGTTTCCGCACAAAAAGAAGCGCAGCGCCAGCGTATTGAAGCCCAGGGTAAATCTGATGCGAACCAGATATTAAGTCAATCCTTAAATGACAAAATATTAAAGGATAAAGGTATAGAAGCTACTTTAAAACTTTCCGAAAGCCCAAATGCGAAGGTTATCGTAATTGGTGCCGGAGATGATGGTATGCCGCTTATCCTTGGGGGAAGTAATTAGGAAGTCTCTGGTAGTATTTACTTAGAATATTGAATTTTTCATATTATTTTTATTAAGTTTTATTTCAGTTTCGGAATAGAAGTGTTTGCGCTTAGAATTTTTGACTAAGGTTTTCTAATTAATGAAAATCAGCGAATTGAGTTCTATTGGAATACTATGTTGGATTCAGTTTTTGGTAGTGAAACATATTTCTGTTTTTTTTAGTAGAAAACATCGAAAAAACTCTAGATTCCTAGTTCTTAAAATCATATATTTTAGTAATTTCGCTAAGGAATGAAAAGAAACATTATAAACCGTCATCATTTTAGCCCACGTAATCAAACGAGGTAATATGTGATGGTCCACACCAAAATATTTGAAACCCGTTTGAAATTTTCAAACGGGTTTTTATTTTAAAAGGTATTTAAAAAATGAGTAAAAAGATTCGTATTGCTATTCAGAAATCGGGGAGGCTCAATGAAGATTCCCTGCAAATATTAAAAGATTGTGGTATCCATATTGATAATGGCCGCGATCAACTAAAAGCCAGCGCCGGAAATTTT
Organism: Flavimarina sp. Hel_I_48; assembly: GCF_000733945.1. Classification (NCBI taxonomy): domain Bacteria; kingdom Pseudomonadati; phylum Bacteroidota; class Flavobacteriia; order Flavobacteriales; family Flavobacteriaceae; genus Flavimarina; species Flavimarina sp. Hel_I_48. The sequence goes on from NZ_JPOL01000002.1 coordinate 3,568,184, forward strand.
CCATTAGAGGTCTTTTACCTGCGCAACGGCGATATTCCCCAGTATTTGCGTGATGGAGTAGTAGATATTGCTATTATAGGTGAGAATGTATTGGTTGAAAAAGGCGAAGATATCAGTATCGCACAGAAGCTCGGTTTTTCAAAGTGCAAGGTTTCCCTAGCAATTCCCAAAGGTAAAAATTACAATACCGTTCAGGATCTTGAAGGAAAGCGCATCGCGACATCCTATCCCAATACCGTAAAACAATACCTTGAGAAGCATGGGGTCAATGCAGAGCTGCACATCATCACGGGCTCTGTGGAAATTGCACCAAACATAGGTCTTGCTGATGCGATCTGTGACATTGTTTCCAGCGGAAGCACCTTGTTCAAGAACAATCTCAAAGAAGTCGAAGTCATGCTTACATCAGAGGCTGTTCTTGCCGTTTCTCCAGGTATTGATACAGCGCGCAAAGAAATTCTTGATAAATTATTGTTCCGTATTCAGTCCATATTGAAAGGGCGGGATTACAAATATGTGCTGCTCAACGCACCGAATGAAAAAGTAGCCGATATCATTGCTTTGCTGCCCGGTATGAAAAGTCCCACCGTCTTGCCCCTCGCAGAAAAAGGCTGGAGCAGTATCCATTCTGTGGTTGGCAAAAATCGTTTTTGGGAAGTTATCAACGAACTCAAAGAAAATGGTGCGGAAGGAATTTTAGTATGTCCCATCGAAAAAATGGTGAATTAAGCCAATATAATGGCTAAAACAGCAAAAAATGAATAGAATTGAGTTTCCGCTTCGTGATACCTGGGATGCGCTTTTAAAACGGCCAGCACATACCTATGAACATATAGAATCTATTGTTCGTGATGTTTTTGAAGACGTGCGTAATTCTGGTGATGAGGCGCTTAAAAAATATACCGAAAAATTCGACGGGGTTTCTTTGTCAAAAATTGGTGTAAATGAAGCCGAGTTCGATGCTGCCGCTGCCCAACTTGACGACGCACTCAAAAATGCCATAGTGCTTGCCAAGAATAATATCGAAACCTTTCACCGGGCACAACGTACGGAGCGAGTTTCCGTAGAAACCGCGCCGGGAGTACAATGCTGGCAGGAAAAACGTCCCATTGCAAAAGTGGGGCTTTATATTCCTGGTGGTACTGCGCCTTTGTTTTCATCCATATTGATGCTGGCATTACCGGCAAAAATAGCAGGTTGCCGGGAAATCGTACTTTGCTCCCCACCGGATAAATCGGGCAATTTGAATCCGGCGATTTTATACACCGCCTACTTGTGTGGTGTTACACAAATTTTTAAAGTGGGCGGTATTCAGGCGATTGCCGCAATGACTTTTGGCACGCCAAGTATCCCAAAAACTTATAAGATTTTTGGACCGGGCAATCAATATGTTACCGTTGCAAAACAGATGGCGACACGCTATAATGTGGCGATTGATATGCCCGCCGGCCCTTCGGAATTACTTGTGGTTGCTGATGATAGCGCGAATGCCGCGTTCGTTGCTTCAGACTTATTGAGTCAGGCGGAACACGGCGTCGATAGCCAGGTTATTCTGGTTACCACATCAAAATCTATGCTAGAGGCGGTTGAAGAGGAAATTGAAGCGCAAATCAACCAACTGCCGCGCAAGGAAATTGCAAAAAAAGCTATTGCAAACAGTAAATTGATTTTGGTCAATGACAATAGGCAAGCTTTGGATTTAATAGATGCTTATGGACCAGAACATTTTATAGTGTGCATGAAGGATGCTGATTTCTTTGTTGATCAAATCCAGAATGCAGGATCGGTTTTTATAGGAAATTATACACCAGAAAGCGCGGGTGATTATGCTTCGGGGACAAATCATACCCTTCCTACAAATGGTTATGCAAAGCAGTATAGCGGTGTGAACCTGGACAGTTTTATGAAGCAAATGACCTTTCAAAAAGTTTCTGAGGAAGGGATTCAAAACATTGGCCCCGCTATAGAACTTATGGCCGAGGCCGAAGGGTTGCAGGCGCACAAAAATGCTGTAACGCTCCGTCTGGAATCACTAAAACCTTAACCGGATTTTATTACTACACTGATGAAAATAGAAGATTTTAATATCAAAAGCCTTATACGTCCCAATGTGGAGCGTATGAAACCTTATTCTTCCGCTCGGGATGAATTCAAGGATTTCAAGGAGGATATGGTTTTTCTAGATGCGAATGAAAATCCTTTTGAAAATGGGGTGAACCGCTATCCAGATCCGCGACAGGCGACTTTAAAATCCCATCTGTCCACCTTAAAAAGGGTTCCCGTTGATCAGATTCTTTTTGGCAATGGTAGTGATGAAGTGCTTGACTTGATCTTCAGGGCTTTTTGTGAACCGCGGCAGGACAATGTGATCACGCTCCCACCCACGTATGGCATGTACGGCGTACTCGCAGATACAAACGATGTTGGCAATAAGGAAGTGCTTTTAAATACAGATTTTGAACCTGATATAGACGCGATTTTAAACGCGGTAGACGCAAATACAAAACTTATTTTTCTATGTTCGCCAAACAACCCTACGGGAAATAGATTTGAAGATAAAGCGATAGAAAAACTGCTCAGCAATTTTAAGGGTTTGGTCGTCATTGATGAAGCTTACGCAGACTTTTCTTCAGCTGAAAGTTGGTCAACGCGCCTGCATGATTATCCTAATCTCATCGTCACCCAGACACTCTCAAAAGCCTATGGTATGGCGGGTATACGCCTGGGTATTTGTTTTGCTTCCGAAGAAATCATTGAGGTTTTGCACAAGATAAAACCACCCTACAACGTTAATGAACTTACCCAAAAAAAGGCTTTACAGCGTATAATGGATGAAAATGTGGTTCAAAAAGAAATAAATACTATTCTTGAAGAACGCGAAAAACTGCTTAAAACGCTCAAAAATGTCCCTTTTGTGGCCAAAATTTACCCTTCTGAAGCCAATTTTATCCTTGCCAAAGTTGATGATGCCAATAAACGCTACGACCAATTATTGACTGAAGGAATTGTGGTACGCAACCGCAGCAAACAGCCCCTGTGTGAGAATTCACTGCGTTTTACGGTAGGCACGACTGTAGAAAACAGTAAATTAATTGAAGTTTTAAATAAATTGAACTAAACTTTACAACGATAAGCTGAGAAGTCAGTTTTGGTTTGAATAATAGATTCCGAATAAAGCGATGAACAAGAAAAAAGTACTTTTTATAGACCGGGACGGCACCATGATTAAAGAAACTGTTGATGAACAGATTGATGCTTTTGATAAAATGGTATTTTATCCCAGTGTCTTTACCTATCTGGGTAAAATAGCGAAGGAACTGGGTTATGAACTGGCGATGATCACAAACCAGGATGGTTTGGGAACAGAGGCTTTTCCTGAGGAAACGTTTTGGCCTGTTCATAATTTTATAATGAAAGCTTTTGAGAATGAAGGGGTCGTTTTTGACGATGTTTTTATAGATCGTACGTTTCCTCACGAAAACGCAGATACGCGTAAACCTGGCACCGGATTGCTGAAAAAGTATTTTACCGAAGACTACGATCTTAAAAATTCGTTTGTCATTGGCGACCGACTCACCGATATGGAACTCGCTAAAAACCTGGGTGCAAAAGGTATTTTTATTGATGACAAAACACATCTGGGCGAATCGGAAATTACCATTAACCGTGGGGAAATAGATGATTTTATTGCATTGTCAAGTAATAACTGGCAGGAAATCTATGAATTTTTGAAGCTGGAGGCGCGTACTTCAGAAATTTCGAGAAAAACCAATGAAACCGATATTTATATCAAACTCAACCTTGATGGCACCGGTAAAAGCAAAATTGATACGGGTCTGGCCTTTTTTGACCATATGCTGGATCAGGTTTCACGCCATGGTGCCATGGACTTAGAGATTAAAGTGAACGGTGACCTGGAAGTTGATGAACACCACACGATTGAAGATACAGCGATCGCGCTGGGCGAACTGTTCAGCAAAGCGCTGGGCAACAAGCTGGGCATTGAGCGTTATGGTTTTTGCCTTCCCATGGATGATTGTTTGGCACAGGCTGCAATTGATTTTGGCGGCCGCAACTGGCTGGTTTGGGAAGCAGGTTTCAAGAGGGAAAAAATAGGGGAAATGCCTACGGAAATGTTCTATCATTTCTTTAAATCCTTTACTGATGGTGCAAAGGCAAATCTTAACATCAAGGCAGAGGGAACAAATGAGCATCATAAAATTGAAGCTATTTTCAAAGCCTTTGCAAAAGCGATAAAAATGGCAGTCAAACGTGATCCTGAGCGTATGTGGCTTCCCAGTACGAAGGGTGTTTTGTAGATTCATCTCCCTAACCCCCTAAGGGGGAATAGTTAAAAGTAAATAAATGATTGAGAATAAAAAATTAGATAAGTCATCCACAAAAAACTTGGCTCCTCCTTCGGGGGCAGGGGGGTTGTCATCATCAATTATGGAGCTGGCAATATACAGAGTTTAAAATTTGCTTTTAAACGCCTGGGCGTTGAAGCTGTGCTCAGCCACGATGAAGAAGAAATACGCAACGCAGACCGCGTCATTTTTCCTGGTGTGGGCGAGGCAAAAAGCGCAATGGCCAAATTAAAAGATACCGGTCTGGATAGCGTTATACCCACGCTTACCCAACCTGTCTTAGGCATCTGCCTTGGCATGCAGCTGATGTGTAACAGCACTACGGAAGGAAATACGAAAGGTTTGGGTATTTTTGATGTGGATGTGGTTCGGTTTGAAAATACGGTAAAAGTGCCGCAAATAGGTTGGAACCAGATTACCGACTTGAAAACCGATCTTTTTAAAGATATTCCCGAGGCGAGTTATATGTATCTTGTCCATAGTTTTTATGCGAAAAAGTGTTCAGAAGCGATCGCTTTTACAGAGTACGGTCTCGAGTATGCATCTGCTTTAAATAAGGATAATTTTTACGGCGCGCAGTTTCATCCGGAGAAAAGTTCAAAAGTTGGTGAACAGATTTTAAAGAATTTCCTTTCCATTTAAAAGAAAAATATGCGAATAATACCCGCAATAGATATTATAGACGGTAAATGTGTGCGCCTTTCCAAGGGTGATTATGCGACAAAAAAAGTATACAATGAGAACCCTCTGGAAGTAGCAAAGCACTTCGAGGCTCATGGGATCACGTACTTACACCTTGTAGATCTTGACGGCGCAAAGAGCAAGCATATTGTAAATCATACGATTTTAGAACAAATAACAGGCAAAACGAGCTTAAAAGTAGATTTTGGCGGTGGATTAAAGACTGATGAGGATTTGCGCATCGCCTTTGAATGTGGCGCGAATCAAATTACCGGAGGAAGTATCGCGGTTAAAGATCCAGATGTTTTTGAAGGATGGATTCAGAAGTTTGGCGATGAAAAGATAATTCTTGGCGCTGACGCTACAGATGAAAAGGTAGCGGTTAGTGGATGGACGGAAGAATCCAATGAAAAACTGGTTCCTTTTATACAAAAATACCAGCAAAAAGGCATTAAATACGTGATTTGTACAGATATCAGCAAAGATGGTATGCTTGAAGGTCCGGCGTTTGATCTTTATAAAAAGATACTTGAAGAAGCAGAAAATGCTGATAATCCCTTAAAATTGATCGCTTCTGGCGGAATTTCTGAATTCGACGAATTACCAAAACTTGCCCAGTTAGGCTGTCATGGAACCATAATTGGCAAGGCCATTTATGAGAACAGAATCACCCTTAAGCAGCTTGAAAAATTCATCCTTCAGTTTTAGGATGTAAGAAATAACAAAATAAGAAAAGCAGTGCTCACAAAACGCATCATTCCCTGTCTCGATATTAAAAACGGAAGAACCGTAAAAGGTATTAATTTTGTAGATCTTCGCGATGCGGGCGATCCAGTTGAACTTGCCGCAAAATATGCAGAAACCGGTGCTGACGAACTCGTATTTCTCGATATTTCTGCCACGGAAGAGAGACGCAAAACCCTGGCCAAACTCGTAAACAGGGTTGCGGAAAAAATCAACATTCCGTTTACCGTGGGCGGTGGAATTTCAAGTGTGGAAGACGTTGATGTTCTTTTACAGAACGGAGCGGATAAAGTCTCAATCAACTCCGCGGCGGTACGCAATCCACAATTGATCAATGATCTGGCGGCTAAATTTGGTTCGCAGTGTGTGGTCGTTGCCATAGATGCAAAACAAATAAATGGAAGGTGGATCGTGCATCTTATGGGTGGAAAAACGCCCACCGAACATGACCTTTTTGACTGGGCGAAAGAAGTAGAGCAACGCGGGGCAGGGGAAATTTTGTTTACTTCCATGAATAATGACGGCACTAAAAATGGTTTTGCCAATATCGCTTTGGCAAAACTCTCCCAAGATCTTAACATTCCCATTATTGCTTCCGGCGGGGCCGGAAACGTGCAGCATTTTATTGACGCTTTTAAAGAAGGCAAAGCCGATGCTGCCCTAGCGGCAAGTGTTTTCCATTTCAAGGAAATTGAAATACCAGATTTAAAGAAACAATTGCAGGAAGCCAAAATCTCCATGCGGATTTAAGAAATAATCCTCTTGAAAACTCCTCTAATTTTAACGCAAGTAATACGATTAAAATGCAAATAAAATACAATAGCGACGGTCTTGTACCGGCAATCATACAGGATGCCAAAACAAAAAATGTACTTATGCTGGGCTACATGAACGAAGAAGCTTTCCTTAAAACAAACGAACTTAAGAAAGTCACTTTCTACAGCCGAAGCAAGAAAAGACTATGGACAAAAGGGGAGGAGAGCGGTAATTTTCTTGAGTTGGTCACCATTAAGAACGATTGTGATAATGACACCTTGCTCATTACCGTTAATCCCGTAGGTCCCACGTGTCATACCGGTACAGCTACCTGCTGGGGAGGGGAAAACAAACAGGATTTTGGTTTTTTCAGTGATCTGGAACATGTTATTGAAGACCGAAAGAAAAACAGCGCTAACGACAATAGTTATGTGGCAAGCCTTTTTAGAAGCGGAATCAATAAAATTGCACAAAAAGTAGGTGAAGAAGCGGTAGAAACGGTAATTGAAGCAAAAGATGATAATGACGATTTGTTCTTAAATGAAAGTGCAGACTTGCTATTTCACTATCTTATTTTGCTCAAGGCTAAAGGTTTTGGCTTAAAAGATATAGAAAACGTTCTTTTAGACCGAAAAAAAGACTGATTTCAACCAATTTTTAAACCAAAACACCACTTTATAAATGGCTGTCCAACTCAACGAAGATATTTTTAAATTTCTGAATGCCTTAAAAGAAAACAATCAACGCGAATGGATGGCAGAGAACAAGCCGTGGTATCTTAAAAACGAAGCGCTTTTAAAGTCATTTTATGGCGAAATTCAGGACGGGCTGAACACATTTGATCATATTGAGAAAACAAAGGTGTTTAGGATTCACCGGGATGTTCGGTTCAGTAAAAATAAGACGCCGTACAATGTGCATCGCAGCGCAAGTTTTAGCAGGGAAGGTGCACACAGGCGTGGCGGGTATTACTTGCGTATAGAACCGGGCGGAAAATCAAGAATGGCAGGCGGCTTTTTCAATCCGAACCCGGCTGATTTAAAACGTATCCGTAAAGAATTTGAAGTAGATGCAGCGCCTATACGGACTATTCTCAATGCTACGAAGTTTAAAAAAGCCTTTAGTGGTTTAAATACCAATAATCAGGTAAAAACAGCACCGCGAGGTTTTGATATAGAAAACCCTGCGAACGATTTGATTAAAAATAAAAGCTTCGTAGTGAGTCACTCCTTTTCAGATCAAGAAGTGCTTTCAGCAAATTTTAAAGAACAACTACTTGACCATTACAGGTTATTACAGCCTTTTTTTGAATATATGAGCGAAGTACTCACCACAGATTTAAACGGGGCATCCTTACTTAATCAGTAACCATCATATCTTTTGGAAAATTGATATAAATGGTAGTACCCACCTCATCATTGGTTTTGAAGGATATGCTGCCACCATGCGTTTCTGTGATCAATTTTGCGATATAAGTTCCCAGACCGGTACCTTTATCTTTACCTGCGGTTGTATATTTTTCAAAAAAATTATCACGCATAGTATCAGGAATAAGTCCTTGATTTGTAACTTCGATAAGCAAACTCTTATCTGTATTGACAGAAATATTCACAGTCGCCTTTTTTGGTGAGGCTTCCGCAGCGTTGTTCAGCAAGTTTTTGAAAAGGCGTTTTATGTAAAACCTATCTGCATTGAGTTCTAGTTGCTGGCCTTCTTTTTCAAGTTCTCTTCCATCCAGAAAATATTGAGGCGAAATTTCTTTATCTACATTATTTTCTATTATTTCCTGCATTTGAAATTTTATCACCTCAAACAGATCAAAATTTTGCATCTTGGGCTTATAATTACCACCTTCCATCTTGGCATAACCATTAGAAGCTTCAAGCAATTCTAAAGTGTCGTTGCCAATGTTTTTAATCATTTTCAGCCATTTTAGTTGATCTTCTGTAGGTTTAGAATTTTCTAAAATACTCGCTATACTTACTATCGCGCCTAAATTGTTGCGCATATCATGTTCTGCCAGTTCTTTGGCATTATCCTGTGCGGTAATTTTGCTTTCTAAAATTTCAATGGTTAGACGCAGTTTATTGAGTGTGTCATCAATATCTTTCGCCCGTACCACAAGTGTCATCTTACGAGGTTTCTTGTCAACCTCTCCATCCATATATGCAGCATTAGTAACTATGTCAAATTTTTTGCCATATTTATCCTGAACCGTCCATTTTCCTCTAAGTTCAAACTTTTTACTTAAAAAGTCCTCATGTAATTTCTCCAGGACGGGCCGTTCCGCTTTTGGAACAACCATGGTAAATTCTTTGCCTATAAGTTCATCAGAACTATATTTGTAAATATCGCAATACGCTTGGTTGACATCTGTAAAAAAACCCTGTTCATTGGTAATACAGATACCTATGGGCATTTCATTAAAAACTTTATAGGAAAGATCATTATCTTTCTCAAATGCACTTTTTATAAATTGCAAATCTAGAGCGGTTTTAGAAACCTTTGAATTTGAGGACATTTAGCAATTATTATTGTTGAAAATAATAGTTTATTTTTTTAAAAGTTTAAAAGTAATTAATTATCTGTTATTTTATGCTTTCCAACGATGTTTTAACAGCGAAATAGTGTGAATTGTTAATTACTTTGGTCAACTACAGATGGCTTAAAAGTTTTCAAATGGTTAAATTAGCGAACATTCAAAAAGATGGCAGAAGAAACAAAGTACACCGAAGATAATATTCGCTCCTTAGACTGGAAAGAACATATACGTATGCGCCCGGGTATGTATATAGGAAAGTTGGGCGATGGTTCTAGCGGTGATGATGGTATTTACATCTTGCTAAAAGAAGTTCTTGACAATTCTATTGATGAATTTGTCATGGGAGCTGGCAAAACCATTGAGGTGAGCATACAGGGCAGTCGCGTGATCGTGCGGGATTATGGCCGTGGTATCCCGCTGGGAAAGGTGGTTGACGTGGTTTCAAAAATGAATACCGGTGGTAAATATGATTCCAAGGCTTTTAAAAAATCTGTTGGTCTCAATGGTGTGGGTACAAAAGCCGTCAATGCCTTATCAGAATATTTTAGGGTAGAGTCTTCCCGTGATGGAAAATCAGCTTCTGCGGAATTTGCACAGGGAAACCTTACAGAGGAAGAATTCCTGGAAGAAACCTCCCGCAGAAAAGGAACCAAAGTAACCTTTGTTCCCGATGAGATTATCTTTAAAAAATATAAATACCGTAATGAGTATGTTGAGAAAATGCTCAAAAATTATGTGTATTTAAATCCAGGTCTTACCATTGTTTTCAACGGGGAGAAATTTTATTCAGAAAACGGACTAAAAGATTTACTGGGCGAGAGCATTGATGTTAGTGATATGGTTTATCCTATTATCCACTTACGTGGCGAGGATATTGAAGTGGCGATCACGCATAGCCGAACACAATATTCAGAAGAATATCACTCGTTTGTTAATGGACAGAACACCACACAGGGTGGTACGCACCAGGCGGCTTTCCGGGAATCGATTGTAAAGACCATACGTGATTTTTATGGAAAGAATTACGACGCCTCAGACGTAAGAAAATCTATCGTTTCCGCAGTAAGTATTAAGGTGATGGAACCGGTTTTTGAATCACAGACCAAGACAAAACTGGGTTCTACGGATATGGGCGGTGAATTGCCTACGGTGCGAACCTATATCAATGATTTTCTTAAGCGCAACCTGGACAATTACCTGCATAAAAACCCGGATACGGCAGAGCAGCTGCAACGCAAAATATTACAGGCAGAGCGCGAGCGTAAAGACCTGAGTGGCATCCGGAAATTAGCCAAAGACCGCGCGAAAAAAGCGAGTTTGCATAACAAAAAACTCCGGGATTGCCGTATCCATTTAGTGGACAGTAAAAAAGAGCGCAATCTGGAAAGCACGCTTTTCATAACGGAAGGGGATTCTGCTTCGGGATCGATTACCAAGTCGCGCGATGTTAATACCCAGGCGGTTTTCAGCCTGCGGGGCAAGCCGCTCAATTCCTATAACATGAGCAAAAAAATTGTTTATGAAAACGAAGAATTCAACTTATTGCAGGCAGCGCTCAATATTGAAGAATCCATTGAAGATTTAAGGTATAACAACATTGTGATAGCTACAGATGCAGACGTTGACGGGATGCACATCCGGTTGTTACTGATTACTTTTTTCCTTCAGTTTTTTCCGGAATTGATCAAAGAAAACCACCTTTATATATTGGAAACCCCACTTTTTAGGGTACGGAACAAGAAAAAAACAATCTATTGTTACAGCGAGCAGGAACGCCGCGATGCCATGGAAGAACTGAGCGGGAAACCAGAAATAACGCGATTTAAAGGTTTAGGTGAAATCTCACCAGATGAATTCAAACATTTTATAGGTGATAATATTCGATTGGCGCCGGTCATGCTTGAAAAAGGAATGTCTATTGAAGAAATCCTTTCCTTTTATATGGGCAAAAACACGCCAGACCGACAAAAATTTATAATAGAAAACTTAAAAGTTGAACTTGATCCCGTTTCGGCTTAAAAAGAAATTACATGATTATTGAACTGGTACAAGGTGATATTACGAAGATCCAAGTTGATGCGATCGTAAATGCGGCAAATAGCGCGCTGCGTGGCGGGGGTGGTGTTGACGGTGCCATTCACGCGGCCGGCGGAAGCGAAATTCTTGAAGAATGCATGCAAATTAGAGGAGGCTGCCCGGTAGGCGAAGCACGAATCACCACTGCCGGAAAATTACCGGCAAAAAAGGTGATTCATACGGTGGGTCCGCAATGGGGCAAAGAAGATAAGGAAGAAGAAAAACTGGCCAATTGTTATATAAACAGCCTGGAATTGGCAAGAAAACACGGTCTGAACAGCATTGCTTTTCCTAATATAAGTACCGGTATCTATCATTTTCCGAAGCAAAAAGCGGCTGAAATTGCCATAAAAACGGTAAAAAAGAACATAAAACCCGGTCAGGAAGTGTTTTTTGTTTGTTATGATGATGAAAATTTTGCTATATATAAACAAGAACTTCAGGCGCACGCGGCGCAGGACCAATAAAATAAAGCACAACCTTTAGAAACTTCCGGAAGAAGCAACAATGAGCGAAAATTACGAAGACCCAAATAGCAACAACGAAGAGGAAGAAAATTCTGGTGAGACCATTACCCGGGTTACGGGCATGTTTAAGGACTGGTTTCTTGATTATGCTTCTTATGTGATCCTGGAGCGGGCCGTTCCAGCAATAGAGGATGGTTTTAAGCCTGTGCAGCGTCGTATCATGCATTCCATGAAAGACCTTGACGATGGCCGTTACAATAAAGTGGCCAATATCGTGGGTCACACCATGCAGTACCACCCGCACGGTGATGCCAGTATTGGCGATGCCATGGTACAAATGGGCCAGAAAGATTTACTCATTGACACCCAGGGAAACTGGGGGAACATCCTTACCGGGGACAGCGCGGCGGCATCTCGTTATATTGAGGCACGTGTTTCTAAATTTGCGGGGGAAGTACTTTATAGCCCTAAGATCACCGAATGGCAGTCCAGTTATGATGGCCGTAAAAAAGAGCCTATCAACCTTCCGGTAAAGTTTCCTTTGTTGCTCGCTCAAGGCGCGGAGGGAATCGCTGTTGGGCTCAGTACAAAGGTTCTACCACACAATTTTATTGAACTGATAGATGCTTCCATAAAGCATTTAAAGGGTAAAAAATTTACTATTTTGCCTGATTTTCCTACCGCGGGCGAGGCTGATTTTAGCGATTATAAAGATGGAAGACGTGGCGGGAAAGTGCGTGTGCGCGCAAAAATAGAGCAGCAGGATAAAAATACCCTTGTTATTACCCAACTTCCCTTTAGTACCAATACGGTCACGCTGATCGACTCGATCTTAAAGGCAAATGACAAGGGGAAAATAAAGATCAAAAAGATAGAGGATAATACCTCTGCAGAGGTAGAGATCGTTATTCACCTTCCGCCGGGCATGTCGCCAGACAAAACTATTGACGCGCTTTACGCATTTACGAATTGTGAGGTCTCCATATCACCGCTGGGCTGCGTTATTGAAGATAATAAGCCGCTTTTTGTGGGCGTAAGCGAGATGCTGCGTATTTCTACGGAAAGGACTAAGGAACTGCTTAGGCAGGAACTTGAAATCCAGCTACAGGAACTGGAATCCCAATGGCATTTTGCTTCGCTCGAACGTATTTTTATAGAAAACAGGATCTACCGCGATATTGAAGAGGAAGAAACCTGGGAAGGAGTGATCGATGCCATAGATAAAGGGCTTCAACCATACATTAACCATTTGAAACGGCCGGTAATTGAAGAAGATATTGTTCGGCTTACCGAAATACGAATCAAACGGATCTCAAAATTCGATATAGATAAAGCGCAGCAGAAAATTGATGCGCTTGAAGGCGAAATTACTACCGTAAAGAACCACCTGAGCACGCTTACCCAATATACCATTGATTATTTTACGCGACTTAAAGAAACCTATGGCAAAGGGCGCGAACGTAATACCGAAATCAAGATTTTTGAGGATATTGAGGCCAGTAAAGTAGTTATCAGGAACACAAAACTTTACGTAAACCGTAAGGAAGGTTTTGTGGGCACCAGCCTTAAAAAAGATGAATACGTCACAGACTGTGCAGATATTGATGATATCATTGTTTTTACTAAAGATTGTAAAATGATGGTCACCAAAGTGGATAGTAAAACCTTTGTGGGCAAGGATATCCTTCATGTGGCGGTCTTTAAAAAGAAAGACAAGCGTACCATTTACAATATGATTTATAAAGATGGCGCAAAGGGAAGTACTTATGTAAAGCGTTTTAATGTCACCAGTATGACCCGTGATAGGGAATATGATCTTGCCAAGGGTAAAAAAGGTTCCACCGTATTTTACTTTAGCGCGAATGCAAACGGCGAAGCCGAAGTGGTCACGGTTTACCTGCGGGCGATCGGTAATATTAAAAAGCTCAAATTTGACCTTGATTTTGCCGAAATCCTTATAAAGTCAAGAACCGCAAAAGGGAACCTCGTCTCTAAACATGCCGTACGAACTATTGATCTTAAAGAAAAAGGTGTTTCAACTTTAAAACCTCGAAAGATTTGGTTTGATGAAACCGTACAGCGCATCAATACGGATGAACGCGGCGAATTGTTAGGTGAATTCAAGGGAGAAGATCGGTTGCTTATACTGACTCAGGAAGGTGTTGTACGCACTATAAGTCCGGAAATTACCGTGCATTTTCCTGATAAAATGATCATTTTGGAGAAATGGATTCCTGAGAAACCTATTTCTGCGGTTTATTGGGATGGGAACAAAGAGCGCTATTACGTAAAACGTTTTCTAGTAGAAAATCCCGAAAAAGATGAGGAATTTATAACGGATCATCCAGATAGCCAACTGGAAATTGTTTCCACAGATTACAGACCGGTTATTGAAATAGGTTTTTATAAAGAACGCAACAAAGATCAAAAGGAAAACGAAATTTATGAACTGGATGAATTTATCGCGGTTAAAGGTATCACGGCGCAGGGCAACCAGCTTTACACAGAAAAGCTGAAACAAATCAATTTGCTGGACCCTCTTCCACAGGAAGAGCCAGAAGCGGAAACGGAAACTCATGAAGAGAAGGAAGAGCCCTCTGGCGATGACCCCAACCCTAAGAAACCTCTGGATCCTGATGCGACCTATCGCAGGACAGATGACGATGAGGAAGGTCAAAAATCATTATTCGATTAAAAAAAAACCTGCAATGTACAGTTTCATTGCAGGTTTTAAATTTTAAAAAATCAAGACGCTGTTTTAGCGTTCCAGTTTATCTGAAGGAAGCAATTTTTTATTCATTCCCGCTTCATGACTTTCCCAGGCTACTTCCAGTAATGCCACAAAATCCTTAGCGGATAAGTGATACAGTTTTTTGCCCAAAAGTATGGCGTGCTTTCGCAGTTGGTCGCGATGCCCTGCTATAAGTGTACCTAAAAGATAAGCACCGTCCTCCGTATCAGATTCTTTGTTGTTTTCCTCCAGGTATTCGTGCAACATGGTCAAATCCCTGTAGCTGCTCAAATATGCTGAGAGCTCATTCAATTCTTCCTGCCATGCATTGAGCACTTTTGGCCAAATGGTATTTATGGCGCCCAGCTGATATTGCAAATAGGTTATACGCTTTTTCAGTTCATGCAAATTGCTCGCAGATTTTGAATCCATTGCCTTGGTATGCGCTTTTTTTCCTCTCCTGTAAACACGTTTTATTCCAGAGCCTATGGTTTTAAAATCCAGAGAACCTTTAAAAATGCTATCCATTTTCTCACATTTAGGTTCCAGATTCTGGTACATATCCTGTAAAATGTGTTTTTCGGTAAGCGCTTTTTCTACTTCTTGATCCCGGTTTTCCTCCAGTTGAGTACGTATATCTACAAAGGCTTTTTTGTAAATACGCTCGTTATACTGCTGTTGTATGAGGTCTAAAGCTTCTATTTTTGCCTCGGCATGACGCAGTGGTGCAATCTTTCTTGCCTCATCACGATAAAATTTATTCTCACGGCCATAATTGTCATTAGTGTCCCTGACCAGGCGTAGCAAAGCGCGGTTCTTTTTTAAATGCTGTCTTACCTCGTGAATATCGCTGTGAATGTCATCTTTCTGATCTTTATTAAGCAGTTTCAATGCATTTTGACAAGTCTCCTTTGCAGAAGAAGAGAGCTGTTCACTCATCCAGTTATTCGTTGTTTTCTTATCGTTATCTTTTTTACTCATAGGTTGGTTTCTTAAATATTGAATCTTAAAAATATAAAATAAAGATTTACTTAGAGTTTCTATGTTTAGTTATCAAATCTTTAGCACTTTACGTTTAAAACCAACGCTTATTTTGCTATTTGAAGAAATATTTTTATTTAAAGTAGCTTGGAAAATTGGTCAGAAAACCACTTATTTTGTGCTAAAATTAGCCAGATATTGACTAAAAATGTCCGATTTTCATTAGTTTTAGTCAGATTGAAAAAATATTAAAATGGCTGAAAAAGATAAAATTATTTGGGGGATTTTAGGTTGCGGTGATGTTGCCGAAGTAAAAAGCGGACCAGCTTTTCAGAAATGTTCTAATTCTGAATTGCGTGCCGTTATGCGCAGAAATGCTGCCAAAGCCGAAGATTTTGCGAAAAGGCATAAGGTGCCTATCTGGTATGATGACGCAGACGATCTTTTAAATAATAAAGAGATCAATGCGGTTTATATCGCCACACCGCCATCGAGCCATTTAAAATACACCTTAAAAGCTATTGAGGCCGGGAAAGATATCTATCTTGAAAAACCCATGACCCGCACAGCAGCCGAAGCGAATGAAATCCTTACAGCACTCAATAAAAGTAAAGTAAAGTTGGTCGTGGCACATTACCGGCGGAAACTGGCAGCATTTGAAAAAGTAAAACAATTGCTTGAAAACAATGCCATAGGAACCGTTCGTTTTGCAAAAATCGAAATTTTACAGCCCTTAAAGTCTGACCTTATTGCACAAACCGATGACAACTGGCGGGTGGAGCCTGATGTTTCTGGTGGTGTCTATTTTTATGATATTGCCCCGCATGAACTGGATCTAATGGCCGATTTTTTTGGCCCAATCAAAAAAATACATGGTTTTGCCGTAAATCAAGCAGCAGATTATAAAGCCCCTGATATTGTAAACGGTGTAATTTCCTTTGAAAATGGGGTGCAATTTCAGGGAATGTGGTGTTTTAACGCTTCCGAAAAAGATAAAAAAGATCAGTGTATCATCTACGGAAGTGAAGGTACGATCACTTTTGCCTTTTACGGTAAAGAGGTGTCTTTAGACGGGATACAAGGAAAGGAAATTTTTAGTTTTGAACAGGAAGAACATGTACAACAGCCACTAATTCAGGCAACGGTAGACTACTTTATGGGAAAATCAGAAAATCCTTGTCCGCCAGAGGCCGGTCTTACCGTGATGCGAATGCTAGAGGGATTGAGCAATTAAGTTCAGTATTATATTATTTGATGTTAAAGTGTTGTTTTTAACGATTTACAAATAAATTTAGAATTTATTATTGAATATTCAGGGTTGAAAGTGTAGTCATGAGAGATACGAGAAATGCTTCCATATCCTTTGGTTTATCATACTGCTTTGAGACAACATCCTGTTCTTCGTGAACCATGAGCGACCATTTCCCATCATTATATTCGAGTGCCGATAGATTTTCGATCCAGTCACCGCTGTTGAGATAAAGGCAGGATTGCTGTTTGTAATGAAAGTTGCGTATTTGCGGTTGATGGATATGGCCACAAACAACATAATTAAAGCCATTTTCGCAAGCGAGTTGGCCAGCGGTTTCCTCAAAATCGGTGATAAAACGTACCGCTTTTTTTTACGCTGTTCTTTATTTTTTTAGAAAGGGAATATTTTGGCCTGCCCAATTTTAGTAACCACCAATTGATAAACCGATTAAAAACAATCAAAAAGTCATAACCCCAACCTCCCAATTTAGCAATCCATTTAGCGTGTTGAACAGAAGCATCAAACACATCGCCGTGAAAAAACCAGGCTTTTTTTCCGTCCAGATTCAACACAAGTTTATCAATCACCGAAATATTACCTAACGTAATTGGACTAAATTTTCTTAGTTTCTCATCATGATTACCGGTGATGTAATAAACTTTGGTTCCTTTTGTTGCCAGCGCCAATATTTTTTTGATCACCTGTAAATGGCTTTGTGGAAAATAGCTTTTTCTAAATTGCCAGATATCAATGATATCGCCGTTGAGAATAAGGATTTTAGGTTTTATGCCCTGCAGATAGTGCAACAGTTCATTAGCGTGAGAACCATACGTACCCAGATGTACATCTGAAATAACGACTATTTCTACTTTTCGTTTCAATGGCTTGGTTTTCATCAAAGAACAGCTTTCTACATTACTCCAATATTAATGGGTCATTAAATCTATGTGGAGTGGCTCTATATAAATTCATAAATGAGGTTAGAAAACGGTCATTTATTGGTCAAAAGCTGCTATTTTCGTACTAAAACTAGAAAATCATGGCAGGAAATAGCTTTGGCACATTATTTAAACTAACGACATTTGGCGAATCACATGGAGAAGCGATAGGTGGTATCATAGACGGCTGTCCGGCCGGCGTAGAACTTGACCTTGATCTTGTAGAACGTGATATGCAGCGCCGTCGCCCTGGCCAATCCTCTATAGTCACACAGCGCAAGGAACCAGATACCGTGCAGTTTTTTTCCGGTATTTTTGAAGGAAGAACCACCGGGACGCCCATAGGTTTTCATATAGTGAACACCAACCAGAAATCTAAGGATTATGGTCACATAAAGGACAGCTATAGACCCTCACATGCAGATTATACGTATGATCAAAAATATGGCGTACGGGATTACAGGGGAGGCGGGCGTTCTTCTGCCCGGGAAACTGCAAGTAGGGTAGCAGCTGGAGCGATCGCTAAACAAGTACTGAAAAATATAAAAATCAATGCTTTTGTGGATTCCGTAGGTGATATCCATATGGATACACCATATCAGGAACTTGATTTTGATAACATTGAGAGCAATGACGTGCGCTGTCCTGATTCCGTTTTTGCGGAAAAAATGATCACGCGAATAAAAGAGATCAGAAAAGAAGGAGATACCATTGGCGGGACGGTCATGTGCGTACTGCAGAATGTGCCCGTGGGCCTTGGCGAACCCGTATTTGACAAGTTACATGCAGATCTGGGCAAGGCCATGCTCTCTATCAATGCCGTAAAAGGTTTTGAATACGGAAGCGGTTTTGATGGTGCCAGGATGAAGGGGAGTGATCACAACGATCTTTTTAATAAGGATGGAAGCACAAAAACCAATATGAGCGGTGGTATACAGGGAGGTATCAGCAATGGGATGGATATATACTTTCGGGTAGCCTTTAAGCCTGTTGCCACAATTATGCAAAACCAGCCTACCATTGATAAAGAGGGCAATGAAACGGAAATGCAGGGCAAAGGCCGCCATGATCCTTGCGTGGTTCCCCGTGCCGTTCCTATTGTAGAAGCTATGGCCGCACTCGTGCTCGCTGATTATCTCTTAATCAATAAAACCTCTAAATTGTAAATCGAATTATTCGTTAAATAGGTAAAAATACTTCTAGGATAAGGAAATTTTACCTAAATTTAGGGAAATAAAAAGCTATGACAGTATCTAAAGCATATCTCATTTCAGATAAAATTCCAGATCAGGTCAATGAAACTGCCGTCCTGAGTTATTTAGAGACAGAAAAAGTGGGTATAAGCTCTCTCGATACGCTGCGCGAAATGGCATTTTTTAATGAATCGGTGATTGCAGAGTGGTTGAATATAAACGTAAAGACTCTGCGCAATTACAAAAACAAAAACACCACCATTAAAGACTATGTTCAAGAAAAAATAGTGCTTTTACTTTCCCTTTTCAAGCATGGGAAATCGGTTTTTGGGGATTATAAAATTTTCTCTGAATGGCTAGAAACAGCTAACTTTTATTTTGATAATAAAGCTCCTGCTTCATTTTTAACAACGTTTAGTGGCGTACTGTTTATTGATGACCGTCTTGCAGCCATGGAACATGGAGACAATATCTAATTCGTTTCATGGAGGTTTTTAAGATCACAGCGGCCAAATATGATCATTTACTTACCGCTTCTGGACGACCAAACCGGTGGAACAAAAAAGGTGAATTTGTTATTTACGCAGGTAGTAGCAGATCACTTTCCACATTAGAATTAATCGTTCACCGCAGTGCGATACAACCTATGGTACCCTACAGCGTAGTTGTACTTTCCATCAGTGACGATCCAGATCTATACAAAACACTTAGTCAAAATCAACTTCCTGAAAACTGGAAAAAAATCAGTGCTTATCCACAATTGCAACAGATTGGTTCTGATTGGTATAAAAAACAGGGGGGTTTGGTGCTAAAAGTTCCATCTGCTGTTATTCCTTTTGAATTTAATTATATTCTCAATACTGCTCATAGTGCATTTAAGGAAAATGTTAGACTTGTTCGCACCGAACGTTATTTTTGGGATGAACGTTTGCCACTTTAAAAAAGTTAGCTATTTTGCTGAACCAATTCAAATTTTGGCTTAAAAGGAACGATTTTTTAGCCATTAATGGCAACAATTGATATTACCCGTTACCCAACTTAACATCCCTTCGGAAATTTAAGAAGCAAAATTGCTTACCGAAGGTTCTATAAAATATGTACATGAAGAAAATAGCACTACACTGGCAGATCATTATCGGTTTATTTCTGGGTATTATCTGGGCGTTGCTTTCCAGCCAATTGGGTTGGAGTGAGTTCACCATAAACTGGATAGCTCCTTTCGGTACCATTTTTATCAATCTGCTCAAATTAATTGCGGTTCCGCTGGTGCTTTTTTCCATTATAAATGGTGTGGCAAATATAGGAGATCCCTCAAGTCTGGGCCGAATGGGGGGTAAAACCCTTCTCGCGTATTTGCTTACTACTGTTCTCGCAGTTACCGTGGGTTTACTTCTTGTAAACCTTATCAAACCCGGTAAGTTAGTAGATGAAGACAGTCGCATAGACAATCGTATAGGATATGAAGTATGGGCGGCCTCCCAGAATTTACAGATCAAAGACGGCGTGAATTACCTGCAGGATCCTGAATTTATGGAGCGTGCAAAAAAAATAACTGACTTATCCCGTGGCGAACTTAATGACGCAGCGGTAAATGATAAAGTGGCAACAGCAAATCAAGCGGAAGAATCTGGCCCGCTGCAGCCACTGGTTGATATGGTCCCAGAAAACTTTTTTCAAGCCTTAGGAGACAATGGTCTTATGCTACAGGTGATTTTCTTTGCACTGTTTTTCGGTATAAGTTTATTGTTTATTCCCACAGAAAAATCTGCCCCTGTTACGAAGGCTGTAGATGGTATTATGGAGATCTTTCTTAAAATGGTAGATATTGTGATGCGTGCAGCACCCTTTTTCGTATTCGCCCTTCTTGCAGGAGTAGTAAGTAAAATGGCAGGGAATGACGTAGGGAAGGTTCTGGAGATCTTTAAGGGACTAAGTTGGTATTCACTGACAGTGGTCATAGGCCTTGCTTCAATGATCTTTATTATTTATCCATTGATATTTAAGATTTTTGTGCGAGCGGTATCTTATTTCGGCTTTTTTAGGGCCATGGGACCTGCTCAGATGCTCGCTTTTTCAACTTCCAGTAGTGCAGCTACATTGCCGGTTACAATGGAATGTGTAGAAGATAACCTGGGTGTAGATAAGAAAATCACCAGTTTTGTCTTACCTATAGGTGCGACAGTCAATATGGACGGAACTTGCCTTTATCAAGCTGTAGCTGTAGTATTTTTAGCACAACTTCATATGATAGATCTCACCCTAGGCCAACAGCTTACGATTGTTCTGACGGCTACACTTGCCTCCATAGGATCTGCGGCGGTACCTAGCGCCGGTCTCGTTATGTTGATCATTGTCTTACAATCTGTGGGTCTCAATCCTGCCTGGATAGGTATTATTCTTCCCGTAGACCGTATTCTTGACATGATGCGCACCGTGGTCAACGTAACTGGGGATGCAACCGTTTCTTCGGTAATCGCTAAAGGGGAAGGTTTGTTTAATTATCAGGAAAACAAAAATCCTGATAAAGCTTTTGATGTAGAAGAGGATTAACAGATTATCGGATAATTTAATTGATTTATCGAAATAGTTGGTAGCCATGTATTTAGAATATAATTAATAGCTATATTCAAAATCCAAACCTACCTTTAAACCAATTTAATCTACGCATGTTCTGAAAACATAGCGTATGAAAATAATTACTTTACTACTATCCTTTTTCTTCTTTTTAAAACTATCTGCCCAGGTGGGTATAGGGACTACTGAGCCAAGTGGTGCCGCAATGCTCGAGGTGAGTAGCTCATCAAATGATGTGGATTATAAAGGATTTATGCCACCCCGGGTTTCTGTAGCTCAGCGCGACAAGATCAATGCAACTAAAGAGGATGCTGGATTAATTGTATTTGTGAACGATGCCGCTCAAGCAAATCAATGTCTTCAAATCTGGAATGGTTCTGCCTGGCAGGATATTTATTGCATAAATGATATTGGTTTTTCAAACATTGTACAAAATTTTGACAGTGGCAGAACATGGTCGTATTCATCAGACATTGCATTCTTTGATAATGGTGATGATGGGTTTTATGGTATCACAGAGCAGTCTAACCTTGATGATATCACTACGCTTACTAACAATTTTCTAGGTATTCTTGATTTAAATGATGAGGGTGATAATGGAACTACCGAATTTGCTACACTAACATTTGACCCTGTGGACATCGCTTCGCTACCCAATGGTGCCACGGTTTCCTTCAATTACGAGTTTTTTGAATTTGATGGCGGGGATGCTTGTTATTATACTATCGTCATTGATGGAGAAGATCAGGCCGAGGTATTGCTTATAGAGGGTGCTGCCGAAGGAGACGGTATTTCCTCTAATGGAATGATTTCTGAAATTATACCTGCCGGAACCTTAACCGTGGCGTTGCGCATTAGAATAAAGCAGAATGGGGCTGAAGATTCTGCAGGATTTGATAATTTTACCGTATCTGCTAATTAGTCAATAAATCAGGCAATTCCGTCAATTTTTTGATGGAATAGGTCGGTTTTTCGGCTAGCGGGTATAAGAACTTACCAGGGCGTTCTAGAAAGCATGTTTGCAATCCTGCGCGCTGCGCGCCAGTAATGTCCCAGCCGTGAGCGGCAACAAGCATGGCATTTTCTTTTTCAGTATTCATAACATTTAAAACATGCGCATAAGTCTCTGGATGTGGTTTATACTTTTGCACGGCATCAACGCTATAAATACCTTTAAATAGATGATCTATCTTGGCAAAATGCAATTGATCCTTAACCGTTCTTAAATTGCCATTAGTCAGCGCAGCGAGTTCAAAACCCTGTGCAGCCAATTGTTCCAGTCCCTCAATAACATCAGTATGTGGTGGAAGTTCCTTAATTTTCGAAAGGATATTTTCAATTTCAGTATCCTGTAAAGGTCTGTCAAACTGCTTTGACACCATTTTTAAAGTTGCCTGACCTATCTCTCCAAAATCAGCATAATTTAAGGATGTTGTTTCCACAAGCGAATAGTGCAGCAGGGTACGAAACCAAACGGAAAAGCCTGTTTCACTTTCAAGCGCCTCGTTGACTTTTTCCTTCAGCGGTTTGAGATCGAGTAAAGTCTCGTTAACGTCAAAAATCAATAATTTTGGTTTGGTGCTCATTCTTTGATTATTTAATTTGATTATAAACCAACTAGGTTAAAAACTTATCTTTTAAAGTTGGTGTGGGGATCATGCAACTTTCTTTCTTTCCGAACCAATTGTAGCGGTTTTTTGCGATAAAATCATAGACCCCATTCCTTATAAATTTAGGCAATAGCAAGAAAATGGACAATACGGGCCAGCCTCCGGATAAATCACGTGCTATATGTAGGGCTGCACTGGATTTAATAAAAGCTTTTTCCTCGGTAATTAGTATCAGGGAATCTGTTTTTTCCGGATCGATGTCAAACTTATTAAGCAATTTAATCCCCAGATCACTTGTTAATGGAGCGAACCTAAACATATCTTTTGTATCCCTTTTGATAATAAAAGTGATTGCGCTGTTGCACAAATTACAGACACCGTCAAAAAGAACTATTTTTTTATCTGGATTTTCCGTTTTCACGATTTTAACTGCTGATTATTGAACCTATTCAGGTTACTTTTTTGCTGGTTGAACCAGTTCCAATTTATCCACATCCACATTCGTTGTAAACATCCCGTAGTTTACAATTGCTTTTCCTTTCTCGATCTCATCAATGCTTCCCACTGCACGCCCATCTGGGAGGCGTACGCGGTCACCCACTTTCAAGACGACTTTCGGTTTTGCCTCCTCAGCTTTTTGCTTTTTGTACTTTTCGGTTTTTTTCTCCTGACGGATGGCTTCCACCTTCTTTTCAGCTTCCCGTTTTACAGCAGCTTCTTTTGCTTTTTCGGCACGCTTTTGCTTTGCATTTTGCTTTTTGCGTTTTGAATTTTCAATCTGAACGACTTTATAAAGTTCGTCGAGTAAGTCTTTTTTCTTTTTATTTGAATAAAACTTTTCGCTCAGGTCGTTTAATTTTTGACCTAAGTAGATCAGGCGCTGGTTGCTATCGTACAGTTCCTGATAACTTTCAAGTTTGTCCTGGATACGGGAATTGGTTTTATCCAGTTCCTGTTGTTTCTGCCGTGCTTCGTGTTCCTTTTCTTTAAGGGATGTAGTCGTTTTTGCCAGTTTACTACGTTCTTTTTGGAGGTCTGCGATACTTTTGTCAAAACGGATTTTTCCGCGTTCCACCTTTTTCTTGGAACGGTTGATCAAGGAATAAGGAATACCATTTTTTTGAGCTACTTCAAAAGTAAAGGAACTCCCTGCCTCGCCCAGATAAAGTTTGTAAAGCGGTTCAAGCGTTTTTGCATCAAATAGCATGTTTGCGTTTGAAATCGCCTCAGTCTCGTTTGCCATCATTTTAAGGTTGGCATAATGCGTTGTGATGATACCGTAACTGCCACGCTCATAAAATACTTCCAGAAACGTTTCCGCCAGTGCTCCACCAAGTTCGGGGTCACTACCGGTACCAAATTCATCAATGAGGAAAAGGGTATTTTCATCACATTTCCGCAGGAAATAATTCATATTTTTTAAGCGATAACTATAGGTGCTGAGGTGGTTTTCTATACTTTGATTATCACCTATATCCGTCAATATTTTATCGAAAAAGCAAAAACGGGAATATTCATGAACAGGGATGAGCAAACCGCTTTGCAGCATTACCTGTAGCAACCCAACGGTCTTTAAGGTAATACTTTTACCGCCCGCATTGGGACCGCTTATGACAATTATACGGTGCTTATCATCCAGACTTATATCCTGTGGAAACGTTTGCTCGCCCCTCTTTTGATTATTGAGCCAGAGTAGGGGATGGTAGGCATCCTTGAGGTGCAACTCGCGGTCTTCACTTATTTTTGGTAAGGTCGCATTGAGTTTTTTGGCATATTTGGCTTTAGCCGAAATCACATCAATGGTGCTCAGCAATCGCTGATATTCTTCCAATAACTCCTGAAAAGGGCCAATAAATGCCGTTAATTCCTTTAAAATCCGCTTGATTTCCTCATTTTCTTCATACTGAAGATTGTTGAGTTCGCGCTGGTGCTGCATGGTCGCTTCCGGCTGAATGTAAACAATGCTGCCCGTTTTGGAATTCCCCAATATCGACCCTTTTACCTTACGCCTGTGCATGGCGGTAACTGCCAAAACCCGAACATTATCTACTATAGATTCGCGTATTTCATCAAGATACCCATACCCCGAATATTGAGAAAGTGCAGCAGAAAAACTGGAATTTATCTTGCCCCGAGTATGGTTTATCGCTGTACGGGTCTGTTGCAAAAGGGGGGAAGCGTCGTCGCGTATCTCACCAAAACGGTCAACCACTTTATTGATCTCGTCTGTGATCACAGTGGTGTATTCTGTATCGCGAACCGTATTAAAGAGCGTAGGATAGATTTCCCTGAACTTCTTAAAGAAAGCAAGATGTTCATTTGCGGTAGCAGAAAGACCAGCTATTTTCCTGAAACTGCCCAGTTCTAAGGTAAAATCTTCAATTTGAAGCATTTTTAGCTCATGATCTATGGCATCAAAACCATGATTGGGAATGGGCTGCTCCTCGTATTGTGACTTTATGTATTCCTGCGTTTGATTCAGCGCAAAATGCGTTTTTGCCACAGTACGCTGAGGGGCAAGTTTTAAGGCTTTGTTTTTGCCCTTATCTGTAGTGCACAAGTCACTAACATGTGCGCAGATTGTGGGAAACTCGAGGTCTGAAAGTGTTTTTGAATGTATTTTTATCATAGCAATTGCCTAATTTTAAGGCTTAGAATCTAAATAAGATCTTTGCAAATTTACTATTTATATGAACGTTGACATACATCCAAGTTGGAAAGCCGCCCTTGAGCAGGAATTTGATAAACCTTACTTTAAATTACTTACTGATTATGTGAAGAAAGAATATACAGAGCACAAGTGTTTTCCTCCCGGAAAAAAGATATTTAGGGCTTTTGAGCTTTGTCCATTAGATGATGTGAACGTGGTTATTCTGGGTCAGGATCCTTATCATGGCGTGGGTCAGGCGAATGGTCTGTGTTTTTCGGTTGGCGAGAATGTAGCCATGCCCCCTTCTTTAATAAATATTTTCAAAGAGTTGGAAACTGATCTCAATAAACCTATACCGGCCAACGGGAGCCTGGCGCACTGGGCAAAGCAAGGCGTATTGCTACTCAATGCCACGCTGACAGTAAGAGCGCATCAGGCAGGCTCGCATCAGGGCAAGGGTTGGGAGACTTTCACAGATCATGTAATAGAGACAGTATCCAAAGAACGGGAAGATGTGGTTTTTATACTTTGGGGCGGGTATGCCAAAAAGAAACAGCGCCTCATTGATTCCAATAAGCATAAAATATTGACCAGCGGTCATCCTTCACCATTGAGTGCAAATAGGGGATATTGGTTCGGGAACAAGCATTTTTCAACTACAAATACCTTTCTAAGCTCAAAAGGTAAAGAAGAAATTAAATGGTAATTGTATGGAGATAAGATAAGTGTCTAAAATTTAAGACAGAAACATTTTTAAACGCTTTGTAGATATTGTTTACGATGGACTTTTTGACCTACGTAAACAATATCGATACAATGCTTCTAATCTTAACTATACTCACTTACTCTAGACGTAATTTTAAATAGATTTCAGGAAGAAATCTTTCTCACAGATGTTATCAACCATTTTAAGATCTAAAAGGCGCTCCTGTACTATTTTTAGTTCTTTTTCCTTTAATTGATCCTGAGACCATTCTGTTAGGGAAATCCACTTTTGAACATCCTCTAATTGCTGATCGTAGTTTTTTGCTATGGTTTTTTCGATGTCCTTTACACTTTTAAATTGTGCAGTCACAGCATTTAAAACTTTTAAAAATGTAGCTAAGTGCTGATTGTTATTTTCAATACATTCATCTGTGGCCGCAACCACAAAACTGGACCATGGCGTTGGGAAATCCCCAACTCGCTTGAAGATGCCTTTATCTACCAATGGTTTGGTAGTAAAATGTTCCCACATGAAATAATCCGCCTTTTCTTCGGCAAGTGCTTCGATTGCTTTATCTACGGTGCCTATTTCCACAAGCTCGAAAGCAGAGGTATCCCAGCCCTTTTCATGAGCCTGAACATAGGCCATAACGTGAGAACCCGAGCCTATTCGGCTTATGGCAACACGTTTTCCTTCCAGATCGTCAATGTTTTCAAAGGAGCTTTTAGCATCTACATGAATTCCCCATCGTAGGGGCGAAGACACATAATTCTGTATGATCTTTGAGGGATTGCCATTTGCGATATCCCTAATTATACCTTCCGTAAGGATAATGGCCATATCAATTTTCCCTTCCCAAAGCGCCTTGTTCATTGCACCCGTTCCATCAGGGAATTCTACCCATTGCACATCAATACCTTTCGCGCTAAAAAGTCCCTGCTCTATGGCGAGGTGAATGGGCATATTGAAATGCTCTGGCACACCTCCTAGTTTTAAAGTTTTGCTTTTCATAAGTTAGGATTGTTTTTCTTTCAAATAATCGTAGATGGCATATTGTGATCGTACTGCCGGTTCTCCCACACGCTCAGAAATATATGTATTGGTTTCTTCTTGATCCTGAATACGTGCTTTCCTGTTATCCTGTAATTGTATATTTAGTATGTCTTTCAATTCTTCAAAAAGATCAGTATCATAAATAGGCGTCAACACTTCTATACGCCTGTCTAAATTGCGGGTCATAAGATCGGCGGAGCCTATGTACAATTGCTCATCGCCACCATTGTGAAACAAATAAATACGGCCGTGTTCCAGATAACGGTCTACAATACTGGTAATAAATATATTGTCACTAACACCTTCAATCCCGGGCACCAGGCAGCTAAAACCCCTTACAATAAGCCTGATCTCAACACCGGCTTGACTAGCTGTGTATAAGAGCTCTATCATTTCTGGATCTTCAAGACTGTTCATTTTAGCCGTAATGGCTGCTTTTTTACCTCTGCGCGCATTGTCTATTTCGGTACGAATTAGCTTTTCAAAATTACGACGCGTTGTAAATGGAGATATGAGCAGGTGTTTGTTCCTAGGTATGATAAGTTCACCCTCTAGTACCTCAAAAACCCGTGAAAGTTCTTTTGTTATCTTTTTGTTTGCGGTAAAAAGGCCATGGTCTGCATAGATTTTTGAAGTTTCCCCATTAAAATTTCCAGTACCTATATAGACATAGCGTGTGATGCTACCATCCTCTTTTCGGTTGACCATTAAAATTTTTGAGTGCACTTTAATACGCGGATAGCTATAGGTGACGTTTGCTCCCGCTACTTCAAATTTTCGGCCCCAGTCAATATTGTTCTCTTCGTCAAAGCGCGCTTTTGCTTCAATAAAAATGCTTACTTTTTTACCGTTTTTTAAAGCTGTAAGCAGTGCACTGGTCAATGCAGATTCTTCCGCAACGCGGTATAACGAGATTTTAATTTCTGTGACCGCTTCATCATTTGCTGCCTCTTCCACAAATTGTTCTACATAGGAGAAAGACATGAACGGAAAATGAAGCAGATAATCTTTTTCGGCTATAGCCTGAAATAAAGAAGTTGCAGAATCTAAATCCTTGTGCGGTATAGGTGCTTTTTCCTCGTAATGTAATTTTGGGTTATTGGTGGGATCGGGGAATTTGAAAAAATCATTGAAATTGTGATAGCGACCGCCGGGCATCATGTCAATTTTGCCCAAACCAAGCAATTTCCGTAGTTTTTTTGCCTCTGGCCTTGGCATATCAGCATCATATAGCAAACGTGTAGGCTGGCCTTTTTGACGTTGCTCAAGCGATTTATAAATACGCTCTGCAAGGATACCCTCGAGCTCATCGTCAAGATAAAGTTCTGCATCACGGGAGACTTTGATCTCATAGATCCCGGTAATTTCTTCAGAAGTGAAAAAGCTGTCTTTTTTATAGCGGATGATATCATCAACAAACGTAATGAAATGGACGCCATTTCTGCTTCCCAAAGAAATAAACCTGCCAGTAGAAGCGGTAGGGATCTCAATGAAACCGATATGCTGGGAATTTTTAAAGGTAAGGCAATAATAAAGTCCCCGATCTTCCAGAAAGGGTTTCTCATCCTTTTTGAGATCAATGTTTACCACCTCAATTTCTTTTTCCAAGTGGGTCTTGAACCAAATATCCGCCAGTTTTTGCTGGGTTTCATCAAAATCTTCTGCTTGTAAAAGCAAGATGTTATTCTCCCTCAGTTCCGGAAGGATTTCCTTTTTGAATATCTGACCAAAAAGGTCTTGTTGTTCATGAACCTCTGCCAGTATTTTTTTGACCGTTTTGTTAGGGTGCAGGGCAAGTTTTTTACGAATGCTTTTCTCTACGCGTTTCATCTGTCGCAACTGAGATACACGTACCCTAAAATATTCATCTAGATTTGACGAATAAATAGCAAGAAATTTCATGCGCTCGTAGAGCGGATTGAAGGTTTTATCTTCGGCCTCTTGTAATACCCGTGCATTAAAACTGAGCCAGTTTAAATCGCGGTGCTTGAAAGGTTTTTCGGTCATGGGTAGATTTTAATCTGACCAAAAATACAAAAGCCGCTTACATCCAAAATTAAGCTTTTGTTAAAAGAAAGTTAGAGCGATTTTATACGCTCTAAGGCCGATTTTATCATAAAATCGACTGTTTTATCAGCATTTCTGCTGAAAGTTCCCAAAGTTCTATTCGCAAGAATTGCATTAATGGATATAGCGTGGTGACCCAATAGCCTTGACAAGCCATAAATACCGGAAGTTTCCATTTCCAGATTTGTGATTTTGAGCCCCTCGTACCTGAAAGAAGCAATTTTAGAATTGAGTGTGTCGTCCTGAAGTTTAGCCCGTAACATTCTGCCCTGTGGTGCGTAAAAACCAACATTCGTTGCCGTAAAGCCTATATGGTAATTCGTTTCCGTAAAATGTGTTAGTAAATTTTCATCGGCGGTAATCACATACGGCTGACTTTTTTCTACAGCCCATTTACTGTGTTCGATAAACGCGTTCTGTATTTTAGTGTTTTGAATATGTTTGCTATCATAAAACTGAAGTAAACTGTCAAAACCTATAGCAAACTGGCTAATTAGTATCGAATCAATTTCGATTTCTGGTTGTATGGCACCACTTGTACCAAGTCTAATGATTTTTAGCGACTGTAAATTCTCTTTCACACTTCGCGTATTGAAATCTATATTTACAAGGGCATCGAGCTCATTAAGGACAATGTCTATATTATCTGTACCTATGCCCGTTGAGATAACCGTAATTTCCTTGCCTTTATACGTACCGGTTTGAGCTTTAAATTCTCTTTTCTGTTTTTTTACGCGTATTGTATCAAAATGCTTCGTAACGTGTTCTACGCGATCAGGATCGCCCACGGTAATCACAATGGGTGCAAGATCTTGTGGTAAAAGATTTAAATGATAAATACTCCCATCCGCATTAAGGATGAGCTCAGAAGGAGAAAAGGGCATGTTGATTAAAGCTTGAGTAGTTGGTGGTTTTCTGGGCTATATAAGAAGTCGTACTTGTTAGTGCCTCCGTAGGTTTCATTATTTTTTAGTTCCCGGTAAAAATTATGAGTGCCATCCAGTACAAACTTACCGTTCATGTTAAGTTCTAGACCTTCCTGACCAATTTGAAAGAAGGGTCGCAATCTATCTATGACTTTGAGAATCATACTATCGCTATATCCATAATATCCCTGATAGCTAAGGGCATAACCACATAATTGATGTTCTGAAGTGATGTGTTCACGTTCTATTAAACGCAAAATATTGGTTTCCAAGGTATTTAAACCTGTATCTACATTAGGATAACGCTCTATGTGCGCTCGTATACAGCTGGAAAGATATTTGAAATTGGAACTTTTCCGAATTTCCGGCTTCAATTTACTGGGATTATTGCCGCAGTATAATTGCCAGATAAAATGCGCCATATCCAGGTCATCTTCAGAAAGTCTTATTTTATTTTTATAGTGACTTAGCAATTGTTTTTCGCTGAGGTCTGCAAGGCCGGTAAGGTCTTTTTCTCCTGGGACGCGACCGCTGCATACCAGGTACAAATTTTCTTTCTTTTTCTGTTGAATAAGATAACTGATTGCTGCAAGCATATTGATATGACAGAACAAATCAAATTCAAACCACAGGATGATTTCGTCATAGTGGTTAATAGCATCTAGCTTTTTTAATTGGCTTAAAAATTCCTGTTCGTACAACGTACTACTAACACCGTACTCTTCTTGAAGAAACTTTTTTCGCAGGGAAATAAACGTATCATTGCCCACTTGAGAAACTGTGGGACCTTCACATAACATCTCACGCCAAACTACAATTTCGCCATCCAGATGAATGTTTTCCAGACTTTCTTTCAGGCTATCACCGTTGATAATGTGAAGAATTTTATTGCTCATAATCAGAAAATTATTATCCGCCCACGCGTTTGACCTTAAACCCTTTATCCTTCAAAAATTTCATGATTTGATCGCGGTAATCGCCCTGGATTAAGATTTGCTCTTTCTTAAAACTGCCACCCACACCTAACATCGTTTTGAGTTCTTTAGCAAGGATCTTAAAATCTTCATCAGCGCCATTATACCCTTTGATAATCGTTACAGGTTTGCCTTTGCGTTTTTCATAAACACAATGTAGCGGCTCGTCCTGCATCCATATATCAAGTTTGTTTTCGTTCGTCTCATTCGTTTCTTCCGGAATTTCATGATCCGGAAAAAGATTTTTAAGTTGGTCTTTTAAATCCATTACTAGTATTACTTTTTCTCTTTTATCAGGCCTATATCCACTAGCCGCTGATGTAAAAACGCTCCCGCAGTGATATCTTCATACGCCTTAGGATGTTCTTCGTTAACGCACAGGTCTAAGCAATTTAAAGGCATCTCACTACGCGGGTGCATGAAGAATGGTATTGAATATCGTGGTGAGCTCCATTGAACTTTCGGTGGGTTTGCCACTCGATGAATGGTAGAACGAAGTTTATTATTCGTCAAACGTTCAAGCATATCGCCCACGTTGATTACCAGTTCATCATCCTGGGGAATGGCATCGATCCACTCGCCATCTTTCCGCAGTACTTGAAGTCCACCGGCAGAAGCGCCCATAAGCAGGGTAATTAGATTAATATCACCGTGTGCCCCGGCACGCACGGCACCTTTAGGCTCATCTGTAATGGGAGGGTAGTGTATAGGGCGCAGGATACTGTTTCCGTTTTTGGCCCATTTATCGAAATAAAACTCATCAAGACCTATATATAGCGCAAGTGCCCGTAGTACGTAAATACCCGTTTTCTCGAGCATTTTATAGGCTTGCATACCGGTTTCATTAAAATCCTCAAGTTCTTTTACCTGTACATTGTCTGGATATTTCTCTTTAAGATCAGCATCTGCCTCAGGCTCCTGGCCAAAGTGCCAGAACTCTTTCAGATCCCCTTCTTTCTTTCCTTTTGCATGCTCTTTTCCGAAGGAAATATAGCCTCGCTGACCATGAAGTTCCTCTATCTCATAATTTGTCTTAGTCTCTTCGGGAAGGTCAAAAAAATCTTTGATCTCACTGTATAAATGTTCTACAAGTTGATCATCAAGAAAATGGTTTTTAAGCGAAACAAATCCTATATCTTCATAGGCACTTCCTAATTCATCTATAAATTTTTGCTTTCTCTCTGGGTCGTCGCTGGTAAAATCTTTAAGATCTACGCTGGGAATGGTGTTCATAAGTTGAATATACTTTTCTGATTCAAAGGTATTAAATTTAAAAGGTATTCTTTTTCGGTATAGAAAATTATAATTAAGTGTTTTATTGTATTCGTAAAATAAACGCTTAATTTTCAGCATTTGAATAACAAGATACGACTATGCGAGAACATTTTATAGAAGGAAATGAACTTTTTTTCGACCGCGAAAAGCTGTCAGATGAATGGCTTCTAAAGCTCTATAAAGGAATGTTAGAGCCCCGTCTCATAGAGGAAAAGATGCTGATTTTATTACGTCAGGGGAAAATTTCAAAATGGTTTAGCGGGATAGGTCAGGAGGCGATTTCCATAGGGGTGACGTCTGCATTGCATGAAGACGAATATATTTTACCCATGCACCGCAATCTAGGTGTATTTACGGCCAGGAATATTCCCCTTCATCGCATGTTTTCCCAGTGGCAGGGAACTACGGGCGGATTTACAAAGGGTCGTGACCGTAGTTTTCATTTTGGAACCCAGCGCTACAAAATCATTGGTATGATCTCGCATTTAGGTCCGCAGTTAGGCGTTGCCTGTGGGATTGCACTTGGTCATAAGTTGCGTAAAGAACAAAAAATAACCGCGGTTTTTACAGGTGAGGGCGGTACCAGTGAGGGGGATTTTCATGAGGCGCTCAATGTTGCTTCGGTGTGGGATCTGCCGGTTTTGTTTTGTATAGAAAATAATGGTTATGGGCTATCAACACCTACCAGGGAGCAGTACCGTTGTGAACATTTGATTGACCGTGCGGTAGGTTATGGTATGGAAGGCCACCAGATAAATGGCAATAACATCACTGAGGTTTTTAATCGCATTTCAGAAATCGCCCAGGGCATGCGCGAACATCCCAGACCTGTCCTGATTGAATTTGAAACTTTTAGGATGCGTGGCCACGAGGAAGCAAGTGGAGTGAAATATGTTCCTTTAGATTTGCTGCAACATTGGGAAAAAAGAGATCCTTTAATCAATTACAGAGCGTTTTTGATGAATAAAAATCTCCTCAATTTGGACAAAAATGACCTTTTAGAGCAGGAAATCAGGAAAAATATTGACCAAAATCTAGAAATAGCTTTTGCTGAGAATGCACCCAGTGTTTCTACAGATAACGAACTTCAGGACGTTTATGCACCTTTTAAATTTAAACTGGAAAGTCCGGGGAATAATTCCCGGGAAATTCGGTTTATTGATGCCATTGCGCAAGCCTTGAAAGAAGCAATGCACAGACATGATAATTGTGTTTTAATGGGACAGGACATTGCAGATTATGGAGGCGTTTTTAAGATCACGGAAGGTTTTGTAGACACCTTTGGCAAAGATCGCGTACGCAATACACCCATTTGTGAGTCAGCCATCATTGAAGCCGGTATGGGACTTTCTATCAATGGTTTTAAGGCAATTATTGAACTACAATTCGCCGATTTTGTATCCTCAGGATTCAATCCTATTGTAAACTACCTGGCAAAATCCCATTATCGCTGGGGGCAAGTGGCAGATGTTGTTTTGCGCATGCCGTGTGGTGCGGGAGTGGGAGCAGGGCCTTTTCATAGTCAGAGCAATGAAGCCTGGTTTACCCATACCCCAGGATTAAAAGTGGTATATCCCGCCTTTCCTGCGGATGCAAAAGGACTTTTGATTAGCGCCATTGAGGATCCCAATCCCGTACTTTTCTTTGAACATAAAGCTTTGTACCGCACGGTTCGCCAAGCGGTGCCGACAGGATATTATAACCTGCCCTTTGGTAAAGCAGCCTTGTTAAATGCGGGTACCCAGATTAGTATCATAACCTTTGGTGCACCTGTTCACTGGGCTCTTGAACTTATTGCAGACATGCTCGAAATCTCTATAGCGCTTATTGACTTACGTACGCTTGTACCCTTAGATTGGGATGCCATAAATGATACAGTTGTTCAAACCGGTAAAGTACTATTGCTTACCGAAGATAACCTAACCGGTAGTTTTATAACCAGTCTTGCGGCACGTATAGGCGATGAATGTTTTGAATATTTGGATGCCCCGGTGAAATGCCTGGCAAGTCTCGACACACCCATTCCTTTTGCGAAGGATCTAGAAAACAATTACCTCGCAAAAGACAGGTTGAAAAATGCCGTTAAAGAGCTTGTGGATTATTAATAAGGATTGACAAACCTTAAAATGGAATAGGATTCTGATAACTAATGGCTTTTGATTTTTGAGAAGTAAAATCTAATTGAGATAAAAAACAGGTGAAAAGCAATAAATTCGGTTGAAAAATACCAAAAAACCAATTTAAGTACTATTTTCGCTTAACTTATTTTAACAATTTAAAGTTAAACACTATTAACAAATTTAACTGATTTCCATCCTCATAATATTTTAGCAGCACTAATCAAAACTTGAAATTATGCTTCGTTGGACAATTATTTTTATCGTTATAGCGATAATCGCAGCCATTTTTGGATTTGGTGGAATAGCCTCCGGTGCTGAGGATATTGCCAAAATTCTCTTTTTTATCTTTATCGTACTTTTTCTAATTAGTCTAC
Organism: Flavimarina sp. Hel_I_48; assembly: GCF_000733945.1. Lineage (NCBI taxonomy): Bacteria > Pseudomonadati > Bacteroidota > Flavobacteriia > Flavobacteriales > Flavobacteriaceae > Flavimarina > Flavimarina sp. Hel_I_48. The sequence goes on from NZ_JPOL01000002.1 coordinate 3,603,241, forward strand.
TTTCGAGACTTTTCAGAAAATAACAGACCAATTTATTCACCTCAATTCAATTGTATTTTATGAAAAAAATAATCTTTTTAATGTTGGCCTCCTTTCTGGTTCTTTCCTGTGGCACCAGCAAAGTAGTCAAAGAATCCAGAAAAACGCTCAAGGGAAATTGGACGTTGGATAATATTAATTATGGTGATGCCAATGGCGTTTATGAAGTCGAGCTTTTTGATGATGCTTCGTCTGAATGTTTTGTGGGCAGTACCTGGAGATTTATTCCAAACAATAATTTTGGTAACTATGAGATAAATGGCGCAAACTGTTCATCTGGCAAAAGATATTTCGTGTGGACAATCCCAGATGTCAAGAATGCATCAAGCTATGATATACTTTTAAAACCCACCGACGAGAAAATGAATTCTACCAGAAATAATAAGGGCTATAGGTTATCCCTGGATTATCTTTCTGATGATTCTTTGCGCTTTACGCAAACATTGCAGGTAGATGGTAAACCTTTTACGATCTATATGAACTTCACTAAAATTTCAGATTAATAACTTTATATTTTTATATTATGAAAAGAATATTCAAAACAATAGTACCTTTTATGCTTGCGCTGGCTTTAATGACAGGCTGTGAAGCAGTAAAGAATGCCAATAATCAGCAAAAAGGGACCGTAATAGGGTCTGCCGGTGGAGCAATACTTGGTGCCGTAATAGGTAACAATGTAGGCGGCGGAGGCAACAGTGAACTTGGCGCGGTCATAGGTGGTGTTGTAGGTGGTGCGGCCGGTAACATTATTGGTAATAAAATGGACAAGCAGGCACAACGGATTGAAGAAGAAATACCGGGTGCTGAGGTAGAGCGTATTGATGATGGTATAGTCGTTAATTTTGATGAAAAAAGTGGCGTTTATTTTGCCACTAACAAATACACTATCAATAATGCTTCGGAAGAGACTTTGAATGGATTGTCCAAGGTTATGAAAGAATATCCCCAGACAAACATACTTGTTGTGGGTCATACGGATAACACCGGTGATGCCAATTACAATATGACACTTTCTAAGAACAGGGCAGAGGCTGTGACGAATTATCTGGAGCAGCAGGGACTCTCTGCGGGACGGTTTACAACCCAATGGTACGGTGAAGAGCAACCTAAATATGACAATAGTACAGCAGACGGCCGTTCAAAAAATCGTAGGGTAACCTTGGCTATTGTGCCTAATCAAGAAATGAAGGAGGAAGCTAAACAACAAGCTGGTGAAGGTCAATAAGATCTTATAAATACAATTAGAAAAAAAGGCTGACATATTCATGTCAGCCTTTTTTTATGCACTAGTTTCCCAAAGAGAAAATTCTATAAATATTTGAGCACTTTTCCGGGATTTCCAACAATCACAGCCTTTTCTGGAACGTCACGTATAACTACTGCGCCAACTCCTATAATAGAATTTGCGCCAATACTTTCCACACCTGTCATTACAGATGCAGCCATACCAAAATAGGCCCTCAAACCTATGGCAATAGAAGCACCAATATTACATCCTTGAGAAAAAAAGCAACCTTCTGCGATAACAACGTGATGGGCAATGTTCACGCCCATACTTATCATAGTATAATCTCCTATGCTGGTAAAAGGCATTACATTAGTTGATGGTAAAATATAGACAGACTTCCCTATGAAAACGTTATCGTGTAAATAAACGCTATCGTGTATAAAAGAAGGGAGGTCATACCCCAATTCTTCATAATACCTTAATAATTCTACCCTACGTTCATTATTACCCAAAGGTATAAAAATGGCGGTGCCTTTCTGATGCTCCATATATTCGGGTAAAGACTCCACAGAACCTATCACGGGATAGTTGTTTATTTTTTTATTGAGAAGATCAGGATTACTGTCAAAAAAGCCCTGAACGTCATAAATTTCACTAAGGTAGTTGACATATACTTGACCATATGTACCCGCTCCTACAATGACACATTTCTTCATTATAATTTTTAGTTTTCTAAATGCTGAATTGCGACCCGAAGATGCTCAATCCAAAATTTGTTTTTAAAAGTCTTGTTAGTTGGTTAAGAAATTATAAATGTTGGTAAAATATAATTCTTAAAAATCTTTTATCATTATAAAATCCCTAAATTTAAAGATACCATTTGAAATTAATTACGTCTAATTGTTACTTTATTGACGTTATAACCGGTTTTAAGCCTTCCTGATGCGTTTTTTCATAAAGGGTTTTATCCCAGTTATCATTACCTTCCAGGAGACTGGGGCCGTCTTTTGTTATAAGTACATCCCATCCCACAGTTCTTACTTCAGGCACAACTAAAGCAGCTTGTTCAATCATAGGCATAACAAGTTCCCAATGAGGTATTTTAAAACCTATAAGTGTTTTACCGGTAACCGGATGCTGCGTTTCTGTTTTCGATTTCCTTGGATCTTTAAAAAAAACCGGTGCCAGAATATTGCCTGTTTCAGGATCTATTGCCATGGCAATGCCACCTTGATGGAAGTTATCTACAAAACTGTCGTTGCTCATACGCACTAACGGCTTAAGGATCTTGACAGGGTTCGATTTATCTACAATACTTACTATACGAAGTGTACTCAGGGCATTCGGTGAAATTTCCTGCAGTAGAGGATGTTGCTCTATAAAAGTATCTATAAGGTCATATTTTTTATTGAGTGCATAACTGTAAAAGGTATTGAGATCTTTACCACCCACTAAGAAGTCGTCCTTATTTGATCTTGTTACCTCAAATTTTTCCAATCCTGATCCTGCCTGACCGTTACTTTGTTTGGCCATCAGGGCATTTGGATTATTTTCTATCAACCAGATTTTAAAATCTTCAACGTTCTTATCATCAGTAATGAAGTAGTTGTGCTTGATAAACTTGTCAAATTTCTTATAGAATGCCTTCTTATTTCTAAAGAATGCAATGCTTTCTTTACTGTTGAGCCTACTTTGAAATTTATACATAAGCAACGTGCTCGCATGGTTGCTCCTTTCCACTTCTGGCCTGTTGTAAAATTCGAGGTAAAAGTAATCTGAAAAAGAAATATTATGTTTCCAGAAAGCCTTTAGCATATCAGTGATAACAGCTACTTTCGACTTGTTCATAACCTTGGCAACATAGCTTATAAAAGCTTGAAGCTTACCAAAATCTGTTACTTTGAATTGATAGAAAAAATAAAGAATTTTCATTTAGACGGTTTTCTTATTATAAATGCCATTCATGTTAATACTGTTGAACAGAAGTTAGGCATCTTCAAAAACTTTTTTCATAAGAGGGTTTTGAAGCAGGCCACCGTGTGCAATATCAACACCAAACCAGGAGTTATTATCATTACCCTCAATAAGGGTTGGACCATCTTCAGCTATTGCGATATCCCATCCTACGATACGCTCAGGAATAGAATCATTGACCTGATCAATTAATGTACAGGCTTGCTTAAAGTAGGGTATTTTAAATCCATCCAACATAAAATCAGTTTCAGGATGTTTTTCGAAAACCAGACCACCAAATTTCATTGCCTGATTTCCCACACCTTTTAAGCGGCCACTATCCAGATCTATATTTACATAAAACCCACCAGAACTTGAATTGTCTACCACACTGCCATTGTTGCCAAAACGCATCATTGCAGATAATATATGGTTCTTGTTCTCACTATCCCTAAAAGTGGTAAAACGTATGCTATTGATACTTTTTGAATAAATTTTATTCACTTCTGTATGTTGGCTGATCACTTCTTGAAATATCGCATTTCCGGCCATAAGCTGTAGGCCATGGGAACTGATCATTGCCTTGAGATTTTCAAGATTTAGAAGATAACAATCTTTGCCTCCCTTCTCATCCAGTGGCTTTACAAAAAGGCCTTTTGAATTTGAATTTTTCAGGTAATCTGATAAAAAAGCTTCCAATTCTATATTAGATTGAATTTCAACCTTATTTGAATTGAAGACAAAATTATTCCCGAAATTATATCCATGAAGTTTTGGAGTAGGGAGTTTATTATATTCCAAGTGATAGGCAAAAAATAGCTTATTGCGTAAAATACCGGCATAAATAGGCTTATGTAAGACTTTTGAGTTACTGATCTTATCAATTTCTTTACTGCTGAGATAATCGAGATAATTAGTAATCTCTTTACGATATAGGCGCTTGCCTATATAAACTTTGGGCAGCTCTTTTTTAACCAAAGAAAAACGCCCCATTTCATAGAGCATTTTGAAGAAGCCTTTTTTGTTTTTATCTTTTAAAAATATACTTACCCTACTCATTTTGAATATATTTCATTTAGTATTTCTCGTCCTATAGCACTGCTCTTGAAACCGTGCGGGCTTTCTCTCAAACGGGGGGAACCATTACCTTCTATTAGAACGGGACCATTTGCTGCTATGGCAACATCCCAGCCTATATAGCGATCTGGCACGAATTTCATACAATCAAAAACCAATTGTTTTGCTGCTTCAAAATGGGGGATTATAAATCCTTCAAATGGATGTTCACTGTTGGGATGCTCTAAATATATATTGGCCATATTGAGACCACTTGCCCGCTTAAATCCTTTTTCATAAAGTTGTCCGGTCTCAATATTTACAGGTACGCCTATCCCGCCAGCTGAACTATTATCAATCACACTACCATTTGCACCAAAGCGGATATAGCATGTTCTGATATGCTTTTTATTATCACGATCTATATAGGTTTCAAACCTCATTGTATTTAAACTATGCCCATAGATTTTATTGAGTTCGGCATGTTGAAGAACTGTTTCCTGATGGATGAACGAGCCATTTAACAGTATAGGTTCTATTTCCTCCAGTTTTGCCTCTAGATCGCCAAGTTTTAATAGGAAACAATCCGCACCTCCATGTGCTCCATGATCCTTAAGAAATAGACTGTCTTTTTGAGATTCCTGCATTACCTTTCTAAAAAATTGAATAAGATCAGCTGTAGTTTCCAATCGTTCGAATTTGCTTTTATGGAAAAATAGTTTTTCAACATTATAGCTGGGCATTTCGGGTATGGATAGACCACATTTCTCAAAATACAAGGCAGAGGCCAGTTTGTTTTTTAAAAGTGTGGTATACTCAAGTCTGTGCAGTTTTGGTGAAGAGTTTATGGCAATGATCTCATCAAGCGTAAGAAAGTCTTTATAGTTGCCCGAAGATTCCAGGTACATGAATGTTTTTACGTAATACGTAGGTATTCTTTTATTTTGAATACTCAAGGTGATTACCTCTTTGATAATTTTGCTCCAACTTTTTTTTGGATTATTATCTTCTCGAATTTGATTGAACCTTGCCAGAAAGAACTTCATGGGGCGTGTATAAATTTGTTATCAGAATAGAATAAGGTTTCAGCTTAATCAATATTCTTGAAATACATGATTTTGTCTCTATGAATACCAGTTTTATAAGCTTCATCTAATATTTCTGAATAGAGCGGATGCTTTTTGTAGCCACCATATGCGATATCAGCCACCATAATGTGGGGCGCGGCATTACCTTCAACGATTATAGGCCCGTCTGATGAGATTGCAATATCCCAACCTATATAGCGTTCTGGGACAAATTCCATAGCTTTTAAAACAAGATCACAAGCTTCCTTGTATAAGGGTATTTCTGCATTTTCCAGCTCAAACTGGGTGCTGGGATGATGCGTAAAAGTTTTTGCACCACTATTGGCCGCAAGTTTTTGATATCCCTTGCCTTGAAGTCTTCCTGTTTCCTGATTAATGGAAACAAAAAATCCGCCGGCTCCAGCATTATCTACCACATTGTCACCTACTCCAAAACGGATATAACTGGAAACTATATGTGACTTTTTTTCTTTGTCAATATAGGTTTCAAACCGTATCGTGTTGAGGCAACTGGAGTTGATTGCGTTGAGACTATCATGCTGCTTTATCGTTTCCTGATAAATGAATGACCTTTTTAAGAGTCTAGGACCAATTTTCTCAAGCTGATCCCGAAGACCTTCTTTTTTGATTAGATAACATCCCGCTCCACCACTTTCTGCAAACTCTTTTACAAAAAGACTCTCATGGTTTTCATCTTCAAAAACGCCTGACAAAAGGGAATAAAGATCATCTAGAGTATGAATTTCGATTGTTTTTTCCTTTGTAAAGAAAACCTGTTCTACGTTGTAAAGTGGCATTTTTGGAATAGGAAGTCCACATTCTTCAAAATAAAGAGCACTTGATAATTTATTTTTTAAAAGCGTATGATAGCCTATAGAATGTAGATTTTTTGAGAAACGTACCTGTACTTCCTCTTCAAGTGTCAAATAATTAGCATAATCACCAGAGTCTGATCGGTACAAGAATTTGGAGGCGTAATGAAAAGGGAATTTTTTTTCTGAAAGAATACTTTTAGTTAATTCCCGACTAATTTTTAAGGCACTTTTCTTCTTGCTATCATCTTTTATGATCATACGCAACCTACCGGTGTAATTGTTTAAACTCATTGTAGAAGTTTTGGGTTTTATTTCTGGCTGTGAATGTCATTCATGATTCTCCGCATTACAGGATTTTTCAAAAGTCCACCGTAGGCAATATCAGCAGTTTGCATACCGGGATTTTCATTGCCTTCTATAAGTAGCGGACCAGTGGGTGTAATGGCAATATCCCAACCTGTAAACCCATCCGGGATATAGCTTAATGCATCAAAAACCATTGCACAAGCTTCCTGAAAATAAGGAATTTTAAAATCTTTGAAGATAAAGTTGGTATCGGGATGTTGAAAGTATAAATTTCCCCCGGCTTTCATAGACTGGTGTGCATCCTCTTTAAGCATTCCTTTCTCCATGTCAACTGCTACATACATACCACCGCCACTGGCATTGTCTACAATATTTCCACCTCTACCAAAACGCATAAATGCTGAGATTATATGAGATTTACCTTCTTGGTCTATATGTGAAATGAAACGTATCGTATTTATGCTATGTGGATAAATTTCACTTATTGCAGGATGCTGTTTTGCGATTTCCTGATGTACAAAGCTACGAAGATAAAAATTTTGGTTCCTGATGGATTCCTCGAGGTTTTGTAGTGTTAATAAATAACAACCTTTTCCCCCATGGGCAGCAATTTCTTTTATAAAAACACCTTTTTCGCCTGTTTTTTCCAGGACATTTCTATAGAATTCTATTACCTTTTCATCATTATCTAAATGACGAATCTGATTGTTAAATACAAAAGATCTGTTTAAATTATAACTGATTAATCTGGGGACAGTAAGCGCGTTGTTCTCACAGTAAAGAGCAAAACTTAATTTGTTTTTTAGTAAAGATGAAGTTTCAAAATTGTGTAAAAATTTTGCGCTTTTTAACAGATAGAATTCTTTTATGCTAAGATAATCTTTGTAGTTTTTTCTATCAGCTCTATATAAATATTTCCCGCCGTAATAGAAGGCAAGTTCCTTTTTTGCCAGACTAAGCACTAAAACCTCTTTTGCTATTTTAAAGAGGCTTTTTTTCTTGCTTTTATCCTTCAGTATTAGTTTTACCTGGTTGAAATTAAGTGTCATGCGTAATAATGTCAGAATTGTAATTTTTTGGGTCAGCAAATCTACTTTAGCGTGTTTTTATAAAGACAACATTGAAAGGAATATGCTCAACTTAAATATTATAGTAGCAGTTGAATACTATCGTTTGCGTGAATGTAAACATCTATAAAATAAAAGATTAAATTGTAGGTAGTAGTATATTATAGTTGTTAAGCATATTTATCCCGATTATCAGCCTCATAGTTTACAAATGAGTCTTTTTTTTAAGAATTCTTCGCTGTTCCCATAAATTCTTCCATAGTTACTTCTTCCGAAGCGGAGATACCTTCTGATTTAAATACTTTAATAACTGTTTTGAATAATATCTGTAAATCTAGCATAAAGCCTATATTATTCACGTACCAGACATCGTATTTAAATTTTTCCTCCCAGGAGATGGTATTCCTCCCATTGATCTGTGCCCAACCCGTAATACCTGGACGCACATCGTGCCTATGTTGTTGTTGTTCATTGTAACGCGTTAAATAGGCGACACGTAAAGGTCGTGGTCCCACGATACTCATCTGCCCTTTTATAACATTGAGTAGCTGGGGGATCTCATCAAGCGAGGATTTGCGTACAAAAGCACCAAGTTTTGTAATACGCAAATGGTCAGGAAGTAAGTTACCATTGGCATCCTTTTTATCGTTCATTGATTTGAACTTGATAATATTAAATACCTTACCGTTCAATCCCGGTCTAGGTTGATAGAAGAAAGGTTTCCCTTCATTACTTCTATAAAGAAGTACACATACAACAAGGAAAATAGGGGATAAGAGAATAAAGGCAATGCTTGCGCACAATATATCTAAAGCCGGCTTTATTAATTTTACGTACATAAGGATTTATATATAGAATTGAAAGAAAGATTACGTTAGATTACGCATCCTCTTTTTCCAGATTTTTGTATTCCTGTAAAATCGCTTCCCAAACCTTTTTTTGGTCAAAAAGCCTTACAATACGTTCTCTGGCAACGTTTTTCATTTGTGTGGTTATCTCAGGGTTCTCTATCATTTTTTCAATAGCAGCTTCAATGGCAGAAGCATCTTTAACAGGAATGATCGTACCATTGATACCTTCTTCAATAATCTCATTGCAGCCGTTGATATCACTTACTATGCTAGCTAGGCTCATCGCACCGGCCTGCAGCACAACATTGGGAAAACCTTCGCGGTAACTAGGGAAAACCAGCACATCGCTCACTGCAAAAAAGGGTCTCACATCATCCTGCCAACCTAAAGAAATAATAGCTTTGTTAGTGGCTATTTCTTCTTCGGCTTCTGGACTGATGGGGTCAAGGTCCTTTTCATAGGGCCCTACCATGAGCAATTTAAGGTGATCATACTTTTTGCTCAATTTATGAAAAGCTTCCATAAGTTCATTGATCCCTTTGTCACGCACAATCCTACCCACAAAAACCAAAATGAGATCGTTTGGTTTAATGCCCAATTTATTTTTTAATTGCTCCTTTTCTTCCGTCGTACTTACATCTGGGCTGAAAATGCTGGTGTTTATACCATTTGAACTTCCATTCGCCAGTACCTTAAGTTTTTCAGGTTTAGTGAATTTGTGTTCCAATATTATGTCTTCAAGGCCTTTTGAGTTGGGGTACACTTTTGTGGCACAGGCATAGGTAAGGCGTTCCACTTGATTTAGGATAGTGCGTTTAGTACCTGTCGCTTCAACAAGTGGTAATCCTGCAACCGTATGTAACCTGTGCTTTACGCCAGCCATTTTTGCTGCCATCATACCCACAATACCCGCTTTTGGGGTATGGGTATGTACAATAAATGGTTTTTCACGTTTTAATACTTTGTATAACTTGAAAAGGGAGGAGAGGTCCTGGACAGGTGTTATTACGCGGGTCATTTCCAGATCAATGGTGTCTATCCCTTCATTATCGCGTACTTTTTGCATATTTTCCTTAGCCCCGGCAATACCAATAACGTGATAGAACTGATTCATAAATCGCAATTGTCCCTTTAACAAGATCCATAGGGATCCTGAAACGGTAGTAATTCTAATCAATTTCTTTTTCATGGGCCTTAACTGATTTGGATTTGCAAATATGCAAGAATTAATTAAAACTGTCTAATAGCTTATTGGCTTTCACTTTTATTTTTAAAAAACATTGAAACATTTGATTATCAAAATATTGTCTGCTTTGTATAATATGATAATACTGGTTCAGTGTAATAAACTTTTTGAATTCCCTTATCGCATTTAAAAAAAATGCAAAATAGGTTGGTTGAAACTGTAGCTTCAAATATTAAAACCGAAATTCTTTAGCACCGGTCATAGAAATCATAAGAACATATTCATCCTGCTATTTCACAATTGATTTATTACATTTTTGATGGTTCTATTGCGATGTTGTTTTATATATAAACGCTAACTTTCCACATAATGGAATCACAAGAAGTTCATATAGTGGGTGGCGGTCTCTCCGGCCTCATAACGGCGATGCACCTTTTAAAAAATGGTTTTGAGGTGACCGTATATGAGCGTAACCCATACCCCAAGCATAAGGTTTGCGGGGAGTATATTTCAAATGAAGTCCTTCCCTATCTTAAAAGTCTTGGTATTGACCCACAGCGTCATGGTGCGGTAACACTAAAAAAATTGCAGTGTAGTAGCGCAAAGGGCAGGGGGGTGGTCGTTGATCTTCCTCTGGGAGGTTTTGGGCTTAGCCGTTATACTCTAGATCATATTATTTACAAAGAGGTACTTCTGGCCGGCGGAAAAGTTTTAAAGGAACAGGTGGAAAATATTCTGTTTTATGACCATACGTTTGAGATCAAAACATATTCTGGCAAAACATTTAAAGCGGATATTGTTGTGGGAGCTTACGGGAAACGTGCCAACCTTGATATCACGCTTTCGCGGAAATTTATTCAGCAGAAATCACCCTGGATGGCCGTAAAATCGCATTATAAGGCTGATTTTCAGTCAGATTTGGTGGGTTTGCATAACTTTGATGGTGGTTATTGCGGTATTTCAAATGTGGAACACGGCCTCGTCAATGTATGCTATCTTGCACAGTTGAATTCCTTTCAGCAGTATAAAGACCTTACTATTTACCAGGAGCAAGTACTTCGGAAAAATAAATATTTAAATGATTTTTTCAAAAATGCGATTTCCGTTTTTGAAAAACCATTAACCATAAGTCAGATTTCCTTTGATCGCAAAGAACGGGTTGCAAATCACATTTTGATGTGTGGCGATAGCGCAAGTTTAATTCATCCGCTTTGTGGTAATGGTATGGCCATGGCAATCATGGGGGCACGCATTCTAAGTACCTGCATCATAAAAAACCGACAAAATAGAGGTACCCGCCAGGAGCTAGAAAATGCATATACCCAGCAGTGGGAAAACGAATTTAGAGCACGGTTGCAATGGGGCAGAGGGCTACAGCGCATCCTGATAAAGCCAATGGCGGCAAATCTGGGTATAGCCACCATGCAACATACGCCCCGGCTTTTTAAAAAGCTAATAGAACAAACCCACGGAAAAATGGAAAGCGTATGAAAACCCGTATTCTAAAACCAGAACTGATGGATGATCCACAGTTGGAAGAGTCAAAGCTTCATGCGGCTTTACAGGATGTGACCCTGGTCAATAAATGGTTGGGTGGTCAGCAAATTACCTTAGACGGAATAGACTATTTTTTCAAGAAATACCCTCAAAAATCCTATACGATTGCTGATTTGGGCTGCGGAGATGGCGAAATACTTCGGAAAATGGCCGTTTTTTGCCAAAAAAAAGGTATAAATGCGAGTTTTGTAGGTTTTGACCTTAATGCGAAAAGTATCGTCCTTGCCCAAAAGCGGTCTATAGAGTTTCCTGAGATCAGTTTTAGGCAACAGGACATCCTAAAACTTGGCGAGAAAGAGGAAGTTTTTGATATCATGACAAGTACCTTAACCATGCACCATTTTACAGATGAAGAAATCCTGAATTTCCTTCGCTTTTTTGAACAACGTTCCACTTTGGGATGGGTAATCAATGATTTACAGCGAAGCCGGACGGCTGCGGTGCTTTTCCGCGCATTTAGCGGTGTATTTATGAAAACGAAAATTGCACGTTACGATGGCCTTGTTTCCATAGGGCGCGCATTCACAAAAAAAGAATTGATAATTTTCGCCACTAAGCTCGGTTTAGAGCATTATAAACTGAAATGGCGATGGGCTTTTAGATATTTATGGATAGTAGACAGCAAAGCGTAAAAATTGTAGGGGTAACTAAAGAACTACCTCAATTTTCCCGGGAAACACCAGATATAATGCCGTTATTGGACGGTTGGTTGGTAAATAAAGACGAGCGTTTCAAACGAAAAGTAAAAAAGATTTTTGGCAATGCAGCGGTAGATAAGCGCTATAGTATCATGTCACCAGAGGAGGTTTTTTCTGCTACTTCTTTTGAGGAAAAGAATGACATTTATATACGAGAAGTCATAAAACTAGGGGAAAAGGTACTTGACAAAGCCCTAAAAAAAGTACAATGGAACGCTACGGATCTTGACTATATCATCACGGTGAGCTGCACTGGCATAATGATCCCTTCACTTGACGCTTATCTTATCAACAGCTTACAACTGCGTCAGGATGTGGTACGCTTGCCGGTAACTGAAATGGGTTGTGCAGCCGGAATTTCTGCAATGGTATATGCTAATGAGTTTTTAAAGGCCAATCCGGGTAAACGCGCTGCGATCATTGCTGTTGAAAGCCCCACCGCAACGTTTCAGCTTGATGATTATTCCATGGCAAATGTGGTGAGTGCGGCTATCTTTGGAGATGGTGCTGCCTGTGCCTTACTTTCTTCTCACGAGGAAGATCACGGCCCACAGATTGTTGATACTGGGATGTATCATTTTTATGATGCGGAGCAGATGATGGGATTCAGTCTTACGAATATGGGACTTAAAATGATACTTGATCCTGCTGTTCCCGATACTATTGCTGAACATTTCCCTATGATTATCCATCCGTTTTTAGAGAAAAACGCACTAAAAATTGAAGATATTGACCATTTAATTTTTCATCCTGGCGGAAAAAAAATTGTGCAAACGGTGGAAGCGCTTTTCGGTGAAATGGGTAAAAATATAGATAACACTAAAGAGGTTCTTCGCCTGTACGGCAATATGAGCAGCGTTACCGTTTTGTACGTTTTAGAACGTTTTATGGAACGCGGCATGCAGCCGGGCGACCACGGACTTATGTTGAGTTTTGGCCCTGGCTTTTCCGCGCAGCGGGTTTTACTGAAATCCCCTGATTGAAAAAAGACGATTATAGGCTGTTTCTTATTACTTATCATTTTATGGATTACTATTTATGAGCACCAGAAATTTCAATACAGAAGAAAAAAATAATTACTGGGCACTTATTCTGGGAGGAAGTTCAGGATTGGGTCTTGCCTCTGCAAAAAAATTAGCTGCTCACGGTATGCATATTTGCATAGTACATAGAACACGGCGCAGCAAATTGGCCGTCTTTGAAGCAGAAAAACAAAGTATACGTTCTTATGGAAATCAGGTGACTGATTTTAACTGTGACGCCCTTGATCCTGTAGCGCGCGAGAAAATACTTGATTTTTTAAAAAAGGAAAAAGCACGGGTTTATGTTTTATTGCACAGTATAGCAAAGGGAAATCTTAAACCAATATATTCAGAGGAAAAGGTTGAAAATACGCTTAATGGGAAGGATTTTTCATTAACGGTAGATGCAATGGCGATAAGTCTATATGACTGGAGCAATGTTTTGAGGAATGCCGGGCTATTTTCTGATAAAGCCCGCATACTTTCATTTACCAGTATGGGCAGTCGCAAACCGCTTCCCAACTATGCCGCGGTTTCCACTGCAAAAGCTGCCCTGGAGGCGATCACGCGAAGTCTCGCTTACGAGTTGGCACCACTGGGCATAACCGCAAACTGCATACAGGCCGGCGTAACAGATACCGAAAGTTTGCGTCTAATTCCCGGTAACGAACGTTTAAAGCAGGAAGCCCTAAAATTAAATCCAAATAACCGCCTTACCACGCCAGAAGATGTTGCCGCGGTAGTGTATTTATTATCCCTGCCAGAGGCGCGGTGGATCAATGGGGCTATCATCCCGGTAGATGGTGGGGAGCACTTATTGTAGATTACCTTCCCTATGGACAAATAATTTTACAAATAGCATTGTAATTTTCAGTCTTGTGTTAAGTGTTTAAGCGAAATTTTCTATTTTATATACCAATAGATAACCAGAATAATAAATGAATAATGAGAATAGATTTAAGAAGTGATACCCTGACCCGTCCTACGCCAGCAATGCTAGATGCTATGATGACCGCAAAAGTGGGGGATGATGTATATAAGGAAGATCCCACGGTAAATGCACTTGAAGAAAAAATAGCAGATCTTTTTGGCATGGATTCCGCTTTATATTTTCCTACCGGAAGTATGACCAATCAAGCGGCTATTAAAATGCACACCCAGCCCGGTGAAGAACTTATTGCCGATAAATATGCCCATATTTATAATTATGAAGGGGGCGGTATCTCCTTTAACAGTGGAGTTTCCTGTAGGCTAGCCGATGGAAAGCGTGGAATGATCACTGCAGATCAGGTGAAAACGTGTATAAATCCGCCAGATTTCTATCATAGTCCGCTTACTTCCCTGGTCTGTCTTGAGAATACGACCAATAAAGGTGGCGGAGCATGTTATGATTTCAGTGAAATTTTAGAAATTAGAAAAGTGTGCGACGATCATGGCCTGGGCCTTCACCTTGACGGTGCGCGGCTTTGGAATGCGCTGGTAGCCACGGATGAATCTCCTAAAGACTATGGGAAAGTTTTTGATACCATCTCGGTATGTCTTTCCAAAGGCTTGGGAGCTCCCATGGGTTCGGTTCTCGTAGGAAAGAAGGAACTAATGAAAAAAGCGATGCGAGTACGCAAAGTCCTGGGTGGTGGTATGCGACAAGGTGGTTATATGGCCGCTGCCGGTATTTATGCAATTGATAACCACTGGCAGCGTATGGAGGAAGATCATCAACGCGCTAAAGAACTTTCTGAGCTATTGAATAAACATGAAGCGGTCGCTAGTGTTGATCCCGTGGAAACAAATATCCTTATATTCAATTTAAAGCAGGGTGTTGATGAAAGTTCTTTTTTAGAATCTTTAAAGAAAAATGATATTTATATCAGTAATCTTGGTCCTGGCAAACTACGTATCGTGACACATTATGATTATACTCAGGAAATGCATGAAAAACTGCTTGATTTCTTTAAAAATCAAACGATTTTCGCTCAATAAATACTGTTTATTTACCTAAAAAGCCATTTTATGAGATTAAATATATCCCTACTACTTTTATTAATAGGTCCATTGATATATGCACAACAACTGGAAGAGCCCGTGATTGTTCCGTTTCAATTATCACCTAACGGACATATTATGATAAGTGCAAAAATAAATGGTGTGGAAGGCAATTTTATTTTTGATACAGGAGCCGGGTTACATTTATTGACCAAAAAATTTGCGGATAAGGTTAAAAATTTAAATAAAACCCAACATTTTTATACAGGTCACCGCGCCACCGGTGAAGCATTGGAAATTGATTTATGGAAAGCCGAAAGTTTAACTATAGAAACATTGAACTTAAAGAATCAGATTGTTGCTGTATATGATATTGATTTTCCACTGGATGGATTAATTTCCCTCACGTCATTTAAAGAGCGTGCGGTAACGATAGATTATAAGGAGAAACATCTTGTTTTAGAAACACAGAATTCGCTTGATAAACGCGAAAAAAAATCCGCTTTTCAAATGCCTTTGCAGATTACTAATGTTCGGGATATCGAGATAGGTATTTCAACAGCAGTTGTGGTCAATGATAGTTTGGTACTTGATGTGGGATTAGATAGTGGTGCAGGCAATGATGTATATCGCTTTAACGCGCGTTATATGCCGATTTTAGGAGTTGATTCCACTACGATAGATAATCAGTTTAGGCCCAGTTATTTCAACCCTGAAGAGGGAAATATGTATTATACAACAACACTATCAAACCTGAGCAATTCTGGCAAAAATGTGGATAAAAAACAATTTAAAGCTACCTTTATACAAGGATTGCTTTATGAGGGGATTATGAGTATTAACTGGATAGGTGAAGTACTTACCATTGATATCGCAAACAAAAGATTACTTGTTCAATAAATCAATTATTAAAATTTCAAATTATGGTCAATAATAGACGTCATTTTATTAAAAAAAGCGCTGCTGGGGTATTGGGCGGCAGCCTTTCTTTCTTTTTTCCAATGGAACTTATAGCCGCAATGCGGAAAAATGTAAGTCCTAATGATCGTATACAGGTTGGTTTAATAGGATGTAAAGGTATGGGTTTTTCTGATTTAAGTTCTATGCTGAAAATCAACGAAATCGATGTCGTTGCGCTTTGTGACATAGACGATAGTGTACTTGCAGAACGAACTAAGGATCTTGAAAAAGCAGGCATAAAACCGCCTAAAAAGTATAAAGATTACCGAAAATTATTAGAAGATCAAGATATTGATGTTGTCATCATTGGTACTCCAGACCATTGGCATTGTTTGCAGCTTATGGATGCCCTTGAAGCAGGTAAAGATGTGTATTGTGAGAAACCCATCGCAAATACCATTGAAGAAAGTATGCTCATGCGGCAAAAAGTCAATGGTAGTGATAAAATCGTGCAAATAGGGCAGTGGCAAAGGAGCCAGCCCCATTTTAGGGAAGCTATAGATTACGTCCATTCGGGAAAATTGGGGAATATTCGGTTGGCAAAAGCATGGGCGTATCAAGGTTGGATGCAATCCATTCCTGTACTTCCAGATGCGCCCGTTCCTCAAGGGGTAGACTACGATATGTGGCTTGGTCCCGCTCAGCAGCGTCCATTTAATCCCAACAGATTTCATTTTAACTTTAGATGGTTTTGGGACTATGCCGGTGGTCTCATGACAGATTGGGGCGTCCATCTGCTTGATTATGCGCTATATGGTATGAAGGCCGGAACGCCAAAATCTGTTATGGCCATGGGAGGTAAATTCGCGTACCCAGATGATGCCGCTCAAACCCCAGATAGTTTGCAGACTGTTTTTGAATATGATGATTTTTCTATTTTATGGGAGCATGCCACGGGTATAGATAACGGTAATTATGGGCGTGATCACGGGATTTCATTTATTGGCAACAATGGTACTTTAGTTTTAGATAGGAACGGTTGGGAAGTAATCCCAGAAGTAGGTCACGATAGTTGGAACAAATTAAAAGATCAACCAAAACTAGAGCGTATTCCTCTTCAAAAAAGTTCGGCCAGCGGGCTTGACTTGCATACAGTAAACTTTATTGATGCAGTTCAAAGTAGAGATGCTTCTAGCCTCAACGCACCTATTCAAGTAGGTTATGACGCAGCACTCATAAGCCACTTTGGCAATGTTGCCTATAGGACAGGAGATAGATTGTACTGGGATACGGCCAAGAAGCGTTTCACTGACAACGAGGCCAATAAATATGTCAAAGCCAAGTACCATAATGGATGGGAGTTACCTAAAATTTAAATAATTCGCTTATTCCGTCAAAAATCAGGAATTATATATAGCAAAATAAAGAAGACTTATTCCTTTTCTCACGTATGTGTTGAGAGTATATGTCTTAAATAATATAGATGTACTGCTAAGGCGCTATAGTTTGCTTGCGGTATAGTGTTATACCTATATTATAGAAATTGGGACGCTTCGGTTTTGTTCCGTAAACTTCTAAATAATAGAATCCCGGATTAAAACATTTGTTTTAATCCGGGATTCTATTATAAAAATATTTCCGTTTAACGGAAACCCTGACTATTAGTTTTTAATAAACTTGATTACTTTCTTAGAAGATGCATCTTTTACAATCTCAACAAAATAAATACCCGTCTGTAGAGAACTCGTTTCAAGAGTATATGAGGTATCAAAGGCGTTATATTTTTTAGAAATCAATGTTGCCCCGTTTATATTTTTGACAGCTATCTCTAGGGAACGCTCCGTATCACCAATTCCTGTAAGGGTAATATTATCTTTAGTGGGATTTGGATATACTGTAATGGATTCCCCAAAACGATCTCCATTAGAAAGATTTGCATCTTCTTCAATAGTACTTAGCGTTGTTTCTGGCTCTATGCGCAAGAAGCGTGTATTATCCCTTAGATCTGATTCGCTATAACCACCATTTGCTACTATTAATTTATCATCAAAAATTCCCGCTACAGGAGCCAATAGTCGTTCTGGGAGTTCGCAACGCTGCGTCCATTGATCAATAGCTGGATCGTATTCTGTAATATCATCGAAAAAGAAAATACCGCGACGACCTCCTATAATTATAATTTTACCATTATGGACAAGGGTACACGGTTCAAAATGAGAACGGTCTGCGAATAAATTTCGTTTCCGTGTCCAGGTATCAGTTGCAGGATCATAAACATGAAGGTAGCGCAAGTACTGTTTTTCATAATCGTGGCCGTATTGACCACCAATTGCATAAATAAGACCATTAACAGTAGCCGCGCTCAAGTGGTTTCGTCCATAAGGTAATGGAGCAGCAGGAATCCAACCTGCGGCAAGATTTTCGGGGTCTAGTACGTAGTGTTCATCAACATCTGTGGTACGATCTGGTAAAAGGCCACCAAAGAAATGGATTTTACCATTTGCATATGCTGCAGCACCTGATCCACGCGGTGCGGGTAGGGATGGTCCTGCCCTCCAGGAATCCGTTGAGGTACTGTAGATTTGAACCTTAGCTGTTGCGACACCTGGATTGTTACCAATAAAACCGCCTATAAGCCAAACATCGTCATTAACTTGGGCTTTCCCCATATGAGTTGCGGGAAATGGCATAGGAGCACCTGTAGTCCAAGTATTATTTTTCACATCGTAAATTTCAGTCACACCCGTAATAATAAAATTATCGAGAAAACCTGCAAACGAGTATAATTTATCTCCTACAGTAGCAGATTGTGCTTCAAGCTTTTTTAGTTTACTGGGAGCTAATTCTGTCCATGCACAAGGATCTTGTCCCTCTTCACCAAGTTCACCATTGCCGTATAACTGAATACCGCAAAGTTGGGGTCTGTTTACAGTGGCGCCAAAATTTAAATTGAGTTCGCCATCGCTTACATTGACAGTATATGTTCGCGTGAGGGCAGTTCCCGTGCCCACTTCTTTGGTAATATCAAAACCTTCAATTGCACTCTCGTTCTCTAGTTTGTAATTGAAAACACGTTTTCCTATTCCGCCTGGCCCACTTTTAGGAGCACCAAACCACAATTCAGCGAAATGCAATTTGACCTGATAGGTACCATTAGTTACTGGAAATGCATAGCTAAAATTGCCCTGATCATTGTTTGTGCTACGTTCAGATTTATAAAGTGCCTGTATATTCGTGTTTTTGATTTCGTTAAAGGTAGTAGTGCTGGTTTTGGAAGAGCCCGTAGTGTATGCATCCTTCTGAAATACAGTACCGTTTAGGGTTAAGCTAGGACCCCCTACATTAAAGCTAGCCATTAGTGGAAATTCATCTTCCTTACGCTCATTTTCTTTGAAAACTTCGATCGCCGCAATTTTTGGACGATCTTTAGAGGCACTAAAGTCAATGTTTAGAATCCCGTCTTTAACAGATGTACTATATGTTTTTATTGAAGCTGTCATAGTACCCAACTCCTTGATCATATCTAAATCTACCAGTTTAGCTTTATTTTCAACATTTACACTGAAGATGCGTTTGTTTACGCCTCCTGAGCCACCACCCGGAACACCCCAGTAGATTTCGGCAAAATGGAGCGCAACACGATATTCTCCATTTTTTACCGGTATGGCGTAGCCAAAACTTCCCTTATCAACACCTGCTGAACGCTCAGATTTGTAAAGTTCGTCTTCCGTAGTATTTTTGATATCTTCAATTTGTTGATTTTCAAATACTGAGGTTTTCCCCGTAAAGTAAGTATCGGCAAGAAAATTTTTTCCATTTACAACGAGGGCAGAGCTTCCGGCATTTATACGAGTTACCGCTGTATCATCAACCGGATCTACTTTGATGATCTCGATGGCAGAAATTTTAGGTTCGTCTTTTGTGGATGTGAGATCTATGTTTAACTTACCATCTCTAACATTTACGCTATAAGATTTGATTAGAGCGGTTTCTGAACCCACTTCTCTTATAATATCCAGGTCTGACAACCTCTTTTGATTTTCAATGGAAATATTGATGAGCCGTTTTCCTTTGCCTCCTGAGCCACCTCCCGTTGCGCCCCAGTAAATTTCGGCAAAATGGCATTTAACTTTATAGTTGCCATTTTCAACAGGGATAGTATAGGAAAATCCACCACTGCCGGTACCTGTAGATCGCTCTGACCTGTAGATTGCATCTTTCTCAGTATCATGTATGGCAGGAATACCATAATTTGTATACTTTCTTCCACCATTAAAATAGCTATCTGCACTAAAGCTCATACCATCAATTTCGATTTGCGGTCCGCCCGTATTGATACGTATTGCTTCTGGTTCATTAGCCTCTGGTTCTTCAATAATTTCCAGTGCAGAAAGTTTAGGTTGGTCTTTAGAGCCGATAAAATCTATATTGAGGATACCATCTCGTACAGTGACCAAATATTCTTTTTGCAGGGCATTCATAGTTCCCACTTCTTTAATGATATCAAGACTGTTGAGAACTTTTTGGTTTTCTAAGGTTGCGCTAAAAACACGTTTGCCATTGCCACCAGAACCGCCGTTTGTGGATCCCCAATAAATTTCAGCGAAATGAAGTTTAACCTTAAATGTTCCATTTGGAACGGGTATGGCATAATTAAAGGTATTTTTATTGGCAATCGTACTGCGTTCAGTCAAATAAAGGTCATCGCGAGTGGTATTCCCTATATCCTTGATATGGTCATTTTTAAAAGTTTTACCATCACCCTTGTAGTAATTATCTTTGATGAAATGTTCATTCCCATACCGTATCTCATCACCACCACTATTAATCCGTAACACAAAAGGATCATCCTTAATCTCTGAAGTAGTATCAGATGTGTCATTTGTAGAAGGGTTATTGGATATGTTAGAGAAAGACGTCACTGAAGTGAAGGAGGTGACCGTAATGGTAAATAAAAGAATGTAATTTGAAAAAAATCTCATTTTTTGGGGGTGTAATAGTTTTGAATATAATAAATGCTTAGAATACTTCGTTTTCTATTTTCAGTAAAAACAGTGCGAAGATAACTGAAAAATTTTCCTACAAATATTTTTTAGCTAAAACGCACATTTCTTTGATTAAGTGATAATTTTAAGCTATAAAATTTTAGAATGTCAGCAAAGTGTCTTATGTACAGAGTAAAGAAAAGCATTTTCAATTTGTTTTGAATTAATAAAAATTGACTGCTATCAAAGGTTTGTTATAGGTATATATCCCTTGATTTTACGAAAAATGTAAAAAGGAAATGAATTAGCGTAGGGCTTATTTCAAATTTATTATTCATCTTTGCGCCGTATTTGAAAAATAAATTCAATGAATGTTAACTCTTTTAAAGAGCTTGAAAGCAAGCATGTTCTGGTTACAGGTGGTGCAGGCTTTATAGGTTCCAATCTGGCTGAAAAGCTAATAGATTTAGGTGCTCATGTCGTATGTCTTGATAATTTTGCTACAGGTCATCGTAGAAATTTAAACAGACTTATTAATAATGAGCGTTTTAAGCTTATTGAAGGAGATATACGCGATCTTGAAACTTGTAAAAAAGCCTGTGAGGGGATTGACTTTGTTTTGCATGAAGCAGCTCTGGGCTCTGTTCCTCGTTCACTTAAAGATCCTATTACAAGCAATGATGTAAATGTGGGAGGTTTTCTAAATATGCTAGTGGCCGCAAAAGAGGCAAATGTTAAACGTTTTGTTTATGCGGCAAGTTCATCAACGTATGGCGATTCTAAAGCATTGCCAAAAGAAGAAGATAATATAGGTAAACCGTTATCCCCTTACGCGATTACAAAATATGTCAATGAACTATATGCTGATATTTTTCATAATGCCTATGATTTAGACACTGTAGGATTGCGTTATTTCAATGTTTTTGGAAGAAAACAAGATCCTAATGGAGCCTACGCGGCTGTTATCCCTAAATTTGTTATGCAGCTAATGGCGCATGAATCACCGGTTATAAATGGAGATGGAAACTTTTCAAGGGATTTTACTTACATTGATAACGTGGTGCAGATGAATTTGCTTGCACTTACTGTTAAAGATTCAAAAGCACTAAATCAGATATACAATACTGCATTTGGAGAGCGAACGACCCTTAATGAGCTCGTTGTTGCCTTAAAGAAAAACCTATGCAAGTTTGATACAAAGATTGCTGATATTGACCCGACTTATGGTGAGAACCGGGCAGGGGACATACCACATTCCCTTGCGTCTGTGGACAAAGCCAAGAGGTTATTAGGTTATGCGCCAGAATATGACATCCAAGAAGGACTGCAGGAGGCTGTTACCTGGTACTGGGAAAATTTAAGTGATAAAAAATAATACCCCATTTTTATAAATTTGAATATTACAAAATGAAAGAAATTAAAATCGCTATTATAGGTCTGGGCTACGTGGGACTTCCTCTCGCACGATTATTTGCTACTAAGTATGCAGTTGTTGGCTTCGATATTAATCAAAAAAGGATTGCATCGTTACAAAAAGGGCACGATGATACTCTAGAAGTTGAAGATGATGTGCTACAGGGTGTAATGAAGAAAGGGTCTGACGACAAAAATGGCCTTTATTGTTCTGCACAGCTTGAGGATATTGAGGATTGTAACTATTATATTGTTACTGTCCCTACTCCAGTAGATAAAAATAACAGACCAGACCTCACTCCCCTTTACAAAGCCAGTGAAACAGTAGGCAAAGTGCTTAGCAAAGGTGACATTGTTATCTATGAATCCACGGTTTATCCAGGAGTTACGGAAGAAGATTGCGTTCCTGTTCTTGAACGCCAAAGTGGATTGAAGTACAATACTGATTTTTTTGCTGGTTATTCCCCAGAACGTATAAATCCAGGTGATAAAGAACATACAGTTGATAAGATACTTAAGGTAACATCAGGATCAACACCTGAGGTTGCTGAGAAAGTAAATGCATTGTATGCAACGGTCATTACAGGAGGGACATATCTTGCAGCATCAATAAAAGTTGCGGAGGCCGCGAAAGTAATAGAAAATTCACAACGCGATATTAATATCGCTTTCGTAAATGAACTTGCTAAAATCTTCAATCTTATGAAGATAGATACTTCCGAAGTTCTTGCAGCGGCTGGTACAAAATGGAATTTCCTGCCTTTTAAGCCTGGTCTAGTGGGTGGGCATTGTATAGGTGTAGATCCCTACTATTTAGCACAGAAAGCTCAGGAATTTGGTTACCATCCAGAGATTATTTTAGCCGGAAGACGTCTTAATGATAGTATGGGACAATATGTAGCTTCTGAAATAATTAAACTAATGGTGCAGAAGGATATTAAAATAAAGGCTTCTAAAGTATTGATTTTAGGTTTTACATTTAAAGAAAATTGTCCTGATGTTCGCAATACACGTGTAGTTGATGTGGTTGAAAGTTTGAAAGAATTCGGGGTTGATATTACTATTTTTGACCCTTGGGCAAGTTCAGAAGATGTACATCATGAATATGGTCTTACAACAACCAAGCAAAAACCTACAGATAAATTCGATGCAGTTGTTCTTACAGTCGCGCACAACGAATTCCTAGCAATGGACCTGAAAGATTTTATGAAGGATGAAGCAGTCCTTTACGATGTAAAATCTATTTTGACAGAGCCTGTTAGTGGACGTCTATAAATCTAGTAAAGAAATAATATATTAATTTAAATTGATTAAGCACTATTTTGTTTACTGACTTATCTTTTGTTTATTTATGCTGTTTGCGTATTGTCTATGTTTGGTGTGAACCGTTAAATAAGAATAAATAAAGATTTATGTGATCTTTTTCAAAAGATAATAAACGGGAAGTCTGCACATCTAATACACTTGCTTTCAAGTTTAAGTAGGAGGGTTCTGAGGTTAACTTTATCATTCTAATATAAGCTTCAAATTGCAACGATATGTATCTTTGAAAATTATCGTTACTTTTAAACCCCGCAAATCATACTATGAATATTGACGATTATAAATTTACTACAACGCTTTGAGTCAAATTAAAAAGGGCGCTGCGCTCAATTACATAAATATTGTTTTGACCAACATCGTTGGTCTGGTTCTTACTCCCTTCATAATTTCCCAACTGGGACAATCTGAATATGGATTGTACATTATGGTGGGTGCACTGGTCAGTGGTTTATCTGTTTTAGACATTGGTATTGGTAATGCTGTGGTGCGTTTTACTGCTAAGTATAGAGCTGAGGAAGATAAAAAAGGTGAAGAGAACTTCTTAGCCACTGTCTTTTACATATATACCGCGATTTCTTTAATCATCTCCATCGCAGGTATCGTACTCTATTTCAATCTGGATTTGCTATATGATCAGACCTTCACCTCGGAAGAGTTAAGGAAGACAAAAATCATGTTTGCTATACTTATATTCAACCTTGCACTAACCTTACCTGGAAGTGTTTTTGGTGCATATTGCTCAGCCTATGAGCAATTTGTATATCCTAAAACGGTTAAAATAACGAGGTATATAATTCGTTCGCTACTTGTAGTGGGTATCTTAATGTATGGTGCCGGCGCTATTAGTCTTGTAATAGTTGATACTTTAATGGGAATTAGCGTAGTGGTTGCAAATGCCAATTATTGCTTTAAGAAACTTGATATAAAGATTAAATTACATAGTCTTCAAAAATCCCTTATTTTCAGTATTTTTTCATATTCGATTTGGATATTCGTTTTTGCAATCGTGAGTCGCTTACAGTGGCAGGCGGGTCAAATAGTGCTAGGTACTGTAGATAGCCCTGCGGTGGTAGGTATATTTTCGGTAGGTGTGACCTTAGGTACATATTACGGGGCCTTTTCAACAGCTATCTCAAGTGTGTTTTTACCTCGTGCCACAAAAATGTTTGTAAAGAGTGCTAGTGGTGAGGAGCTTACAGATATGATGATCAAAATAGGTAGGATTTCATTATTGGTTTTGTTCTACATTCTTATCGCATTTTTCCTCTATGGAGAGCAATTTGTATATTTATGGGTGGGATCTACCTATACTGATACTTTTTCCGAAATTTATTGGATCGCTGTATTGATCATGCTAGCTTATACAATACCATTAGTACAAAATTTTGGAAACGCAACACTTGAAGCTCAGAATAAATTACGTTTTAAGGCTATATTATATCTTGTATTTGCAGTACTAGGCGCTGGATTTGGATATTACTTAGCACAGTCTTACGGTGCAATAGGTATGATCTGTGGTACTATTAGTGGATGGGTCGTTGTTCAAATAGTAATGAATTTTTATTATCATAATGTTATTAATCTTAATATTATAAGGTTTTTTAAAGAATTAGCCCATAAAATTTTGCCAAGTGCACTTGTTGCATTGGCCTTAGGTTATGCTATACGCTATATACCGGGCGAAGGATGGTTGAATTTTGTGTTAAAGGCCGTTTTATTTAGTATTTGCTATATGGGCATTATTTATAAGTTTGGTACTATTCCCTACGAAAAGAACCTCTTTCAAAATTCTTTTAATACGCTAAGAAAAAATAAATTTTAAAAAGTGGAAAGTTTTAAATTATTAAATATCTCTTTTAGTCTTGAAGGTCGAAAGATTAATTACGAGTATGAATATAGTAAAGGACTATCTTTTTACTTTGTAGATAAACATAGATATTATACTACCTACGATACTGATATTTCAGACACACCACGTTCCTTAGCTATAATTCCATTGTTGGCTAATATAATGCCCATTTCTTGGTTGGTAGGATTTGATGTGTATGTGGATGAAATTGATGAAAATTTTGAATCCTCTTTAAATGTTCTAAAAGAGCAATTTAAAGGATTTCACCCTGATAAGGAACTCGGTGGGAAATTGCATTATAATAAAAAAGTAAAAAATGTCATCAATAATGATGGTGTTGCTCAGCTTTTTAGTGGAGGTTTGGATTCTTGGGATACTTTTACGCGTAATTATGATAAAGATCCATTTCTTATCTCTATTCACGGCGCAGATGTTCCTATAAAGGATACGGCAACATGGGAAAAGTTTAAGCGTTTTAATTCTCAGGAACCTATAGTAAATCAGGACAAGCTACATTATATCGAAACCAATTTACGGGACTTTTACACCTATAAATTGGATGTTTTGGCAGATCTTGGCTGGTGGGGAACTGTACAACATGGCATGGCCCTTATAGGGGTCTTAGCACCACTAAGCTACAAATTTGGCTTTAGGTTTATAAATATTGCAGCTTCGGCAACCTCGGAAGTTACTTATACCTGGGGATCTTCTCCAAAGATTGATGAAAATATGCTCTGGGCAAACACGGTGGTATATCATGAAGGGTATCACCTAAACAGAACCCAAAAGGTTGAAAATGTTGTTGATTTTGTTAAAAGTCAGAATGTTCCACTCAAATTGAGAGTTTGCTATTCAGACTTACGGGATGGCTATAATTGTAATATTTGTGCCAAATGTCAACGTACCATTCTAACCCTCATATTGCTTAATGAAGATCCTAAAAAATACGGTTTTCATATCGTTAAAGATTTCTATAAAAGACTTATGGATAATTTTAACGATGAAACTGTAATGACAGAGGGTGTCAAATATCAATGGCAATGTCTTCAGGACATGGCAAAAAAATCAACTGATTTTTTTGTAGCCTATGATCAGGAAAAAGAGGCTAAAGGTATTGCAGATTTTGCTGCGATAGATCTTGATGAAGTAGTAAATAAGAATGCTAGTAGCGTAAATAGAAAAAAACATTTAAAGTTTATTCTGCGTAAGAAATTCTCAGGCCTTTATAATATATATCAAAGATTAAAAAAGTAAAGTCATAACTTATGAAATACGGTTTATTAACATACACGGGACAGCATACTTATAATGTAGGTGATTATGTTCAAAGCCTTGCTGCAAGACAGTATTTGCCAAAGGTAGATCTACTTATGAATCGCGAAAAACTAGGGGAGTATAAAGGCGATCCTATTAAGCTTATAGCAAATGGATGGTGGACCCACAATATTCATCACTGGGTACCTAGTGAAGCTATAGATCCATTATTTGTATCTTTTCATATGAATAATACTGCCGCTCCATTTATGTTAAGCGAAAAGGGTATTGCATATCTTAAAAAACACGCTCCAATAGGTTGTAGAGATAAATTTACAGCACAGATTTTGAATGAAAAGGGTATTGAAGCTTATTTTACCGGCTGCCTAACCCTGACACTTGATAATTACAAAGTGGATGATTCGCTTAGAGGTGACGATATCTATATTGTAGATCCTTTCTATAACTATCCTAACAGCTCAGATATCACGGCAAACTTGAAGAATGCTGCACGCGGTGTAGTGAGTGGCGATATATTTAATCTTGGGAAGATCAACAAGACTTTAAAAAAAATCATAGATCCTGAGCTTTTAAAATCCGCCAATTATGTAACTCAGGTATTGCCAGAAGGAAAGCAAACTGATGAAGAAAAATTCGCTTACGCTGAGGACTGTCTTAAAAAATATGCTAAAGCTAAACTTGTAATCACTTCACGTATACATGCTGCTTTACCATGTCTTGCAATGGGAACTCCAGTAATATTTATGAATGCCTTCAACTCTTTTGTTGACACTTGCAGATTTGATGGAATTTTGGAATTATTCAATCGTGTTGACGTTGCTGATGATGGTAGCTGGACGACTAATTTTGATCTAAAGGGCAAAATTAACAAGGATACCATGGTAACCAATTATGGATTACACACAAAACTTGCAGAACCTTTAAAAGAGAAGTGTCGTGCCTTTATTGCTTCCGAAAAAAATGCCGAGAAATAAAAATCTATGCGTTTACTTTATATAACCAATCAAATCTGTGGTTCTGGCGGTCTTGAGAGAGTACTTTCAATAAAAGCCAGTTATTTAGCTGATGTTTTAGGTTATGAGGTTCATCTTATCACATTAAATCAAGGGAAAGCATCACTTTTCTATAAGTTTAGTGAGAAATTGCAATACCATGACATAAGTGTAAAGGGAAATGCGCTAAGTTATACATATAGGTATGTATCAAAAATCAACCAAAGTATAAAGGAAATCGAACCAGACATAATTTCGGTTTGTGATGATGGTTTAAAGGGAATGCTGCTGCCCTTGGTAGTAAACAAGGATATAGCTAAAATCTATGAAAGGCATGTTTCAAAAAATATTGAGATAAAAAGCGAAACCCCAACCTTATTTCAGCGTCTTAAAACGCGTCTGGTATTCTCCTTGATGCATTATGGAGCTAAAAAGTTTGATCGCTTTATCGTATTGACTAAAGGGAACGCCAAAGAGTGGAAACTATCCAATATTCAGGTAATTTCTAACCCTCTTTCCTTTTATCCCGAGCTGCCCTCAAATTTAGAAGGGAAAAAAGTACTCGCCGTGGGTAGGCATGCATTTCAAAAAGGTTATGACAGGCTCTTACAGAGTTGGAGTCTTGTAAATAATTCTGGAATAGGGAATTGGAATCTGAATGTTTATGGGAAAATTGACAACGCATTAGGGTATATTAAGCAGGCACAGGAAATGGATATAGAAGATTCTGTTTCCTTTCATAATCCTGTTAAAAATATAGAAGAAAAATATCTTGAATCATCCATTTATGTTATGTCCTCCCGTTACGAAGGATTTGGGATGGTTCTCATAGAGGCAATGGCTTATGGTATACCTTGTATTTCTTATGATTGTCCGTATGGTCCAAGTGATATTATAACAGACGGTAAGGATGGTTTTTTAGTTCCAAACGGGGATATTGAAGTTTTCTCTGAAAAATTGATTCTTTTAATGAACAATGAGTCTCTAAGGAAAACAATGGGAGAGAAAGCCAGAAGCAAAGCATTAAATTATTCTCCAGATCAAATTATGCCTATTTGGGATAATTTATTTAAAAATCTTATACATGTATCCTGAAGTAGTTAATAAGAGAATTCTTTTAATACTTCCTTACGGTAGTGTAGGGGGTATGGAGCGTCTTGCACTAACGTTTTATGAATATTACAAATCCTTGGGTTTTGTGGTAAAAGCAGTTAAATTTATAAAACTGGAGAGTGATATTATAAATTTTTATGAGGATGAAATTTTCCTCAGTTCTAAAGATTTTAGTGATATGTCCTCCTTTGAACGCTACGCATTTTATTTAAAAAGCCCTATTGCCCTTAGAAAAGTTATTAAGAATAATGCCATCACTCATTCGATTGCATTTGGGGATATGGCTAATTTATTCAGTTCACTTACTTTTACAAAAGAATTTAAGATAGGGAGCATACATGCATTAAAAAGTGTAGAGTTATCAAGTTCAACTCCTTTTAACCATTTAATAAAGATGGGGTACAAATCGAGTTATAAGCATTTAAATAAACTGGTATGCATAAGCAAATCCATTAATAAGGATTTAGTCGAAAATTGTGGATATCGATTTAAAAATATTGAGGTTATATATAACCCTCATGACATAAAGAAAATAGTTACGCTTAGTGAAGAAGCAATAGATGATAGTCAGGAGTTTGAGCTATTTAGTAAAGCTTCAATACTATTTCTGGGTAGGCTTTCGGTACAAAAGGCTCCCTGGCATTTGATCAATTCCTTTAAGTTAGTTGTGAAATCGCATCCTGACGCTAATCTTGTTTTCATAGGGGACGGGGATTATCAGGTTTCAAACTATATAAAAAAGCTTGCAAAATTTTTAGAAGTAGATAATAAGATATTCTTTTTAGGAAGAAAGAAAAATCCATACAAATATCTTAAAAAGGCAAGTTGCCTGGCTCTTACATCTAATTATGAAGGAACGCCAAATGTTATTGTAGAGTCTATCGCCTTAGGAACTCCTGTAATATCCTCTTTTTGTACAACGGGTATACTGGAATTAATGGCTATTGATGACACCCTCACGTACAACAATGAAGGAATTTTAAGGACAGATGCCGGAACGATAACTCCTAATTTTTATGAAGGTACACTAGAAGTTCCTCAGTCATTACCAGATCATCCTTCCAAAAAGGAAATATTATTTGCAGAAGGCTTGAAAGAAATTTTAAGTGCTCAGGAGATTGAAAATACAGCGGTTAAACAGCAACAACAACTTTTAAATAAATTTAATCTTGAAATTATTGCACAGCAATATCTCAATTAATTTATCTCAAGTTAACTGGTTATAATTATAATTCATGATTGATTTTATACCTCTTGAGTATTACTCTAAAATTTATATTAACTTCTGTTTGCTATTGGTCGTATTAACAGTAGTTCATGCTTACCTGCTTGACCTTGATGATAAAAGAAATCTAGTTTATTTAAATATCACAGGCTATACCTTACTTGTATTTATTGTTATTTACATGGGTTGGCGTCCTGTAAGTGGTAAGTATTTTATAGATATGAGTACTTATGCGCATCATTACCGTTATTATCAAGCCGGTAATCCCATCATTTCGCAGAAGGATGTCTTTTTCCATATTTTTATGTTGACCTGCTCTAAGATCATGACGGTCAACAATTTCTTTTTGGTTTGCGCTATGGTCTATATCTTACCCATGTATAGGGTGTCAAAAAAGCTCTTCAAGGAATATTGGTTTTATGCATTTTTGGTTTTTATCGTCTCCTTTCAATTTTGGCCATACGGAGTAAATGGAATTAGAAACGGAATGGGAACATCGCTGTTTTTGTTGGGTGTCTCTTTTTATGATAAGAAATTTTGGATGGGCATAGCATTATTATTTGCTGTTCTCGTGCATCAGAGTTTATTGCTTCCCGTTCTGGCGTTTCTCGGGACTTTCATTTATAATAAGCCTAAATCTTTCTTGATAGGTTGGCTTATAACCATTCCCTTATCTCTAGGGGCTGGAAGTGTTTTTGAAACCATATTCACGGCTATGGGATTTGCCGAAGATCGCCTGGGTGCCTATCTCAATGGGGAAGAGTCTTCTGGGGGTTTCCGTTTTGATTTCCTTCTTTATAGTGCCTCGGCTGTTTTTACAGGTTGGTACTTTATTTTTAAAAGAGATTTTAATGATAAAGTGTACAATCATATATTCAATACCTATTTATTGATAAATGCCTTTTGGATTTTAGTCATAAGGGCCAATTTTTCTAACCGTTTTGCATATTTGTCTTGGTTTATGATTGGCCTGGTAATTATATATCCATTCTTAAAAGAGCGATTCTATATTTATCAGCATGTCGTCATAGGTAGGGTATTGCTTCTTTATTTTGGTTTCACGTATTTCATGTATACCATCTATTACTAAAATTCATTACCATGCTACAAGTAAGTATTATCATACCCATGTATAATGTGTCTCATTTTCTAAAAACATGCGTGGAATCTGTATTAGATCAACATATGGATGATAACGCATTTGAGGTTCTAATGATTGATGATGGCTCCCCGGATGATAGCAAAATAGTTGCAGAGAAACTTGCTGAAAAACATGCATTTATAAATGTTTTTTCTCAGGAAAATAAAGGTTTGGGAGGTGCCCGAAATACGGGAATAAAAAATGCCAGTGGTAAATATCTCGTTTTTTTGGATGCAGATGATATTTTGATCTCTGATCAATTATTAGATATTATTCAAATAGCACAGGTGAATGCGTTGGATATCCTTGAATTCGGTGCGCAGCATATCAATGAAAGTGGAGAAGTTCTAACGACCATTGCAATAGATGGTAAAGGAGAGGTATTGTCAGGCATGAATTATTATAATGCTACTAAATACATGAATTCAGCCTGTAACAAGCTATACAGGACAGAATTCATGCGTAATAATAACCTACTGTTTCTGGAACAGATTTATGCCGAAGATTTTGAATTTAATACAAGATCTTTATTCTTTGCCGAAAGGGTTATGGCAACTAACACTATTGCAGCGCAATTTTTGCAGTCTACGGGTTCCATAACAAGAAATAGGGATAAGGATAAAAAAGACAAATATGTAGAGGATCTACAAACCATATTGACAAAAATTGATAGTTTCAGGCAGGATCAGAAGAGCAATACTTCCGTAGATAAAAAGCTAATGGATAACTACTTTATGGAGCGAATATCTATGGGTAACCTGGGTCTTTTCTTTTTTCTTTTCAAAAACAACTACTCTTATAAAGAAATAAAAGAAATTCGTAAAAATTTAATAGAAAAGAATTTGTATCAAAATTCCTACAAAGTCTCAGATAAAAATCGGGATCTATTTAGAAGAGTATTACTAAAAAATTTCTTCTTATTTAGATTCATACAGCCACTCAAAAAAGCTATTGGTCAATAGGCCGTTATCCTATAAGATGCTTTACTGAATTTTTTACTAATCTAAATTTCCCACTTTTTTCTACATCTATGGTATCCACCTCAGAAATGGTTATCTGCATTTTTCTACCTACGCGTAATTTTATATTCTCAATCAGCTTACCCTCTTCCTTTTTATTGTAAATGATGGGATTCGTCTCAATTTTGACAATGATCGCATTTAATTCATCCTGTATGATTTGCATTCTGTGAACGCCTTCAATATCCTTCAATACGTTAGAAATGTTTCCTAGATTTATTTTTCCATTCTCTGGAGAATATATAAAGTCATCAATTCTTCCCAGTATTTTTTCTACTAATGGATTATTATTGCCACAAGAACAGGTGTTTTGAGAAAGTTTTATTCTATCACCTACATCGTAGCGAAGTAGGGGAGTACCATAAGAAGTAAAGGATGTTACAATGAGTCTACCTTCCTGTGCATCATTATCATTGTTATCTAAAACTTCAAGAATCCCACTTTGCATCTCAATATGTAGGTTGTGGTTTTTACATTCAAAAATAAAAGGGGCGCCTTCAGAGGCAGAATATTGATCATACAAATTGGTATTAAAAAAGCGTTCAATATTTTGTCGTATCTGCGGTGTTACCGTTTCTGAAGTCGTAAAAACAGCTTTGATCGTATTTTCAGGAAAATCCAGGTTGTTTTTAAGACCATAGAGGGCAATTTCTGCAATAGAACTGGGAAAACCTGAAATATACTCTGGCTTAAACTTTTTAAGATTTTCTATATAATATTTTAAATACTCATTCTTAATATGGAATGTGGAGTAGTAGCGTACATTGTGGTAATGGTCTGTTTTCCAAAAACGATCCTTTTTGAGATCATTTTCCGTTAGAATGTCCTTACCTGAAAACCAGGCGGTTTTTTTTCCCAGTTCGTAACCATACCAGGACCTAAAATAATCCAGTAAAGCAAAACGTTCTTCAATATTTTCATGCGTATAATAAACTTTTAGGGATTTTCCCGTTGTGCCACCGGTCTGAGAAGTTATTCCTTCTTTGTTTATCGTATTAAGAGTGTCAATATTTCTAATAAGTTCCTGCTTAGTCAGTATGGGCAGTTTTTTTAGGTTACTAATTTTATTAGCTTTAGGTATAGCCTTTAAAATAGGATTAAAATACTCACTGTTTTTACTAACATAGTCTATAAAGGCAGTATATTTTTTAGATTGATTGCTTTTTAATTGCTCTAATGAACTGTGGCGATTGGCTTCAAATTCTGCTTTGAACTCCTTGTATTTCCCTCCAAAACGCGCCTTATTTGCTTTTAAATTGTAAAGAGTTATAAGTAGGTCCTGAATAAAATAAGGTGCTTTTTTATATATAGAATATTTCATAGTAGTGAATGAAGAAGCAAACCAGGTTTAACAAATGGATATAGTTGCTTCAGTAATAAATAGCCAGCAAAATTAAATCTTATAGTACAAACAAACTGAAAAATTTGATCAATAAATCATCTCATTCTTAAATATTGAGAAGGAGCTCAGATACTTAAATCTAAACTCCTTTTCAAAATGAAAATTAATAGTCCAGTACATTACTGGAGGTCTTTATTAAAGACATTCATTGTTTTGTTCCTCAATATCCTCCCATTTAGTGCTTTCCTGTACTCTTATACATTGTTTGTTAGAAGGTACTGCAATAGCATTGTTCAGAAGTGCAATATCTTTGTTTTCATTTATGAGGTATATACCATCTCTATTCTCTGAGGAAATAAAGTTGTCCTCAATTATCGAATTTTTAGAATCCCAAATTTGTATTCCGGTATTCACGGTGTTTTTCATCAAGGAAACTCCATTACTGTTAGATATTAAGCCGTGGTATGAGGAATTAAACTCATTGTCTACTAGGTGCGTGCAAAATTTTTCTTGCCCTTCTTTCAAATTAATTAAATCAAATCTGAAAGGGTTATTAACAACATCTATAGTATTGTTCTTGAAGAGTACACGGTTAACCGAAGTATAATGTATAAAGATACCACGACTCTTAGGATCTGTACTTGTGATGGTGTTATTAATGATTTTTGTATTAGAGAAATCCTTACCACTTATTCCTGTCCCGCAATTTTTTATGGTATTATTAGAAACCATGTGATCGTCTCCATATATCGACATGGCAACATTAAAGCCTTCAATATAATTACCGGTAACAGTGTTGTTAGAAATCGTGCGAGAGTCTCTCATTCCCAGTCCCATAGCAAGTTCACTTTCTTTGCGGGCTACCATTCTATTATTTCTTATGATCGAATTGTTGGTATATTTATAGCCTATACCATCTTCTACGTCATTGTTTTCAATTGTTATGTTATCGCCCACAGCAATTAGAAAACCACCTCTTGCACCTTCACGCTCAATATTGTTTCTCAATATGACATTTTTAATTTTTTCATAAGGTACTATTTTTCCATTTTCGCGTTTTCTATAAGCTTCAATATCGATAGCAAATTTTGGGTTAGTTCCTTTTGATTTAGGAGTATCAACCCCAGATCTATAGAACTCACTGTCTTCTACAATAATATTGTAACCATCAGTAATGGCCAGATTATTACGTCTACTAGAATCAAATACACAATTTTTGATCACAATATCGTGAGCGGGTATATAATTGGATTTAAAAGCAAATCCTAAACTGTGAACAACTAGACCATCTCCGGTTGCATTAATCATTTTTACACCATCCACAACCGCAAAAGTAGCAGAATGTAAATCTAAAAGATGTCCCCATTCATGGCTGCCGTATCCTACATACTCGTGTTCATCACGATCTCCATGTAACACACCACCCTTAATAGTAGCATTTGAGACATTTCTAATAGCTAATAAGCTAGTTTTTTTGGAACTATTTGGAAATGTCCTTAAGTGCGTATTATCGGTCATTTCCAATGTAAAATCACCTGGAACATTAATAGCCTCTACGGAAGGGTAGAAATTGGGGTTTGTAGGATGCGTAACTTCTGTAATTTCAAAATAGGCATCAAATTCATCAATTTTAAAAGTGTGTGCTCCCATACCTTTTACTATTTTCATCAATTCTTCTAAACGGATGCGGTTGTGAAGTGCATTTCTAAAAGTTGTCCTTCCTTGAGTAAGGTCCCAGCGATCAGCTTCAAAATTGAAGACAGGTTGGATCAGATCTGCGCTTCCTTCAATTTCTAAATCCTTATTTAATAATTGGCCATCTATTTTACCGTTATCAAAGACTAAAACACCATTTACGATATCACCTCCATCGTATGTCAAGGTTACATTCTTCTTCAACTGTATAGTTTTGCCATCCAGATCAATGATACAGTTTATGGCTTTTTCAGTTCCCTCTTTGATATTGGAAAGTTCAAAATCGCAGTTCTGTACGGTACCAGATTTTTTTTCATGAAGTTCTGCAGTGATTGCGTTTAATTCTTCGTTTGTTAGATCTACAATAGACTCTTCTGCACATGATGCTAGAAATAAGGAGCTTAATGTTAAAATGAAGTAATACTTAAAATTGCTCATAAGACTTGGGGTTAAGAGTAAATATTAATTTATACGACAATAGTACAACTAATATCGTTTAAAAGCAAATACATCTTAATAAAATCTTAAATTTTAACATAATTTAATATTAACGTCTATAAATTAGTGTTAACGATATTCTTAATATTAACAAAAAAATTAACAGGTATACAATTTTATTATTCGTTTTTTGAATGGTCTGCAGTTATTTCAGAAAAAACTGTTTAAACAAAAAAAAGCGGGATATCTGATGATATCCCGCTTTGACTTTAAAAAGATTAATCTTATCTATTCATATACCTCCAGGTGTTGCCCCGTTCTGTAATTTCACCGTCATCTTGTGAAGAGTCTTCAACGGTACCTTTATTGGTTCTATGAGCAATAATAGTATTGTAGAATACTTCTATATTCGTACTGTTTCCTCTAAAATGCAGTGTAGGATAGTTATCACTGCTGCCATCTATTTCATTTCTTTTAAAAGATACATTTCCTGCATCTTGAATACGTACTGAAGTACTTATCTCATTGTTTTCGAACGTTAGATTGTGCGCATTGAAAATCTGGGAATAATACCAAGCAGAGGTGAAACTGTTGTCTTTAACAAGGATGTTGTAGTTTTTCTCCTTTGATGTTCTATTCACATAGGTGAAATTGAATGGTGCTCCTAATACGTCAATTTCGTTAGAATTGAATTCGCTATCCTCAATAGTCGTAAAGTGTGCGAAAATACCCCTGCTTCCATTAATATCACTTTTAACAACATTACCATTGATCTTGTTGAATTTAATATCCTTGACAAAGATACCTTCATTACAGTTGATTATTTTATTGTCATAAACTGTATTCTCTCTACCATAAAGGATAATTCCAAGATCATAATCTTCCATGGTATTCCCATAGATTTTGTTGTTGCTGATAGTTTCAGTACCGCTAATACCACCTCTAATAGCGTTTAGGTTGCCTTTCTTTTTAGCTTTAAAAGTATTGTTTCGAATTATGGTTCCTTTAGAATACTTATAAGATATGGATTGTTCCATCTGATTTCCTTCAAAAACCACATTGTCACCAATAGATACTAAGAAACCACCACGCTGACTTCCTGATTCTACATTGTTTCTTATTATCAATCCATCTACTCTTTCGTAGTATTTGATTTTACCGTTTACGCGCTCTCTGTGAGCCTCTACGTCAATACCAAATCTCGGATTTGTTCCTTTAGATTTATCGGTGTCAACACCAGCATCTTTAAAGGTGCTGTTCTCCACGATCAAATTCTGACCGTCTGTTATGGAAAGATTGTTGCGTCGGTTTGTATCAAATAAACAGCCGTCAATCGTTATATTTTTTGCTGGTTGGTAATCATCCTGCCACGTGAATTTTAGACTGTGAATGGTCATACCATCACCAGCCGCTTCGCTCATACTAACGTTTTGTACTGTAGAATTTTGCGCACCTTCAATTTCAAAAAGAATACCCCACTCATGGCTACCGCCTCCGTAGGTATGGCTATCCCTATCACCGTGTAAGTGACCTCCTTCTACTTTAGCATTAGTAACGCCTCTCATACCTAGTAAAGCATAACGCTCGTGGTTATTTGGATATACACGTAAATGAGTATTGTCACTCATCTTAAGGGTAAAATTCGAAGGTATTGATACCCCTTCTTCAGCAGAATACCAGTTGGGATTGTCATATTCATTACCAACGTAAAGGTAAGCGTCCATTGTGCCAATTTCTAGAGTGTTTCCACCTAGCTCTTTTACTTGATCAATAGCTTCACGTATCGCTAGTTTATTTTCCTTGGCATTATTTCGACTCGTCCATCCTTGAACGATTCCCCATTGTGAAGGATTGAATTGTACTGTATTATTAGATAACTGAACATTGCCTGTTATTTTAAGTCCTTTACTCAACAAACGACCATCTATAGTACCACCATCAAAATTTAATATTCCATTGGAAAGGCTACCACCATCGTATTTGAGATTAGCTCCTTTTGGAAGATTTATAGTTTTACCACCTAGATCAGATAAACAATCTAAATCTAAAGTAGTGTTACTTACCATTGCTAAGAGGTTTTCTCCACAAGGGCTTGATGAGCGATTTTTTTCTAGAGATAAGTCTGCAGTTTGTATTGCCAACTCATCACTAGCTAAATCGTCAGACGAGCAAGATGATAGTGCGAACACGATAAGAGTGGCGAATAATGATGTGAGATTTTTTCTCATGTTTTAAATTAATTAAGGTTTTAGTTTGATTTTTACATTCTATTACCAATAATTTAAATGCTATACATTTAAAAATTATGGGGTTACTAAAAATGAGATATTATAATTATATCTTAATAAGTCATTTGATGGATTAGAAGTGAAAACCGTACCATTAGAACAAATTTCCGGTAATTTATATAAGTATTTGATATACAGGTATTTATAAATTAATTTAAAAAAAGTTATATATGTGTATATTGATGATTTGTGTGGAATTTGATCTATATGTGTAGAAATAGACCACACTGTGTGAAGAAAATGGATTATATGTAAATGCACATAAACCTAATAATATGTCATTTTGTCGATATTATTTATAGATTTTTGTCGGTACATCTAATGATTATAACTAGTGATCCTTATATTTGGCACCTAAGGATCGTAAGAATTTTCTTTGATGTAGTATTTGAGGTTATTTATATTTAGTAATGACTGTTGATCATTAAAAATAGGCTATTATTAAGAATCTCTGAGGTGATCCAATTTTCTAAATATCATTTTAGGTAGTATGTTTGTTGACTTGAAATAAAAACTATATCAAATCCTTGAGCAGTGAGTTTTAAATAATAAGACACGCAGAGCTTTAATAAAAATTAACCGCCTTTCATGAAGTTAAGTATATTGATACCTGTATATAATGCTGAGCTATATATAGGGCGTTGTTTAGATAGCTTGCTAGATCAAAATATACCTTATAAGGATTATGAGATTCTATTGAGGGATGATGGTTCGACTGATAAAAGTATAGAGGTTATAGAATCTTACGTAAGGAAGACATCTAATATAAAACTGGTAAAAGATACTAATAAGGGCGCTTATGTACAGCGTAACTTGCTTATAGAGCAAGCCGAAGGGGACTATATATATCTTATGGATGCGGATGATTATTTATTGCGCAATAGTCTTAAGGTGGTTTTGGACATGGCGCTTAAGTATGATTTAGATCTTTCCTGTTTTGATATGAAATTAGCATCTTGGGATGATGCTGTAGATCCTCAGTTACAGCAGGATGATCTTATAAATTTTAAAGAGGAAATTATTTCAGGCGCAACCTTTTTAGAGGAGAATCCAGTTATGCGCTATGAGATCTGGTGGTATATTATAAGGAAAGAGTTTTTAAAGGATACTGGCATAGTGTTCAATGAAAATAGATATCACCAGGATGTTCTATTTACCATAAACCTGCTATTAAAAGCAGAAAAAATAGTATTTGTACCTATCGTAATATACTATTACTTTCAGTCTACTGGTTCAATCATGCGCACCCAAAGTCGAGAACATGCTAACCGATTGATTGATGCGAGTAAAAGATTGATTTTTGATCTCAATGAGTTGATAAAAAAATCAAGGGACGATTATCAGAGAAAATCCCTCACACAGAGTTTGATGGCTACGCGTGATAAATTTTCTTTTTATCTACTTGTTAAATTAATTAAAGCAGGATATAAACTGAAAGATATAGATAAACTCTCTAGTTATCTTCAGACTGTTGATAGCTATCCCATAAAATACTATAATGGTGCGGATATGAGTTCGAAAAAATTCAAAAAACTGAATTTACTAATTCATAATAGATTTTTATTGCAAATATATTTGTCTGTAATGAAAACTGGTTTGATAAAATAATCGCGATGACCTTAAGCATAATTATACCTGTATACAACTCGGAGAAATTCATAGAACGCGCAGTTGCCAGCTTAATGAGACAAAATTTAAATGAAGATCAATTTGAAATTCTCCTTGTAAATGATGGTTCAAAAGACGATTCTTTAAAAATTTGTAAACATTTAGAGCATAACCACACTAACATACACGCTTATACCAAAGAAAATGGAGGTACAGGGGATACTCGTAATTTTGGTTTAGATAGGGCATCTGGTAAATACATCTATTTTCTAGATGTAGATGATTATCTGGCAGATGATACCCTGCCGAAGGTTCTAAAAAACTTAGAAGAGAATGAACTTGATATTATAACCTTTCAGTCTATTAAAACAACCTCAATAGATCGCAATAAATCACAACCAATTAATCCTATTGAAGGTAATTCAAACGTCATGGACGGAATTTGCTATTTGGCTAAGAATAGTTTTGATTTTGAGGTATGGCGTTTTATTACAAATAGGAAATTCCTTATAAAGACTGATCTCCGTTTCGAGTCTGATCGATTATTGGAAGATGCGTATTTTACCATTAGGCTTTATATGGCTGCCAGACGTGCTATGAAGCTACCCCTAGACGTACATCGCTATGTGCAGGAATCTACTTCTGCGTTACATCGTACTGGTGAGGAACAAAATAATAGAATTATAAACGACCTCGTTGTAATTGCCAGTCAATATGAGAATTTAATCAATGAGTATAAAAATATCGATCACATTTGTAAGAGCGGCTTTCTGGAAGTTTTAGAAAGGAAAAAACAGTTTTTCATATATTATAGTGTTGTGCGTGCTTATAGCGGAAATGTACCTTTTGAGAGGGTCTGGTCAATGTTACAACAAATGAAAAAAATTGACGCATATCCATTTGATAAGATAGAAACCATGGACGATCCCCTTGCAAAAAAGCTTCAATATATATTCAATCGA
Organism: Flavimarina sp. Hel_I_48; assembly: GCF_000733945.1. Taxonomy (NCBI): domain Bacteria; kingdom Pseudomonadati; phylum Bacteroidota; class Flavobacteriia; order Flavobacteriales; family Flavobacteriaceae; genus Flavimarina; species Flavimarina sp. Hel_I_48. Next base: position 3,643,658 of record NZ_JPOL01000002.1, read on the forward strand.
AAAGCACTTTTATATATATTATTTAATGGGTTTAGGCCCGTTTTAAACCTCAAAAAGAAACTTCGTGGTTAATAATTCGAGATATTTTTATCTGTAATTTTTGATTTCAATTCTTTTACAAAGCATTTGAAAATAATTATAACAAGGATGATCGTATAAATTATGGTGACCTTTTACTTCTTCTTTGTTTATAATTTATGTTTGCAGTTATAGCCTACACCTAGTGTGTTTTTTAATCCTTTATCCTAATTAAATTATGTTATTAAGTATTGTGGTTCCAGTATATAATGGAGAAAAATATCTTGGCCGTTGTGTAGATAGTCTGCTTGATCAAAACATTGATGCAAAGGATTTTGAAATAATACTTATCAATGATGGCTCTAAAGACAATTCCTTACAAATAGCCAGGGAATATGAAAAGAAACATGATCAAATAAGAGTAATTGATCAAACGAATATTGGCCTTGGGGCGACCCGCAACGTAGGGATTAAACAAGCTGCGGGTATATATCTTTATTTTATAGATGTTGACGATTATCTGGCTGCTGGCATGCTCAAAACAGTCTTGGATCAGGCAATTAAGAATAAGCTTGAAATTATAACTTTTAAGACCTTAATGGTTACCGCAGATTCCTATCACCCTAAATCTCAAAATTCAGGAAATCGATCCCCAGAGCTTACAGTGACAGATGGTATGACATATATAGGTGATTTAAGCTATAAAAATGAAGCCTGGTGGTATATGGTGAAACGTGATTTTATTCTTGATACAGGACTTTCTTTTGTAGAGGGTAAATGGATGGAGGATGCTGTGTATACTACAAGTCTCTTTATGGAGGCAAAACGTATGGCGCATATCCCCTTTGATGTGCACAGATATGTGAAAGCCCCCAATTCTATTTTAACTAACAAAGAGCCTTCTCACTATATAAAGGTGATTTACGATACGGAGTACGTGATTAAGGAATTTGGTCGGCTAATTGAGCAAGCCAAAAAACATCCTAAACAACAAAAATGCATCAATAGACTGCAGACACGTCAGGATTCATTTGTCTTCTTTGTAATTATTCGCGTTTTAAAGTCGCAACTTACTTTTAAAGAGCTTTGGGAAATGTTGATGCGAATAAAACAAGTTGGGGGATACCCAATAAAACATTTTATAGGAGAAGAATACAATAAACCTGTCTATAAAGTTCTTACCCCGCTTTTCAATAATAAAATCACGCTTAAAGCGCTTTTCCATTCCTTCCGACTTGCAAAGCGTTGATTTTTTAAACAAAGTTATTTGGAAAATTCAATAGAAAATTCTTCTTTTCTGAATATAGTGATTTAAAATTTATATAGGTACTTTTTCTATAAGTTATCAGTAGTTTTACAACAAATAAGCAAGGCCTATTCCTACCAGTATGGCGGCAAACTTTGAAGTGTTAAATTGATGGTTTTTAGAGCTTTCAAAAAGAATAGTAGTTGAAATATGTAGTAGTACACCCACAACCATGGCACTTATCCTAATTTTCCACAACGTGCTCCATATTGATAATGTTGCCAGATAACTTCCCAATGGTGTCATTAATGCAAAAACAATCAGAAAAAATGCGATCTGCGTCTTGCTTATATTTGAAAGCAATAAAAAGGAACTGATTATTACCGCAATAGGTATTTTGTGTATGACAATACCGTAAAGTAAATCTGTATTGTCTGTAAGCGGAAATCCTTCCAATAGACTGTGAAGGCTAAGGCTTAATAAAAGCAGCCAGGGTATCGTGGTTCTGCTGGCATCTGCATGCATATGGCCGTGTTCTGCCCCATGGGAAAGAAATTCAAGCAATAATTGCAATACAAGGCCCAGCATTATAAAAATCCCCACATCTTCTATACCAGAGCTATACAGTTCTGGTAAAAATTCAAAAATCGTAATGGATAGTAAAAATGCACCACTAAAGGATAATAGTAATTTTACTCCCTTAGAAACACTGGGTTTGAAAATTAAAGTAATGGCAAAGCCAGCAACAACTGCAATAATGGGCAGGATAAAGGTCAAATTCAATTTGAAATTTTCTTTTTTACGCTTGATTGATTTAAAATATCAACCTTAGCAGCATTGTTTAAACGGTGAATGAAGTAAGTTATTTCAAGTCTGCAACATTACAATTGCTGCAAGCCCTGTAAGCATACAAAATTAACCTATTTTTGCAACCTAAATTTTTATAATGGAAGCAAACTTTAACATGCTGGCCAAAACGCTTTTCGGTTTTGAAGATCTTTTGGCGGGAGAGCTACGCCAGTTAGGCGCAAGTAATATTGAAACAGGCGTGCGCAGCGTTAGTTTTAGTGGAGACAAAGGGTTTATGTACAAAGCAAACCTTTGTTGCCGCACCGCTATAAAAATTTTAAAACCTATTGCCAACTTTACGGTCCGTAATGAAGAGGATCTTTATAAAGCGGTAAAAAGTATTGACTGGAGCGAGTATATGGCCCTTGATGATACCTTTGCAATAAACGGTACTGTTAACGGCCCTCATTTTACCCATAGCCAATACGTTGCGCTCAAGGCGAAAGATGCGCTGGTAGATCAATTTAGGGAGCGTTCTGGAGCGCGGCCTAATGTAGATCTCAAATTTCCTGATCTCAGTATTGATATCCATATCAATTACAATAGCTGTACGATTTCACTTGATAGTTCTGGTGTTTCCCTGCATCAGAGAGGTTACCGTCTTGCAACTAATATTGCCCCTATCAACGAAGTTCTGGCAGCGGGATTACTTATGATGAGTGGCTGGAAAGGGCAAACGGATTTTCTGGACCCCATGTGTGGTAGCGGTACCATGCTTATAGAAGCAGCAATGATCGCATGTAATGTTCCGCCTAATTTAAACCGAAAGCAATTTGGTTTTGAAAACTGGAACGATTGGGATCCAGACCTATTTGATACTATTGAAGAAGCCGCACTTCAAAAAATCCGTGAATTTCATTTTACCATAAAAGGATATGATAAAGCTCCTTCTGCAATAGAAAAAGCCCGCGAAAACATAAAAAATGCAGAGCTTGAAGAATTTATTACCGTAGAACACGAAGATTTTTTCAAGACTGAAAAAACTACGGAGCGTAGGCTTCAAATGGTCTTTAACCCTCCTTATGGAGAAAGACTTGCCATTGAGATGGAATCCTTTTATAAAGAGATAGGGGATACCTTGAAGCAGAATTATCCCGGTACACAGGCTTGGTTCATTACCTCTAACCTTGAAGCTTTAAAGCATGTAGGTTTACGAACCTCTAAAAAAATCAAAGTTTATAATGGCAAACTGGAATCTCGTTTGGTTAAATACGATATTTATGAAGGGACTAAAAAAGATAGGGAGTAGAAGAACTACAGATCATATCTACAGCTAGTATTTAGACAGAAGTATCTATCTGCTTTTTGTTCCAATTAATTATTGCTAATTGTTTTAGTGCGATAATCAACAAATTACCACTATATTTGCGCCCTCAAAAAAGGCCATCCTTATGAATATCAAAAATGTAGCGATTATTGCCCACGTTGACCACGGTAAAACCACACTGGTGGACAAAATAATGTACCATTGTCAACTTTTTCGTGAAAACGAAAATACCGGTGATCTTATCCTCGATAACAATGATCTGGAACGCGAACGTGGTATTACCATCACCTCAAAAAACGTTTCGGTAATCTATAAAGACACAAAAATTAATATTATTGATACCCCTGGTCACGCCGACTTTGGCGGGGAAGTTGAAAGGGTATTGAACATGGCAGACGGTGTTTTGCTGCTAGTGGATGCCTTTGAAGGACCCATGCCGCAGACACGTTTTGTACTACAAAAAGCGATTGACCTTGGTTTAAAACCTTGCGTTGTCGTAAATAAAGTTGATAAGGAAAATTGTACTCCGGAAGAAGTTCATGAGAAGGTTTTTGACCTTATGTTTGAATTGGGTGCTGAAGAGTGGCAGCTTGATTTTCCAACCGTTTATGGTTCGGCCAAAAACAACTGGATGAGTGAGGACTGGGAAAAACCAACCGACAATATCGAGCCTCTTCTTGATATGGTTATTGAGCATATACCGGCACCTACTATTAAGGAAGGTACAACGCAAATGCTCATTACTTCTTTAGACTTTTCTTCGTTTACCGGTCGTATTGCCATAGGTCGTTTACAGCGAGGCGCTTTAAAAGAGGGGATGAATATATCACTCGTTAAGCGTGATGGTACCATTAAGAAATCAAGAATTAAAGAGTTACACACTTTTGAAGGTCTGGGCCGTTTAAAAGTTGAAGAGGTACAGGCAGGAGATATTTGTGCACTTGTGGGCCTTGAAGGTTTTGAGATAGGCGATACCGTTGCCGATGCTGAAAATCCCGAAGCCTTGCAAACTATTGCTATTGACGAGCCTACTATGAGTATGCTTTTCACCATCAATGATTCACCGTTCTTTGGTAAAGATGGTAAATTCGTGACATCACGTCATATCAAAGACCGTCTGGCAAAAGAACTTGAAAAAAACCTTGCACTTCGTGTTGAAGAAACCAATAGTGCAGATAAATTTATGGTTTTTGGACGTGGGGTATTGCACCTTTCTGTCTTGATCGAAACCATGCGTAGGGAAGGTTATGAACTTCAGATAGGTCAGCCACAGGTAATTATCAAAGAAATTGACGGTGTTAAATGTGAGCCTATTGAAGAGTTGACTATAGATTTACCGGAGAATGTTTCTGGTAAAGCGGTTGAGTTCGTTTCTATCCGTAAGGGTGAAATGATCAGTATGGAAGCTAAAGGTGATCGTATGGTCTGCCAGTTTTTAATCCCTTCCCGTGGTATTATCGGTTTGCGTAATCAATTGCTTACCGCAACTGCCGGTGAAGCGATCATGGCGCACCGTTATAAAGAATACCAACCATTAAAAGGTGATATTCCTGGACGTAACAACGGTTCATTGGTTTCTATGGAAAAAGGTCAGGCGATTCCTTATTCAATTGATAAACTGCAGGACCGTGGTAAATTTTTCGTTGATCCAGGTGAAGATATCTACGAAGGTCAGGTGATAGGTGAAAACAGCCGTCAGGATGATATGGCCGTAAATATTACCAAAACCAAAAAACTTTCTAACGTACGTTCTTCGGGAGCTGATGACAAAGCGAAGATCGTTCCTGCAATTAAATTTTCTTTAGAAGAAGCTTTGGAATATATTCAAAAAGATGAATATGTTGAAGTAACACCTAATCACTTAAGGTTACGTAAAATTTACTTAACGGAAAACGATAGAAAACGTAATAAAATCTAGTATTATTATTTAATAATCAGTCATTTATATATAGAAAAAGCACCCCTTAGGGTGCTTTTTTTTGTTATAGGCTGCCCATTTTGATTTGTCAATATTCTGACCTTAAAGGCGATTTATAGCCTGTTTTCACTACTTTTTCGATCAAGTTCTGGGCTATAATAATTAGATGGAACTTGTTCAAAAATATTTTACATAAATTGATGCAACTTTTTAAGGATTTGAACATCTATTAATAAATACATTATATGAAAAAAACATATACAAGTATACGTATTGCTTTATTTGCAATAGTTGTCTTTAGTTGTTCTGATGACGACGACAGTTCTTATCCCGTATACGATCGCGAGGTTACCGTAGCGCAAAATGACAGTATTCTTGTAGATCTTGGAGCCTATCCCATTGAAGGTGGAAGAGAAATTAGTGAGGAAGCACGCCATGCAAAAACAAGTGAACTCCGCGCAGGAAACTATTTCTATAAACCCGAAATAGACTTTATGTGTGAAGATCAAGTGGAAATCACAAGTTATGGTTCTACAGGGGGGAATGATATTTTTCCAACGGGCGTAGTGCGAATAACGTTACTTGTGAGTGTAGCAACCGATTAATAAATTAAAGTAGAGAACATAAAAAAAGCCCTTTTGCAATATGCAAAAGGGCTTTTTTGAAGTATATATTCTAAATACTAGGACTTAAAAGTTACTTTTAAGCTTATGTCTGCATTGAAAAGTTTTGATACAGGACATACTTTCTTAGCCTTTTCAGCATATTCTGTAAATTTTGCTTCATCTATACCAGATACTTTACCGGTAACGTCCAGTTCGATTTTAGTGATTTCACCATCCTCAAAGGTTACATGCGCTTTAGTATCTAAGCTATCAGCCTTGATATCATCTTCGGTCATTAGACCGCTCAATTGCATTGTATAGCAGCCCGCGTGTGCAGCACCTAACAATTCTTCTGGGTTTGTACCTGCGTCATCTTTAAAACGGGTTTTGTATTCATAACGGGCATCATTTAGCGCTCCACTTTCTGTAGATAAGCTGCCTGTTCCATCTTTTATCTTTCCTTCCCAGTGTGCTGATGCATTTCTTGTAAACTTCATACTATATTGTTTAAATTATTATCTATTTATTGATAACAAATTAGAGAAAACAAACTTCAATTTTATAAAATTGAAGTTAATTGAGATAGTATTAATATTTAACCTCACACGCATCACTGCAACAATCCAGAGTTAATGTACTTTCTTCCCACCTATAAATGTTTCCGAAACTTTTAATTGTGGCAATTGTTCTTCTGATGCGTTCATGAGATCCGTATCCATTACAATAAAGTCGGCAAATTTTCCTGGTTCAATACTTCCCTTTTCTTTTTCCTCGAAATTGGCATGGGCCGCCCAGATTGTCATTCCGCGTAATGCTTCTTCGCGGCTCAATTTGTCTTCTGGCTGAAAACCTCCTTCGGGAAACGCCTCAAGATCTTTACGTGCTACGGCGGCATAAAAAGTATAAAAGGGATTGACCTGTTCCACAGGAAAATCTGTTCCCAGAGCCACCGTTCCAGATTCATCCAGTAATTTCTTATACGCGTATGCACCTTCCATACGGCGTGCGCCCAGCCGATCTTCTGCCCAGTACATATCGCTCGTTGCATGTGTGGGCTGCACACTTGGGATAATATTGTCATCAAAATAGTCAAAATCTTCATTTGATATCACCTGTGCATGCTCCACACGCCAGCGAGCGTCTGTTTTATCCGCAAGTGCCTCGGCATATGCTTTGAGGACTACCGTATTGGCACTGTCGCCTATGGCGTGTGTGTTCATCTGAAAATCAGTCTCTGCTATTTTCTGGGCGAGATCGTAAATGCTATCTACTGGAGTGACCATGGCACCTAGATGATTTTCCCTATCGGAATAAGGTTCGCGCAGGGCAGCACCACGTGATCCCAAAGCGCCATCGCCATAAACTTTTACGGAGCGAACATTAAGTTTTTCCGTTTTATAAATGCCATTTTTAAGGTAAAAGTCGCGATCTTCTGGTGTATTGCTCACCATAGCATAAATACGCATTTTTAGTGCATCTGTTTTTTGCAGACTATCCATAAGTTCTATGGTTTCCCGGGAGATTCCCGCATCGTCCACGGTCGTGAGCCCATAATTAAAACAATACTCCTGAGCATCCAGTAAGGCCTGGATTTGCTTTTCCCGACTCATTTTTGGCATTATCGCATCAATCAGTCCCATGGGGCTGTCAATGAGAACACCTGATATCTTATTGTCAATTTTGACGATTTCACCCCCATTTACGCTGGTTTTTGAGTCGATTTTTGCCATATTCAGCGCTTTTTGATTGACTAAATACGCGTGACCGTCTATGCGTTGCAGCACCACGGGAATATCTGGGAATATGGAATCCAGTTTTTCCTTCGTCGGAAAGTTTTTTTCTATCCAGTCGTTCTGGTCCCATCCGCGGCCGTAAATAAAATCGGCTGGTTTTTCTTTTTGAAACGCAACAACTCGGTCAATGACGTCATCATAACTTTGAGTTCCTACCAGGTCAACGGACTGTAAACTGGTTCCAAAGCGATAAAAATGACAGTGGGCATCTATAAGGCCCGGATAAATCATTTGGCCTTTACCATCTATGTTTTCCCCGGCAGTATAGGTTTCATTAATTTCCTTAGAAGTTCCCACGGCAATAAACTTCCCGTCCTTGACGGCAAAAGCTTCCGCTTTTGAGAATTTGGAATTCACGGTGTATACCGTGGCATTGGTGAGAATTAAATCAGCTTCTTGTTTTTCTTTTTGGTTACAGGAAATAATCAAAAGGCTAAATAGCGCTAGGTAGAGGTATTTCATAAGTTGAATTGTTTTTGTGAAAGTACGAAAAAGTTCCCCACCCAACCTCCCCAAAGGGGAGGAGCTACTATTATGAGATTTCTTCAGTTGGAATCTCCCCTCCTTAGGACTCGCATCCTACGAGCGCAGGGAGAGGAATGCGCAAGGGAGGATTACCAGTCAAATTTATAAGTAGCGCCCAGCAGTGCCTGGAAGCCCTGTACGGGTGTGTTTAGCCATTTTTCATAAGAATTATCAAGAATGTTATTCACCCTGGCAAAAACCGATAGTTGCTCATTAAAGCGGTAACCCAGATGGGCGTTTGCATCAAAGTAGCTGTCTAACGTGACCGTGGTTGCATTAGGACTTATAAATGGACCGGTAATGGCTGTTTGATCTTTACGCTCGCCCATTAAAAACAATGTTGTTCCCGCATACCACTGTTCCGAAATCTGGTAGTCACCAAAAAGGGATGCTTTGTAGTCTGGTCTGTTCCATGCTTCGGCGATGCCATCTGTGTCGTAAGAGAAATATTCGGCATTCAGACGTAGCTTAAAGTTGCTGTTCACATCGGCATTGATTTCCCCAAAAAAAGAAGTGGTGCGTGCATTGGCAAAAATTACCCCATAGGAATTTCCGTATTGATAATCCTGATTCCCTAGATTTCCGGCACCGTCTTCATAGCGCGGGTTGTTCAGGAAAAAGGCTTCATTATCCTGAGCACCGTAACTACCACGTAGGTTATAGCTAAGGGCATTGGAGAGTTTACCTTTTACCCCTAAATAGGCAGTGTATTTTTCATCTGTAGGCGCCATATTCTGTAAAGTAGGCGATACGAATGGATTTTGCTGTACAAAGTCACGGTAACTGTTTTGCTTGAGCCCACCTTCTACACCGGCATAGGGTGTGAAATATTCATCTGCGAGGCGATACGATGCCGAAACTTGAGGATAGAAATAAAAGTCGGTATCACTATTTTCTGTATCGAGATCTACCGCTACGGTAACGCCCATATCTAAAGTGAGGTTATCCCGTAATATTTGCAAGGATGGCGAACCTGAAACAAGCAGGTGACTGTAGTTTATTTCCTGAGAATTGTTGTAGTTACGGTCAAAGCTTCCGTTTACATAATCTGCTTTAAAATTCAGGTTTATCTTCTCATCAGTAATCGGGAACTCTATTTTGGGTTCTATGATAGCGCGTATTTCAGAAGAATTTTCGCTATCGCCAAAGTAACGTACCGTTGCCGTGGCACCGTCAAAAAAGGATTCCTGCACATCTACCGTAGTGGTAAGCCCGGCGCCGTAAAAACTGTGGGTGGGATCAATACCATTGATAAGTTGTGGCGTTGCCAGGCGGGTTAGTTCATCAATACCGTACCAGTTGTAAAGTTGATGTTCAAGCTCCAGATCTGTGATCCAGTTTACATAACGATCACGTGAAGTGTAGTTGAAGTTAAGGTTCGTATCATAAAATTTATCATCAAGCAATACATCTTCAATACCTCCCTGTGACGAATTGTGATTAAGGTAAATGCCAAAATTGCGATCACGGTCTATCTCAAAGTTGGTATAAAATTCGGCCAGCGCGCTTTGATAGGTGCCAAAGCCCAGCGTGGCGTAATTATCATACAATTTAGGCGGCTTTATTTTTTCGATCTCTTCCGCACGGCCTTTTGCAGGAGTAAACGTAGAGGCTACCGGTACTGAAAAGATTCCGTAAGTGACTTTCTTCTTTGCGGTATTTACAGAATCGCTTAATTGTGGAGTGGCTTTGACCTTGAATGCATCGCCTATTTCTGGAGTGTAAGGTTTTACAACATTAACCACTTCTGTGCCCAGATTGTCCTTGTCCTGCGCAAAACCGGGCAGGGTGAAAAGGAGTAGGGTGGCTGCGGAAATATATAAAGGCTTCAAATTTATAATCATGGAATTGGTTTGGATAATTATCATTATAATGCGCTAAAAACTAGTATTTGGGGCAGTTTTTTGACCTTTTAAGGTCGAAAACAGCTTCGTATTTCTAGTTTTCCTGTACGGAAGCATTGGTTTTTGATTCGGCTGCTTTGATTTTGACCTGTTCTGCTCTTGCGGCGGCAACAAGTTCTGGATAGTCACTAAAGTTGCTGATCACGTTATCAAGGATGTACGTGGCCTGATACGCGTCTTTGAGGGCGTAAAAGTTTTTGGCCATAAGTAAAAGTCCTTTTCCGCCATAAACTTTATAACCGCTGTAATCTTTAGCAAGCTTTTGTACCGCGTCGTTAGATCCTTTAAAATCGTTTTCTTTGTTTTTAAAATACGCATCGTAATAAAGTGCTTCCGCTCCCAGTTCGCCGGTGGCGATTTTTTGTACTTGCGCGTAGGCTTCTTTTGCTCGGGGTTCATTTCCGGTTTGCATGGCGCTGCGGGCGATAATCACCTGCGCATCACTTTTAACGTTGTTGTCGATCTTGGAATTCGCCAGTACTTTTTCCGCATACGCCACCGCTTTATCATATTGCTTTCCTTCGGAATAGGATTTCATCAGGTTGCTCTGTGCAAAAATGGTGTTCTGCGCAATGTCAGACTCTTTTTCTAAACGGCTCAGGACAGGAATGGCAGCGGTATAATTTTTTTCGCTCAGATAAACTTGTCCCAGACGGGCAAGTGCCTGCTCTGTAAACTCGCTGCGCTCTTTAGCAAGTACAAACTTGTAATGTGGAATGGTCTTTTCAAACTGGTTTTCTGAAAAATAGAGTTGACCCAGATAAAAATGAGCCTCCAGGGCACGTTGTCCAGTAGGATATTGTTGCAGGTATTCTTCAAACTGCGCACGGGCATTGTCACCTTTGTTTTCCACAAACTGCTTTTCCGCGGAAGCGAAAGCGGCATCATCCAACTCTGAATCTTCTACAGAAATATAGTTTAGCGTATTTGCCCAGCGGCCAAATTCATCCACCTGACCCAAGTCAATATAGATTAACTTGGCAGAAGCAACCGCTTGCACCCCTTCTGGCGTACCGGGAAAATCTGTGGCAACCTTTTTAAAGATATTAAGCGCCTCATCGCTACGGCTGGTATTATCATAAATAAGGGCTTTTTTAAGTAATGCTTTTGAAACAAACTTGCTCTGCGGAATCTCTGCGACCAATTTATCATAGGCATCAATCCCTTCCTGATTCTTTTGTAGGGAAACATAGGTATTTCCCAGTTCATAAAGGGCATCATCACGATAACTTGATGCTGGGAAACGCGAGGTAAAATCACGCAATCCCTCAATTTTATCGTTCTTGCGATCCACAAAACCATAACTGATGGCTTTTTGAAAAGCGGCATAGTCCCGCTCTGCACCAGGGATTTCAAGAGCAGCATTGTATGCTTCCATCGCTGGCCAGTATTTGCTATCTATAAAGTAACTGTCGCCCAGGCGCATGTATGCGTCACCTTTGCGTACCTCGTCAGCAATCCCAGACTTTGCATAGCGATCAAAGTACCGGGCTGCTTCACTATAATTTCTTTTTTTGAAATAGGCGTAACCTAAATTATAGGGAAGGTTTTCATATTCTGGTAGGCTACGGGCAGCACTGCTGGCTTCAAATTGATTGAAGGTTGCAATGGCCGCGTCAATACGGTTTACATTGTATTCACTTTCTGCTTTCCAATAGAGCGCTTTTGAGTTCAATTCGGCATTTTCGGGATATTTTAGTGCTTTTGTAAAGCTTACCACGGCATCATCATATTTACCGGCATTGTACTGATCAATACCGTAATAAAAAGCAACTTGTTGAAAAGCGGCAGGATCTTTAAAGTCTGCGCTGCTTTCAAAGAGGCCCATGGCCGCCTCATAATTTTTAGAAGTCAGGTAACTGTCTATCAGAAGGGATTCCATTTCCTGCTTTTGCGGTGCATCCTGATATGTGGCGAGAAAGCTGGTAATAACTTTTGGTGGTGCCTCATAGGCATTACCGATTTCATAGCTCAACTTGGCATAATTATAATAGCTGTCTTCTTTGATTTTAGCATCAAAATCCATCTCTGAAGCATTCCTAAAGGCATTTAAAGCTTCTTGTTTGCGACCAGTTTTCAAGTACGCGTCGGCCAAATGGTAGTATGCATTTTGAGCCACACTGTTCTTTCCATCCACAATTTTATTAAATTCGCTGATGGCCTGTTCAAATTCTCCTTGCTTGTAATAGGTATATCCTAGCTGATAATAGTCGGTATTGGTCCATTTACCGCGATCTCCTTTATATTCTTTAAGGTAGGGAAGCGCTTCGGCATATTGTTCAAGGTTGAAATAACTTTCACCAATGATTTTGTTCAGTTCTGAAACTTCGCGGCGATCTGCCGTGGCAAGTTTTTCTTTCGCCTGGGTAATGGCTTCCTGAAAGTTGCCCGATTTAAAAGCAAGGTCTGACTTAAAGTAGGAAAGTTCTTCCTGCTCGCCCTCTTCAGCTTCTACTTCTTCAAAAAGCTCTTTTGCCTGATCATAATCGTCGTTGCCATAAGCAATAAAACCTTCGTAATATTTTGCGCGCGGGCCATATTTTTCAGAATCGTGCACACGGGCAAAGTAGGCAAGTGCTTCTTCTGGCTGGCGGGTTTTAAAATGTACATACCCCATATTAAAGTTGTAGCGTTCCTGCTCTTTACCACTCAAATTGCCTACCTGGGTCTGCTCGTACCACTTTTTGGCTTTGCCGTAATTCCCATTTTCAAAATAGTAATCGGCAACATCTTTAAAAGCTGAATTGCGCTTGGTGCTTGTAGGATAATCCTCAACAAAGTGCTGCATAAGCTGATCTGCACCTTGTTGATTCAAACGTACCGCCGCATTTGCAATATAGTATGCACAGTCTGCTTTTACGGTTGCATCTGTTGCTTGTTCCTTAACTTGTTCAAAAAGTGCCTGTGCCGGCAGGTATTGCTGGTTGCTGTATAGCGTAAGCGCCTTGTTATACTGTACCAGGTCGTTAGTAAAAGCGGCCGATTGCTGGGCGCTCAGTGGCTCCACGCTTAGGAGTATAAATAGGGAAAACGTGAGAAATCTATAAATCATAGAATAATATTTGCGGTTGTTTTGTCAGTATTGCAATATAAACGGCCCAAAGTTAGTGGCTTTTTGATTGCTATAACGCTACAAAAGTGCGATAATTATGTTAAGATGAAGATTGGTTTTGTATGAGAATAGTTATCAATGTAAAGAGACGTTAGAAATGATGTTCTCTATCGCGTTTTCTTTGTTGGAAGTGATATACAGGATGTAGCTTTGAACTTTTTAATTGTATTTTGGACGGCTCAATGCATATGCCTCTGTAAAATGGGATTTAATGACTAGAAAACAGGCGATTTTTATTCTTTTAGGCTTGGGGATATTGTGTCGAATAGCCAGTTGGTTTGCCTACACCTGGTCTGTTTCTATTTTTAATGACACGGAAACCTATACCTTACTTGCACAAAAAATTATTGATGGAGCGCTTATAGGTTACAATGGGGAGCGCACGCCTATGTATCCTTTGATCATCGTATTAAGTGGGCTAAACCTGCACCTGGTCGTTCTGATACAATGTATTTTCGGACTTTTATCTTCTTATTTTGTGTTTGATTCCACGAGCAGGATAACCTCTAATTTAAAGGTTGGTTTAGCTGCGGGAGTCGTTTTTACTTCTTTTCTTAATATCATTTTCTTTGAATTTTCCATTCTTAGTGAAACGCTGAGTTTATTTCTTTTCACCTGCGTAGTATGGCTCTATATTCGTTTTGAGTTTTATAAAGGAATTTTTAGCCTAAAAGGTTCAATTTATTTAAGTTTATCCTTGGCGGCGTTGTTTCTGACTCGTCCATTCTTTCTTTATTTTTCACTGGTTATTTCAGGAACAGTATTTCTTCGCTACATTTTAACCCGATGGAAATTTTCTGTACTACACGCCACGGTAATCTTATTGCCTACAATGCTCTGTTTCCTGAGTTGGAGCAGCCTCAATTATAAAAATACGGGCGCTTTTGTGGTGACTTCTTATTATGGAATAAACCTCTCCCAGGCCACAATGCCATTTTTTGAAAAAGCGCCAGATGAGCACCGGCTGATCAGGGATATTTATGTGGCGCACCGCGATACCATGTTAGCAAACGAGGAAGATGCAGCGATGGCCATTTGGCGGGCGCTTCCAGAACTTGAGGAGAAGACGGGCAAGGATTTACCGCAGCTATCGGCAGAACTCGCAAGTATTTCCCGGAACCTGATCAAAGAACATCCTATAGATTATCTAAAATTATCCGCGCGTTCCTGGGTGCTGTTTTGGCGCAGTTCCTTTTATATGGTTCCAGAAAACTTCAGAAATAGCAACTGGCGGACCGCTTTTGATAATTTTTGGTCGCTGCAGCGCAAAGGTGTGGTTCTCGCGCATATTTGCCTTTTGTGTGGTTTTTTACTACTTATTTACAAGGTTTTTAAGCAAAAAGCGCATTTTTTTGATCCCCTTTTTCTCATTGCCATAAGTGTGGTACTTGCTTCTGTGGCGCAGGCGCTCGTTACTTATGGGAACAATAGCCGGTTTGCCGTTCCGTTCTTTGGTGCGGTGCTTGTTTTTGCTTTTGTTTTTATTTTTAGAATGTACACTTTCTTTCGCCAAAAGCGGAAAACCATAAAGAAGGGATCAGGCTCCTGAAATTTATGCTATTTTTGACGTGAATTTCTTTAATCCCTGTTTTTTATGTCCCAGACGGAAGTACTTCACCTTAACAATGCCTCCATTTTTCAGCGTGAAAACCTGATTCTTTCTAACGTGAGCATTACCATAAACAAGGGCGAATTTGTCTATTTGATAGGAAAAACAGGTTCTGGAAAGAGCAGTTTTATGAAAACCCTGTATGGCGATCTTCCACTTCAGGAAGGGCAGGGGCGCATCGTAGACTTTGATCTCGCCGAATTGAAAGAACGTCAAATCCCTTTTTTAAGACGAAAGTTGGGCGTTGTATTTCAGGATTTTAAATTGCTCAATGACCGTAATGTGGCAGATAATCTGGGATTTGTTCTTAAAGCGACCGGCTGGAAGGACAAAAAGGAAATGCAACAGCGCATCGATACGGTACTTGATAAGGTTGATATGAAAACCAAAGGTTTCAAGTTTCCGTACCAGCTTTCGGGAGGGGAACAGCAGCGTGTGGCAATTGCCCGTGCCTTGCTCAATAATCCCGAGCTTATCCTTGCAGATGAACCTACCGGAAATCTGGATCCGCAGACGTCGGTTGAAGTAATGGGCGTACTGCGCGACCTCAATAAAAACGGCAATACCATTTTAATGGCTACCCACGATTATGCACTATTGCTAAAATTTCCCTCAAAAACATTAAAATGCGACGGGAGCAAGATTTTTGAAGTGGTGCAAAAAACCATTTAATGAGCTCATCGCGCAACTGGTCATGAACAGTTCCATATCTTGGTAGGACTTAAATTGCTTATACATCAACAAACCACCACGTAGTGATTTCTATTCTGATCCCTGTCTTTAATTACAATGTGGTGCCCCTGGTTTATGCGGTCAATGAGCAGATAAAAAATCTACAGCATCCCTATGAGATTATTGTTCTGGATGATCATTCTACTAATCTCAATATGGAAAGTGCCAATAGTAAAATTGGAACAATCCCGCAGGTAACATATCTAAAAGCTCCCAGAAATAAAGGTCGGTCAGCAACACGACATGCGCTCGCACAAGCCGCAACTTCAGAATGGCTTCTTTTTCTGGATGCTGATGTCATGCCTTCTTCTCCCCAGTTTATTAAAAAGTATCTCGAAAATCATAAAAAAGCATCCATCGTTTATGGCGGAATCACTTACACTTCCCAAAGTCCAAAAGATCATATTTTACGTTACAAATATGGTAGGGAGCGAGAAGCGCAACCCGTAGCGCAGCGTTTGAAAAATCCTTATATCAGTATAATTTCGCAAGGGTTTTTAATTAACAAAAACCTCTTTTTAAAAGTGAATCCGTATAAAGAAAACCGCTACGGACTTGATGTGCTTTTTACCCATAATTTGAAAAAGGAGGCGGCCAGCGTTTTACATATTGACAATCCTGTTGTTCATGAAGGGCTGGAAACCGGTCAAAAATTCATTGAAAAGTCCGAAAAAGCAGTGCAATCGCTGCTATTTTTAACTGAAAACGGCCAAATTCCCGAAGATCATTATCGCATTCAAAAAGTGGCTTTAAGACTTAGAAAATGGAAGCTAAGTGGTTTATTTACTAAAAGTCTAGCTATCTTTAAAAAGAAAATGGTCAAAAACCTTCTTTCTAAAAACCCATCACTCTTTATTTTTGATGTCTATCGTTTGCATAAATTTCTAGAAAAACAAAAGCCCCATGCCTGAAATTTCGGTAGTTGTTCCCATTTTCAATAAAGCGGCATATTTAAAACAGACGATACAATCGGTTTTAAACCAGACATTTTCTGACTTTGAAATCCTCGCGGTCAACGACGGTTCCACAGATGGAAGCCTTCATATTTTGAAAGATTTTCAGGATGCGAGGTTGCGTATAATCGATCAAGAAAACAGCGGACTCTCCAGTGCCAGGAATGTGGGAATCAGGGAAGCCACAGGTGAAGTTATTGCATTGCTAGATGCAGATGATCTCTGGAAGCCACAACATCTCAACAACCTCATTTTTCTAAGTCAGCATTTTACGGAAGCGCATCTTTATGGTACCGGCTATGAGGAATATTTTCCGAAAGGAAAAGTGGTAAAACCGAATATTAATCGGCCAAAACAGACCGAAAAACCCCATATTATCACTGATTTTTTTGAAGCCAACATACAGCAACCGCTCGTCGTGCCCAGTAGTTTTGCTTTCAGGAAGGTTATAGTAAATGAAATAGGTGGATTTGACCCTAAAATCTCTTATTCTGAAGATGTGGATTTCTACATTCGGGCCAACTTAAAATACCGTTTTGCCTACCAACCAGAAATTACCTGCCGCTACATCATGGAATCTGTGAATCAGATCACGCGCAGCCGAAAAAGCGACCGGATTATTCCAGAGTTTCAGCGGTATCTGGACGAAAACCCAAGTCATTTAAGCTTAAAACAGTACATCAACCTTAAACGCTATTTCCTGGCGATTTTCTATAAAATTGAAAACCGGCCAGATCTTTTCCGCGAAATGCGTGCTACAATAGATACCTCTTTATTGAACACAAAGCAACGCCAACTTTTAAACGCGCCTAAATTTGTTGTGATTGTTCTACGTTTTGTGAAGGGTTTAATATTGAAAAGCGGTAAACGGATTACGAGTTTTGATTAGAATTTTGGGTTGTAATACAAATCCACGTTTGAACCCTTCTGAACGCCATGCTCTCCCACCTTCCTTGCTAAGGGAAGGAGTTTTTAGTTTTGGATAAAAGTTTTGTTCCTACTTAAATTTTAAGTAAGAAACATAAAGCTCCCTTCCTTTAAAAGGAGGGGAAAATTTCCGCTTTGGGGAAAGAGGGGTGGTTGCGAACGCCACTAACTACTTTTATAATCCACATAATCATTATATTCTCTAATATAATCATCTTCATCAAATTCTTCGGAAGCCAATACCAGGCAGATGCCCGCGGAAGAAAAATTCTCCAGTTCGCGCCAGTATCCCGGCGGGATAAGCAGGCCTTCATCGGGACGGTTTAGGGTAAAAGTATTTTTCATTTTACCGTCATCAAGAACCACGTCAAAACTGCCGCTAAGCGGGATCAGAAACTGATAGAGGTTTTTATGGGCATGCCCGCCACGGCTGGCGCCGCTGGGAACATCAAAAAGATAATACACCCGTTTTGAGACAAAAGGGATCACGTCTTTTTCAATAACGGCAAGATTTCCGCGACGGTCTTCGATTTTTGGTATTTTTATTTTGTGAGGTGTCATGAAGCTGAATTTAATAGTTTTTCCCAGGCTTTGCCCACTTCCTGCAAACCATGATCCTGTATACTCGCTTTTGCATAGCGCGCGCAACGTGTTCTAAGTTCGTAATTTTCCGTAAAAAAATTCAGTGCGTTTTTGAGCGCTGCAAAGTCATTTTCGGGCAATAGTATTCCGTTTTTATGCTGCTGAACAATTTCTGCCGGCCCCGTGGGACAGTCCATCGCAACAACGGGCGTACCGCAGGCAAGACTTTCAAGCAATACGCGTGGCGAACCTTCAAACTTGCTGCAAAGTACCGTAAAGAGGGCGTTTTTAAAATATGGAAACGGGTTTTGTTTAAAACCTTCAAAGTGTACAAGTTCGGCAATTTGTAGCTCCGCGGCACGTTTTTGATATTCGGCAAGGTACTTTCCTTCCCCCAAAAGCTTGAGCGCGATCCCCTTTTGTGGAAGATCTGAAGCTGCGTATGTTGCTATAAGTTTATCAAATTGTTTGATATCCAGGCTCATCCTTCCCGCGGCGAGAATATAGTTCTGCTCAAGGTTGCTTTCTTCGTTGGCAAGAAGTTCTATTTCGTCAAAAGCTACCGGATTCTTTATAAAACTAACGTTATTGAGTTTATAATAGGTCTCGATATTTTCTTTTATTCCGTGGGAAACGCAATTGATGTTGAATGCCTGTGAAAACAGCTTTCTTGTTCGAACATCGTTTTTCGGAAAATAATAATTCAGGTGCGAACTTCTGACCATATAAATGACCTTTAGGTCTTTATAAAGAAAATTGGCAAGCAGCCATTCCTTAAAATAATTTTTTCTTAACCGAAAATCCAGTAAAAAATCAACCTCTTTCTGCTCTAGAAACCCTTTAAAATGTGTAAAACGTTTGAGTTTATTGAATACATCGTTTTGCTTGTTTTTTAGCAATCCCAGGTTTACCAACTCGCCCGAAAAGGGATACGCGACCGCATCTGTGATCGTCACGACATACACCTCATGTCCCAGATCTTCCATTATTTTAGACAACAAACCCGCCGAACGTTCTGCGCCACCATTGCTGAGCGCTTCTATAAGAATGGCAATTTTATAGCGGGGTTGTGACATAGTTTTTTATCTTTCGACTTCAAAAATAGGTTAATCATATGAGAATATTGCTGGTAGGGGAGTACAGCAACCTGCACAATTCGCTCAAGGAAGGACTGCAAAAGAACGGGCATGAGGTAATCTTGCTGGGCAGTGGCGATGCGTTTAAAAAATTCCCTGTAGATATCAATGTCCGCGGAAAATATGTAGAGGATCTATTTTTGCCAAATGCGTTTCGGCAATTGCTTTTTCGCTTTTTCAAGTTCGATATCGCCTATCTGGAAACGTATCTGCGGGTCAGATATAGTCTACAAAAACTGGGGCAGTTTGACGTGATCCAGCTTATCAATGAATATCCTTTCAAAACGCCATATTTTTTAGAACGTAAATTGGTCACAATACTACGAAAAATGACCTCAAAACTGGTGATTTTAGGCTGTGGGGATGATTATTTGTACTTAAAAAATCGTCAAAAACTACCATATCACCCTATGGACGCGCTGCGCGGAAAACAAAATTTCCCGTGGAGCGAACGTTATTTGACTAAAAAGCATAAACACTTCCATCAATGGATTTTTGAGCAAAAGGATCTGCTCATTACGACCGATCTGGATTACCACACGATCTATAAAGAGGAAAATCTACCCGATTATTTTGGGCTGATCCCCAATCCAGTAAATCTGGATAAATTGGGTACGGTTCCTTTTCCGGAAATTAATGGGAAAATCATTATTTTTCACGGTATTAACCGAAGCAATTATTATAAAAAAGGAAATGATCTTTTTGATGCGGCGCTGCAGAAAATTCAGGCAGAATTTGGCGAAAAAGTAGAAATGATAACCGCCGAAAGTTTGCCGTACGAGGAATATATAATGAAATATGATTCCGCCCACATCGTACTTGATCAGGCGTACGCTTTAGATCAGGGCTACAATGCGCTGGAAGCGATGGCCAAGGGAAAAGTGGTCTTTACCGGTGCCGGAACCGAATTTTGTACCTATTACAATATTCCTATAAATAGTGTAGCGATTCATACCATTCCTACTGTTGAAAATATCACTGAAAACCTTAAAAAAATGCTCAAAAATCCTGAAAAGCTGATTAAAATTTCGGAAAATGCTAAGCGATTTATAACTGAAAATCATGATTACGTGAAGGTTGCTCAGGATTATGTAAAAGCGTGGGAATCTATCAAGATTTAGTAGCCAGGTGAGCGTTTATTGCCAGCGAATCATATTTCTAATTTTATCCACAAACCTCCAGTACACAAAGTAAAGGGACAGGAGAAGATACAAAATCAAGTTGGCAGTGGTCACCCATTTTGTGGCGTGTGTTGCAAGGATATCAGAGAAATTATCTTCTCCAAAAACAGCGAAAAAGGGATAGGAAACGCCTTCATAATCCAGATAATATTGAGGTATTTGCCAGAAAACGCGCAGCGTAAGTACGAGGCTGATCAATGTGGGGATCCATACACGTTTCCGAAGAAAAAACGATTTGTTATCTACCAATACCTGCCCAATGACCAGAAAATAAATGGGACAATACCACAAAATAAAACGCTCTGTATCACCGCCGCTTATCCAGGCCAGTGCCAGTGCAATTGCCAGAATGGGTACTAAATACACGTGTTTTTTGAAAACGGAAACCGCACTTTTTGGAAACAAAAATGGAAAAATCAGTAGTATTCCCAGTGTGTAAAAAAATCCTGCAAGCAGCATAAAAACAGATTTCTGGTGCATCCACCTGTAGATCGCATGTATAAAACCATAACCGTTTTCTAAAGTGATTACCAGAAGATGGGTAATCCAGATACCCAGCAAACTAACGATAAAAACCGGTAAAAAAGCCTTTAAATTTCGTATAAATAGGGCTTTATTGATCGTTATTTGGCCGTTTTCAATTTTAAAACAATTCCCGAGAAATGGAATTCCAAAGGCGATGGAAAGTATAAATTCCCGCTGAAAAACGCCAATAAAGATAAGCGCGGAAAGCAACATGACTTTTTTCCATGTGAAATGCTCATTGAGTTTTTGTAACAGAATAAGTCCAAGCATCACAAAAATAATTGCCAGCGGATCGCAGTCCGCGGGATAAAATACGGTAAAACGAAGCGAAGCCTGCCAGTGCAAAAACAGATATATTACAAACCCGAAGGCGACGAGAGGTTTTCCCAGGGTTTTCTTTAGCCAATAAAAAAGGAGCAATCCAGAGATCAGCGCGAAAAAACTGTTTATTATAAAATAGGAATTTAAAATAGAGTAGGGTAGCAACGAAGTTAGGTAGGGCGTGGCCAAACGATATACAAACGGCGCCGGACCCGCGACTGGTTCACCTGCGCGCATTTGTTCTACAACATCCACGTATTTTACACCATCAAAACCTTCACCATTATTAAACGTGATAGAATCTTGCGTTTGATTATATAAAGCAAGCAGGACAAAGAAAATAACGCTAAGGATTACGTAGCCATAGCGACCTAAAAAGTCAATTTGTTTTGTGGTTTTTTTCATTAGATAAGTTCTTCTGTCCTGTTGCTAAAAAGTGCTTTTCTAAATAGTATGAGTACAACGACGAGGTAAATAAAATAGCTAAAAAGGTGTCCCATTCCCGCGCCCACAAAGCCATAGCGCTCTATAAAAAAAACGAAGCTAAAATAGATAACCGCCAGTGAAAAAACCTGCGTCCCTATAAACGTCCAGAACATATTTTTAGCGAGAAACTGGTAGGCCAGAACCATAGAAGCCACCCGTAAAAAATCACCGCCCAGCTGCCAGGCAAAAATAGGGGACATGGCAAGAAAATCTTCGGTAAAAACCAGGTTGATCAATGGCTTTTTTAATAAAAATACTAAGATACAGCCCAAACCAAAAAGCGGTAATATCGTCTTGTAAAAGTTGAATATTTCCCTTCTAAAGCCTTTTACAGTATGGGTTTCAGCCAGTTTAGGCAATATATAAAGGGTAAGGATCGTGGTTACAAACATCAGGTAATAATCAGACAAACGCAACATTGCATCCCAATAACCCGCATGGGTTAGACCGTCAACATTGATGATATGTTGCCTTATAGCTATAAAAATCAGCGGTGTACTCATTGCGGAAAAAAGCGCCATCCCGGTGTAGGACGCTAATTTTTTAGCGAACGCTATTTCAAAATTGGCAAATTTGAAAAACCGTAAAAAGTGCCTTTTTTTAAGCAGTGCGATAGCCGTAATAAGCAGTGCGACAGATGGAATGGTGACCACGGCGATAAAAGCACCTTCTATATTGCGGGTGTAAATTAAAAAGACGGTTATGATAAGCCCAAGAATATTTGTGGTGGCATTGATCAGGATTATCCACTTGAATTTTCCAAAACCGTTAATTACTGCAACGAGCAGCGCATTTAGACCATAAAAAGGAAGCGCTAGTCCCAGTATCTCGAAAATAAAGGTAAAATTATTGTCTGTACCAAATAGAAATGTATTCCAATAAGAAGCCCCAAAAAAAAGCACCAATGCTGTCAATATTGTTGCGATGCCCCCTAATAAAAAAGACGTAGTGAGCACTTTGCCCAGCAGCTGCGGCTTCCGTTTATATTGTGAGGTGTATTTTACAACACCATTGTAAATTCCCAGAGTGCTCACTCCTTGTACGGAAGTCATAAAATTGCGCAAATCACCCAGAAGCGCCATTCCCGGGGCACCAAGATAAAACGCGATAACCTTGGAACTGATAAGTCCTGCGACAATGCGCACACCAATAGCGATGGCGTTAAAGGAGGTGATCTTTAGTAAAACATTGCCTCCTATGAACTGTCTCAGGTGCTTTATCATATAAGAACCGAATCTAGTAACACATGCTGCGCTGTTGCTATGCGAAAGCTTTTGTGGGCAAACGACCGCGCACCAAAACTTTCTTTCCAGTATTGTAGCCCGGCATTGAGGTTTTTTCCCTGATTTTCATTTGAAGTCCCAAAATCAAAATACCGTTTATCCTTAAAACCAACTGTAATCAAATAATGGAATAAAAAGTCAAGGCTTCCCAGTTGCTGTTTATTTTCATCTCCTGAAATATACTGAACATGTGCTACATGCTCAGTTTCAAAAATTGTGGTCCCGGCTACGATCTTTCCCTTTGCATTGAAGACATTGTACTGATGAATATGATCTGGGAAACGCTGCTGGAGCAGCGTAATTTCTTCAAGGCTGTGAACGGGTTTAGCGTTGTGGGTTCTGGCTAAATTGGGTATCAGAATATCTGTCCAAAAGGAGGTAAAATCGGTTGTTTTTATGACTTTTAGAGCCTGTTTTTCAGCTTTTTTGACACCTTCCAGTCGGTTTTTCTGAATGGTAAGCTTATTTTCTAAATTGATTACCGATGCAATATCCACGCGGTTTATTTCAGCTTTTACCAAAAAAGCGAGATATTCCATTTCTTCTGCCGGCAGTAGGTTGTAAAAGGAAGGAATATTTTTGATTTCCAAAAATTCAAAACCCTGCTTTTCCACAAATAACAACAATTGCTTAAAAGCCTCAAAAACATCCTTAAACTTAAGTTTTTTGGCTAAAAGGAGTCCGCCGTAAGTCAATCCCTGATGAGAATGCAAGATTTTTCCTTCGGCATGGGCGGGAAGCACAGCGATCAATTGCCCCTTTTTATAAAGCAGCAGGCTGTAGTCTGTAAAGCGTTCCGCGTGATAGTCCATAAAGTCCCGGTAGAACAAAAAGGTTTTGTTTTTCGCGGAAGCGATAAAGTCATCCCATAAGATTTTCACTTCTGGTTGATAGCGCTTTATGGAATACTCAGACAATGGCTGCTTTTTATTGGGGAAATGTACAAAAAAGGATTACAATTTAGCATAGGTCACGTTTGATCTCTAAACCAATAAAATGGTTGACGTTGCTTTTATTTTGCTATTTTTAAAGAATAACCAAATTTCAGCCACATGAAAAGAATTAAACTCTTTCCCCTGTTTTTTCTCTTAATCACTTTACCAGATCACTTTTATGGCCAGGTGAAAACCAACCTGGAACCTATCGATATTTTTGATATGGAATTTGTTTCTGATCCTCAGATTTCGCCAGATGGAGAGAAGATCATTTATGTGCGGAATTTTAAGGATATCATGACCGATAAAAATCTTTCCAATTTATGGATCATAAATAAAGATGGTTCGCAAAACCGACCTTTAACCACCGGAAATCAAACCGATTTTGCGCCACGCTGGTCGCATGATGGGAAAATGATCGTTTTTAAATCCACAATGGGAGATGACAAGATGAAGTTATACCTCATGTGGCCAGAAACCAAGCAGATTAACGCCCTCACGAATACGCCAGAGTCGCCCGGGAATATTTCCTGGTCCTGGGACGATCGCCAGCTCGCCTTTACTATGTTTGTGCCCAGCGAGCATAAATCCATCATAAACCTGCCCGCAAAACCGGAGGGCGCTCAGTGGAACAGTCCGCCAAAATACATAGATGACCTCAATTACCGTGCAGACGGAGCCGGCTACCTTAAAAGTGGAAACGACCAACTTTTTATAATTTCCCTGGACGGGGGAACGCCGCACCAACTTACCCATGACAAGCATGATTATGGAAGTCCCATTTGGTCAAAAGACGGCAAGAAACTCTATTTCTCTGCGAACCTGCATGAAGATCAGGAGCTGGAACCCAACAATTCAGAAATCTACAGTTTAACGCTTTCCGATGAAAAAATAACCGCGCTTACAGACCGAAAAGGTCCAGACAGCGACCCAGTACTTTCGCCAAAAGGAGACAAGATTGCCTATACCGGTTATGACGATACCTATCAGGGCTATACGGTGACTAAAATGTATGTCATGAACACTGATGGTTCATCACCTGAAGTACTGACCAATGCTTTGGATAGGGACATCACAAACCCGCAATGGGAGGATAATGGCAAAGGTGTTTATTTTCAATATGATGAACGTGGCGATACAAAAATAGGACACGTTGCCCTTACCGGAAAAATAAGAACGATAACCGATAACCTGGGCGGACTTTCGCTGGGGCGGCCCTACACGGCAGCGTCCTACTCGGTTTCTGGTGAGCATACTTTTGCCTTTACGCTGGGAGGGACAGCGCATCCGGCAGATCTGGCGGTCTGGGACAATGGAAATGTGGAACGGCTTACCGCGCTCAATGAGGATTTATTTTCCTTTAAAACTGTTGGAAATGTGGAAGAGCTGACGTGGAAATCTTCTTATGACGGGCGTGAAATCCAGGGGTGGGTGGTGACGCCGCCCAATTTTGATCCCAATAAAAAATATCCCTTTATCCTTGAAATTCATGGAGGTCCTTTTGCCAGCTACGGTTCGGTATTTTCAGCAGAAATTCAATTGTATGCCGCAGCTGGTTATGTTGTACTGTACTCTAATCCCCGGGGAAGTACCAGCTATGGCCAGGAATTTGGCAACCTGATTCATCATGATTATCCCAACCATGATTACGATGACTTGATGTCTGGCGTGGATGAAGTGTTGAAGAAAGGTTATGTGGATGAAAACAATCTTTTTGTTACCGGCGGTTCCGGTGGGGGCGTGCTCACTGCATGGATTGTGGGCAAAACCGACCGCTTTAAAGCGGCGGTAGTCGCAAAACCGGTAATCAACTGGTACAGTTTTGTACTTTATGCAGATAATCCCGCATTTTTCTATAAATACTGGTTTGGCGATAAACCCTGGGAAAATCCCGAAGCCTATCTAAAACGTTCCCCACTTTCTTATGTGGGCAATGTGACTACGCCCACCATGCTGATTAGTGGCGAAGAAGATTACCGAACGCCCACCGCAGAAGCGGAACAGTTTTATGCAGCCTTAAAAATTGAAGGTGTGGAAAGTGCTTTATTACGCATTCCGGGTGCTTCTCACGGAATTGCCAACAGGCCCAGTAATCTCATAGCCAAAACTGTGAGTATTCTGACCTGGTTTGAGAAATATCGTGACGTCAAATAAATAAAACATTATAAATTTCAATTTCCTTGTACTTTGTCAATAGGGTTCAAGGGAATTGTTTTTCTATAAATTAAAAACCTACCGCAGTATCATCACCACGGCGGTCTGCGCCACCTTCCAGCGTTCCGCTAGGTAATACCCGTATACCATCTACTTTTCCCAGGATAACGGAGTTTTCTTGCTCGGTGTGATACCCTTTTTCTTCCAGGCTTTTTAAAAGCTGTGCACTAAAAGCATTGGGTTCAAACACAACCACATCGGGCATCCACTGGTGGTGAAAACGGGGCGCATCTACTGCTTCCTGCATGGTCATATTGAAGTTGTTTACGTTTAAAATGGTTTGCAGCACCGAGGTAATAATGGTAGACCCGCCCGGAGTTCCTACGCTCATCCAGAGTTTGCCCTCTTTTTCAACAATTGTGGGCGTCATAGAACTCAACATGCGTTTTTGCGGTTCGATACTGTTTGCTTCTGCACCAATAAGTCCAAACATATTAGGATAGCCTGGCTTGGCGCTAAAATCGTCCATTTCATTATTGAGAAAGAAACCAAGTTCGTCTACATATAATTTAGAACCGTAAGCACCATTAAGGGTTGTCGTTACCGCGATTGCATTTCCCTGCTGATCTACTATGGAATAATGAGTGGTTTCCATAGATTCATAGCCGGTAATTTCGCCATGTTGAATTTCAGAGGAGGGAGTGGCTTTTTTGAATGAAAAATCATCCATTCGATCTTCTAAATAGGCATCGCTAATAAGTGTAGCCACGGGAATTGCATTAAAATCAGGATCGCCAAGAAAGAAACTACGATCGGCATAGGCTCGGCGTTCGGCCTCTACTATAACCTGAATGGCCTTTTCAGAATTGTGACCGTATTTTTTAAGCTTATAATTTTCAAGGGTTTTAAAAATTTGGGCTAAAGCCACCCCACCGCTGCTGGGAGGAGGCATGCTGATAATTCTCAGGTCGTCGTAGTTAAAAGTTACCGGATCCCGCCAAATGGCCTTGTAAGATGCAAGATCCTCAAGGGTGATGATTCCACCTTTTGCCTGTAGGTAATTCACAAATTTTTCTGCGGTTTCGCCACGGTAGAATTCATCTCTTCCGTTTTCGACGATGCGGGACAGGGTTTCTGCCAACTGTGGGTTTTTTATGGTGTCACCACTTTTTTTATGTACGGAATCGCTTTCCCTGAAACCTATGGAATATAGGGTCTCTCTGCCATTGACCTTATCAAAGGTTTCGGCATAATTTTGATAACGCTCCAATTGATTTTCTGTAACCGCGTAACCTTTTCGCGCCAGTGCGATCACCGGTTCAAGGATTTCGTTTAGCGGAAGCGATCCCAATTTTTCATGTACGGCAAACATGCCGGCGATGGTACCGGGAACGCCCACTGCGAGTCCTCCCTGTCGGCTCAAAGAATCTATGGGTTCACCAGTTTCATCCTGATACATTGTTTTTGAGGCGGCCATTGGCGCCTTCTCCCGGTAATCAAGCGATCCAATCTCGCCGTTGGCTTTGCGGTATACCATAAAGCCACCACCGCCCAGGCTTCCTGCAAAGGGATAAGTAAGGTTGAGCGCCATATCTGTTGCGATCATCGCATCAAACGCATTTCCTCCTTTTTTTAATATTTCGATACCAATTTTTGAAGCTTCTTCACGCGCGGAAACCACTATCGCTTTATCTGCCAGCAGCCCGTATTGCGGGATTTTGGAGAGCGTTTTCGGCCGGCTGGATTTACAAGCAGTGAGCAGTATAAACGAAAAAAGCAAAAGAAGCAGGGAAAGGTAGTTTTTTATATTCATAAGGCGGTTTTTGGTAAAATAAGTGGAATTATTGCTTAAAAATCGGTTGAAAATAGTCGATTTTTGGCAGTTATTGACCATTTTTTATATCAAATTGTTGATGAATTTCCCGAAGCCTTTCTGCCGAAAAACGCTCTAAATCAGAAAAAAACTTGGTAAATTCGGCTTCAAAAGCGATATAATGATCAAGAAGATCTTCCACCGCATGGCGCATCCCACTGTTGTTTTTAGTTCGCCGATCCATATTGCGCAAGACAGTGGCAATACCATCTATATGGGCATAGCTTAAAAGCCAGTTATCAGCAATCATATAGGGCATCATTTGCAAAATGGACGGGGTAAGCTTATCCGAATTTTTTTCTAAGAGCGCATAGAAGTCCGCCACGTAATCAGCCAGCGGCGTTTTACAGTAAACCGACCAGTTTTTAGCGAGAAAATGATCATACAGTATATCTACGATAATGCCGCTGTAATGGTGATATTTAGGGTGCAGTCGTTTTGTGCTCTTCCGTACCGTAGGATGCGCATCTGTATAGGTATCTATCGCCCGGTGCAGTAGTATACCTTTTTGCAGGGGAAGGGCATATTTTTTATAGCTTGATCCTTTAATGGCATCTGCCATAAAATTGCCTATGCTAACCTGCTCGTCACCTTCTGAAAGAAAAATATGTGCTAGAAAATTCAAGAGGTAAATCTAAGAAATATACTGCAATAGAAGTTTTATTTACTACGGAATAAAGCCTAACTATGTGTAGGATGCTTATTGATTCATCCTTTGGTAATAATATTTTGTTAGGACTGCATTTTTTTATACACCGGGGCAAGATTGAGCAACAGGGATTTTCGGTTGAAAATGAAATTAAAAGCTTTCCATTTTTTACTATTGTATTCAGGGCCTATAAAATTTTTAATGGGATAGGCCTCTTTTTGCTTTAGCAGTTCGAGTTGGTCACTAATTTCTTTTTTCGAATAATCCCCGCGTATCATAAGGGAGATATAGTAAAAAACAAAATAGTCCCTTCTATGGGTCAAATTGTCCCATAGCTGTGGGTCTACAGTTCCGCTTTCGTTTTTGAGCTGCAATAAGATTTCAGAAAAGCCAATAGAGGTTTTATTAAAATCGCGGAGCATTCTCGCGATATAGGTTTTGTCCTTTTTATCCCGTGTCAAAGAGGTAGGGGCATCGTAATAGCGATAAATCTCCAAGGGATAATACGCCATTCTCTCTGCGCGTAGAAAATGCTCCAGCATATAAAAAGTGTCTGAACAGGCATTGTGGGCATCAAAGCGTACGCCCGTTTGATCCAGAAAACTACGTTTTGTAATAAACCACCAACTCTCAAAACGGGTATTGCGGTTGGT